>NZ_JBEPOH010000001.1:3949473-5265964 GCF_040546685.1 Variovorax sp. OAS795
GCGTGCTGTCGCTCGTTCAGCTGGCGATGCTGCGTGCGCCGGGCGCCAGCGTGTTCCTGCTGCTGCACTACACCACCGTCCTCACCTACTTCTCGCTGGCGCCGGCGATACAGATCGCCCAGGACGTCTACTTCTGGGACACGGGTGTCGTGAGCGCACCGGCGCACGCACAGGCGCTGGCGCTCCTGCTGCTCTACATGGCGGGCGTGGAACTCGCCCGGCTCGGCATGCCCGAGGCGCCGGCGCCTTCGTTCCCCGCGCGGTCCGCCGCACCCCAGCCGCGGGCCCCCAGCGCAGCGGGTCCGGTGCTGCTGTTGCTGGGCGGCCTTCTTGCGGCTTTCGGGGCACTGCTCATCCGCCCCGACCTGAACTTCGTCGCGCGCGGCGAGCTGGGCAACGAAGAGGCCCTTCCGATCGACTTCATCGTCTTCTCGACGATGCCGAAGATGGTCGTGCTGATGTGCTTCGTGGCACTCGCCATCCATGCATTGCGCCGCCGCACGGTCTGGGCTTGGGGCGCCGCGGGCGTGGCGCTGGCGATGTCCGCCATTGCGGCGAACCCCGTCAACACGCCGCGCCAGATCCTCTTGATCGGCCTGCTGCCGCTCCTGATCCATCTGCTGGGCCGCGGCCGGCGCTGGACACTGGCACTGGTGCTCTTCGGCACCATCGCGGCCCTGGGCCCGGTGATCAACCTGGTGTCGCGCGGGAGCTTCTGGGGCGAATCGCTCGCCACCTTTCCGTACAGCCAGGACTTCGATGCGATGTTCATCGTGGCGGGCATCCTGGAGCGCGCGCCCGACCCCGATCTCGGATTCGGACGCTACCTGCTGTCGGCTTTCTCCTTCTTCCTGCCGCGCGACCTGAAGCTGTATCCGGAATTCGATCCGCTCGGATGGCCGTCCATCCTGGGCAACTTTGCGCAGGCCAACCTGTCGCTGCCGCCCTTCACCACGGCGTACTTCGACTTCGGGCTGGCGGGCCCCGTGCTGCTCGGCCTCCTGGTATCGGCAGGCGCCCGCTACCTGGACAGGCTCATCGATCCGCGCGGTGCGGTGTCGGGCAGCTATCTGTGCGCACTGGTGCTGCTGGCCGCCTATGTGCCGTTCATGCGGGGCCCGATCCTGGGCTGGGGACCCTTTGCGGCATCGGGGCTCATCGCGGCGGCGTTCGCCGGGATCCTGAGTTCGCGCTTCCGCCGGCCCCGCCCTGCCCCACGGCCGTACGTCCCTCGCACGATCTGAGATCGCCATGTACAAGTACCTGTTCTACGACACGATCCGGCTCAACAGCGGCGCAGGCGGCGTGCTGAACGTGTCCGACCTGCTGCTGCGAAGAATGCGCCTGTGCAAGGGCGACCGCATCCAACCGGTCAGCGAACTGCATCCGCGCATCTTCGCCGCGGCGCGCCGCCTCCGGGCCAGCCGGTTCCTGGTGGAGATCCTGCTCTACAACTACCACCGGCTGCGGGCGCTGGTCACCGGCGAGCAGGTGTTTTCGCTGTTCCCCAACTACTTCCTGCCGTTCACGCCGTTCGGACGGCACCGTGATTCGATCGTGATCGTCCACGATCTGCAGTACAAGGCCTACCCCGAGTATTTCAGCCGCGCCAAACGCCTGTGGCTCGACTGGTGCCTGCGCCGCGCCGCGCGCAGCCAGGCCGACGTGGTCTTCATCAGCCGCAGCAGCCAGCAGGATTTCGAGCGGTATTTCAGGCACTGCGAGCACGCCACGGTCATCTTCAATCCGGTGGATGCCACGCGCGCGCCCGCTCCCGCGGCAAGCGGCGCCACGGCGTCCGCCCTGCCGGCCGATGCGAAGGGCGCCCCGGACCGCTACCTGATCGCGTCCTACCACTACTACCCGCACAAGAACTTCATCGGCACGCTCAAGCTCTTCGAGCGCATGAAGCGCGCGGGCCTCGTCGACTGGCTGGACATCACGGGCAACGGCGCGGCCGAAGTCCAGCGAATGGCCGATGCCATGGGACCCGAGATCAGCCGCTGCGTGCGGCACCGCGGCCTGGTGTCGCGCAAGGAACTCACGCAGCTGTACTGCGGCGCGGCAGCCTTCATCTCGCTGTCCGCGTTCGAGGGCTTCAACCTCTCGGCCGCCGAGGCCGCCACGCTCGGCGTGCCGCTCCTGCTGTCGGACATCCCGGTGCACCGGGAGCTGTTCGGCGGCTATGCATTCCTCGTGGGCGGAGATGCCTGCGACCTGGGCGAACTGTCGCGCTACCTGGCCGAGCATCGCGAGACCCGGCCAGCCTGGCTGCATGCCGAGGCCTGCGCACCCGGCACGGTGGCCAGGCGCTATCTCACCCTCAAGCGCGAGGCCGTCTCGCTGGCCGGAGCCGTGCAATGAAGCGGTGCGTGCGCACTCTTTGCCGGCTGCTCGCGGCATGGCTGCTCCCGTGCGTGGCTTCGGTGGCATCGGCCACGACCCCGGGCTTCGGCGTGATGGTGCACTACCTGCCCGACAAGCATTCGATCGCCGACGTTGCCCGGTTCGACGTCGAGGGCTTCGCGGATTCGCTGGCCCAGATGCGGGCGTCCCACCTCATCCTCACGCTCGGGCAGAACAACGGCCAGTACATCGCACCCAATGCGGCGCTCGAGAAGCTCTGTCCGCAAAGCGCCGCGAACCGGCCGCCGCGCGACCTGCCGCTCGAGATCGGCCGTGCGCTGCAGGCCCGCGGCATCGCCCTGGTGCTCTACCTGCCGTTCCGGGCCCCGCAGTCCGACGCCTACCTGATGGATTGCCTGGGCGACATCTCGGAGCAGCAGCCGCCGCCCGCCGCCTTCGTCGGCCGGTGGGCCGCGGTGATCCGCGACTGGTCGGAGCGCTACGGCACGCTCGCCGCCGGCTGGTGGTTCGACGGGGTCTACAACACCCGGGGCATGTCGGCGGAAGGCTGGAACGCGCTGTGCAGCGCCGCCCGCAGCGGCAATGGAAAACGCTGGCTGGCCTTCAATTCCGGCGAAGGCCCCGATCGCTTCGCCGCCAAGGCCGCACCATGCCAGAACCTCATGGCCGGCGAGTTCATGCAGCCACCGGCCAGGCCCGCCGCGACATCCGGCATGCAGGCCGGACTGACCTTCCATGTGCTGACGCCGCTCGGCGAGTCGTGGGGCCAGCCGACATCACCGCGCTTCACGGCGGACCAGGTGCGCAGCTGGATCGCCGAGGCGAACGCGCGCGGCGGCCTGTTCACGCTCGACCTCCCGCTGGACGCCGGCTTCCGCTTTCTCCCCTCCCACTTGGCGCTGATCCGCAGCGCCACCGCCCCCCGCGCCCGACCCGTGGCATCGAACGCCCATCACCAGCCATGACCATGAACAACGCCCCTGTCTTCATCGTGGTGGAAGACCGCCAGAACAAGACGCTTCTGCTGTGCCGGGAATCCGCGGCGCGGGCAGAGGAATCCCTCATCGTGCTGTCGGGCACCGACGCCGGCCCCGCCTACGAGCGCCTGTGCAGCAGCTATGTGCACCTGTCGAGCAACACGCCGGAGTTCGAGAAGATCTGCTTTCGACGCTACTTCCTCCTGGCACAGCACCTCAAGGCCCATCCGGACCTGCAGGAGTTCGTGCTCATCGACAGCGACGTGCTGCTGTTCCGCGGCGTCGGCGCGCACATCCGCCGCGTCGCCGGCAAGGCCGATTTCTCGGGCTCGCTCATGCACCCGGAGGACGGCTGGGATCCGTGCCAGATCTCGCCGCACGTGAGCTACTGGACCTCGGCGGGCCTGCAGAGCTTCATCGCCTTCGTGCTCAACACCTACGCAACGCCCGCCGGACGCCGGAAGCTGCGCGCCATCGCGGCCCGGTTCGCCAGCCGGGGCGAGCGCGGCGGCGTGTCCGACATGACGCTGCTTCATCTGTGGGCGCAGGCGAGCGGCAATACGGCGCCCATCAACCGGATCTTCGGCGGCCGCGTCATCGACCACAACATCAACGGCGGGCGCAACCTGATGGGCCACGAGTTCCAGGTGCGGGGCGGTGCCAAGCGCATCGAGATCGTCGACGGACAGCCCTGCCTGGTCACGCCCGGCGGCGAGCTGGTGGGCGCGATGGCCCTGCACTTCCAGGGCGGCGCGAAGATCGCGATGCCGCACGTGCTGCACGGCCGCGTGCGCACGGTGGCCATGGTCACGTACGTCCTGCATCTGGCGCGCCGCGCCAAGAACTGGGCCTTCGGCCGCGGCCTGATCGCGCAGCGCGCACCGGGCGGCGGCCGGCTCGCGGACGCTTCGGCGCCCAAGTGACGCCCCGCTGACCGCCACCGACGCACGGCCATGAATCCGCTTCACCGCACTTTCGGCCTTGCCGGCGCGCGCACCCTGCAGCTTCGCGGCTTGGGCGCGCTGGCTTCGCGGCTCTATGTCTACCTGTCGGGATTTCTTGCTGTCTTCCTGATGGCCGCGTACGTCTCGCCGGCCGATTTTGGCCAGTACTCGATCTACCAGTCGGTGCTGGAAGTGGCACTGGTGGTGGGCACACTGGGCAGCGCGCTGCTGTTCTCGCGCCATGCGGCCAGCGTTCCGCCCGGCGTGCGCCGCGGCGACGTGGTTCGCACGCTGGCCATCGGGCTTCCGTTGGCCACGCTGCTGGTGGCCGCCATCCTGACGCTGCAGCGAACGGCCGTGGCCGACCTGCCCTTTGTGCTGGTCGTGGCAACGCTCGCGGTGTTCGCGTTCGTCAGCCTGCGCCTTTCGTACAGCCGCGGCCTTGGCTACGCGGGCCTGCTCAACCTCGAAGCGGGCATCCGCTCGACCATCCTGGTACTGGGGGTCGCGGGACTCTCCCTGCTCGGGCTCGAGCTGCACGTCACGCACCTGCTGCTCATCAACCTGCTGGCCTTGCTGGTGGTGGCTGCGGCCTGCATGCACACGGGCTGGGCCGCCGGACCGCCGCGCGGCGGTCCGGCGCTCGGCCTCGCATCGCAGGGCAGCGCGACGGTCTATGCGATCCTGATGTTCCTTTTGCGCAAGTCGGACCTGCTGGTCGTGGCGTTCTTCATGCCGCTGGGCTACGTGGGGGCGTTCAAGATCGCCTTCCTGCTGGCGGAAGCCCCGTCGCAGTTCGTGCAGGCCTTTCTCTACACCAAGACGCGGGCAATGCTGGGCTCCGATGCCAGCAACTTCGACGATTCGCAGCTGCAGCTGGCGAAGCATTCGTTCCTGCTGGGCTGCGTTCTCTTCGCAGGGCTTGCGGTGGTGATCACGGTCGCGGCGCCGCTCTTGAAGGTGGGCCGCGAAGCACTCGAGATCTTCCTGTGCATCGCGCCCTACTTCCTTGTGCGCACCTACACGGTCCACCACGAGATGCTGCTCGCACTCAAGACGCCGATGAGCACCCTGGGGTACTGGGCGCTGGCCGAGGTGGCGCTGCGGCTCGTGTCCTACGGCGTCGTTGTCTCCGTCGTTCCGGACAAGCCGCACTACGTGTTCTTCATTGCGGCCTTCTCCGAGCTCCTTCTCTACGAGGTGCGGATGCATGCGTTGCTCGGCTTCTTTCCGCTCGTGCGGCTGATTCGCGGTTCCTCCACAAAGCAGTCATGAAAATTCTTCTGTATTCCATGAACTTCACGCCGGAGCTGGTGGGCATCGGAAAGTATTCGGGCGAGATGGCGCAGTGGCTGCATGCCAAGGGCCACGATGTCCGCGTGATCGCGTCACCGCCGTTCTTTCCGCACTGGGCGCCATTCGAAGGGCATTCGGCCTGGGCCTACCGCAAGACGGTGTACGACGGCATCACGGTCTGGCGCGCACCCACGTGGGTGCCGGCACGGCCGCGTGCACTCGCGCGCATGGCCCACCTCTTCTCCTTCATGCTGTCGAGCATGCCGCTGCTGTTCGCGCAGATGCGCTGGCGGCCGGACCTCGTCTTCGTGGTGGAGCCGCCGCTGTTCTGCGCACCGACCGTGCTCTTCTTCTCGCGCATGCTGGGCATCAAGTCGTGGCTGCACATCCAGGACTACGAGGTCGACGCCGCCTTCGGCCTCGGCCTGGTGCGCGGCACGCGGGTGCGCCGCTTCGCGCTGTCCGTCGAACGCTGGCTGCTGAGCCGCTTCAACCGCGTCTCGACCATCTCCGCCGCCATGCTGGACAAGGCCAGGGACAAGGGCATCGACGAAACGCGGCTGGTGCTGCTGCCCAACTGGGTGGACGTGCGCTCGATCTACCCGCAAGCGGCCGGCACTGCGGAAGCAGCCGCGCCGGTGAACGGCTACCGCACCATGCTGGGCATTCCGCCCGATGACGTGGTGGTGCTCTATGCGGGCAGCCTGGGCAACAAGCAGGGCATCGAGCTGCTGGCCGATGCGGCGCGGCAACTGGCCGCGGCCGGACACATCCACTTCGTCCTGTGCGGCAACGGGCCGAGCCGCGAGCCGCTGAAGGCCGCCTGTGCCAACCTGGACCGTGTGCATTTTCTCGATCTGCAACCAGCCGAGCGGCTCAACGAATTGCTCGGCATGGCCGACATCCACGTGCTGCCGCAGCGCGCCGACGCGGCCGACCTGGTGATGCCGTCGAAGCTGGGCGGCATGCTCGCGAGCGGCAAGGCGGTGATCGTCACGGCCCACGAGGGCACCGAGCTGAGCAACGTGGTGGCCGGGCGCGGCCTCGTGGTCGCCCCGGGCGACGCGGATGCGCTGTCGGATGCCATCGCGCGGCTCGCCGCGTCCCGCCCGCAACGCGAAGCCATGGGCGCGGCCGGCCGCTCCTTCGCAGAAACGCAGCTGGACCGCAACGCCATCCTGCTGCGCCTGGAGAAGGAACTGCTGCGCTGTGTCGCCGACTGAAAGCGCACCTTCACTCCATCCCCAACGACCCACCCGCGAAACCGCAAAGCACTGCAAACCTCCCACCACTGCAACCTGGGTATTCCACATGTCCGACACCACCTCGAATTCTTCCGGCGTTTCGGATTTCGGCCGCGCGCCAGAACGCCGCACGAACTATTCGCCGGGCGTCTGCCCGCCCGCCGAGCCGCTGTGGCCGCACTTCCTCACAGGCCAGGAAGATGCGCCGGTGCGCGTGCTGCTGGTCGACGACGACGAGTTCATGCGGCGCGTGATCGCGCAGGAACTGCTGTCCGACATGCGCATCCAGCTGGAAGGCCAGGCCGGCAGCGTACGCGACGGCCGGCGCCTCCTCGCGACCCACGAGTTCGACGTGCTGATGGTCGACCTGCGGCTGGGCGACGGGTCGGGTTTCGACCTCATCCGCGAGGCGCGCAAGCTGCAGCGCCACTGCGAAATCATCGTGATCTCGGCACTGGAGGACGACGCCCACGTGATCCACGCGCTGGAACTCGGCGCCACCGGCTACCTGCTCAAGCATGCCTGGCTCCAGAGCTTCGCCCAGGCCGTTCTGCAGGTGGTCAACGGCGGCGCGGCCATCACGCCCAAGCTGGCGCGCCGGCTGCTGTCGCGAATGAACCTGCACAGCGGCGGCGAGCCACCGGCCATGGAGATCCCGGTGCGCGAGGCGACGCTCACGGCGCGCGAGCGAGAGGTGCTGCGCTGCGTGGCGCGCGGCTACGTGTCCAAGGAAATCAGCCTGCGGCTCGGCATCTCGGGCCAGACGGTCAATGCCCACATCAAGAACATCTACAAGAAGCTGCACGTGCATTCGCGCGCCCAGGCGGTGAGCCTGGCCACCCACACGGGGCAGCTCTGACCGAACGCCATCCATCGCATTCAAGACAACAGGAAGGACGGACTCCGTGACCACCCCGACCATCCACCCCGTGGTGCTCTGCGGCGGCAGCGGCACGCGCCTGTGGCCGCTTTCGCGCAAGACCCTGCCCAAGCAGTTCGCGCCGCTGATCGGCGACAAGAGCCTGCTGCAACTGACGCTGGAGCGCCTCGGCAGCCTGAACAGGAACGTCACCTGCATCGCCTCGGAAGACCACCGCTTCCTGGTGCGCGAGGCGGTGGAGAAGGCCGGCGCCACGGGCCGGCAGATCCTGGAGCCGGTGGCGCGCAACACGGCCGCCGCCATTGCCGCGGCCGCGCTGCTCGCCGGCCGCGACGACCTGCTGCTGTTCGCGCCCGCCGACCATCACATTCCCGACACCGCGCTGTTCGCGCAGACGGTGCGCGGCGGCATCGAGGCGGCGCTGGCCGGGCAGATCGTCACCTTCGGCGTCTCGCCCACGTTCGCCAGCACGGCCTATGGCTACATCGAGGCGGGCGCGCTCTCGGCCGACGGCCGCAGCCGGGCCGTGGTGCGCTTCGTCGAGAAGCCGGCCGCGGACGTGGCCGAATCGCTGATCCTGCACGGCGGCTACTGCTGGAACGCAGGCATCTTCCTGGCCAGGGCCAGCGTGCTCATTGCGGCCCTGCGCGCGCACGCGCCCGACATCCTGGAGGCGTGCGAGCGCGCCACCGCCGCCGCTTCGAGTGACGGCAGCTTCGACCGGCTCGACCGCGAAGCCTTCGAAGCCTGCCGCAGCGACAGCATCGACTACGCCGTGCTCGAGAAGCACCGTGACATCGCGGTCGTCAAGTTCGACGGCAACTGGAGCGATGTCGGCAGCTGGAACGCGGTGGCCGCGCTGCATCCGGCGGACGACGCCGGCAACCGGCTGAGCGGCAAGGCCAGCACGCTGGGGGCAAGGAACACCTTCATCCATGCGCCGCACCGGCCGGTGGTGGCGCTGGGCACCGACAACCTGATCATCGTGGACACGCCCGACGCCGTGCTGGTGGCCAGCGCCGATTGCGCCCAGCAGGTCGGTGAGGTGGTGCGCATGCTCACGCGCAACGGCCACGCCGAGGCGACGCAGCACAGGCGCGTGGTGCGGCCCTGGGGGGCGTACGACAGGCTGGACTTCGGTGACCGCTTCCAGGTGAAGCGGCTCACCGTCCTTCCCGGCGCCAAGCTGTCGCTGCAGATGCACCATCACCGCGCCGAGCACTGGATCGTGGTGCAGGGCACGGCCAAGGCCACCTGCGACGGCCAGGTCTCGCTGGTGCGGGAGAACGAATCCATCTACCTGCCGCTGGGCGCCATCCATCGGCTCGAGAACCCCGGCAAGACGATGCTGGAAGTGATCGAAGTGCAGACCGGCGGCTATCTCGGCGAGGACGACATCGTGCGCTTCGACGACACCTACGGGCGCTGCGCGGCCATCCGCACGCGCAGCGAACCCGAGGCGGTGCCGGGCATGGCCGCTGCGGGACCCGAAGCCATTCCATCGGCAAAGGCGGCGCAGTCGATCGGCATCACGTAGCATCCGCACCATGAGCTACACAGTGAACCTGATCGACTTTCCCGATGCACCGGCCGACGTCATTTCCGCCGCCGAGGCGCGCTTCCGGCGCGAGCTCGACAAGCTGCTGGGCGATGGCGTGAAGCCGGCCTTGAAAGCCTTCGAGAACGCCAGCGAGTCGAGCGCCAACGAACTCACCAAGGAAGAAATCGCCCTGGCGGCGAGCTGGGCCAAGGCCTACGATGCCGCCAAGACCGCAGGCTTTCGCGCGCTGGGCGAAGCCGACGAGGCGTATTTCGAAGTCCGGCTCGACTGAGGGCCGGACACCCGGCGCCAGGCAGACCCTCCATGACGAAGCTCTGGCCTGCCTTGTCGATCGCCGCCGCCCTGCTCTCGGGCTGCGCCGTGCCGCCCGGCACAACCGCCACCGAGCCACCGCCCTCGGCGGCTGCGCGCACGGGCGCCGTGTACTGGCAGTACATGCGATCGACCTCGTACGAGGCACGGCAGCCGGGGCTGGGCATCAGCCATCGCTACGAAAGCCGCGTGGGCTGGGTGGATGTGTATGTGTACGACCTGAAGCAGGGCCAATGGATGCCGGGCGTGGACGACCCGCGCTTCGATGAACACTTCAAGGCCACGGTCGAAGAGGTCCGCCTGGCCGGCGCCAATGTGTACACCAAGGTGGAGGTCGGCCCGGTGAGCGATGTGCGCATCGAGGAACAGACGCTGCGCCGCGTGGGCTTCCGGGTGCAGCAGGCCGGCACCGGAAAGCGCTACGAGTCCTTCACTTACCTCACGGCGCGCAACGGCCGGCTGCTGAAATACCGCATGTCCTTCGCCGCGCCGGCGCCGGCCGATGTCGATGCGATCGCTCGCGAGTTCATTGCGCAGAACCTGCGCAGCGGACCTGACATGCCCAGAGCGTCGCCGCCCTTCCTGAACATCTGAGCCGGGCGCAAATATACTGTACGTTCATACAGTATTTCCTCTAGAATGGCTCGTCTCCAAGAGCAACATTCAAGGCGACACCATGACCACCGCCAGCCCGCCTGCGCCCTCCGCACGCGTCCTGTTTTTGTCCCCGTTGCGGCGTCCGCAACCGCGCCAGCTGGCGGGCCGCATTTCAACCTGGCCCTTTCGCGTGGCTTCCGACAAGGACCGCGACGGCAGCGACATCCGCCTCCAAGCGGCGCGCGTCATTCGCACGACGGCCGATCAATGGTGGCCGCCGTCCGAGTGAGCAGATGAGACAGTTGGCCCGACAAGCTGCGCCAGCTCAAGGCCAAGGCGATCATCGGCCTGAACGACCATCCGAACATTCGGCGCTGCTTCGAGGGCTTCGAGATGGAGAGCCTGGCCATCGACTACACGGTGGGCGGCGGAGCGAATCGGGTCGAGCGGCAGGAGCTGATCATTTGCAGCTGCGGCCGGGAAGCCGAGCCGGCCGGGCTGTTCTGAGGCGCGCCCTGCGCCCGAAAACCGACAAGGGACGTGACAAATTGCCGCTCTAACAATGGTCGCTCGCTGCGGCTGCCAGTGACACGTCTCGCCCCCGCGTACAAGTCTCCATCCCCAACTCTGGAGACTCTCAAAATGATGCGCAAATTCATCGTCGTCGGCGATCCACCGGCCCCGGGCGGAGCGGTGCTGCCCTACAGCGGTCCGATGATGGACGTCTTCGGGCACCGGATCGCGCTGATCGGCGGACGCGCTTACTGCGAAGGCTGCAACAGCGTCGGCATCATCGCCAAGGCCGGGGGCCCCCGAAGAGGCTGGCTTCGCGGGGCCGAAATGGCGCTGGAAGGTGACGTGGTGATCTGTCACTGCCCCGTTCCGCCCCCGCTCGTTGCCACGTTGGTTCACAACACGAGCTTCGATGACATGCTGGCAGGCACTCGCGAGTTCAATGCCAGCTATACCGCCATACCGGGTTGGTTCGCCGGAGACTCGCCGAGCATTGCCGCGAGCAAGAAGGTGGTCGATGAGATGGTGGAGCACCCACCGGAAGCCGAGCAGACCGAAAACATCTGCCCGAACATGACAAACAAGGAGTTCTGCACTTTGATGCTGGACTTGCGCGACAAGGCGGTAGCGGTCATATCGAAAAAGCGTCTTCCAGAACTTGAACGGTGGGGAAAAGCCGATCAAGCCCGAGTTCAAGAATGGTTTGGCGTTGCCGGCCAGTCGATGCGCGAGTACCTTCGAAAAGGCTTGGCTGGCTGCGAACAGGTGCTGCGGGGACTGAACTGCAAGAACTTTGTGCGGCTCACGCCCGACGGCAAGACCTTGAGCTGTATTGTTCCGAGCTATGGCGCGACCACGGTCGCGATGGTGTGCAAGCCTGACACATCAACACATACCATCGCGTTTAACACCTCGTTTTGCCTTCTTCGTGATACCTCGGCCGGTGTCGATTCGAAGTTGTCTACTCTCATTCATGAGGTGACGCACTTTGACGATACTTTCGGCAGTTTCGATTCAATTTACTACCTCCGCGAATCCCGCAAAGCAGTTCAGGAGGACCGGGCCAAAGTGAAAACCAACGCTGACAACATTGCCGGCTACGTCATTTGGGATGAGGTGTTTTATGCGTAGAACTCTGGCGGCGCTCACACTGTTCGCTGTGTACGGAAGTTCGTCAGCGTGCCAAATCATCGTGCAAACAACTTTGACGTTCGCGGACGGATCGGCTGATTTGGATCGTTCTCAAATCATCAAGCTGGCGGAGTGGATCGACCACGCGAATTCGCAGTTTTCGAGGTACAAGGATGCCTATGTCGAGGCTGGCGCTTCCGCGAAAACATCGGTTGACGCAAGGCAACTGGCCAGAAAGCGGGCTGATACCACTGCGCGTGCGCTCAAGGCGCTTCTTCCGTTCGATCTTCCTGTTGAGACAACGTCTCAGGGCTATCGCGAAAAGCGGGTCGCACTTGACGGCGGAAGCGACTACGCCACGATTCAGATAAATCCCGATTTCAAGGCACTGAACGTGCCAGATTGCAATCCTGTTCCGATTCCTGGCGTCAAGCGCTGAGAACGCTATGCTGAGTAGATTCGTTGCGATTCTTCTTGCACTCGCCGCACCAGCGGCCTTCGCTTGCAGTCCTGTCAAGGGCATCGACGTGTTTTTCGAGTGGAATTCCTCCAGAGTCTCGGCGGAACAAGTGTTGAGGCTGGCCAACTGGACCGCCATGCTTCGCGAGAGATATCCCAATCGCCAGGAAATGAACATAGAGGCTACCGCTGAGCAGGGCGAGCATGCTCCCCGCAATTTGGCGATGGCGCGAGCCAAGAACGTCGCGCGAGTCCTCAATGAGGACCTTCGGTTCACCGCACCGACTGTCAACCTCCCTACGAAGGGTCATGTCTATCCGAACGGTGCACTGGGCAAAGAAGACGTCAAGCGGGTGGAGATCGATTTCCTTCCAGCCTGTCCCCATGAATGCGCATGCCAAATGGGGGATCCTCTCTACAAGCCCTCGCCTCAGCGATGAGGTAGGCGCATTTGGAGTGCGCACCAGATGCCGTTTTTGCGGTGCAACGAATCCTTGCAGCTAATGAAAATCAGATGAGCGCATTTATCGCGCAGTCTGCGACCGGTTTATCGCGGGCCGCTTCATTCAAGGGCGAGGCGATGCGATGAAAGCCGGATTGCGCCTCCTGCTGAACGTGTTCCCGTGGTTCTTGGCGATGCCCGTGATTTTCGCGGCGACGAGGGCAGTTAAGGGCCACAGAATCAATTGGTTCATCGATCACATTGCTCCAATCACAGCAGTCGTACTTTTGGCATGGGCTGCTGTGATCTATTGGCGTTGTGTCCCGGCTGCCCCATCCATTTGGCTCAGGCTGGTCTACCTCGCGGCCTTTCTCGCATCCATGCTGATGTTGGGGTGGGGCGCTATGTGGGTCACCTACGTCGTCATGCTGGCAATTTACGGCGCGTAGTAGCAGACGTTGGGCGTAGCCTCATGGCCTTGCCGGCCCTACTGCAAGCCCACCGCGCCCAGTTCGCCGAGCATGTCCTGCGCATCGTCGTCGAAGCCCGCAATCGGCTGGGCCTTGGCAAGCGCCATCCACACGCCGAACGGAATGCGCGCCAGGGCACGATGCACGGCCGCACGCGCCACCACCAGCCGTTCGCCTTCGAGCACCAGCACGCCGCACTCGGGCGGAACCTCGTCGGCCGAGGCAATCGGGCGGCCGCGCGCATCGTTGCCCAGCACGTACCAGCACTCGCCCCCCAGGTCGAGATAGGCCGCACGCTTGTCGGGCTTGCGCAGGTCGCCCAGCAGATCGGCCCGGCTCACCTTCACCTCGTGCACGATGGGATGCGCATAGGCTTCGACGCTGGTGTTGCGGATCGAGAACACGTCGGGCCGGGCCACGCACCAGCGCGGCTTGCCGCCCTCTTCGAGCGGGGGCAGGCGGGCCCGCAAGCCGAGGCCGCGCCAGGCGATGCGGCCGCCGCGCGTCATCTCGCGCGCCACGCGTTCCACCAGCGCTTCATGCGGCGAGAGCGCCGCGCGGTTGAGCGTGAGCGTGGTGGCAATGCGCGCAATGCCGGCATCGGTCACGCGCAAGGTCTCGTGCCCGAGCGGCGTGCGCACGCGTTCCAGGAACCCGCCCGCCAGCAGTTCGACCTCGATGGCGTCGCAGCAGGGCCAGCCCGCCGAACGGTAGATTTCGCGCAGCCGCCGCGCATGGAGTTTTCCGAACGGCACGGCGGCGGCGCGCTGCATGGGCGGCTCTTTCACGGGCGGCGGAAACCCGGGGTCGGTGAAGGGCGGCTGGACCGGCGGCGGATCGCCTTCGGGCGGAGGGCCGACCGGCGGTGGCGGCGGCACCGGAACAGGCACGTCGGGCGCGGGCGGCGGCGGACCGATCGGACCGACAGCGACAGGATCAATGGCAAGTGCGGACATGGAAGAAGCAGGTTAGCGAAAAGTCGAGGGGCGTGCGAGGCATGGAACGATCGGTTGCATTCGATCCGGTTGCCTCAATGGAAGTCGCGGCTGGTGTTGCTCTGTGCCAGCCGCCCCATGAGCGGCGTCAGGTCCTTGAAGCCGGTGGCGATCAGGTGCTGCACCTTGCCGCCGCTGTCGTCGTCGCGCTGCCAGGTGCCCTGCACCGCCAGCAGGTGCGACTTCAGGAGCGGCTCGCGCCAGGCTTCGATGACATGGCTCCAGACGATGACGTTGACGTTGCCGGTCTCGTCCTCGAGCGTGACGAAGATGGTGCCATTGGCGGTGCCCGGGCGCTGCCGCCCCTTGACGATGCCGCAGGCGCGCACGGTCTGGCCGCTGGGCAGTGCGCGCAATTGCTCGGCGCTCATGAGCTTCATGCGCGCGAGGCGCGGGCGCAGCAGCGCAAGCGGATGGCGGCGCAGCGTGAGGCCGAGCGCGGCGTAGTCGCCGACGATCTCCTCGCCCTCGGGTGCGGCCGGCAGCTGCAGCACCTGCTCGTTGATCGGCACGCCGCGCAGCAGGGCGGGCGAACGGCGCTGCGCCGTGGCATCCCACACCTGCTGGCGCCGATGGCCCGAAAGCGGCATCAGTGCATCGGCCGCGGCCAGCGCGGCCATGTCCTTGCCGTCGAGCTCGGCGCGCAGGGCCAGGTCTTCGGTGCTGGTGAACGGCGCTTGCGCACGCGCCTGGAGCAGGCGCTTCGCACCGGCTTCGCCGAGGCCCGAAACCAGGCGCAGGCCGAGCCGCACCGCGGGCTGGTTCTCGTTGCCCAGGCGATCGGCATAGCGTGCGTCGGTGCCTGCCGGCATGCGCGGCGCATCGGGCGCGCGGGCTTCGAGCGTGGTGTCCAGCGCGCTGCAGGTGACATCGACCGGCCGCACTTCCACGCCATGCCGCCGCGCGTCCTGCACGAGCTGCGACGGGCTGTAGAAGCCCATCGGCTGCGAGTCGAGCAGTGCCGCGAGAAAGCACGCGGGTTCGTAGTTCTTGAGCCAGCTGCTCACCGTGACCAGCAAGGCAAAGCTCGCGGCGTGGCTTTCGGGAAACCCGTAGTCACCGAAGCCGAGGATCTGCTTGAAGATGGACTCGGCGAACGATGCCTTGTAGCCCTTGCGGATCATGCCTTGCACGAGCTTGTCGTGGAACTTGTCCAGGCCTCCCTTGCGCTTCCATGCCGCCATGGCGCGGCGCAGCTGGTCGGCCTCGTCGGCGGTGAAATCGGCCGCGATCATCGCGATCTGCATCACCTGCTCCTGGAAGATCGGCACGCCCAGCGTGCGCTCCAGCGCGGGCCGCAGTTCTTCCTTCTCGTAGTGAATCGCCAGGCCCTTGGCCAGGCGCTCGCGCTGCTTGAGATAGGGATGCACCATGCCACCCTGGATCGGCCCGGGCCGCACGATGGCGACCTCGATCACCAGGTCTTCGTAGCGGCGCGGCTTCAAGCGCGGCAGCATCGACATCTGGGCGCGGCTCTCGATCTGGAACACGCCGACGGTGTCGGCGTCGCAGATCATGTCGAACACCTTCTGGTCGTCGCTTCGGATGTGGTGCATCTGCACCGCCGAGCCGCGCCAGCGGTTCATGTGGTCGAGCCCGCGGCGGATGGCGCTGAGCATGCCGAGCGCGAGCACGTCGACCTTGAGCATGCCCATGGCCTCGAGGTCGTCCTTCTCCCACTGGATGACGGAGCGGTCTTTCATCGACGCCTTCTCGACCGGCACCAGCCGCGTGAGCCTGGTGTGCGTGAGCACGAAGCCGCCCACGTGCTGGCTCAGGTGGCGCGGAAAACCCTTGAGCCGCCGCGTCATCTCGATCCATTGCACCAGCCTGAGCTCGTCTTCTTCCACGCCGACGCGCGCGGCCGCCTTGAACAGCTGGTCGCCAAGCACGGTGTCGTCGAACCAGTAGTGGTCCTTGGCGAACTCGTCGATCAGGCGCTGGTCGATGCCCAGGGCCTTGCCCACGTCGCGCAAGGCGCTGCGCGAGCGGTAGCAGATGACGACGGCCGCGATGGCCGCGCGCTCGCGACCGTACTTCTGGTAGATGTACTGGATGACTTCCTCGCGCCGCTGGTGCTCGAAGTCGACGTCGATATCGGGCGGCTCGTGGCGGTGGCGGCTCAGGAAGCGCTCGAACAGCAGGTGGCCCTTCTCGGGGTCGATGGCGGTGATGCCCAGGCAGAAGCAGACCGCTGAATTGGCGGAGGAGCCGCGACCCTGGCAGAGGATGTGCTGCGAGCGCGCGAAGCGCACGATGTCTTCCACCGTGAGAAAGAACATCTCGTACTTGAGCTCCAGGATCAGGTCGAGCTCTTTCTGCACCTGCTCGCGCACCTTGGCGGGCACACCGTGCGGATAGCGCTCGCTCGCACCCTCCCATGTCTTGCGCACCAGCGTCTCGGCCGGCGTCTCGCGGCTGCCCACGGTTTCGAGCGGGTACTGGTAGTTCTCGCGGATGACCTCCGGATCGAAGCTGCAGCGCGCGGCCACCGCCAGCGTGTTCGACAGCATCCCGGGCAGGTAGAGCTCGGCCAGCCGCACGCGCTGGCGCAGATGGCGCTCGGCATTCGACTGCAGCGCAAAGCCGCACTCGGCCACGGTCTTGCCTTCGCGCACGGCCGTGAGCACGTCGTGCAGCGGCTTGGCCGAACGCGCATGCATGTGCACGTCGCCGGCGGCCACCAGCGGCACGCCGGCCTGCTCGCCCGCCTCCATCAGCGCGACGAACCACAGGTCGTCGTCGAGCTCGTTGAGCATCTCGACCGCGAGCCACAGGTTCTCCCCGTAGAGCGCCTTGGCGGCCATCAGGTCTTCATGCAGCGTGGCAGCCTCCAGGGCACCGCCGGGCATGCGGTGCGGCACGAAGAGGACCTGGCAATCCTGCAGCGAAGCGACGTCGCTGCCTTCCCAGCTCACGCGGTATTGGCCCTTGGGCAGCTCGGTGTTGCGCGCGGCGGTGATGAATTCGCAGAGGTTGCCCCAGCCCTCGGTGCCGCTCGCGATGACGACGAGCCGGAAGCGCTCGAAGCGGAACTCGCTGCCAAAGAGCAGCCGGAAACCGGGGTTGCGCGGGATCGGCGGCTCGTCGGGGTGCTCGCGCTCGTATTCCTCCAGCTTGGCCGGCAGTTCGCGCAGGCAGACATGGGCGCGCACGATGCCCGCAACCGAGCATTCGTCGGTGATGGCCAGTGCCGCGTAGCCGAGCTGGTAGGCGCGCTCGACCAGCTCCTCGGGCGTCGAGGCGCCGCGCTGGAAGCTGAAGTGGGTGAGGCAGTGCAGCTCGGCATAGTCCGGCAATGCCGGCGCAGACTTCCTGCGCAACGGCAACGGCAGCGCATGCACCTTGGCGGCGTTGCGCCCGCGCAGCTGCTTTTCGCTCAGGTCAGGCATAGAGCCCCTGCAGGTACCAGCGCACCTCGCCCGGTGAAAACCGCGCAGAGGGCCGCTCGCGAAAGATCCACACCAGGCCGGCCCCGGGGCTTTCGGCGATGTAGTAGTCGCGCATCGCGGGTTGGCCGCCGTCTTCCTTGCCGCCCCACCAGCCCGCCTCCACGCGCTGCGGCCCGACCAGCTTGCCGAGCGGACCGCGGTAGCAGGGGCGCTCGCCGTCCATCTCGAGCAGCAGCGGTTCGGGCAACAGCCACGGCGGGTAGATGGCATCGGGCTGCGAGGCCGCGGCCTTCGCTTCCTTGCGGGTCTTGTCCGGCGATGACTTGGCTTTCTGCAGCGCGGGCCTCCAGGCCTGCTTGCGCTCCGGCCGGTGGTCGGCCGCGGCCGCGGGCACCACCACCTGCTGCGGCCCGAGCCGCACGCTGAGCCGTTCGACCATTTCGTGCAGCTTGTCGCCCTTGCGGTTGTCCTCGGGCAGGAAGCTGGTGCTGGCGCCGGCCCAGGGATCGGTTTCGAGCGTGCGCAGCCGCAGCCAGCTCGCGGGCGCCGCCAGCGTGGTGAGGGCGAGCTTTTCGGACAGCAGCCGGCGCAGGTGCGCCATGTCCTGCGTGGGCTCGGCCGTGCGCACCGTGACCTGCTGGTGCGGCGGCAGGTTCACGCCGTTGAAGCGCTTGAGATCGAGCGTCCATTGCAGTTCGAGCGCGCGGGCGCCGCGCTGCCGCGCACGCAGCCAGAACTGCAGCGCCGTGAGCAGGCGGTTGGCCGACCACATCAGCTCGGGCGCGGTTTCGGCCAGCGCGGGCAGCTCGAGCTTCTGCTCGAACACGTCGGGCAGCGTGAGCCAGCGGTGGCTTTCGGGCCGCAGGCCCCAGGCGGTGTCGAGCGCTTCGCGCAGCCCCGCGCCAAAGCGCCGCGTGAGGCCGCCGCGCGGCAAGGCAGCCACATCGCCCCAGGTGCGGCAGCCGAGCCGCGCGAGCAGGTCGAGGTGCTCGCGCGCGGCGCTCAGCGTGTCCAGCGGCAGGCCTGCGGGAATGTCCCTGGGCCGATGCTCGTTGCGCTCGAACAGGCGCAGCCGGGCCAGCGCGACGAGGCTCGTGGCGCCCTGGGCGCCGCGCATCACGGCGCCCGGCGCGGGGTTCTCGTGGGCCAGCTGCCGCATCAGCGACGAGCGCCCGCCCCACAGCCGCTCGCAGGCCGAGACCTCGAGCATCAGCGCTTCGTCCTGCCACGCGACATGCGGTGTGTATTGCAGCGCCCACCAGCCCAGCGCTTCCGGGGTGGGCAGGACCGGCGCTTCGGAGGCATCGGTTTCAGGCGACCACCGCAATGCGATCCAGTGCATTGGCGCCTCCCTTCCACGCGTCGATGCGCACCACCGTGGCCGACGCTGCCGCTTCGCCGGCTGGCACCGTGCCCTGCTGCTGCAGCCGCAGCTTGCGGCGCAGCCGCGCGGCGGCCAGCAAGGCGGCCATGCGCTCGTTGCGCGCGGGCAGCATCACAGGCGCGGCGAGCGGCGGGCCGCGGCGCTTGAGGATGCGCAATTCGATCTGCGCGCTGTCGGGCGCGCAGCTTTCCACCTGAAGCCGCAGCCGCGCGGGCGACGCGCCCTGCGCGGCCGATTCGGGCCGGCAGACGAAAAGCAGCACCTCATGCTGGGCGGCCGCCAACTGCAGCCGCCGCAGTTCGCCCACCCTCGCCTGCGGCAGCCAAGCCAGCACGGCCGCCACGTCCGCGCAGCGCAATGCCTGCTCGCAGGCCCACAGCCTCGCGGCCGGGGCTTCGCTTCGGACCCACATCAGCGCCTCCACCGGCAGCCCCTGCGCCGCCAGCGAGGGCCCGCAAGGTTCATAAGGGGCGCCGATCAGCACCACCGGGCCGCCCCGCGCTTCCACCGCGCGTGCCAGGGCGGGGAGCAGCAGCCGCCAGACATGCGCCTCGGGCGTGGCTTGCAGCAGCTCCGTCATGGCGCCGACCGGCCAGCCGCCCCCCGGCAACTCCGCGTCCAGCGCGGCGTGGCCAGTGGCGGCGACCTGTGCGTCGGCCAGGCCGAGCTCGTCGGCGTGCCAGACGCCGCGGCCGGCGGCAGCGGAAAAGGAGTCGAGGAAAGGAAGGCCCATGATTGCGACTGTTAACTGTATTTTTATACAGTATTCCGTGGCCCGCAACAACGAAGAATGGCATTCTTCGTTTCCTTGATTTCATATTCCTATGGTTCATGTGAATGCGCGCAGAAGTCGGTTGAGCCGGCGCCCGGGATTGGCTCCAATGCAGGCAAAAGGAGCTCGCATGAACCCGCCCACCGTCACCGCCGGCCTCAACTACCTCCAGCCCTCCTTGCTGCGCCCCTTCAGCTACATCTTTCCGCCACCACCCGGCACGCCATGGGAAAGCGGCAGCTACGAACTGCGCCCGATGCCGATCGCGGATGCGCGCGCGGCCACCACGCCGCCCCACATCGAGTGCGAAGGCTTCGTGCTGCGCGATGCGCCCACCGCCGTCTCGGACTTCCTGGACGACGCCGAGGTCACGGCCGTCTACCACCGCGAGGTGGCGGAACTGGCGCTCGCCGTCACAGGCAGCACGCGGGCCTTCGTGTTCGACCACCTCGTGCGCCAGCGCGAAGCCGACCGCACGGCCCTGAGCTTCGGCCGCCGCGCCACCCACGGCAAGGCCGCCGCCAACGGCCGCATCCACAACGACTACACCGAAGACTCCGGCCGCCGCCGGCTCGGCATGGTGCTGACCGACCCCGATGAAGCCGCGGCCGTGCGGCGCTACTGCATCGTCAACGTCTGGCGCTCGATCAGGGGGCCGGTGCTGGACACGCCGCTGGCCGTCTGCGACGCGCGCACCGTGACGGCCGGGGACCTCGTGGCCGCCGAAGTGCGCTACCCCGAGCGCACCGGCGAGATCTACCTGGCCACGCATTCGCCCGCGCACCGGTGGTCTTACTTTTCGGCGATGGACCGGCACGAGGCGCTGGTCTTCAAGCAGTACGACTCGCAACTGGGCGGCGTCTCGCGCTTCACGCCGCATGCGGCCTTCGACCATCCCGATGCACCGGCCGGCGCGCCGCCGCGGCAGAGCATCGAGGCCCGCTGCCTGGTGGTGTTCGAATGAGCCGGACGCGGTGCTGCGGCTCAGGAACCGCCGTCCGCCGCATCGCCTGAGAGCCGCGCCTCGGCGGCCAGCCAGGCGGCCACGTGGCGCACCTCTTCGCGCGGCTCGGCCTCGGCCTGGATCAGCCAGTAGGCGTGCCCCGATGCCTGCGCGGGCACCGGCGAGACCAGCCGCACCAGCCGCTTCTCGTCGAGCAGCGGCCTGATCAGTTCGAGCCGCCCGAGCGCCACGCCCTGCCCGGCCAACGCCGCCTGGATCAGCTGGTCGTACTGGTTGAAGTGCAGCACCGACTGCGGCTTCGCATCGGCCCAGCCCACCGAGGCGAGCCAGCCGTTCCATTGCAACCACGGATGCTGCGGATCGTCGAAGTCCAGCAGGTGCAGGCGCGACACGGCGCCGGCCGAGCGCAGCGGCTCCAACCCGCGCGACGGATGCGCCACGGGCGCCACGGTTTCACCGAAGAGCCGCACCGCGCCGGCCGGTGCCAGCGCGGGCGTGGTGTAGCGGATGGCCAGGTCGATGCCCTCGTTGCGCAGGTCGGCGAGCCGGTTGTTGGCCGACACGCGCACGTCCACGCCCGGATGCAGCTTCTGCACCTGGCTGAGCCGCGGCAGCAGCCAGAGCCCCGTCATGCCGATGCTGGCGCTGAGCGTCACGGGGCGCTGCTCGCCGGCCTGGCGCAGGCCGCCCATCACGTCCTGCAGCTGCTGCACCGCGCCGTCCGCGCTGCGGAAAAGCCGCTCGCCTTCGGGCGTGAACGAAATCGAGCGGTGCCCGCGCAGCAGCAGCTTCACGCCCAGCTGCGCTTCGAGCGCGTGGACCTGCTTGCTGACAGCCGATTGGGTCAGGCACAGGTCCTGTGCCGCCAGCGAAATGCTCATGCGCCGGCCCACCGCCACGAAGCCCCGCACCAGGTCCAGCGAGGACAGGCGAAGGAGCGAAAGTGGCATTCCCATGATGAATATGAGCCGGGATTCTGACGGCGGACGTGCTGCGCCGCAACCACAGAGCGGTTTACCCGCTGGGCACCGGCGTCTTAAGATCAGCCAGTTAACAATTTGTGACCATGAAATACAAAAAGATTCACGCGCTCGCCTCGACCCTGGCCGCCTTCGTCCTCGCACTCTCCCCCGCCGCGCAGGCCCAGACCAAGCTCCTGATCGGGCAGACCTACGTCCAGACCGGGCCGCTCGCGTCCCTGTCGACCGAACCCCTGGTCGGCATCCGCGCCTTCTTCACCACGCTGAATGCCAACGGCGGCGTCAATGGCCGGCCGGTCGAACTGCGCCAGCTCGACGACGCCTTCGATCCCGCCAAGGGCGCCGAGAACGTCAAGACCTTCGCCAAGGAAGGCGCCATCGGCATCCTCATGCCGATCGGCACCTCGTCGTCCGTCGGCGCGCTGAAGGCGGCCAACGAGCTCAAGATCCCCGTCGTCGGCCCGTACACCGGCGCGGCCCCGGTCGTGAAGGCATCGGAGTATGGCTTTCCGGTACGCATCAGCTACGACGAGGAATACGCCCGCATCGTGAACCACCTGTTCACCATCGGCCTCACCCGCATCGGCTTTGCGCACAACGACAATCCCGGCGCGCGCTCGGCGCTGGAAAGCACGCAGAAGTTCGTGGCCGAACGCGGCGAGAAACTGGCGGGCAGCGTGGCCATCAAGAACGACGGATCCGACGCCGCCGAACGCGCCGCCGAACTGGCCAAGCTCAAGCCCAAGGCGGTGGTGTTGTCGGCCACCAATGAGGTGGCGGCCAAGTTCATCTCGGCCTACCGTGCCGCGGGCGGCGAAACGGCCTTCTACTCGTTCTCGCTGCTGAACGGCCAGAAGCTGTTCCAGGACATCAAGAAGGACGCAGCCGGCGTGGTCATTTCGCAGGTCGTACCGTATCCGTGGAACAGCGCCATGCCGGTGATTGCCGAGTACCAGGCGGCGATGAAGAAAATCGGCGCGACCGAGTACAGCTATGCCAGCCTCGAAGGCTACGTGGCGGCCAAGATCATGGTCGAGGGATTGAAGCGCGCTGGAGCGAACCCCACGCCGGATTCGCTGCACAAGGGACTCGAGTCGTTCCGCACCCTCGACATCGGCGGCATTGCCGTGTCGTACCGGCCCGGCGAGCACCGCGGCCTCACGTTCTCCGAGCTGTCGATGCTCAAGGCCGACGGGCGCTACCTGCGCTGAGCTTCCGGGGGCGCGCTTCCTGGCGCAGAATTTCGTTCGTGATGACGACGTCCTTCACGAACGATGCGCAGCCCCCTGCCCTCACGCGCGCCCAGCTGCTCAGGCTCGGCGCTGCGTTGTGCGCCAGTGCCGCGCTGCCCGCGTTCGCGCAGCACCAAGGCAGGCCCGCAATGCAAATGAACTCCCGCCTCATCCCCGGCACCCAGGAAGCCTTGCCGGTGATCGGCTGCGGCACCTGGATCGGCTTCGACCAGCGCCCCGGCACCGACGAATACAAGCGCCTTCCCGGCGTGCTGGAGGCGCTCTTTGCCGCGGGCGGCAAGGTGATCGACAGCTCGCCGATGTACGGCCGCTCGGAGGAAACCACCGGCGAGCTGCTGGCCGCATCGAAGCAGGTCAAAACCGGGGCGGCGTTTCTCGCCACCAAGGTCTGGACCTCGGGCCGCGAGCCCGGCATCGCGCAGATGGCGCAGTCGTTCACGCGCCTGCGCACCGGGCGCATGGACCTGATGCAGGTGCACAACCTCCTCGACTGGAAAACCCATCTGGCCACGCTGCGCCGCTGGAAGGACAAGGGCCGCGTGCGCTACATCGGCATCACGCACTACACCGCCTCGGCCTACGGCGACGTGGAAGCCGTGCTGCGTGCCGAGAAGCTCGACTTTCTGCAGATCAACTATTCGATCGACGCGCGCGAGGCCGAGCAGCGCCTGCTGCCGCTTGCGGCCGAACGCGGCGTGGCGGTGATCGTCAACATGCCCTTCGGCGGCGGCGGCCTGTTGCGCCGGCTGCGCGACAAGCCGCTGCCTCCGTGGGCCGGCGAGATCGGCTGCACGAGCTGGGCGCAGGTGCTGCTGAAGTTCGTGCTCGGCCATCCCGCCGTGACCTGCACCATTCCCGGCACCAGCCGCGCCGAGCACATGGCTGACAACGCCGCGGCCGGCGCCGGTGTCCTGCCGGATGCGGCGTTCTGGCGCAGCCATGCGGGCGCGATCGGGCTCCCCTAGCCCGGGGCCCTTGTCCGTCAACCCAGGAAGCGCAGCAGCAGCCGGTTGAATTCGTCGGCGCGCTCGTACTGCGCCCAGTGTCCTGCGCCGTCGATCACCACGCCTTCGCGCTGCGGATGGCCGGCCGTGAGCCTGGCCACCAGCGGGCGCGGATCGGCGGTGACGTCGCAGGCGCCCCAGAGCAGCAGTTGCGGTCCGCCGAGCGTGTCGAGCGCGGCCTGCAGCCCGCCCGCCTGCGACACCTCCTTGCTGCGAAAGCGCGTGCCGTGGCAGGAGATGTCGTGGATCTCGAAAGCCAGCGGATCGATGGCGGCCTTGTCGTGCAGCATCAGTGCGCCAAGGTTGTGCAGCAGCGCGGCGCGCTCTTCTTCGCGGTTCGGCGCGGCACGCCAGTTGATCATCTGCACCGCCATGCGCCGCACCGTGCCGTGCCCGCCGCTGCCCACGAGCGCGAGCCGCCGGATCGCACCGCGCCGCACCGCGAAGCGCGCCGCCGTGAGTCCGCCGAACGAGAAACCGCCCAGGTCGATCGGCGTCCCCGCGCCAATCAACTGGTCGAGCGATCCGCCGAGCGCATCGAGCAGCGGGCCGAGCGAATCCTCGCCGGGCGCAACGCGCGGCGGCGCATCGGAGTCGTTGAACCCGGGCATGTCCGGGAGCCACAGCATGTGCTCGGCCGAGAGCGCCTCGACGTTGCGCAGCCAGTGCATCCAGCTGCCATGGCCGCCATGCAGCAGCACCAGCGGGGGACGGCCGCCATGTTCGGCACCGAAGCGGCGCCAGCAGACGCGAACACCGCCATGGACGACGTCATGGCGCGTGCCGCTTGCAGCGATGCGTTCGATGAGCAGGCGGGCTTCGGTATTGGAATCTGGAGCGGAAATGGAAGACATCGTGAGATTCTGCCGCTTGGCATTGGAAGCTGCGGCGAACCGGTGGCATGCCGTTCCTGGCATCCGCGGCAGCCCCCACCCGGGCAGCTTTGTCAACCGAAGCGGTAGCTCGACACCACCAGCCCGCCCATGAAGTCGTCCTCGTGATACACGCGTTCGCCGGGCTCCTGCTCGGCGGCCCCGACAGCGACCATCAGCGGCACCAGGTGTTCCTCGCGCGGATGCGCCATGCGTGCCGACGGGGCCGAGGCCCATTCCTGCAGCCGCTGCACGCGTTCCCCTGGTGCCGCCTCGACGGCGGTGTGGTCGAGCCAGTCGCCAAAATCCTTTGAGACGCCATGCGCCTGCGGGCCGAAGTTGCGCAGGTTGTGATAGCTGAGGCCGCTGCCCACGATCAGCACGTTCTCGTCCCGCAGGGGCGCCAGCGCACGGCCGAGCGCGAGATGCTCCGCGGGATCGAGCCCGCGCTTGAGCGACAGCTGCACCACCGGCACATTGGCATCGGGGTACATCGCCTTCATGGGCGAGAACATGCCGTGGTCGAAGCCGCGTTCAGGGTCGATGGCCGCGGGAAGCCCGGCCACCGCAAGCAGCGATTTTACGCGCTGCGCGAGTTCGGGCGATCCGGGCGCCTCATAGCGCACTTCGTAGGTGTGGGCGGGAAAGCCGCCGTAGTCGTAGATCATGGGCGGGCGTGGGTTGCCCTGCACCGTGAAGACGGGCGCCTCCCAGTGGGCCGACACCATGAGGATGGCGTCGGGGGTGCGGCCGATCTGCCGCGGCATGTCGGCCAGCGCGGCGGCCAGGCGGTCGTAGACGCCGCCCATCTCCTTCTTCATCCAGGGCCAGGGGCCACCGCCGTGGGAGATGAAGTACGTGGGCAGGCGCGAGGTATTGTGGTCGTGGGTCAAGTCGATGCTCCTTGAAAGCGTTGCATCGACTGTAGACATTTCCCATGAAGAAATCGACACGCTAGGATGCATCGGTTCATTTCTCCTGAGGAAATCTTCATGGACCGCCTGACCAGCCTGCGCGTGTTTCGAGAGGTCGTCGAAGCGGGCAGCTTCGTGGCCGCCGCAGAGCGGCTCGCGATGTCGCCGCCCATGGCAAGCAAGCACGTGGCGCAGCTCGAAAAGTCGCTGGGCGCACGCCTGCTGCACCGCTCCAGCCGCCACCTGAGCCTGACCGAAGCCGGCACCGCCTGGTACGAACAGAGCCGGCGCGCCCTCGACCTGCTCGATGCGGCCGAAGCCGCCATCGGCCAGAAGAGCGAGGCGCCGCGCGGGCAATTGAAGGTGAGCGCGCCGGTGTGGTGTGCCACGCCGCGCTTCGCGCGCGTGCTGGCCGACTACCGCGAGCGCTTTCCCGAAGTGCTGGTCGACATCCACCTGGAAAACCGCAAGGTCGACCTCGCGGCCGATGGCTACGACCTGGCGCTGCGTGCCACGCAGGAGCCCTCGCCGGCGCTCATCGCGCGGCCGCTGTGCCGCGTGCCCTTTCACCTGGCCGGCACGCCCGCCTACCTGCGCCGCATGGGCAGCCCGGTACTGCCGGCCGACGTGGCCCGGCTCGGCGCCATCGTGCCGAGCTACGTGAACCTGGAGAATCTTTCGCTCAAGGGACCGGGCGGCCGGATGTTTCCACTGCGGCTCGCACCGGTGATGCGCTCGGACGACACCACGCTCACCCTGCATGCGGTGCGCGCGGACATGGGCGTTGCCTTCCTGCCCGAATGGCTGGTCGACGACGACCTGGCGGCGGGCCGGCTGGTGCGGCTCCTGCCCGACCACGCCCCGCATCCGGTCACGCTGTTCGCGGTGTACACCAGCCGCCAGTACATGGCCCCCAAGCTGCGCAGCTTCATCGACTTTCTGGGCGAGCGGCTGGGCGGCCAACCGCCGGCCACCGCCAAACGCACCCTTTCGGGGCAAGGGAATGCCGCCCGGGGCTAAAGTCGCTGCTTCGCCTGGAGACTGCCCGCCTTGTTCCGCTTCTTCGAAAAACTGCTCCACCCCTACCCCGCCGCCGAACCGTCGCCGCCTCCGGCGGGCCTCTTCGCCTTCCTGTGGGCCTGCACCCATGGCCTGCGCCTCAAGATGGCCGCCATGGCGGCGCTCACGGCGGTGATCTCGACCTTCGAGGCCTTGCTGTTCGCGGTGCTCGGACGCATCGTCGACTGGCTCGGCGGCCAGGTGCCGGCACGTCTGTGGGCGGAGCGCGGCGACACGCTCATGGGGCTGGCCGCGCTGCTGGTGATCAGCATCGCCGTGGTCGCGCTGCAGACCATCGTCAAGCACCAGACGCTCGCGGTGAACCTGCCGATGCGGCTGCGCTGGAACTTTCACCGCGTGATGCTGGGCCAGAGCATGGCCTTCTACCAGGACGAGTTCGCGGGCCGCATCACGGCCAAGGTGATGCAGACCGCGCTCGCGGTGCGCGACACGCTCTTCGTGCTGGCCGACGTGGTGGTGGCCATGGGCGTGTACGTGGCGACCATCATCGTGCTGGTGAGCGTGCTCGACGTGCAGCTGGTGCTGCCGTTCATCGTCTGGCTGGTGCTGTATGCCGCCTCGCTGATGTTCTTCGTGCCGCGCCTGGGCAAAGTGGGCAAGGCGCAGGCCGATGCGCGGGCATTGATGACCGGCCGCGTCACCGATGCCTACACCAACATCGCGACCGTCAAGCTCTTCTCCCACACGCAGCGCGAGGCCGGCTTTGCGCGCGAGGCCATGCGCGAGTTCATGTACACCGGCTACGGGCAGATGCGGCTGGTGAGCGCCTTCGAGATCGTCAACCACACGCTCAGCATGGGGCTGACGGCGGGCATGGCCGGCACCGCGCTGTGGCTCTGGTCGAACGGCACGGTGGGCGTGGGCGCCGTGGCCGCGGCCACCGCCATGGCGTTGCGGCTGCAGGGCATGTCGCACTGGATCATGTGGGAGATGACCAGCCTGTTCGAGAACATCGGCACCGTGCAGGACGGCATGAAGACTCTGTCGCGCCCGCGCACCGTGCTCGACGCGCCCGATGCCGCCGTGCTCGAGGTGCCGCGCGGCGAGGTGCGCTTCGAGCATGCGAGCTTCCGCTACGCGGATGCGGGCCGCCGCGTCATCGACGACCTGAACCTGGTCGTGCGGCCCGGCGAGAAGATCGGCCTTGTGGGCCGCTCGGGCGCGGGCAAGTCGACGCTGGTGAACCTGCTGCTGCGCTTTCATGACCTGGAGAGCGGCCGCATCCTGATCGACGGGCAGGACATCGCGCATGTGACCCAGGATTCGCTGCGCAGCCACATCGGCATGGTCACGCAGGACACTTCGCTCATGCACCGCTCGGTGGCCGACAACATCGCCTACGGCCGGCCCGATGCGACCGAGGCGCAGATCGAAGCCGCCGCCGGCCGCGCCGAGGCGCACGAATTCATCCAGTCGCTGGGCGACGCGAGCGGACGGCGCGGCTACCAGGCGCATGTGGGCGAGCGCGGCGTCAAGCTCTCGGGCGGCCAGCGCCAGCGCGTGGCCATTGCCCGCGTGATGCTGAAGGACGCGCCGATCCTGCTGCTCGACGAGGCCACCAGCGCACTCGACTCCGAAGTGGAAACCGCCATCCAGCAAAGCCTCTACCGGCTGATGGAAGGCAAGACGGTGATCGCGATCGCGCACCGCCTCTCGACCATCGCGGCCATGGACCGGCTCATCGTGCTGGACGGAGGCCGCGTGGTGGAAGAAGGCGACCACCGCTCGCTGATGGCGAAAGGCGGGCTCTACGCACGGCTGTGGGCCCACCAGAGCGGCGGCTTCCTGGGGGATTCGCTCGACGAAGACGACGAGGCGCTGCGGGCTTGAGCGCTTCTTGTCAGCAAGCGTTACTGAGATGCGGCCAGCTTGTCGCGGATGAGGTGGCGCGGTCACGGCGCTCGGCCAGGTCTTCGCAAGTCCTACAGCACAGGCCGCCCCTCGCCGACAGCAGGCAGCCTCCCTGGGCGCCATGCTGAAGCTGTCGTCATCAACGAGGAGTTCCCCCGTGAGTTCAATCATCTATATCGTCGGTCTGATCGTGGTTGTCGTGGCCGTGCTGTCGTTCTTCGGCCTTCGCTGAGACCGCGCACGCGTTTTCGACTCGCACGCTGAACCATAGCGGGGCCGTAAGAGGCCCCGTTTCTCATGGGTCCTTCGCAGCGCGCCGGGCATAATTTGCGCGCCCCGGTCTCCCCCGGGGCGCCAAAAGCGAAGGGACCCTGTTGACCAACACCGCGTTGCGCGAATCTGCTTTTCCTGACGCGGTAGTCACCGAGGCGATCCGATGGACCGAGGAAAAGGGTCCACTCGACGATGCGCAGGCCATGCGCATTGCCGCTTCCCGCACACCCCACGCGCATGCACGCATCACGGTGCGCGCGCTCGAACTGGGCGAGCGCGTCGGGCTGCAAGCAGAACTGTCCCGCGCGCGCCAATGGGGGCCGTGGGTGCTGCTCGGCCTGGTCGCGCTGGTCGTCGTTGCGGGCCTGGGGCTTGCTGGCAACGTGGCCGGCGGGGGCGACCGGCACATCAACGTGATCGTCGCGCTCGTGAGCCTGCTGGGCATCCACCTGCTCACGCTGCTGCTCTGGCTCGCGGGGCTGTGGCTGCCGCTGGGTTCGTTCAATGCGAGTTCGCTCGGCTGGATCTGGCTGTCGCTGACCGCGCGCGTGGCCGGCGGCAAGCGCGGCCAGGCCCCGGTGCTGGTGCGCGCCGCCACCGGGCTTTCTCACGCGCGCCCGGCTGCTGCCCTGGGCCTTCGGGCTCGTGAGCCACGGCATCTGGTCGCTGTCTTTCGCGGTGGTGCTGGCCGCGCTGCTGTTCGCGCTGGCTTTTCGCAGCTACACGCTGAGCTGGGAAACGACGATCCTCGATCCGGACTTCTTCGTGCGCGCCGTGCAGATGCTGGGCTGGGCGCCGGCGCAATTGGGCTTTCCGGTTCCCGATGCGGACACCGTGCGCTCGGCCGCCCGCGACGCCGCGGGCCAGCGCACCTGGGCGCTGTGGCTCACCGGGTGCATCGTCGTGTACGGACTGCTGCCGCGGCTCGCGCTCGTGCTGCTGAGCGCGATGGTGTGGCACCGGCGCCGGGCTGCGCTTCAGCCCGACTGGAACGCGCCCTACTACAGCAAGCTGAAGGCGCGCTTCGCCGTGCTCGCGCCCCCCACCATCGTCGATGCCGACCCGGGCCGGGCACCGGGCGTGGCGCCAGGCGGGCTTGCGCCTTCGCAGCTCAGCGACATGCTTTTCGTGGTCGGCTTCGAGCTGCCCGCGGATGCGCCCTGGCCACCCGAAGGCCTGCATGCCGATGCGGCCACCGAGATCCAGCGGATCGACGGCAGCGCCCCGGCGCGCCGCGCCCTGCTCGACCGGTTGGCACAGGCGCGTCCGCGCTCCGTGCTGCTCATCTGCCATGCCGCATCGAGTCCCGACCGCGGCACCGAACGCTTCCTGCGCGACCTGCTGGCCCATTGCGGCGCATGCCGCCTCTGGCTCACCGATGCGGCCAGGGATACCGCCGACGCAGGCGCCCCGCAGCGGTGGATCGAGTGGCTGCAGGGCACCGGCCTGCCGCGCGTGACCGCCGTGCACAAACGCGAAGACGCGCTACAGGGCCAGGGAACCCAGCCATGACGACAGCGCAAGCCATCCGCATTGCCGTGGTCGGCCACACCAATGCGGGCAAGACCTCGCTGCTGCGCACGCTGACACGGCGCGCCAGCTTCGGCGAAGTTTCCGAGCGGCCCGGCACCACGCGCCATGTGGAATCGGCCGATCTCGAAGTGAACGGCCAGCCCGCGGTGCGCTTCTTCGACACGCCCGGCCTCGAAGACGCGGTGGCGCTTCGCGAGCATCTCGCGGGCCTCGATCCGCAGGCCACGCCGCCCGAGCGAATCCGGCTGTTCCTGCAGGGCCCTGAAGCCCACGGCGTGTTCGAGCAGGAGGCCAAGGTGCTGCGCACCATGCTCGAGATCGATGCGGCCTTTCTCGTCATCGACGTGCGCGAGCCGGTGCTGCCCAAGTTTCGCGACGAGATCGAGCTGCTCAACGCTTGCGCCCGGCCCGTGATGGCGGTGCTGAACTTCGTGCGCGACGCCGCAAGCCGCGAGCCGGCCTGGAAAGAGCTGCTGTCGGCCTACGGCCTGCACGTCCAGGTGCGCTTCGATGCCGCAGCGCCGTTCGTGGGGGCGGAGCGCGACCTGTACAACGACCTCGCCACCCTGCTGCGCGACCGGCGCGAGTTGCTGCGCGGCGTGGTAGATGCATTGACCGCCGAGGCGGCCGAACGCCGCCGCGCGGCCTGCACGCGCATCGCCGGGCTGCTGATCGACGCCGCCGCCTTGCGCCGCAGCATGCCGGCCGAGGCGTTCGCCGATGCGGCGCGCCGCAAGGCCTTCATCGCTGCGTTGCAGAAAGAAGTGTTCGACAAGGCGCAACGCTGCACCGACGACCTGCTCGCGCTCTATGGCTTTCGCCCCGACGATGCCGGCGAGGCGCCGTTGCCGCTCATCGAAGGGCGCTGGACGCTCGACTTCTTCAGCCCCGAAGCGATGAAGGACGCAGGCCTGCGCCTGGGCAAGGGCGCGGTCATCGGCGCGGCGGTGGGCGTGGTGGCGGACCTCGCGGTGGCCGGCATTTCGCTGGGCACCGGGGCCGCGGTGGGCGGTGCCATCGGCGGCGCCGTCTCGCAAGGCTGGGGGCCGTTGGGCCGCAAGCTGGCGAACAGGCTGCGCAACGTGCACGAGCTCACCGTGGAAGACGGCGTGCTCTTCGCACTGGTGGCCTGGCACCTGAAGCTCACGCGCGCACTGGAGCGGCGCGGCCATGCGGCCACCGGACGCATCGCGGCGGAGACGAGTGCCACGCAGGACGCACCGACCCGCGCTACGGCCGCCGCCGTGCGCGCCGCGCGGCCCGCGCGCAGCCATCCGGAATGGGAATCGGCGGGCGGGTCGATGCGCAGCTTCTGGCGTCCGGCGCCGCAGCGCGATGCGCTCGCGGCCGACATCGCGCGCACGCTGCAGGGCGCGTTCGAGGCCTGAGCGCGTCCTGGCGGTCACCGCGCCGTCACAAGGCCAACCTAGCATCCGCTGGCCTTTGCCTCCACCACCCAGACTGCACCCCGAAGCGATGTATCCCGGCGAACGGCTCAATGGCTACACGCACCTGCTGGGCCTGGTGCTCGCGCTGGTCGCGACGGTGCTGCTGCTCGCCAGGACCGTGCCCACGGGCGATCCGGCGCGGATTGCCGGCGCGCTGGTCTTCTCGCTTTCAGCCGTGGCGCTGTATGCGGCGTCCACGCTGTTCCACAGCACGCGCGGCCGCCGCAAGCGCTTCTGGGAGCGGGCCGACCACTGCGCCATCTACCTGCTCATCGCGGGGACCTACACGCCGTTCGCGCTGGTCACGCTGCGCGGCCCCTGGGGCTGGCTGCTGCTGGCCGCGGTCTGGAGCGCCGCGCTCTTCGGCATCGGCCGCGAATTGCTGCAGCGCGGCGGCGCCGCATCGAAGCCGCCGCTGGCGCTCTACATCGGCATGGGGTGGCTCGGCGTGGCGGCGGCCGTGCCGCTGGCTGCGCGCCTCGCGAGCGGCGGGCTGGCCTGGCTGCTGGCAGGCGGCGTGCTCTATACCGTGGGCACGGTGTTCTACAGCAACCGGTGGGGCTTGCGCCATGCGCACGGCACCTGGCACCTCTTCGTGCTGGCGGGCACCGCGAGCCATGGCGTGGCGGTCGGCTGCTTCGTGCTCTGAGACGGTTGCCGAAGCCTTTGGACTAGCACTTTTTGCTACCTGCGGAGCCCGGCACCACGCAAGATGTGCAAAATGCGCCCATGCCAAATATCGCCTCCATCCTCAAAGCCGAGATTTCCCGTGTCGCCCGCAAGGAGGTGCGCACAGAGATCGAGACGCTGAAAAAAGCATCCACGCACCATCGTGCCTCGATCGCCGCCCTGCGCCGACAGGTCGAGAAACTGGAGAAGGAATTGCGGCGTGCCACTCGAACATCTGCACGCGTTCCGGAGGCGGCCGATGCCGACGAGTCGGGCGACTCGGGACCGGCCCGTCGCTTCAGTGCCAGCCGGCTGGCTTCGCACCGCGAGAAGCTCGGCCTCTCGGCGGCGGCCTACGGCAAGCTGGTGGGCGTGACCGGCCAGACGATCTACAAATGGGAACAGGGCAAGGCCCGGCCGCGCAAGGCGCAGCTCGAAGGCCTGGCATCCGTGCGCGGCCTGCGGCTGCGTGAAGTGGCCGAGCAGCTGAACGCGGATTAGTGCACGGCAGGCCGCACGCGGGCGCCCACCTGGCCGGGTAAAGTTCGGGCATTCATCCCATCGCAGTCCGGCGCGCTCCTGGTCCCGCAACTTCCATGTCCAACCTCATCGTGCACGGCGGCACGCCCCTTCGCGGCCGCATCACCCCCTCCGCCAACAAGAACGCCGTGCTGCCCGTGCTGTGCGCCACGCTGCTCACCAACGAGCCGCTGCGGCTGCATGGCGTGCCCGACATCACCGACGTGCGAAAGATCCTCGACATCTTCCGCAGCCTGGGCAGCGAGGCGCACATGGACCATGCCACCGGCACGCTGGACCTGCACCACCGCGAAACCGCTTTCGATGCCACGCGCGACCGCCTGCCCGAGGAAATGCGCTCGTCGATCATGCTGGTGCCCCCGCTGCTCGCGCGCTTCGGCATCGCGCGGCTCGAGGACAACGTCAAGGGCTGCACCCTGGGCGTGCGCGAGATCGATCCGCACGTCGACGTGTTCCGCCGCTTCGGGGGCCAGGTCGAACGCGCCAGCGGCTCGCTGCTGGTGCGGTGCAACGGACCGCTGACTCCCACCGAACACTGGCTCGACTACGCGTCCGTCACCACGACCGAGAACTTCGTGCTGTGCGCCGCGGCAGCAGGCGGCACCTCCACGCTCACCAATGCGGCCTCCGAGCCGCACGTGCAGGAGTTCTGCCGCTTCATGGCCATGCTGGGCGTGCGCATCGAAGGCATCGGCACGTCGCGGCTCACGGTGCATGGCGGCGGCATGCTGCGCGGCGGGGAGTTCCGCTTCGACGAGGACTTTCACGAGATCACCACCTTCCTCGCGCTGGGCGCCATCACCGGCGGCGACGTGGTGGTGCGCAACAGCGCCCCCGGGAACTTTCCGCTGATCGACCGCACCTTCGCCAAGTTCGGCGTCACCATCGCGCATGAAGACGGCTGGTCGCGCGCCAGCTGCGCGGGCTCGCTGAAGGTGCAGTCGCCATTCACCAGCAACGTGCTCACCAAGGTGGAGGCTGCGCCCTGGCCCTACTTTCCGGTCGACCTGCTGCCCATCTTCATTGCACTGGGCGTTCGTGCCGAGGGCAATGCCATGTTCTGGAACAAGGTCTACGACGGCGCGCTGGGGTGGACCGGCGAACTCTCGAAGTTCGGCGCCCACGTGTTCTCGTCCGATCCGCACCGGCTCATCAGCTTCGGCGGCAGTCCGCTCACGCCGGCCGTGGTCGAGAGCCCCTACATCATCCGCGTGGCGATTGCGCTCTTCATGGTGGCGGCCAGCATCGAGGGCCGCTCGGAGATCCGCAACGCGACGCCGATCCGCCGCGCCCACCCCCGCTTTGCCGAGAACCTCCGCAGCCTGGGCGCGCAGGTGGAGTGGACGAGCGAGGAATAGGCGCCGCGCTCAGTTGCCCTCAGGCCCGCAGCGCGTTCACCGCGATGCGCGCCGCCGATGCGATGACGTCGTTGCGGCCCTCCGCATCCTTTCGCGCTGGAAACGTCAGGTAGACCGCCAGCACCAGCGGTGCGCCTGTCGGCGGCCACAGCACGCCCGCGTCGTTCACGGTGCCGTAAGACCCCGCGCCGGTCTTGTCGCCCACCTTCCAGTCGGCCGGCACGCCGGCACGGATGCGCGTGGCGCCCGTGGTGTTGCCCAGCAGCCAGGCCGCGAACTGGTCGCGCTGCGCCGCGCCGAGTCCATCGCCCAGCACCAGCCGCTGCAGGCTCGCGGCCATGGCTTCGGGCGTGGTGGTGTCGCGCGGATCGCCCGGGATGGCGCTGTTGAGCTCGGTCTCCCAGCGGTCGAGCCTGAAGGCCTGGTCGCCGATGGTGCGCGCGAATGCGGTCACGGCGGAGGGCCCGCCGAGCATCTTCATCAGCAGGTTGGCGGCGGCGTTGTCGCTGTACTGGAGGGTGGCTGCGCACAGGGCCGAGACGCTCATGCCCTGGCCCAGGTGCTTTTCGGTGATGGGCGAGTTGGGCAGGATGTCGCTCCGGCCGTAGCTCACGCGCCGCTCGAGCAGGCCGCTTTCGCGGGTGCTGCGTTCGAGAATGGCCGCGGCCAGCATGGCCTTGAAGGTGCTGCACAGCGGAAAGCGCTCGGTGGCGCGATGCTGCACGCGTGCGCCGTTGCCGGTGTCGAGTGCGTACACGCCGAGCCGGCCGCCCACGGCGCGTTCGAGCGCCGCGAGCTCTGCCCCGGCGGATGCAGCCAGCTGTGCTTTCGCGGACCATGCGGTGCAGGCACTGGCCAGCGGCAGCGCGGAGGCGGCAAGCAGGAAAGTGCGGCGGTGGGTGAAAGCTGTCATCTGGTTTGCGGACGGAGTGGATGGAACGAAAGCGATCCTAGGGGCGCCGTCGCCCGGGCTCCAGCGCCAGCCAGTGCAGGGGCGTCTCGCCTGTATCCGGTGTAACCCAAGGCGCAGCCTCGAACCCCGGATCGATGCCGGCACCCTGCGCATGGAGCGCAGCCCGCGCGCACCTCACGGAGTCGGATGGCGACTACAGGCAAGCGTGCGCGCTTGCGTTAAGGTGCGGGGCATTCGCCGACTCCGAAGCACCCCATGACCACCCCCACTCCCGCACCGGCCCGCAGGCATTTCTCGATGATCCGCGGCTTTCACCTGGCCGACGCATTCACGCTCGGCAACGCGGCGTGCGGCGTGGGTGCGGTGTTCCTTGCCATGGCCTTCATGGCGAGCCATTCGCTCGCCCACTTCTTCTGGGCCGCGGCGCTCGCACCCGCAGCCTTCGTGTTCGACGTGTTCGACGGCCGCATCGCGCGATGGCGCCAGACGCATTCGGCCCTCGGGCGCGAGCTCGACTCGCTGGCCGACGTGATTTCCTTCGGCGTGGCGCCCGCCGCGCTGGCCTTTGCCGCGGGCCTGGACGGCGGCTGGGACTGCCTGCTGCTGATCTATTTCGTCTGCTGCGGCGTGAGCCGGCTCGCGCGCTACAACGTCACGGCCGAGGCGCTGTCCGCGGGCGCCGACAAGGTGAAGTACTTCGAAGGCACGCCCATACCCACGAGCGTGGTGCTGGTCGGCGTGCTGGCTTTCGCCGCCTGGCAGGGCCGCATCGGCGACGCGGTGTGGGGCGGCGCATGGGTGCTCGGCCCCTGGCAGCTGCATCCGCTCGCGCTGCTCTTTGCGCTGTCGGGCACGCTGATGATCAGCAAGACATTGCGCATTCCCAAGTTCTGATCCGGCCACGTGCCGACCCCTCGAAAGGAGAACGCCACATGAAGTTGTATTTCGATCCGCACAGCCGCGCACAGGTCGCCAAGTGGATGCTCGACGAAGCCGGCGCGGACTACGAGATCGTGCCCACGCTCATCCGCGAAAAAGCGCACAAGAAGCCCGACTACCTGAGGATCAATCCCGCGGGCAAGCTGCCGGCGCTGGTGGACGGGCGCACCCGCGTGTTCGAGAACGCGGCCATCTGCATGTACGTGGCCGAGAAGTTTCCGCAGGCCCGGCTGGCGCCGGGCGTGGGCTCGCCAGACCGCGGGCGCTACCTGTCGCTGATGGTCTATTCGACCGCGCAGCTCGAGCCCGCCATGGGCGACAGCCTGCTGGGCCTGCACAGCAACAACAGCGCGCGCGGCTGGACCAATTTCGAGCAGGCCAAGGATGCGGTCGAGCGCGAACTGGGCGATGGCCCGTATCTCTTCGGCAGGTTCACTGCGGCCGACGTGATGATCGGCGCCATGTTCATCTGGCACCGCGCCTTCGGCGGCCGCACCCACCGGCCAAGGATCGAAGCCTACGTCGACCGGCTGCAGGCACGGCCCAAGGCCATGAAGTTCGGCTGACGCACATTCCTTTTCCATGTCACAAGCACCTTTCCCGCACGGCGCGACCGCCGGCCTCGACCAACTTGTTCGCACCGCCGCCGAACAGCCGCTGGCGCCGGCCTGCGATCACTTCTACTTCCTGCGCCATGGCCAGACCGGCCGCAATGCGCAGCGCATCTTCCAGGCGGTGGACGAGCCGCTGAGCGAGCTCGGGCTGCAGCAGGCCGCGCGCGCCGCCCAACTGCTCGCCGGTGAACCGATCCGTACCATCGTCTGCAGCGACGCGCGGCGCGCGCACGACACGGCGCATGCCGTGGCCACCGTGCTCCGGCTGGCACCCACGCCGCAGGCGGCCCTGCGCGAACGCAATTTCGGCGCGCTCATCGGCACTTCGTCGGCCAACATCGATTGGGCCTGCGAACCGGAAGGCGGCGAAACCCTCGCGCAGTTCGTGGCGCGCAAGCGCCTGGCGCTCGATGCGGCACTGGCGCAGCCCGCGCCGGTGCTGGTGGTGGCACACGGCGGCACGCTCTACGCGCTCGCCGCGCTGATCGGGGTGCCCATCGACCTGGACCTGCTCGGCAATGCGCAGCCATTGCGTTTTTCGCGCAGCGGCCCCACATGGACCGTAACGCCGCTGCTGCGGCATGCCGACGGCGATTCAGCCCTGGCCTGAACGAGACCGGGCGCGCACTGTTCGGCGTTCACTCCACACAGACCGCCATGGAATTCAAGGACTACTACAGCGCCCTGGGCATCGAGCGCACCGCGTCCGACGACGAGGTGCGCAAGGCCTACCGCAAGCTTGCGCGCAAGTACCACCCCGACGTCAGCAAGGAGCCCGACGCCGAGAAGCGCATGCGCGACATCAACGAAGCCAACGACGTGCTGCGCGACAAGGAAAAGCGCGCGGCCTACGACGCGCTGGCCGACCGCGTGGCGCGCGGCGGCCGCCCCGGGGGCGATTTCCAGCCGCCACCGGACTGGGACACCGGCTTCGAGTTCCACCGCGGGCCGAACCAGGGCCCGGCCGACCACGCGGACTTCAGCGACTTCTTCTCGTCGCTCTTCGGCGAGGCCGAACGGCGTGGTGCGGCCAGGCGCAACTACCGCGCGCGCGGCGAGGACCATCACGCGGCCATCGAGATATCGCTGGAAGATGCGCTCAACGGCGCCGAGCGCGAGATCACGCTGCGCTCGCAGGAGCCCGACGCCCAGGGCCGGCCCGCGTTCAAGACGCGCACGCTGGGCGTCAAGATTCCGCCCGGCATGCATCCGGGGCAGTTCATCCGGCTTGCCGGGCAAGGCATGCCCGGCCACGGCGGTGAACCGGCCGGCGACCTGTACCTGGAGGTGCGCATTGCGCCGCACAGGCACTACCGCGTGGAAGAGCGCGACATCTACATGACGCTTCCCGTCACGCCGACCGAGGCCGCGCTCGGCGCGCAGGTGAAAGTGCCCGTGCCCACCGGCGGCGCGGTCGAGGTGACCGTGCCGCCCAACGCGCGCAACGGACTCAAGCTCCGGCTCAAGGGCCGCGGGCTCGGCGGCAAGCAGCCCGGCGACCTGTACCTGCTGCTCGAGATCGCCCTGCCCCCCGCCACCGCCGACGCAACGCGCAAGGCCTACGAGCAGCTCGCGCAGGCATCGGCTTCGTTCAACCCACGCCAGCATCTGGGAGTGTGAGCATGGCGACCGTTACCGTCACAACAGCGATCAGCGCATCGCAGCCGCTGGCCGCGAGCGAACTGGCCCATGCCTGCGGCGCCGACACGCAATGGGTGGTGCAACTTGTCGAGGTCGGCATCGTGCAGGCCGCCATCGCCGAGGCGCCGCCCGAGCGCTGGCAGTTTTCCAGCGCCGACCTGCAATGCGCGCTCGAAGCGCGCCGGCTCGAGCGCGACTTCGGCGTGGGCTTGGACGCGGCTGCGTTGATTCTCGATCTGCAGCACGAGGTGCGGCGGCTGAAATCGGTGATCCGCGCGCACGGATTGCGCTGAGGGCGGGCCTCAGCCGGCCTTGCCGCGCGAGGCCTTCTTCTGGCCTTCTGCCCGCGGCGCCGCGGCCGGCGCATTGCTGCTGCCAATCAACTGGTCGACCCACAGCAACGTGTCGACGTACGACATGAACCGGTTCAGATAGTCGGGCGAAAGCTCGTGCATCAGCATCAGCGAGCGATGCACCAGGTGATGCGAATTGAGCGGACCGGCGTTCTCCGGCACCTTCGCCAGGGACTGCGCGATGCGGCGCTCGGCACTGAGCCGAGACCAGGTGCTCTTGAAGTAGCGCAGCGTCTTCAGCTCGGGCCCGGCCGCGGCATCGGTTGCACCAGGTCCTTCGGCTTGCAGCGGCGACTGCCGGGCGATGTGCTCGACGAGTTGCGCGAGCGGTCCCCGAACTGCCGGGGCCTCCCGCTTCGTGCCGTCGACAGTGCGTTGGGCCTCGTCCAGTTTCTCGCGATACGCCGCGAGCAGCCCCGCCACTTTCTGGTCGAGGATGCGACGCGCATCGCCCTCATGCCCGGCTGCGCGCCGGACCATCGCCTCGAGGAGTCGAAAGCGCACCGGGTCCACCCGATGCGCGCCGCGCGCGCGCCAGGCATCGAGCGTGGCCACGGGTTCGTCCATGCCGCTACTCACGGGCCTTCGCGGCGGCGGCGGACTGCTGCCTCGGCGTCGGCGCCATCTCGACGCGGCGGTTCTTCGCCCGCCCTTCGGCGTCGGCATTGGACGCCACGGCCTGCTCGGAGCCGAAGGCCGCGGCAAACACCGAGGACGAGGGAATGCCTTCTTCGATCAGGGCGCGGGTCACGGTCAGGGCGCGCTGGGCCGAGAGTTCCCAGTTGTCGGCAAAGGGCCGGCTGCCTTCCTTCGTCTGGCGCATCTGCCGGTCGTCGGTGAAGCCGCTCACCATCAGCACCTCGTCGCGCGCGCGAAGGTACGCGCCCACGGGCGCGGCCAGGCTCTTGAGCACCTGCCGCCCCTCGGGCTGCAGATCGGCCGAGTTGAAGGCAAAGAGCACGCTGCCGCTGATGCCGATGCGCCCGTTGACGAGCGTGACCCTGCCGGCCGCGAGCGGCCCTGCCAGCGCTTTCTCGAGCGCTTCGCGGCGCTGCGTTTCGGCCTGCCGCTGCTGCACTTCGGCCTGCAGCTTGGCCGCAAGGTCCAGCTGCATGCCGAGTGCGCCCACCAGGATCAGCACGAAGGCGCCGACCAGGCCCGACATCAAATCGCCGAAGACCGCCCATACCGGCACGCTCGGCTCCAGGCCGGCGTCGAGGTCGTCGCGCATCATGCTTCGCTTGCCATGGCCTGCTGCCGGCCGGCGATCTGCTGCAGGTCTTCGACGATCTGCTTCTGCGACATGATGCTGAGATCGATGACCTCCCTGGCCTGCGCCACGTAGTAGGCCAGCTGCTCGTCGCTGCGCGCGATCGACTTGCCGAGCGCGCCTTCGACGCGCTGCAGATGCGCCACCAGCTTGTCGTTCGATTCGCTGAACAGCTGCACCGCCAGGCCGAAGGCCTCGCCGAGGCTCGCCACTTCGACGGCGCTGCCGGTGATCTGCGCCGCCACGCCGGCCATCTTTTCGGTTTCCGCCTCGACCTTGCCGGTGAAGCGGTTGCCGACCCGCTCCAGCACATCGGCCGATGCGCCGACCAGTGCATCGACCGCCGCGCGCTGCTCGGTGGAGGCGTGGTTCACGGCGTCGAGCAGCGTGCCCAGCGTTTCCATGATGCGGCTGCGCTCTTCGAGCATCGCGTTGTCGCGCGCCATGCTGTCCGACAGCTTCTGGCGCAGTTCGGCCACCACCTCGGCCGCGACGCGCGGCGCCTCGGACGCGGCCTGCAGCAGCTGCGCGATCTCGGCCACCGTGCCTTTCGCATGAGCCTCGGCCTGGGCCGACATGTCGCGGGCGGTCTGGGCCAGCGTCTCGAAGAGTTGCTGCTGCCGGTCCGCCGTGTGCGCACCGGCCTGCTGCCACTCTTGTTGCAGGGAGGTCGCCATGGCCGCGAGTGCTTCTGTCCACGCCGTGAGGCGCTGCGCATCGCGCGACGCGATCTGCGCCTGCAGATCGGTGTGCGCCTGGTCCACGGTGCGCAGCAGCGATGCCGCGTGCTGCTCGAAACCGGCCGCCGCCGCGGCAAAAGACTGGTGCGTTTCTTCCGACAGTTTTTCGCTCACGCGCTGGTGCTGCGCGAGCGCGCCGCCCCAGGTGTCCGACACGCTGCCCACCGTGCTTTCGAGGCGGGCCGACACGGCTTCGACCAGCGTGGCCGAACGCTGCTCGAAGGTCTCGGCAAAGCGCTCGTGCGACGCGCGCAGATCCGTGGCCAGCGTGTCGGAGGTGCGCTCATGTGCGGCGAGCGCGGCCGTCCAGGTGCCGGCAACCTGTGTCGTCGCCGCCTCGAAGCGGCTCGAGAGCCCGTCGAGTTGCTGCTGCACGGTGCGCGAGACGGTGTCGTGCAACGACGCCGTCTCGCGTGCGATGCCGGCCATGGTGGCTTCGACCACGGGCTGGATCGTCGCGCCGGCAAGGCGGGCGCTTTCGGTGAGGCTGTGCTTCAGCGACCGGTCGACGGACGAAGCCAGGCCCGCGTACACGGTCTCGGCCTGCGTGTGGAAGTGCGCCTGCCCCGCGGCGAGCCGCTCGTTCAAGGCCTCGGCCTGGCGCTCCATCGCGCCCATCATCGCCTGCAGCTGGTCGACCAGCCGGGGCATCAATTGCGCCTGCTGCGCGAGCAACTGGAACGACGCCTCGCGCCGATGGGTCTCGGAATACACGCGCAAGTCGGTGGCGATCTTGCTGTCGAGCATCTGCCCGGCCTGCAGCCGCTCGCGCCGGCACAGGGCCGAGGCCAGGCCCAGCATGGCCGAGGCCGCAACGCCGGCCACCGAGGTGCCGAACGCGAGCCCCAGGCCCTTGACCGGGGCCGACAGCGAGGCCCGGATGGCTGGCAGGTCGGTGGCGGTTTCCAGCGCCAACCCGGTGCCGTTGAGCGTGACCACCATGCCGAGGAAAGTGCCCAGCATGCCCAGCAGCACCAGCAATCCGGCCAGGTAGGGCGTGAGCGCAGGGCCGGGCAAGCCGACACGCTCGCCTTCGATGCGCAGGCGCACTGCGTTGCGCAGCGACGGATGCAGCTGGGCCAGCCACGCGCCAAGGTCGGCCGGGGCGGCGGACAGGCCGTCCACGGCGCGGCTCAACGTGGCCGTGGCCTGCTGGAAGCGGTGCAGCTCCAGCGCGCCCATGAGGTAGAACGCGCCGACGATCATCGTGACGGCGAGCGCCAGCGGATGCGAACCCGCGTAGCCCGCGCCGACCCAGCACACGACGGCGAGGCCGGCGGCAAAAACTGCGTAGTGGAGAAATCTGTTCATGGCACTCTGGTTGCCTTGCGAAGGGCTTCGAGCAGCCCTTCGATCGGCTGGAATCGGAGATCGAGTTCGGCGAGCAGCAGGTTCTTCATGTCCTTGCGGAACACGAGCAGCCACTCGCCGGCATGGGGTTCGCCGGCGGGTTCGGCTGTGGTCGACGCGCCGTTCCCGCGCAAGCGGTTGAAATGTTTTTCGAGCAATGCGGGCACGCCGGCCAGAAGGCTGTGCTCGCGCGCAGCCAATACCTGTTCCATCACCACGTCCACCGCGGCCAGCCTTGCCATGGCCGGTGACCTGGCCGCGAGCGTCGCACGCAAGCGCCCACGCAAGGGGCCGATGCCGGCTTCCATGGCCTGCTGCAGCGCGAGGTAGCGGCGGCGCAGCGGCGCGAAATCGGTTGCCGCCGCCACCGCGCCGTCTTCCGCAATGGCGTTGGCCAGCGCGGTCCGCGCACCGGCGCATTCCCGTTCTTCGGAACCGGCCGCCGTGCGCAGGCGCGACGACGGCACCGACGCAGCACCGTCCAGCGCCGCGGACAGCGAAATGGCATCGGTCCAGCCGAACCAATGGCTCAATCGATCCGAAGTGGCTTGTGCGGGTTCGCGAACGCCGGTGTCGGCCAGTCGGGAAAGCAGGCGAACGAGCGCCGAACCGTTGAAAACTGTGCGCTGAGAAACGTGCGCCATACCGCCAGAACGCAAAACCTGGCAGTCTACACCGCCCACCTCTGCCGACAGGCCCCGCCAGATGCGCCGGGCCGGGTGAAACTTCCGGTAACGCGGCAGGCGGTAACCGGGCGTTTTCAGGCCATCGGCCGCCGACCGGCCCGGGCTGCGTGCAGGGCGTGGCGTAATTCCTAAGTCCTCTCGGCGCTCGCCGCGCGCAGACTCGCCCCAACCGGCCCCTGGCCGGCAAAGCACAAGGAGCGGCATGGCCACGCTGGAACGGATCGCTTGTCTTCGCTGCGGGCGTATTTGCCTGCACGCGGAGGCGCCCTGTCCGGCCTGTGGCGCCGCCCCTGCGGCAGGCCCGGCGCTGGTGGCGGGTGCGACCGAGCCCTTCGTCGGCCGCCGGGGCGAGCTGCAGCTGGTGCACGATGCGCTCGGCGGCGCGCTGGCCGGGCGTGGCCGCGTGGTCATGCTGAGTGGCGAGGCCGGCATCGGCAAGACCCGGCTGGCGCAGGAGGCGGCCACGCTGGCCGTGCGGCGCGGGATGCTGGCCCTGTGGGGCCGCTGCCTCGAGGAACCCGGCGCGCCGCCGTTCCTGCCGTGGACGCGCGCGATGCAGGCCTGCCTGCGAGCCTGCCGCGACGAGCGGCTGCCCGCGCTGCTCGGGCGCGACGCCGCGGCGGCGGTCGAGATCGCACCCGAGCTCGCCAACCGCCTGCCGCCCGGCACGACGGTGCCGGCCATCGGCGAAGGCGACCAGGCGCGCTTTCGCCTGTTTGCCGCGGTGGCGCATTTCTGGCGCCAGGTGGCGGCCGTGCGCCCGCTGCTGTTGATCCTGGACAACCTGCATTGGGCCGACGCGTCGTCGCTTCGGCTCCTGGCCTTCATCGCGCAAGAGCTCGGCGAGAGCCGGATCCTGCTGCTCGGCTCCTACCGCGAGGCGGACCTGTCGCGCCAGCACCCCTTGGCCGCAACGCTGGCCGACCTGCTGAACACGCGGCAGTTCTGCCGTCTTCCGCTGGAGGGCCTGAGCCTGGAGGAAACCGAACGGATGGTCGCCGCGGCGAGCGCCGTGACGCCGCCGCAGGCGGTGATTGCAACCATGCACCGCCGCACCGAGGGCAATCCGCTGTACCTGGTCGAGACGCTGCGCTTCGTGCTCCAGGGTCCCCACGGCAACGATCCGCAGGCCGCCGCGGCGCTGGTCGAAACCGTGCCCAGCGGCATCCGCGCGGTGATCGGCCGGCGGCTCAACCGGCTCTCGGCGCCGTGCTGCGCGCTGCTCGCGATTGCCGCCTGCATCGGCCGCGGCTTCGACCTCCCGCTGTTGGCCGAGCTGGCGGGGGCGGGCAGCGAGGCCGAGCTGCTGGGCCGGCTCGACGAGGCCCTGTCGCACCGGATCATCGAAGTCCTGCCGCCGGGGCCGCAGTACCAGTTCAGCCACGTGCTGATCCGCGAGGTGCTGTACGACGAGCTGCCCGCCGGGACGCGCGTGGCGCTGCACGGGCGCATTGCCGGGTCGCTCGAGGCGCGCCACGCCGCCGAGTCCGACGCTGTGCTGGCACAGCTGGCCTACCACGCGGCCGCGGCATTGCCCGTGGGCAGCCCGGCGCGCGCGCTGGACATCGCGCAGCGCGCCGCGGCCCAGGCAGTCGCGGTGATGGCGTACGAGGAAGCCCTGCGCTGCTACCGGCTCGCCCTGCAGCTGCAGGAGCGCTGGCTGCCGGCGGAGCGCGCGCGGCATGGCGCCCTGCTGCTGGCGCTGGGCGCCGTGCAGACGCATGCCGGCGAGAACGATGCCGCGGCCGCCACGTTCCTGGAGGCCGCCGCGCTGGCGCGCGCGCTCGGCGACCCTGCGCTGTTCGCGCAGGCGGCGCTCGGCTTCGAGAACAACGGCTGGCGCATCAGCGGGCCGGGCGAACAGGCGGCCGCCCTGCTCGACGAAGCGCTGGCGAGCGCCGGCCGCTTCGATGCCGCCCTGCGTGTCGACCTGCTGGCTGCGCTGTGCCGCGCCTGCATCTTCTGCGGCCGGCAGGACGAGGCCAATGCGGCGCAGCACCGCGCCGTGGCACTGGCGCGCGAGCTGGCGATGCCACATCCGCTTTTCAAGGCGCTGGCCGCCATCCTGCCCGCGCGCGGCTACCCCGAGCAGCTCGACGAGCGCCTGCGCTGCGCGCGCGAGGCCTTCGAGGTGGCCGAGCACGCGGGCCATGTCGAATGGGTCGACGCGCTGAGCGGCTGGTACTTCGGCGACCTGGTCGAGAAAGGCGCCCTGGAGGCGGCGCGCTCGCTCGCGCAGGTCCACGCACGCGTGGCCGACGCGATCCGCCAGCCTTTCATGCAGGCCATGGGCCTGGCCAGCCTCACCCTGCTTGCCGCCTACGAAGGCCGCTTCGCGGACTCCGAACGGCTGGCCGGCGAGACCTTCACGATCGGGCAGCGCTTTCTCTCGGGCAATGCACAGGGCGCCTACAGCCTGCAGATCTTCGTGCTCAGGCGCCAGCAGGGGCGCCTGGGCGAGGTACTGCCGGTGCTGCGCGGGCTGGTCGGCAGCGTGCCGCGCAGCAGCCTGTGGCAACCCGGGCTCGCGTTGATCTGCGCCGAACTCGAACTGCAGGAGCCCGCGCGTGAAGCCTACGAAGCGCTGGCGGTCGACGGCTTCGCGAGCATTGCACGCGACGGCATGTGGCTCACCAACGCCGTCTTTGCCGCCGAGGTCTGCGCACGCCTTGGCGACGCGCCGCGCGCGGCGACGCTCTACCGCATGCTTGCGCCCTACGCGGGGCGCAACGTGGTCACGGGGACCAACATCGCCTGCTTCGGCGCCGTGGACCGCTACCGCGGCATGCTGGCCGCGCTGGTGGGCGACGATGAGAGCGCCGCGGCCCACTTCGCGGCCGCGGCCGCGCTCGACGGGCAAGGCGGCGGCCGGCCCTGGCTCGCGCACAGCCGCTTCGAATGGGCGCGGTGGCTGGCGCGGCCCGGCGGCGACGCGGCCGCCGCGAGGGTGCAGCTCGATGCGGCGCTCGCGCTGGCCCGCGAACTCGGCATGGCCGGCCTCGCGCGCCGCTCGGAGGCGCTGCTGCGCGAACTCGAAGGCGCCGCCACGGCCTCTTGCGCGGCACCCGAGGGCCTGAGCCGGCGCGAGCTCGACGTGCTGCGGCTGATCAGCTCGGGCCACACCAACCAGGCCATCGCCGAGCGCCTGTTCATCAGCCCGCACACCGTCGCGCACCATGTGCGCCACATCCTTTCGAAGACCGATTGCCGCAGCCGCACCGAAGCCGCCGCGTGGGCGCACCGCCACCGCGTGGGCGCCGAAGGCTTGCCGGGCCACTAGCCATTAGCCACCGGCTGCGGGCGGCCGAATGGTCAATTCGGGCGATGCGCGGCCGGGGGGACCGTCCTATGGTCTGTTCCAGGTCCGGCGCCGCCGGGCTGGCAACCAGAAGGAGTGATTCGTATGCCCGCAACCCTCTATGAACGGCTCGGCGGCGAGGAGCGCATCCAGCGGCTCGTTGCCGACGTCGTCGAGAACCACTACAGCAACCCGCTGATCCGCTCGCGCTTCGCGAACAGCAACCGCGCCGAAGTGGAGCGCCACGTGGTCGAGTTTCTTTGCGCCGGCAGCGGCGGCCCGCAGTGCTACACCGGCAAGGACCTGGTGAGCGCGCACAAGGGAATGAACATCAACGAGCAGGAACTGGTCGCCGCCATCGACGACATCCTTGCCGCGATGGCCAAGAACGGCTACGACCAGGCCGAAAAGAACGAGGTGGTCGCGATTCTCTATTCGTTGAAGGGCGACGTGGTGCGGCTGTAGAACACAGCCGCGCTCTCGCCCGCGCCCCGGCGGCGTTTCGCCGGCCACTCGCAAAGGAACTGACATGACACGCCAACCATCTGCCGCCTGGGCGATCGGTGCCGCACTGATCGCGGCGATCGCCACCAGCTGGGCCCAGGCACCCGACCACCGGATGATCTCGCCCGCCGACCTGAAATGGGCCGACGTTCCCTCGCTGCCGCCAGGCGCGAAGCTGGCGGTCATCGAAGGGCCGATGAGCGAGGCCGTGCCGTTCACCGTGCGCATCCAGATGCCGGCCAACTACCGGATTCCGGCGCATTGGCACCCGGCCGTCGAACGGGTGACGGTGCTGTCGGGCACCTTTCACATGGGCGTCGGCGACAAGCTCGACATGCAAAAGTCGATGCCCGTGACCGCGGGCGGCATGATGATCCTGCAGCCCAAGACGCCCCACTTTGCATGGACCGAGGAAGCGACCGTGGTTCAGCTCCACGGCACCGGGCCCTGGGGCGTCACCTACGTCAATGCGGCCGAAGACCCGCGGGCCAAGTAAGTGAACGGGGGAGCGGCAGGCGCCGCCCGCCCCGGGTGCGGCCTCAGGCCGCGACAGAGTCCGCCTGCACCACCGGCGGGCGCAATTCGTCGACCTCGATCACCACGTCGGCCGGCAGCCCGTTGCGCCGGGCGGCTTCACGGATCATCTCGGCGCCGGGCGCCTCGTACAGGCAATAGGTCTTCTTCTTGTCGGCACTCAGGAACGAATAGAGCCAGCGGACCCCGACGTCGTCGTTGATGCGCATGATGCCGGCCGCGCCCTCGGGCGAGACCTCGAGCTGTTCGGCAAAGTTGCGTTCGATCAGGTAGAGAGGCATGGCAGCTCCTTCACGGATGGGCTTCCATCGTAGGACCGGCGGACGCGCTGCGGCGCATGCGTTTTGCCCGACTGGCCGTTCGTACTAGCCTGCGGCCTACCCATTGCTCCAGGGGGCCAAAGCACAAAAGCCGGACGGCGCTTTCGCACCGTCCGGCTTTTGCGTGTTGCCAGGCGCAAGCGGCCCGTGGCCGCCGCTCCCGGGCCTGCCTGATTTACAGGCCGGCCTGGCGCGTGAAGCTGCGCGCTTGCGAGGGAACCACGCTGCCTGCGAAGGCTTCGCGGCGCAGGTTCTGGCCGGGTGCGTGTGCGGCGGCGACGGCTTCGCTGCGAACAGCGGCGCGGTCGGTCGAGGCAGCCAGCACGGGCGCCACGTTGGCCGAGGCAGCGTCGCTGTAGACATTGCCTTCGCGGGCGGCAGCGGCAGCTTGGGGCGCCACGTCGGCGCGGCTGTAGCCGGACGTCAGGGGCTGCACGCCTTGATAGCTTTCTGCGTGGGCGCCAGCGGCGGCGAGCAGGGAGAGAGCGGCGGCGGCGAGGATGTTCGAGGTCTTCATTTCAATTTCCTTCTTGATCGGGCTTTGGATGCCTCGAAGTTTGCACCACGATTACAAGGGAAAACCCTAGTCAATCGAATCGCAGTGTTCATGAAATTGAAACAATGGCGCGGAACTTTCGGTCAGGAGAAAGAAAGTACGCACCCCCGCGTAAGAAATTAGGCCCAGTTCTACTTCACCCCGCGTAGCGTTGCGCCAGTTCGTCGAGCCAGGGCTTGCCGACGAGGCGCTGCCGTTCGGCGAACGACACCACCAGCGATGGGTCTTCGTCCAGGCGGCGGCTGTCGCGCAGCACGGTCAACGCACGTTGCATGCCAGCCACTGCGCCCTGCAATGCGGCGTTGGCGTACAGCACCAGCCCATAGCCCAGCGCACCGAGCTCCTCAGCGCCGAAGGTGGGCGTCTGGCCGCCGATCACCATGTTCATGAGCTGCGGCTTGTCCAGGCGTTGGGGCATGGCGCGCACCTCGTCGGCCTGCGTCACGGCCTCGACGAAGAGGATGTCGGCGCCGGCCTCGCTGAACTGCTGCGCGCGCTCGATGGCCGCCTCGAAGCCGTGCACGGCCGCCGCATCGGTGCGGGCCATGACGAGCATGCCGGCATCGGTGCGGGCATCCACCGCGGCCTTGATCTTGCCCAGCATCTCTTCGGTGCCGATCACTGCCTTGCCCGCGAAATGGCCGCAGCGCTTGGGGCTCACCTGGTCTTCGAGCTGGATGCAGTCGGCCCCTGCCCGCTCGAGCACGCGCACCGCATGCCGCACGTTGAGCGCATTGCCGAAGCCCGTGTCGGCATCCACCAGCAGCGGCAGGTTCACCGCATCGCGGATGCGCGCGGTGTGCTCCGCGATGTCGTGCAGCCCCATGAAGGCCTGGTCGGGCAACCCGAAGTGCATGTTGGTCACGCCGGCGCCCGTCACGTAGATCGCCTCGAAGCCGAGGTCTTCGATCACGCGGGCCGAAAGCGCGTTGAACGCGCCTGGCACCAGCACGCCGCGTCGCGCCTCGGCCAGGCGGCGCAGGGTTTTCTTCGGCGACTCGTCGTTCGTCGGCATGGGGTCACGCGGCGGCATAGAGGTCGACATACGCGTGCACCGGCATGGCGTCGAGCTTCTTCGCATCGAGCGACACGTCGAGGATGGCCTGCTGCTGCTTCTGTGCGAAGCGGCGCGCCAGGTTGGTGCGGAACTTGGCTTCGAGCAGCGGTATGCCTTCGGCGCGGCGGCGCTTGTGGCCGATCGGATATTCGACGACCACCTCGGCAAGGCTGGTGCCGTCCTTGAACGCCACGGTCAGCGCGTTGGCGATGCTGCGCTTCTCGGGATCGTGGTAGTCGGCCGTGAAGCGCGGGTCTTCCACGCACACGATCCTGCTTCGCAGCGCATCGATGCGCGGATCGCTCGCCACGCCGTCTTCGTAGTCGGCGGCCGTGAGGCGCCCGAAGATCATCGGCACCGCCACCATGTACTGGATGCAGTGGTCGCGGTCGGCCGGGTTGTCGAGCGGCCCCTTCTTGTCGATGATGCGGATGCAGGCCTCGTGCGTGCGGATGGTCACGCGCTCGATGTCGTCCACCGTCTTGCCGGTGCGCTGCAATTGCGCATGCAGCGCCATGCCGGCCTCCACCGCCGTCTGGCTGTGGAACTCGGCCGGGAAGCTGATCTTGAACAGCACGTTCTCCATCACATAGCTGCCGTACGGTCGCTGGAACCTGAAGGGCTGGCCCTTGAACAGCACGTCGTAGAAGCCCCAGGTTCTGGCGCTGAGCACGCTCGGATAGCCCATCTCGCCGGTCTTCGCGATCAGCGCGAGCCGCACCGCGCGGCTGGTGGCGTCGCCCGCGGCCCAGCTCTTGCGGCTGCCGGTGTTGGGCGCATGGCGATAGGTACGCAGGCTCTGCCCGTCGACCCAGGCGAGCGACACGGCATTGACGATCTCGTCGCGCGAGAGGCCCATCAGGCGCGCCACCACCGCGGTCGAAGCCACCTTGACCAGCACCACGTGGTCGAGCCCCACCTTGTTGAACGAGTTCTCCAGTGCCAGGCAGCCCTGGATCTCGTGCGCCTGGATCATGGCCGTGAGCACGTCGCGCATCACGAGCGGCTGGCGCCCCGCGGCCACGGCGTTGCGGCTGAGCCAGTCGGCCGTGGCCAGGATGCCCCCGAGGTTGTCGCTCGGATGGCCCCACTCCGCCGCGAGCCAGGTGTCGTTGAAGTCGAGCCAGCGGATCATCGTGCCGATGTTGAATGCCGCCTGGACCGGGTCGAGCTGGTGCGGCGTGCCGGGCACCCTCGCGCCATGCGGCACCAGCGTGCCGGGCACGAGCGGGCCGAGCAGCTTGGTGCAGGCCGGGTACTCGAGCGCCTCGAGGCCGCAGCCGAGCGTGTCGACGAGGCAATGGCGCGCGGTCTCGAAAGCGAGCGCGCTGGTGATCTGCCGGTGCGCAAGCACGTAGTCGACGATGTCGACCAGCACCTGGTCGGGTTCGGGGCGGGTGTTGCTGATGGGAGCGGACATGGCTTTTCTTCTCTGTTGCGTTGAACGGTGCGATGCCTTCAGCGGCGGTCGGAGATCGGCACGAAGACCAGGTCTTCAGGGCCGGTGTAGTTGGCGCTGGGCCGGATGATCTTGTTGTCCTGCCGCTGCTCGATGATGTGCGCGGCCCATCCGCTGGTGCGCGCGATCACGAAGAGCGGCGTGAACATGGCGGTGGGTACGCCGAGCATGTGATAGCTCACGGCACTGAACCAGTCGAGGTTCGGGAACATCTTCTTCGCGTCCCACATCACGGCCTCGATGCGTTCGGCAATGTCGTACATGCGGGTGGAACCGGCCTCGTCCGAGAGCTCTTTCGCCACGCGCTTGATGACCGCGTTCCGCGGGTCCGACACGGTGTAGACCGGGTGGCCGAACCCGATGACGACTTCCTTGGCTTCCACGCGGCGGCGGATGTCGGCCTCGGCTGCATCGGGCGTGTCGTAGCGCTTCTGGATCTCGAAGGCCACCTCGTTGGCGCCGCCGTGCTTCGGCCCGCGCAACGCGCCGATGGCACCGGTGATGGCCGAATACACATCGGAGCCGGTGCCCGCCACCACGCGTGCGGTGAAGGTCGAGGCGTTGAACTCGTGCTCGGCGTAAAGGTTGAGCGAGGTGTGCATGGCACGCTCCCAGCTTGCCGATGGCGCCCTGCCGTGCAGCAGGTGCAGGAAGTGCGCACCGATCGACTCGTCGTCGGTCTCGACCTCGATGCGCCGGCCCTGCGTGGACCAGTGATACCAGTAGAGCAGCATCGAACCGAGCGAAGCCATGAGCCGGTCGGCGATGTCGCGTGCACCGGGCAGCGAGTGGTCGTCCTTCTCGGGCAGCACGCAGCCGAGCGCCGAGACGCCGGTGCGCATCACGTCCATCGGATGTGCGCTGGCGGGCAGGCGCTCCAGCGCCTCCTTCACACTTGCGGGCAGGCCGCGCATGGCCTTGAGGCGGCTCTTGTAGGCACGCAGCTCCGTGGCATGGGGCAGCTTGCCGTGCACCAGCAGGTGCGCGATTTCCTCGAACTCGCAGACATCGGCAATGTCGAGGATGTCGTAGCCACGGTAGTGCAGGTCGTTGCCGGTGCGGCCCACGGTGCACAGCGCGGTGTTGCCCGCGGCCACGCCGGAAAGCGCGACGGATTTCTTCGGCTTGAAGCCCGTGGCGGGCGCGTTCTCTGTCAGCAATGTCATGCCGTCTCCTCGAATGTTTGTGGATGAAGCTGCGGCGGGCCTGGGACGCACCTCGATCGGTCGGTCAGTGCATATTCGCAATTTACGCAAGATCGTGCCCATAATGAAGGACTGAATTGGCGAATGATTGCGAAGGCACTGTCGTCAAACTTGCGAATCTTGCGAAGAATGGATCGACGATGAAGAAGACCTTCATGGGCGTGCGCCTGCGGAGCCTGCGCGAGGAGCGCGGCCTGAGCCAATACGCGCTGGCCCAGCAGCTCGGCCTGTCACCCAGCTACCTGAACCAGATCGAGCAGAACCAGCGTCCGCTCACCGTGCCGGTGCTGCTGCGCCTGCACGCCACGCTGGGCGTCGACATCCAGGCCTTTTCGGAAGACGAAGAGGCGCGCCTGGTGGCCAGCCTGCGCGAAGCGCTGGCCGACAACCCCGGCGGCGATGCCGTCGCGCTTGCCGAGCTGCGCGAAGTGGCCACGCAGATGCCGGCCGTGGGCCGCGCGCTGGTGGCGCTTCACCAGCGGCACCGCGATGCGATGGAGCGGCTCGAAGCTCTGGCGGCCGAGCTCGGCGACGGCCGCGGCGATCTCGCGCGCATGCCGCAGGCGCGGCCGATGCCCTTCGAAGAGGTGCGCGATTTCTTCTTTGCGCACCAGAACCACATTGCGCCGCTCGACGATGCGGCCGAGGCGTTCTCCACGCAATGGCTACTGCGCGACGGCAATCCCGGCGACCGCCTGGCGCAAAGGCTGCTCGACGCGCATGGCGTGCGGGTGATTCCGGCCGAAGACGACGAAGGCGGCGCGCAACGCCGCTACGACCCGGCCACGCGCGTGCTGCGGCTTTCGCGCTACCTGGAGCCGGGCCAGCATGCGTTCCAGCTCGCAACCCAGCTCGCGCTCCTCGATGCCGGCGGCATGATCGACAAGCTGCTGGCCGACGCCCCGCTGTCGAGCGACACCGCGCGCTCACTCGCGCGCATCGGCCTGGCGAACTACTTCGCGGCCGCGCTGCTGCTGCCCTATGGTGTCTTTCTCGAAGCGGCCGAGCAGCTGCGCTACGACATCGACCAGCTCGCGCGGCGCTTCGGCGTAGGCTTCGAAACCATCTGCCACCGCCTGAGCTCGCTGCAGCGGCCCGAGGCGCGCGGCGTGCCGTTTTTTCTCGTGCGCGTCGATCGCGCGGGCAACATCTCGAAGCGGCAATCGGCCACGCACTTCCACTTCTCCAAGACCGGCGGCACCTGTCCGCTTTGGAACGTGTACGAGGCCTTCGCGCAGCCCGGCCGCGTGCTGACGCAATTGGCGCGCATGCCCGATGGCCGCGCCTACCTCTGGATCGCGCGCACGGTGTCGCACGGCTTCCGCGGCTACGGCTCGCCCGACAAGACGTTTTCCATTGGCCTGGGCTGCGACATCAGCCACGCGACGCGGCTCGTCTACGCCAAGGGGCTGGACCTGCGCGACCCCGAAGTGCCGACCCCCATCGGCCCCGGCTGCAAGGTGTGCGAGCGAGAGGCCTGCCCGCAGCGCGCCTTTCCGTTCGTGGGCCGGCCGCTCGACGTGGACGAGAACCAGAGCCGCTTCATGCCCTACGCCGTGGCGCCCGACAGGCATGCCACCGCACGCGCCCCCGTCAAGAACGCGGCCAGCCGCGCACCAGCGTCCGGATCGCCACGGCGCCGCTCGCCTTGACCTCGGCGCGGTAGGCCCCCACCAGCGCTTCGCGCTCGGCCGCGGCCTGGGGGTCGTTGCGCCAGGCCAGCAAGGCAGCAATGTCCGCATCGGGCAGTGCCGCGAGCAAGGCCTGCGTGACCTGCTTCTCGAACTCGCGCGCCACCGTCAGCAGGTTGCGCGGGCGCGGCGACGTGATGCCGCGCGACCACAGCGTGTCGACGGCCATGTCGAGCGTGCGGTCGGGCAAGGAAGTGAACTGGCCGGCATTGCCGCGCGCCAGTTGCTTGACGACGGAGCTCAGCAGCAGCTGGCTCGAGAAGTCGACTTCGCGCGTGTCGGCCACGGCCATGCGCTCGAGCAGTTCGGTGCGCGCGGGATCGGCCGGCTTGGCGCGCTCGCGGTTGAAGAACTCCAGCTTGCCCGCGTCGTCCATCGCGGCGTAGTCGGCGCGCAGCTTCGAGAAGCGGGCCACCGCGGCCTGCACCTGCGGGCCCGGCGCTGCGCCGCCCCTGCCGGCAGCGGCCACTTCCTGCTGGACGGCGGCCACCGAAGCCGACACGTCGAAGGAGCGCGCAGCCGCGGCGTCCAGGGCCTGGAGCGCCTTGCCGGCGATCGCCTGATCAGGCGGCTCCAGCAGCTGGCGTGCATCGCGCGACACCGCGCCCGGCGCATAGGCACCCTTGTAGCGCGCCTGCACGCCTTCGAACTGCATCAGGGCCTGGGCGCGGTCCTGCGACGACGCGAGCGCCGGCGCGAGCAGCAGGGACAGCAGAAGAACGGGTGCGAGAAGAAAGTGTCTCGTCGAAACTGGAAAGGCGGGCATGGCGCCATTATTGATTGGCACTGCCCCGGCCTTTCCGTCCCTTCCGCTTCAGGCGGCTGCCAGCTCCCTGCGCAGCAGCTTCGCGGCCGCCACCATGTTCGCGAGCGCCGCCTCGGTCTCGGGCCAGCCGCGGGTCTTGAGGCCGCAGTCGGGGTTGATCCAGAGGTTGCCGTGCGGCACCACGCCGGCGGCCTTGCGCATCAGGCGCACGATCTCGTCGACCGAGGGCACGCGTGGCGAATGGATGTCGTACACGCCGGGGCCGATCTCGTTCGGGTAGCGAAAGCCGCCCGCGTCCTGCTCGCCGCCGAAGCCGCGCAGCAGCTCCATGTCCGAGCGGCTGGTCTCGATGGTGATCACGTCGGCATCCATGGCCGCGATCTCCGGCAGGATGTCGTTGAACTCCGAATAGCACATGTGGGTGTGGATCTGTGTCTCGTCGCGCACGCCCGAGGCGCTGATGCGGAACGCGCGCGTGGCCGATTTCAGGTAGGCCGGCCAGCCCGCCCGGCGCAGCGGCAGGCCTTCGCGGATCGCGGGCTCGTCGATCTGCACGATGCCGATGCCGGCCGCCTCGAGGTCGGCCACCTCGTCGCGGATCGCCCAGGCAATCTGCTCGCAGGTGGTGCTGCGCGGCTGGTCGTTGCGCACGAACGACCATTGCAGGATGGTGACAGGGCCGGTCAGCATGCCCTTCATCGGCAGCCTGGTGAGGCCCTGCGCGTAGGCGGTCCACTCGACGGTCATGGGCGCGGGGCGCGCCACGTCGCCGAAGATGACCGGCGGCTTGACGCAGCGCGAGCCGTAAGACTGCACCCAGCCGTTGGCAGTGAAGGCAAAGCCGTCGAGCTGCTCGCCGAAGTACTCGACCATGTCGTTGCGCTCGGCCTCGCCATGCACCAGCACGTCGATGCCCAGCGCTTCCTGCTTGCGCACGGCCAGCGCGATCTCGGCGCGCATCTTCTCGCGGTAGCCCGCGAGGTCGAGCTCGCCGCGCCTGAATGCGGCGCGGGCCGCACGAATCTCCGCGGTCTGCGGGAACGAACCGATGGTGGTGGTCGGCAGCGCGGGCAACGCGAAGCGCGCGCGCTGCACGGCCTGGCGCTGCGCGAAGCCGGACGCCCGCTGGTCGTCGCCGGCCACGCTGCGTGCAAGCCGCAGCGCCACGTCGGCGCGGTGCACGCGCGGGCTGCCGCGCCGCGAGGCCGCCGCGGCGCGCGCGGCCTGGAGCTCTTCGGCCACCGAGCCTTCGCGGCCGTCGAGCACGGCACGCAGCACGCGCAATTCGCCGAGCTTCTCGACGGCAAAGGCGAGCCACGACTTGAGTTCCGCATCGAGCTTGCTTTCGGTTGCAAGGCTGAACGGCACATGCAGCAGCGAGCACGAAGGTGCGAGCCACAGCTCGCCGCGGTTCTTGTCCACCACCGGGCGCAGCGCGGCCAGGGCCGCATCGGGGTCGGTACGCCAGATGTTCCGGCCGTCGACAATGCCCACCGACAACACCTTGTGCGCCGACAGCCAGTCGGCCACGCCGGTCAGTTCCTGGGGCGAACGCACGGCGTCCACGTGCAGGCCGGCCACCGGAAGCTGGCAGGCCAGGCGCAGGTTTTCCGCGAGCGGCGAGAAGTACGTGGCCAGCAGCAGCTTGGGGGCGCTGCGGGCCAGCTGCCAGTAGGTGCGCTCGAAGGCGTTGCGCCAGGCATCGGGCAGGTCCAGTCCGAGGATGGGTTCGTCGATCTGCACCCACTCCACGCCCTGCTGCTTGAGGCGGTTCAGCACCTCTTCATACACGGGCAGCACTGCGTCGAGCAGCGAGAAGCGGTCGAAGCCGGCTTCTTTTTCCTTGCCGAGGTACAGGAAGCTCAGCGGGCCCAGCAGCACGGCCTTGACCGCATGCCCGGCCTGCTGCGCCTGCGCCACCTCGTCGAACAGCCGCGCCGATGCGAGCCTGAACTGCGTGGCGGCGGTGAACTCCGGCACGAGGTAGTGGTAGTTGGTGTCGAACCACTTGGTCATCTCCAGCGCGAAGGTGCCTTCGCTGCCGTGGGTGCAGCCGGCATCGTGCACGTGGCCGGCTTCATTTTCCACGCCGCGTGCCATCCTGAAGTAGCGGGGCAGCTCGGGCTCGTTGCCCTTGAAGCCGAAGCGCGCCGGCTCGCAGCCGAGCAGTTGGACATGGTTGGCCACGTGGTCATAGAAAGCAAAGTCGCCCACGGTCACGTAGTCGAGACCCGCGTCGCGCTGGGCCTGCCAGTGGCGCTCGCGCAGCTGTTCGCCAACGGCCTCGAGCGCGGCGCGGTCGATCTCGCCGCGCCAGTGCTTTTCGAGTGCGAATTTCAGTTCCCGGTTGGCGCCCATGCGCGGAAAGCCGAGGGTGTGGATGCGGGTGGTCATTGCAGGTATTCCGGTCGCTGGATCTGGAGAATCCGCAATGGTCGGGCTTTGAGGCATATGATTCAAACGAAACGTTTTGCCCTTTCACTTGAAATTCATTCATGTTGCAGTCGATCCTCGAAATACGCCACCTGCGCACGCTGGTGGCGCTGCGTGACACCGGCAGCCTGGTGCGCGCGGCGCAGTTGCTCAACCTCACGCAGTCGGCGCTGTCGCACCAGATCAAGCTGCTCGAAGACCGGTACGGCGCGCAGCTGTTCGAGCGCAAGTCGGTGCCGCCGCAGTTCAGCACCACGGGGCTCCGGCTCTTGCAGCTGGCCGATACCGCGCTGCCGCTGGTGGAAGAAGCCGAGCGCGACGTGGCACGGCTTGCCCTGGGACGCAGCGGTCAACTGCGCATCGTGGTCGAATGCCACACCTGCTTCGACTGGCTGATGCCGGCCATGGACGCCTTTCGCCAGCGCTGGCCCGAGATCGAGCTCGACATCGTTTCGGGCTTTCATCCCGACCCGATCGCGCTGGTGATGCAGAACCGCGCCGAGGTGGCGATCGTCTCGGAGCAAGATCCCGACGAAACGGTGGACTACCACGCGCTGTTCCGCTTCGAGATCGTGGCGCTGCTGGCCAACGACCACGCGCTCACTGCCAAGGCGCACCTCACGGCGCGGCATTTCGCAGACCAGACGCTCATCACCTACCCCGTGCCGGACGAGATGCTGGACATCGTGCGGCAGGTGCTGGCACCGGCTGGCGTTGCCCCCGCGCACCGGCGCACGACCGAGCTCACGGTCGCGATGCTGCAACTGGTGGCCAGCGGCCGCGGCGTGGCGACATTGCCGCTGTGGGCGGTGCAGAACTACCTGGACCGCGGCTACGTGACGGCGCGGCGCGTGGGCAGCAAGGGCCTGACCGGGCGGCTCTACATGGCCTGCACGCAGGGCACTTCGGGCCAGCCGTGGCTTGCGGACTTCGTGCGCATCACGCGCGAGAGCTGCTTCAAGAGCCTGCCGGGGATCGAGCTGCTTTGACGCGGCGCGGCGCCGCGCTACGCCTTCTGCACCAGCTTCAGCACGCTCGAGAAGTCGAGCGCGCCATGGCCCGCCAGGCTGTGGGCGGCGTAGAGGCTGCGGGCGAGGCCGCCCAGCGGCGTGGCGGCACGCACGGCGGTGGCGTTTTCCTGCGCCAGGCCCAGGTCCTTGAGCATCAGGTCGGTGCCGAAGCCGCCGGCATAGTTCTTCGATGCGGGCGCGGTTTCCATCACGCCCGGCATGGGGTTGTACTTTTCGAGCGCCCAGTTGCCGCCGGAGCTGCGGCGCATGATCTCGGACAGCACCTTGGGGTCGAGCCCGTTGGCCACGCCCAGCGCCAGCGCCTCCGACGTGCCGATCATCAGGATGCCGAGCAGCATGTTGTTGCAGATCTTCGCGGTCTGGCCCGCGCCCACGCCGCCGGCATGGAAGATGTTGGCACCCATCTTCTCGAGCACGGGGCGCGCACGTTCCAGGTCGTCGGTCTCGGCGCCGACCATGAAGGTCAGGGTGCCCGCGATCGCGCCGCCGGTGCCGCCGGAAACCGGCGCGTCGATCATCGCGATGCCCTTGGCCGCGGCGGCCTCGGCCACCTTGCGCGACGTGGCGGCGGCGATGGTGCTGCTGTCGATCACGAGCGCGCCGGCGCGGATGCTGTCCAGCAGCGCGGGCTTGCCCGCGCTGCCGAGGAACAGCGCTTCCACGTGCGCGCTGGCCGGCAGCATGCTGATGACCACGTCCGCGTCGGCCACCGATTCGGCGGCCGACGACGCGATGGCCAGGCCTTCGCCCGCGTACTTCTTGCAGGCCTCGCCGGAAAGGTCGAAGGCCTTGAGCGTGTAGCCTGCCTTGCGCAGGTTCAGCGCCATGGGGCCGCCCATGTGGCCGAGTCCGATGAATGCGATTTTCATTTGCTTGTCTCCGTGTATTTTGTTGAAGCGGCTCAGGCCAGCGCAGCCAGTTCGGCGGGCATCTCTCCGCGTGGGCGCAGGTGGTCTTCGATGAAGGCCGGCGTGATCTCCTCGAGGGTGGCGGGGTTCCAGCGCGGATTGCGGTCCTTGTCGATCAGCACCGCGCGGATGCCCTCGGCAAAGTCCTTGTGCGCGCAAAAGCCCAGCGATGCCCAGTATTCGAGCCGGAACACCTCGGCCAGCGACATGCGGTGCACGCGCTGCCAGAGCTCGAAGCTCAGCGCGGCCGAGCTCGGGGCGCCCTTCACGAAGGTTTTGGATGCGGACTGCAACCACGGGTCGTCGCTCTGCAGGTTGCGCAGGCGGTTCGCAATGTCGAGCAGGTCGTCGCCGGCCATCAGCGCGTTGATGGTGTCGTAGTGCTCGCGCACCTTCGAGGGCGGCATTTCGGCGCCCTCGCCGGCGCGCGCAAGAATGCGCGAGAGCTCGGCCCGGTCGGCCTTCTGCTCGCCGCGCCAGCTTGCCGCCGCAATGGCCTCGAGGACCTGGCCCTTGCGTTCATGTGGCACCAGCACGTCGGCCAATCCGCAGAAGATGGCATCGGCCGCGTTGAGGTTGGCGGCCGTGAGCGCCAGGAACAAGCCCGTGCGGCCGGGCGTGCGCCGGAGGAACCAGCTGCCGCCCACGTCGGGATACAGGCCGATGCTGATCTCGGGCATGGCGATGCGGCTCTGTGCCGTGACCACGCGGTGCGAGCAGCCCGACATCAGCCCCACGCCACCGCCCATGACGATGCCATGGCCCCAGCACAGCAATGGCTTGGGAAAGGTGTGGATCAGGTGGTCGAGCTCGTACTCCTCGCGGAAGAAATCTTCGGCATAGGGGTTGCGCGCAGGGCCGCATTCGAGCAGCGTCTGGTAGAGCTGGCGCAGGTCGCCGCCGGCGCAGAAGGCCTTCTCGCCCGCGGCCTGCAGCAGCACGCCCACGACGGCGTCGTCGGCTGCCCATTCGCGCAGCCTGGGCGTGAGCAGGCGCACCATGTCCACCGACAGCGCATTGAGCGAGGCGGGCACGTTGAGCGTGGCGGTGGCAAAGCGCTTGCCGCCGGCGGTCTTGATTTCGTCGAACAGAACTACGGAGTCGGTCATTGTCTTGAGGGGTTCCGGATGCGGGGTTTCAGCGGATGTCGCTGTCCCCTTCCAGCAATTTTCGCGCAACGATCACGCGCATGATCTCGTTGGTGCCTTCGAGGATCTGGTGCACGCGGGTATCGCGCACCAGACGCTCGAGCGGAAACTCGCTCAGGTAGCCGTAGCCGCCGTGCAGTTGCAGCGCATCGTTGCAGATGTTGAAGCCCGCGTCGGTCGCAAAGCGCTTGGCCATCGCGCAATAGGTGCTGGCATCGGCGTGGCCTGCATCGAGCTTGCTTGCCGCAAGCCGCACCATCTGCCGCGCCGCGACCAGTTCGGTCGCCATGTCGGCCAGCTTGAACTGCAGGGCCTGGAAGCTCGCGATCGGCTTGCCGAACTGCTGGCGTTCATGCAGGTAGCGGCGCGCGGCGTCGAGCGCGCCCTGCGCAGCGCCCACCGAGCAGGTCGCGATGTTGATGCGCCCGCCGTCCAGGCCCTTCATTGCGATGCGAAAGCCCTCGCCTTCCTTGCCCAGCAGGTTCCGGGCCGGCACGCGCACGTTGTCGAAGTTGATGGTGCGCGTGGGCTGGCTGTTCCAGCCCATCTTGTGCTCCTTCTTGCCATAGCTCACGCCCGGCGCATCGGCCGGCACCGCAAAGGCCGAGATGCCGCCCGCGCCGCCGCCGCCCGTGCGCGCCATGAGCACCAGCACGTCGGTCGCGCCCGCGCCCGAGATGAAGGCCTTGCCGCCATTGATGACGTATTCATCGCCCTGCAGCTCGGCGCGCGTCTTGAGCGAGCCCGCATCCGACCCGGCGCCAGGTTCGGTGAGGCAATAGGAAGCGAGCTTGCGGCCACTCGTCAGGTCTTCGCCCCACTGCTGCGCCACCGCGTCGGTCGCCCAGGTGCCGAGCATCCAGGTCGCCATGTTGTGGATCGTGATGAACGCCGTGGTCGAGGGATCGACCGCGGCCATCTCCTCGAACACCAGCGCGGAATCGAGCCGCGGCAGCCCGAGGCCGCCGATGCGCTCGGGTGCGTAGAGCCCGCAGAAGCCAAGCTCGCCGGCCTTGGCGATGGCCTCCTTCGGAAAGATGGCCTCGGCGTCCCACTGCGCCGCGTGGGGCGCGAACTCGGCTTCGGCGAAGTCGCGCGCGCTCTGCGCGAAGGCGTTCTGCTCTTCGGACAATTCGAAGTTCATTGCTCGCGGCCCTTCCAGCGATCCAGTTCGGCGGTCCTTTTCCGGGTCGATTTTTCCAGGCATGAGTTGAACACCAGCGGCCAGATGGAGCCGCCTTCGTTCGCTTTCGAGGCGCGTTTGCAAGCCGGGTCGCGGCCCCTGAGCCAGGCGCGCTGCTCGGTGCGCAAGTCGACGCGCAGCTGCGGCGACAGCGTCTTCATCACCTCGCCATAGCGGATGTTGAGCGCAGCATCGGCCGCACGAAAATCGCGCGCGGCGCAGGCATTCAGCTGCATCTGGTTGCCGTCGGGATTGCAGTCGTCCGGTCCGGCGTCACCGGCCGCCTGCGCGCCACCCGCGAGCAAGGCGAGCGCCGCGACCGCACCCCAGGCCGCAAGGCGAAGGCCGCGCCTCATTTGAGGCTGATCGTGGTGTTCACGCCGTGCGACACGGTGCTGTCGTCGAACCAGCGTGCCGTCACCGTCTTGGTCTGCGTGTAGAACATGATGACCTGCTTGCCATAAGGGCCCAGGTCGCCGAGCTTGGAAGCACGCGAGCCGGTGAACGAGAACATCGGCACCGGCACCGGGATCGGCACGTTGATGCCGACCTGGCCCACGTCGATGTCCTCCTGGAAGCGGCGCGCGGCGGCGCCCGACTGCGTGAAGATCGCCGTGCCGTTGCCGTTCGGGTTGCTGTTGATCAGCTCGATCGCCTCGTCGATGGTTTCCGCGTCGGCCACGCACAGCACCGGCCCGAACACTTCCTGGTCATAGATCGTCATGCCGGGCTTCACGCCCGAGAAGATCGTCGGGCCGACGAAGTTGCCCTTCTCGTAGCCCGGCACCGTGGGCTTGCGCCCGTCGAGTTCGAGCTTGGCGCCGTCGGCCACGCCGCGTTCGATGAGGCTGTTGACGCGGTCGAAGGCGGCGCACGACACCAGCGGTCCCACGTCCACGCCCTTTTCAGTACCGGCGCCGATCTTCAGCGTCCTGGCCTTGGCGATGAGTTCGGGCACCCAGTTGCGCGCCTCGCCCACCAGCACCGCGACCGACACCGCCATGCAGCGCTGCCCTGCCGCGCCGAAGCTCGCGCCGGCCAGTGCGTTGAGCGTCTGCTCCTTGTTGGCGTCGGGCATCACGATGGCGTGGTTCTTCGCGCCCATCATGCATTGCACGCGCTTGCCGGCCAAGGTGGCGCGGTTGTAGACGTGCGTGCCGACCTTGGTGGAACCGACGAAGCTGATCGCCTTGATGTCCTTGTGGTCGCAGATGCCGTTGACCACCGCCTCGCCGCCATGCACCACGTTCAGCACGCCGGGCGGAATGCCGGCTTCGAGCGCCAGCTCGCAAAGGCGCATGGTGACCATCGGGTCTTGCTCGGAAGGCTTCAGCACGAAGGTGTTGCCGGTGACGATGGCCATCGGGAACATCCACAGCGGGATCATGGCCGGGAAGTTGAACGGCGTGATGCCGGCGCACACGCCCAGCGGCTGCAGCAGCGTGTAGGTGTCGACACCGTTGGCCACGTTGTTGGCCAGCTCGCCGAGCTGCAGGTTGCCGATGTTCGATGCGTGCTCGACGACTTCGAGGCCGCGGAACACGTCGCCCTCGGCGTCGGGCAGCGTCTTGCCCTGCTCGGCCGTGAGGATCGCGGCCAGCTCGCCCATGTTCTCGCGGATGAGTTGCTGGTACTTGAGGAAGATGCGGGCGCGCGCGCCGAGGGGCGTCTTGCGCCAGGTCTTGAAGGCGTCCTTGGCCGAAGCCACGGCCGCGTCGAGCTCGGCCTGGGTGGCAAAGGGCACGCGGGCCAGCACTTCCTGCGTGGCCGGGTTGACGATGTCGCGCCATTCGCTGGTCTTCGATTCGACGAACTTGCCGCCGATCAACAACTTGACGGTGGCGACCTGGGTCTTGGGGGTGGTGGTGGCGTCCATGGGGTTTTGTCTCCTGTGAATACGGGCCTGATGGCAGGTTCAAGCCGCATCCTAGCTTTGCAGATTTGCCATGACAATAGACAAAATTGCGCTACGGCTTTGCAAAAACGCAAAGTCTGCCAAGGAGACGCATGCACATGGACTGGGACAACCTTCGCTACTTTCTGGAGCTGGCCCGCTCAGGCACGCTGATGAGCGCGGCGCGCCGGCTCGAGGTCGACCACACCACGGTGGCGCGGCGCATCCAGGCGCTCGAAAAGGAAGTGGGCGCGCCGCTTTTCTCGCGCGAGGCGGGCGGCCACCGGCTCACCGAGGCGGGCCGCAAGCTGCAGCCGCAGGTCGAGGCGATGGAAAGCGCGTTCCGGGCGGTGGAGAGCACCGCGCCGGCCTCGCAGGAGGGTCTGTCGGGGCTGATCCGCATCGGTGCCACCGAAGGCTTCGGCACCGTGGTGCTGGCGCCGCAGCTCGCACGCTTTGCGCAGCAGCACCCCAAGCTCACCATCGACCTGCTGGCGATGCCGCGGCTGGTGCACCTGTCGCGGCGCGAGGCCGACATCGTGATCTCGCTGGAACGCCCCGCGCGCGGCGCCGTGGTCGTCACCAAGCTCACCGACTACACGCTGCGGCTCTATGCGTCGAAGCAGTACCTCGCCGCGCACAAGCCCATCGCGACGCGCGAAGACCTGCGCGGCCACACCTTCATCAGCTACGTGGACGACCTGCTCTTCAGCAAGGAGCTGCAATATCTCGACGAACTGCACCGCCCCGATGCCTTTGCGCTGCGCAGCACCAGCGTGCTCGCGCAGCACCAGGCCGTGGCCGCGGGCGCCGGCATTGCGGTGCTGCCGGCCTTCGTGGCCGAGCGGGATGCGGCCCTGCGCCCGGTGCTGGAAGGCCAGGCGAATTTCACGCGCACCTTCTGGATGTCGATGCCGGCGGAGACCAAGCACCTGGTGCGGATGCAGGCTGTGTGGAACTTCCTGCGCGAGACGGCGCAGGCGCAGCGTGGACTGCTGCTGCCGACTACTGGATCAGCTGCGCCCCCGTCTTCGCCTGCAGCGCATCGAAGCTCACGCCCGGCGCAAGCTCGACCACCTTGAGGCCTTCGGGCACCACGTCCATCACGGCCAGGTCGGTGATGATGCGGTCGACCACGCCCACGCCGGTGAGCGGCAGCGAGCACTTCTCGAGGATCTTGAGGTCCTCGGTGCCGTCCTTCTTCTTCGCGACGTGCTCCATCAGCACGATGACGCGCTTCACGCCGGCCACCAGGTCCATGGCGCCGCCCATGCCCTTGACCATCTTGCCGGGGATCATCCAGTTGGCGAGGTCGCCTTTCACGCTGACCTGCATCGCGCCGAGGATCGAGAGGTTGATCTTGCCGCCGCGGATCATCGCGAAGCTGTCGTGGCTGCCGAAGATGGCCGAGCCGGGGATGGTGGTCACGGTCTGCTTGCCGGCGTTGATCAGGTCGGCATCGACCTGGTCCTCGGTCGGGAACGGGCCGATGCCGAGCATGCCGTTCTCGCTTTGCAGCCACACTTCCTTGTCGCCGACGAAGTTGGCCACCAGCGTGGGAATGCCGATGCCCAGGTTCACGTAGAAGCCGTCTTCGAGCTCTTGCGCCGCACGCGCGGCCATTTGGTCTTGGGTCCAGGGCATCTCAGGCTCCTTTGTTGTTCTTGACGGTGGAAGGCACTTCGCTGCCGGCGGCGGCCTGCGCGATGGCGGCCTGCGCCTCGACCTTGGCGGCTGCGGCGTCGGTGGGTGCGGCCGCGCTCACGGTGCGTTTCTCGATGCGCTTCTCGGGCTTGGCGTTCAGCACGATGCGGTGCACGTAGATGCCCGGCAGGTGGATGTCGTCAGGGGCCAGCTCGCCCACTTCGACGATCTTCTCGACCTCGACGATGCAGATCTTGCCGGCCATGGCGGCGGCGGGATTGAAGTTGCGCGCCGTGAGGCGGAAGCGCAGGTTGCCCGACTTGTCGGCCACGTCGGCCTTGACCAGTGCCACGTCGGGCACCAGCGAGCGTTCCATCACGTAGGTTTCGCCGTCGAATTCGCGCAGTTCCTTGCCCTCGGCCACCTGCGTGCCGACACCGGTCTTGGTGAAGAAGGCCGGGATGCCCGCGCCGCCTGCGCGCAGCTTCTCGGCCAGCGTGCCCTGCGGCGTGAATTCCAGCGCGAGTTCGCCTGCGAGGTACTGGCGCTCGAACTCCTTGTTCTCGCCGACGTACGACGCGATCATCTTCTTGATCTGCCGCGTCTCGAGCAGCTTGCCGAGGCCGAAGCCATCGACGCCCGCGTTGTTCGAGATGACGGTGAGGTTCTGCACGCCGGAGTCCTTGAGCGCGTCGATCAGCGCCTCGGGAATGCCGCACAGGCCGAAGCCGCCGACCGCGAGCGTCTGCCCGTCGGCCACGACCCCCTTGAGTGCCGCGTCTGCGGAGGGATAAATCTTGTTCACTCGGGCTCCTTGATGGATGGGTGGAGAGTTGGCGAAAGCGTTGCGAAAGAGCCTTGAACGATACTACGTAGTCGCATACGTAGTATTTCGTAATGGTGACCCCCGATGCACGAGATCGATTACCGGCTGGCCTTTGAGCATGCACCCGTCGGCATGGTGGTTTCGCGCAACCGCACCATCGTGGCCTGCAACGAGCGGGTGTGCGAGATCTTCGGTGCAACGCCCTCGGCGCTGGTCGGGCATTCTTTCAGCATTCTCTACCCGAGCGTGGTCGAGTTCGAGCGCATCGGCAAGCGCATGGAGCCGTTCCTCAACGCCAGCGGCCGCTATGCCGACAACCGCATGATGAAGCGCCTGGGTGGGCTGCACGGCGCCATGGCCGGCGAAACCTTCTGGTGCCACGTCACCGGCCATGCCATGAACCGCGCCGCGCCGCACGAGGCCGGCATCTGGACCTTCGAAGACCTGGGATCGCGCCGCGCCGTGAAGGCCGAGCTCACGCCGCGCGAGCGCGAGGTGGCGGCGCAGGTGATGCGCGGGCTCACGTCCAAGGAGATCGGCAAGGCCCTGGGCATCAGCCACCGCACGGTGGAACTGCACCGCGCGCGGCTGATGCGCAAGTATGCGGCGGCGACCACGGCGGAGCTGGTGCAGAAGCTCATCGCGGGCTGACCGCGCCTCGGCCGCAAAACCGCTCAATCCGGCTTGATGTCCGCCGCCTTGATCACCTTCGCCCAGGCCGCCAGTTCCTGGTCGACGAACTTGCCCAGCGCCGCGGGGTCCATGTAGGTCGCGAAGGCGCCCTGCTCGTCCACCTTCTTGCGGAACGATTCGCTCTCGACGATCTTCCTGATCTCGGCGCTGAGCTTGTTGACCACCTCGGGCGGCGTCTTGGCCGGTGCGAACACCGCGAACCACGATTCCACCTCGTAGCCCGCGAGGCCCGCCTCGGCCGCGGTGGGCACGTCGGGCATCGACGGGTGGCGCTTGCTGCCGGTGTACGCCAGCGCCTTGATGCGCCCGCCAGCAAAGTGGCCGATCACCGAAGGCGGCGTGGTGATGAACATGTCGACGTTGCCGGCGATCAGGTCGTTGATGGCGGGGCCGGAGCCCTTGTAGGGCACGTGCGTCATCGGCTGCCTGGCCTGCCGCGACAGCAACTCGCCCGCGATGTGCTGGATGGAGCCGTTGCCGGACGAGGCGTAGAACAGGCCGCCCTCCTTCTTCTTCTTGCCGTATTCGATCAGCTCCTTCAGGGAGGCGACCGGCAGCTTGCCGCTCACCGCGACGACGTGCGGCGCGCGCATCACCAGCGCCACGGGCACGAAGTCCTTGGTCGGGTTCCACTTGATCTGCGGAAAGAGCGCGGGGTTGCCGACGTGGTAGCCCGAGTACTGCATCAGCAGCGTGTAGCCATCGGGTGCGGCGCGCGCGACGGCCTCGGTGCCGATGTTGCCGCTGGCGCCGGGCTTGTTGTCGACCACGATCGGCTGGCCGAGTGCGCGCTGCAGCGGGTCGGCCACCATGCGCGCCATGATGTCGGTGGACCCCGCCGGCGCGGTGGGCACGATGAAGGTGATCGGCTTGGAGGGCCAGGTGTCGGCGCTGGCCGAGGTGGCTGCCAATGCAAGGCCGAGGCTAGCGGCCGAGAGAAGGTGTCGGGTGGGTTTCATGGTCTTGTCTCCGATGTTTTTACAGGGTTGGCGCTCCGGCGGGCGTTCAGGCCGCCAGCTCGGATATCTCGATGAGATTCAGGTCGGGGTCGCGCACATAGACGGAACGGATGCGCGAGGTGGCACCGGTTCGCATCACCGGGCCTTCGAGGATCGGCACGCCCTTGTCATGCAGCCGCGCGATCACGTCCTCGAGCGGCACGCTCGCGATGAAGCACAGGTCCAGCGAGCCGGGTGTGGGCAACTGCGCCTTGGGCTCGAACTCGGCGCCCTTCACGTGCAGGTTGATCTTCTGGCTGCCGAAGCGAAAGGCCTTGCGGCCCGGGCCGAAGGTTTCCAGCGCCATGCCCATCACGCCGGTGTAGAAGCGCACGCAGGCCTCTTCGTCGGTGGTGGTGAGCACCAGGTGGTCCAGGTGGCCGATCATGCGTGCAGCTCCTTGCCGCGGCGCGCATGCGCGCGCGCCGCGATGTCGTTGAAATCCACCGGCGGCGCATGCCGCGTGAGCCGGTGGCCGGCGCGGGATACCTGGCCCGGCAGGCCGTGCTGCACCAGGGCTTCGAGCGCCGATGCGGCGTCGACCAGCCCCTGAAGATCCATGCCGGTGTCGTAGCCCATGCACTGCAGCATGTGCACCACATCCTCGGTGGCCACGTTGCCCGTGGCACCGGGTGCGTAGGGACAGCCGCCGATGCCGCCCAGCGACATGTCCAGCCGCTCGATGCCCGCTTCGACCGCGGCCACCGTGTTCGCCAGCCCCATGCCGCGCGTGTTGTGGAAGTGCGCCGTCCATTGCATCGCGGGGTGCCTTGCCAGCACCGCTTCGCAAACGGCCTGCACCTGGGTGGGAAAAGCCATGCCCGTGGTGTCGCACAGCGTGATGCCCTGCACCTGCAGCACGGCGAAGCGGTCGATCCATTCGAGTACCGCGGCCAGCGGCACCTCGCCTTCCATCGGGCAGCCGAAGACGCAGGAGAGCGAGACGTTCACGGGCACGCCGGCCCGCTTTGCCAGGGCGATGACCTCGGCCAGCTGCGCGAAGGACTGCTCGCGGGTCATGCGCAGGTTGCCGAGGTTGTGGGTTTCGCTCACCGACATGACGATGTTGAATTCGCCGATGCGGCTTTCCAGCGCGCGTTCGGCCCCGCGCAGGTTCGGTACCAGCGCGGTATAGATCACGCCGGGCCGGCGCGCGATGCGCTGCATCACTTCCTCGCCATCGCGCAGCGCCGGAATCGCCTTGGCCGAAGTGAACGAGGTCACCTCGATCTTCGAGTAGCCGAGCGTGCCCAAACGATCTATGAGCGCGATCTTGTCGTCGGTCGGAATGAAGCGGCTCTCCATCTGGAAGCCGTCGCGCGTGGCCACTTCGTTGATGAAGAGCCGCTTGCCGTGGCCGGCCTTCATACGGCCTCGCTTTCTTCGGTGCGGCGCGCCGGCCAGCCCGCATCCTGCAGGTCGCCGGTGTGTTCGCCGAGCCGCGGCGCGGGACGCGCGATGCGCCCCGGCGTGGCGCTGAGCTTGGGCACCACGCCGGGCACCTTGAGCATCTCTCCATCGGCGGTGGTCGTCTCCACGATCATCTGCCGCGCCAGGTACTGCGGATCGGCCGCGATGTCGGCCACCGAATAGATGCGCCCGACCGGCACGCCGGCGGCGTCGAGCACCGCCAGCACCTCGTCGCGGCTGCGCTGCAGCGTCCAGGCTTCGATGGCGGCATCGATCTCTTCCACGCGCCGCACGCGGCCGTCGTTGTGCACCAGCCCGGGGTCGTTCTCCAGGTCCGTGCGTTCGATGGCCCGCATCAGGCGGCGGAAGATGCTGTCGCCATTGCCCGCCACCAGCACGTGGTGGCCGTCGAGGCACTTGTAGGCGTTGCTGGGCGCGATGCCCGGCAGCGCGCTGCCTGCGCGCTCGCGCACCACGCCGAACGCGTCATACTCGGGCAGCAGGCTCTCCATCACGTTGAAGACCGACTCGTAGAGCGCCACGTCGATGAACTGCCCTTCCCCGCCATGGGCCGTGCGGTGGTGCAACGCCGTCAGCACGCCGATCACGCCGTGCAGCGCGGCCAGCGTGTCGCCGAGCGAGACGCCCACGCGCACCGGCACCCGGCCGGGCTCGCCGCTCAGGTGGCGCAGCCCGCCCATCGACTCGCCGAGCACGCCGAAGCCCGGCTTGTCGCGGTAGGGTCCGGTCTGCCCGTAGCCCGAGATGCGCAGCATGATGAGCCGCGGGTTGAGCGCATGCAGCCGCTCCCAGCCCAGGCCCCAGCCTTCGAGCGTGCCGGGCTTGAAATTCTCGATCAGCACGTCGGCCTCGAGCGCCAGCGTGCGCACCGCCTCCTGGCCTTCGGGGCTGCGCAGGTCCAGGCACACCGAGCGCTTGTTGCGCGACTGCACCTCCCACCACACCGAAGTGCCTTCGCGCAGCAGCCGCCACTTGCGCAGCGGATCGCCGACGCCCGCGGGTTCGACCTTGATCACGTCGGCGCCGAACTCCGCCAGCGTCTTGCCCGCGAACGGGCCCGCGATGAGCTGGCCGAGCTCCAGCACCTTGAGGCCTTCGAGTGCATTCATGTCTGCGTGTCTCCTGTGGAATGCCCTCACTCTATGAACGAAGCGCGACGAGCGGAATTGCTTTGATTGCAGGGGCCCTTCGCAAAACGCGAAGGGTTTCTAGAATGGCCGCATGGCCGCTCCCATCAACCCCGCGCGCATCGACTTCGTCACGCTGCGCCTGTTCTGCGCCGTGGCCCAGTCGGGCAGCATCACCAAGGGGGCGGAGGCCTGCCACCTCGCGCTCTCGGCCGCGAGCCGGCGGCTGTCCGATTTCGAGGCCGCCACCGGATCGAAGCTGATGGAGCGCAGCTCCCAGGGCATTGCGCTCACGCCCGCCGGCCACGTGGCCGTGCAGCATGCGATGCGGCTCTTCCAGGGCTTCGAGCAGTTCAGCAACGAACTCGGCGACTACTCCAGCGGCGTGCGCGGCCATGTGCGGCTGTGGGCCAACATGTCGGCGCTCACCGAGTTCCTGCCGGCCACGCTGGCCGCGTTCCTGGGCCAGCACCCGGACATCCGCGTCGAGGTCGAGGAACAGTTGAGCGGCGACATCGTGCGCGCGCTGGTCGACGGGCTGGCCGACGTGGGCGTGTTCGCCGAGAACACGCCGGCCTACGGGCTCGACGTGGCGCCGTTCCAGACCGACGAGCTGGTGGTGCTGTGCGCGCGCCAGCACCCGCTGGCGCGCACGCGCCGGACGGATTTCAAGAGCTGCCTTGCACACGAGTTCGTGGGCCTGAACCGCAGCAGTTCGCTGCTGGAGCTCACTTCACGCGCGGCGGAGCAGGCCGGCATCCCGATGCGCCTGCGCGTGCAGGTGCGCAGCTTCGATGCGATGTGCCACATGATCGCGGCCAACCTGGGCATCGGCGTGGTGCCGCTCGCGGCCTGCAAGGCGCAGGTGAGCGCGCTCGGGCTCAAGGTGGTGCGGCTCAAGGACGCATGGGCCGTCCGCCGGCTGCTGATGGCCACCAAGACCGGCGAAACCCTGTCGCCGGCGGCGCAGCTGCTGGTGGCGCAGCTGCTCGCATCGTCGACCTGAAGCGAAGCGCGCTTCAGGCCATTCGCTTGACCGAAGCGATCCACTTCTCGAACGATTTCATCTGGTCGCCGACGAACTTGCGGGTGGTCTCGTCGGTGCAGTTGCCTTCCGCATCGAACTTGCCGCCCGCGCCGCCGATGAAGATCTCGGGCTTCACCAGTACCATGGCGTTCACGAACAGCATCACGCGGCGCAGGTCGTACTGCACGCGCGCGCCACCCAGCGGCCCCGGGGCCGCCGAGAGAATGGCCACGGGCTTGTTGGCGAAGGGCTGGTCTTCGCCGCGGCTGACCCAGTCGATCACGTTCTTGAACACGCCGGGGATCGAGAAGTTGTATTCGGGCGTGGCAATGAGCAGCCCGTCGGCACGGCGGATCCGCTCGCGCAGTGCCTGCACCGAGTGCGGATATCCCTGGGCCATGAGGTCGGCGTCGAACGGCGGCACCTCGCGCCATTCGACCACCTCCATGTGCATGGAATCGGGCATCAGCGAACCGGCGAGCCTGAGTGCCGCGCGGTTGACCGAAGCGCTGCGAAGGCTGCCGCAGAGGCCGACGATGTCGAGTGTGCTCATTGCTTTTCCTTGTCCTGTTGTCGTTGAGAGTGTGTGAAGCGGGCCGCGGCGCGTGGCGTCACGGCAGCTGGAATCCGGACTTGAGAGTGTCCCTCAAGTGGCTCACGAAGAGATTGACCGCGCGCGGTATGTGCAGCGAATAGGGCCGTATGGCGTAGATCTGGTCGGCGAAGGCGCCTGTGGGCTGCCAGTCGGGCAGCACCTCGACCAGCTTGCCCGCCTGCAGCGCCGACTGCGCGCTGAAGTCGGGCAGCAAGGCGATGCCCAGGCCGGCCTGGGCGGCGTCGCGCAAGGCTTCGCTGTTGTTGGCCGCCAGCGGACCGGCGATGGGCACGGTGACCCGTTCCGCCAAGCGTGCCCGTCCGGTGCGGCGCTCGAACGACCACACGTTGGTTTCCTGCCCGCGCGGGTAGTGCAGGCAATCGTGCTCGGCCAGCATGGGCGGTGCCAGCGGCGTGCCCTTGCGGCGCAGGTAGGCGCGGCTGGCCACCAGGACCGTTCGCGTGTCGCACAGCCGCCAGGCCACGTGCGTATCGGGCGGCGATGCCGCATGCCGAACCGCCAGGTCGAAGCCTTCGGTGGCCAGCGAACTCAGCCGATCGGAGAGCTCCATCTCGACGCGGATCGACGGATGCGCCAGCAGGAATTCGGCCAGCCTGGGCAGCAGTTGCTGTCGCCCCAATGCGACCGGCGCGGTGACACGGATCAGTCCACGCGGTTCGCCGGCCTGGTCCTGCGCCTGAAGGAAGCTGTGGGCGATCTGCTCGAAGGGATCGCGGGTCTGGTCGACCAGTTGCTGGCCCGCCTCGGTCAGCCGCATGCTGCGCGTGGTGCGGCGCACCAGGGTGACGCCCACCGCGCGTTCCAGCTCGGCGATGCGCTGGCTCATGGCGGCCTTGCTCACGCCCAGGCGCGCGGCGGCGGCGGTGTAGCTGCCCTGCTGGCCGAGCACGATCAGCCAGTGCAGGTGGGCCCAGAGAGATTCGGCTTTTTGCAGATCCATGGCCGCATTGTTCACCATGGCGAACAAACAGTTCAATTTCCAGGCCTAGGCAGGGGGTCTTCCCTTGCCTAGACTTTGGCCATCCTTTCATCCTTGGCGGTATCCATGACCCAGCAGATTGCCCATTTCATCGGCGGCCAGCACGCCGCCGGCGGTTCCACCCGCACGCAGGACGTCACCAACCCGGCGACCGGCAAGGTCACGGGCAAGGTGGTGCTCGCCGCCGCGGCCGACGTCGATGCCGCCGTGGCCGCCGCACAGGCCGCGTTCCCTAAGTGGGCCGACACGCCGCCGATCCGCCGCGCCCGCGTGATGTTCAAGTTTCTCGAGTTGCTCAACCTGCACAAGGACGAGCTCGCGCACATGATCACCGCCGAGCACGGCAAGGTGTTCACCGACGCGCAAGGCGAAGTCAGCCGCGGCATCGACATCGTCGAGTTCGCCTGCGGCATTCCGCAGCTGCTCAAGGGCGACTTCACCGACCAGGTTTCCACCGGCATCGACAACTGGACGCTGCGTCAGCCGCTCGGCGTGGTGGCGGGCATCACGCCTTTCAACTTCCCGGTGATGGTGCCCATGTGGATGTTCCCGGTGGCCATTGCCGCGGGCAACACCTTCATTCTCAAGCCCAGCCCGACCGACCCGACCCCGTCGCTGCGCATGGCCGAACTGCTGAAGGAAGCGGGCCTGCCCGACGGCGTGTTCAACGTGGTGCAGGGCGACAAGGCCGCGGTCGACGCACTGCTCGAGCACCCCGACGTCAAGGCCGTGAGCTTCGTGGGCTCGACGCCAATTGCCAACTACATCTATGAAACCGGCGCCCGCCACGGCAAGCGCGTGCAGGCGCTCGGCGGCGCGAAGAACCACATGGTGGTGATGCCCGACGCGGACATCGACCAGACGGTGGATGCACTCATCGGTGCGGGCTACGGCTCCGCTGGCGAACGCTGCATGGCGATCAGCGTGGCGGTGCTGGTGGGCGACGTGGCGGACAAGATCATCCCCAAGCTGGTCGAGCGCACCCGTACGCTCCAGGTGCTCGACGGCGAGAACCTCGCGGCCGAGATGGGCCCGATCGTCACGCGCGCGGCGCATGAACGCATCATGGGCTACATCGCCCAGGGCGAGAAGGAAGGCGCGAAGCTCCTGGTCGACGGCCGGCAGTTCGACGGCGGCAAGGCCGGCGAGGGTTGCGGCGACGGCTTCTGGATGGGCGGCACGCTGTTCGACCACGTCACGCCCGAGATGCGCATCTACAAGGAAGAGATCTTCGGCCCGGTGCTCTCCTGCGTGCGCGTGGCCAGCTTCAAGGATGCGGTCGACCTGGTCAACGACCACGAGTTCGGCAACGGGGTGAGCTGCTTCACGCGCGACGGCAACGTGGCGCGCGAGTTCAGCCGGCGCATCCAGGTGGGCATGGTCGGCATCAACGTGCCCATCCCCGTGCCCATGGCATGGCACAGCTTCGGCGGCTGGAAGCGCTCGCTGTTCGGCGACATGCATGCCTACGGTGAGGAAGGCGTGCGCTTCTACACCAAGCAGAAGTCGATCATGCAGCGCTGGCCCGAGAGCATCGGCAAGGGCGCCGAGTTCGTGATGCCCACTGCGAAGTAAGCGGCGAGCGCCGGCGGCGACGGGTGCCGCCGGGCGCCGCCGGAAAACACGGTCGTTCACGCACGCACACGGAGTTAACGAAAAGCTGACTTGCCCCGCGATGCGGGAGCAGCCAGACTTGCGCATGACCCTGTGCCTGCGCCCATGACAACAAGCAAGAAGCCCGCGCGCCACCTGTCCGCCGTTCCCTCCACCTTGCGGATTCCGCTGGCTGCGCGCGCCTCGGGCGACGCGATGTTTCCGCACATGGCCGTGCGGGATGCATACGCCGCGTCGATTCTCGAAAAGATTCGCGACGACGGCCGCGCCCTGCCCGAGGACCGCACCACCATCTACAGCATCCTGAGCCGCACCCGGCGCTTCTGTGCGCTTGCGCAGCGGTTCCTGGAGCAGCACCCGGGGGCACGCGTGGTGAACATGGGCTGCGGCCTGAGCCATTATTTCCAGTGGCTCGACGACGGCCAGTGCCGCATGACGGACGCCGACCTGCCCGAAGTGCTTGCGCTGCGCCGCGAACTCATTCCCGAGACCAACAACCGGCACGATGTGCGCGCCCTCGACCTCACGTCGCCCCACTGGTGGGATCGGCTCGACCTGCCCCGAACGCGCGAGGATCGACCGGTCTTTCTCTTTGCCGAAGGCGTGCTGATGTACCTGGAGCCGCCGCAGGTGCAGGCCGTGCTCGCCACCTTCGGCGAGCGCGCGCCCGCGGGTTCGGTGCTGGCCTTCGATGCGATGTGCTGGCTCGGGGTGGGCCGCGCGTCGCAGCATCCGTCGGTACGGGCCACCGGCGCGGAGTTTCGATGGGGGCTGCGCAGATCCACGGAACTGACGCAAGGCCATCCGCGCCTGCATCTCGACAGCACCTACCGGGTGCTCCAAGGCATCGGCCTGGCCTATACCGTGTTCGCGCCGCTGGTGCTGATGATGCTGGGCGTGCCGCTCTATGCCGTCTATGCGCTGCGCGCAGCGGACAAGGCCGATACATAAACGCACAAATTTCTCTTCGCGGGCTCATTTCCCGGCGTTGTCCGGCCCGGAGTGCGCGGGTTGGCTGACGCAAGACGGGCCCCTGCCAAGGCATGCTCGGCGCTCTCTGCGCGGAAATCCTGGCGCGGGCTGCGCTAGGATCGTTTTCTTCGAAGCACACGCAGCCGTGATGCCGCGCCATCCGGTGCATTCCTTGCGTCTCCCAACGTATTCCCAAGACTCGCAACCCTCAAGAAACACATGCTTGATCGCCGATCCTTCCTTGCCGCAGGTGGTGCCGCCGCCGCACTCGCCGCCCTTGGACTGCCTGAAGAGGCGTTGGCCGCCAACGGCCTGCAGCTGAGCCAGCCTGCGCCCTTCTCGTTCGACCGGCTCGTGGCCCAGGCCAAGCGCCTGGCATCGCAGCCCTATGCCGCCGCCGCTCCGCTCGCGCCCGACGTGCTCGAGCGCATCGACTACGACGCCCACGGCAAGATCAAGTTCGACCCCGTCAACGCGCTCTTCCGCGATGGGCCCGGCGCCTTTCCCGTCACCTTCTTCCACCTCGGCCGCTTCTTCCAGACGCCGGTGCGCATGCACGTGCTCGAGAATTCCGACGGCGACGCGTTTGCGCGCGAGGTGCTCTACAGCCCTTCATATTTTTCGATGCCGCCCGACAGCCCGGCGCGTGCGCTGCCGCCCGGCGCGGGCTTTGCAGGCTTCCGCCTGCAAGAGAGCCGGCTGGGCGACCAGGCCAAGCTCGACTGGCAGAAGAACGACTGGGTCGCGTTCCTCGGTGCGTCATATTTCCGCGCCATCGGCGAGCTGTACCAGTACGGCCTGTCGGCGCGCGGCCTTGCGCTCGACGTGGCCGTGCCCGACAAGCCCGAGGAGTTTCCGACCTTCACGCGCTACTACTTCGAGACGCCGGCCGCCACCAACACGACTTCGATGACGGTCTACGCGCTGCTCGAGGGGCCGAGTGTCACGGGCGTGTTCAAGTTCGTGATGCAGCGCGGCAAGGCGGTGATCATGGACATCGATTCGCGCCTCTTCCTGCGCCGCGACGTGTCGCGCCTCGGGCTGGTGCCGCTCACCTCGATGTACTGGTACTCGGAGACCATCAAGCCCACCGCCATCGACTGGCGGCCCGAGGTGCACGACTCCGACGGCCTCGCGATCTGGAACGGCGCGGGCGAACGCATCTGGCGTCCGCTCAACAACCCGACGCAAACGCGCGCCTCGGCTTTCGCCGACACCAAGCCGCGCGGCTTCGGGCTGCTGCAGCGCGACCGCGCCTTCGACCACTACCAGGACGGCGTCAACTACGAGAAGCGCCCGAGCCTCTGGATCGAGCCGCTGGGCGATTGGGGCGAAGGCTCGGTGCAGCTGATCGAGATACCGACGGACGACGAGATCCACGACAACACCGTGGCCTTCTGGGTGCCCAAGGCCGATGCCAAGGCGGGCGCGAGCTACAGCCTGCAGTACCGCCTGCACTGGACCGACCAGGAGCCCTTTCCGTCACCGCTCGCGCGCTGCGTGGCCACGCGCATCGGCCGCGGCGGACAGCCGGGCCAGCCGCGTCCGCCGGGCGTGCGCAAGTTCATGGTCGAGTTCGTCGGCCAGCCGCTCACCACCGTGCCCTTCGGCGTGAAGCCCGAGCTGGTGCTGACCGCGCCGCGCGGCAAGTTCTCCTACATCTTTGCCGAGGCCGTGCCCAACGGCGTGCCGGGCCACTGGCGTGCGCAGTTCGACTACACGCCCGAAGGCAACGAGCCCGTCGACATGCGGCTCTACCTGAAGACCGGCGACAAGACGCTCACCGAGACCTGGCTGTACCAGTACCAGCCGGGTTGATCAGCGCTTCTTCACCGACACCAGCTCGACCTCGAAGTTGAGCGTCGCGTTGGGCGGGATGACGCCCCCCGCGCCGCGCGCACCGTAGGCAATGGCCGGCGGGCAGGTCAGCTTGGCTTTGCCGCCCGGCTTCATCTTCTGCACGCCTTCGGTCCAGCACGGGATCACGCCGTTGAGCGGAAACTCGGTCGGCTCGCCGCGGCTGTAGGAACTGTCGAATTCCTTGCCGCTCTCGGGAAAGGTGCCGCGGTAGTGCACCTTGACCACGTCGGTCGCCGCGGGCGATGCGCCGGTGCCTTCCTTCAGCGACTGGTAGACGAGGCCGCTCGGCGTGGTGACGGGCGCGGATTGGGCCCATGCGGCGGACACCGCGCACAGCGACAGGAAAGCGGCACAGAAGACAGACGAAGAAGACTTCACTGGAATACCTCGGAGGATGGGGAAAGCAATGATTATGGCGAGCGTGGAACAGCCCTTGCTTTGCAGCATGTGCACTGTCAACATCCGCAAAAAGAGGAAGCTCCATGCACTCCATCGAAGCCACCCCGGCCGCACTCGCCGTTCCGGCCGGCACCGGCCACCTCAAGAAGGTGCTCGGCCCCATCCAGCTCTGGGGCATTGCGGTGGGCCTGGTCATATCGGGTGAATACTTTGGTTGGAGCTACGGCTGGAACACGGCCGGCACGCTGGGCTTCCTGGTTGCCACGGTGCTGGTGGCCACCATGTACACCACGTTCATCTTCAGCTTCACCGAGCTCTCGACCGCCATCCCGCATGCGGGCGGACCCTTCGCCTATGCGCGGCGCGCCTTCGGGCCCACCGGCGGCTTCGTGGCGGGATTTGCCACGCTGGTCGAATTCGTCTTTGCGCCGCCGGCCATCGCGCTGGCCATCGGCGCTTATCTCAACGTGCAGTTTCCGGGCATCAACCCGAAGTGGTTCGCGCTGGGTGCCTACGTGATCTTCATCGGGCTCAACTGGATCGGCGTCGGCATCGCGGCGGCGTTCGAGCTCTTCGTGACGGTGCTCGCCATTTTCGAACTGCTGGTCTTCATGGGCGTGGTCACGCCGGGCTGGACGATGGCCAACTTCGTCGCCAACGGCTGGGCCGGCGGCAGCGTGCTGAACGGCGCAGCCATCTCGGGCATCTTCGCGTCGATTCCGTTCGCCATCTGGTTCTTCCTGGCCATCGAGGGCGCGGCCATGGCGGCCGAAGAAGCACGCGACCCGCACCGCACCATTCCCATCGCCTACACCACCGGCATCGTCACTCTGGTGGTGCTGGCCTTCGGCGTGATGATCTTCGCGGGCGGCGTGGGCGACTGGCGCAAGCTCGCCAACATCAACGACCCGCTGCCGCAGGCCATGAAGGCAGTGGTGGGCGACAACAGCGGCTGGCTGCACATGCTGGTGTGGATCGGCCTCTTCGGGCTGATTGCCTCGTTCCACGGGATCATCATGGGCTATTCGCGCCAGATTTTCGCGCTGGCGCGCGCGGGCTACCTGCCGCGCTACTTTGCCGGCCTGAGCCCGCGCTTCGACACGCCGCACCGCGCATTGGTGGCCGGCGGCGTGATCGGCGTGGTGGCCATCTTCAGCGATGAGTGGGTGCAGTTCGGCGGCCAGACGCTCACCGCCAACATCGTGACCATGGCGGTGCTCGGCGCCATCGTCATGTACCTGATCTCGATGGCGGCGCTCTTCAAGCTGCGCAAGAGCGAGCCGGATCTGCTGCGCACCTACCGCGCGCCGTTCTACCCGGTGTTTCCGGCCATCGCGCTCGGGTTGGGCATTGTCTGCCTTGGCGCCATGGTGTGGTTCAACGCCATGCTCACGCTGCTTTTCATCGTGCTGATGGCGGCGGCGTACGGCTACTTTCTCCTGACGTCCGCGCAGCGCAAGGCGGCGGCGCCCGACGAGATGCTGTCCTCGACCCCCATCGCATGAAGAAAAAGGAAAGATGCGCTACCGCACCACCATCGCCGGCCAGGTCTTCGCCTTCGAAGACCTGAAGCAGGTCATGGCCGTGGCCAGCCCGGCGCGTTCGGGCGACTACCTGGCGGAGATCGGCGCGGCCACCGCGCAGCAGCGCATGGCCGCGCGCCACGTGCTGGCGGAGACGCCGCTCAAGCAGTTCCTGACCGAGGCGCTGATTCCCTACGAGAGCGACAACATCACGCGGCTCATCATCGACAGCCATGACGCCGAGGCTTTCGCACCGGTGTCGCACCTCACGGTGGGCGACTTCCGCAACTGGCTGCTGTCGGAACAGGCGTCCACCGAGGCGCTGGCCGCGCTGGCACCGGGCCTCACGCCAGAGATGGTGGCGGCCGCGTCGAAGCTCATGCGCAACCAGGACCTGGTCTCGGTCGCCAGGAAGTGCAGCGTGGTCACGCGGTTCCGCGACACCATCGGCCTGCCCGGGCACCTGGCCGTGCGGCTGCAGCCCAACCACCCGACCGACGACCTGCGCGGCGTGGCGGCCTCCACGCTCGACGGCCTGCTTTACGGCGCGGGCGATGCGGTGATCGGGCTCAACCCGGTATCCGACAGTATGCAGGTGCTGGGCCGGCTGCTGCACATGCTGGACGAAGTGATCCAGCGCTTCGAGATTCCCACGCAAAGCTGCGTGCTGACGCATGTGACCAACACGCTCAAGCTCGCCGAGGCCGGCGCGCCGGTGGACCTGGTGTTCCAGTCGATCGCGGGCACAGAGAAGGCGAATCTGTCGTTCGGCATCACGCCCGAGCTGCTCGACGAGGCCTATGCCGCGGCGCTGGCGCTGAACCGCGGCACCGTCGGCAACAACGTGATGTACTTCGAGACCGGCCAGGGCAGCGCGCTCTCCGCCAACGCCAACTTCGGTGTCGACCAGCAGACCTGCGAGGTGCGCGCCTATGCGCTGGCGCGCCGCTACAAGCCGCTGCTCATCAACACGGTGGTCGGCTTCATCGGGCCCGAGTATCTTTTCGATGGCAAGCAGATCATCCGCGCCGGGCTCGAAGACCATTGCTGCGGCAAGCTGCTGGGGCTGCCCCTCGGCTGCGACATCTGCTACACCAACCATGCCGAGGCCGACCAGGACGACATGGACAACCTGCTCGTGCTGCTCGGCACCGCGGGCATCAACTTCATCATGGGTGTTCCGGGTGCCGACGACGTGATGCTGAACTACCAGAGCACCTCGTTCCACGACGCGCTGTTCCTGCGGCAGACGCTGGGCCTGAAACGCGCACCCGAATTCGAGGGCTGGCTACAACGGATGCAGATTACCGATGCGGCCGGTCAACTCGCACCGCCCTCGGCCAACCGCCTGCTGGCAGATATGAGCGGGCTCACCGCATTCGGGAAATGAGCAACGGCAACAACGACTCCGTCACGCCGAACCCCTGGGCGCAATGGCGTGTGGCCACGCCCGCGCGCCTGGCGCTCGGCCGCGCCGGTGCGGGCATGCCGACCGACGAGACGCTGCGCTTCGGCTGGGCCCACGCCATGGCGCGCGACGCCATCCATGCGGCGCTCGACGTCGACGCGCTCGAAGCCCCGCTGCAGGCACAGCACTGGCAGGTGATGCGGGCGCGCAGCCGCGCCGAGGACCGCACCACCTACCTGCGCCGCCCCGACCTCGGGCGCCAGCTCGATCCCGCCGACGCGGAGCGCCTGCGCGCGGCGGCGAGCCCCGGTTGCGACGTCTGCCTCGTGATCGGCGACGGCCTGTCCTCGCTCGCCGTCGCGCGCCATGCCGCGCCCCTGCTGGCGGCGCTGCGCTCGCAGTTGCCGGCCGAGACGCGCTTCGGTCCCGTCGTCATTGCCACGCAGGCACGCGTGGCGCTGGCCGACGAGGTCGGCGAACTGTTCGGCGCCACGCTTTCGGTCATGCTGATCGGCGAACGTCCGGGCCTCAGCTCGCCCGACAGCCTGGGCATCTACCTCACCCATTCGCCCCGGCGTGGCCGGCACGATGCCGAGCGCAACTGCATCTCCAACGTGCGCCCCGAAGGCCTGCCCTGCGAAGCCGCCGCGTTCAAGCTGGCGTGGCTGATGCGGGAGGCGCTGCAACGGGGACTGACCGGCGTCGGGCTCAAGGACGAGAGCGATCTCGCGGTGCTCGAGACGGGCCGGTCGGCGCCTTCCCTGCCAGGGTAGCCGGCTTTTCTTTCATCAAATTAGTCAATAGAATGGTTGTTAACCGGTTTAACAGCCATTTTATTGATGCCAAGAAGCGGCAACAGCCTTTCCGCCCTGCCCCAGCAGACCACTGAGCCGTTGAGAAATCTCGGCTTGCGCCTTCGTGCGCACCGCGTTCACCGCGGCTGGACGATCGCCGAGGCTGCCGAACGCCTGCTGTGCTCGCCGACCACCTTGCGATCGCTCGAATCGGGCGGGCCCGGCACCAGCATCGGCTTGCTGGCCCACGCACTGTGGCTCTTCGGCGAGATCGATTCGCTCGACGCCTTGGCGCCCGCACCCGCGGGCCTTGCGGCCGGACGCCGCGTCCGCAGGTCCGCTGCCCGGCCTGCCGCCGGAGTCATCGCGGAGGACGAACGTGAGTTCTGACGAAGCTCCGGACGAACGCCGCATCTATGTCGGTCTCGCGCGCCACACGGGCGATGAGGTGCAGCCCGCAGGCCTGATGAAGCTCGTTCGCCGCGGCGTTGTGGAGTCGGGCGAGTTCGCCTACGGCCGGCGCTACCTCGAAGATTCCGCGGCCATGCCGCTCAACCCCGGGCACCTGCCGCTGCGCGACGCCGCCTTCGTGCTTGCGCAGCGGCGCATCCGGGACGGCGGCGCCATGCCGCTCACGCTGCGCGACGGGCTGCCGGACAGCTGGGGCCGCAAGGTGCTCGAGATCCGCCATGGCAGGCCGCTGCCCGATATCGACGCGCTGCTGTTGACCAACGAGGACCGCATCGGCGCCATGGTCTTCGCCGAATCGCTGCCCATCCGGAGCGAGGAACCGCCCTCGATGCTCTGGTCGCTCGAGGAGCTCGCCGAAGCGTCCCATCGCGTCGAGGCCGGCATGGAGATCGGACCCGAGATGCACCAGCTCCTGCGGGGCGGCAGCCTGGGCGGCGCGCGCCCCAAGGCGGCGTTTGCGCACGAGGGCCGGCGCTTCATCGCCAAGTTCTCGTCGCGCGGCGACGACCACGATGTGGAGGTGATCGAGGCGGCGACCCTGTGGATGGCCAGCGCCTGCGGCATTCACGTGCCCGCGTTCCTGCTGCAGCCGCTGGCCTCCGGCCACGCCTTGCTGGTGGAGCGATTCGACCGGGTCGGCCCCGTCAGCGACGAGCAGCGCCTTCACTATCTCTCGGCGTCGGCACTGCTCGATGTGCCCTATGACTCCAGCGGCGGCAGCTATGTCGAGCTGGCGCAGCTGCTGCGGCGCATTTCGGGTCAGCCTCAGGAAGACCTGGCCGAACTGTTCCGCCGCCTGGTGTTCAACCTTGCCGTGGGCAACAGCGACGACCACGTCAAGAACCACGGCGCCTTGCGGCAGGCGGACGGGCGCTGGCGCCTGGCGCCGGCCTTCGACCTGGTCATGCAGCTGGGCGGCCACATGGGCTACCAGGAGCTCGCCATCTTGCCGGGGCAGCATGCATCGAGCCTCGAACTCGCACGCACGGCGGCGCCCCATTTCGGCTTGGCGGCCACAGAGGCGGACGAGATCATCCGCCGCATCGAAGAAACCGTTTCCGTGCAGGCTGCCGCCGGTGTCGAGGCGGCTGGGGGCAACCGTGCACTCGTGCGCCGGGTTGCGGCCTTCATCGAGCAGCAGTACGAGCGCATCCGTTCCTAGTCCGGGGCCGGTCCGGCTTGGCCGCGGCCTGGCATGGCTGATGCGTAGGTCCCTGTCGAAGTGTCACGGGCGTTCTCTACGCTCGGCTTTCCATCAACGTACACAACAACAGGAAACCCATGCAACGCCGCCTGCTTCTTCTCACGCCACTTGCTGCCGCGCTCACCGCCACGGGCTGCGCCAGCCTGGCGCCGTCTGCATCCACGACACTATCGCCCGGCCACTGGGACGCGTTCAACCGGGCACAGATCGAAGGCCTGGTCGCCAGCCTCGGCAAGGCGAGTCCGGGCTACAGCGCCGCGAAGCCGCCTTACGTGGTCTTCGACTGGGACAACACCAGCGTGTTCCTCGACATCGAGGAAGCCTCGCTGATCTACCAGCTCGAGAACCTGGTGTTCGGCGCCACGCCCGCGCAGCTCGAGGTGGCGCTACGCAAGAACATCCCGAAGAAGGACTTCCTGCCGGCCTACAACAACGCGGCGGGCAAGGCCGTGAACATCGATCTCCTGGTGCCCGACATCGTGGCCAGCTACACCTGGCTCTACCAGAACTACAGCGGCCTCAAGGGCAGCCAGCCGTTGGCCGCGGTGAAGCTGAACCCGCACTACATCGCCTTCACCACCAAGGTGCGTTACCTCTACGAAGCGATCGGCGATACCTTCGACCACGACACGGCCTACCCCTGGGTGACCTACCTCTTTGTCGGCATGACCGAACCGCAGGTCCGCAAGCTCACGGCCGAGACGGTGGCGTGGCAGCTGAAGGAACCCGTCGCCAAGGTCAAGTGGACCTCGCCGGCCGCGCTGCCGGGGCAGGCGGGCGTGGTGTCGGTCAGCTGGAAGAACGGCCTCCGGCTGCAGCCGGAGATGCAGGAGCTGTATGCCGTCTTTCGCAACGCGGGTTTCGACGTGTGGGTGTGCTCGGCCTCCTTCGTCGACGTGATCAAGGAGATCTCGTCGAACCCCGCGTTCGGCTACGACAACCCGGCCGAGCGCGTGCTGGCCATGGAACTGGAGCGGGATGCCAACGGCGTGATCCAGCCCGAGTACCGGCGCGGCTACGACCAGACGCAGGGCCCCGGCAAGACCCGGAACATCCAGCGCTTCCTGGTGAGCAAGTATGGCTACGGCCCCAGCTTCATCGCCGGCGACAGCGAGGGCGACCAGAACATGATGGCCGACTTCGCCGACACGAAGAAGGTGTTGATCGTGAACCGGCTGCGCGACCCGAAGACCGACATCGGCAGGTTCTCGGCGATGGCGGTGCAGAACTACGGCAAGCCCGACACGCGCTACCTGCTGCAGGGCCGCGACGACAACCTCGGCCAGTGGGTGACGTCGCAATTGCATACCCCGCTGGGTGCGGCACAGGGCAAGGCCCTCAAGTAGGCGCAGAAGCCCCGGTGCGGCGCGACGGGGCGGCGCTTGCCTATGATCGATTCCTGGCAATCCAACCAGGAGACGAAAAAATGGCCGACCGCTACCCTCTTGCCGAACTCGAAGAACTGCCCGAAGACATCCGCACCGCCATTCTTGCGGTGCAGGAAAAGGCCGGCTTCGTGCCCAATGTGTTCCTTGCGCTGGCGCGACGCCCGGCCGAGTGGCGCGCCTTCTTCGCCTACCACGACGCGCTGATGCTCAAGGAGGAAGGCTCGCTCACCAAGGGCGACCGCGAGATGATCGTCACCACCACCAGCGCGGCCAACCAGTGCCTCTATTGCGTGGTGGCGCACGGCGCGCTGCTGCGCATCTACGAGAAGAAGCCGCTGGTGGCCGACCAGGTGGCGGTGAACTACCGCAAGGCCGACATCACGCCGCGCCAGCGCGCGATGCTCGACTTTGCGATGAAGGTCTGCGATCGCTCGCACGAGGTCGAGGACGCGGACTTCGGCGCGCTGCACGCCCACGGCTTCGACGACGAGGACATCTGGGACATCGCCGCGATCACCGCCTTCTTCGGCCTCAGCAACCGGCTTGCGAGCTTCAGCGGCATGCAGCCGAACCCCGAGTTCTTCCTGATGGGACGGTTGCCCCGCGAGAAGAAGTAGCAGGCCGCGCCCTCAGGCCTTGTTGCGGCAGGACGCGAGCGCATCCAGGGCTGGCTTGTAGGTGGCGTTGCCCACGTCCATCAGCCCCAGCACGGTGTGAAAGAGGTTGTCGTGCGTGAGCGGCGTATCGAGCCCCGCTTCCATGCAGGGGCGCGAAAGCTTGCGGCGCTGGCTCATGCCGTCGCTGAACCAGGTGACCATGGGCACGTGCTTCTGCGCCTCGGGCGCAAAGCTGTAGGGCACGCCGTGCAGGAACAGGCCGTACTCGCCGAGCGATTCGCCATGGTCGCTCACGTAGAGCAAGGCGGGGTCATAGCGGCCCGACTGCGCCTTGAGCCAGTCGATGGTCCGTGCCAGGAAACGGTCGGTCTGGGCGATCGAGTTGTCATACACGTTCTGCAGCTCCGCGTGGCCGCACTCGGCCAGCGCGTTGGTCTTGCACTCGGGCAGAAAGCGCTTCACGTCCGGTGCGGAACGCTTGTAGTAGGCCGGCCCGTGGCTGCCCATCTGGTGCATGACCAGCACCACGCCCTTGGCGCGGCGCTCGGCCGGCAGGGCCGCAATGCGCTCGTCGAGGCCCTGGAGCATCACGTCGTCCAGGCATTCCTCGCCGTCGCACAGCGCGCTCTTCTGCGCCGGTGAAAGCGAGTCGAACGCGGAGGCGTTGGGAACGCGCGTGCAGACGTCCTTGCAACCGGCCTGATTGTCGAGCCACAGCACGGCAAGCCCCGCGGCCTGCAGCACGTCGACCAGGTTCTCGTAGTCGTCCTTGCGCGATTCGTAGCCCTCTTTGCCGAGCGGCGAGAACATGCACGGCACGGAGGCCAGCGTGTTGGTGCCGCATGAATGCACGTCGCGATAGCTCAGCACGCCGCGCGCGGCGAGCTCCGGCGTGGTGTCGCGCGCATAGCCGTTCAGGCCGAAGTGGTCGGCCCGGGCCGTCTCGCCCACCACCATGACGAACATCGGCGGACGCGCCTGGCCCGCGTAGCTCACGCCCAGCGTCGTACCGGCGGTGATCGGAATCAGCTTGCGGCTGCGCTTGAACATCGGCTTGATGAGCACCGAGCCGGCCGAATACAGGCTGGCCACCGGATTCATCATGTAGCGCAGGTGGATGTTGTTGCGCATCAGCGGCGCCAGCTGCCGGTTCATCGACACCGCGGCGACCAGCGCCAGCGCCGCCGCCAGCAAGAGCAGCGCCGCATTGCGCCAGAGCTTGGAGACGAAGCGCATCGGCACGATGCGTGCGCGCCAGAGCGCCAGGCCCGGCAGCACCGCCACCAGCAGCACATGGAAAGCCATGCGCCAGCTCATGAGGTCGCGCGCCTCGTTCGGGTCGGTCTGCAGCACGTTGGCGATCATGGTCGGGTCCATGACCACGCGATACTCGAGCATGTAGTGCTGCACGAATGCGGCGAGAAGCACCACCGCGAACCACAGCGGCTTCATCCAGCGCGACCAGGCGGTGAAGGACAGCAGCGCGACGGTGGCGCACACCATGAGCACCCCCATGGCGGCGATGGTGGGCAGGTAGGTGCTGGGGGCGCCGCCGATGCGCGCGAGCTCGTTCCACAGGGGCCAGTTGGCGGCCACGGCCAGGTAGACGGCCAGCCAGACGACGAGCTTTTGCGCGGAACGCGGCCGCGCGAGCCATAGATCGAAGCGCACCCAGAGAGCACGCGCAGGCGCCAGGTGAGACGACCCGGCACCCGCCGGCCCGATGCGCCGCACGGGGGCGGGTTCGATTCGCGAAAAAGACATCCGTCAACTGTAGGAAGCGCAACTGAAGGAAGCCTGAATTGCGCGTTCAGCCGGCGTTCAGGCTCGTGCCCTCCTGGCCCGCAGCCTGGGCCGCATGTAGGCCCTGAGCGCCAGGTTCAGCGGCCGGCTGACGCGGCGCTCCACGGCGATCGACACCAGGGCGCCGAGCATGGCGCCGACCACCACGTCGAACGGGAAGTGCAGCCCCAGGAAGATGCGGCTCCATCCGACCACCGCGGCCAGCACCAGCGCCGCGCGCATGGGCGCGCGCCAGGGCAGGCACCAGAGCGAGAACGCCGCCGCGTAGGTGCAGGCGGCATGCAGGCTGGGAAAGCCCGGCCGTGCGCCCTGCGGGGCCCACTGGATCCCCAACCCGTAGAACGCGGGCCGATGGAACGGCATGACCGAGCGAAACACGTTCACGAAGAGCCAGACGGCAAGCACGCTCACCAGCGCGGTGAAACACGCATAGCGCAGGCGGCGGTCGACGAGTGCGCCAAGGAGAATGGCCGCAGCCAGCAGGCCCGGCAGCACTTCGGAGGCAAAGCGCGCGAAATGAATGCTCCACGCCGGCGCCGAGGCGCTGGCGTTGATCAGTTCGAACAGCGCGGCATCAAGGGCCTGCATGCTGGACGGCGGGCTGGGCCGGCGGCAAATGGGAAACCCGGGGTGCGGCGGCCAGGTCGATGGCAAAGCCCACCACCCAGCAGATCCACGCCGTCCACAGCGTGTGGCTCATGTAGTGCGCACCCCGCAGCTGCTGCGAGAGCCCCAGCGCCAGGCCGGCGGCCAGTGCCACGCCGAGCCACACGAGCGCCGCGCGCGGCGCCACCCGGCGCAGCACGAAATAGCCGCCCACGTAGGCAAAGGCGGCGGAGGCATGGCCGGCCGGGAAGCACCCGCCCGGGCCGCCGTCATACACCTTCCACGCCCAGTGCGACACGTGGCTGGCCACGCCGCCGAACTCCTTGAGGTCCCACGGGCAGCTCGTGTGGCTCGCATGCTTGAGCACGCTGACCGCGATGACCGACAGCAGCACGGTGCAGGCCAGCTGCGCCCGCGCGCGAACCGGCAGCCGGCGCAGGATGCCCAGTGGCCAGCGGATGCCCGCGAACAGCGCGATGACGAGCAGCCAGCTCAGGTTCTTGGCGCTTTCATGCATCACATGGACCAGGAAAGGGTTCTCGCGCCAGGGGAATCCCACGGGCGTGCCCGCGAGGCGCGCCAGGGCGAGGTCGCCGCCGGTGGCGTCCCATCCCAGCAGGAGCAGCAAGGCCGAAAGAGTCAGCACTCCGAGGCGAAGATTCGAGACAGCCGGCAGATTCGGGACACGCGTCATGGGCAGGAAACAGGCAGGAAAAGCAAATCCGGGAACTCCGCAAGCCTACGTTCCCGGTCTGAACCGAGCCTGAAGCGGCCCTGAACGACAGCTGACCCCCCTGCCCATGCGGCGCGCGGCGCTAGACTCGGTTTTTTGCAAGAAAGAAGACCTCGCGTGCGCATATTGCTCGTCGAAGATGACAGTGCGTTGGCAGACGCCGTCTGCAGCTACCTGCTGGCGAAGGCCTTCGTGGTCGATGTGGCGTCCAGCCTGGCCGAAGCCCGGGGTGCGCTGCATTCGGTCCAATATGCCGCCGTGCTGCTCGACCTGCACTTGGGCGACGGCGACGGCCTGTCGCTGCTGCCGCAGGTGCGCGCACTGCGAGAGCCTCCCATCGTCATCGTGCTGACCGCGCGCGACCAGGTGACCGACCGCATCCGCGGACTCGATGCCGGCGCCGACGACTACCTCATCAAGCCCTACGACCCGGCCGAACTGCTGGCACGGCTGCGCGCGGTCGAGCGGCGGCGAAGCGCCGGCACGGCGCCGGTGCTGCAGCTCGGCACGCTGGAGATCGACCTCGCGCAGGACCGCGTGCGCAAGGACGGCAACCCGGTCGTCCTCACCCAGAAGGAATGGGCGCTGCTGCGTGTCATGGCCACGCGGCCCGAACGGATCCACACCCGCGAGAACCTGGCCGACGCGCTCTACGGCTTCGGCGACGAAGCCGACAGCAACACGCTCGAGGTGTTCATCAGCCGGCTGCGGCGCAAGCTGGGCAAGAGCCATATCCAGACACTGCGCGGCCTCGGCTATCGCCTGTCCACTTCGGCCGACGACGACGAATGAGCGCCTTCGTCGCCAAGCAGACCGGCCCCGACACGCTGGCCGGCCGCCTGACCCGCACGCTGATCGTCTGGGTCGGCGGCGTGTGGATGCTGTGCGTGCTGGCCGTGGTCTGGTATGTGGACCGCGAGATCAACCACAACTTCGACAACGAACTGGTCGAGGTGTCGCACCGCATGTTCGACATGGCGGTGCAGGAACTCGACAAGCTCCAGCCGCAGGGGGCCACGCCCGGCGCCCTGCCGATGGTCGCGCCCAAGCAGCTGTTCTCGGAAGACGCCGTCAACTACCAGATCGTCGACATCCACGAGCATGTGCTGCTGCGCTCGGCCGAAGCGCCCAACGCGGCCTTCGACGTGCCGCTGGCCGCGGGCTTCGCCAACAACCAGACCTGGCGCGTCTATACCGTGCGGCATCCCGCGCGCGGCCTGTACTTCCAGGTGGCCGATCCGCTGGACGAACGGCGCACCGCGCTGAACCGGACGCTGTACGGCCTGATCATTCCGCTGGGCGCCGTGCTGCCGCTGCTGGCGCTCGTGCTGCGCAACGTGGCGCGCGCCGAACTGCGCGTGCTGCAGGAGCTCGCGGGCGAGATCGAGAAACGCAGCGGCGCCGACCTGCGGCCCATCACGCTGCCCGGCCTGCCGCGCGAGCTGCGATCCGTGGGCGACCACGTCAACAGCCTGCTGGAGCGCCTGTCGCAGTCGCTGGACGTCGAGCGCGCGCTGGCCGCCAATGCGGCGCACGAACTGCGAACCCCGCTGGCGGCCGCGCGGCTGCGGCTGCAGACGGCGCTCGAGCACGACCTGCAGCGCAACGATGTGCAGGCTGCGCTCGACGCGCTGCAGATCCTGAGCCACCGCACCGAAAAGCTGCTGCAGCTCTCGCGCGCCGAATCGGGCGCCTCGCTCGCGCGCTCGCGGGTCGACCTGGTGCAACTCGCGGGCGCGGTGGTGCAGGAATTCTGGAAAGACCCGCAGATCAGCGAGCGCCTCGCGCTCAAGGTGCCCGACGCCATCGCGCCCGTGGCCTCGGGCGACGTCGATGCGCTGGCCATCGCGCTGCGCAACCTGGTGGAAAACGCCCTGCGCTATGGCGGGAGCGGCCGCGTGGTGATCGAGGTGATGGCGGCCTGCACGCTCGCGGTGCGCGACTTCGGCCCGGGCGTCAGCGCAGAGCAGCTCGCCACGCTGCAGCAGCGCCATGTGCGGCACAGCTCCGATCGCGCAGGCTACGGCCTGGGTTTGTCCATCGTGGGCACCATCGTCGAGAAACACGGCGCGAAGCTCGAACTGGCATCGCCCCCGGCAGGGGCCGCCAGCGGGTTCGAGGCGCGCATCGTGCTGCGGCCGGCCTGAGGCGCCGCGCCAGGGACGAGGCGCGGGCCGCTCAGTCGCTCACGACCGCGCGCAGCCAGTCCGGCAACGGCAGCGCCTTCTGCTTCGGAAAATCGACCCAGATCGTGGTCGCACCGCCCGCCGCGCAGATCACCTCGGGCGCTTCGGCGCGCGCCATGGTGGCCCAGCTTTCGAACGTGGTGCGGGCCGGGTCGCTCACGTACATCTTGAGCAGCACGTCGCCGGGATACTCGATCTGGCGGTAGAAGTTGCAGAAGGCATTGACGATCACCATGCCTTCGCCGCCCGGCGCGGGCTCGATGCCGAGCGACCGGATCCAGTCGATGCGCGCGGTTTCCAGGTAGCGAAAGTAAGTGCCGTTGTTCAGGTGGCCCATGGCGTCCATGTCGCCCCAGCGTATGGGGATGGACATCTCGAAGACGAACTTCTTCTTCTCGGGAATTTCGATTCTCATCGGTCGGTCTTGTGCAATGGGCAGGTCAGAGCGCGAAGCCGTCGTCCGCGGCAATCACGGCACCGTTCACGAAATGGCTCTGGCCACTGGCCAGCAGCACGATCAGGCCATCGAGGTCCTCGGGCTGGCCCACGCGCTTGCGCGGCAGCATGTTCACGAGCTTGGCGCCGCCTTCGGAAAGCCAATGGTCCTGGTTGAGCTCGGTCGAGATGTAGCCGGGGCACAGCGCGTTCACGTTGATGCCGTGGCGGCCCCATTCGAGCGCCATCGCCTTGGTCATCTGCACCACCGCGGCCTTGCTCATGCAGTAGGTGCCGATCTGCGGCAGCACCTTGAGCGCCGCCACGGATGCGATGTTGATGATGCGCCCGCCGATGTAGGTGCCCGGCGCCGAACCGCTGGCGCGCGCCAGCATGCGCTTGCCCACCTCCTGCGCCACGAAGAACGAGCCCTTGACGTTGGTGTCGAAGATGTAGTCGTAGTCGTCGGGCGTGACATCCGCGAGGCGCTGGGTGGTGCTCACGCCCGAGTTGTTGACCAGGATGTCGATCGGGCCGACCTCGGTCTCGGCGCGCGCCACCGCGGCCTTGATGCTGCCGATGTCGGTGACGTCGAGCTCGACGGCATGCGCGTCGCCGCCCTCGCCCTCGATGCGCGCGCGCAGCTCCTTGAGCTTCTCGATCCGGCGGCTCGCCAGCACCACCGCGGTGCCGGCGCGCGCCAGCGTCTTGGCAAATTGCGCGCCCAGCCCGCTGGAAGCGCCGGTGACGAAGGCCACGCGGCCCGAAAGGTCGATGCTGTAAGCCATGGAAGGGGTCCTGTTGGGTCGTTTCCGAGTCGCCGAGGCGACGCCCGGCACTCCACATAAAATGTTTCGCGCCCTCGAAGCGTCCGAGCCTCAAATCATTATCGACGAGACCCACATGACCCACGACGAAATCCTCGCCCAGTTCGGCCCCCGCGAATCCATGGAATATGACGTGGTGGTCGTCGGCGGCGGCCCGGCCGGCCTCTCGACCGCCATCCGGCTCAAGCAGCTCGCGGCCCAGCACGAAAAGGAAATCTCGGTGGTGGTGCTCGAGAAGGGCTCCGAGCCCGGCGCGCACATCCTCTCGGGCGCAATCATGGACCCGCGCGCCCTCAACGAGCTGCTGCCCGACTGGAAGGAACAAGGCGCCCCGCTGAACCAGCCCGTGACCGACGACGCGATGGTGTTCCTGGGCGAAAAATCGGGCCTGCGCACGCCCAATGCCTTCCTGCCGGCCTGCTTCCAGAACCACGGCAACTACATCATCAGCCTCGGCGCCTTCACCAAGTGGCTCGCGCAGCAGGCCGAGAACCTGGGCGTCGAAATCTTCCCCGGCTTCCCGGCGGCCGAAGTGCTCTACAACGAGAACGGTTCGGTGCGCGGCGTCGCCACCGGCAACCTGGGCGTGGGCAAGGACGGCGAACCCACCGAGAACTTCCAGCTCGGCATGGAGCTCCTGGGCAAGTACACGGTGTTTGCCGAAGGCGCGCGCGGCCACCTCGGCCGGCAGCTCATCAGCCGCTTCAAGCTGGACGAAGGCAAGGACCCGCAGACCTACGGCCTCGGCGTGAAGGAAGTGTGGGAGATCGACCCCAAGCGCCACCAGCCCGGCTTCGTGCTGCACACCGCCGGCTGGCCGATGAACAGCGACACCTACGGCGGCGCCTTTCTCTATCACATGGAGGACAACAAGATCTCCATGGGCTTCATCACCGGGCTGGACTACAGCAACCCGTACCTGAGCCCGTTCGAGGAAATGCAGCGCTGGAAGCTGCACCCGAACATCCGCTGGTACCTGGAAGGCGACGAAGCCAAGGGCATCAAGCCGGCCAAGCGCATCGGCTACGGCGCGCGCGCCATCACGGCGGGCGGCCTGATGTCGCTGCCCAAGACGGTGTTCCCGGGCGGCGCGCTGGTCGGCTGCGAAGCGGGCTACCTGAACGTGAGCCGCATCAAGGGCAGCCACGCCGCGATCAAGACCGGCATGCTGGCCGCCGAAGCGGCGTTCGATGCACTGCAGGCCGGCCGCCAGCATGACGAGCTCACGGCGTATCCGGCCGCCTTCGAGAAGAGCTGGCTCTACACGGAGCTGAACAAGGCCCGCAACTTCAAGGCGTGGTTCAAGAAGGGCCTGGGAATCGCGACCTTCATGAACGGCATCGAGCAATGGCTGCTCAAGGGCCACATTCCATGGACCCTGCACCGGAGCAAGCCGGACCACCTGTACCTCAAGCCGGCAGCGGAGTGCAAGCCCATCACGTACCCCAAGCCGGACGGCAAGCTCACTTTCGACCGCCTCTCGAGCGTGTTCATCAGCAACACCAACCACGAGGAACAGCAGCCGGCCCACCTGACGCTCAAGGATGCGTCGGTGCCGGTGAACATCAACCTGTCGAAGTTCGCGGGGCCCGAAAGCCGCTATTGCCCCGCCGGTGTCTACGAGTTCGTGGCCACCGAAGGCGGCAAGGAGCGCCTGCAGATCAATGCGCAGAATTGCGTGCATTGCAAGACTTGCGACATCAAGGACCCGACGCAGAACATCGTGTGGGTCACGCCTGAAGGGGGCGGCGGGCCTAACTACGTGGGGATGTAATTCGCGGTCTCTGCGCAGCGAAATAAAGGAGGCGGCCTGCGGCCCTAGGCCGCGCCGGGGGACATTCGCGGAGCAGAGCACGCCGTCGGCGGGATCGCGCCCCGCCCCACAGGACCCGACGCTCAGCCCTCGCCCCACCCTCCCCCACCAGGCGTCTCGATCACGAACACGTCCCCTGGCGCCATCTGCACCTGCCCGATGTGGTCCAGCGCCTCGACCGTCCCATCGGCCCGCTCGACACGGTTGACGCCCACGGCACCGGCCTCGCCACCCGCACCGCCGAACGCCCCGTAGAGTCGGCCATTGCTGAGGATCGATGCCGTCATCGGTGCCAGGAAGCGCACGCGCCGCACACCGCCGTCGCCGCCATGCCAACGCCCCGCCCCACCCGAACCGGTGCGCAGGCGATAACTGTCGAGCCGCACCGGGTAGCGGAACTCCAGCACCTCGGGGTCGGTCAGGCGCGAGTTGGTCATGTGGGTCTGGACCACGCTCGTACCGTCGAAGCCGGGGCCCGCGCCCGAGCCGCCCGAAATGGTTTCGTAGTACTGGTGCGCGCCGTCGCCGAAGGTGAAGTTGTTCATGGTGCACTGGCTGGCAGCCATCACGCCCAGCGCACCGTAGAGCGCATTGGTCACGCAGCTCGAGGTTTCGACATTGCCCGCCACCACCGCGGCCGGCGGCAACGGGTTGAGCATGCAGCCGTCGGGCACGATCACCTTGATCGGCTTCAGGCAGCCCGCATTGAGCGGAATGTCGTCGTCCACCAGCGTGCGGAACACGTAGAGCACGGCCGCCATGGTGATGGCGCGCGGGGCGTTGAAGTTGTTGGGCAGCTGCGCGCTGGTGCCGGTGAAATCGACCGTGGCCGAGCGCGCCACCGGATCGACCTCGACCCGCACGCGGATCTGCGCGCCGTTGTCCAGCGGCAGCGTGAACTCGCCGTTCTTGAGCGCCGTGATCACGCGGCGCACCGACTCCTCGGCGTTGTCCTGCACGTGGCCCATGTAGGCAGCCACCGTCTCGCGGCCGAACTGCGCGACCATGGCCTGCAGCTCCTGCACGCCCTTCTCGTTGGCGGCGATCTGCGCGCGCAGGTCGGCCAGGTTCTGCTCGATGTTGCGCGACGGGTGCGCCCCGCCGCCCAGCAGTGCGCGCAGCTCGGCTTCGCGCAGGCGGCCGCCCTCCACGAGCTTGAAGTTGTCGATCAGCACGCCTTCGTCGCCGATGGTGCTGGAGAACGGCGGCATCGAGCCCGGCGTGATGCCGCCGACATCGGCATGGTGGCCGCGCGAAGCCACGTAGAACGAAGGCCGTGCATCGCGCGCCTCGAGGTACACCGGCGTCACCACCGTGATGTCGGGCAGGTGCGTGCCGCCGTGGTAGGGGTCGTTCAGCACGAAGACGTCGCCGGGCTTCATGCCGGGGTTGCCGTCGATCACGGTCTTGATCGATTCGCTCATCGAGCCCAGGTGCACCGGCATGTGCGGCGCATTGGCGATCAGGTTGCCCTGCACGTCGAACAGCGCGCAGGAAAAGTCGAGCCGCTCCTTGATGTTGACCGAGTAGGCCGTGTTCTGCAGGCGCAGGCCCATCTGCTCGGCAATGTTCATGAAGAGGTTGTTGAACACCTCGAGCATCACCGGGTCGGCGCTCGTGCCCATGGCCTGCGTGGCGACGCGCGGGCGCACGCGGTGCAGCTCGATGCCGGTGGCGGTGGTGCGGGCCTGCCAGCCGGGCTCGATCACCGTGGTGGCGTTGCGGCCCGCAAGGATGGCGGGGCCGTCGACCGCGGCGCCCGGCCGGAGGGCCGCTTCGTCGAACAGCGCGGCATGGCGCCAGCCGGCGGCTTCTTCGTCGGCCTCGCAGTACATGCGCACCCGGGCCAGCGGCTCGGGCGCATGGGGAACGGTATCGGCCGGCGCGGCCGGCGGTGCGGCGCGCTCGCCGGCGCCCACGGCTTCGACCGTGACCGCTTCGAGCACGAGTTGGCGATCGGCCATCAGGAAGGCGAAGCGGCGGCGGTAGGCGTTTTCGAACTCGCCGCGCATCGCGGCGATCGCCTCGTCGGCCGAGCCCTCCATGGGGAGCGTGCAAGCCAGCGCGGTATCGGTTCCTTCGTAGCGAAGCTGCACGCGGTACACCGCGGCGATGACCGCATCCGCCACGCCCTGCTCGCGCAGTTCTCCCTTGGCCTCTGCCGCGAGCGCGTCCGCGGCCTTGCGCGCGCCAGCCAGCCCGGCCCCGTCGAGCCTGCGTTCCAGCGCCAGTTCGCGCATGGCCAGCTGGTCGGCCAACCCCATGCCGAAGGCCGAGAGCACGCCCGCGAGTGGATGCAGGTAGACGCTGCGCATGCCCAGTGCATCGGCCACCAGGCAGGCGTGCTGCCCGCCCGCGCCGCCGAAGCACTGCAGCGTGTACTGTGTGACGTCGTAGCCGCGCGCCACCGAAATGCGCTTGACCGCATTGGCCATGCTGGCCACCGCGATGCGCAGCGCGCCGCTCGCAACTTCTTCAGCGCTCACAGCGCGGCCCGTGGCCTCCGACATGCGCTGCGCCATGGCTTCGAAGCCCCGCCGCGCAGCAGCCAGGTCGAGCGGTTCGTCGCCGTCGGGGCCGAAGACAGGGGGAAAGTACGAGGGCTGGATCTTGCCGAGCAGCACGTTCGCATCGGTGGTGGTGAGCGGACCGCCGCGCCGGTAGCTGGCTGGGCCCGGGTTGGCGCCGGCCGACTCCGGCCCGACACGCAGCCGCGCGCCGTCGAATGCGATGACCGATCCGCCGCCCGCCGCCACCGTGTGGATGCTCATCATCGGCGCGCGCATGCGCACGCCGGCCACCTGGGTTTCGAACGAGCGCTCGAACTCGCCGGCGTAGTGCGACACGTCGGTCGAGGTGCCGCCCATGTCGAAGCCGATCACGCGCGCATGGCCGGCATCGAGCGCGGTGCGCACCATGCCGACGATGCCGCCCGCCGGTCCCGAGAGAATCGCGTCCTTGCCCTGGAAGCGGTCGGCCTGCGTGAGCCCGCCCGAACTCTGCATGAAGAACAGCGGCACGCCCGGCATCTGCCGCGACACCTGCTCTACATAGCGCCGAAGGATCGGGCTCAGGTAGGCGTCGACCACGGTGGTGTCGCCGCGCGGCACCAGCTTCATGAGCGGACTTGTCTTGTGCGACACCGACACCTGCGTGAAGCCGATGGCGCGTGCGATGCGTTCGGCCGCAAGCTCGTGCGCGGTGTAGCGCCAGCCGTGCATGAAGACGATGGCGCATGCGCGCAGGCCCGCATCGAAGGCCTCTTGCAGCGCGGCGCGCAAGGCGCCCTCGTCCAGCGCCTGCACCACGCCGCCGTGCGCATCCATGCGCTCGTCGGCCTCGATCACGCGCTGGTAGAGCAGCTCGGGCAGCACGATGCGGCGGTCGAACAGCCGCGGCCGCGCCTGCGTGGCGATGCGCAACGCATCGCGAAAACCAGTGGTGGTGACCAGCACCGTGGGTTCGCCCTTGCGCTCCAGCAGCGCGTTGGTGGCCACCGTGGTGCCCATCTTCACGCATTCGACGCGCTCGGGAGTGACGGGCTCGCCGGGCGCGAGCTTCAGCAGGCGGCGGATGCCCTCGACGGCGGCGTCCTTGTACTGCTCGGGGTTCTCGGACAGCAGCTTGAGCGTGTGCAGCCGGCCCTGGGGGTCACGGCCGACCAGGTCGGTGAACGTGCCGCCGCGGTCGATCCAGAATTGCCAGCGCGGCGGAGAGATGTTGTCTTTCATGGTGTATCAGTTCTGGTTTGATTGAATATCGCCTGCTCCGCACGTGCGGAGCGGCACCTGGAAGTAAGTCAGCGCTGGAAGTAATACGGCACGAAGATGCTGTTGGCCTCGTTGCCGACGGAGCGCACCCATTCGCGCGAGAAGCGCTCGCCGTATCGCTTCAGTTCAGCGTCGAAGCTGGACGGGACGCGGTCCACCTGCATGCCCTCGGCCTTGAGCTTCCGGGTGGCGCTGTCGGCCTCTTCCTGGCTCTTTGCCCAGCCGCGCAGCTCGGCCTCGCCTGCAGCGGTCAGCACGGCTTGCCGCGCCGCGGGCGGCAGCGCATCGAAGGCCTTCAGGTTGACGAACACGATGTTCTTCGGGAACCAGGCATTGATCTCGTGATAGTGGCGGAACTGCCCCCAGACCTGGTTCTCCACCCCGGTCACGGCCGAGGTGATCATGCTGTCGAGCTGGCCCGCGGCCAATGCCTTCCTGACGTCCACCATCGGCACGTCCACGGGCGTGGCGCCCATCATCTCTGCGATGCGCACGGTGGCCTGGTTGTAGGTGCGCATGCGCGTGCCCTTGAAGTCGGCCGCCGATCGCACCGGCGCGACCGTGTACAGGCCCTGGGGCGGCCAGGGCACAGCGTAAAGGGCCTTCAGTCCCCGCGCCGCGAAGTGCTTGTCGATCAGGGGCCGCTGCAGGTCCCACAGCCGCCTTGCGTCGGCATAGTTGCCCACCACGAAGGGAATGGCGTCGGCACCGGCAATGGGAATGGCTTCGACCAGGCTGCTCATGATGGTCTCGCCCGCCTGCACCTGCCCTGTCTGCACCGCCTCGCGGATGTCGGCCAGCTTGAACAGTGTGTTGTTGGGTCGGACCTCGATGCGCAGCGCCCCCGCCGTGGTCCGCTCGATCTCCGCGGCGAACCACGCGATGTTCTGCGTGTGGAAGGACTCGGCGCGGTAGCCGGTGGCCAGCTGCCACTTGGTCTCGGCCTGCGCCGAAGCAGCCGCAAGCAACAGGGCGAGCAACAGGTGCTTCATGGGAAATCTCCTGCGTGGACGCAAACGGTCGTTCCCGGGCCTCAGCCCTGCATGCGGCGCGGCAGCCACAGCACGATCTCGGGGAAGAAGTAGGTCGCGATCACGGCCGCGATCATCAGGAAGAACAGCGGCATCGCGGTGCGTGCGATCCAGGTCACCTCGCGCTTGGTCATGCCCTGCAGCACGAACAGGTTGAAGCCCACGGGGGGCGTGATCTGCGCCATCTCGACCACCAGCACGATGAAGATGCCGAACCAGATCAGGTCGAAGCCCGCGGCCTCCACGGTGGGCAGCAGCACCGCGATCGTCAGCACCACCATCGAGATGCCGTCGAGGAAGCAGCCGAGGATGATGAAGAAGACGATCAGCAGCAGCATCAGGTTGAACGGCGCCAGGTGCAGCGCGCCAATGAACTCCGCCAGGTGCCGCGGCAGGCCGATGAAGCCCATGGCCAGCGTGAGGAACGCTGCCCCCGCGAGGATCAGGCCGATCATGCAGTAGACGCGGCAGGCGGCGACCAGCCCGTCCTTGAAGCGCGCCCAGTCGAGGGACCCTTCGATCTTCGCCAGCACCAGCGCACCGCCGACACCCAGCGCGGCGGCTTCGGTGGCGGTCGCGATCCCGCTGTAGATGCCGCCAAGCACCAGCGCGATCAGCGACACCACGGGAATCAGGTGGCGCGAGGCATACAGCTTCTGCTTGAAAGTCATCGCCGCGTCGGCGGCAGGCACCTTGTCCTTGTTGAACAGGGCCCACACGATGATGTAGCCCATGAACAGCGCCGCCAGCATCAGGCCGGGAATCACACCGGCCAGGAACAGCTTGGCGATCGACACGTTGGCCGCCACGCCGTAGACGATCATGATGATCGAAGGCGGTATCAGCAGGCCCAGCGTGCCCGCACCGGCCAGCGTGCCGACCGAGATGTCGTCAGGGTAGCCACGCTTCTTGAGCTCGGGCAGCGTGATCTTGCCGATGGTGGCGCAGGTGGCCGCGCTGGAGCCCGAAATGGCCGCGAAGATGGTGCAGCCGACCACGTTGGTGTGCAGCAGGCGGCCCGGCAGCCGGTCAAGCCAGGGCGCGAGGCCCTTGAACATGTCGTCGGAGAGCTTGCTGCGGAACAGGATCTCGCCCATCCACAGGAAGAGCGGCAAGGCGGTGAGCGTCCAGCTCGACGTGGAGCCCCAGATGGTGAGCATCATGCTGTCACCCACCGGCCGCTGGGTGAACACCTCCATGCCGACCAGCGCCACCGCCAGCAGCGACAGGCCGATCCACAGGCCCGAGCCCAGTACCGCGAACAGCAGCACGATGAGGGCAAATGCAATAACGAGGTCCATTTTTTGTCTCTTTGGTTCTTGTTTACTCGACGTGGGCCGTTTCGTCGGTGGCCTTGATGAAGCTCTCGCCGCGCCCGCGCTGCAGCAGCGCATGGCCGAAGGACAGCGCGAATCCGATGCAGCCCAGGGCCATGCTGATCTGCGGAATCCACAGCGGTGAGGCATCGGCGGATGGCGAGATGTCATGGGTCATGTAGGACACCCAGACCAGCCGGCCCGCATACCAGGCGATGTACGCCGAGAGCCCGAAGGCCGCGGCCAGGCACCACCATTCGAGCGCGTTGCGCAGCCTGGGCGGCATGCGGTCCAGCAGCAGCGTCACACGGATGTGGTCGCCGTGCTGGAGCGTGGCCGGCAGCGCGAGGAACAGGGCCGCGGCAATGGCGTACCCGGCGTAGGCATCGAGGCCCTGGATATCCCAGTGGGCCTCGCGGGCCACCACGCCCAGCAGCACGGTGATGAACGCGGCCAGCATGGCCACGCAGGCCAGCGCCATCAGCAGTTTGTAGAAATTCAGAACGAGCTTGTCCACCGTACGCTCCTGGTTCGGGATCACAACGAAAAAAGGCGAAAAGGCAGCGGGAGCGACCGTCCCGCCGCCGGGGAGCGGACTTAAGGCTTGCGGTAGGCGTCGATCACGGCCTGGCCTTCGGGACCCGCGGTCTTGAGCCATTCGGCCGTCATGGTCTCGCCGATGGCGGCCAGTGCGGCCTTGATGCTGTCCGACGGCGCGGCGATCGTCATTCCCTTGGCGGCCAGTTCCTTGATGTACTCGCCGTCCGCTTTCTCGCTGGTGGCCCAGCCGCGGACCTCGGCCGCGGCGGCGGCTTTCAGCACGGCGTCCTGCGTCGGCTTGTCGAGCGCATCGAAAGCCTTCTGGCTCACCACCGTCGCATTGCGCGGCAGCCAGGCATTGACCGGATACAGATACTTCACTTGCTCGTACAGCTTGCTCTCCACGCCGCTGGCGCTCGAAGTGAGGAAGTTCTGCACCCCGCCGGTCGCCAGGGCCTGCCCCAGTTCGGCCAACTGGATGGTCACCGGCTGCGCCTTGAGCAATTGCGCGATGCGCGCCGTGGCGGGGTTGTAGGTGCGCATCTTGGTACCCACCAGATCGGCAGGGGTGTTGACGGCCTTGATCGAATACAGCGACTGCCCCGGCCATGGCACGGAGAACAGCAGCTTCATGCCCTGCGAGGCGAGCAGCTTGTCCTGCGCCGGCTTGGCAGCTTCGTACAGCCGCCTGGCCGCGGGATAGCTGGTGGCCAGGAAGGGGATGGAGTCGGCACCGAACAGTGGATTCTCGTTGGCCGCACCCGAAAGGATGAACTCGGCCACGGGCACCTGGCCGGTCTGCACCGCACGCTTGATCTCGTTGGCCTTGTAGAGCGAGGCGCCCGGATGCAGCGTGATCTTGAGCTTGCCGCCCGTGAGCTGGTCCACCTCGTTGGCGAACTGCTGCACGTTCTGGGTCTGGAAGCTGTTGGCGGCGTAGCCGGTGGGCAGGTCCCACTTGGTCTGGGCCGAGGCGACCCCGGCAAAGGCGACAGCGGAAAGGCAGAGCACGATGTTTTTCATTGGATGTACCTGTTGAAGATGCTGACGGGTTGAGGCAAGGGAAAGTGGGTCCGGCTCAGTTCTGGCGCAGATCGCGTCCGCGCGTCTCCGGAAGACAGAAGGCGACCACGACGACCATCGCGTAGGCCACCGCCGCGCACACGCCGATTGCGGTGCCGAGCGGAAGGTGCATGCGGTCGCTCAGCACCCCGACCAGCGCCGGGAAGGTGGCCCCGATGCCGCGTCCGAAGTTGTAGCAAAAGCCCTGCCCCGAGCCGCGCAGCTCATTGGGGAAAAGCTCCGCGAGGAAGGCGCCCGCGCCGCTGAAGATGCCCGACATGAAGAAGCCGAGGGGGAAGCCGAGCACCAGCATCAGGCCGTCGGTGATGGGCAGCAGCGTGTAGGCGTACACCAGCGACCCTGCGCCCACGGCAAAGAGCATGAAGGCGCGGCGGCGGCCCAGGCGGTCCGACAGGTAGGCGCCGCACAGGTAGCCGATGAACGCACCTGCGATGAACATGAACTGGTAGCCGCCCGAGCCCAGCACCGTGAGATGGCGCTCGTTCTTCAGGAAGGTCGGCAGCCAGACGCCGATGGCGTAGTAGCCGCCCTGCATGCCGGTGAACAGCAGGCTCGCGAGCACGGTGGTGCGCAGCATGCCGGGCTTGAAGATTGCAAGGAAGTTGCCGCTGCGTTCGCCGCGCTCGACGGCGGCGCGGCTTTGAACGTAGATCTCGGGGTCGCGGATCGAGCGGCGGATGAAGACGATCAGCAGTGCCGGCAGCAGGCCCAGCATGAACATGACGCGCCACGAATACTCCGGCGGCAGGAAGGAGAACAGTGCCATCGACACCAGCACCGCCGCCCCCCAGCCGATGGCCCAGCTGCTCTGGACCAGGCCCACCGCCTTTCCGCGGTAGGCGGGCCGGATCATCTCGGCGATGAGCACCGAGCCCACGGCCCATTCGCCGCCGAAGCCCAGGCCCTGCAGCGTGCGGGCGATCAGCAGTTGCTCGGGTGTCTGGGCCAGGCCGCAGGCAAAGGTGAAGATCGCGAACACCAGGATGGTGAGCTGCAGGATGCGCACGCGGCCGTACTTGTCGGCCAGGATCCCGGCGCCCCAGCCGCCGAAGGCGGAAGCCACCAGCGTGGCGGTGCCGATCAGTCCCACCTCGGTCTTGCTCATGCCCCACAGCGACAGCAGGATGGGCGTGACCAGCGGCAGCGTGTAGTAGTCGAAGGCATCGACCGCATAGCCGCTGAAGGAAGCGGTGAGCGTGCGCTTCTCGTTGGGATCGAGCGTGCGCAGCCAGCTGCCTTCGGCCGGTGTGTCGTCGACCGCCTGCGTGGCGTCGAGGGTGGTTTTCATGCTTTGTCTCCTGTCTTTATTTGGAATTCGGAGCGCTAGAACGCGGCCAGGCTGTGGTGGAGCAGGTCGGTGACCAGCATCGAACCCGGCGCATGGGTGATGGCGAACGGCAGCCTGGCGGCGGCCAACGCGGCCTGGGGCGTGACGCCGCAAGCCCAGAACACAGGTACTTCGTCGGGCATGACTTCGACGGAATCGCCGTAGTCGGGATCGGCAATCGACCGGATGCCGATCAGCTCCGGATCGCCGATGTGCACCGGCGCGCCGTGCACCGCCGGAAAGCGCGAGGTGATCTGCACCGCGCGAATGGCATCGACGGCGCGCAGCGGGCGCATCGACACCACCATCGGACCGTGGAAAGGACCCGCCGGCGTCGTCGCCACGGTGGTGCGGTACATCGCCACATTGCGGCCTTGCTCCACATGGCGCAGCGGTATGCCCTCGGCCATCAGCGCATGCTCGAAGGTGAAGGAGCAGCCGATGACGAAGCTGACCAGGTCACCGGTCCAGAGCGCGCGGATGTCGGTGGGCTCGTCCACCAGCACGCCGTCGCGCCACACGCGGTAGCGCGGCAGGTCGCTGCGGATGTCGATGTCATCCCCGAGCGCCGGCATCGCAGGGTCGCCGGCTTCGGACACGCCGAGCAGCGGGCACGGCTTGGGATTGGCCTTGCAGAAACGCAGGAAGTCGATCGAATGCGCCTTCGGCAGGATCACCAGGTTGCCCTGGACGTGGGCGTTTGCGAGCCCGCTGGTGTGGCTCGAGAGAGAGCCATTGCGGCAGGCATGGCGCACGTCCAGCGCGCTGCTGCCTGCGCCGGGCTGTTCTACGAAGGAGGGGCGGTTTGACATTTGGCGTTTTGGATGCCGGATGCATCGCTGTGGTGATGCGCCGGATTGTGAGAATCCGGGCTCACGAACGCCAACGCAAAGTTTCTTTCTCAGCTCATCGATTTTTTCGATGAGCCCGCGCGGTGCGAGGCATGCACCACGGCGGAGCCGAGCGCAGCCTCGGGCAACGGGGAAGAGGGATCGTCGCGGTAGCTGGCATAGATGGGCAGGGGCTCCATCGCATCGTCGCAAGGCAGCACGCGCAGCGGCAGGCGCCGGGCCAGCGGCTCGACCACCGCACGCGGCAGCGTGGCCACGCCGAAGCCCGCTTCCACCAGCTGCGCCATGGCCGAGATCGACGAGATCGCATGCACCCGCGGCGGCGGGCTGCCGGCGTCGCGGAACAGCTCCAGCAGCGCCACGTGCGGCTGCGAGCCGCGCTGGAAGGTCAGCAGGTCCAGCGAGAGCAGGTCCGGCAGCCGGTAGCGCCGTTTCAGGTGCAACTCGCGGTGGCCGACGAAGCACATGGGCATGGGCGGCACGGCGCGCGTGCGCACGCCGTCGCCGGCCGCGGGCAACGCGGCGAACACCAGGTCCTGCTTGCCGCGCTGGAGCTGGTCGACCAGCACCGGCGTGGTTTCGACCGTGAGCTCCAGCTCGAAGTCGGGGTGCGTCGCCTGCATGTGCTTGAGCCAGCCGGTGAGCCAGCTGTGCACCACCGATTCGATCGCACCCACGCGCAGCACCGCCTCGCGCACGGCGCCCGAACCCATCTCCGCCTTGATGTGCATCTGCATCTCGAGCAGCTTCTGCGCAAAGGCATGGAAGCGCTGCCCCGCCACCGTGAGGCGGAACTGCTTGTCGCGACGGTCCAGCAGCAGCACGCCCAGCTCCCGCTCGAGCGCGGCAATGCGGCTGGAGAGCGCCGACTGCGTGATGTGCAGCTTCTCGGCCGCACGGGTGACGCTCTTGAGCGCCACGGCCCAGTGAAAGGCTTCAACGAATCGCAGGTTCATCGCTTTCCGGTCGTCCGGCTCCTTGAGTGCGCGAGCCGCGAGTGTCGCCTGAGCGGGCGCCGTGCTGCGCGTGCCGGGCGCCTGGGACGGTCGGCCGATGCCGATTTCGAGACGGTGATTCGCGATTACGTCCGTGAAAATCCCGACGCCGTGAAGCTTCCGGTTACGGCATAGTCAAGCGACTACCTGCGGAGTGCCATTTTTGGCTTCGGCTTCGCGCCTTCTTTTCTCTGGAGACAACACAATGAAATTGACCCGACTGGCCGCCGGCCTGGTTCTGGGCATGGGCATGGCCTGCGCGGCTTTTGCGCAGACCACCATGAAGATCAGCATTTCGACCGCGCAGAACTCGCACCAGGGCGTGGCGATCGACGTCTTTGCCAAGGAAGTCGAAAAGCGCACCGGGGGCCGCTACAAGGTCCAGACCTTCTATAACGGCGCGCTCGGCGGCGAGCGCGAGTCGATCGAGGCCGTGCAGCTCGGCACCCAGGAGCTGGCGCTCTCCTCGACCGGTCCGGTGCCCAACTTCGTGCCGGAGACGAAGATCCTCGACGTGCCGTTCCTGTTCCGCGACAAGGCGCATGCGCGCGCCGTGCTCGACGGCCCCATCGGCCAGGATCTCCTGACCAAGTTCGACGCCAAGGGGTTCAAGGCGCTGGCCTGGGCCGAGAACGGCTTCCGCCACATGACCAACAGCAAGCGCGACGTCAAGGCGCCCGAAGACCTCAAGGGCCTGAAGATGCGCACCATGGAAAACCCGGTGCACATCGCGGCCTACAAGTCGTTCGGCATCGTCACCACGCCCATGGCCTTCCCCGAAGTGTTCACCGCCCTGCAGCAGGGCACGGTCGACGGGCAGGAAAACCCGCTGTCGGTCATCATCGCCGCCAAGTTCGACCAGGTGCAAAAGCACCTGTCGCTCACCGGCCATGTCTACTCGCCCTGCATCTTCCTGATGAACAAGGCGTCGTTCGACAAGCTCAGCGCGGCCGACAAGCAGGCCTTCCTCGAAGCCGCGAAGGAAGGCACCAAGGCCAACCGCGCCCGTGTGGACGAAGACGATGCCAAGGGCGTGGCCGACCTGCGCGCCAAGGGCATGACCGTGATCGACAACGTCGACAAGTCCAAGTTCGTGGCCGCGCTGGCACCCGTCAACGCGCAGTTCGAGAAGGACTTCGGCAAGGCCAACCTCGACAAGATCCGCGAGTACAAGTGATCCGGCTGCCGTCCGATCGACGGCTTGCTTGCGCCCGCCCGGATCGGCCCGGCGGGCTTTTTTGTTTTGAAGTCAGGTGCAGATGAAAGAAAAATTCCTCGGCATCGAGCGCTGGACCACCGGCTTCTCGATGATCGCCGCCTGCGTGATGCTGGTCATTGCATCGGGCCTGGGCGTGTTCCAGATCGTCACGCGCTTCGTGCTCGAGCAGCCCGCCGAATGGAGTGAGATCCTGATCCGCATGAGCCTGATCTGGATGGTGTTCCTCGGCATCCCAATGGCCTTCCGGCAGGGCGCGATGGTGAGCGTGGACGTGCTCTACCGCTGGAGCCCGCCGGGCGTCAAGCGCGTGCTCGACGCCGTGGTCAGCCTTGCGGCGCTGGCGCTGATGCTGGTCATCCTGTGGTGGGGCTGGGACTACGCCATGCGTGGCCGGGTGCAATCGATGGCCGGGCTCGAAAGCCTGTCGATGATGTGGTCGTACCTCGCGATGCCGGTCGGCTCGGTTTTCTGCCTGTTCGGCATCGTTGGTAATTTTCTCGATCCCAAGCGGCTTGAGCTGGAGACCGCGCAATGACCCCAGTCATGGTTGCAACGATGGTGCTGTGTTTCGCACTGTCGGTTTCGGTGGCCGTGTCCATCGGGCTCGCGTCGATCCTGGGCATCCAGGTCGCCAACGTCAACATGCTCATTTCCGTGAAGGAGATGTTCAATTCGATCAACAAGTTTCCGCTGGCGGCCATCCCGTTCTTCATCCTGGCCGGCAACCTGATGGAAACCGGCGGCATCTCGCGCCGGCTGGTCGAGTTTGCCAAGAGCATCGTGGGCGGCGTGCAGGGCGGCCTGCCGATGACCTGCGTGCTCACCTGCATGATCTTCGCGGCGGTGTCGGGTTCGTCGGTGGCCACCACCTTCGCCATCGGCGCCATCCTGATCCCCGCGCTCATCAAGCACGGCTACCCCACCGCCTACGCGGCGGCGCTGCAGGCCACGAGCGCCGAGCTGGGCGTGATCATCCCGCCTTCGATCCCGATGATCCTTTACGGCGTGAGCGCCGAGGTGTCGATCGGCGAGCTCTTCATTGCGGGTTTCGGCCCCGGCATTCTCATCAGCCTGGCGCTGATGCTGTTCGTCTGGGTCTACTGCAAGTGGCGGGGATGGGGCAAGAACGACGGCGAGGGCCGCATGCCTTTCGGCAAGGCGGCGTGGCAGGCGGGCTGGGCGCTGCTGATGCCCGTCATCATCCTGGGGGGCATCTACGGCGGCATCTTCACCCCCACCGAGGCTTCGGCCGTGGCGGTGTTCTATGCGCTGGTGGTGGGCGTGGTGATCTACCGCGAGATCAAGCCCAAGGACCTGTACCTCATCCTGCGCAAGTCGGTGCTGTCGTCGGCGGTGATCATGTTCATCATCGCCAACGCGGGCCTGTTCGCGTTCCTGATCACGCGCGCGGGCGTGCCCGACGCCATCGGCCACTGGCTGCAGGAGGTGCTGAAGTCGCCCGCGATGTTCCTCCTGGGTGTGAACGCGGCGCTGTTCATCATCGGCATGTTCATCGAGACCAGCGCAGCCATCATCGTGCTCGCGCCCATCCTCGCGCCGGTGGCGGTGCACTTCGGCATCGACCCGGTGCACTTCGGGCTCATCATGGTGGTGAACCTCGCGCTGGGCATGATCACCCCGCCCTTCGGCGTGAACCTGTTCGCGGCCTGCACGGTGGCGCGCATCTCGCTCGACCGGATCGTGACGTACCTGGTGCCCTTCGTGCTGGTGATCCTCGCCTGCCTGATGGTGATCACCTACGTGCCCTGGATCTCGCTGGCGCTGCGCGACCTGGTCTACGCCAAGTAGCCGCGGACGCCAACGACAAGACGGGCAGCCTCATCGGCTGCCCGTTTTCGTTGGGGGACGTGTAGTGCAAAGGTTTCACGAAGATGTCACCGGCTGCAACGATGCTCCGGTCCTCGATCTTCTGAAAAAAGCTGTTGCGCCATGTTTCCCACCAAGACCGACAAGGCCCGCGACGAACTCCAGGGCGGGCAGCGCACGCTCAGCCAGCGCGAGCGTGCATTGCTGCTGATGGCGGACGGCCGACGCTCGCTGCGCGACTTCAGCCCGCTGTTCGCGAGCCCCGGCGAAGCCGAGCAGGCCTTGCAGGGGTTGCTGAACCGCGGCTACCTGCACTGTCCGGCGGCGGACGTGCCATCCGCCCCCGCAGCGCCCGTCGACCGCATCGCGGAGCCGCCGCCGGCTGCCGCATCGGCGGATCATTTCGACGGAAAGCGTTCCCTGGCCACCACGCGCATGTTCCTGTTCGATATCTGCGAACGCATGTTCGTCCGGCGCGACCCCCGGTTTGCGCAACAGATGCGCGACGCACTGCGTGAAGCCCGCGACCGCGAGGCCATGCTGACGATTGCTGCGCTGATGCTCTCGGAGGTCGAGAAAAGCGCCGGCGCCGAACGGGCCGAATCGCTGCGCGCGCGTATCGCCAGGTTGCTCCCGCACGCCTCCGAGACCGTGCACTGAGCCGGCAGCCGCATCGGCGGGCGGACCGTGGCGCCGCGATCCACTACACTTGCCAGGGTCAGGAGAGAGCTTCGCCATGCGAGGCCGCCGAAGGCGCAGGGGTTTCCCGAACGCTCAGGCAAAAGGACTGACAAGGCGCTGGCGGATGCCGGCGTTTCCTTGCTGGAGAGAGGCCCCTGCCCGCACCGATGCGCGCGGCGGCCCACCGAAGGAGCAAACCCCGATCGTGGGGCGAATCTCTCAGGTAAAGCGGACAGCAGGGGTGGCCCATGGCTTTGCGCCATGGAATTCGACTGCCCCTTTGGAGTGCCCCGTGGCCGCTTCCGCTTCATCATCCGACGCACCATTGCTCAAGACGCCGCTGCACGACCTGCACGTGGAACTGGGCGCCCGCATGGTGCCTTTTGCCGGCTATTCCATGCCCGTGCAGTACCCCGCCGGGCTCATGGCCGAGCACAAGCACACGCGCGACGCGGCCGGGCTGTTCGACATCTCGCACATGGGCCAGCTGCGCCTGGTCGGGCCCGACGCCGCGGCCGCCTTCGAGACCCTGATGCCGGTCGACGTGATCGACCTTGCACCCGGCAAGCAGCGCTACGGCCTGCTGCTGAACGACGAGGGCGGCATCCTCGACGACCTGATGTTCTTCAACGAAGGACACGGCTCGCTCTTCGTGATCGTCAACGGTGCCTGCAAGGTGGCCGACCTGGCGCACATCCAGCAGAAGATCGGCGCGCGCTGCGACGTGCAGCCCATGCCCGATCACGCGCTGCTTGCGCTGCAGGGGCCGCAGGCCGCCGCCACGCTGGCGCGGCTGTCGCCCGGCATCGAGCGCTTCGTGTTCATGACCGGCGGGGCGGTGCAGATCGGCGGCATCGCGGCCTTTGCCACCCGCAGCGGCTACACCGGCGAAGACGGCTTCGAGATCTCGGTGGCTGGCAAGGACGCCCGACGCCCTCGCCCGCCTGCTGCTGGCCCAGCCGGAGGTCAAGCCCATTGGCCTGGGCGCACGCAATTCGCTGCGCCTGGAAGCCGGGCTCTGCCTCTACGGCAACGACATCGACACCACCACCACGCCGGTCGAGGCTTCGCTCAACTGGGCGATCCAGAAAGTGCGCCGCGCCGGCGGCGCGCGCGAAGGCGGCTTTCCGGGCGCAGCCAAGGTGCTGGCCCAGCTCGGCGCCGCCACCGCCGGCGCCGCGGGCCGCACCGACCACGACACGCTGAAGCGCAAGCGCGTCGGCCTGGTGGCGCTGGAACGCATTCCGGTGCGCGACGGCACCGTGCTGCAATCGTTCGAAGGCCAGGACATCGGCATCGTCACCAGCGGCCTGCTCGGTCCCACGGCCGACCGTCCGATCGCCATGGGCTATGTGGCAACGGCATTTTCGGAACCCGGCACCCGCGTGCAGGCCATCGTGCGCGGCAAGCCGGTTCCGATGGAAGTCTCGACCCTGCCTTTCGTGCCCACGCGCTACTACCGCGGCTAGGCCCTCCGGCCTCAGATCCATTTTTTCCACGAGGAGTTTTTCACCATGAGCATCAAGTACACCAAGGACCATGAATGGGTCTCGGCCGAAGGCGGCGCGGCCACTGTCGGCATCACCGTGCACGCGCAGGACGCGCTGGGCGACGTGGTGTTCGTCGACCTGCCGGAAGTCGGCAAGACCTTCGCCCAGGGCGAAGTGGCCGGTGTCGTCGAATCGGTCAAGGCCGCGGCCGATGTGTTCATGCCCGTCTCGGGCGAGATCACCGAAGTGAACGAAGCCCTGCGCGCCGACCCTTCGCTCGCCAACACCGACCCGCTGGCCACCGGCTGGTTCTTCAAGGTCAAGCTCAGCGAGCCCGCGCAGCTGGACGCATTGCTCGACGCCGCCAGCTACGACAAGTTCGCGGCCGAGTCTTGATGCGCTGCTGAAAACGGACTTCCGCTCCGCCACCGTCCCCTGTTCGCCCTTCACCTTCGCCATGTCCAGCCACGCCCTCCCCTCCCTGCAAGAACTCGAGAACGCCGAAGAATTCCTCGCCCGCCACATCGGCATCGATGCGGCGGACGAGGCACGCATGCTGCCGGTGATCGGCTCGGAAACGCGCGCGGAACTCATCGACGGCATCGTGCCCGCGGCCATCCGCCGGGCCCGGCGGATGCGATTGCCGGCGCCCGTCAGCGAGGCCGACGCGCTGGCTGAGCTGAAGGCCATCGCGGCGAAGAACAAGGTGTTCAAGAGCTTCATCGGGCAGGGCTACTACGGCACGCACACGCCCGGCGTCATCTTGCGCAACGTGCTCGAGAACCCCGCCTGGTACACGGCCTACACGCCCTACCAGGCCGAGATTTCGCAGGGCCGCATGGAAGCGCTGCTCAATTTCCAGACCATGGTGTGCGACCTCACGGGCATGGCCATCGCCAACGCCTCGATGCTCGACGAAGCCACGGCCGCGGCCGAGGCCATGACGCTCGCCAAGCGCAGCGTCAAGAGCAAGAGCAACGTGTTCCTGGTGTCGGGCGACTGCCATCCGCAGACCATCGAGGTCATCAGGACGCGCGCAGCGCCGCTGGGCATCGAGGTCCGGGTCAGCACCGTCTCTGAAACGCTGCCGCACCTGATGGCGAGCTGCGAATTCTTCGGCGTGCTCGCGCAGTACCCCGCCACCACCGGCCATGTGCACGACCTGCGCCCGCTCGCGGGCCATGCGCACCAGTGCGACGCGGCCTTCTGCGTGGCCGCCGACCTGCTGGCGCTCACCCTGCTTGCGCCGCCGGGCGAGTGGGACGCGGACATCGTCTGCGGCACCACGCAGCGCTTCGGCATGCCGCTGTGCAACGGCGGCCCGCACGCCGCCTACCTGGCCTGCCGCGACGAATTCAAGCGCTCGCTGCCGGGCCGCCTCGTCGGCGTGAGCGTCGACACCCACGGCCAGCCGGCCTACCGCCTCGCACTGCAGACGCGCGAGCAGCACATCCGTCGCGAGAAAGCCACCTCCAACATCTGCACCGCGCAGGTGCTGCCGGCGGTCGTGGCCAGCATGTACGCCGTGTACCACGGGCCCGACGGCCTCACCCGCATCGCGCAGCGCGTGGCCGCGCTCACGGCCATCCTCGCGCAGGGCCTGGCGCAGATGGGCCGCGAGCCGGTCAATGCCACGGCCTTCGATTCGCTGACCATCCGCACCGGCGAAGACACGCAGAAGATCATCGAACGCGCGCAGGCCGCGGGCGTCAACCTGCGCCAGCGGCTGCAGCAGCACCTGGGCATTTCTCTCGACGAAACCACCACGCGCGCCGACATCGAGACGCTGTGGGCGCTGTTCGTGCCCGCGGGCACGCCGATGCCGCGCTTCGACGACCTGGCCAATACCGCGCCCCGGCTGCCGGAAGACCTGCGCCGCACCAGCGCCTTTCTCACGCACCCGGTGTTCAACACGCACAAGAGCGAAACCGCGATGCTGCGCTACATCCGCAGCCTGTCGGACAAGGACCTGGCGCTCGACCGCAGCATGATTCCGCTCGGCAGCTGCACGATGAAGCTCAACGCCACCAGCGAGATGATCCCGATCACCTGGCCCGAGTTCGCGAACATCCACCCCTTTGCGCCGGCCGAGCAGCTGGTGGGCTATGCGCAGCTCGACGCGCAGCTGCGCGCCTGGCTCTGCGAGGCCACCGGCTACGCGGGCATCAGCCTGCAGCCGAACGCGGGTTCGCAGGGCGAGTACGCGGGCCTGCTGGCCATCCGCTCGTTCCATGAAGCCAACGGCCAGGGCCATCGCAACATCTGCCTGATTCCTTCGTCGGCGCACGGCACCAATCCGGCCAGCGCGCAGATGGTGGGCCTGCAGGTGGTGGTGACGGCCTGCGACGCGCAAGGCAACGTCGACATGGACGACCTGAAGCGCGCCTGCGAGAGGCACAGCGACAAGCTCGCGGCCGTGATGATCACCTACCCGAGCACGCACGGCGTGTTCGAGACCCGCGTGAAGGAACTCTGCGAACTGGTGCACGAACACGGCGGGCGCGTGTATGTGGATGGGGCCAACATGAACGCGCTGGTCGGCGTGGCCGCGCCGGGCGAATTCGGCGGCGACGTGAGCCACCTGAACCTGCACAAGACCTTCTGCATTCCGCACGGCGGCGGCGGCCCGGGCGTGGGCCCGGTGTGCGTGGTCGAAGACCTCGTGCCCTACCTGCCCGGCCATGCGACGGGCGGCATTGCATCGAACGGCGTGGGTGCGGTCTCGGCCGCACCGCTGGGCAATGCGGCGGTGCTGCCGATCAGCTGGATGTACTGCCGCATGATGGGCGCGAAGGGCCTGCAGGCCGCCACCGAGATCGCGATCCTGAGCGCCAACTACATCAGCGCGCGCCTCAAGGACCACTATCCCACGCTGTACGCAAGCCCCAACGGCCACGTCGCGCACGAATGCATCCTGGACCTGCGCCCGCTCAAGGACACCAGCGGCGTCACGGCCGAAGACGTGGCCAAGCGCCTGATCGACTACGGCTTCCATGCACCGACACTGAGCTTCCCGGTGCCCGGCACGTTGATGGTCGAGCCGACCGAGAGCGAGCCGCTGGCCGAGCTCGACCGCTTCATCGACGCGATGATCGCGATCCGGGGCGAAATCCGCCGCGTCGAAGAAGGCGTCTGGCCGAAGGACGACAACCCGCTGAAGCATGCGCCGCACACTGCGGCGAGCCTGCTGGGCACCGAATGGCCGCACCCCTATTCGCGTGAGCTCGGGGCGTTTCCGCTGGCCGAGCTGAAGCAGGCCAAGTACTGGCCGCCCATCGGCCGGGTCGACAACGTGTACGGCGACCGCAACCTGTTCTGCAGTTGCGTGCCCGTGGGCGACTACCAGGAAGCCGAGGCGGCCTGAAGCGGCCTGGGGCGGCCTTGGCGGCGCCGCCGCACTAGGCGTCTTCGCGGCGGTACATCGCCCACTTGGTGGTCAGGATGTCCGCCGCGATCTTGGCGGCATTGGCCCCGGCGTAGCTTTCCGACGGATCGAACTCGAAGGCCTCGCGGTACTTGACCACCTGCGCGTAGTCCTGGTCGAAGGTCATCGGACCCATGAGCTCGGTGGGATCCGTCCCGGCGGGCAGCGCCAGGAACTTCGCCGGATCGGTGGCACTTTGGTAGAGGTCGACGCTCATCAGGTTCATACGGATGTCCTCGGGATCTTGGGGAACGCGCTAACGGGCCGCCAGATCATCCCCGGCATCCGCGCCGCACGCAATCGGCCCGCGCCTACACGGCGCCATGGTCAGCGCTGCTGCTTCTTCTTCAGCATCTCGCCGGTGGCGATCTGCTCGCGGAAGCCGCGCAGGCTGGCCTTCATCCGGCGCTCGTTCTCCAAGCCCATGCGCACCATGATCTTCTGGCCGGACGAGAGCGATTCGAGCTGCGGATCGGCGTACTCGTAGCGCACCCAGGGCCGCTGCGACGACACATTGCCTTTCACCTGGACGAGGCGCACCTGCACCGCTCCGGCGGGTTCGGGCGCCTGCAACAAGTGGTCGATGACCGCGATGAGCCGGTCGTTGAAATAGCGGCCCGGAAAGCCCAGCTCCTCGTAGGATTTCTGGAACAGCGGATAGAGCTGGGCGTAGGTCTTGGCCGCCTTGGCCGGGTTGATCGACTCGGCCATCTGCACCAGGGGCGTGTAGCGCGCGGCGTTGGCGGGCGCGATGGTTTGCGCCTCGCCCTTGCCTGCGGTGGTAAAGCGCTGGCGCGTGGGCTGCACCGGCCATGTGCTCGCGGGCGCCTGCTCGCGCGCAAGGTTGTCCACCGTGGCCACGGTACGGCGCACGATGCCTTCGAACTGCAGGAAGTCGGCCACGTTCTTGCTGCCCATCAGGTCGACCAGCGCCTTCATCACGCGCGTGTCCGAATCCGCGATCTTGGGGAGCCCGGAGGCGGGCAGCGCGATCGCATCGATGGGGTTTTTCGGCTCCAGCGACTCGGGCATCGGTGCGGGCGGTGGCTCAGGCACCGGGCCGTCGTTGGGCGCGCTGGCGGCCACGGGTAGCTGCTCCACGTGCAGAGGGTGCTGCTGCTGGTACCAGCGCCAGCCTAGGAATGCCGCCGCGATCGCCAGCAGCACGATGACGATGAGGGTTCCAACCGAAGATTCGCGACGCGGCCTGTAAGCGGGTGCGTCGCGCAACTCGGGCACTTCGCGGATTTCGGGCGGGTCTCTGTCGGACATGGGAGCGGCTTCCTTTTCGGAGGATTGCGGTGAAAGGCCAGGAGCTATGGTGCACCACCAGAGCCCGAACCAAGGCCGCTTCCTCGTAACGCCCTGTGACCTGCTGGGCGCGCGAGGAGTCCAGTCGCTACGGCGTGTTAACGCCTGCTGCAAGCGATTGCAGCCACGCCATCGAGCCCTGCAGCTCGGCCGGCCGGATTTCGTGGCCGCCGGGAAAATCGCCGCCCGAAAGCGCCAGGGGCAGGCCGCGGGCCAACTCGCGCGAGGCCGCTGCGGCGCTCGGCGGAATCACGTTGTCCGCACTGCCGTGGCTCACCCAGAGCGCCTTGCCTTCGAAGGCCTCCGGGGGCGCGATGTGCGGCACCACCTGCGGCAGCAACCGGCTGTGCCACACCATCGCAGCGCGCACCTTGGAAGGTTGCGTGAGCAGCAGCGACAGCGCCATGATGCCGCCCTGGCTGAAGCCGCCGACCACCACGCGCTCCGGCGGCACGCCCAGCTGCTGCGATGCCGAGGCGATCATCTCGCCGACCAGGAAGCGGCTTTCGCGCTCCTGCTCTTCATCGATGCGCCGCTCGCCATCGGCCAGCACCTGGAATTCGAACCACGCATACGCATCGGGCGAGAGCACGTAGGGCGCGCGCAGGCTCAGCACATGGAACTGCGGCGGCATGAGACGCGCGAGACCGAACAGGTCCTGCTCGTTGCTGCCGACGCCGTGCATCAGCACCATCAGCCAGGGCTCGCGGACGCCGGGGCCGGCGGGCTGCTCGAGAAACTTGAAAGGCAGGTGGAGTTGTTGGTGCGCCATGGCGTCTTCAACCGGCAAGCGGCTTGAAGCCCTGCGCCAACGCGCGCGTGATCTCGGCGGCCGGCAGCTCCCGGCAGCCGGTCGCGTTCTGCCCCGACCACAGCGGCGAAAAATCGCCGCTGCCCGCTGCCTCGGCCTTGGCGCGCAGCGGCGCGATGCCCGAGGTGGCGAGCGGGAATTCGGGCGCGGCCGGACCGATGGGCCCGAGCTCGCGCATCACGCGGTTCACGATGCCGCGCGCGGGCCGGCCCGTGAAAAGATTGGTCAACGCGGTGTGGCGCGCGGCCTCGCTCTTGAGCGCGGCGCGATGCAGCGCGCTGGTGGTGGCTTCGCGCGACAGCATGTAGGCAGTGCCAACCTGCACGCCGGCAGCCCCCAGGGCCATGGCGGCCGCCACGCCTTGCGCATCGGCGATGCCGCCCGCGGCGATCACCGGCACCCGCAGCGCGCGCACCACTTGCGGCAACAGCGCAAAGGTGCCGAGCTGCGCCGTGAGATCGTGCGAGAGAAAGTGGCCTCGATGGCCGCCCGCCTCCAGGCCCTGGGCAATGACCGCGTCCACGCCCCGGGACTCGAGCCACAGGGCTTCCTCGACCGTGGTGGCCGACGCGAGGATCTTCGCGCCCCATCCGCGCACCTGCGCCAGCAGCGGCTCGGGCGGCAGGCCGAAATGGAAGCTCACGACCGGCGGGCTGAATTCGGCCAGCACCCCGGCCACCTCGGCGCTGAAGGGGTTGCGGCCCGGACCGGTGGGGATGGCCGCCGCATCGATGCCGAATTCGGCGTAGTACGGCGCCAGCGCGGCGCGCCATGCCGCCTCGCGCTGGGCGCTGGGCTCGGGCGGCGTGTGGCAGAAGAAGTTGACGTTGTAGGGCTTGCCGGTGGCGGTGCGGATCGCCGCCAGTTCGCTGCGCATCGCATCGGGGCCGAGCATGGCGCAGGGCAGCGAGCCGAGCCCACCCGCGTTGCTGACCGCAATGGCCATGGCGCTGCCCTGAACGCCCGCCATGGGCGACTGGATCAGCGGCAATTCGATGCCGAGGAGGTGCTGCAATGAGGATGCCATGGGATGAATTCCTTGTCGGTGTGCGTGCGCGCGAACGCTATTTTGCGACGTTCAGCCCGCCCTTCCGCATTGCGCCCCCTCGCTCCCCGATCAGGCGGCGGCCACAGCGCTGGGCTCCGCGCCGGCGATCTGGCGCAGCGCCCTCTCGAACACCTCGACGGGCTGCCCGCCCGAGATCAGGTGGTGGTCGTTGATGATGATGGCGGGCACCGAGTGGATGCCCGCATCGGTGTACATGCGTTCGCGCTCGCGGGTTTCACGGGCGAACTCGCCGCTCGCCAGGATCTCGCGGGCACGCGCCGCATCGAGCCCCGCCTCGGCCGCTGCGCGCACCAGCACCTCCGGGTCCGAGGGGTTCTGCCGCTCGGTGAAGTAGGCCTTTAGCAGCAGCTTCTTGAGCGCGACCTGCGCGGCGGGGTTTTCGAGCCCGGCCCAGTGCAGCAGGCGATGGGCATCGAAGGTGTTGTAGATGCGCGGCCGGCCTTCGGGGCTGAACTCGAAGCCCACCTCGGCGCCGCGCTGGCGGATCATCTCGCGCGACTGTTCCTGCTGCTCGCGGGTCGAGCCGTACTTCTGGTTCAGGTGCTCGAAGGTGTCCTGCCCTTCGGCCGGCATCTGCGGATTCAGCTCGAAGGGCTGGAAGTGCAGTTCCGCCGTGACGTCGGGCGCCACGCGCCGCAGCGCCGCCTCGAGCGAGCCGAGGCCCACGGCACACCAGGGGCAGGAGACATCGGAGACGAAATCGATCTTGAGATGGGAAGTCATGGGCGCCATTTTTCATGGCGCCGACGCCCTTTGTGCGCGCAAGGTCTTCAGGCGGCTGCCTTGGCAAGGCGGGCGTCCACCAGCGTCTGCTCGCGCAGCCGGTCGTACTCGGGCTTGTCGACCGGCACCGCATCGGGCTTGCCCAGGTCGTTCATGTGCACGCGGTAGGTTTCGCGCGCGGTCAGGGCCGAGACCGCGGCAATGGCGCAGATCGCCAGCGTGATGGCACCGACGGTCAGCGGGATGTTGGCCGCACCGGGGGGCGCGACGGCCACGAACAGCGCCGGCAGCAGCGCGGTGATCGCGGTGCCGATGTTCTGCGAGATCGCCATGCCCGAGACGCGGGTGCGCGTGGGGAACATTTCCGGATAGAAGCTCGGGAACACGGCGTTGTAGCCCTGGTAGACCACGCCCCACATGAGCAGCGACATCACGATGGCCAGCGGCACGTTGTGGATGCTGATGGCGTACAGGTAGCCGAACGACAGCAGGCCCGAACCGATGGCGCCCACGGCGATCGGCAGGCGGCGCCCGACCTTGTCCGACAGGTTGCCCACGAACGGGATCACGATCACGGCCAGGATGTTGCCCATCACCGGGATCCAGAGGTAGATGTCCTTCTCGAAGTTGATCCCGTAGCCCGGCTGCACCGCATAGGCGGCGCCGAAGATGGTCGCGACCACCGGGATCACGTTCATCAGCGAGCACAGCAGCACGCGCAGCATGTCGCGCCAGCTCTCGGTCACGGCCTGGATCACCGGCGCCTTCGGCACCTTGCCGCTCTTGTCGACCTCGGTGAAGGCCGGTGTCTCGTCCACTTCCTTGCGGATGATGTAGCCGGCCACGATGACGATGAAGCTCAGCAGGAACGGAATGCGCCAGCCCCATGCGTTGAAGGCGTCCTTGTCCATGTAGTGCGCGAGTGGCAGGAACACGGCGGCCGCCATGATCTGGCCGGCCTGCACGCCCTGCAGCGTGAAGCTCGCGAAGAAGCCGCGCCGCCCGAAAGGCGCGTGCTCCAGGATCATCGAGCTTGCGCCCGAAATCTCGCCGGCCACGGCAAAGCCCTGGATCAGGCGCAGCACCACCAGCAGCGCAGGCGCCCACAGGCCGACCTGGTCGTAGGTCGGCAGCAGGCCCACGGCGATGGTCGAGAAGCCCATCAGGAACATGCAGACGATCAGCACCGTCTTGCGGCCGTGCGTGTCGCCCCAGTGGCCCAGCAGCAGTGCGCCGATCGGCCGCGCGACATAGCCCACGCCGTAGGTTGCGAGCGACGCGATGATCGCGATCTGCGGGTCGCCCTTGGGGAAGAAGATCTGCGGGAAGATCAGCGCCGCCGCCGTGGCGTAGATGAAGAAGTCGTAGTACTCCAGCGCCGAGCCGATCCAGCCGCTCGCGGTGGCCTTCTTCGACTGGTGCCTGCCTTTCGGCTCGTGGGCCGTGATGGATGCCATGGTTTGTCTCCAGGGTTGACGAAAAAAAATCTATGCCTGCGCCTGCGATGCCATGCGCGCAGGTGCGTTGAGTGCGCCGTAGGCGTCGTAGCCCGCGGTGCGCTGTGCGAGTTCGAAGAAAAGCCCGCCTTCGATGTTCTCGGTGTAGATGTGCAGGTAGTCGCCCGCGGGCGAGCGGTCGAACAGCACGCCCGATGCGCGAAGTCGTGCGAGCAGCGCCGGGTCCAGGTCGATGCGCGTGGCCAGGTCGTCGTAGTAGTTGTCCGAAATGGGCACGAAGCGCGTGCCCGCGGCGCGCAGCCGCGCCACGCTGTCGAATATGTCGTCGCAGCACAGCGCAATGTGGTGCACCGCGCCGCCGCCGGTCACGCTGAGCGTGCGCGCGGTGCGGGTGCGCTGGCTCAGCGACACGTTGAGCACCAGCCGCACGCTGCGGTCGGCATTGGCCACGCCCCGGCTGCGGATGAGCCCGAAGGGATCGGCGAGCTCCAGGCTTTCGCCCGGCTCCAGCCCCAGCACGGCACGCGTGAACAGCACCCAGGTGTCGAGCTGGTCCACCGCAAGGCCCAGTGCCACATGGTCGATCCGCATCAAGCCGACGTCCGGGGCAGCATCCGGTGCCTGTTCCTCGAGGATGAAGTCGGCCTCATGGAGCCCATTGGTGCCCAGCGACTCTGCAACGAAATGGATGAGGTTGCCGCCCGGCGCCACGATGGCGGGCACGCGCAATTCGTCGGGGCCGACGGGGCTGTCGTGGCGCTGCGAACGCATGGCGGTGGCACGGTCGACGGCGGCCTGCGGATCGGCGCAGCGCACGCCCAGCGCGCAGACCGAGGTGCCGTGCGCGTCGAAGCGGCTGCGCGCGAACGAATCGGGCTGCGCATTGACGATCAGGTTGATCTCTCCCTGGCGGTACAGCACCACGGCCTTGGAGCGGTGGCGGCCCGCGCGGCGGAAACCGAGTTGCCCGAGCAGCGTTCCGAGCGTGAGGGCCGAGGCCTCGTCGGCGGCGAATTCGATGAACGACAGGCCCGACAGCGCCGGCGCGGCGGGCGGGCTGAACAGCGCGACAGGCCGCGCATGCGCAGGGGCAGCGGCGGCCGCTGCCACCCGAAGCCGGGCTTCGCTCTCCAGGTACAGCAGCGAGCGCATCGCATCCACCGCGGTGCGGCGGTTGGGCGTCTCGCGGAAGATGTCGTTGAAGATCTCGAGCGACAGCGGCCCGGTGTAACCGGCGCGCAGCACCTGCGCAAAGAAGCCGATCACATCCAGGTCGCCCTGCCCCGGGAACGAGCGGTGGTGGCGCGCCCACTGCAGCACGTCCATCGCCAGCAGCGGCGCGTCGGCCATCTGCAGGAAGAAGATCCTGTCGCCCGGAATGGCCGCGATCCCTGCGGGATCGTCCTTCAGCGACAGCGTGTGGAAGCTGTCGAGGATCAGGCCGAGGTTCGGATGAGCGGCCTCGCGCACGATGTTCCAGGCCTGGCCGTAGAGCGAGGTGAAGCGGCCCCAGGCCAGCGCCTCGAAGCCCACGCGCAGGTTGCGCCGGGCGGCGCGCTCCGCCAGTTCATGCAACTGGGCCGCGGCCAGCGCCGGGTCGTCGATGGCCAGCGGCGAGGTGTTCGAGCAGCACAGCACCATCGGTGCGCCCATCGCCTCCATCAGGTCGAACTTGCGCTCGGCGCGCTCCAGGCTGCGGCGGAACTGCGGCTCGGGCATGGCCTCGAAATCGCGGAACGGCTGGTACAGGTCGATCGAGAGGCCCAGGTCCGCGGCAATGCGGCCCAGCTCGGCAGCGGTGCCCTTGAAGTTGACGAAGTCGGCCTCGAACAACTCGATGCCGTCGAACCCCGCGGCCGCGACGGCTTCGAGCTTCTGGCGCAGCGTGCCGCTGAGGGAGACGGTGGCAATGGAGCGATGCATGGGGGTGACTGTAGGAACCCCGACCGCCCGCCACAATGCTTTGCGCCGCGCCCGCGTTCGATCATCGAACGCTTACGTTCATTGTTCGCACGAAACAGGGGTTAGACCTAGGCCCGACGCCGCGTCGCGGAACACGCTTTTTCAGAGGCTGCGCCAGTAATCGATCAGCAGCTGAGCAAACTCCACCGGCCGCTCCACCGCGCTGAGGTGCGCCGCGTCGATGGTGGCGAGGCGGGCGCCGGGAATGGCGGCCACGATGGCTTCTGACATCGCCGGCGGCGTCGCTTCGTCCTGCAGCCCGGCTATAACCAGCGTCGGCACGGCGATGCGGCGGTTGCTGTCGCGAAAATCGATGGCGGCCACGGCGTTGCAACTCTCGATGTAGCCCTGCGGATCGGTACGCACCAGCACGTCGTGCAGCGCCTGGGCCGCGGCCTTGCCCTCCCCGGTGGTGACGAAGCCGTGCGTGAGCCAGCGCGCCACCGCGCCCGGCGCAATGGCGGCCACGCCCTTGGCGGCAACGGTTTCGACCCGGGCGCGCCAGGGCGACGCGTCGGGATAGTGGGCCGACGAGTTCGCGATCACCACGCTGCGCAGCAGTTCAGGATGCCGCACCGCCAGCGCCTGGGCCGTCATCCCGCCCATCGACAGGCCGACGAAGTGCACCGGCTCCCCGCCCGCCTCGCGCTGGATGAGCCCGGCCACGTCCTGCGCCAGCGTCTCGACACGCAGCGCGCCGGGCACCACCTCGGAGCCACCGTGGTTGCGGTGGTCGTAGCGGATCACGGTATGGCCGCGCGACAGCTGCTCGGCCACGCCGTCCCACATGTGCAGGTCGCAGCCCAGCGCATGGCTCAGCACGACGAAGGGGCCGCTGCCTTCGCGGACGACATTCAGGCGGGTCATGGTGATTCCTTCTTGATTGGATGTTGAAGACGCGGCAGCCAGAGGAACGCGATCGCCAGCAGCACGCCACCCGCGAGCAGCAGCGGCGCGACCATCGGCCAGGCTCCGTTCGAAAAACCCTCGTCGACGAACTGTGCCGCAAGTTGCCCGGCGCAGAACGCCACCATCATCATGCCGAAGCCCGACCACGACACGGCCCGACCTGCCAGGTGCGGCAGGTCGCCTACCGCGCCGGCCTGCCCGCAGGGCTGGTGGATGCCGTGGCCCAGGCAATAGACCGCGTGGCCCGCGAGCAGCGGCACCGCGCTGTGCGGCGCGAGCCAGCAGCCCAGCGCCTGGATCGTTGCGCCCGCAAGGCTCAGCGTGGCGCCCAGCTGGACGGTATGCACGGGCCCGTATTTGCGAAGCAGGCGCCGGCACATCGTGGTGCTGAAGATGTAGACCAGCGAGCCGCCCGCAGGGATCCAGCCGTACATCGCGGGCGACCAGCCCAGGTAGCCGATATAGACCATCGGCGACAGCAGCAGGAAGCAGAACAGGCCGCCGTAGGTGGTGGCAGCCAACGAAGCCCAGGCGCGGAAGCTGCGGCTCGCGAACACGGCGCGTGCACTGCCGCGCGGCGCGGAGACGTCACCGGACAGCGGCCGGCGCGTTTCGCCGAACGAATGCCAGCAGAGCGCAAGGAGCACCAGCGCATAGAGCGCCATCGACGCCATCACCCAGCGCCAGCCGGCGCCCTGCACCAGCCAGGCACCCACCAATGGCGCCAGCAGACCCACCACGCCGAGCCCCGTGAGCCCGCGCGCCATCACGTGCGGTCCTTCGTGCGCGGGGTACAGGTCGCGCACCGCGGCGCGCGCGCAGACGAGGATGGCGGCCATCGAAAAACCCTGCAGCGTGCGCCAGCCCGCAAGCACCGGCACGCTGCCGGCGAGAGCACCGCCGAGCGCGGCCGCCACGTAGCAGCCGAGGCCCGCCAGCAGCACGGGCCGGCGGCCGAAGCGATCGGCCAGCGGACCGCAGAGCAGTTGCGCAAAGCCGAAGGCCAGCACGAACAGCGTGAGGCTGGTACTGGCCGAGCCCAGTTCGCTGGCGATGGCGGGCAGCGCCGGCAGGTAGCTGTCGGTGGCCACGGGCTGCGCAGCGAGCAGCAGCGGCAACAGCAGGCCAAAGCCGGCCTCGAACCGGCGCCGCTCGGGCAACCCCTGCGGCGTCACTTCCCCGCCGCAGGCAGCAGGCCCTTCTCGCGCAGGATGCTGGTGGCAATGCCGAAGGCATGGTTGGCCACCGGCACGCCGCAGTAGATGGCCGCCATCATGATGACTTCCTTGATGTCGTCGGGCGTGAGGCGCGACTCGGGCGGGCCGTCGAGTGCGGCGCGCACGTGCATCGCGAACTCTTCGTAGGCGTGGATGCCCAGCATCATCGACAGCACCATGTAGCGGCGCGTCTTGTCGCCCAGCGCGGGCCGGCCCCAGATGTCGTTCCAGGCATGGCGAGTGATGAGTTCCTGGAACTCGGCGTTGAACTCGTTGCGGTTGGCCAGCGACTTGTCGACCCATGGGTCGCCCAGCACGCGGCGGCGGTTGACGAGGCCGGCTTCGTAGTCGTTCGCGGGCGGGGTGCCTGGCTGTTGATCGGTCATCGGGAGGTGTCTTTCGCGGTCAGTTGGGCGCGCAGGCCCGCCACTTGCCGGAGCGCCGTTTCGCCGGCGGGCCCGGCCAGCGCCGGGTCGAACCATTCGTCGGCGGCGTCGCGCGGCAGTTCGGCGCGCAGGGTGTCGATGTTGGCACGCATGCGCGCCGCGTCGATCTGCAGGCCCGGCAATGCACCGGCCAGCGCGCGTGCGCTGCCGTGCGCCGACATCAGCAGTTGCGGCCATTCGGCCAGTTCGGCCTGCCATCCGCCGAGGGCGCGCTCGTGCTCCTGCGGCATGGCGGCCAGCAGCGCGGCCACGCGCTGGGGCGCGCGCTGGGCTGCGGCCAGCGCCACCATCGCGGCCACGGGATTGCGCTTGTGCGGCATCGCCGAGGAACCGCCGCGGCCCGGCTCGGTGGGTTCCGCCGCCTCGCCGACCTCGTACTGGCCCATGAGCGAGATGTCGCGTGCGATCTTGCCGAGGCTGCCCGTGAGCAGGCCCAGTTCGCAGCCGAGCGCGACCCATTCGTCGCGCTGTGTGTGCCAGGTGGCGCCGGCATTGCCGAGGCCGAGTTCGTCGGCCACGCGCTGCACCACGGCGGGGCCCTGCCCCTTCATTTGCGCGAGCGTGCCGACGGCGCCGCCCAGCTGCACGTTCAATGCGTGGCGCGCCGCGCTTCGCAGCCGCTCGCGGCTGCGGACCAGGGGCGCGGCCCAGCCGGCGCACTTGAGGCCGAAGCTGGTGACCGACGCCGGCTGCATCAGCGTGCGTGCCAGGATCGGCGTGGCTGCGTGCCGGGTGGCATGCTGCAGCAGCGCCTCGATGGCGCGGTCGACATCGGTCTCGATCAGCGCGATGCCTTCGCGCGTGACCAGCGCCATGGCCGTGTCGATCACGTCCTGGCTGGTGCTGCCGAAATGCACGAAGGGCACGGCCTGCGGATTGAACACGCCCACGGCCTCCTTCAGGGCCTTGACGAGCGGGATCGCGACACTGCCGGCACGGCCGCTGTCGCGCACGATCTTGGCCACGTCGAACAGCTCGACCTTGCAGCTGCCGACGATCGAATGGGCTGCCGATTCCGGCACCAGCCCGAGCGCGGCCTGTGCGCGCGTCAGCGCCGCCTCGAAGCGCAGCATGGCGTCGACGAAATTGTGGTCGCTGAAGGCGGAGAGGGTTTCGGACGTGGAGAGAAAGCCTTCGAAAATACTCATGGTGAACGCCTCAATAGCTGATCTTCGCTGCGGCGCGCAGTGCGTCGGCCGTCGCGGTTCCGAAGCCGAAGAATTCCAGGTACGCGGGAATCATCTCGAAGAGCATGTCGGTGCCCACCTGCACCGCGCAGCCCTTGTCCAGCGCGGCGCGCAGCAGCGGTGTGTACTCGGATTTCATCACCACCTCGCCGACGAAGGCCGAGGGCGCGATGCGCTCCACGTCGAAAGGCAGCGGGTCGCCTTCCTTCATGCCCAGCGGCGTGGCATTGACGATCACGTCGAAACCCGCCGGGTCCTTCGAGCCCGTGGACACGCCCAGCGCCGGATAGTGCGCGCGCAGCCGCCCGGCCAGCGCATCGGCCGAGGCCGCGTGCGCATCGAAGAGCGCAAGGTGCGCCACGCCGGCGGCGGCCAGCGACGCCGCGATGGCCGAGCCGACGCCGCCGCTGCCGGAGACCAGCACGCGCGCGCCCTCGAGCGCGCAGCCCTTGCGCAGCACGCCGCGCACGAAGCCGGCGCCGTCGAACTGGTCGCCCAGCAGCGTGCCGTCGGCGCGCTTGAGCACCGCATTGCAGGCACCGGCGATCCGGGCCGTGGGCGTGACCTCGTCGACCAGGCCCATGGTGGTGATCTTGTGCGGCATGGTCACCAGCGCGCCACGGATGTTGGTGAGCCGGAACAGCGCGGCGAAAGCCGCGGGATAGTCCTCGGGTTTCACGCCCATCGGCACGACGACCGCATCGATGCCCTGCTTCTCGAACCAGGGGTTGTAGATCATCGGCGCCTTGAAGCTTTCGGTGGGAAAGCCAAGGTGCGCGACGAGGGTGGTCTTGCCGGTGATCATGCTGTGCTCCGCACGCCTTCCTGCGGATGCTTGATGGCCAGCATCAGCGCCATGAGCCCTTCGAGTCCGCGGCGGTACCACGAGAAGATTCTTGTCATTGCTTGTATTCCTGTTGAATGCGTTCGGCTCGGCCGTGTTGCGACTGCGCTGTCAGGCGACGTTGTCGGAGTGATAGCGCAATGGCGCTGCGATCTCCGCGTGCATGGCCGGCGGATAGACGATCTCGCGCAGGAAGCCGGCGTCGTCGCGCACGCCCTGCGCCGCGTCGGCATGCCCGAAGTACGCCAGGTAGTGCGGCATCTGCTGGATCAGCATCTCGAAGCCGGCCTGCGCGTTGAGGCCCCGCGCGCGCGCCGCCCGCACCAGCGGCGTCGGCTGGTTGCGCAGCAGGATGTCGAACAGGGCGGCATGGGGGTCCATGCGAGCGACGTCCACCGGCAAGGGGTCGCTCTCGTCCAGGCCCTGCGGCGTGGCGTTGATCACGAGGTCGTAGCCTTCGGGTGCGTTGCTGTCGACCACCGACACGCCGGCGTCGAAGAATGCGTCGAGCTTGGCTGCGACGCCCGCGGCCCTGCCGGCGGAAGTGTCATAGAAGGCGATGTGCTCGGCGCCATCGACCGTGCCGCCTTCGGCCAGCGCGACGCCAATGGCCGCCGCGCTCACGCCCGCGCCCAGGATCAGCACCCGCTTGCCGCGGAACGGAATGTTGAAGTGGTCGAGCGCGCCCAGCAAGCCTTCGCCGTCGAACAGGTCGCCCTCGAGCTCGTTGTTCTCGATGCGGCGCACCACGTTGACCGATCCCGCCACGCGGCCGAACAGGCCGCAGCCGTCGAGCAAGTCGACCACCAGCGGCTTGTGCGGCGGCGCGATCACCATGCCGCGCACGTTGCGGGCCAGGAAGGCCGACTTGAAGAACACCGCGAAGTCGCGCAGCGGCACCTGCACGGGCAGCAATACCGCGTCGATGCCGAAACGCTCGAAGACGGCATTGAACAGCCTCGGCAGGCGCACGTTGCGCACGGGGTCGCCGGGGATCAGGTACGCCAGGGTGCTGCCGGAAATGGAGGTGGTCATGTCGTGCCTCTTTTTGTGCGGCAATCGCTCCCACGCCAATTGCCAAGCCGGACTTTATCCACCTCGCCGTGCCAACCACCCTCGTGCGACCCTTGATTTTCTCGACAATCGTTCCGAGGCGTTCGTTAATCGTACAAAACCCGGGTTTATCCCAACCCAGCCTTTCCCCGGTATGCCCCGCCGCAACGGCACACTTCCGCCCATGAGCACCGATTCCGCCGATCTTTCTCCCGCGCCGCCCGGCTTGGACAAGCGCGACTGGATCGCCGGGCTGGAACGCGGCGTCAGCATCATCGAAGCCTTCGACGACGCCCATCCGCGCCTCACCGCGAGCCAGGCCGGCGAACGCACCGGCATGACGCGCACGGCCGCGCGGCGCTACCTGCTCACGCTGCAGCACATGGGCTACGTGGCCAGCGATGGCAAGCTGTTCTGGCTCACGCCGCGCGTGCTGCGGCTGGGGCAGTCGTACCTCGACTCGGCGCGGCTGCCGCGCATCGTCCAGCCTTTTCTGCAGCGGGTGGCGGCGGGCACGCACGAGATCGCCTACCTGAGCGTGATGGATGGCGACGAGGTGGTCTACATCGCGCGCAACGGCCCCAACCGCAGCATGAGCACCGGCTACGTGCTGGGCGCGCGCGTGCCGGCGCAGGTCACGGCTGCCGGCATGCTGATGCTCGCGCTGCGCGCCGAGGCCGAGCTGGCCGCGTGGCTGGCGACGCGGCAGCTGCAGGTGTTCACCTCCTACACCATCGCGAGCATGGAGCGCATGAAGCTCGAACTCGCGCGGATCCGCGCGCAGGGGTGGGCGCTGTCGGAACAGCAGCTCGACCTCAACTCGCGCGGCATTGCGGTGCCGCTGCGCGACCGGCACGGCACGCTGGTAGGCGCCCTCAACATCACCATGCCCATGGGCCACGAAAGCTCCGAAGACGCGGTGGCGCGCGTGCTGCCGGTGCTGCGCGAGACGGCGCAGGCCATGCGCAACCTGATTTGAGCTGACAGCTTCCCGACAGCCTCGGTCGGGCAGGATGCAGGTTTTCTTGAACATAAACGATGGAGACAAGCACCATGTCCGACGACTTCATGAACGACCAGCAGCCCACGCGGCGCCAGTGGCTGCAGGGCGGCAGCGCGCTGGCCCTGGGCGGCCTGCTGCCTTCGATGGCATCGGCCCAGGCCGGCTGGCCCAGCAAATCGGTGCGCTTCGTCGTGCCCTTTGCGCCCGGCGGCAGCTCGGAGATCGTGGCGCGCTCCACCGCGGCCGAGCTCTCGCGCACGCTGGGCCAGAGCGTCTTCGTCGACAACAAGCCGGGCGCGGCCGGCAACATCGCGATGAGCGAAGTGGCGCGCGCCACCGACCAGCACACGCTGATCCTCGGCCACATCGGCACGCTGGCCGTCAACCCGTACATCTTCGCCAAGCTGCCCTACGACGCCAACAAGGACTTCAAGCCCGTGAGCCTGCTGGCCAAGGTGCCGAGCCTCTACGTGGTGCATCCCGACGTGCCGGCGCAGAACCTGAAGGAGTTCATCGCCTATGCCAAGTCCAAGCCCGGCAAGCTGAGCTACGGCTCCGCGGGCAACGGCAGCGCGGGCCACCTGGCCTTCGAATACCTGAAGATGACCGCCAACGTCTTCATGCTGCACGTGCCCTACCGCGGCACCGGGCCGATGGTGACCGACCTGCTCTCGGGCCGGCTCGATGCCTCGGCCATCGGCGCGGCGGCGGTCCTCCAGTTCATCAAGGCCGGCAAGGTGCGCTGCATCGCGACCGGCTCGGCCAAGCGCCTGCCGCAGCTGCCTGACGTGCCCACCGTGGCCGAGCAAGGCTTTCCGGGCTTCGAGATGACGCAGTGGTACGGCATGCTCGCCCCGGCCAACATCGAACCTGCGAACCTCGCCAAGCTGTCGGCCGAAACCATGAAGGCCGTGAAGTCGCCCGACTCGATGCAGCGCCTGACCGCCGATGCGGCCGAGGCCATTGGCGGCACGCCCGAGCAGTTCGCGCAGTTCATCGCCGCCGAGCAGGCCCGCTGGCAAAAGGTGATCGCAAGGGCAAACATCAAGCCGGACTGATTGCCGAGCCTCTAGCATCGCGCCATGCGCATCCTGCTGGCCGAAGACGAACACACCCTGGGCACCTGGCTCTGCAAGGCGCTGGAGCATGCGGGCATCCAGGTCGAGTGGGTGGACGATGGCCGGCTGGCGGACCGCGCGTTGCAGCAGCGCGAGCACGATGCGCTGGTGCTCGACCTGGGCCTGCCCGGCATGGACGGCCACACGGTGCTGCAGCGGCTGCGCGAACGCGACCAGCGGCTGCCGGCGTTGATCCTCACGGCACGCGATTCGCTGGACGAGCGCGTCGCCTCGCTCAATGCCGGTGCCGACGATTTCCTCGCCAAGCCCTTTGCCCTGGCCGAACTCGAGGCGCGCCTGCATGCGCTGGTGCGCCGGGCCCGCGGCGCCGAGCATCCGCGCCTCGCATGCGGCCCGCTGGTGTACGACGGCGTACGCCGGCAGTTCACGCTGAAGGGCGAAGCGCTGGCGCTGTCGCCGCGCGAGCTGGCCGTGCTGCGCGTGATGGTGCAGCGCAGCGGCGAGCCCTTGTCCAAGCAGCAGATCCTCGAGCGGGTGTTTTCAGACGACGAGGAAGTGCACCCCGAGGCCATCGAAGTGCTCGTCTACCGGCTGCGCAGGCGGCTCGACGGCGCGGGCGTGCGCATCGTCACGCTGCGCGGGCTCGGCTATGTGCTGGAGGCGGACTGAGTGCGCGCCGCAAGGGTCGTTGCCAACCGCTTGCGCCGCGCGAGCCTGTGGCAGCGGCTCGCGCTGCTGCTGTTCCCTGCGCTGCTGGTGGTCACGGGCCTGGAGCTGTGGATGACGAGGCACGACGCGCTGGCCGCCGCCAATGCGGCGTACGACCGCTCGCTGCTGGGCGCGCTGAAATCCATCGACGCCAACATCTCCACGGCCGCGGGCGGTCTCTCGGTCGAACTGCCCTACACGATGTTCGAGTTCTTCGAGCTGACGGCCAGCGGCCAGGTTTTCTTTCGCGTGGCGACGTCCGATGGACTCGTCGAGCTCGGCAGCGCCGACCTGCCCGCGCCGCCCACCCAGCTGGCGATGGGCGTGCCGGCCTTCTACGACGCGGCTTACTTCGGCGAGGCCGTGCGGCTCGCAGCCTACCGGCGCGACCTGGACCGCGCACCCGCCGGCAGCAGCGGCCGCAGTGTGTTGATCCAGGTGGGCGAGAGCACGCGCTCGCGCGAGGAGTTCAGCACGCGCTTCGTGCGCAGCGCGGCGCTGCGCGACGGGCTGGTGCTGGCAATGCTGTTCTGCGGCACCGCGCTTGCACTGGCGGCGGCACTGCGGCCGCTCTCGCGGCTCGCGCGCGAGGTGCAGGCCCGCAGGCCCGACGACCTGACGCGCATCGCCGCCACCGACCTGCCCGCCGAGGTGCGCCCGCTGGTGGATGCGGTCAACCAGCAGATGTCGCGCACGCAGGACCTGGTGACCCAGCAGCGCCAGTTTCTCGACGATGCCTCGCACCAGTTGCGCACGCACCTGACCACGCTGCAGATGCAGGCCGATTACGCCCGGCGCGAGGAAGACCCGGCGCAGGTGCGGGCCGCGCTCGATGCGCTGGGCACCGAGATCGGCCGCGCCACGCGCAGCGCCCAGCAACTGCTCGCGCTCGGCCGCAGCGACACGGTGGCGGTGGAACCGGCCGAGTTCGACCTTGCAGCGCTGTTGCGCGAAGTGGCCGTCGACCTGCTCCCGCTCGCACGGGCCAAGCGCATCGACCTGGGCATCCATTCGCCTTCGCCGGAGTTTCTTGCAGTGGCCGACCGCGGCCTGCTGCGCGAAGCCCTGGTCAACCTGGTGGCGAACGCCATCGCCTACACGCCGGCCGAAGGAACCATCACCCTCTTCGCAGCCGGCGATGCCGCAGGCTGGAGCCTCAACGTCGAGGACGACGGCCCTGGCCTGGGAGACGAAGAGCGCGGCACACTGGGCCAGCGCTTCAGCCGCGGCGCGCGTGCGGGCAAGGGGGGCTTCGGCCTCGGGCTCGCCATTGCGCGTTCCATCGCGCACCGTCACCGCGGGGAGCTGCGGCTCGAAGCCCGGCCCGGCACCACGGGGCTGCATGCGATCATCTGGTGGCCGCGGCCGGCGGCCAGCTGAGGGGCCGACCCATGCAGATTGCCTTCCTTGACCGCCGCCACGCGCTGCGCGCGCTGTGCGCGCTGCTGGTCCCCGGCATCGCCCGCCTGGCTGTGGCGCAATCCGGCGATCCCTCTTTGGCGGCGGCCGACTGCGTGATCCCGGCCAAGGCGGGTGGCGGTTTCGCCCTCACCTGCGCGCTCGCGCGAGATGCGCTGCAGGCGGTTCGCCCGGCGCGTCCGCCGCTGGCCCAGCGCTACCTGCCGGGCGGCATCGGCGCGGTCGCGTTCGACCGCATCGCCACCGGCCAGCTCGGCGGGCCGGGCACGCTGGTCGCGTTTTCCAGCGGCTCGCTGCTCAACCTCGCGCAGGGCCGCTTCGGCCCGCATCCCGCTTCGGCCGTGCGCTGGATCGCCACGCTGGGCACCGACTACGGCGTGATCGCGGTCCACCGCGACTCGCCCTACCAGCGGCTGCAGGACCTCGTCGCGGCCCTGCGGCAGGAGCCCTCGCGCACGGCCTTCGGCGCGGGCGGCACGGTCGGCAGCCAGGACTGGGTGAAGGCCGCGTTGCTGGTGCGCGCCGCAGGGCGCGATCACAAGGCCATGCGCTTCGTCTCCTTCGAGGGCGGTGGCGACGCGCTGGGTGCGCTGCAGGGCAAGCACGTCGACGTGTTCCCGGGGGACGCGGCCGAGGCGTTGCAGGCCATTGCGGGCGGCGCGGCGGTCCGCCTGCTGGCCGTGCTGTCGGAAACGCGGCTGGGCGGTGCGCTCACCGGCGTGCCGACCGCACGCGAGCAAGGCGTGGACATCGTGTGGCCGACCGTGCGCGGCCTGTACCTCAGCGCGAACGTGCCCGACGCCGCCGTGCGCGCATGGACCGCCGCATTCGCCGAGGCCGCCGCCGCGCCCGGCTACGCGGCCTTGCGCGAACGGCACGGCCTCTATCCATTTGCACTCACCGGCGCCGCGCTGGACGACTACGTGCAGGCCCGCATCGCGGCTTACCAGGCCCTCGCGGACACACTCGGCTTGCGTCGCTGGAAGCCTTGATGCCGCGGGGCATCTCGGCCTACCCGCACCGCGCACTCACGCCAACGGACGCGACAGCGTTGCCAGCTTGTTCTTCGCGCTTTGCAAGAGGCCCACGCGCTCGACGGGGAGCAAAGCCTTCGTATCGCCCAGCGCGATGAGCTCGAGCACGCCGGGTGCCGCGAGCTTCCGCGCGAGCGGATCGCGCGACGCCAGGTTGTTGAAGCTGGCATGCGAGATGACGTGCACCTTCAGGTGCCTGTGGATGTTCTTGGAGAGCTTGCGGCAGGCTTGCGTCATGGCGGCTTCGTCGGGCGTCGACTGGCCGTGCACGACGAGGAGTTCGATCGTGCCATCTTCGTCCTCGCCCAGCATGAAGGCGCGCACGACAGACTCCTTGAACTTGGCGCGAAGCATTGAACGGACCGGCTCGGCGGCGGCGAACGACTTGAGCGCGATGCTGCGCAGTTCGTCGTGGAAGAGGAAGGCGGGGTCGATCGAGACGGTGTCGGCCACCTCGTCTGTGTCGGCCGCGCCTGCCCCCGGCTTCCGCTTCTTCAGGATGCCGCTTTTCACGAGGTGTTCGAGGGTGCGCGCTGCGTCCTCGGGGTCGAGCCTGGAACGCCGGGCGAGTTCGCTGCTGGAAAACGGCTGGTCGGGCGCCGCGTAGGCGACCATCAAGAGCTTTTGCACCTCGGGTGCGAAAAGAAAATCTGCGGAGCTCATTGTTTTCGGGTTGTCGACAAGTGGATCTCATTATCGAGACACCCTCGGCCCTCCGGTGCGGCTTTGTCCACGGCGCTTTCGGGATGAATTCCGAAGCTGCGCATGGCGCCGGCCTACAGCCGTGACGCAAGCCGTCCACCACGATGCCTGAACACCAAACAAGGAGCTTCAGTCATGGGCATGGAACACACGATGGACAAGCTGAGCATGGGCGCAGCGACGAAGTCGCGGGGCGCCACGCACCGATCGGGCTCGGACTCGCAGCGCTACTGGGCACCTTGCCTGGCGGTGGCATTGGTCGCGATGTTTCTCTTCTACGTGACCTTGAAAGACCTCGTGGCAGAGAGCGCCGCGCGGGCGCCGACCTTGCCGCCCGCCGTCATGCCGGCTTCCGTCGAGGCTCCCGTGCCGCCTCGCACCCCGCCGCCTGAGGCATCGGCACGGGCATACCAGCAACCAGCTTGGCCGGCGCCTAGCCGTGCATCGCTCGCGAACGCATCCTTCGAGACCCCGGCGGCGCCTTCCGCGGCCCCCGCGGAGTTGCGCGCCGATGCTGCGCCCGTCTTCGTCGAGGTGCACAAGTGCGTGATGCCCGAGGGCGATGCGGCCTATTCCGACGGACCTTGTCCCGCAGGCGCCAGCGCAAGCACGCTGCGATTCCCACGGACCCTGCACGCCGCGGCGAGGCCTTAGCCGACCCGGCGGCTCAGGCCGCCTTCAGGAACACGTCGTGGTCCGGCGCGAAGTTGGCGTGCAGCGGCAGCATCGCACCGCCCAGCGCGCAGGCCTGCGCACCTGCTCGTCCGCCGTGCAGGCGCGGCTGCCAGAGGCCTTCCCAGTTGCACCGGCCCAAGGCCGCGCGCGTCTGGTCCAGCAGCGCGTCCAGCAATGAGCGCGACATGGAGCCGTCCATCACCACGTCGGCCAGGTCGAGCACCGCCGTGCCGCTGGCAATGGCATGGGCCAGCGCGAGCGATGCCGATGCAAGCCAGGCTTGCGTCGCGGCCGCATAGGGCCCCTGCAACGCCCGGTCGTCGTAGGCCGCGGTGGCATCGAGCCCTTCGCTGCGCAGGCGCTGTTCCAGCTCCCAGAGCGAGGCCTCGGCAATCAGCTGTTGCGCGGGACCGCCCCCGGCCGCAGCGGGCTGCATGGGCAGCGAGGCCAGCGCACCCGCATTGCCGTGTGCGCCGGTATGCAGGTGCGAGTTGATGACGAGCCCACCGCCCACGAAGGTGTCGACGAACACATACAGGAAACTCTTGAGGTCGTGGCCCCGTCCGGTGACCAGTTCGGCCACGCAGGCCGCGACGGTGTCGCGCGCGTAGCCCACGGGCACATCGGTGCGCGCCCGCACTTCGGCGGCCAGGTCCATCTGGTTCCACACGTCGGACTGCGCTTTCGACAGGCCGAGCGTGCGGTGCCAGCCGCCGAGCTGGAACGGCGCAGCCAGCCCCGCGCCCACCGTGCGTGCCGCCAGCGGGCCGAGTCCGTCGCGCAGCCGGTGGATGTGCGCAGCGATCGCGGGCAGCAGGTGCTCCGCGTCGGGAAACTCATAGGTGATGGCGTGGCGCTCGCGCACCTGCGCGGCAAAGTCGATGAGCAGCCATTCGGCGCCCCGCCGGCCGACCTTGATGCCGATCGCAAAGGCGCCGTCGGGGTTGAGCGCCAGCGGCACCGAAGGCTGCCCGATGCGGCCGCGCACGCGGCCCTGCTTCACGATGAGCTGGTCTTCCTCCAGCCGCGCAGTGATGAGCCCGATGGTCTGCGCGCTCAGCCCGGTGAGGCGGGCGAGATCGGCCTTGGGCAGGCTGGTGTGAACGCGCAGGGCCTGCAGCACCACACGCTCGTTGAACTGGCGCATGCCGACCTGGTTGGAGCCGCGCGGGCGCAGCAGGTCGGGCGGGCGCAAGCCAACGGCTGCAGAGGCTTGTGCATCAGGCATGGGCCTCCGCGGGCAGCTGGTCGGCGGTCATGGCGCCGGTCATCACGGCCACCGTGTCGCTCATGCTGATCTTCTTCGGGTTGAGCACGGCCGCGCGCTTGCCGAGCCGCGCCACATGGATGCGGTCGGCCACCTCGAACACATGCGGCATGTTGTGGCTGATGAGCACCACCGGCAGCCCACGGTCGCGAACGCGGCGGATCAGCTCGAGCACCATGTTGCCCTCCTTCACGCCGAGTGCGGCCGTGGGCTCGTCCATGATCACCACGTGCCGCGCAAAGGCCGCACTGCGCGCCACGGCCACGCACTGGCGCTGGCCGCCCGAGAGCGTCTCGACCGCCTGCGTCATCGACTGGATGCCGACCTTGAGGTCGGCCATGCGCGCGGCGCTTTCCTGCAGCATCTTCTTCTTGTCGAGCATGCGCAGCACGTTGCCCATGAAGCCCGGGCGGCGCAGTTCGCGGCCGAGAAAGAGGTTCTCGTAGATGGTCATGGCCGGCGCCACGGCCAGGTCCTGGTAGACGGTCTCGATGCCGGCGCGGCGCGCATCGAGCGGGTTGCGAAAATGCACCGGCGCGCCGTCCAGCAGGATCTCGCCCTCGTCGGGCACCACCGCACCGGAGAGCGCCTTGATCAGCGACGACTTGCCCGCGCCGTTGTCGCCGATCACCGCGAGGATTTCTCCTTCGCGCAGTTCGAAGTCGACACCGTCGAGCGCCGTCACCTGGCCGTAGCGTTTCACGAGGCCCCGGGCCTGCATCACGATCTTGGCGGATTGGGTATTGGCCACGGCGTTCATCAGCGGGCTCCCCGGCGCGAAAGTTGATCGGCCGCCACGGCAAGGATCACCAGCACGCCGGTCACCAGCACCTGGTAGATCGAGGACACGCCCATCAGCGTGAGCCCGTTGCGGAACACGCCGACGATGAGCACGCCGATGAGCGACCCCAGCACCACGCCGCGGCCGCCGAAGAGGCTGGTGCCGCCCAGCACCACGGCCGTGATCGCGTCGAGGTTCTCGGTCTGCCCCGCGTTCGGATCGCCCACGCCGGTGCGCGCCACCGACAGCAGCGAGGCAATGCCGTAGAGCGCACCCGCGGCCACGTACACCCCCAGCAGCACGCGCTGGGTGGGAATGCCGACCAGGCGTGTCGCTTCCGCGTTGTTGCCCACGGCGTAGATGTGCCGGCCCGCGGCCGTCTCGCGCAGCACGAACCACGCGAGCAGATACAGCACCAGCATCAGCACCGCACCCCATGCCACCTCGGCGCCGCCGATGGTGAAGGTGGTGCCCAGCCCCGTGAGGCCGGCCGGCAGGTCGGTGATGGTCTGCGAGGACGAATACAGCTGCGTGATCGCGAACGCGATGTTCAGCGTGCCCAGCGTCACGATGAAAGGCGGCAGCTTGATGCGCGTGACCAGGAGGCCGTTGAGCAGCCCGAACAGCGTCGTCACGCCCACGCCGCACAGGATGGCCACCGGCACCGGCAGGCCGAGCTCGGTGGCGAACTTGCTCATGATGATGCTGCCCAGCGCCATCACCATGCCGCACGACAGGTCGATGCCCGCCGTGAGAATGATCAGCGTCTGGCCGATGGCGATCACGCCGACCACCATCACCTGCTGCATGATCAGCGAGAGGTTGCCGCCCGTGAGGAAGCGGTCGGACTGGGTCGCAAAGAAGATGCATGCGCCGAGCAGGGCCAGCCACGGCCCCAGGGCGCCCCACGGAATGTGGTGCGTCGGAGATTTCGCCATCAGGTGCTCCGGGCCTTGCTTACTTCTTGCCCCAGCACAGCTCGGCGCCGGTCTTGGTGTCTTTGCTGTCGACGCCCGCCACGCTCTTGCCGGCGATGAGCGTCACGCCCGTGTCGACATAGCCCGAGGCCTTCTTGCCCGTTTTGGCGTACTCCACGCCCGCCGCCACGCCCATGGCCGCCATCTTGAGCGGGTACTGCTGCGAGGTGGCCGCGATCACGCCGGCGTTGGTGTCCTTGATGCCCTGGCAGCCGCCATCGACCGAGACGATCAGCACGCCCTTCTCCTTGCCGGCGCGCTTCAGCGCGTTGTAGGCACCGGCCGCGGCGGGCTCGTTGATGGTGTAGACCAGGTTGACGTCGGGCGCCTTCTGCAGGCAGTTCTCCATGGCGGTCTGCGCCTTGGCCTGATCGCCGAAGCTGTCGGCCATGCAGACGATTTCAGGCGACTTCGACAGCTCGTTCGACTTGGCGTCGTTGGCCGCCAGGCCGAAGCCCTTCATGAAGCCGTTGTGCCGCTGCGCGCCCACCGGGTGGCCCGGCAGCAGGTCGAGCGCGACGATCTTGGCCGGCTTGCCGGCCATCGCGGCCTTGGCGTATTCGCCGATCAGCACGCCGGCCGTGTAGTTGTTGGTGGCGAAGAGCGCGTCGGTCGCGTCCGGCGGATCGGCCGGGCTGTCGAGCGCGATCACCATGATGCCCTTGTCGCGCGCCTTCTTGATCGCCGGCACGATGGCCTTGGCGTCGCTCGGCGTGATGAGGATGGTCTTGGCGCCGGCGGCAATCATGTTCTCCATCGCCGTGATCTGCCCCGCGTTGTCGCCGTCCGCCTTGCCCGCGCCCGAAAGCAGCTTGGCGCCGAGCTTCTTGGCTTCTTCCTGCGCGCCCTCCTTCATTTTCACGAAGAACGGATTGGTTTCGGTCTTCGTGACCAGGCCGATGACCGGCTGGTCGGCGGCAAAGGCGGCCGACGATGCAGCCAGGGACATGGCCGCCAGGGCCAGGAGGGAGCGGGAGCTGAGCATGTGTGTGTCTCCGTGGGCAGACGGCGTGCGCCTGCGGTCTTGGGATCCGGATGCGCGCCATCGATGGGCGTGGCATCCGGGCGCAGGGAGACTATCGGACAGGGGAGCGACTAAATCAAGTGGATTTAGTTATCGGAAACCCGGAGTGCGGCGGAGTTTTCGCACGGTCGAGGTACAGGTCCTCCTTGCCCTCTCCGGACAAGCCAGTGTCACCTTGGCATTCACGAGTCTATGTTTCTATACCGGAGCTTCAATTCGCGTTTCTCACAGACAAAATCAACGTGCAAGATCGCCTCGCCGGGCTCCCCCTTGTTCCAGATAACGCACTCCGCACCCCAACTGATTTCATCTAGCATTCGAAAAAACTCGATATTGGGTCTCCCGTCTTTACCCTTCGAGAACGCAAGCTCCAAAGGAGCTATTCCAAGCGAAAAATTTCCGGCGGGATAATACCCGTAGATCGATTCCCTTATTTCTTCGGCAATCGTTTCAGAGACATCGAATTTCCGTTGCAGTACTCGTCTATCGTCCCGACCTATTGATTGGACGAATTCATCAAGGAGTTCATGGACTTGGGCACACGATGCTTCGTTCACTTCCGCCTCCTGCTTCCAAAATCCAGGGCTGGCAACGGCACCTCATGCACCTCCAGAATCGCCACTGCTTGAAGGAGAAATCGAAGAGGACTTATTGAATCTACCGCATACGCATCAACCATCCCGATTTCCACGACTGAATCGACCAGACGTAAAAAATCCGGCCTTAAGTCTTCGGGCAACTCCTCGATCAGATCCGAAGGTGCCGGATCTCCTCTGCCATTCAAGGGCAGCAAGGCGCCTGCTCGCTCCCAGCGACCGAAACTGTACCCTCCAATGCTCCTCAGGTGATCAAGCAGTCTGTCCACGGAAGGATGCTGGATCTCATAGGTCTGAACGAACGCCTCTAGGCAACGGACTCCATACAGCTGCTTTTCAATGGCGGAAAGATCAAGAAATACGGCATTAATACGAGCCACGTTTTGATCCCTTTGCCGTCCTCAAAGCTGAAGTCGTCTCATTGAGCAACAAGAGTGTTGGCGGCCCCTTCCGTAGCAAGTTTGCACGTGTGAAGCGGCAATCGACGAAGACTCGGCCAAAGACCGAAATGCGCTGAAGCGACATTGCCTGATGGTGCAACGCATGGGCCGGAAGGCGCTCGATCCGGCTGCCAAAAGCTGGCAGGGTTGAGACTATTTACCCGAAATGCCAGCTGCCGGTCTGTCCCGAAGAGCAGACCCGCGCGCCGACTGCTCGCTGCGCCACAAGTCGTGGCCTTGGAGGATCAAGCTCAGGTCAGCGGGCTCCACCCCGACACGACCTTCGCAGTCTGGATTTCATGCAGCAGCCATCCAGCTTCGTCGTTGCCGTTCTTCTGCGCTTCCGCGGCCCAGTACGCTGCCTTGGCGAGGTCCGCGCCATCCATGTACAGGTCGTAGGCGAGATTGTGCTGCGCCGTGCCATGCCCGCGGTGCGCCGCCATCGACAGCCAGTGCATGGCTTGATCGGCGTCGGAGAAGGTGAAGGTGTAGTACAGCGAGAGACGGAAGGCTGCATCGGCGTTCCCGGACTCCGCCTTGGCGGCGAGCGCACGGCGCTGCTCTTCGGTGAGCGCATAGCTCTGGGCGCCCGAAATGGGCGGGAAAGACGAGATCGAAGCGGGGACGTCGTTGTCCATGTCACTGTTCTCCGTCAAGGCTCAGGGCAAGTTGCTCGAATGCCAGCCGACTACCTATTTGCACTGCTGCGGCAAGGCAATAAGAAAAATTGTCTAATTCCGTTTCGTTGAATAAGAAAATTGTTTTCAACATAAGCGTCATGCTCACCTCCCAGTGCAGCTTTTGACAATTATTTTAAATGTTGATTTGGCGTAATAGTCAATTCAAAGATAAATCTTTGATGCTGAAGAGCCTGAGCTTGCGGGGCTATCCAGCAGCAGTTGCCGTTCGCTCCAGCGTCACCACGCGCCAGGCACACAAGCTGCCCACCGCCGCCAGCACCGCCGCGAGCGCGAACATGGTCCGGTAGCCGAACTCCTGCGCCACGGCGCCGCCGAGCAGCACGCCCAGCACGCCGCCGAAGCCATAGCCGATGACGGTGAAGAGCGCCTGCCCGCGTCCGCGCAGCCGGCCCGGGAAGCGGCGCGACACCACGGCGATGCAGGTGGTGTGGTGCGCCGCGAAGCTCAGCGCATGCAGCCATTGCGCGACGACCAGCGCCGCGATCCAGCCGCCGAGCCCTGCCGTGAGGCCCAGCCGCGCCACGGCGGCAATGCCGCAGACCAGCATCCAGCGCGGCATCGGCAACAGCCCGATGAGCCGGCCCTGCAGGAAAAACCAGACGATCTCGGCCACCACCGACAGCGCCCAGAGCAGGCCGATCACGCTCTTGCCGTAGCCCAGCGAATCCAGGTAGAGCGAGAAGAATGCGTAGACCGAGAAATGCGACATCACCTGGAAGAACAGCGAGGCGAAGAACCACCGCACCGCCGGAATGCGCAGCACCGGGCCGATGGGCTCCTTGACCGCGTCGTGCGCCGCCACGGGCTCGCGGATGTCGGGCAGTTTCATCGTCGCGATCAGCACGACGGCGAGCGTGCCGGCGGCCCAGGCCGGAAAGTGCTTCATGCCGAAACGCTCGAACCATTCGCCCGCGAAGAACACGGTCACCAGGAAGCCGGCCGAACCGCAGAGCCGGATGCGTCCGTAGCGGCCCCAGTCGCCGGCCACGAGCTGCGCCATGGCGGCCTCGGTGAGCGACATCATCGAGCTGGTGTGGGTGAACATGACCAGCAGCACCAGTGCCAGCCACCAGGCGCCGCCATGCCACCAGAGTCCGAACGAGCTGGCCAGCGCCACGGCGGCGCTGAAGCGCAGCAGCTTCACGCGCTGGCCCGTGTGATCGCTCAGCGCGCCCCAGGCATAGGGCGCGAACACCCGGGTGACCGACTGCACCGAGGCCAGCAGGCTGATCGTGAAGATCGGCAGGCCCAGGTCCTTGAGCCACAGCGGCAGGTAGGGATTGAAGAAACCGATGTGCGCGAAATAGCTGGCCGACAGACCAGCGAACGCCAGCAGGTGGCCGCGTCCGGCGGCCACAGGCGGCGGTGTGGGCACTACAGGAAAGACGCCTGCGGCGACGCGGCTTCGGACTTTTCGGCCAGCTCTTTTTGCTGTTGCTGCAGGTCGCCGCATTGCGCGCGGTTGCGCAGCACGTGTTCCATGACCACCAGCGCGAGCATGGCCTCGGCAATGGGCGTCGCCCGGATGCCGACGCAAGGGTCGTGGCGGCCCTTGGTGACCACCTCGACGGGATTGTTGTGGATGTCGATCGACTGGCGCGGGCTGATGATCGAGCTGGTCGGCTTGATCGCGATGCTCACCTCGAGGTCTTGCCCCGAGCTGATGCCGCCCAGGATGCCGCCCGCGTTGTTGGTGACGAAGCCCGTGGGGGTGATCGAGTCGCCGTGCGTGGTGCCGCGCTGGGTGACGCTGTCGAACCCGGCGCCGATCTCGACCGCCTTCACGGCATTGATGCCCATCATCGCGTAGGCGATCTCGGCGTCGAGCTTGTCGAACAGCGGCTCGCCAAGGCCGACGGGCACGTGGGTGGCCGTGACACGGATGCGCGCGCCGCACGAATCGCCGGCCTTGCGCAGGCGGTCCATGTACGCCTCGAGTTCGCTCACGTCGGCGATGGGCGCAAAGAACGGGTTGTTGGGCACGTGGTCCCAGCTCTCGAACGGGATGGCGATGTCGCCGATCTGCGTCATGCAGCCGCGAAACGCCACGCCGTGCCTTTCGGCCAGCCATTTCTTGGCGACCGCACCGGCCGCCACCATGGGCGCGGTGAGCCGTGCCGACGAACGCCCGCCGCCGCGCGGATCGCGAATGCCGTATTTCTTCCAGTACGTGAAGTCGGCGTGGCCGGGGCGGAACTGCTGGGCGATCTGGCCGTAGTCCTTGCTGCGCTGGTCGGTGTTCTGGATCAGCAGCGCAATCGGGGTGCCGGTGGTCTTGCCTTCATAGACGCCGGAAAGAATCTGCACCGCGTCGGGCTCGTTGCGCTGGGTGACGTGGCGGCTGGTGCCGGGGCGCCGGCGGTCGAGGTCGCCCTGGATGTCGGCTTCGCTCAGTGCCATGCCCGGCGGGCAGCCGTCGATCACGCAGCCGATGGCCGGGCCGTGCGACTCGCCAAAATTGGTGACCGCGAAGAGTGTTCCGAATGTGTTGCCGCTCATGGCGGGGATTATCCCTACAAAGCGGCGGCCACTCAGTCAGTCGTGTTTTCCATGCGCTTGGTGAGCGTGCCCAGTTGCAGCTCGATGGAGAAGAGCCGCTCGTTCAGCACCGCGGTCTGCAGCCGTATCGCCTCGACGATGGCCTTGGTCTGCGGATCGGTGGTGTTGTCGGCCAGTTCCGCCAGGTCGTGCAGCTTCTTGCGAAGTTCGTTGCTCATGGAAGGCTCCGTTCGTCGTCGCGTCGTGGAGCCCGCAGTATGGATCCTGGCCGGCGCAGAGGCAATGCAGCCGAGCCGCTCATGCGCCCTCTTCCGCCAGCCGCCGCTCGAGCTTGGCCAGCGCGCCGGTCCAGCCGTGGGTGTGCCCTTCGCGCGCGGCTTCGTCGAAGAACTGCTCGTGCTTCAGCACCAGTTCGCAGCCGCTGCCATCGGGCTCGATGAGCACCGTCACGCGAGACTCCCGCTCCGGCGTGCTGCGCCATGCCCAGCTGAAAACCAGCTTGCGATGGGGCACCAGCTCCTGGTAGACGCCGCTCACGTCGTGCGTCTCGCCGTCGGCCGCCAGCATGGCCACGCGAAAGCGCCCGCCCACGCGCAGGTCGACCTCGGCCACGGGGACCCGAAACGATCTCGTCGGGGCCGAACCAGGCTTTCAGCGCTTGCGGCTCGGTCCAGGCCCGCCAGACTTTTTCGGGGGCGACGGGGTAGTGGCGACGGAGGGTGAGCGAGGGTCGCTCCTGGTCGTGGGCGGCAGCGTTTGCCATTCGGTCTCCTCTTGGTGATAGAGATAGCGTGCGAGCGCATCGAGGCGCCCGGTCCAGAATTTCTCGTACCGCGACAGCCACACGGCAGCCTCCTGCATGGGCCGCGGCGAGAGTTCGCAGCGCACGATCCGGCCCTCTTTCGTGCGCGAGATGAGACCCGCCTCCTCCAGCACCCGCAGGTGCTTCATGAAGCCGGTCAGCGACATGCCATGCGGCTCGGCCAGCTCGGTCACGCTGAGGCTGCGCTTGCCGAGCGTCTCGAGCACGGTGCGCCGCGTCGGGTCGGAGAGCGCGGCGAACACGGCGTCAAGCGTGGCATTGTCTAAGTGAACCATGTGGTTGAGTATCTACCAGGCCGATGCTTTTGGGAACGCTTTATGCGTGCTGCATTGCAGCACCACCCTCAAAACCTGCGAAGGAGCGCCCTCATGCCGGACCGAACCGCCACCCAGTTCTCCCACGTCAAGCCCGGCGACACCGGCTACGTCTCGGGCGGGCTGCGCGATTTCTTTCTCTACCGCGACCTGGGCATTGCGGAGGCCACCCATGGCAAGGTCATCGCGCACCTCGTCAAGGCCAACATGGCACCGGAAACGGGCACCGGCTGGCACCGCCACGAAGCGGACTTCCAGATCGTGCTCATGCTGAAGGGCTGGGCCCGCTTCATGTACGAGGACAAGGAAACCCTGGTCGAAGCCGGCGACGTGGTGCACCAGCGCCCGGGCATCCGCCACTTCCTCTTCGACTACTCGCCCGACATGGAGTACCTCGAAATCGTCTCGCCGGCCGATTTCAAGAGCATCGATGTGGCGCCGGTGTGCGAGATTCCGCCACCCACGCCTTGGAAGTGATCAGCGAATCGAGAAACCGGTCGCCAGGCTGCGCTCCGTGTCGAAGTGCATCACCCGGCCCTCATCGTCGAACAGCAGCCACCCGTTGTCCAGCACGCGCATGTCCAGCCCGGCGCAGGGCCATTCCAGCGCAGCCGACGCGCGCCCTCCCCGAACACCAAGCCATTGGACGCGTTGCTTTCCTGAGGCGGATTGCGCCATGACGAGCCAATCACGGTCCACCCAGAAACGCAGCCTCTCGGGCGCGCTCGACAGATCACGCAAACGGACTTCACCCTCTTTGCATTGCGCAACCTGCCACCGCAGGCACAAGTCGCCGGTTTCCTTGGTTTCGCCAGATATTTGAAAGGCGCCGAGCTGTGGATGCAACATGGGCCTGGAGATCGAGGTGTCTGCAACGTCCATTGGCTCGCGGCTCAACAAACGCCGCGGCAGACACTGGTAGCGCCACAGGCTGGAGCCGGCAACACCGTCGTGAACGACGAACTGTTCCAGGTCGCGCGTGGGCGGTGAAGTCGACCACTTCTCCCGGCAATTCGGCGACCTGCCAGAGCACGTCCTGGAGCGAACGGCCCGTGTCCAGCACCTGAATGCGGTTGCCGCGCACCACGGTCCAGCTGTTGCCGTCGAACTCACCAGAAAAATGGCTGATCTCGGACAAGCCCAAGTCATCGATGCGGCGCTGCATCAGGTCCAACCGGCTGACCCGCCACAACCCGTCGCGCTGCGCCAATGCCAAGGCGACCCGGCCGCTGCGGGCCGGAACCAGGCGGTACGCCGGCACTGCGAAGCGGGCCAGCACACCGCCAGCGCTGTCGGTCATGACGGCACCGGCCTCGCCCAGCGCAAGCAAATAGCGCCCGTCTTCGAGCAAGGCTGCATCGTGGATCGCATGCGCCCCCCTGGATGGGACATCGAGTGTCAACAACGAAGACTGCTTGGCGAGGGGCCGGGTCTCGAAACCCGGCATCTCGCTGCCCGGCATGTCGAGCCTGAGCAGCGGGTCCGCATCGAGGCGCATCAGCGCCTGGAAGGCCCGCTTGTGCATCCGCCCGTGGCTTCCCGAATGATCGGCGAGCAGCGCCGGGGCGAGAACGGAGATCAAGCCGCGCGAGCTCGCGTTGTGGCCCGATACTGCAAGCAACTCGCTGGCGAGTGCAGCCCGTTCGCGGTGCAGCAGCGGATCGTCGCGCAAAGCCCGGAGGCGTTCCGCGCAGGCGCCCAGTGTGTCGGGCAACAGGAGCGCGCGCTGCACAAGCGCCCGTGCGGCGAGTCGTCCGTCAGCGCTCTCGGCCGCAAGCAGCCACGCTACGGCCTGCTCCCGGGCCGCGACCACGGGCCAGACGGCGTCGACTGCCCGAAGCCATTCGCCTTTCTGCGCCAGCAACTGACCCCACTCTTCACGCAGCCGGTTCGCCATCTCGGGCCACTTGGGCTGCAATTGCAGAACCGCATTGGCAAAGGCGTCGTCACGGCGGGCGACTGCAATCGCGCGACGCCAGTCGCCGGCCAGGCACAGGAGCCGCACGATGATCTCGGGCGGACGATCCCAGGCAAGCGCGAGTTCGGCGGCCTGGGCGTAGCGCTGGTGCTTTTCGAGGTAGTCAAGTGCTTCCTGCCTCGACTGGAGCAACTCGGCAAGAACGAACACCGCCTCGTCGGTGCGCCCCTCGCGGTCCAGTTTCTCGAAGCTTCTTCGGTAAAGCTGCCTTAGGTGATTCTCGAAGCCTTCGTCCAGATAGATGCTTGAACTCGATCCAAGCGATTGGCTGAGTGCCAAGCTGTCGCGCCGGCCCGGGCTTCCGAAGGCCTGCCCCGCATCCGCAGCTTCACCGCCCAACGGAATGGCATGTCGCAGCGCCTCCATGAGATCACCTTCGTCGAACATCCTCAGCATGCGCCGCATGTAGGCCGCTTGCTGACGCCCCAGCAACTTTGAAAAGCGCGAAGCCACTGCCATTCGCACGATCCAGTCGCGCCAGCGCGAGCGCAACGTCCGCCCACTGCCGCGCGGTCTCATCGAAGAAGACGGCGAAGTTGCCGTGCCGCTGGAACCTTCATGCGCCGTTTGCGGCGCAGCCACCGGCTCGCCAGACTTCGACCGGCGTGCGCGGCGCGATTCGACGCGGGTCACCGCCCAGATCACCAAGGCTGCCAGCAGCAGCGTGACAAGTCCCACGTAGATCGAGGACGCATTCAGTGGCGCAAAAAAACTGCGGCCTGTTGCGGCGGACTTCGGCAGCAAAACCGGGGGCAGCAGGCCTGGGGTCCATCCCCCGCGAAGCAGGCTCAGCACGATGAGCGCGAGCCCGGCCCCACCCCACCATCCCTTGAAGCCGCCACCGGGCGCGGTTCCCGGGGGTCTTCCGGTTGCACGCGCACGGGCCGCCATGGCCTTCAGGAACTCGCGCTGCTCCTCGCTGGCCGGCGGGATTGCGTCGCCCAGCAGCTCTCGCACACCATGCCCCTCCGCGTCGAGCAACACCGGCTCGGGCAAGGTCTGGCGGCAATCGAAAGTGTCGAGCATGGCGGGCCCGGCGTCGAGCCACGTCGATGCATCGAAAAGCGCCGCCTGCGAGAGCTGCAACGCAAGCACCTCGCCGCCTTGCACGAGCCAGAGGTCGGCCACTGGCAGCGCAGCGCGCTCTTCAGGGCCAAGCTCGGCCGAGCACAGCGTGGTGCCTTCGGACCGAAGCGGCCAGCCGGCGAGTTGGTTGCAGTCGAGCGAGACCGGATTCGCGAACCTCAACAGGTCGCCATGAGCGAAACGAAACAGCTGCGCCCCCGCACGCCAACCCTCGACGATGCGTCGCGCCCGCACCGACCCGGTCAGCCATTCGGATGGAAACCACAGCCCCGATACCGGTTGCCACCCCTTGAGCACCGGATGGCGAACCTGCGCCGCGGGCATGCGCGCCGGGTCAGGCAACTGCATCGCCAGCTCCTTCGCCGTGCAGCACGGCGCGCAAAGCCCGCTCCGGCACCATGTAGAGAATGATCTTCTTGTGCATGGTCAACATGACCGCCAGCCCGGTGTTGGGACAAACGCTGATCTTCTCGATCCGCTCGGGGGCGGTGTAGACCGTTTCGGGATGGTGGCCGTTCGAATGCAGCGTCAGCGTGGTTCGCTCGGGCGACAGGCTCAACATGGCGAAGCGCGCATTCTTCGTGTCGTGGACCAAGGCAATGCCGCCTCGAATGCTCAGATCGAACCCGGTCCAGGACAGGATGGGCTCGTAGATGCGCCACTTCTCGAGTTCCTTGTCGGAAGAGGAAAGGCGCACCGCGCAGCCGCCGAGCCCGTGCTTCCATAGCCTGCCGCCCGCAAAGTGGACGACCGGCTCCTCTACGCTCGCGCATATGGTGAGGGCGGTCGAGGGCATCGAATCGATTCCCAGGCGGCACAGCACCAGCTGGTTCGAGCGCACAGCCGCGTAGACAAGACCGCCATCGGACCACTGCGCCATGCCGGCCACCTGCCGGTCGATGGTCCGAAAGGACCCTTCATCGGGCAACGGCGCGCCGTTTCTCGAGGCCTCCCACGCCACGAGCTGCCCATCGCGGTCGAGCACGCACACACATAGCTTTTGTGCGCTGTACAGCCACGCCGACGGCAGCCAGGCGCCGAGGCCGGGCGGTGCGCGGAACACTTCGGGATCCGGTGCCAAGAAACTGTTCAGTCCCGGGATTTGCCAGAAGTACATTGAACGCTCGAAGCTCAGCAACGCACCGACGCGCTTGCCGCGGAACATGACGGACAGTGGTTCCAGGCGTTCTCCCCAGCGTTGGTACCTTGGGCGGCCCTTCTGCTTGGCACTGGCGGCAACCGGGAAAACCATCACACCGGGTTCGTCGAGCAATTGCACCGCCACGTGCGTGCCTTGCACCGAGATCAAGGGTTGCCGCTGCAGCGCAATCCTGCCCCTGTGGTGCTGGTGCAAGGCGTCCGGTGCCACCGCGATGAACTCGCCTCTCAGCAGCGGCATCGCGACCTTCGCTGCCGGCAACGGCAACGCCGCGTGTCGCACCGAGACCTGCCCATCCAGCGACACTTCAAGGGCCTCGCCGTGCACTGCGCGGCGCAAACAGATGCGATGGCTGGTCCATCGCTGCGCCACAGGCTGTTCGGCCGATGAGGCTCCGATCAGCCAGCTTTCACCCGGAGGGTGCGGCAACTCGGCCAGCGCCTGCGCCCAGGCTTTCGTGTGCCCGGCGTCTCCGACCACGAAGCTGCGACTCTTCATGAGGGCCTTGAGTTGGCGCACGCCGTCGGCGGCGTGCAATTTGCCAGGCGCCTGCAGCACTCCCCACTGGAGCGCTCCGCCGGTCTCCGCGGCGCGGCGTGCCAGCAAGATCCACAACGCAAGCTGCCCCACGCGCGGCGCACCGAGCTGCAACGGGCCCGAGTCGAAGATCGCGACGATGCCTTTGCGGGCTTCGCGAACCCTTGGTCGCGGTGCGAGGAAAAGATGCTCGCTGGAAGCAGCGCGCCGCAGGAACTCGTCGGGAAGTTCCTCGGCCAGCAGCCACTCAGTGGACAAGAGTCGCTCATAGCGGCCCCGCCTGCGAAGGTCGTCCAGGCCGTGCGGCTCTGCTTGCCCGCCGCGGACCTCACCCTGGAAACGTCCGAGCATCGGTTGTATGCGCCGAATCAGGGTGCCGAGTTCGACGGCCAGTTCAGATTCAAACCATTGGAGCCATGAATGCCAGGGCTTGAGCCCGTCGGGCAGTTCCATGGAGGCGGAGCCGGGGCTGCTCATGCAGATGTCGCGTCCCATTGCGCCTCGATGCGGGCCAGCAACGCGGAGGACAACGGCAGCAGCCTGTCGAGCGGCACGATGGCTTCGGGCCGCGGCCACAGCAAGAGGGGCTGGCGGCCCGGATGACGCCGCTGCAGGCTGCGAGCGATCAATTCGGTGGGAAGGTCGGGTGCCGCCAGCGTCGGCAGCCACAGACCGGGTGCTTCGCTGCAAGGACCGGCGTAGGCGGTGCCATCGACCCATGGCAGGGTCCCCTGTCTCCCCCACGACGATCAAAAGATCGCGGCTGGCGGTGGCCGAGAGGCCGGACTGCTGTCCAGGCTCGATCTGCTGCAATCGAAGATGCAGCGCACGCGCCGCCCTGCCCCAGGCCACGGCCGCCTTTGCGGGCAACGGCTCGGTGCGGGCCTGCCAACGCCAGGTGAACGGCGTGGCCAGGTTCATGTTGGCGCGACGACCAAGCGATCGACCAGTTGGCTCCGCAACCCGCTCAATGGATCGGGCAAGTCTTCGCTGTTGAAGTTGGCGTCGATCTCGCGCAGCACGCTCTCGGCTTCGACGCGCGCCGAATCGGGCGCGGAACCGAGGCAGGCGCGTGCCGCTTCGGCCAGCCGTGCGGCGCGTGAGAGCGGCTGCAGGGTTGCCTCTTCCACGGCGCTCAGCAAGTGCGGGTGGCAGGCGTTGGCGAAGGCATCGCGCAGCACGTCGCGCGCGCTCTGCTGCGCCTCCTGGGTGGGCAGCACGTAAAGCAGCGGCCACAGATCAGCCTCGGAGGTTTCAAGGCGGCCGGCCAGGACGGCCGCGGCCGCAAGCAAGCGCTGCGACTTCACGATGCGACGGTCCGACAACTGCACGCCGGACTGCCGCAGCTTGCGGATCGCATTGGCCAAAGCCGGCTGCACACCACCGAGGTCGACTTGCTTGAGTTGCTGGCACAGAACGTCGAGGTCCGCAAGCGCGGTGCCCATGCCGCCAGGGGCATGGTCCGAGCGCCAACCCCCGCTGAGCATGGCTTCAAGCTGGTGGTCAGGCAGGGATTCGACGAACACGTGCAGCAGGAAGCGGTCGCCGAAGGCCGCCAGCCCTTCGTCATCGGGCAAGGCGTTGGCGGCGCCCACGCACACGCGCAGCGGGCACTGCAGTTGCGTGTGGCCGCGCCGGAAACGACGCTCGTTGAGCACGCCAAGCAAAGTGTTCAGGATCGCGGTCGATCCGAGGAATACCTCGTCGAGGAAGGCCACATCGGCCTCGGGCAACATGCCAGTCACGTCGGTTTCGACGGTACCGGCGCGCAGCTTGTTGAGATCCACCGGTCCGAACAGCTCGGAAGGTTCGGTAAATCGCCCGAGAAGGTACTCGAAGTACCTTCCGCCGAGGCTCTGCGCCACCCGGCGCACCACCGCGCTCTTGGCAGTACCCGGCGGTCCGACCACCAGCAGGTGCTCCTGCGCGACGGCAGCGAGCACGATCAGTTCGGCCAGTTGCTCCCGCCCGATCAAGCCGGTGGTGGATGTGCGAATCGCCTCGCGCACACGTTCTGCGGAAGCGTGAAGGGTATGTGTGGTCATCGAGGAAAAACATCGCTCCAAGTCATGCGCAGAGTTTGCCGCAGCCCTTGTGCAGAGCCGCGAAACACAATGCGCATTCCTGCTCAGGTTGCGCCGATAAACTCCTCGCGTCTCACAAGAACCGACAACAACCGAGGAGAGAGAACTTGCGTATTCACACCCCTTCGGCCCGCCTGACGGCCGGCCTGCTGCTCGCGTGCGCCCTGGCGTCCGCCAACATCGGCAACGCGGCGGCGCCCGACGAGCCGGCGGCTTCCGCCACCTCCACCGCCAACGCACTGGAAGCCGAACAGCAGGCGGCGTTCAAGGCCGCCAAGGCCGTGCAGAAGGCCGGGCCCGCCGAGATCGCCCTGCGCGACCAGGCGCACCTTCACTTGCCGGCCGGCTACGTCTGGGTACCGACGCCGGCCGCCGCGCAGCTCATGCGCAGCATGGGCAACCGGACCGACGACAGCTTCATCGGCGTGATCTTTCCCGCGGACGATGCCGACTGGATGGCGGTGGTCAAGTTCGTCAAGGAGGGCTACATCAAGGACGACGACGCGAAGGACTGGAACGCCGACGACCTGCTCAAGAGCCTGAAGGAAGGCACCGAGGCTGCGAACGAGGAGCGGGCCAAGCGCGGCATTCCCGGCATCGAGGTCACGGGCTGGGCGCAGAAGCCGCAGTACGAAGCCTCGACGCACCGGCTGGTGTGGTCGGCCCTGTCCAGGAACAAGGGCAGCAGCGGCGAGAACCAGGGCGTCAACTACAACACCTACGCGCTGGGGCGCGACGGCTACCTGAGCCTGAACCTCATCACCAACGCGAACGAGCTCGACAAGTACAAGCCCGATGCGGCCAAGCTGCTCGGCGCGCTGCAGTACGACGACGGCAAGAAGTACGCGGACTTCAATTCGTCCACCGACAAGGTCGCAGCCTACGGCCTGGCTGCGCTGGTGGCCGGCGTGGCGGTGAAGAAGCTGGGCTTCTTTGCACTCGCCCTCGCCTTCCTGGCCAAGTTCGCGAAGATCGCGGTGGTGGCGGGCGGCGCGGCGCTCTGGGGCATTGCCAAGCTCTTCAAGAAGAAGACCTGAGCGCGGCCCGGCTCACCAGGAAACGAGCCACCCGCTGAGCAGCAGCGCGGCGAACAGCGCGGCCACCGCGCGCCACGAAGCCGGGCGCACTTCGACCCAGCGGTACAGCAGCAGCGCCGCCGCCACCGAGAGGCCGAAGGTGGCGGCCAGGCCCAGGCCGTCGATCCAGGCCGCATGCGGACCCAGCCGCCCCATGGCGGCGTTGGTGGCCAGAAGCACCGGAAAGTGGATCAGGAACAGCGAGTAAGAGATGCGGCCCAGACGCTGCAACGGCAAGGCCGCATCGGGCCAGCGCGCCATCGAGAGCCAGTCTTGCCGCTGCGCCAAGGCAATGAGCAACGCGCTCACCAGCGCGGTGGCGATGCGGCTGCGCCAGTCGAGGGCCAGCGCGCCCGCCCCCGCCAGCACGAGCAGCACGATGGCGCCCTGCCAGGTGCTCGCACGCGTGGCGCGCCCGATCCAGAACACCAGCATGCCGAGGCCGTAGGCGCCGAAGAAATAGAAGGCCGTGGCGTCGAGTTCGCTGTGGCGGTTGAACAGCGCCAGCGAGGCCAGGGCCACGGCCAGCACCAGCGCCACGGGGACCCAGCGCTCGCGCGAACGTGGCTCGGCCGGCGTTCGGCGCCACAGGGCCGGCAGTCCCATGAGCGTCAGCGCCAGCACGAAGAGCTGGAAATCGATGGCCACGTACCACACGCCGGTGGACAGGGCCTCGTAGCCGAGCAGGTCCTGCATCAGCAATCCGTGCGCGAGCAGCTGGCCGATGCTGGGCGCCGCGGGCACGTCGTCGTTGCCGATCCACGGCCGCACGACCGCAGCGACCAGCACGCAGACGGTGAGCGCCGCCAGGTACGGCATCACCAGCCGTCCGTAGCGCTGGAGGATGCGCGCCAGCGGCCGATCCACCCGCAGCACGCCGTCGGGCGCCAGGCTGGAGGCTGCCAGGAAACCGGCAATCACCAGGAATACCTGCACGGCCAGGCGGCCGTTGTCGGCCAGCCAACCGAGGAAATCCGGTGCCAGCGCAAAGGCCCCTGCCGGCATCGCGCCATAGCGCGACAGGTGGTGCCCGACGATGACCGCGCAGGCGAGGCCTTTTGCAATGTCCAGCAGCGGCATCCGCCCGCGCGGCGCGGGCTGTGCGGCATGCGCGGGATTGCGCGGGCCGTTCAAAGTGCGAGCCGCTGCCTTGCTTCCTGGTACTCGCGCTTGAGCTTTTCGATGAACGCCGCCGCGCTGGCCACTTCGGTCACGGCGCCGATGCCCTGGCCCGAGCCCCAGATGTCTTTCCAGGCCTTGGCCTTGCTGCCGTCGCCGCCGCCGAAGTTCATGGTCTTCACGTCGCCTTCGGGCAGGTTGGCCGGGTCCATGCCGGCCTTGACGATGCTGGGCGCCAGGTAGTTGCCGTGCACGCCGGTGAAGAGGCTGGAGTAGACGATGTCGTCCGAGTTGCCATCGACGATGGCCTGCTTGTAGTCGTCGCTGGCACGCGCCTCTTCGGTCGCGATGAAGGCGGTGCCGATGTACGCGAAGTCGGCGCCCATCGCTTGTGCGGCCAGCACCGCGCCGCCGGTGGCGATGGAGCCCGACAGCGCGATGGGGCCGTCGAACCACTGCCGGATTTCCTGCACCAGCGCGAACGGGCTCTTCACGCCTGCATGGCCGCCGGCACCGGCCGCCACGGCGATGATGCCGTCGGCGCCCTTCTCGATCGCCTTCTGCGCGAACTTGTTGTTGATGATGTCGTGCAGCGTGACGCCGCCGTAGCTGTGCACCGCGTCATTCACGTCGGTGCGTGCGCCCAGCGAGGTGATGACGATCGGCACCTTGTACTTCACGACCATTTCCATGTCGTGATCGAGCCGGTCATTGCTCTTGTGCACGATCTGGTTGATGGCGAACGGGGCGGCGGGCTTGTCCGGATTGGCCTTGTTGTAGGCCGCGAGCTCCTCGGTGATTTCGGCCAGCCAGTCTTCCAGCTGTGCCGCGGGGCGCGCGTTGAGTGCCGGCATCGAACCGACCACGCCTGCCTTGCATTGGGCGATCACGAGCTTCGGGTTGCTGATGATGAACAGCGGCGAGCCGATGATCGGCAGCGGCAGGTTGGCGAGCACGGGGGGCAGCTTGGACATTTCGTCTCCGGAATAGGGTGTCGGTTTTATATAAGAGGAAGGCCGTATCGCCCGTCAGGTGGGCGACACGGCGGGCCGTCGGTCAGAACGCGTCGAGCGCCAGCGCCGTCACGCTCTCCGCACCCTCGACGATGCTGTCGCGCATCCCCGGCACCTTGTTCAGGATGTGCTCGGCATAGAAGCGCGCCGTGGCCACCTTGGCCTGCATGAAAGCGGTATCGACGTTGCGCGAGGCCAGGTCTTCCGCGATGACCAGCGAGCGTGCGAGCTGCCAGCCGGCCATGAGGTTGCCCGCGAGCATCAGGTAGGGCACGCTGCCCGCGAACACCGCGTTCGGCGATGCCTTGGTCTGTCCCGCGACGAAATCGACCACCTGCACGAAGGCCTCGCGCGCGGCCTTCAGGCGCTTCCGCACCGCCGCGGCCGCCGCGCTGTCGTGCTTCGCAAGCTCGCCCTCGGTCTTCTCGATCTGCGCGGCAATGGCCTTGGCCGTCTGCCCGCCGTCGCGCGCCGTCTTGCGGCCCACGAGGTCGTTGGCCTGGATCGCGGTGGTGCCTTCGTAGATCGTCAGGATCTTGGCATCGCGGTAGTACTGCGCCGCGCCGGTCTCCTCGATGAAGCCCATGCCGCCGTGCACCTGCACGCCCAGCGAGGTCACTTCCAGGCTCATCTCGGTGCTGTAGCCCTTGACCAGCGGCACCATGAATTCATAGAACGCCTGGTTCTGCTTGCGCGCGTCCGCATCGGGGTGATGGTGCGCGGCGTCGTAGGCGGCGGCAGCCACGCTCGCCATGGCGCGGCAGCCTTCGGTACAGGCACGCATGGTCATCAGCATGCGCTTGACGTCGGGGTGGTGGATGATCGGCGCGCTGGCGTTGATCGAACCGTCGACCGGGCGGCTCTGCACGCGGTCCTTGGCGTAGGCCACGGCGTGCTGGTAGGCGCGCTCGGCAATGGCGATGCCCTGCATGCCCACGGCATAGCGGGCCGAGTTCATCATGATGAACATGTACTCGAGGCCGCGGTTCTCCTGGCCGACGAGATAACCGACGGCGCCACCGTTGTCGCCGTACTGCAGCACTGCCGTGGGCGAGGCCTTGATGCCCATCTTGTGCTCGATGCTCACGCAGTGCACGTCGTTGCGCTCGCCCAGGGACCCGTCCTTGCCGACGATGAACTTGGGCACCACGAACAGGCTGATGCCCTTCACGCCTTCGGGCGCACCGGTCACGCGGGCCAGCACCAGGTGCACGATGTTCTCGGCCATGTCGTGCTCACCGTAGGTGATGAAGATCTTGGTGCCGAACACCTTGTAGGTGCCATCGGCCTGGGGCTCGGCGCGGCTGCGCACCATGGCCAGGTCGCTGCCGGCCTGCGGCTCGGTGAGGTTCATGGTGCCGGTCCACTGGCCGCTCACCAGCTTCTCCAGGTACACCGCCTTCAGTTCGTCGGAGCCGGCTGTGAGCAGCGCCTCGATGGCGCCGTCGCTCAGGAGCGGGCACAGCGCGAAGCTCATGTTGGCCGAGTTGAGCATCTCGCCGCAGGCCGCGCCGATGGTCTTGGGCAGGCCCTGGCCGCCGAAGTCCGCCGGATGCTGCAGGCCCTGCCAGCCGCCCGACACGTACTGCGCAAACGCTTCCTTGAAGCCCGGCGTGGTCACGACCTCGCCGTCCTTGAAGGACGACGGGTTGCGGTCGCCCGCCACGTTCAGCGGCGCAACCACGTCCTGGTTGAAGCGCGCGCATTCCTCGAGCACGGCCTGCGCGGTCTCGAGGCCGGCGTCTTCGAAGCCGGGCAGCCTGGCGATCTCGCCGATGTTGGCCAGGTGCTCGATGTCGAACAGCATGTCCTTGAGGGGGGCGGTGTAGCTCATCTCATGTCTCCAGATACAGCGGATACGAAAAGGGCATCGCGAACGATGCCCTCTGGCTCAGTGCGGCAATCGCGTCAGAGCGCCTTCACCAGTTCCGGCACGGCCGTGAACAGGTCGGCCACCAGGCCGTAGTCGGCCACCGAGAAGATCGGCGCCTCTTCGTCCTTGTTGATCGCCACGATCACCTTGGAGTCCTTCATGCCGGCCAGATGCTGGATCGCGCCCGAGATGCCCGCGGCGATGTACAGCTGCGGCGCGACGATCTTGCCGGTCTGGCCCACTTGCCAGTCGTTGGGCGCGTAGCCCGCATCGACGGCCGCGCGGCTGGCACCCAGGCCTGCGTTGAGCTTGTCGGCCAGGGGCGCCATCACTTCGGTGAACTTCTCGGCGCTGCCCAGGGCCCGGCCGCCCGAGACGATGATCTTGGCTGCGGTCAGTTCGGGGCGTTCGCTCTTGGTGACCTCGCGGCCCACGAAGCTGGACTTGCCGCTGTCGGCCACGCCTTCGGCGGTTTCAACGGCTGCGCTGCCGCCGGTGGCAGCGGCGGCGTCGAAGCCGGTGGTGCGCACGGTGATCACCTTGGTGGCATCGCTGCTCTGCACGGTGGCAATGGCGTTGCCGGCGTAGATCGGGCGCTCGAAGGTGTCGGGGCTCACGACCAACGTGATGTCGGAGATCTGCGCCACGTCCAGCTTGGCGGCCACGCGCGGGGCGACGTTCTTGCCGTTGGCGGTCGAGGGGAACAGGATGTGGCTGTAGTTGGCCGCGATGGCCAGCACCTGGGCAGCAACGTTCTCGGCCAGGTTCTCGGCCAGGCTCGGGCTGTCGGCCACGATGACCTTGGCCACGCCCGCGATCTGCGCGGCAGCCTTGCCGGCTTCGGCGGCATTGGCACCCGCGACGAGCACATGCACGTCGCCGCCGCAGGCAAGCGCTGCGGTCACGGTGTTGAGGGTCGCGGGCTTGACGGTCGCGTGGTCGTGTTCGGCAATAACTAGTGCGGTCATGTCGTTATGTTCCTCAGATCACTTTGGCTTCGTTCTTGAGCTTGTCCACCAGGGTGGCGACGTCGGGCACCTTGATGCCGGCGCCGCGCTTGGGCGGCTCGCTGACCTTGAGGGTCTTCAGGCGGGGCTTGACGTCCACGCCCAGGTCTTCGGGCTTGAAGATGTCGAGCTGCTTCTTCTTGGCCTTCATGATGTTGGGCAAGGTGACGTAGCGCGGCTCGTTCAGTCGCAGGTCGGTGGTGATGACGGCCGGCAGCGTGAGGGAGATGGTTTCCAGGCCGCCGTCGACTTCGCGCGTGACGGTGGCCTTGCCGTCTGTCACTTCGACCTTGGAGGCGAAGGTGGCTTGCGGCAGGTCGGTCAGGGCGGCGAGCATCTGGCCGGTCTGGTTGGCGTCGTCGTCGATGGCCTGCTTGCCCAGGATGACGAGCTGGGGCTGTTCCTTCTCGACCAGCGCCTTGAGCAGCTTGGCGACGGCCAGGGGTTGCAGCTCTTCGGTGGTCTCGACCAGGATGCCGCGGTCGGCGCCGATGGCCATGGCGGTGCGCAGGGTTTCCTGGCACTTGGCATCGCCGCACGACACGGCGATGACCTCGGTGACCACGCCCTTCTCTTTGAGGCGCACCGCTTCTTCCACGGCGATCTCGTCGAAGGGGTTCATGCTCATCTTGACGTTGGCAATGTCCACCCCGGTGCCGTCGCTCTTCACGCGCACCTTCACGTTGTAATCGACGACCCGTTTGACAGGCACTAGAACCTTCATTGACTTGACTCCATTGGGATTGCAGAAAGGGGGCTTCGGGGGCAACCGGTCATTTTAGAGTCCAGCCTCTGCCGGCTCCGCGTTCGTATCGGCATGTACCGCGGTGCAACAAAAACGAACGGTCGTGCTTTTTCGAGATTATACGGCAGCATCGCGCGGCGCGGAAACCCCCGGCGGCAAGGATTCCACCCGCAGCACGCGCTGGGGATACGGAATGTCCACCCCCGCGCTACGCAGGCCCTCGAGAATGGCGATGTTGATGGCCGAGCGGACGTTGTCCTTTCCCTTGTCAGGGTCGGCCACCCAGAAGTTCAGGACAAACTCGAGTCCATCGGGCGCAAAGCTGGCAAGAAAGGTCACGGGCTCCGGGTCGGTCATGACGCGCGGCTGCGACTTGGCGGCGCCGCAAAGAATGGACTGCACCTTCGCCACGTCGCTGTCGTAGCCCACCACGATGCTGGTCGTGATGTTGAACTTGCGGTCCGCCATTGAGAGGTTCTCGACCCGGCTGGTGATCAGCGATTCGTTCGGAACGATGGCTTCGCGCCCGTTGCCTGCACGGATGAGCGTGTAGCGCGTCTTGATGTCGGTGATCCGGCCCTCGAAGGTATCGACCTTGACGTTGTCGCCGATTCGGATGGAGCGTTCGAGCAGGATGACGAAGCCGCTCACGTAGTTGGCCGCCAGCTTCTGCAGCCCGAAGCCCAGGCCCACGCCCAGTGCGCCGCCGAGCACCGAGAGCGCCGTGAGGTCGACCCCCACGGCCGACAGCGCGAACAGCAGCCCGACCAGCAGCAATATGGCGCGCACCGCATTGGACGCGACCTTGCGCATCGACAGATCGGTCACGGCCTCGAGCAGGATGCGCTTCTCGATGGTGGCGGCGATCCACAGCGCGAGCACCAGCACCAGCCCGGCCGAGAGCGCACCCTGGATGATGGTCTGCAGGCTCACGCTCGTCTTGCCGAACGAGAGCGTGATGTTGTCGAGCTCGGCCAGCACGGGCGGCAGCAGCCCGACGATCCAGAGAATGGCCGCGATCCAGGCCAGCCAGGAGATCGTGCGCTCCAGCAGGCGCACCAGGTTGGAGGCCGGGAACACCGCCCGCATCACGCGCGCGAACAGGCGGATGACCAGCAGCGAAAGAAAGACCGACACCGCGATGCGCAGCACCAGCACCGGCTGGAAGCCGCTCACGCCGCGGCGCGCCAGTTCGGTGAAGACCAGCGCCAGCAGCGGGAACAGCACGCCGTCGAAGGTACGCTCGCCGAACCAGATCGAATCCTTGGGCTGGTCGCGCCCGAACCAACGGCTCGCCACCCAGGCCAGGGCCAGGCAAGCCACCAGTGCCGCCAGTTCGATGCCAAGGCCGCGCGCGTCGACCTGGCCCAGGCGTTGTGTGAAATCGTTGAAGTTCATCTCTTGGGACAACAGGTCGCCGCGTAGGCGCCGGCGCAACTACAGGTCGGCAAGGACGCGGATATGGGCTTCCACGCTGCGGGCCAGCGCGTCGAGGTTGTAGCCGCCCTCGAGCATCGAGACGATGCGGCCGCGCGAATGGCGCCGCGCAACGTCCCGGATGCGGCCGGTGATCCAGGCGAAGTCGTTCTCGGTCAGGCCGAGCTGGCCCAGGTCGTCCTCGCGGTGGGCATCGAAGCCCGCGCTCACGAAGATCATCTCGGGCGCGAACTCCTCGAGCCGGGGCATCCAGATGGCCTCGATCAGCTCGCGCACGTCCATGCCCCGCGTGTAGGCCGGGATCGGCAGGTTCAGCATGTTCGAGGCCGGATACTGGGTGCCGCTGTACGGATAGAACGGATGCTGGAAGAAGCCCACCATGAGCGCGCGCGGATCGTCCGAAAGGATGTTCTCGGTGCCGTTGCCGTGGTGCACGTCGAAATCGACGATGGCCACGCGCTCCAGGCCATGCACTTCGAGCGCATGCCGCGCCGCAATGGCCACGTTGTTGAGAAAGCAGAAGCCCATGGCCTGCTCCCGGCAGGCATGGTGACCGGGCGGACGCACCGAGCAGAACGCGTTCTCTATCTCACCGGCCATGACCGCGTCGGTCGCGGCGATGGCGGCCCCGGCGGCGCGGCGCGCGGCCAGCAGGGTGTACCGGGTCAGGATGGTGTCGGGGTCGAGCTGAGCATGGTCGGGGCCACCGGCCGGTTCGTCGGCTACCAGGCGCTGGTGAAGCTCTTCGAGGTGTTCGAGGTGCGCCTCGCTGTGCGCCCGGGTGATCTGTGCAAGGGTGGCGAGCGGCACGTCACGGTGTTCCAGCGCATCGCCCACGCCGCTGAGCAGCAGCCTGTCTTCAATGGCATCGAGCCGTTCGGGACATTCGGGATGGCCCCGGCCCATGTCGTGCTTCCAGCAGTCGCGATGTGTGAAGTACCCGGTCTTGCCCATCTCTTTGCCGTGTCTCTGTCGTATCTAGACCTCACACGGCATGGGGCCGGGCGGTCTTACGGTATCGTTTGCATATGGATACAAATATGGACGTCGCTGCGAAGCTTGCCACTTTGCTGAGTCAGCTTAACACGGTGATCGTGGGCAAGGAGCCCCAGGTTCGGGACTGCGTCGCATGCCTGCTCGCGGGCGGCCACCTCCTGATCGAGGACGTGCCGGGCGTCGGCAAGACCACCCTCGCCCATGCGCTTTCGCACACCTTCGGCCTGCAGTTCTCGCGCGTGCAGTTCACCGCCGACCTGATGCCGGGCGACTTGTCGGGCGTGGCCATCTACGACCGGGGCCAGCAGGCCTTTGTGTTCCACCCGGGTCCGATCTTCGCGCAGGTGCTGCTGGCGGACGAGATCAACCGCGCCAGCCCCAAGACGCAGAGCGCGCTGCTCGAGGCGATGGAAGAAAAGCAGGTCACCATCGAGGGCGAGACCCGGCCGCTGCCCACGCCGTTCTTCGTGATCGCCACGCAGAATCCGCAGGACCAGCTCGGCACCTTTGCCCTGCCCGAGTCGCAGCTCGACCGCTTCCTGATGCGTATTTCGCTCGGCTATCCCGACCGCGCCGCGGAGCGCGAACTGCTCGCCGGCGCCGACCGCCGCGAGATGCTCGCCACCCTGCCCGCCATGCTGACCGCGGGCGAGCTGACGGCGCTGCAGCAGCGTGTACAGCAGGTGCATGCGGCCGAGCCGCTGTTGAACTACGTGCAGGACCTGATCGCCGCCACGCGGTCCGGCCGGTGGTTCCTGCAAGGCCTCTCGCCACGCGCCGGCATTGCCGTGCTGCGTGCCGCCAAGGCACAGGCGCTGCTGGCCAACCGCAGCTATGTCGCGCCCGACGACGTGCAGTCGATATTGCCGCAGACGGTTGCGCACCGCCTCACACCGGTGGGCGATGCCGGCCGCGGCGCCGTGGAGCAGGTGCGCGCAATGATCGCCGACGTGCCGCTGCCCTGAAGATGAACCAGCCTTCTTGCCCACGATGATCGCGTCGCTGCGCTCGCGCATCGACGGCTGGTTTTTGTCGCGCCGGCCGCCTTCGGACACGCTGGAACTCACGCAGCGCAACGTCTATATCGTGCCCACGCGCGCGGGCTGGCTGCTGGGCGCCACGCTGCTGGTGCTCCTGGTCGCGTCGATCAACTACCAGCTCAATCTCGGCTACCTGCTCACTTTCATGCTGGCGGGCAGCGTGGCCGTCGGCATGCATGTGTGCCATGCCACCCTGCGCGGGCTGGCCATGCACCTGATGCCGCCCGAGCCGCACTACGCAGGCGCCGCCGCGGTCTTCCGGGTGGTGCTGCACAACACGCGGCGCAGCGTCAGGTACGGCATCGGCATGGCCGTGCGCGGCAGCGGCCACTGGGCCTGGACCGACGTGCCGGCCCAGGGCAGCGCCACGGTCGAGATCGCGTTCCAGCCCGAAAGGCGCGGGCTTCATCCGGTGCCCGCGCTCACCGCCGAGACCCGTTTTCCGCTCGGCACCTTCCGCGTCTGGACGGTGTGGCGTCCCGCAGCGCAGATGCTGGTCTACCCGACCCCCGAACCCCATCCGCCGCCGCTGCCGCCCGGCGAACCGCTGTCGGGGCCGGCGGCCACATCGGCCGCCCTGCGCGCGCAGGCCGCGGGGGAGTACGACGGCCTGCGGGCGTATCGCCGTGGCGACCCGCTCAAGCTCGTGGTCTGGAAAAAGGCGGCCCGCGCGCAAGCCACGGGATCGGAGGACCTGGTGAGCCGCGACACGCAGCAGGCGCAGCGCGAAGAGCTGTGGCTCGATGTGCAGGCGGCCAACCTGGCCGACACCGAGGCGCGTCTTTCGAGGCTCTGCGCCTGGGTGCTGATGGCCGACCGCCTGGGCGTGGACTATGGCATCCGCGTGGCCGCACGGGTGCTGCAGCCGTCGCAGGGGGAGGCCCATCGCAGGGCCTGCCTGGAAGCGCTGGCCCTATGCTGAGCGCCCTCTCTTTCCGCCCGGAGCCCCGCGCATGAACAAGTTCCTGCGCGAGATTTCGTCGCTGCCCCGGGACGCGAGGGACACGCTGTTCCTGCTGATCGTCATCGCGCTGATCGTGCTGCCCCAGGCCGAGAACCTGCCATGGTGGTGCACCGCCATCACGGCCATGGTCCTGGTGTACCGCGGCATGCTGGCCATCGACGCGCGCCCGCTGCCGGGCCGGTGGGCACGCGTGGGCCTGCTGCTGCTGACGCTGACCGCCACCTTCGCCACGCACCGGACCCTGTTGGGCCGCGACGCCGGCGTCACGCTGGTCGTGATCCTGCTGGCGCTCAAGACGCTGGAGCTGCGCGCCCGCAGGGACGCCTTCGTGCTGTTCTTCCTGGGCTTCTTCGCGATGCTCACCAACTTCTTCTATTCGCAGTCGCTGATGACCGCGGTCACCATGCTGCTGGCGCTGCTGGGCCTGCTCACCGCGCTGGTGAATGCGCACATGCCGGTGGGCAAGCCGCCCCTGATGCTGGCGGCACGCACCGCCGCCTGGATGGCGCTGCTCGGCGCGCCCATCATGCTCGCGCTGTTCCTGCTATTTCCGCGCTTCGCGCCGCTGTGGGGCACGCCCACCGATGCCATGGCCGGCCGCACGGGCCTGTCGAACACCATGCGCGTGGGTACCATCGCGCAGCTGGCGCTGGACGACGGGATCGCGGCGCGCATCAAGTTCGAGAACGACCGCGCGCCGCCGCAAAGCCAGCTCTATTTCCGCGGCCCGGTGCTCGCGCAGTTCGACGGGCGCGAGTGGACGGCGCTGCCCTCCTGGGCGCGCGGCGGCACTGCGCCGGACAACCTGCGCACGAGCGGCGAGCCGGTGCGCTACGAGGTCACGCTCGAACCCAGCCAGCGTCCGTGGCTGCTCACGCTCGATGCGGCGCAAACGCCGCCCGACGTCCCCGGCTTCGGCGTCGTGGGCACGCCCGACCTGCAATGGCTCGCGAGCCGCCCGATCTCCGACCTGGTGCGCTACCGGGCAGAAAGCTACACGCAGTTCCAGAGCGGCCCGCTGCGGCAGACGGCCGCGCTGCGCCCGTACCTTGCGCTGCCGCCCGGATCGAACCCGCGCACCGCTGCGCTGGCCGCGGAGATGCGCGCCCAGCCCGACCTGGCCAATGCCGACACGCAGGCCTTCGTTCGCGCCGCCCTGCAGCGGCTGCGCACCGGCGGCTACACCTACACGCTGGAGCCCGGCTTCTATGGCAACGAGACGGCCGACGAGTTCTGGTTCGATCGCAAGGAAGGCTTCTGCGAGCACATCGCCTCGGCCTTCGTGGTGCTGATGCGCGGGCTCGGCATCCCGGCGCGCATCGTGACCGGCTACCAGGGCGGAGAACTCAATGGCGTCGACAACTTCTGGGTGCTGCGCCAGAGCGATGCGCACGCCTGGGCCGAGGTCTGGCAGCAGGGCGTGGGCTGGATGCGCGTCGATCCCACCGGCGCGGTGTCGCCGGGCCGGGTCGGCCAGTTCCAGCGGCTGGTGCCGCCGCCGGGCCTGTTTGCCGGCGCCATCGGCGCCGTGAGCCCGACGCTCGCGCAGAACGTGCGCGCCGCGTGGGAAGCCGTGAACAACGGCTGGAACCAGTGGGTGCTCAACTACACCCAGAGCCGGCAGCTCAACCTGTTGAAGAACCTGGGCTTCGATGCGCCGAGCCTCGAGGACCTGGCCTACGTGCTGCTCTACCTGCTGGTGGGCGCGAGCCTTGCCGGCGCGGGATGGGCCTTGTGGGAACGCAGCCAGCACGACCCGTGGCTGCGGCTGCTGGCCCAGGCGCGCACACGGCTCGCCAAGGCCGGGCTCCAGCTGCCCGAGACAGCACCACCGCGGCAGATGGCCGCGCAGGCCGAGGCACGCTTCGGCCCTTCGGCCCAGGCGGTGCGCGACTGGCTGCTGAAGCTCGAGGCCCAGCGCTACGCCCCGGCTTCGCCCACCTCGCTCGCGGCCCTGCGCGCCGAGTTCCGGCGGCTGGACTGGCCGGTTGCGAGATCCGTGCACTAATCCGCGCGCTGAAGCCGCGCGCTGAAACCGCATGTGTCCCGCGCCGGCGGTCCGGCGCCTGGACGGCACAATCGCGCCCATGCGATTTTTTCAATCTGCGCCGCAGCGCGCCGCCGCCGCCCTCCTGCTCTGCGCCTGCTGCGCCTGGTCCATGGGCGCGCAAGCCCAGAAAACCGCCAACGGCCGCGCGGTGAAACCCGTGGCCGGCAGCACGTCGTACGCGGCGCGCGACGACGCCATGCGCTTTGCCGACGAGGTGGCCGAACGCCGCGGCATCGACCGCCAATGGGCGCGCACCACCATCGGCAGCGCCCGCTACCTGCCCGGCGTACCGCGCCTGATGCTCCCGGGCCCGGTGGGCACGGTCAAGAACTGGCAGGCCTACCGCAGCCGCTTCATCGATGCGACACGCATTGCGGCCGGCGTGCGCTTCTGGCGCGCCAATGCCCAGACGCTCGCACGGGCCGAGGCAATGTACGGCGTCCCGGCCGAAATCATCGTGGGCATCATCGGTGTCGAGACCATCTACGGCCGCAACATGGGCAACTTCCGCGTGATCGATGCGCTCGCCACGCTGGCCTTCGACTTTCCGCAGGCCCACCCGCGCGCGGCCGAGCGGCAGGCCTTCTTCCGCGGCGAGCTCGAGAGCTTTCTCAGCACCGAGAGCCGCACCGCCGAAGACCCCCTGCGTCCCGTGGGCAGCTATGCAGGCGCCATGGGCATGCCGCAGTTCATGCCGAGCAGCATCGCCAAGTACGCAGTCGATTTCGACGGCGACAGCCGCATCGACCTGGTCGACAACCCCGCCGACGTGATCGGCTCGGTGGCCAACTACTTCAAGGCCTTCGGATGGACGCCGGGCATGCCCGCGGTCTATCCCGTGCGCTTCGAAGAGGCCCGCCTCAAGAAGGCCGTGCTGCTCGCGCCCGACATCCTGCCGAGCTTCAGCGCAGACAGCTTCGTGGCGGCCGGCGCGGTGCCCGAGGGCGAAGGCATCCGGCACAAGGGCCTGCTCGCACTCATCGAGCTGCAGAACGGCGCCGACGCGCCGCCGACCTATGTGGCGGGCACGCGCAATTTCTACGTGATCACGCGCTACAACTGGAGCAGCTACTACGCGATGTCGGTGCTCGACCTCGGCCAGGAGGTCAAGGCCGCGATGGAGCCATAACGCCGTGGCACCTGCCGCATTGCTCGCCAACTGGAATGCCGCGTGGCGTGCGCTGGGCCTGGCCTCCGCCGACGAGGCGCTGTGCACCGAGCTCCAGCGCCGCTACGGCGAGCCGCAGCGCCACTACCACACGCTGCAGCACCTCGGCGAATGCCTCGCGTGGTTCGAGCGCGAGCAGGCGCTGGCCGAGCGCCCGGGCGAGGTAGCGATTGCACTCTGGTTCCACGATGCCGTCTACGACGTGCATGCCCATGACAACGAGGCACGCAGCGCCGAGTGGGCGCGCGGCGCAATGCTTGCGGCCGGTGCGCAACCCGAAGCGGCCGAACGCGTGCACGCGCTGGTGATGGCCACGCGGCACGACGCCGTGCCCGAGGGCCTCGACGCCGAACTGCTGATCGACATCGACCTGTCGATCCTCGGCGCGGAGCAACAGCGTTTCGACGAATACGAACGGCAGGTGCACGCCGAATACGCCTTTGTGCCCGAGGCGGTGCGCTTGCCGCGCCGCCGCGCGATCCTGCAGCGCTTCCTCGCGCGCGAGGCGATCTACACCACGCCGCGGATGCATGCGCTGCTCGAGCTGCGGGCCCGCGCCAACCTGGCCCGGTCGATCGCCGCGATGGCCTGATCGCGCAGCGACGGCCGCAAAAAAAAGGGCCGCACCTTTCGGCGCGGCCCTTCGTGGAACACTGTTCGACAAACCGGGCGCTCAGCGCACCTTGCCTTCCTTCCACGCCGCCAGCATCTTGCTGTACTCGATGGTCTCGCCCTTGGGCTTTTCGTTGGCCAGCTTCTTCCAGGGCGCGTTCTTGTCGCTCAGCCACTTGTTCGGATCGCCCTTGGCATTGAGCTTGGGCGCGCAATGGGCCATGCCGGCGCGCTCGAGGCGAGCCATCACGTTGTCCATCTCCTCGGCCAGGTTGTCCATCGCCTTCTGCGGGGTCTTCTCGCCCGTCACGGCCTCGGCCACGTTCTTCCACCAGAGCTGCGCGAGCTTCGGATAGTCGGGCACGTTGGTGCCGGTGGGCGTCCATGCCACGCGGGCCGGGCTGCGATAGAACTCGACCAGGCCGCCGAGCTTGGGCGCCAGGTCGGTCATGGCCTTGCTCTGGATATCCGACTCGCGGATCGGCGTAAGACCGACGATGGTCTTCTTCAGCGACACGCTCTTGGCCGTGACGAACTGGGCGTAGAGCCAGGCCGCGGCGGTCTTGTTGGCGTCATGGGCACTGAAGAAGGTCCACGAGCCCACGTCCTGGTAGCCGTTCTGCATGCCCTGCTTCCAGTACGGGCCGTTCGGGCCGGGCGCCATGCGCCACTTGGGCGTGCCGTCCTCGTTCACCACAGGCAGGCCCTTCTTGGTCATGTCGGCCGTGAAGGCCGTGTACCAGAAGATCTGCTGTGCGATCTGGCCCTGGGCCGGCACCGGCCCGGCTTCGCCGAAGGTCATGCCTGTGGCTTCCTTGGGCGCGTACTTCTTCATCCAGTCGATGTACTTGGTGAGCGCATAGACCGCGGCCGGCGAATTGGTGGCGCCGCCGCGCGAGACCGAGGCGCCGACCGGCGTGCACTTGTCGTCGCCCACGCGGATGCCCCATTCGTCGATCGGCATGCCGTTCGGAATTCCGACGTCCGCCGTGCCTGCCATCGAGAGCCAGGCATCGGTGAAGCGCCAGCCGAGCGACGGGTCTTTCTTGCCGTAGTCCATGTGGCCGTAGATCGGCTTGCCGTCGATGGTCTTCACGTCGACGCTGAAGAACTCGGCGATGTCCTCGTAGGCGCTCCAGTTGAGCGGCACGCCCAGGTCGTAGCCGTACTTGGCCTTGAATTTGTCCTTCAGGTCCTTGCGGTCGAACAGGTCGGCGCGGAACCAGTAGAGGTTGGCGAACTGCTGGTCGGGCAACTGGTAGAGCTTCTTGTCCGGCGCCGTCGTGAAGCTGGTGCCGATGAAGTCCTTGATGTCCAGACCCGGATTGGTCCATTCCTTGCCCGTCCCGGCCATGTAGTCGGTCAGGTTCATGATCTTGCCGTAGCGGTAGTGCGTACCGATCAGGTCGGAGTCGGAGATCCAGCCGTCGTAGATCGACTTGCCCGACTGCATCGAGGTCTGCAGCTTCTCGACCACGTCGCCTTCCTGGATCAGGTCGTGCTTGACCTTGATGCCGGTGATCTCCTCGAAGGCCTTGGCCAGCGTCTTCGACTCGTACTCGTGCGTGGTGATGGTTTCCGACACCACCGAAATCTCCTTGACGCCCTTCGCCTGGAGCTTCTTGGCGGCATCGATGAACCACTTCAACTCTGCGGTCTGCTGATCCTTGGTCAGGGTCGACGGCTGGAATTCGCTGTCGATCCACTTCTTGGCTTCGGCTTCGCCTGCCGAAGCGCCTTGCGCGGCGAACATCGCCGCAGCCAGTGCCAGTGCCGTGTAGCGCATCTTCATGAGTCTGTCTCCTCGGTTGAAAGCTTCCCCGGTCTTTTCGATCGCGGCTCCGGGGAGGCGGAGAGCCGGTCGCGTCTGAAAACGAATTCCTGGGCCTAGCCCTTGCGCATCACAAGCGCCAGAAGCAGCATCGACAGCACGAAGCTGACCCAGATCGAGGGCTCGGCTTGAAGGCCCAGCCATTCCTGGAACTTGCCCGCCAGGCCAATGAAGACCAGGTTGAGGTACGCCGCCGAGAGCAGCCCGATGAAAAGCCGGTCGCCGCGCGTCGTGGCAATGGGCAGCCAGCCGCGACGCATCGTCGTGGGCGACTTGAACTCCCACACCGTCATGCCGACCAGCATGAGCGCGATGCAGCTGAAGAAAACCGCCACGGGGGTGGTCCAGACCATCCAGTCGAACATTTCTCAACTCCTTTTCTTTTCCCTCTCCCTGAGGGAGAAAGAGCCAATACCTAGACCCGCCCCATCGCGAATCCCTTCGCGATGTAGTGCCGCACGAACCAGATCACGATCGCGCCCGGCACGATGGTGAGCACGCCCGCCGCGGCCAGCGTGGCCCAGTCCATGCCCGAGGCGCTCACCGTGCGCGTCATCGTCGCGACGATCGGCTTGGCGTTCACGCTGGTCAGCGTGCGGGCCAGCAGCAGCTCCACCCAGCTGAACATGAAGCAGAAGAACGCCGCCACGCCCACGCCAGCCTTGATGAGCGGCAGGAAGATCCGGATGAAGAACTTCGGAAAGCTGTAGCCGTCGATGTACGCCGTCTCGTCGATCTCGCGCGGAATGCCGCTCATGAAGCCTTCCAGGATCCACACCGCGAGCGGCACGTTGAACAGCAAGTGCGCAAGCGCCACCCCCAGGTGCGTGTCCATCAGGCCGACGGTGCTGTACAGCTGGAAGAACGGCAGCAGGAACACCGCGGGCGGCGTCATGCGGTTGGTGAGGAGCCAGAAGAACACGTGCTTGTCGCCCAGGAACGAATAGCGCGAGAACGCATAGGCCGCGGGCAGCGCCACGGTGAGCGAGATCACCGTGTTGATTGCCACGTAGATCAGGCTGTTGATGTAGCCCGAGTACCACGACTCGTCCGTGAAGATGCGCGCGTAGTTGGCCCAGGTGAGCTCGTGCGGGAAGAACGAGAAGCTCGATACGATCTCCTCGTTCGTCTTGAAGCTCATGTTGACCATCCAGTAGATGGGCAGCAGCGCGAACAGGATGTACAGCACCAGGAAGATGCTGCGCTTGCGAAAGCGCTTCTCAGGCATGTTGACCCCCTTGGCGCTGTGCGCCTTCCCCCCGAGGGGGAGCATCCGCCTTGAGGCGGCTCGGCGACGGATTCATTGTTCTTTCTCCACTTCCTGCGTGCCCACCCGCTGCATCCAGTTGTAGAGCACGAAGCAGAACAAGAGAATGATCAGGAAGTAGATCAGCGAGAACGCTGCCGCCGGTCCCAGGTCGAACTGGCCCACGGCCTTCTGCGTGAGGTACTGGCTCAGGAAGGTGGTGGCATTGCCCGGACCGCCGCCCGTCAGCACGAAGGGCTCGGTGTAGATCATGAAGCTGTCCATGAAGCGCAGCAGCACCGCGATCATCAGCACGCCGCGCATCTTGGGCAGCTGTATGTAGCGGAACACGGCGAACTTGCTCGCGCCGTCGATGCGCGCCGCCTGGTAGTAGGCGTCGGGAATCGAGCGCAGGCCGGCAAAGCACAGCAGCGCCACCAGCGGCGTCCAGTGCCACACGTCCATCACCAGCACGGTGAGCCACGCGTCCGTCGCGCTGCCGGTGTAGTTGTAGTCGACGCCCAGTTTTTGCAGCGCGTGGCCCAGGAGGCCGATGTCGGCGCGGCCGTAGATCTGCCAGATGGTGCCGACCACGTTCCACGGGATGAGCAGCGAGAGCGCCACCACCACCAGCACCGCCGACGACTTCCAGCCCTTGGCCGGCATCGACAGCGCCAGGCAGATGCCCAGCGGAATCTCGACCAGCAGCACGGACAGCGAGAAGCCCAGCTGGCGCCACAGCGCCTGGTGCAGCTCGTCGTCGCGCATCACCGAGGCAAACCATTCGGTTCCTACGAACACGCGCCGCTCGGGCGAGATGATGTCCTGCACCGAGTAGTTGACCACCGTCATCAGCGGCACGATGGCCGAGAAGGCCACGCAGATCAGCACCGGCAGCACGAGCCACCAGGCCTTTTGATTGATTGGCTTGTTGGTTGCGTTCATGCGACCAGCTCCTCGTCCTTGTAGTAGCAGGTGTGGGTGTCGAGCACCCGCAGCCACACGGTGTCGCCCACCCCTGGCGGCTGGTCTTCCGAGTGCAGCCGCACCTTGACCACGCCGCCGTCGACTTCAGCGCTCAGCATCGCGTGCGTGCCGACGTCCTGCACCTGCCTCACCAAGGCCGGCACCGCACCCGCGGCGCCGGCGTTCGAAAGACGCAGGTACTCGGGCCGGATGCCGATCTTGAGCGCGCCCTGCGGCAGTTCGCGCGTGGGCACGAGCGGCGTGCCCGCGACCTCGAGCGCGCCGTTCGCGTTCTTCGCAGAAAGAAAGTTCATGCCGGGCGAACCGATGAAGTGGCCGACGAAGGTATGGGCCGGACGCTCGAACAGCGCCTCGGCGCTGCCCACCTGCACGGCCTTGCCACGCGTCATCACGACCACTTCCTCGGCAAAGGTGAGCGCCTCGACCTGGTCGTGCGTCACGTAGATCAGCGTGAGCTTGAGCTCGCGGTGGATCTGCTTGAGCTTGCGGCGCAGCTGCCATTTGAGGTGCGGATCGATCACCGTCAGCGGCTCGTCGAACAGCACCGCGGACACGTCGCTGCGCACCAGTCCGCGGCCGAGCGAGATCTTCTGCTTGGCGTCGGCCGCAAGGCCCGCGGCGCGCTGGTTCAGCTGGCCGCTCATGTCGAGCATCTCGGCGATCTCGCCCACGCGCTTCCTGATCTGGTCTTCGGGCACCTTGCGGTTGCGCAGCGGGAACGCGAGGTTCTCGGCCACGGTCATGGTGTCGTAGATCACCGGAAACTGGAACACCTGCGCGATGTTGCGCTCCTGCGGCGTGGCGCGCGTCATGTCGCGGCCGTCGAACTTGACCATGCCCTGCGAAGGCACCAGGAGGCCCGAGATGATGTTGAGCATGGTCGTCTTGCCGCAGCCCGAGGGGCCGAGCAAGGCATACGCGCCGCCGTCGCGAAAGCTCATCTGCAGCGGCAGCAGCGCATAGTCGCTGTCCTGCGTGGGGTTGGGCCGGTAGGCATGGGCCAGGTCGAGATCGATGCGAGCCATAGCTAGTTTCCTTTGCGCCATGCCGGCGCGAGCGCCAGCTTCTCGCCGGCATCGAACACATAGGCCTGCGACGCGCTGAAGTACAGCGTGATCGGCGTGCCCAACTCGAAGCGGTGCACGCCGGTGAGCTGGGCCACCAGTTCGCCAACCGCCGTGTCGACGTGCACGAAGGTGTCGGAGCCCGAGATTTCGGCCAGCTCCACCTTGCCGGGCAGCGCCATGTCGCCCGCTCCCGCGTCCACGTTCAATGCGCTCGCGCGCAGGCCGACCGTGACCGCGCCCGAGACACTCTCCGGCACGGCCAGTGCCAGCGCAGGGCCACCGGCCAACTGCACGCGGCCCGCGGTTGCGGTGCCGGGCAGGAGATTCATCGGCGGATCGCTGAAGGCGCGCGCCACGCGCAGCGATTGCGGCGCATGGAACACGTCGGCGGTCGGGCCGTACTGCAGCAGCTCGCCCGCGTCCATCACGGCCGTGTAGCCGCCCAGCAGCAGCGCCTCGCCAGGTTCGGTGGTGGCGTAGATCACGGTCGAATCGCCGGTGGCGAACAGCTGCGTGAGCTCCTCGCGCAGGCCTTCGCGCAGCTTGTAGTCGAGGTTCACCAGCGGCTCGTCGAGCAGCATCAGCGGTGCGTTCTTGGCCAACGCGCGCGCCAGCGCCACGCGCTGCTGCTGCCCGCCCGAAAGCTCCGCCGGCAGGCGGTCCAGGAACATGCCGATGTGCAGCTTGTCGGCCAACGCCTTCACGCGCGCCTCGATGTTCTTCTCGCCACGCAGCTTCAGCGGCGAGGCGATGTTGTCGGCCACCTTGAGCGACGGATAGTTGATGAACTGCTGGTACACCATGGCCACGTTGCGCTCGCGCACCGGCATGCCGGTCACGTCCTTGCCGTCAACCAGCACCTGGCCGGTGCTGGGCGTGTCCAGCCCCGCCATCAGGCGCATCAGGCTGGTCTTGCCGGCCTGGGTGGCGCCCAGCAGCACGGTGACCGCGCCGCTCCTGGGCGCGATGCTCTGCTCGTAGAGCCAGGTTTGCGCGCCGACCTTCTTGGTGACGCGCTCCAGAGTCAATTGCATCAGCGCTTCCCGTTGATCATGTGGAGGTTGTTCTTCGAGGACGCCTGCAGCCAGGCATCCACTTGCGCGCGTTCTTCCGGCGTGTAGCGCAGGCCGAGCTTCGACCGGCGCCAGAGCACGTCGTCGGCCGTCACGGCCCATTCCTCGTCCTGCAGGAAGCGCAGCTCACGCTCGTGAAGTCCCGGCGCCACGGCGTCGCCCATGTCGGCCATCGATTGCGCATCGCCGAGCAGCCCGGCCACGCGTGCACCGTAGGCACGTGCCAGCCGCCGCGCGAGCCTGGCATCGAGCCAGGGATGGCGCATCCGTACCTCGGCCACGAAGCGTTCGAAGTCGTCGTCGGGCCGCTTGGCGGCGCCGATCCACGCGGACAGGTCGCCGCCGGCCAGGAAGGCGCCGTCGGTCCAGGGCGGGCGCTGCGCGCTGGGCTGGCCGAGCATCTTGCCGACCTCGTCGGCCGCGTCTTCGGCGAGCTTGCGGAAGGTCGTGATCTTGCCGCCCCAGACGGAGAGCAGCGGCGCCGCGGTGGTGTTCGACTCGAGCATGTAGTCGCGCGTGACGGCGGAGGGATCGCCCGAGGCATCGTCGAGCAGCGGACGCACGCCCGAGTAGGTCCAGACCACGTCGGCCGGCACGATGGGCTTGTCGAAATAGCGGCTCGCCTGGGTGCAGAGATACGCGATCTCTTCGTCGGCGATGCGCGCCGCGCCGGGATCGTCGCCGTTCAGCTCGATGTCGGTGGTGCCGATCAGCGTGAACTCGTCCTGGTACGGAATTGCGAAGATGATGCGCTTGTCGGGGTTCTGGAAGATGTAGGCGTGGTCATGCTCGAACAGGCGCCTCACCACGATATGGCTGCCCTTGACCAGCCGCAGATGGCGCGTGGCGAGCGCCTCGCCCTTGGCCGATTGCGCCACGCCGCGCAGGAACGATTCGGCCCACGGGCCCGCGGCATTGACGACTGCGCGTGCACGCACCACGCGAATGCCGCCGTCCGCGGCTTCGAGCGTGGCGGTCCAGCCGTCGGCATCGCGCTGCGCGTGGACGCAGCGGGTGCGCGTGAGCACCTCGGCGCCGCGCGACCGGGCGTCGATGGCGTTGAGCACCACGAGCCGGGCATCGTCGACCCAGCCGTCGGAATAGACGAAGCCGCGCTTGAACTGCGGCTTGAGCGGCGCGCCGGCCGCGTGGCTTCGCAGGTCGATGCTGCGCGAGCCCGGCAGCACTTCGCGCCTGGCAAGGTGGTCGTACATGAAAAGGCCGATGCGGATCATCCAGCCCGGCCGCATCGACGGGTCGTGCGGCATGACGAAGCGCAGCGGCCACATGATGTGCGGCGCGCTCTTGAGCAGCACTTCGCGCTCCTGCAGCGCCTTGCGAACGAGCGAGAACTCGTAGTACTCCAGGTAGCGCAGACCGCCGTGGATGAGCTTGGTCGACGAGGACGACGTGTGCGAAGCGAGGTCGTCTTTCTCGCACAGCACCACGCGCCAGCCCCTGCCCGCCAGGTCGCGCGCAATGCCGCAGCCGTTGATGCCGCCACCGACGATCAGCACGTCGCAATCGGTGGCCTGCGAAGGCGGATTGGAGGAGAAGTCGCTCACAGAAGATGGCCCATGGAATCGTGACTTCGGTCACGGAAGGGCGCCATTGTATTTTCGCGTTTTTTCATTTGGGTTCCTTTTGACGCGATTTTCCTCCGAGTTTTCCCTTAGCTATCTTCGTTTTCTTTCGTTTTAAAGTGGCGCGGCCTGTACTCTCCAAAGAGTCTTCACGTTCTTTGCGACGCCCCTGTGAACTCCAATCCGCGCCAGATCAACCTTCTCGATACCGTTCGCACGCGCGGCTCCGTCACTGTGGAGCAGCTGGCCGACATGCTGGGCGTGACGCTGCAGACGGTGCGGCGCGATGTGCAGCGGCTGGCCGACGAAGGCTTGCTCACGCGCTTTCACGGCGGCGTGCGCGTGCCGAGTTCGACCACCGAGAACATCGGCTACCAGCAGCGCGAGACGCTGCATGCCGAAGGCAAGGCGCGCATTGCGGGGCGCGTGGCCGAACTGGTGCCCAACGACTGCTCGCTGATCCTGAACATCGGCACCACCACCGAAGCGATTGCCAAGGCGCTGATGCGGCACACGGGGCTGCGCGTGATCACCAACAACCTGAACGTGGCGACGATCCTGAGCGGCAACAATTCGTGCGAGGTGATCGTGGCGGGCGGGTCGGTGCGGGCGCGCGACCGCGCGATCGTGGGCGAGGCAACGATCGATTTCATCCGGCAGTTCAAGGTCGACATCGCGTTGATCGGCGTCTCCAGCATCGAGGCCGACGGGTCGCTGCGCGACTTCGACTTGCGCGAGGTGAAGGTGGCGCAAACCATCATCGCGCAGGCCCGCGAGGTGTGGCTCGCGGCCGATGCGAGCAAGTTCAACCGGCCGGCGATGATCCAGCTCGGCACGCTCTCTCAGATCGACCGGCTGTTCACCGATGCGGAGCCGCCGCCACCTTTTGCCGACCTGCTGCATGCGGCGCAAGTCCGTCTTGAAATTGCGCGTGACTGAGATGAGGGTTCGTCGTCTTGTTCATTGCCGCTGGGGTCGTTCAGGGCGCGCTCGCGCCGACGGGGTGCCTTGCTCCGCGAATGTCCCCCGGGCTTCGCCCTCCTCCTTTATTTCGCTGCGCAAGGCACCCCGCCAGCGCGAGCGTGATTCAGAGCGGTGGTTGATCGAACGGAACAAGAGCTGCGCCTGGTGTGCACAGGGCGCCGGGTGCTCCCCGCAGCGAAATAAAGGAGGAGGCGAAGCCGGGGGACATTCGCGGAGGGGAGTACCCGGTGGCCTGTGCACGCGCCCTGAACAAGCGCCCTGAACAAGACAACAGCGCCCAGAACACAAGACACGCATCGAACAGACTCCAAGGAACATCCAAGCCATGACCTACCTGCTAGCACTCGACCAGGGCACTTCGAGCTCACGCAGCATCGTGTTCGACCGCGAAGGCCACATCGTCGCCATCGCGCAGAAGGAACTCACGCAGATCTATCCGCAACCCGGCTGGGTCGAGCACGATCCGATGGAAATCTGGAACAGCCAGCTGGCCACCGCGCGCGAAGTGCTCGCCAAGGCCAAGCTCCAGCCCGCCGACATCCACGCCATCGGCATCACCAACCAGCGCGAGACCACCGTGCTGTGGAACCGCAAGACCGGCCAGCCCGTGCACCACGCCATCGTCTGGCAGGACCGGCGCGCCGAGCCCCTGTGCGCGAAGCTGCGCGACGAAGGCATGACCGGCACCATCCAGGAAAAGACCGGGCTGGTGATCGATGCGTATTTTTCCGGTACCAAGCTGCGCTGGCTGCTCGACAACGTTCCAGGCGCCCGCGCGCAGGCCGAGCGCGGCGAACTCGCCTTCGGCACCGTCGACAGCTGGCTCATGTGGCAGCTGACGGGCGGCAAGGTCCATGTGACCGACGTGAGCAACGCGTCCCGCACGATGCTCTTCAACGTGCACCGCAACGAATGGGATGCGGACCTGCTCAAGGTGCTCGACATTCCCGCCGCGCTCATGCCGAAGGTGCAGCCGTCGAGCTCGCACTTTGCCGACACCGACGCCGCGCTGCTCGGCCGCACGCTGCCCATCGGCGGCGTGGCCGGCGACCAGCAGAGCGCCCTCTTCGGGCAGGCCTGCTTCGCGGCCGGCATGGCCAAGAATACCTATGGCACTGGCTGCTTCCTCCTGATGCACACGGGTGCGGCGTTCCAGCCCTCGCACAACGGCCTGCTGGTGACCAGCGCCGCGCAGACCGACGCCACGCCGCAGTACGCGATGGAAGGCAGCGTCTTCGTCGGCGGCGCCGTCGTGCAGTGGCTGCGCGACGGACTCAAGGCCATCAAGGGCAGCGCCGAAATGCAGTCGCTCGCCGAAAGCGTGCCCGATGCGGGCGGCGTGATGATGGTGCCGGCGTTCACCGGCCTCGGCGCGCCCTATTGGAACGCCGATGCACGCGGCACCATCACCGGCCTCACGCGCGGAACCACCGTGGCGCACATCGCGCGCGCCGCCTTGGAGAGCATCGCCTACCAGAGCGCCGCGCTGCTGCAGGCCATGAGCCGCGACGCGGTCGCCGCCGGCGGCACGCCCGTGGCCGAGCTGCGCGTGGATGGCGGCGCGAGCGTGAACGACCTCCTGATGCAGTTCCAGGCCGACCTGCTGGGTATTCCGGTGGTACGTCCCGAAGTGATCGAGACCACTGCGCTGGGCGCCGCCTACCTGGCCGGCCTCTCGACCGGGGTCTACAGCGATGCGCGCCAGCTCTCGAAGCTGTGGAAGGTGGAGCGGCGCTTCATGCCGACCATGGCCCGCGCGCAGGCCGAGGAAGCCATGGCGCGCTGGGAGCGCGCGGTGCGGCAGGCCACCGCGACTTGAGGTCGCCGCGCCAGCACTGGCATCTTCTATTTCTTGGTGACTTCCTCTGGCCCGGAGTAGGTGTACGACTCGACCTTTTGACCCTTGCACAGCGATTGCAGGTCGCGCGCGACGGCTGGCAGGAGGTTGTTCAAGCCGTAGTTCAGCGTCGTCACGTACTCCGAATCCGCCCCCCACATGTTGGACTTGTCGCCATGGGCTCGGTAGTACTTTTCTTGCAGCACTCCGTTGCGGTCAATGAATTGGGCCTTGAGCGCCACCATGCTGAAAATCTTGACACTGAGATGCCAAGTGTAGGCACGGGTCACGCTGGTCCTGATCGTGATGCCAGCAGCCGGTGGCTCCAGGCTGTTGGTTTCATCGACCGCATAGCCGTAGTCCTTGAGCGCGATAAACCCGTCGGCCACCCAGCGGCTGACGTCGTCGGCAAGGAGTGCTCCGCTACCTGACTGTCCAATGGTCTCCTTGTTCTGGCGAGCGTCCTCCGTGAGCACGATATGTACCGGGCAAGCGCTCTGGTACGGTTGGAGCGCATAGTTCTCGCGCGCGCTCCGGTCGTATTTCATGTCGACTTTCGAGCCGTAGTCGGTGGTGTTTGCAAATGCAGCAGACGCAATGCCGAACAGCAGCGCGGCCACAGGGCGCCGGGCGGTGAAGACGTATTTGTTCATGTTGACTCTGCGATCATTTGGCTGCGGCAGTGCTCGCGGAAGCGCTTGTTCTTGGGAGTGAGTAAAGCTTCTGATCGCTGGCGAGCAGGATCGTGCGCGTATCGCCGCTCTTTACAACCTGGCCCTTCAGCTTTGTGGTGATTGCGCCGTTGTTAAAGGAAAACTCCTCTTGAAGATTTCCTGCCTTGGCCGACGGTTCCGTTGCCACGTCGAGATCGATCATCGCCATGCGAAGAGTCTCGGTGATCGACTCGCGCAGGGTGCTGCGAAACAAGGCGGCGTTGTCGGCTCCCCAAATGTCCAGCGATTTCCTGCCGCCCATGCCGACGGACTGCGATTGAAAGTAGAGCACGCTGCGCTGGATGGGTCTGTTCATCCCGCCGGAAGAGCTTGGGCTGTCAGATCGGGTCCACATCGAAACTTGCGACTCGACATCGAAATTCCGGAAATCCGCTGTCAATGAATAGCGCGGATAGATCAGGAGCAAGGCCTGGCCGGATGGAAGCTGGTTGCGCAGCTTGGTAAGGATGTCCATGTTCAAAGCGCGCGGGGTGGTCGTGACAGTGGCCACCTTGATCTGGTAATTGGCCAACTCACTGCGGATTGCTTCGTTGAATTCCTTTCGGTAATCCACATCCTCGATCACGGTGTAGAACGAGCCAAGCGCTTGCTGGGATTCCTTGACGCGGCTGTTGGCGATCGACGCATCGATCATGGCGCCAATCAGCCCACCACCCGAAGCAGCGCCGACCGTGGGCGCTTGAACGGCAGCGATCACCTCGTCCTGCACCACGACAACGTGAGCTGCAAGCGCAGTGATCTTGCTTCGCTCTTCCGGCTCCAGCCCGATTCGCATGGGCATTGCGCAAGCGCCCAGCAGCAGCGCCATGGAAAACGATATGAAAACGCGCAACAGCCGCGTTGAAATAGTCGCATTGAATCCTCCCTGTTATTCACCCAATGTATTAAGGATGATACGGGAGGGCTTCAAATTTCCAACACTAGTGCAACTACCTGTGCCGCGATCCGCTGCCCTCGAAGCAGCGACTTTGGCACCTCGCGGCGCGGCTTCGCCTCACTGCGCCGGAACCAGGAAGTCCTGGCTGATCCGCCCGCCGAGCTCGTTCACACGATCGAGGAACTGCGTGAGATACGCATGCAGCCCGGTCGCGAGGATTTCGTCGACCCGCGCGTACTGCAGGTCGGCCAGCAGCTTGCCGGCGCGGCGCTGGGTTTCGGCGCTCTGCTCGTTCTGCACCTTGGCGAGGTTGTTCACCACCTCGACCAGGCTCGCATGCAGCGAGCGCGGCATGTCGGCGCGAAGAATCAGCAGCTCGGCCACGCGCTCGGGCTTGATCACGTCGCGGTAGACCTTGCGGTACACCTCGAAGGCCGAGACGCTGCGCAGGATGGCGCTCCAGTGATAGAAGTCGTACTCTTGGTCTTCCTCGGTGGCGGTACCGAAGAACTCGCTGTTGAGCGCGTGGAACTTCACGTCGACCAGCCGCGCGGTGTTGTCGGCGCGCTCCAGGAAGGTGCCCAGGCGCGAGAAGTAGAAGGCCTCGTCCTGCAACATGGTGCCCAGCGTGACGCCGCGCGACAGGTGCGAGCGGAACTTGACCCATTCACAGAACTGGGCCGGGTCGCGCTCGAAATCGCCGGCGCGCAGCATGCGGTTGACTTCGAGCCAGGTGGTGTTCTGGGTTTCCCACGCCTCGGTGGTGAGTGCGCCGCGTACGGCGCGCGCGTTTTCCCGCGCGGCCTTGAGGCACGAGACGATCGAAGACGGATTGCTTTCGTCCTTGACCATGAACTCCATCACGTCGTGCGGCGTGATCTGCTCGTACTTCTTGTTGTACGAGGGCAGCAACTCGCTGATGGACAGCACGCCCTGCCAGCCGTACTTGGCCACTTCGGCCGATTGCGGCAGGAGCGAGGTCTGGTAGTTGACGTCGAGCATGCGCGCGGTGTTTTCCGCGCGTTCGGTGTAGCGCGACATCCAGTAGAGGTGGTCGGCGGTGCGTGACAGCATCGTGGTTCTCCTGATTCCTTGCTTGCTTCTTGCGTGCCTGCCACTAGGCCGACTGCGACTGGCTTTGCGTCCCGCCCGCCGCCTTGGGCTTCGGGCTGCGGTCCGCCTCGAGGATCCAGGTGTCCTTGGTGCCGCCGCCCTGCGACGAATTGACCACCAGCGAGCCCTCCTTGAGCGCCACGCGCGTGAGGCCGCCGGGCACCATCTGCACTTCCTTGCCGGAGAGCACGAAGGGGCGCAGGTCGATGTGGCGCGGCGCAATGCCGGCATCGACGAAGGTGGGCGAGGTGGAAAGGCTCAGCGTCGGCTGGGCGATGTAGCCGTCGGGCTTGGCGATCACGGCCTTCTTGAACTCCTCGATCTCGGCCAGCGTGGCGGCCGGGCCAATCAGCATGCCGTAGCCGCCGGCGCCGTGCACCTCCTTGACGACCAGGTCCTTCATGTTGTCGAGCGTGTATTGCAGCTCGTCCTTGTTGCGGCACATGTAGGTCGGCACGTTCTTCAGGATCGGCTGCTCGCCGAGGTAGAACTCGACCATCTTCGGCACGTAGGGGTAGATCGACTTGTCGTCGGCCACGCCGGTGCCCACCGCATTGCAGATGACGACGTTGCCGTCGCGGTAGGCGCGCATCAGGCCGGCGCAGCCCAGCGTGGACGTCGGGCGGAACACCTCGGGATCGAGGAAGTCGTCGTCCACGCGGCGGTAGATCACGTCCACCCGCTTCGGTCCGCGCGTGGTGCGCATGTAGACGAAGTTGTCCTTCACGAACAGGTCCTGCCCTTCGACCAGTTCCACGCCCATCTGCTGCGCGAGGAAGGCATGCTCGAAGTAGGCGCTGTTGTACATGCCGGGCGTGAGCACCACCACCGTGGGCTCGGCCGTGGCGGCCGGCGCGCTGGCGCGCAGGGTTTCGAGCAGCAGGTCGGGGTAGTGCGCCACGGGCGCGATGCGGTTCTGGTTGAACAGCTCGGGGAAGAGCCGCATCATCATCTTGCGGTTCTCCAGCATGTAGCTCACGCCGCTGGGCACGCGCAGGTTGTCCTCGAGCACGTAGTACTCGCCGTTGCCCTGGGCGTCGGGCGCCCGGACGATGTCGATGCCGGAGATGTTGGAGTAGACGTTGTGCGGCACGCTGACGCCCATCATCTCGGGGCGGAACTGCGCGTTGTTCAGGATCTGCTCGGCCGGGATGATGCCGGCCTTGATGATTTCCTGGTCGTGGTAGACGTCGTGCAGGAAGCGGTTGAGCGCCGTGACGCGCTGCACCAGGCCTTTTTCCATGCTCTCCCACTCATGGGCGGGAATGATGCGCGGCAGCAGGTCGAACGGAATGAGCCGCTCGGTGCCGGAGCCGTCCTCGTCCTTGGCGCCGTACACCGCAAAGGTGATGCCGACCCGGCGAAAAATCATCTCCGCCTCTTCGCGGCGCGCCCGCATCACCTCGCCGGGCTGCTTCGCAAGCCATTGGTCGTAGCGCTTGTAGTGTTGCCGGATCGCAGCCCCCGCATAGGGCAACTGCTCATACATCTCGTCGAATTTGTGCATGGAACGACCAATCTCCTTGAGCCATAGCTTAGCAAGTTCGAGGCCAGTGAAAGCCCTATGTTGGCGCGGTTTCCGGCCCGCTGGCCAACTTTCAGGGCAGGCGATGGTGCCAGTAGCGTGCGTTGCGCTCGCGTTCGCAGCCGACTTCGCCGGGTGCCTCGCTGCGCCATGACACGGCGCCGCAGGGCACGTTCTCGACCAGCCGCACGCCGTGCGCGGCATAGCGCCCGACCACCTCGGGCGCCGGATGCCCGAAGCGGTTGCGGTAGCCCGCCTGGACCAGCGCCAGGCGCGGGCGCACCGCATCGAGCAGCACGGCGCTCGACGAGGTCTTGCTGCCGTGGTGCGGTGCCAGAAGCACATCGGCGCGCAGGGCCGGGGTTCGCGAGACCAGCGCCGCCTCCTGCAGGCGCTCGATGTCGCCGGCCAGCAGCACCGTGGCGCGTCCGTTGCCGATGCGCAGCACGCAGGAAACGGCGTTGGGCTTGGTGAAGGAGAGGTAGTCGGCCGCCACGGGATGAAGGATCTCGAAGTCCACGCCGTCCCAGGTCCACCGCTGGCCAGCCTCGCAGCGCCGGGCGGGGCGCAACGATTGAAGCGGGTGAGCGGCTTCGATCGAGCTCAGGAGCTCGGCCTTCGGCTGCATCGCGAGCACCGCCACAGCGCCGGCGGTGTGGTCGATGTCGCGGTGGCTCAGCAGCAGCATGTCGAGCCGCTCGTCGAGCGCGCGCAGCAGGGGAACGAGCACGCGATGGCCGGCGTCGCTTTCCAGGCTGTAGCGCGGACCCGCGTCGTACAGCAGGCTGTGCGACGCGGTGCGCACCAGGACCGCGTTGCCCTGCCCGATGTCCGCGGCCAGCAGCGCGAACTCCCCCATGGCCGGCCGTGGCGCCTGCCAGAGCAGCACCGGCAGCAGGAACGGCAGGCCCAGCGTTCGCAGCGACCACGGCAGCTGCATGGCCAGCAGAACGCCGCCAGCCACGCCGCAGGCCGCCATCCACACGGGTGGCGCAGCCATCGAGAGCGTGGCATACGGCAATGCGGCGAGCCAGCGCAGCAGCACGGCCAGTGCCTGCACGGCCCAGGCTGCCAGGTCCCAGAGCGGCGCTATGGCGGTGCCCAGCATGGCCAGCGGCGTGATGACCAGCGTGACCCAGGGAATCGCAACGGCATTGGCCAGCAGGCCGACCACGGAGACCTGCTGGAACAGCAGCAGGCTGAGGGGCGTGAGTGCCAGCGTGATCACCCATTGCTCGCGAAAGAACGCAAGCAGCCGCGCCGCTGGGCCCGTCTTCTCGCCGGCGGGCCGCATGAAGCCGGTCGTGAACAGCACGCCGACCGCGACGAAGCTGAGCCAGAAGCCGGCCTGCATCAGCGCCCAGGGATCGATCGTCACCACCACCGCCGCGATCAGCAGCCACACATGCGGCCACGGCCAGCGCCGCCCCGTGAGCCGCAGCAGCGCCGCGGTGGCCAGCATCCAGACCGTGCGCTGCGACGGCACGCCCCATCCACTGAAAAGCGCATAGAGCCCGGCCAGCAGCACGCCGCCCACCAGCGCGGCCTGCGGCGCCGGAACACGCAGCATCAGCTTGCCGCTGCGGCGCCACAGCGCCCCCACCGCGTGCGCCGCGAGCCAGGCGAACATGGTGATGTGCAGCCCCGAGATCGACATCAGGTGCGCCACGCCGGTGGCGCGAAAGATATCCCAGTCGCTGCGCTCGATGGCGCCCTGGTCGCCGGTGACGAGGGCCGCGATCACGCCCGCCTGCCGCGCGTCGGGCACGCGCTCGAACACCGCGTCGCGCACCGCCTCGCGCGCCCGCTCGATGGGATGCTGCCAGGTGGCCTGCAGACGCGCCGGCGCCGCGTCGCGCGCACCCGTGCGCACATAGCCGCTGGCATGCACGCCCTGCTCCCAGAGCCACAGTTCGCTGTCGAAGCCATGCGGATTGAGATTGCCGTGCGGCGCCTTGAGCCGGACCGTGAGGCGCCAGCGTTCGCCCGCATGCAGCGGCGCAGCGGCACCTGCACTTGCCGCGGCCCGCCCTTCCGGCGCACGGCCCCGGAGGCTGGCGTCGTCGCGATACCAGCCGAGCGCGATGCGCGATGGAACGCGCGGCGCAGGCGCTCCGGTGGCATCGGCCCAGTGCGCCGATTCCACGTCGAGCCGGAACCGGGTGCCGCCGTCGCTGCGCTGCGGCATCTGCCCCACCACGCCCACCACCTGCAGGTCTCGTCCTTCGAGGGCCGGATCCAGTGCGCCCTTGGCATAGGCGCACGCCCGCCAGCCTGCGAGCCCGCCGCCGGCAAGGGTTCCGAAGACCAGGGCCGCGAAAAGCGGCACGCTGGCGAACAGGGGTGATGCGGGAAGTCCGCGGAACTTCGGCCATCGGCGCGACAGCAAGGCGAGCCCCGCAAGCCCCGCGACCAAACAGGCCGCATAGGCACCCGCGCCCCACAAGCGCGGCTGCTGCAGCTGCAATGCGGCGCCGAGCAGCGTTCCGCCCAGCGCGGCAAAGGCCCACGACCCGGCCGCAACACCGCCGGACGCGCGCACGGCCGTCAACGGCAAACTCCGGAACACATGCGGCAAACCCTCCCAGGCCCACGCTCAATGGCGCGTTAATTGCTTTGCTTCTCGGCTAGTATGCGTCTCACAAGAGACATCTTTTCGATGCAATCTCGCAGTACTGCACACAAAACGCATGTCCATTCACGCCGCACTCCACCACGTCACCCATTACAAATACGACCGCCTGGTGCAGCTGGGCCCGCAGGTCGTGCGCTTGCGTCCCGCGCCGCATTGCCGCAGCAAGATCATTTCGTATTCGCTGCAGGTCGAGCCGACCGAGCACTTCGTCAACTGGATGCAGGATCCGTTCGCCAACTACCAGGCGCGGCTCGTGTTTCCGGAGAAGACGCGTGAGTTCAAGGTCACGGTCGACCTCGTGGTCGAGATGGCGGTCTACAACCCCTTCGACTTCTTTCTCGAGCCCCAGGCCGAGAACTTTCCATTCAAGTACACCGCTTCGCAGGCCGAAGAGCTCGCGCCCTACCTCGTCACCGAAGAGGCCACGCCGCTGCTGTCGGCCTACCTCGACAAGATCGAGCGCAAGGAGCAGCGCACCATCGACTTCCTGGTCGGTCTCAACCAGCAGGTGCAGCAGGACGTCAACTACCTGATCCGCATGGAGCCCGGCGTGCAGACGCCGGAGGAAACGCTCACCAACGGCAGCGGCTCCTGCCGCGACTCCGGCTGGCTGCTGGTGCAGCTGCTGCGCCACTGCGGGCTGGCGGCGCGCTTCGTCTCGGGCTACCTGATCCAGCTCACGCCCGACGTGAAGGCGCTCGACGGCCCGAGCGGCACCACGGTCGACTTCACCGACCTGCATGCCTGGTGCGAAGTGTTCCTGCCCGGCGCGGGCTGGGTCGGCCTCGACGCCACCTCGGGCCTCATGGCCGGCGAGGGCCACATCCCGCTCGCCTGCACGCCCACGCCGTCGAGCGCGGCGCCCATCGAAGGCGGCGTCGACGACTCCGAAGTCGAGTTCGGCCACGAAATGAAGGTCACGCGCATCTACGAATCGCCGCGCGTCACCAAGCCCTACACCGAGGAACAGTGGGCCGAAGTGCTCGCGCTCGGCGACGCGGTCGATGCGCGCCTGAAAGCCGGCGACGTGCGGCTCACGATGGGCGGCGAGCCCACCTACGTGGCCACCAGTGACCGCGACGCGCCCGAGTGGAACACCGACGCGCTCGGCCCCACCAAGCGCGGCTATGCCACCGAGCTCGTCCACAAGCTGCGCGCCGAATACGGCAGGGGCGGCTTCCTGCACTTCGGCCAGGGCAAGTGGTACCCGGGCGAGCAGCTGCCGCGCTGGGCCCTGTCGATCTTCTGGCGCGCCGACGGCCAGACGCTCTGGCACAACCCCGATCTCTTCGCCGACGAGCGCGTGCCCACGCACTACACCAGCGAAGACGCGCGCCGCTTCACCACCGTGCTGGCGCACAAGCTCGGCATCACCGAGCGCTATGCGCAGGCCGGCTACGAAGACGTCTACTACTACCTCTGGCGCGAACGCCGCCTGCCGGTCAATGTCGACCCCTTCGAATCGAAGCTCGACGACGAGCTCGAGCGGGTTCGCCTGCGCCGCGTGTTCACGCAAAAGCTCGATGCCGTCATCGGCTACATGCTGCCGCTCGAACCCGCCAATGCCGACGTCGATGCACCGGCGCTCGAAGGCCCGGGCTGGAAGACCGGCCCCTGGTTCCTGCGCGACGACCGGCTCTACCTGATCCCGGGCGACTCGCCCATGGGCTACCGCCTGCCGCTCGATTCGCAGCCCTGGGCCAGCAAGGGCGACTACCCCTACCTGGTCGAGCGCGACCCGACCGCACCGCGGACCGCCTTGCCGAGCTCGGCCGACTACCGCGCACGCTACGCCGTGCCCGCCGACGGCGCGATGGGTGCCGACCTTGGCGCGGTGCCCTATGAATTCGGTGCCCCGCCCGTGGTGCCCGCGTCCCTGCGCATGCAGGCGCCGGGGGGCGCTGCCAACGCGGCTGACGCCACGGCCGCAGGCGATGGCAAGGGCAAGCCATCGCCAGCCGATGCAGCCGACAGCGCGGCGACGCCGGCCACGCGCCAGCCGCTGCGCGGCGAGTCGGCCCACTGGGTCACGCGCACGGCGCTGTGCGTCGAAGTGCGCGACCCGCGCCGCGCCAACGGTCCCGCGGCGGAGAAGAAGGGCAGCGCCTCGGGCGTGCTCTACGTCTTCATGCCGCCGCTCGCGCGCCTTGAAGACTACCTGGACCTAGTTGCGGCCGTCGAAGCCACGGCGCAGCAGCTGGGCATGCGCATCGTGATGGAAGGCTATCCGCCCCCGCGCGATCCGCGCCTGAAGATGCTGGCCGTGACCCCCGATCCGGGCGTGATCGAAGTCAACATCCATCCGGCCCACGACTGGAAGGAACTGGTCGACCACACCGAGTTTCTCTACAACGCCGCATTCGAGACCCGCCTGTCGGCCGAGAAGTTCATGACCGACGGGCGGCACACCGGCACCGGCGGCGGCAACCACTTCGTGATGGGTGGCGCCACGCCCGCGGACAGCCCGTTCCTGCGCCGGCCCGAGTTGCTCGCGAGCCTGCTGCTCTACTGGCACAACCATCCGTCGCTGAGCTACCTGTTCTCAGGCATGTTCATCGGACCGACGAGCCAGGCGCCGCGCGTGGACGAGGCGCGCAACGACCAGGTCTACGAACTCGAGATCGCGCTGAAGGAAATCGCGAAAAGCCGCGAGATCCACGGCCAGAACATGCCCGCATGGCTGGTCGACCGCACGCTGCGCAACATCCTGATCGACGTCTCGGGCAACACGCACCGCAGCGAGTTCTGCATCGACAAGCTCTATTCGCCCGACTCCAGCACCGGCCGCCTGGGCCTGCTGGAACTGCGCGCCTTCGAGATGCCGCCGCATGCGCGCATGAGCATTGCACAGCAGCTGCTGATCCGCGCGCTGGTGGCGCGCTTCTGGGACGACCCCTACAAGGCGCCCGTCACGCGCTGGGGCACCGAGCTGCACGACCGCTTCCTCTTGCCGACCTTCGTCAAGATGGACTTCGACGACGTGATCAGCGAGATGCGGCAGGCCGGCTTCGCCTTCGACATCGACTGGTTCGCGCCGCATTTCGAGTTCCGCTTTCCGCTGGTGGGCCAGGTGCAGGCCATGGGCGTGGAGCTGTCGCTGCGCAACGCGCTCGAACCCTGGCACGTCATGGGCGAGGAAGGCTCGGCCGGCGGCACGGTGCGCTATGTCGACTCGTCGCTCGAACGCATCGAGGTGCGCGTCACCGGCCTGAACGAAAGCCGGCACGTGATCACCGTCAACGGCAAGGTGCTGCCGCTGCAGCCCACCGGCACCGTGGGCGAGTTCGTCGCGGGCGTGCGCTACAAGGCATGGAACCCGCCCTCGGCGCTGCATCCGAGCATCGACGCCCATGCGCCGCTGACCTTCGACATCGTCGACACCTGGATGAAGCGCTCGCTGGGCGGCTGCCAGTATTTCGTGGCCCACCCGGGCGGGCGCAACTACGACACCTTCCCGGTCAATGCCTACGAGGCGGAAAGCCGGCGCATGTCGCGCTTCACCGAGATGGGCCATACGCCGGGCCTGATGCGCACGCCACCGGCCACCATCGAGCTCGCGGGCAGCCGCGAATTTCCTTTCACGCTCGATTTGCGGCGGTGAATGCAGGACACCTGCCGTCCGCATGACGGCGGTGTGACAATCCACACCCTGTGGAACCCCTGAACGAATCCCTGTTCGACGCCCAGGCGCTGGAATTTCCGGCCGCCCTGGCGTCGGCGCTCGCCCCGGCCGCCCTGCCCGGCCATTTCGACGAGCTGCGTGGACAGGCCACGCCCACGGCACTTGCGCGCCCCGCCATGGGCCTGCCGCCCATGGCCCCGATGCCGCCCCTGCTCTACGACGCCGCGGCGGAGCGACCGGCCTCGGGGCCGGCCACGCAGTCGCAGGCTCAGTCCCAATCGCAGGCCCAGGCACCCGCGCAGGCCAGCCAGCCCTCGCAAGAAAAGCCGCCCCTCACGCCATCGTGGAACGCCTTCTTCGACCAGCTCGGGCCGGGCGGCTTCGGCGACCTGCCGCGGCGCGCGGTCAGCCTGGAGCGGCAGATCCGCGACAACGGCGTCACCTACAACGTCTATGCCGACGCCAACGGGCCGCAGCGCCCCTGGTCGCTCGACCTGTTTCCGTTGATCGTCTCGCCCGAGAGCTGGAACCAGATCGAGGCCGGCGTGCTGCAGCGCGTGCGCGTGCTCGACCGCGTCATGGCCGACGTCTATGGACCGCAGCAGCTGCTGGCCGAGGGGCTGTTGCCCGCGGCGCTGGTGCGCGGCCACCCCGGCTACCTGCGCGCCCTGCACGGCGTGAAGCCGCCGGGCGACACCTGGCTGCACATCGCGGCCTTCGACCTCGCCCGCGGGCCCGACGGCAACTGGTGGGTGGTGTCGCAGCGCACGCAGGCCCCCTCGGGGCTGGGCTACCTGCTGGAGAACCGGCTCGCCATCACGCGCCAGTTTCCGCAGGCCTTCGAGGCGCTGCACGTGCAGCGCCTGGCCGCGACCTACAGCGCCATGATGGACGGCCTGCAGCACATGTGCCCGGCCGGCGTGCCGCCGCACATCGCGCTGCTGACCCCGGGGCCCTACAACGAGACCTACTTCGAGCACGCGTACCTCGCGCGCTACCTGGGCGTGACGCTGGTCGAGGGCAGCGACCTCACCGTGCGCGACCAGCGGCTCTATCTCAAGACCCTGCAGGGGCTGCGGCCTGTGCACGGGCTCATCAAGCGGCTGGACGACCAGTTCCTCGACCCGCTCGAACTGCGGCCCGATTCCACCCTCGGCGTGCCGGGTCTGCTTCAGGCGATTCGTGCCGGCAACGTGCTGGTGGCCAACATGCCGGGCTCGGCGTTCCTCGAGTCGCCCGCGCTGCTGGGCTTTCTGCCCGGCCTCGCGCGCCGGCTCATCGGCGAGAAGCTCAAGCTGCCGGCATTGCCGACCTGGTGGTGCGGCGAGCGCGCCGCGCTCGAAGCAGTGCTGCCCCAACTCGGCGACTGCGCCATCAAGCCGACCTACCCCGGCTCCGACGGACAGACCAGCTTCGACGCGGTGCTCGGCAGCGAGCTGAGCCGCCGCCAGCTCGACGAATGGGCCGGCCGCATCGTGCGCGAGGGCGAAGCCCACACGATCCAGAGCTACCTGCCACTGTCGCAGATGCCCACCTGGGCCAACGACCTGGGCCCGGGCCACATCGCGCCGCGCGCGGTGCTGCTGCGCGTGTTCGCCGTGAGCGACGGCGCGCAGTCGTGGCGCGTGCTGCCCGGCGGCCTCGCACGGCTCGCGGGCCGCGATGCGCAGATCGCCTCCATGCAGCGCGGCGGCAGCAGCGCCGACGTGTGGGTGCAGACGCATGGCGAGGTCGACCGCACCACGCTGCTGCAGCCGCATGCCACGCCCGCCTCGCTGGCGCGGCACCGTGCGCCCGTGACCAGCCGCGCTGCCGAGAACATGTTCTGGCTCGGCCGCTACACCGAGCGCGCGGAGAACGCGGTGCGGCTCGCGCGCCTCACGCTCAACCTGCTGGGCAGCGAAGACCAGTCGTCGCGCCCGCTGCTCGACTGGCTGCACCGCATGGCGCTGCGCAACGCGCTCGTGCCGGCCGGGGTGCCCAGCGCGCCGCAGTCGCGCCGCGTGTTCGAACGCGCGCTGATCGCCGAACTCGGCGACGTGGAGCACGGCGGCAGCGTGGGCTTCAGCCTGCTGTGCATCCGGCAGGCCGCGGCGGCGGTGCGCGAGCGGCTGTCGCAGGACAACTGGAACCAGATCGTGCGCGCCGAGGCCGAATTCCTGCGGCGTGCGGCCGAGCAGGCCGGCGAAGGCAGCTTTGCCACCGGAGCGGCCTTGCGGGCGCTCGAGACGGCGAGCACCGCGCTCGCCGCCATGACCGGCGCCCAGACCGACCGCATGACGCGCGACGACGCATGGCGCCTGCTGTCGATCGGCCGCCACATCGAACGCCTGGGCTTCCTGGCCAGCGCGCTGGAGGCCGGTTTCGACGGCGGTGCGGTGCACGAAGTGAGCGGCTTCGAGGCCATGGTGGCGCTGTTCGACAGCACCATCACCTTTCACGCGCGCTACCAGCAGCGACGCGACGTCGCCACGCTGGTGGACCTGCTGGTGCTCGACGCCGAGAACCCGCGCTCTCTCGCGTGGGTCACGCAGACGCTGCGCGGGCGCATCGCCCGCTTGGCGGGCAGCGCGCCCGGCAAGCTCACCGCGCTGTCGTACGAACTGCCCGACCCGGCCACCTGGACGCTGGAGCATCTCTGCGCCCCCGGCGCCGATGCGAGCTACCCTGCGCTCGTCGAGCTCCTGGCCAGTTGCGAGACGGCGGCCTACCATGTGTCCGACGCCATCGGCACGCGCTATTTCACGCTCACTTCCGAATCGCTGCGCTCCGTCGGGGCCTGACGCGGCGCTCTTCGCGCGCTTGCACCGAAGCGGCCCAAGGAAATTTCCATGCTTCTCCACGTCACCCACGAAACCCGCTACGAGTATTCACCTCCGGTCGAGACGGCGCAGCACCTGGCCCACCTGAAGCCGCTCGCCACCGGCTCGCAGCAGCTGGTGAGCCACAGGCTGTCGATCGAGCCGCAGCCCGCGCAGCGCAGCGAACAGCCAGACGTCTACGGCAACACGCGCGCGTTCTTCGCGCTCGAATCCACGCACGACAGCCTCGTCGTCACGGCCGAAAGCGTGGTCGAGACCTCGACGCCGCTGCTGGCGCCGGGCATTGCCCGCGACATGCCCTGGGAGGCCGTGCGCGAGCGCTTCCGCTACCGCAAGGATGCCACCTTCGACCCGGCCTCCGAGTTCGTTTTTCCGTCGCCCTACGTGCCGCGCCACGGCGACTTCGCAGCCTATGCGCGCGCGAGCTTCGCGCCCGAGCGGCCGACCTTCGACGTCGCGATGGATCTCACGGAGCGCATGTACCGCGACTTCGCCTACGACGCCGACAGCACCGAGATCAACACGCCCGCGGTGGAAGCGCTTGCGCAGCGCAAGGGCGTGTGCCAGGACTTCGCCCACATCATGATCGCCTGCTTCCGCGTCATGGGCCTGCCGGCGCGCTACGTGAGCGGCTACCTGCTCACGCAGCCACCGCCGGGCCAGCCGCGGCTGGTGGGCGCCGATGCCTCGCACGCCTGGGTGTCGGTGTACCTGCCCGGTGAAAGCGACGGCGATGGACCCGATGGCGCCGGCGGGTGGGCCGAGTTCGATCCCACCAATGGCCGCCAGCCCGGCGAAGACTACGTGGCGCTCGCCATCGGCCGCGACTATTCCGACGTGTCGCCGATGCGCGGCGTGCTGCACGGCGGCGCGCGCCACACGCTCAAGGTGGGCGTCACGGTGCGCCCCATCGAAGAGCTGCAGGCCGAAGCCGCGGAAGCGGCGCAGTCACAATCACGAATTCAACCGCAACTCCAGGACAAGGACCTCCCATGAGCGTTTACGACAAGCTTTCCAGCCTCGGCATCACCCTGCCCCCGGTGGCCGCACCCGCCGCCGCCTATGTGCCTTTCGTGCGCACCGGCAACCTGGTCTTTCTCTCGGGCCACATCGCCAGGAAGGACGGCAAGGTCTGGGCCGGGCAGCTCGGCGCCGGCATCGGCACCGAAGAAGGCAAGCAGGCCGCGCGCGCCATTGCCATCGACCTGCTGGGCACGCTGCACGCGGCCGTGGGCGACCTGAACAAGATCACGCGCATCGTCAAGGTCATGAGCCTGGTCAATTCCGTGGGCACCTTCACCGAGCAGCACCTGGTGACCAACGGCGCGAGCGAATTCTTCGCTGAAGTGTTCGGCCCCGAGAAGGGCGCCCATGCGCGCAGCGCATTCGGCGTGGCGCAAGTGCCGATGGGCGCCTGTGTCGAGATCGAGCTGATCGCCGAAGTCGGCTGACCCACGCACGCAACGCAGCCACACCATGAGCGTGCAGGCCCTGCGCTCGTCCTTCGGCAGCAACTGCCACTGGTGCGGGTTGCCGATGGACTTCGCGGAACCTCGCAGCACGCCCGAGTCGGCCACCATCGAGCACCTGAACGATTCGACGCTGGGCGGCGTGCGCAAGCAGAAGCACCGGCGCCTGGCCCACGCGGTCTGCAACCAGGCCCGCAACGAGTTCAAGCTGCAGGCCGAGCGCGGCTTCCAGCGCTGGATCGCCGAGCGCGTCGAGGCCGGCCTCGTCCACGCTTCGGGCCCTCTGGTCACGCCGGCCGGGACGAGCCCCGCACCACCAGTTGTCCCGGCAGCAACAGTTGCCGCGGCGGCGCATCCAGCCCCTGCAGCCGTTCGATCAGGCAGTTAGCGGCCGAGCGGCCGATGGCATCGGTCGGCTGCGCCACGGTGCTGAGGCCGGGGCCGATCAGCGAGGCCCATTCGGGATCGTCGAAACCGACGAATCCCAGGTCATGCCCGAACTGCCAGCCCAGCCGCGCCATCGATTGCGCGACGCGCAGCGTGACGACCGCATTGCCGGCCACCACCGCGGCGCGGCGCCCTCGCTTCGCGCGCTGCCGCAGCGCACGCAAGGCTTCGTCGAGCGCATCGCCGCCGGCCTCGACACTCTCGAACACCTCGCCCGACACGCGCGGCTCATGCGCCGCCACGCAAGCCCCGAAGGCGGCCGTGCGTTCGCGCCGCGAGCTCACGCCCTTCTGCGGCTCGGTCACGTAGAGCAGCTCGCGAAAGCCGCCTTCGACCAGGTGGCCGCAGGTGTCGCGCATGGCCGAGTGGTTGTCGAGCGCGACGAAGTCGGTGTGCATGCCGGCATGGCGGCGATCGACCAGCACCGCGGGCTTGCCGTGCAGCGTGACCGCGTCGACCACGTTGCTGCCGCGTCCCAGCGTGTTGAGGATGAAGCCATCGACCTGGTAGCCCGCGAGCGCATCGATGGCCTCGCGCTCGCGTTCGCTCTCGTTGCCGAGGTTGAACAGCATCACCAGGTAGCCGGCGTCCTGGCAGGCCTTCTCGGCCCCGCGCAGCACCGCCACCGAATAGGGATTGGTGATGTCCGCCACGATCAGGCCGATGAGCCGCGAGCGCCCGCGGCTCAGCGCCTGCGCCATCGGACTCGGGGTGTAGGCCAGCTTGGCGATGGCCGCCTCCACGCGCGCCGCGATGTCGCGGCTCAGGAGCCGGTCGCGGTGGTTGAGGAAGCGCGAGACGGTGGCCTTGGAGACGCCTGCGGCCTCGGCGACATCGGCGATGGTGGCGCGGCCGCTCGGGTTCATGGATTTGCTCCTTCCCCCTCCGGGGGAAGGCTGGGATGGGGGCAGGCAGAGCGCCCAATGGATACGCCGCTTGCCCCCACCCCTGCCCTCCCCCGGAAGGGGAGGGAGAAAATCCTCGGGCCTGTCATGCAGCTGCCGTATCGTACGCCGCCGTCGGCGTCTCGCCAGCCAGCACCTGCAGCAGATTCGTCGTCGCCAGCTCTGCCATGGCATGCCGCGTCTCATGGGTGGCCGAGCCGATGTGCGGCAGCGGCGTCACGCGCGGATGGGTGCGCAGGGGCGAATCGGCGGGCAGCGGCTCCTTCGCGAACACGTCCAGGCCCGCGGCGCGCAGCGTGCCGTGGTCCAGGGCGTGCAGCAGGGCCGCTTCGTCCACCGTGGCGCCGCGGCCGCCGTTGATGAACGCGGCCCCGGCCTTCATGCGCGCGAAGAAGGCAGCGTCGATCATGCCGCGGGTCGCGTCGGTCAGGGGCAGCATCGCCAGCACGATGTCCGACCGCGCGAGCAGTGCATCGAGCGGCGTGTGCGTGGCACGGCCTTGCAGTTCGGGCGCCTGCGCGGCCAGGTCGACGGGCCTTCGCGAGTGATAGAGCACCGGCATGCCGAAGCCGAGCGCAGCGCGGCGTGCCACGGCCTGGCCGATGCGGCCGAAGCCCAGGATGCCCAGCGTCTTGCCATGCACGTCGGTGCCGAAGAGCTCATCGCCGATGTTCTTCGTCCAGCGGCCTTCGCGCACGAGGTTCGAAAGCTCGACCACGCGTCGCTGCGTGGCCATCAGGATCGCGAACACCGTGTCGGCCACGGTTTCGGTCAGCACGTCGGGCGTGTGGCACAGCACGATGCCGCGCTTGTGCAGTTCCGCCAGTGCGTAGTTGTCGACGCCGACCGAGATGCTGGAGATCACCTCGAGCGCAGGCGCCGCGTCCAGCAGCGCGGCATCGACCGTGTGGCTTGCGCCAATCAGGCCGTTCGCCGTGCCGAGCGCAGCGGCAAAAGCCTCGGGCTCCTTGCGCGGATCGGCGACGGTGACATGGTGCGCGGCCTGGAGGCGCGCCAGCTGGTCCTCGGGCAAGGGCCGGAAGACGAGCACGTTCTTTTTAGTCGTCATGGTCAGAGTCCTGCTTCTTCAAGTTGTGCGCGGGTGGGCAGCCCTTCAGTGTCACCCAATACCTGCACCGCGCGTGCGCCGATCCAGGCGCCGCGGCGCACCGCCTCGGGCACGCTCCGGCCTTCGAGCAGGGCGCTCACCACGCCGGCCGCGAAGCCATCGCCCGCACCCACGGTGTCGATCACTTCCTTCACCGGGAAGCCTTCGACGCGGCCGGTGCCGGCCACGTCGCTGTCGTAGTAGGCGCCTTCGGCGCCGAGCTTGACGACCACCAGCTTCGCACCGCGCTCGCGATAGAAGCGCGCCACATCCTCGGGCCGGCTGTGGCCCGTGAGCAGCAGGCCTTCCTCGATGCCGGGCAGCACCCAGTCGGCGCGCGAGGCCAGCTCGTTGACCCAGTGGCGCATCGTGTCGGTCGAAGGCCACAACGTCGGCCGAAGGTTGGTGTCGAACGAGATCGTGCGGCCGGCCGCGCGCATCACGTCCATGCTCTTGAGCGCGGCCTGCAGGCTGGTGTCCGAGATGGCCGCGAACACGCCCGTGGCATGCAGGTGCCGCGCCGAGCGCAGCCAGGCCTCATCGACGTCGGCCGGGCCCATCTGGCTCGCAGCCGAGCCCTTGCGGTGGTATTCGACGGGCGGGTCGCTGCCGTCGGTGACGCGGCCCTTGAACTGGAAACCCGTGCGCTGCGCCGGATCGCAGATGACGTGCGAGCAATCGATGCCCTCGGCCCTCATGGCGGCGATGAGATAGCGTCCCATCGAGTCGGTGCCGAGCCGGCTGGCCCAGCCCACCTGGAGCCCCAGGCGTGCCAGGCCGATGGCCACGTTGGTCTCGGCGCCGGCCGTGCGCTTGTGGAACGACTCTGCGTCCTCCAGCGGACCGGGCCGGTCGGCCACCAGCAGCAGCATGGCTTCGCCGAACAGCGCGACATCGAAAGCGGTGGGTTCTGTCATGTGTGTGCTTCTGCCTACGCCCGTGCGGCGCGGATGAAATCGATCTGCGTGCGCGTGACGGCCAGAAGGTCGTCGCCTGCCAGGGGGTATTCGATGGCGTGCGGCACATCGGCGGGCAGTGCGCGCAGCACCGCGCGCCATGGCGCGGCCGAGTCGCCCAGCGGCACCGCCACCCACTTGCCCGGCAGGCGCTGCACGCCCTTGCAATGCACGTAGCGCACGCGGCGGCCCAGCGCCTGTGCAGCTTGCAACGGGCACTCGCCGACCCAGTGCCAGTTGCCCATGTCGAAGGTCATGCCCAGCTCGACGCCCGCGCGGTCGGACGCGTCGAAGAAGGCCTGCAGCGCGGGCAGCGTACCGGCGCGCACCGTCTGGTCGTTCTCGATCAGCAGCTCGACTCGCGTCTCGGCCAATTGCACCTTGAGGCCCCAGAGCGAGCCGTGCGAAGAAGGCTGGAAATCGCCGATGGACATCTTGAGCCGCTTCGCACCGACGCGCGTTGCTGCGGCGATGCCGCGCTTGAGCGCCGCGCCGTCGAGCCAGCCGCCTTCGGCCCAGAGGCCTTCGGGGCTGGAGTACACGGAAGCGAGACCGTTCAACGCAGGCAGTTCGGCATCCGCATCGCGCAGCATCTCGCCACGCACTTCAACGGAATCGGCGCCCGCTGCCGATGCCAGCCGCGCGCACCAGAGCTGGCCGTGCCGCCCCACCTCGGCCGCGCCGAAGGACGACAGAGAAATCAGAACGGAAAAGGACATTCAGTGTGCTTGATGGGAGCTCAGGATCTGGCCGAGGAATTGCCGTGTCCTTTCGTCCTTGGGTTGGCCGAAGAACTCGGCAGGCGGCGCCTGCTCGACGATCCTGCCGTCGGCCATGAAGATCACGCGGTCGGCGACGCTGCGGGCAAAGCCCATCTCGTGCGTCACGCACAGCATGGTCATGCCGTCCTCTGCCAGGCCGATCATGGTGTCGAGCACTTCCTTGACCATCTCGGGGTCCAGCGCCGAGGTCGGCTCGTCGAACAGCATGATCTTGGGCGACATGCACAGCGCGCGCGCAATGGCCACGCGCTGCTGCTGGCCGCCCGAGAGCTGGCTCGGATACTTGCGGGCCTGCTCCGGAATGCGCACGCGCGCGAGGTACTTCATGGCCACCTCTTCAGCCTGGGCCTTGGTCATGCCGCGCGAACGCATCGGCGCGAGCGTGCAGTTTTCAAGGATGGTGAGATGGGGAAACAGGTTGAACTGCTGGAACACCATGCCCACTTCGGCGCGCACCGCGTCCACGTTCTTGCCGCCGGCCGTGAGGTCGATGCCATCGACCACGATGCGGCCCTTCTGTACCGTCTCGAGCCGGTTGATGCAGCGGATGAGCGTGGACTTGCCCGAGCCCGAGGGCCCGCAGATCACGATGCGCTCGCCCTGGCGCACCGACAGGTCGATGCCGGTCAACACCTGGAATTCACCGTACCACTTGTTGACCGCTTCCATGCGGATGATCGATTCCGTCGTCATGCCAGGATTCCTTGTTCGTCTTCAGCCTCGGCGGCTCACTGCATCTTCGGCAGGTCGGCCTGCAGCCACTTCTGGTAGAGCTTGTTCAGCTCGCCGTTGGCGGTGTTCCTGGCAACGAACTCGTTGACCGCCTTGTGCAGCTCGTCCTGGCCCGGGCGCATCGCGATGCCCATGGATTGCTGCACCAGCGTGAACTTGTTTTCGTAGGTGCCGGCGGGCACGCGCTTGGCGATCTGCGCGGCCACGGTCACCGAGCAGCCGATGGCATCGACCTGGCCCGAGATCAGCGCCTGCATGGCCGAGGCGTCGTCGTCGAAGCGGCGGATCTCGGTGCCTTCGGGCGCGGCCTTGGTCACGGCCACGTCCTGCGTGGAGGCGCGTGCCACGCCCACGCGCAGGCCCTTCAGGTCGGCTGCGGCCTTGATGGGCGTCTTGGTGGCGCCGTACAGCACGATGGTGGCGGCCGCGTAGGGCTGCGAGAACTGCACCTGCTTGGCGCGCTCGGGCGTGATGGCAAGCGATGCGACCAGCAGGTCGACCTTGTTGGTCAGCAGGAAGGGAATGCGGTTCGGGCCGGTCACCGGCACGATGTTGGCCTTGACGCCCCATTCCTTGGCCAGCAGCTTGGCCACGTCGGCGTCGTAGCCGTCGGGCTGGTTCTGCGCATTGGTGGTGCCGTAGGGCGGAAAGTCAACCAGCATGCCGATGGTGATCTCGCCCTTCTTCTTGATGTCGGCCACGGACTGTGCCGAGGCGAAAGGTGCGAACACGGTGAGCGCGGCGCCAAGGCCGAGGGCTGCGAGCGCAGCGCGGCGGGTGGGGGTACGGGTCATGGGATGTGTCTCCTGGAAATGAAGGGATGCGACGAAGAAGAAAAGGTAATCAACGGGCCAGGGCCTGGGCGCGCCTGCGCTCCATGCGGGCCGCGAGCAATGAGAGCGGCCAGCAGATCGCGAAGTAGATGGCGGCCACCACCGAGAACACGACCAGCGGCTGGAAAGTGGCGTTGTTGATGATCTGGCCCGCGCGGGTGACTTCGGTGAAGCCGATGATGGCCGCGAGCGACGTGCCCTTGATGATCTGCACCAGGTAGCCCACCGTGGGCGCAAGCGCGATCTTGAAGGCCTGCGGCAGCACCACGTCGCGCATGCGTGCGCTGTAGCCGAGGCTCAGCGCCTCGGCGGCTTCCCACTGGCCGCGCGGAATGGCCTGGATGCAGCCGCGCCAGATCTCGCCCAGGAAGGCCGCGCTGTTGAGCACCAGTGCCACGCCCGCGGCGATCCAGGGGTTGATGTCCAGCCCCAGCACCGGCGCGCCGAAGAAGATCAGGAACAGCTGCAGCAGCAGCGGCGTGCCCTGGAAGACCTGGATGAACACCGTCGACACGGTGCGCGCCCAGCCCGATTCGGAGGTGCGCATGAGCGCGATCGCCAGCCCCAGGATGGCGCCGCCGACGAAGGCGATGGCCGACAGAGCGAGCGTCCACTTGGCCGCTTCGAGGATGAAGAGAAATTCGGGAAAGCCGAAAGTGCGCATGATGGTTTGTGCTCCGTGCGTGCCTGCTAGCGGCGATCCGGGTAGTTGAGCGTGCGCTTGTAGATGAGCTTGAACAGCGCCGAGAAAGCCAGCGCCAGCGCCAGGTAGATGGCAGCGACCACGATGTAGATCTCGAAACTGCGGAAGGTCTGCGACTGCAGGTTGGCGGCCACCGACGTCAGGTCGTCGGCCGAGATGACCGACACCACGGCCGAGCTCAGCATCAGCAAGATGAATTGGCTCGTGAGCGCCGGGTAGATGGCCTTGAGCGCGGGCTTGATGATCACGAAGCGGAAGATCTCCCAGGGCTTGAGGTTCAGCGCCCTGCCCGCCTCGATCTGCCCCTTGGGAATGGACTCGATGCCGGCACGGATGATCTCGGTCGCGTAGGCGCCGAGGTTCACCACCATGGCCACCAGCGCCGCAGTTTGCGGGGACCAGCGCAGGCCGATGGCCGGCAGTGCGAAGAAGAAGAAGAACAGCTGGACCAGGAACGGCGTGTTGCGGATCACCTCGATGTACGCATTGACGATGAAGCGCAGCCACCCCGGGCCCGAGGTCTTGCCCCAGGCACAGAAGATGGCAACCACCAGGCCGATCAGCGTGGCGGACAGCGAGAGCTGGACCGTGATCCACGTGCCCTTGAGCAGCAGCGGCCAGGCAGCGAACACGGCGTCGAATTGGAACTGGTAATTCATGGGTGCGGCAAAACACGGCGAAGGGCCGCGCACATGCCTGAAAGCAATGCTTGCAGCTTATATGAAACCGGTTTCAGGAAAACCTAGGGATTGCCCTAGGTCAGCCTTTCGGCCGCCCTTCTGCCTACACTGGCGCGATGCTGAATACACCCGAGGTCCCCCTTCGCGCAGCGCCGGGCGCATCCCTGGCGGGTGTGGCCGCGGCACCGGCCGTGCAGCATTTCAGGCAGGCCCTGCTCTGGCCCCTGCGGCTCATGCCCGCCGCGGATGCCAAGCCCGCGCACCACGGCCCATGGCATGTGCTGCGCGAGATGGGCGATGCCTCGCCCTGGCGCGAAGAGATCGACGAATACACCGGCGACAGCAGCCGCTTCCACGAGCGGCACTACAACGAGTTCGTGAGCTTCCTGCCCTATGTGCAGCGCTTTCTCTACGGCGAGGGCCGCTCCCGCAGCAAGGACGGCGCGGCAACAGGCAGCGACCGCGACTCGCCGATGCGCGTCTTCCGCCGCCACGACATCGCGGCGGTGCGCGTGGTCGCGCAGGCCGGCGATGCGCCCATCACGCTCGACGTGGTGCATTGCGACCTGTACTTCTTCTTCGACATCGACGTGGTGCTGCTGAACCTGGAGGTGGGCGCCGACCACCTGAGCCTCGCGCAGGCGCAAGACCTGCTCTATCGCTTCGGCCGCGCCTATCCGGCCGGTTGGGACACCGGGGGCAGCGCGCTGCATTGCATGGCCAGCGTCGAGTGGCTGGCCCCGGACGGCAGCGTGCTGGCGCGTTCGGATGCGCAGCAGCGCGAGGCCTTCCTCTCGCACGTGGCGCAGCACCGCGCGCCGCGCATTTCGGCCCACTGGGCCTACCTGATGCAGCCGCTGGTGAGCGACCATTCCGACGACCCCGGCGTGCTGCGCTACCGGCAGATCGAGTACTACCGCATGCCGGTGATGGCCTACCTTTCGCTCGACGATCCCAAGCGCCTTTCGCGCAACGACTTCATCCGGCTCGGGCTGGTCACCGGCGCCGCCGAGGCCGACGCGGCGCAGCATGCGCACCTGCCCTATGCCGACGAACATCTGGCCGACTTCGAGCATCGCTATTGCTACGACCGCTTCTGGGTCGATGCGGGCGCGGCGCCGAACACGCGCTATCTCTGCAACGGCCATGCACTCATCGTGGTGGGCGATGCGCGCTCCGAATTCTTCTGCTGCCGCGACCGCGGCGTGCTCGCGCAGTTCAGGCACCAGCACTTCCTGCTGTTCCTGATCGCGCATTTCCAGAAGGCTTCGCTCCTGATGTTCTCGGACCAGCTGGTGGAGGCTTTGGAGCGCCTCGACATCCGCAGCACGCCGAGCGTGAAGCAGTTCAAGCGAGCGATCCGCGCGAGCTTCGAGCGCTTCCTGCGCTTCACGCACCGCTACTGGTTCCACGAGATCTCGGAGCAGGCGCAGGTGCGTGCGCTCTCCCACATGTGCGCCAGGCACCTCGGGCTCGATCCGCTCTACGACGAGGTCAAGGCGCGCATCGCCGACATGAACACCTACCTCGATGCGGACAGCCTGCGCCGACAGGCCAGCACCGTGGTGCGGCTCACGGTGGTCACGCTGTTCGGGCTGATCGGCACCGTGACGACGGGCTTCCTCGGCATGAACCTGCTGGCCGAGGCCGAGGCGCCGCTGTGGCGCAAGGCGCTCTGGTTCGGCGTGGTGTTCATCTTCACGACCTGGCTCACCATCTACACCATGGTGAAGTCGCAGCGGCTGTCCGACTTCATCGATGCGCTCTCGAACGACCGGCTGAGCTTGCGGGGCAAGCTGGCCGCGCTGGCGCGCGTGTGGCGGCCGGGCGCCGACTGACCGGTCAGAAGGCGATGCCGGCCGAGTCCACGGCGCGGATCGGCACGCCGAAGCTCGTGATGTCCGCCAGCGTGGCGTTGTGGTGCGCCCGGATGAAGGCGCCCGTGGCATGCGGCTTGTCGTGCGAGGTGTGGGCATCGGCCGCGAGCACCACCTCGTAGCCCAGTGCCGCGGCGCGCCGCACGGTGGTGTCCACACAGAACTCCGACGAGTAGCCGCAGACCACCACCTGCCGTACCGCCTGCCCGGCCAGCCAGGCCTCGAGAGGCGTGCGCAGGAAGGAGTCGGGCGTGGTCTTGCGGATCTTGGTGTCGCCGGCATCGACGTGCAGCGCATCGGCGAGCTGCCAGCGCTCGGAATCGAATTCGAGGTCGACGTCGTTCTCGTGCTGGATGAAGGCCACCGGCACGCCCGCGGCGCGCGCGCGTCCGGTGAGTGCATTGATTCGCTGCACCACGTCGGCCGCCTCGTGGGGGCGAGGTGGATCGTCGCAGAGCCCACGCTGCATGTCGATGACGAGTACGGCAGTTTTCATGATGGCTGTGAGGCAGGAGCTTGGGTCACCGAGTATGGCGCCGCAGCCGGCCTTCCGGGCGCCCGCTTCAGCTCCAGGCGCTCACCTCGAGCCGCACCTTGCCGCTGATGCCCGGCGCCGCCGGTGCCGCGCCCAGGCTGGAGAGCGGCACGATGAACTGCAGCTTGCCATTGGCCAGCTGCTTCGGGCTGATCGGCAGCGACGCCTGCCCCGCGGTGTCGGTCTGCCAGCCGTACTTGACGTTCCAGTTCTGCGCCGGATCGTCGGCCTGGGGCGGCCCGATCTCGATGACCAGCGTGTCGCGGAACAGCGAACTGCCTTCGTAGTGGCCGTCGAGCCAGAACTTCTTGTTCACCTGGTAGTCAGGCACCCGCACGCCCAGCGTCATGGCATAGGCCAGCGTCGGCCGGTCCTGCTTCACGCGGGCCTTGTTGGCCAGGAACACGGTCGACAGATAGATCGAACGGCGCTCGGCCTTGGCCGGATCGGTCAGCTCCTTGTGAGTGCGGCAGGCGGGCGAGTCTTCCTCGGCCACGCGGCGGCTCAGGTACCAGCGCTTGCCGCGCGGCGCGGCGAGCAGCTCGACCTGGTAGAGCGCATCGACGTCGGCGTCCTTGGGCAGGTCGGGCGGCAGCGTGACGCCGTCCACGTCGAACCACAGGTCGACGCGCACGTCGCCGAACAAAAAGCGCACGAGGTTCTGGTAGGCCTCTTCGGAGTTGACGATGCCGAAGTAGCCCGAGTGCGAGCGGAAGGCATAGGCGGTGGCCACGGGCCTGCTGCGCCTGGCCTCGTCGACCGACCACAGCGAGGCGTTCTCGATGCGCACCAGCCCGTCGCTGCCGTGGCCCGCGAACATGCGCGACAGGCCCTTGGCCGCTTCGTAGTCGCCGCGGTTGGAGCCCACCATGCAGAAGAAGCGCTCGGCCGGAAAGGCCGCGGCCGGCAGGTAGTCCATGCGGCCGTCGACCGGCGCCGTGTCCAGGAACTCCGACATCTTCTCGCGGTTGAAGGTGTTCATCTCGTTGGCCGTGAGCCAGGCCGGCACGTTGACGCCGCCCATGTCGATGCCGTTGTGCGGCGTGGCATAGGTGAACACCTTGTCGACGCACGCGCGCGCCGCCGCATCGCCGAGCGCGGGGTTCTGCAGGAAGGCCCGCACCACCAGGCCCCCCATCGAATGCGCCACCAGGTAGCAGCGAAAGTCCGCGGGCGAGAAAGCCGGCCCTTCGCGCTGCGCCACCAGGTCGCGCACGCGCAGGATCAGCTTGCTCAAGCCCTGCGCGTAGATCTTCACGTCGCGCGACTTGCCGTCGCCGAGCAGTTCGGAGCCGCTGTCGTAGTAGCGGTAGATGACGATGCACGCAGCCGGGATGCCGTCCACGTCCTTGCCGGTTTCGTCGGGCGAGGGCTTCCAGTCGTTGTCCAGGATGTCCAGGCCGTTCTGGTAGACGCTCTGGTACTGGTAGTCGGCCAGGAGGCGCACCACGGGGGATTCGAAGACGAACTTCTGCGCCGGCGCGTCCTTCTTGACGGTGGCGCGGTACACGGTGGAGCCCACGTTGAAGCCGCAGAACGGATCGGCGGCGGTGTCGTCGCGCTCGGCTTCGGTCATCGCGTAGCCGCGCACGTAGATGATGGGATAGCGGTTGCTGCTCATGGCCTGTGCGCCTCCTGGTTGCCCGCGAAACATGGCGCTTTCCAGTGTGCCGCGGCATGCCGGCGCCATCCATAGAACGCATGGCATACGACAGGCGGCAGGCGGCAGGAATGCCCCTTTGGCCCGAATGTTTCTGCCGCTGAAACCATTGGGCGCGGCGTGCGGGCTAAGCTCGCGCCGCAAAACCCGACAACACCCGCCATGAACGACGATGCCCGCCCCTCGAATCTCCTGAAGCGCAGCTTTCGCCGCTATGGCACCTTGCTGCTCGCGGCCAGTTGCACCCTGGTGGCCGCCTGCACGAGCAACAGCGGATGCGAGGCACGCTACGACGCATCGCCGCAGTTCAAGGGCTGCACCTTCCAGAACCTGCCCAATCCCGATCTCCTGCCTTCCGCCGCCGCATGGCGGATCTGGTCGCGCTTCATCGTGGGCAGCAAGATCGACACCGTGCCGGTCGACCCGATCCCGGTGCGCATGCTGAACACCGCCGACCTGGACGCGCTCGACGCCAAGGCCAACCACGTGGTGCGGCTCGGCCACTCGTCGCACCTGCTCAAGCTGCAAGGCAAATACTGGCTGATCGACCCGGTCTTCAGCGAGCGGGCCTCGCCGTTCAGCTTTGCCGGGCCCAAGCGCTTCCACCAGCCCCCGCTCAAGCTGGAGCAGCTGCCGCCCATCGAAGGCCTGATCCTCTCGCACGATCACTACGACCACCTCGACGTGGCGACCATCGAGTACCTCGCGCGCCGCGTGCAGCACTACTTCGTGCCGCTGGGCGTGCGCGCGCGGCTGGTGGCCATGGGGGTGCCGGCCGAGCGCGTGACCGAGCTCGACTGGTGGCAGGGTGGCGAGCACGACGGCGTGAAGCTCACCGCCACGCCGGCGCAGCACTTCTCGGGCCGCACGCTCAACGACCGCGACCGCACGCTGTGGGCCTCGTGGGTGGTGCAAAGCGGCGACCAGCGCATCTTCTACAGCGGCGATTCGGGCTACTTTCCGGGCTTCAAGCAGATCGGCGAGCGCTTCGGCGGCTTCGACCTGGCGCTGATGGAAAACGGCGCCTACGACCCCTATTGGCCCGCGGTGCACATGACGCCCGAGCAAAGCGTGCAGGCCTTCGAGGACCTGCGCGGCAAGGTGCTCTATTCGGTGCACAACAGCACCTTCGACCTTGCCTTCCACACCTGGCACGATCCGCTGGACCGCATCGCCAACCTGTCGGAAGCCAGGAAGATCGAACTCGCGACGCCGGTGATCGGCGAAGTGCTGACGGTCGGCAAGGCGCGCACCAACGTGCGCTGGTGGCAGGGCCTGCACTGAGGCCCGCCGCAGAAGCTCTAGCCGCGTTCCTTGCGCTCGCGCGCCCGGCGCTGCTGCCGCGTCTCGGTGGCCTGCGCCGCGATGCGGTCTTTCTCGCGCTGCCTGGCCCCGCGTTTCAGGCGCATGCGGCGCCCGAACCAGAAACTGCCGATGCCCGTGACAACCGCGATGACGAGGCCGATGACGCTGATGTCGAAACCGCCCATCACAGCACCCGCACGATGCTGGCCGGCTTGAAGCCGAGGTCGGCCGCCTTGCCCTTGCGCGCACGGCTGCCGCGCGCGTTGTTGAGCGTGCGGATCTCCAGCGTCTCGTCGCGCTCCTTGCCGCCGCGTCCGATGCCCTCGATCTTCACGCTGCGCGTGTAGGCCGCGGCGCCCGCCAGCGTGTCCTTCGCTTCCAGGTCGATCAGCGTGAGGCCGCGGCCGCCCTTGGGCAGGCTCTTGAGCTCGCCGATGTCGAAGGTCAGGATGCGGCCGCCGGTCGAGGCGCAGGCCACGTGCGTGGCGGCCGGCATCGGCTCGGCGCCGCTCGCGCCGCCCACCAGCGACGGCCGGCAGAGCTGCTCGCCCTCGCCCACGTCGATGAAGGCCTTGCCGCCGCGCTGGCGCGACATCATGTTCTCGACCGTGGCAATGAAGCCGTAGCCGCCGGTGTTGGCCAGCAGCACGCTCGCGCCCCCCGGGCCCGCGAAGAAATGCGTCACGTGCGTGCCGGCATCGAGTTCGATGAGCGTCGTCACGGGCTGGCCGTCGCCGCGCGCACCGGGCAGCGACGCCACGGGCACCGTGTAGACACGCACCGATTTGTCCTTGGCGCTGCCGAAGACCAGCAGCGTGTCGACGCTGCGGCATTCGAACGCGCCGTAGAGCGTGTCGCCGGACTTGAAGCTGTATTCGGGCGCGGCCGAACCGTTGCCGCCGTTCTTCTCGCTGGCCCAGCCTTTCTGCGCGCGAACCCAGCCCTTCTGCGACACGATGACCGTGACCGGCTCGTCGACCACCTTGACTTCGGCCACGGCACGCTTCTCGGCCTGGATCAGCGTGCGGCGCGGGTCTTCGAAGGTCTTGGCGTCGGACTCGATTTCCTTCACCAGCAGGCGGCGCAATGCAGCGGGGCTGGCAAGGATGTCTTCGAGCTTCTTCTGCTCTTCGCGCAGGCCCTTGAGCTCCTGCTCGATCTTGATGGCTTCGAGCCGCGCGAGTTGGCGCAGCCGGATTTCGAGGATGTCCTCGGCCTGGCGTTCGCTCAGGTCGAAGCGCGCGATGAGCGCGGCCTTCGGGTCTTCCGCCGCGCGGATGATCGCGATCACCTCGTCGATGTTCAGCAGCACCAGCTGCCGGCCTTCGAGGATGTGCATGCGGTCCATCACCTTGCCCAGCCGATGCTGCGAGCGCTTCTCGACCGTGACCGCGCGGAACGCGATCCACTCGTTGAGCATCTGGCGCAGCGACTTCTGCGTGGGCTTGCCGTCGATGCCCACCATGGTGAGGTTGATGGGCGAAGAGGTTTCCAGCGAGGTCTGCGCGAGCAGCGTGGTGATGAACTCTTCCTGGCTGATGCGCGAGGTCTTGGGTTCGAACACCAGGCGCACCGCGGCGTCCTTGCTGGATTCGTCGCGCACCACGTCGAGCACCGAGAGCATCGCGGCCTTGAGCTGGGTCTGCTCGGCACTGAGCGCCTTCTTGCCGGCCTTGACCTTCGGGTTGGTGATTTCCTCGATCTCTTCGAGCACCTTCTGCGTGCTGACGCCCGGCGGCAGCTCGTTGACCACCAGCTGCCACTGGCCGCGCGCGAGGTCTTCGATCTTCCAGCGCGCGCGCACCTTGAGCGAGCCGCGGCCGGTGCGGTAGGCCTCGGCGATATCGGCCGGGCCGCTGATGATCTGGGCGCCGCCGGGGTAGTCGGGGCCGGGCACGATCTGCAGCAGTTCCTCGTCGCTGAGCTTGCCGTTGGCCTTGATCAGCGCCACGCAAGCATCGGCGATCTCGCGCAGGTTGTGGCTCGGGATCTCGGTGGCCAGGCCCACGGCGATGCCGCTCGCGCCGTTGAGCAGCGTGAACGGCAGGCGCGCGGGCAAGAGGCGCGGTTCTTCGGTGCTGCCGTCGTAGTTGGGAATGAAGTCGACCGTGCCCTCGTCGATCTCGTCGAGCAGCAGGCTGGTGATGCGTGCGAGCCGCGCCTCGGTGTAGCGCATGGCCGCGGCGCCGTCGCCGTCGCGGCTGCCGAAGTTGCCCTGGCCGTCGACCAGCGGATAGCGCTGCGAAAAATCCTGCGCCATGCGCACCAGTGCGTCGTAGGCGGCCTGGTCGCTGTGCGGATGGAAGCGGCCGAGCACGTCGCCCACCACGCGCGCGCTCTTCACGGGCTTGGCGCCCACGGTGCCGTTGGCGCCGCCGAAGCCCAGGCCCATGCGCGACATCGAATAGAGAATGCGCCGCTGCACCGGCTTCTGGCCGTCGGACACATCGGGCAGTGCGCGGCCCTTGACCACGCTGAGTGCGTATTCGAGGTAGGCGGTTTGTGCGTAGTCGGCCAGCGTGAGGGTGGTGTCGCCGTCGGTGGGACCCTGGAGATCGAGCGGAGGTTGGGAGTCCATGGAGAAGAGAGAAAGAGAAACAGTTGCGGGCCGTGCGCTTGCGCGTTCAGCCTGGAGTGAAAGCCTCGAGAAGGCGCGGATGCGGCATCAGGACACCGGCGTCTCGGCCGTGGCGTCCGGCACCGGCGGCTGCTCCGGGGCACGGGGCATCGCCGGCATGCTGCCCGGCGAATCGGGCGGCATGTTGCCGCGGCCCAGGGCACCGCCCTTGGGCACCACCAGTTCCATGCGGATGCGTCCGGGCGCCCGGCCGCCCCGCGCGGCGCTGCCGCTGCCGCCGCCCGCCGCCACGGAGGGCTTGAGGTAGGCATAGAGCTGCAGCACCGTCTGCACGTAGTTCTGCGTTTCCTTGTAGTTGGGGATCTTGTTGCCCGCGCGCTGCACCGCGCCTTCGCCCGCGTTGTAGGCGGCCAGCGCCAGTTCGATCTGGCCCGGGAACATGGCGATCAGGTCGCGAAGGTAGCGCGAGCCCGCGGCGATGTTGATGCGCGGATCGAACAGCTTCTTCTCGATGCTGCTGCGCTTGTCCGCCGAGACCGCCATAGCGCTGGGCCGTGGCCGGCATGAGCTGCATGAGGCCCATCGCACCCTTGGGCGAGACGGCCTGCGCGTCAAAGCCCGATTCGGTGGCGATCAGCGCCTGTAGAAGTTCATAGTCGATCGAATGCTTGTCCGCCGCATCGCGCAGCGCGGCCTTGGCGGTCTTGTAGCTGGGCGAGGCCTCGAACAGCGCGAGCAGGGTCTGGGACGCGGGCGGCACCTTGCCGTCGAGCTTGCGGCCACCGCGCCCGAGCGGCGAGATGCCCTGCGAGGTGTCGAAGCTCTGTCCGCCGCGAAAGAAGATCTGGTAGCGCTCGTCGATCTTTTCGGATGCGAAATGGGCCACGCCCTTGGTGTCGATGTAGCCGTAGATGTCAGCGGCGTGCGCCAGCCCGTGCTGCGCGCAGAGCAGCAGCAGGGCCAGGAACAACGGACGCATGAAATCTGGGATTTTCACGAGGGTGGTCAAACATCGATGTCGACATCGTCGGCGCGCAATTCCATCAGCTCGCGCCGCGCGGCTGCCTCGCCCTTGCCCATGAGCTTGGTGATCTCTCCCTGGGTGGACGTGAAGTCGAAGCGCCCCAGCTGCACTTTCATGAGGCGCCGGGTATCGGGATTGAGCGTGGTTTCCCACAATTGTTCCGCGCTCATTTCGCCCAGGCCCTTGAAGCGGCTGATGCTCCAGGCGCCTTCGCGAACGCCGTCCTTGCGCAATTTGTCGAGCGTGGCGGTCAGTTCGCCCTCGTCCAGCGCATAGACCTTGGAGGCCGGCTTCTTGCCCCGCGCAGGGGCATCGACGCGAAAGAGTGGCGGCTTTGCGACATAGACGTGGCCGGCTTCGATGAGCTTGGGAAAGTGCCGGAAGAACAGCGTGAGCAGCAGCACCTGGATGTGCGAGCCGTCGACGTCGGCGTCGGAAAGGATGCAGACCTTGCCGTAGCGCAGCCCGCTCATGTCGGGCGAATCGTTGGGGCCATGCGGATCGACGCCCACGGCCACCGAGATGTCGTGGATCTCGGTGTTGGCAAACAGCCGGTCGCGCTCGACCTCCCAGGTGTTCAGCACCTTGCCGCGCAAGGGCAGGATGGCCTGGCTCTCCTTGTCGCGGCCCATCTTGGCGCTGCCCCCGGCCGAGTCGCCCTCGACCAGGAAGACCTCGTTGTGGCTGATGTCCTTGCTCTCGCAATCCGTCAGCTTGCCGGGCAGCACGGCCACGCCGGAGCCCTTGCGCTTCTCGACCTTCTGGCCGGCACGCTGCCGCGTCTGTGCGGCCTTGATGGCCAGTTCGGCGAGCTTCCTGCCGTAGTCGACGTGCTGGTTGAGCCACAGCTCGAGCGCGGGCCGCACGAAGCTGGACACCAGCCGCACGGCGTCACGCGAATTGAGGCGCTCCTTGATCTGGCCCTGGAACTGCGGGTCGAGCACCTTGGCGCTCAGCACGTACGAGGCACGCGCGAACACGTCTTCCGGCAAGAGCTTCACGCCCTTGGGCAGCAGCGAGTGCAGTTCGATGAAGCCCTTCACCGCCGTGAAGAGGCCGTCGCGCAGGCCGCTTTCATGCGTGCCGCCGGCGCTGGTGGGAATCAGGTTGACGTAGCTCTCGCGCACCGGCTGGCCGTCTTCGGTGAAGGCCACGCACCAGTCGGCGCCCTCGCCTTCGGCGAAGTTGTCGGCGTTCTTGTCGGCATGGCCGCTGCCTTCGAACAGCGGAATGACGGGATCGCCGCTGAGCGTCTGCATCAGGTAGTCGCTCAGGCCGCCCTTGTAGAGCCACTGCTGCGTTTCCTTGGTCTTCTCGACCGTGAGCGTGACGCTCACGCCGGGCATCAGCACGGCCTTGCTGCGCAGCAGGTGCGTGAGTTCGCCCATCGGCAGCGCGGCGGTCTCGAAGTACTTCGCATCGGGCCAGGCGCGCACGGTGGTGCCCTGCTTGCGCTCCCCGGCTTCGAGCTTGCGGATTTCCAGCGGCTCGATCACGTCGCCCGCGCTGAAGGCCAGCCTGGCCGACGAGCCTTCGCGGTGCGAGACGACCTCGAGCCGCTTGGAGAGCGCATTGGTCACCGACACGCCCACGCCATGCAGGCCGCCCGAGAAGCTGTAGGCGCCGCCCGAGCCCTTGTCGAACTTGCCGCCGGCATGCAGCCGGGTGAACACCAGCTCGACCACGGGCGCCTTTTCCTCGGGGTGCAGGCCGAAGGGAATGCCGCGGCCGTCGTCCTCGATGCTGACCGAGTTGTCGGCGTGCAGCGTGACCTTGATCTTCTTGCCATAGCCCGCCAGCGCCTCGTCGGCCGCGTTGTCCAGCACCTCCTGGATGATGTGCAGCGGGTTGTCGGTGCGGGTGTACATGCCCGGTCGCTGCTTCACGGGCTCGAGGCCCTTGAGCACGCGGATGGAGCCTTCCGAGTACCCGGAGGACGCGGACGATGAACTGGGGGGAGTCTTGGGGGGAGTCGCCATGGGGGCGGATTGTAGTCAGTCGCGATCAAACAACTGGATACCCATACAGGCACGTCCCGTCTACAGCTGGGAGGACTCCTGGCCGAACCTTGCGACACGGGAGTGAAATGGCCCGACCGCCGCAGTGTTGGCGGCCGGCCCTCCTATTGCTGTGCCTTACTTGGCGGCTGTAACCGTACCGGTATAGCTCAGCGAGCCGAGTTCGGCCTTGGCCTTTTCGGCGGATTCGAGCTCGATAACCACGCGGCCGACCAAAAGACCGAACGAGGGAGAAGTGCGAAGGTATTTGACTTCGTTTTCCGCAAGCGTGAAGCTAGCCGTCTTCTCGGTCTCGGTCGAGGAAGCCGCCACGTAGTTGCCAGCCGGCCGATCCACGTAGAAGAAGCCGCCAGGCTTGGACGTGCCCACGACGTCATTGTTCAGCCGGATTTCAGGCTGGACCGCGGCGCCGAACATCGACGCCGAGCGGAAGAAATAGATGCGCCCTTCGCCACCCTTGAGGCTGGGCATGGAGCTGGCCATATCCTGGTACTTGACGCCGCTTGCGCAGCCTGCAGCCAGAATGGTGATGGCCGCGATGGCGGCGAATTTCAGGACGGTTCTTCTCATGGTTGAGTTCCTTTTGGAAGCGGGACTGGGGCAGTCAGGGATGAGTAGCGCGCTTCGGCCGGCAGGTAGAAGCCTTGCAGCGCACTGTTGCGAACGACGAGCCAGGCCTCGTGAACCTGCTGGCCTTCGATGCTGAACACGATGTCGACGGGTCGATACACCAAGCCTTCGCTCACGCGACCGACCGAAACCCAATGGCTCTCGGCAGGAATCAGCCGGCTATAGCCGGTTTCGAGCCGAAGCGGCAAGGGGGCTGTGAAGTGCAGGTCAGGCGGCGAGTTCGCGCGCTCGGCGACTCCGATCTGGACGGGCACGGAGCGCACTGCGGGCGCGCAGCCGGCCAAGGTCGCGGCAAGTGCCACGAGCACGCACGCAGCATGACATCTTGTTCGGCTCATGGAAGCCCTCCCCAGTCGTTTGTATTTTCAGAAATGTAACCACGACTGGAACGGCCGACCGTGAGGTTCGCACGGTATTGAAGGGGTTCGTGCAATCTCACCGTTTTGATGCGCTTTGTGCATCAAACCTCGTCCCATAAATCATCAACGGCCAACGTGCCGCAGCCCTGCTGCCGTACGCAACTCGCTACATTCAACGCCATGCAAGCCTCCGCTCCCACTCTCTCGGTCAAGCAGGTACTGATCTGCGGCGCCATGATCGTCACGCTCTCGATGGGCATCCGCCACGGCTTCGGGCTCTGGCTGCAGCCGATCACGCAGGCGCAAGACTGGACCCGCCAGACTTTCTCGTTCGCGCTGGCCATCCAGAACCTGTCGTGGGGCATCTTCGGCGTGTTCGCGGGCATGCTGGCCGACCGCTTCGGGGCCTTCAGGGTCCTGGTCGGCGGCGCCGCGTTCTATGCGCTGGGGCTCCTGGGCATGGCGTATTCGCCCACCCCGCTCCTGTTCACGCTGAGCGCCGGCGTGCTGATCGGCGCGGCACAGGCGGGCACGACCTATGCGGTGGTCTACGGCGTCATCGGCCGGCAGATTCCGGCCGAGCGGCGCTCGTGGGCCATGGGCGTGGCGGCGGCGGCCGGCTCCTTCGGGCAATTCTTGATGGCGCCGATCGAAGGCAGGTTGATCGGCACCCTGGGCTGGCAGACCGCGCTGGCGGTGGTGGCGGTGCTGGTGCTGGTGATCGTGCCGCTGGCTTTCGGGCTGCGCGAACCCCAGCGCGGGGCACTGGCGGGGCACCGGGACCAATCGGTGCTGCAGGCCGTGGGCGAGGCCTTCCGCTATCCGAGCTTCGGCCTGCTGATGGCCGGGTATTTCGTCTGCGGCTTCCAGCTGGCGTTCATCGGCATCCACATGCCGACCTACCTGCGCGACCAGCGCCTGGCGGCCGACGTGGCGGGCTACGCGCTGGCGCTGATCGGGCTCTTCAACGTGTTCGGCACCTACACGGTGGGGCTGCTCGGGCAGAAGATGGCCAAGCGCAAGATCCTGGCGGCCATCTACTTCGCGCGGGCCGTGTCGATCGTGCTGTTCCTGCTGGTGCCGATCTCGCCGCTCAGCGTGTACGTTTTCTCTGCCGCCATGGGCTTTCTCTGGCTTTCGACGGTGCCCGCCACCAACGCGATCATCGCGGGGATCTTCGGGGTGGCGCACCTCTCGATGCTCAGCGGCTTCGTGTTCCTGAGCCACCAGGTGGGTTCGTTCATCGGCGTGTGGCTCGGCGGCTACCTGTACGACACCACCGGCAGCTACGACATCGTCTGGTACATCGCGATCGGCCTGGGCGTGTTCGCGGCGCTGATCAACCTGCCGGTGAAGGAAGGCGCCATTGCGCGCGGCGCCCAGCCGGCCGCGGTGCCGGGCTGAGTAGCGGAAAATGGCAGCCGACATGACTCCGCAGATTCGCCATCGCCTCGTGCACGCCGGCTGGCTCGCCGCCGCGCTGGCAGCGCTGGGCGGCGTTTTCGCGCTGTATGTCCACCCGAGCTTCCTGGTGACGCTGGTCGACATGGTCTGGTCCTGCTTCTGATGGCGGCGCCAGACATCGCGAGCCTCCACGCCGGCCTGGCGCCGTCGGAATGGATCGTTCGGTGGTCGCACCTGCTCGCGCCGGGGGCCACAGTGCTCGATGTGGCGTGCGGCCACGGCCGGCACATGCAGTGGTTCGCGGCGCGCGGGCATGCGGTCACGGGCGTCGATCGCGCCACCGAGGCCACGGAAGCCGCGAGCGCTTATGGACGCTGCCTGACCACCGACATCGAGTCCGGCCCCTGGCCGTTCACCGGCGAGACCTTCGGCGCGGTGGTCGTCACCAACTACCTGTGGCGGCCCCGCATGGCCGACATCGTGGCCGCGGTGGCGCCCGGCGGCGTGCTGCTCTACGAAACCTTCGCCGCGGGCAACGAAACCGTCGGCAAGCCCTCGCGCCCGGACTTCCTGCTGCAGCCCGGCGAACTGCTGGCGGCCTGCTCGGGGCTGCGCGTGGTGGCCTATGAAGACGGCTTCCTCGCCGAGCTGCCGCGCTTCGTACAGCGCATTGCCGCCGTGCGCGCCGGAGGGGCTGTCGCGGCCCAGCCGGCACGCCATCCGCTGCGGGCAAACTGACCCCGCCGGGGGGCCGGTTTCGGCCGACCCCGGAGTCAGTAGAATCGGCGCTTTCGTCCACCGACAGAGAGATTCCCCCTTGGAGCAACTGACAGGCAGCATCGTCGCTCTCGTCACGCCGATGCACGACGACGGCAGTGTCGACTATCCCGCCCTGCGCCGGCTGATCGACTGGCACATCGACGAAGGCACCGACTGCCTCGGCGTGGTCGGCACCACCGGCGAATCGCCCACGGTCGACGTGGAAGAACATTGCGAGATCATCCGCGTGGCGGTCGAGCAGGCCAAGGGCCGCGTGCCCGTGATGGCCGGCTGCGGCGCCAACTCGACCAAGGAAGCCATCGAGCTCGCGCGCTTCGCCAAGGGCGTGGGCGCCGATTCGCAGCTGCAGGTCGTGCCCTACTACAACAAGCCGACGCAAGAAGGCCAGTACCAGCACTTCAAGGCCATTGCCGAGGCCGTGGGCGACCTGCCCACCGTGCTCTACAACGTGCCCGGCCGCACCGTGGCCGATATGGCGCACGACACCGTGCTGCGCCTGGCGCAGGTGCCGGGCATCATCGGCATCAAGGAAGCCACCGGCAACATCGAGCGCGCGCAGTGGCTCATCCGCGACCTGCCCAAGGACTTTGCCGTGTATTCCGGCGACGACCCGACCGCCGTCGCCCTCATGCTCTGCGGCGGCCAGGGCAACATCAGCGTCACGGCCAACATCGCGCCGCGCAAGATGCACGAGCTGTGCGTGGCGGCCATCGCGGGCGACGTCCGGCGCGCCATGGAGATCCAGTTCGAGCTCATGCCGCTGCATCGCCACCTGTTCGTCGAGCCCAACCCGATCCCGCTCAAGTGGGCGATGTCCCGGCTCGGCCTTTGCGGCGGCACGCTGCGGCTGCCGCTCACCGAGCTGGCCGAACCGAACCGGCCCGTGGTCGAAGCCGCGCTGCGCGCCACCGGCCTGCTCAAGGGCTGAGCCGGTCCGCCGCTCCTCGCCACCACCCCCAACCTCTTTTTCGCCCGCCGCACCGAGGTCAAGCAACCTTTTGCCCGAACCGTGCTCAGAGAGTCGGGCAATGCGGCCCCTAGATTGACCGAACCCATTCCAACAAGGAAGACGACGTTGAAGAACCTTTCGCACATCTCGCGATTCGCACTGCTGGCCATCGTTGCCAGCCTCGCCGCCTGCTCCGTCCTCGAGAGCGACAAGATCGACTACAAGAGCGCCGGCAAGGCCCCCACGCTCGAGGTCCCGCCCGACCTGTCCCAGCTGTCGCGCGAAAACCGCTATGCGGTGCCGGGCGGCGCGGTCACGGCCAATGCCTACCAGGCCGGCGTGGCCAATGCACCCGGCGTGCCCACCGCGGTGGCCAACCTCGGCGACGTGCGCATGGAGCGCTCGGGCACGCAGCGCTGGATCATCGTCAACCGCTCGCCCGACCAGCTCTGGGACCCGGTGAAGGACTTCTGGCAGGAAAGCGGCTTTCTCCTGACCACCGAGCAGCGCAACCTCGGCATCATGGAAACCGACTGGGCCGAGAACCGCGCCAAGCTGCCGCAGGACATCATCCGCGGCACGCTGGGCAAGCTGGTCGACTCGGTCTACTCGACCGGCGAACTCGACCGCTTCCGCACCCGCCTGGAGCGCACGCCCACGGGCACCGAGATCTTCATCAGCCACCGCGGCATGCAGGAGGTCTACAACAACAGCCGCCAGGACCAGACCGTGTGGCAGCCGCGCCCGAGCGACCCTGAACTCGAAACCGAGTTCCTGCGCCGCCTGATGGTCAAGCTCGGCGTCTCGCAGGAGCAGTCGAAGATCATCGCCTCCACCAGCGCGCCGACCAAGACCGCAACGGTCGCTACCGTGGGCGGCCAGCCGGTCGTGCAGATCAGCGAGGGCTTCGACCGTGCATGGCGCCGCGTGGGCCTGGCGCTCGACCGCACCGGCTTCACCGTGGAAGACCGCGACCGCACCGCCGGCATCTACTTCGTGCGCTACGTGACGCCCAATCCTGACAAGAAGGAGCCCGGCTTCTTCGGCAAGCTGTTCGGCAGCTCGACCAAGAACGAGGCGCCGATCAAGTTCCGCATCCTCGTCAAGGGCCAGGGCGAAAGCACCACGGTCTCGGTACTGAACGAATCCGGCGCGCCCGAAACCTCGGCCAACGCACAGCGCATCGTCCAGGTCATTGCCGACGACCTGAAGTAAGCCGCATGCTCCGCTTCCGAAGCCTCGGCAGCGGCAGCACGGGCAACGCCGCGCTGGTCGAGGCGACCAGCGGCGGGCGCACTTCGAGGCTCCTGGTCGATTGCGGCTTCGGCTTGCGGCAGCTCGATGTGCGGCTGGCCAAGGCGGGGCTCGCGGCCAGCGACATCGACGCGGTCTTCGTCACCCACGAGCACGGCGACCACATCGGCTGCGCCCATTCGCTCTCGCGCCGCAACCGCATCCCCGTCTGGATGAGCGAGGGCACCTGGCTCGCCACCGGCGGACGGGATTTCGAGGGCCGGCTCAACCTGGCGCGCGACGATGCGGAGTTTGCGGTCGGCGACATCGCGGTGCAGCCCTTCACCGTGCCGCACGATGCACGCGAGCCGCTGCAGCTGCGCTGCTCCGACGGCGCCCGCACCCTGGGCGTGCTGACCGACCTGGGCCATGCCACCGCCCATGTGCTGGCCAGGCTCGCCGGCGTGCACGCGCTCCTGCTCGAGTTCAACCACGACAGCGATCTGCTGGCCAATTCGGCCTACCCCGCGTTCCTCAAGCTGCGCGTGGGAGGCAGGCACGGCCATCTTTCGAATGCCGCGGCCGCGGAGATCGCGCGGGCGGTGCGCCACGATGGCCTGCGCCACGTGGTCGCGGCCCATCTGAGCGAGCAGAACAACCGACCCGAGATCGTGCGGCGCCTGATGGCCGACGCGCTGGGCGGGCACGAGGCCGAGATGCTCACGGCCTCCGCATCGGACGGTTCACCCTGGCTGGACGTTTGAAGGCACGGCCGGCGCATCCAGCGGCCGACCATGCAAAAAGCCGCCTTCGAGGCGGCTTTTTTGCGGGGCGCTCGGACGCCCCATGCCGAAGCGGGCCTATTGCTTGGGCGCCTCGTTCTTCTTGGCGGCGTCCGTCGCGGCATTGGCCGCGTCCAGTGCCGAAGAAGCGCCCGGCGACGGTGTTGCAGCTGCGGGATCGCTCGTCGTCGGCGCAGGCGTGACCACTGGCGGCGGCGGTGCCGGCTCGGTCACCGGAGCGGGCGGTGGGGTCACAACCGCCGGCGCGGCATCCTCTTTCTTTCCGCAGGCCACGAGCGCGGCTGCGGCGATCAACGAAGCGAGCAGGACGGATGACGACTTCTTCATGGAAACTCCTTTGGCAATGGATGTCAGAACGAAAAAATTCTAGACCCGCATCACCGCCGGTTGATGTCTGCCGGCCTCATTCGCGGCATTGGCTTACAAGCCCAGCGTCGATGCCGGAAACGCCGGCCGTCCCGCACGCCACGACTCATCAATTGTTTCCCGAAGTTCGCGCCGCGCACGCGGATCGAAGCCGCACACGCCGCGGCTGCGCTCGGGATCGGTCCGCTGGGCAAACCAGGCGGGCGTCCAGATGGCGCTCGGAACCCCGGGGCTGCCGGCCGCCGGCCGGACCGCCCGGCACTCGACGATGTGGTCCCACATGCGCCGCCACGGCAAAAGCCGCGTATGGGCACGCTCGACGACGTCGAAGCGCTGCGCCAGCAACACGAAGCGGCGGCCGCTCGCCGACCAGGCTTGAAGCGCCTGGATGCTGGCCCGCTCGCCCAGCGGCCAGTCGGCAAAGTCGGGATCGCTGAGCACCAGTTCCTTCCAGCCCTGCCGCGCCGCGTTCTCGAGCGCGGCGCGCACGATGCCGTCGAAGGCCTCGCGGCCATCGAAGCGGCCTTCGGGGAGGCCCTGTTCAGCTGGCGCGGGCGTGTCACTCGGCATGCAACCACCCCGCTTCGCACCATTCGGCCAGCAGCGCGCGCGCACCCTCGCTCGCGCGCGACAGCTCGCGCGGACCCAGCGCGCGCCGGTCGGCCAGCCGCCGCATCAGCGTGGCATCGGCCCCGCCCGCGCGAAAACTCTCACCATTGATGTAGAGGTGCCGCGCGTCGTAGAGCATGCGCGTGCGCCGGTCGAGCGCCACCTGGTTCAACACGTCCGGCGCATCGGTGCCTTCGCCGAACCAGACATTGGCCTTGGGCTCCGTGAGCGATTCGCCGAGCGCCCGGTCGATCGCGTCGGGGTCGCGCAGCGCGGCCTCGACGGCCTTGCGCGCGAAGGCCTGCAGCGCGGCCGGCATGGCGGCCGGCGTGTCCACCGCGGGCTGCGAGGGATCGCGGTAGCGCGCCAGCTCGGCGGGTCCCGCGTCTTCGAGGGCTTCCGAATAGGCCTGCGCCATGCGCGCCAGCAGGTCGGCCCCAAGTTCGCCCGACGCCGACGACCTGAGGCCGATGGAGCAGGTCATGCAGTCGTCGCCGACCGCGACGCCGTCGTGCGCATAGCGCGGCGGCAGGTAGAGCATGTCGCCCGGCTCCAGCACGAAGCTTTGCTCGGGCTCGAAATTCTCGAGGATCTTGAGCGGCACGCCCTCTTGCAGGCGCAGGTCGCTCTGCCGGCCGATCGACCATCGCCGCGTGCCCTGCGCCTGCAGCAGGAACACGTCGTAGCTGTCGAAATGCGCACCCACGCCGCCCCGGTCGCTCGCATAGCTGATCATCAGGTCGTCCAGCCGCGCGTCGGGCAGGAAGCGGAACTGCTGCAGCAGCGCATGCACGCCCTCATGGTGCAGGTCGACGCCCTGCACCAGCAGGGTCCATTCGGGCTGTTTCAGCGGCGGCAGCGCGCGCCGCGCGAGCGGCCCCTGCCGAAGGGTCCAGCCGGCCTTGCCATGGCGGATCAGGCGCGATTCGACGTCCTCGCGCTCTGCCAGGGCAAACAGCGCGCCGCGCTCGATCGGTGGCACCATGGCGGGGATGGCCTGGCGCACCAGCAGCGGTTTTTTCTGCCAATACCGCCGCATGAACTGCGCGGCGCTCAGGCCGCCGAGCAACGGCAGCGGTTGTGTAGTCTCCATGGGAGAATTCTGCAATGGAAATCTCTGAACAATGCGTGGTCGGCCTGACCTGGACGATGAAAGACACTCTGGGCGAGGTGCTGGACGTGCTGGACGAACCGGTGGAATTCATGGTCGGGGGCGACGACCTCTTCGACGTGATCGAAGCCGCCCTGCAGGGCCATGAGCCCGGCGCCCGGGTGCAACTGCAGCTCGAGCCCGAGCAGGGCTTCGGCGACTTCAACGACCAGCTGCTCTTCCTGGAGCCGCGGTCGCTGTTTCCCGAAGGCACCGAGGAAGGCATGACCTTCGATGGCGCCGCGCTGCCCCAGGGCGTGAGCGACGCCATGCCCAAGGACGTGATCTACACCGTGGCCGAAATCTACCCCGAGCACCTGGTGCTCGACGGCAACCATCCGCTGGCGGGCATCGCGATCCGTCTCGACATCACGGTGCGGTCGGTGCGGGAAGCCACCGAGGAAGAAGTCGGCCGCGGCACGGCGGGCACGGCTTTCTTCCAGGTGCCGCCCACGGCGCCGGGCAACGACCTGCTGCACTGACCTCCGCACGCGAGAACGGCGGCGAACAACAACAAAAAAGCCGGGCAGATTGCCCGGCTTTTTGTTGCCTGCGACGGCCGCCCGCGGGCAGTTACATGCGCGAGATCTGGCCGTTGTCGATGCGCACGCGGTCTCCGATGCGCAGGTCGCCGGGGCTTTGCACGTCGAAGGCACGGTAGCCGCCGCGGTCGATCTGCACCGAGATGCGGTAGCTCTCGTAGGCGCGCGGGCCGTTGCGTTGTGCCTCGATGGTGTTGCCCAGCAGCGCGCCGCCCACGATGCCCAGCGCCGTGGCCGCGGCGCGGCCGCTGCCATGTCCGAACTGGTTGCCCACCACACCGCCAACCACACCCCCCGCCACGGCGCCGCCGCCGGTGGTGCCGGTGCCCCCGGTCTCGCTGCGCATCACTTCGATGTTGGCGACATGGCCGTATTCGACGTACGCCGCTTCCTGGTACGGAACGGCCTGGGGCGGCGCCTGGTAGGGATAGCGCGTGGTCTGGTAGACCGGCGCGGGAGCGACGCAGGCCGTGAGCGTGGCAATTGCCAGCGCACAAGCGCCGATGGAAATGAAGCGCGTTGAGATTTTCATGTTGAGGGCTCCTCGAAAGAATGGGTGCATCCGATGCACCAAGCCTGTGTCTAACGCCGCTTGCGGCAGCGGGATGACGCCAGACACACACCGAAGCGTAGGAGCAGGCCGCGAACTGAACGGTTCCGGGCTTTACCGGCCGGATACGAGCGCAACCGCTCAGTGCTTGCCCGTGGAGCCGTAGCCGCCCTCGCCGCGTTGCGAGGCTGCAAATTCCGTGACCACACGAAACTGCGCCTGCACCACGGGCACGATCACGAGCTGCGCGAGCCGCTCCATGGGCTGGAGCACGAAGGGCGTGTCGCTGCGGTTCCAGGCGCTGATCTTCAGTTCGCCCTGGTAGTCGCTGTCGATCAGGCCGACCAGGTTGCCCAGCACGATGCCGTGCTTGTGGCCGAGGCCAGACCTGGGGAGGATCAGCGCAGCATAGGCAGGGTCCGCCAGGTGGATCGCGATGCCGGTGCCCACGAGTTGCCACGCGTTGGGTTCGAGCGTGACCGGCGCATCGAGGCAGGCCCTGAGATCGAGCCCCGCGCTGCCGGGGGTGGCGTAGGCGGGCAATTGGTCCACCATGCGGGGATCGAGGATACGGACGTCTACTTTCACTTCTACTTGCCTTGCTTGTGTTGCTGTTCTCTTTGCTTGCGTGCGGCTTCCTCGAGCACCTGCTGCCACTTGGCGACGCCGGGCGACAGCTTGAAACCCTTGAGCTTGGTGGCGAGAAATACCGCCACACCGGCAATCAGTGCCAGCACGACCAAAGGCACGCCGGCCGACCATAGGGCCAGCAGGACCAGTGCCCCCACGGCGCCGATTGCCTTGAGCATCTTGGGCGGGAAGGCCTCGCTGCCCGGTGCGGAGACATCCCCGTTGGACGATTCACGGCGTTGGGCCGCGGCCTGTGCCGCACCCTGGGCGCCCGGCACCGGCGTGATGCCGACGTCGAGCCCATGGTCGCCTTCGTGCGCCGCCCGTTTCGGCAATGCGGCCTGGGCCGACAGCCGCTCCACGTAGCTGGCGAAGTCGCCGTTGGGCGGCGTGTTCCATTGGGGATTCATCAGACGCTCCAGTCAGGCAGCCGTGCGGCGATCTCGGTCATGAGTTCGCGCGCCAGGGTGAGCTTGGGCGCGCGCGGCAGTTCGCGCGTGCCCTTGGCGTCCACCAGCAGCAGCGCATTGTCGTCCTGACCGAATGTCAGCGGGCCGATGTTCCCCACCAGGAGCGGAATGCCCTTGCGCTCCCGCTTGGCCTTGGCATGCGCGGCGAGGTTCTCGCTCTCAGCCGCGAAGCCCACGCAGAACAGCTTGCGCGCCTGCGCGCGCTCGCTGCGGGCCACGGCCAGGAGGATGTCGGCGTTCTCGACAAAGTTCAGCACGGGCGTCTTGCCGCTGCCGTCCTTCTTGATCTTCTGTTCGCTGTGGGTCGCGGGCCGCCAGTCCGCCACGGCGGCGGTTGCTACGAAAATGCTAGCGAACTCGGCTGCGCGCAGGGTCGCCGCGAGCATGTCCGCGGCAGAAAGGACATCGATGCGGTTCACTCCGCGCGGCGTCGGCAGGTGCACCGGTCCGGCCACCAGCGTCACCTCGGCGCCGGCCTCGTGGGCGGCGCGTGCAATGGCAAAACCCATCTTTCCGGACGAATGGTTGGTGATGCCGCGGATCGGATCGAGCGGCTCGAAAGTCGGGCCCGCGGTCACGAGCATCCTGTGCCCGGCAAGCAGCTTGGGCGCGAAGAAAGAGGTGATGTCCTCGAGCAGTTGCGCGGGCTCCAGCATGCGGCCGTCGCCGGTCTCGCCGCAAGCCTGCCAGCCGCTGCCCACGCCCAGCACCGTGGCGCCGTCGGCCGCGACCTGCATCAGGTTGCGCTGCGTCGCGGGATGCGCCCACATTTCACGGTTCATGGCCGGCGCGATCAGGAGCGGCACGCGGTCCGTCGGACGGGCCAGGCACATCAGGCTCAGCAGGTCGTCCGCCCTTCCCTGCACCAGGCGCGCAATGAAGTCGGCGCTGCAGGGCGCGAGCACGATGGCATCGGCCTCGCGGCTCAGGTTGATGTGCGGCATGTTGTTGGGCTCGCGCGTGTCCCACTGCGAGGTGTAGACCGTGCGCCCCGAGAGCGCCTGCATCGTGACCGGCGTGATGAACTGCTCGGCCGCCTCGGTCATGACCACCTGCACCGTGGCGCCCGCCTTCACGAACAGGCGGCACAACTCGGCCGACTTGTAGCAGGCAATACCACCGGTAAGGCCCAGGACGATGTGTTTGCCGGCGAGATCTTGCATATCGACGAAGTGTAATGACACCGCCTGCATGCAGGGGGCGGCGCGCCACCCCCCGGCCCTGGAAGGACAAGCGCACGCGGCGTGCGGAGGGCAGGGGCGGGCCATATACAATCAGCATTTCCCACTGCCCGGTCCTTCGCGTCCGGAACTGGCATGACCAAATTTGTCTTCGTCACCGGTGGTGTCGTCTCTTCCCTTGGCAAGGGAATCGCCTCCGCCTCCCTCGCTGCGATCCTCGAATCGCGCGGCCTCAAAGTCACCCTCATCAAGCTGGATCCGTACATCAACGTCGATCCCGGCACGATGTCGCCCTTCCAGCATGGCGAAGTGTTCGTCACCGACGACGGCGCCGAGACCGACCTCGACCTCGGCCACTACGAGCGCTTCATCACCACGCGGATGCGCAAGGCCAACAACTTCACCACCGGCCAGATCTACAAGACCGTGCTGGAGAAAGAGCGCCGCGGCGACTACCTCGGCAAGACGGTGCAGGTGATCCCGCACATCACCAACGAGATCCAGGAATACATCAAGCGCGGCGCCGGGCTCGGCACCGCGCATGAAGTGGACGTGGCCATCGTCGAGATCGGCGGCACGGTGGGCGATATCGAATCGCTTCCGTTCCTGGAGGCCGTGCGCCAGATGAGCCTGCGCATGGGCCCCAATAACTCCGCCTTCGTGCACCTGAGCTACGTGCCCTGGATCGCCGCCGCCGGCGAGCTCAAGACCAAGCCCACGCAGCACACCGCCAAGGAACTGCGTGCCATCGGCATCCAGGCCGACGCGCTGCTGTGCCGCGCCGACCGCCCGATTCCCGACGACGAGCGCGCCAAGATCTCGCTGTTCTCGAACGTGCCCGAATGGGGCGTCATCTCCATGTGGGACGTCGACACCATCTACAAGGTGCCCCGCATGCTGCACGAGCAGGGCCTGGACGGCCTCATCTGCGACAAGCTGCGCATCAACACGCCGCCCGCCAAGCTGCAGCGCTGGGACGACCTGGTGTACGAGGTCGAGCATCCGCAGCAGGAAGTCAGCATCGCCATGGTCGGCAAGTACGTCGACCTGTCCGACAGCTACAAGTCGCTGAACGAGGCGCTGCGCCACGCCGGCATGAAGAACCATGCCCGCGTGAAGATCGACTACATCGACTCCGAAACCATCTCGGCGCAAGACGTGTCGCGGCTGGCCAAGTACGACGCCATCCTGGTGCCCGGCGGCTTCGGCCAGCGCGGTGTCGAGGGCAAGATCTCGGCCGCCCGCTTTGCGCGCGAAGGCAAGGTGCCCTACCTCGGCATCTGCCTGGGCATGCAGGTGGCCACCATCGAGTACGCGCGCCACGTGGCGGGCCTGAAGAACGCCAACAGCACCGAGTTCGACCCCGAGACGCCCTGCCCCGTGATCGCACTGATCACCGAGTGGAAGGACGCCGACGGCACCGTGAAGACGCGCAACGAAAAGTCCGACCTCGGCGGCACCATGCGCCTGGGCGCGCAGAGTTCCGACGTCGCGGCCGGCACGCTGGCCCACAGCATCTACGGCGACGTGGTGACCGAGCGCCATCGCCACCGCTACGAAGCCAACGTCAACTACCTGGACGAGCTTCGCACCGCGGGCCTCGTGATCTCCGCGCTGACGCAGCGCGAACACCTGACCGAAATCGTCGAGCTGCCGCAGGACGTGCACCCCTGGTACATGGGCGTGCAGTTCCACCCTGAATTCAAGTCGACACCGTGGAGCGGGCATCCGCTGTTCAACGCCTTCATCAAGGCCGCGATCGAGCACAAGGCGCGCAGCGCGGGCGGTGCAAAGAACCTGAAGGCCGTGGCATGAGCCGCCGGGCCGCTCCCAAGGCGAATGACGAAGTGCGCAGCACGGAGGCATCTCTATGAAACTTTGCGGATTCGACATCGGGCTGGACCAGCCCTTCTTCCTGATCGCCGGCCCCTGCGTGGTCGAATCCGAGCAGCTGCAGATGGACACGGCCGGCACGCTGAAGGAAATCACTTCCTCGCTCGGCATCCCGTTCATCTTCAAGAGCAGCTTCGACAAGGCCAACCGGTCCTCGGGCACCAGCTTTCGCGGCCCGGGCCGCGAGAAGGGCCTGGAGATCCTGGCCAAGGTGAAGCGCGAACTCGGCCTGCCGGTGCTGACCGACGTGCATACCGAGGACGACATCACCGAGGCCGCCAAGGTGGTCGACGTGCTGCAGACGCCCGCCTTCCTGTGCCGCCAGACCGACTTCATCCGCGCGGTGGCGCAGTCGGGCAAGCCGGTGAACATCAAGAAGGGCCAGTTCCTTGCGCCGCACGACATGAAGAACGTGATCGACAAGGCACGCGCGGCGGCCAAGGAAGCGGGTCTTCCCGAAGACAGCTTCATGGCCTGCGAACGCGGCGCCAGCTTTGGTTACAACAACCTCGTGTCCGACATGCGTTCGCTCGCGATCATGCGCGAGACTGGCGCACCCGTGGTGTTCGACGCCACGCACTCGGTGCAGCTGCCGGGCGGCCAGGGCACGAGCTCGGGCGGCCAGCGCGAAATGGTGCCGGTGCTGTCGCGCGCCGCGGTGGCCGTGGGCGTGGCCGGACTCTTCATGGAGACGCACCCCGACCCGGCCAAGGCGCTGAGCGACGGCCCCAACGCCGTGCCGCTCAAGCACATGAAGGCCCTGCTCGAGACGCTCGTGGCGCTCGACCGGGTCACGAAGAAAAACGCATTCCTGGAGGATGTCTTCCAATCATGAGCAGTGGCTACGTCATCGCCAACGTCGAGGTCACCAACCCGGCGCAGTACGAGGAATACAAGAAGTGGTCGAGCGCGGCCATGCAGGCGCACGGCGCCGAAGTGTGCACGCGCGGTGGCCAGGTCGAAGTGCTCGAGGGCGACTGGTCGCCTTTGCGCGTCGTCATCCTGAAATTCCCGAGCTTCGAGAAGGCCAAGGCCTTCTACGACACCCCCGAATACCTGAAGGCGCGCGAAGCGCGTGCCGGTGCCGCCGTCATGCGCATGATTGCGGTCGAAGGTGTTTGATCATCCCCATTCGAGACTGAACTGAAAAGAAAGAGAAACGCATGAGTGCAATCGTTGACATCGTCGGCCGCGAAATCCTCGACAGCCGCGGCAATCCCACCGTCGAGTGCGACGTGCTGCTCGAATCGGGCACCATGGGCCGCGCGGCCGTGCCCTCGGGCGCATCGACCGGCTCGCGCGAGGCCATCGAGCTGCGCGACGGCGACAAGAAGCGCTATCTCGGCAAGGGCGTGCTCAAGGCGGTGGAGAACATCAACACCGAGATCTCGGAATCCGTGCTCGGCCTGGATGCCAGCGAGCAGGCCTTCCTCGACCGCACGATGATCGACCTGGACGGCACCGACAACAAGGGCCGCCTGGGCGCCAACGCCACCCTCGCCGTGTCGATGGCCGTGGCCCGCGCCGCGGCCGAAGAGTCGGGCCTGCCGCTGTACCGCTACTTCGGCGGCATGGGCGGCATGCAGCTGCCGGTGCCGATGATGAACGTCATCAATGGCGGCGCGCACGCCAACAACAGCCTCGACCTGCAGGAGTTCATGATCATCCCCGTGGGCGCGCCGAGCTTCCGCGAGGCCGTGCGCTACGGCGCCGAGGTGTTCCACGCGCTCAAGAAGATCCTGGGCGACCGCGGCATCAGCACGGCGGTGGGCGACGAAGGCGGGTTCGCCCCCAGCGTGGAGAGCCATGAAGCGGCCATCCAGCTGATCCTCGAAGCCATCGACAAGGCAGGCTACGTGGCGGGCGAGCAGATTGCACTCGGCCTCGATTGCGCCGCCAGCGAGTTCTACAAGGACGGCAACTACGTGCTCTCCGGCGAGAACCTCACGCTGTCGGCCGGCAACTGGGCCGACATGCTGGCCACCTGGGTCGACAAGTACCCGATCATCAGCATCGAGGACGGCATGCACGAAGGCGACTGGGACGGCTGGAAGCTGCTCACCGACCGCCTGGGCAAGCGCGTGCAGCTGGTGGGCGACGACCTGTTCGTCACCAACACCAAGATCCTGCAGGAAGGCATCGACAAGGGCATTGCCAACTCGATCCTGATCAAGATCAACCAGATCGGCACGCTGACCGAGACCTTCGCCGCCATCGAGATGGCCAAGCGCGCGGGCTACACGGCCGTCATCTCGCACCGTTCGGGCGAGACCGAGGACAGCACCATCGCCGACATCGCGGTGGGCACCAATGCGGGCCAGATCAAGACCGGTTCGCTCTCCCGCTCGGACCGCATCGCCAAGTACAACCAGCTGCTGCGCATCGAAGAAGACCTCGGCGACATCGCCAGCTATCCCGGCCGCGGCGCCTTCTACAACCTGAAGTAGGCCAGCCGGCGGCATGCGCTCGCGCCTCGTTCCACCCATCGTGCTGTTGCTGCTGCTGGTCGTCCTGCAGTGGCAGCTGTGGAACGGGCGCGGCAGCGTGCGTGACGTGTCGCAGCTGCAGACCAAGCTTGCCGACCAGAAAGAGTCCAATGCCAAGGCCACGGTGACCAACGAGCGGCTGGCCTCCGAGGTCAACGACCTCAAGACCGGCCTCGAGATGGTCGAGGAGCGTGCCCGGCAGGAATTGGGCATGGTCAAGCCCAACGAAGTGTTCGTTCAAGTGACGCGCTGAATATGGCCCCCACGCTCGGCACTGCGTGTCCTCGCTGCCCCCCGAGGGGGCCGCTCGCGCCTTGGGGCGGCCCGGCGGCGCTCGATGCCCCCACGCTCGGCACTGCGTGTCCTCGCTGCCCCCCCGAGGGGGCCGCTCGCGCCTTGGGGCGGCCCGGCGGCGCTCGGCACCTGACGTCCTGATGCCCGAGTTCTTCTCGGCCCCCGCCTTCGCGCTCTGGGGCTCACCGGTCAGCTGGCTCGAGCTCGTGGCCGCCGTGCTGGCGCTTGCGATGGTCGGCTGCAACATGCGCGAGATCCACTGGGGCTGGCCGCTCGCGATCGTCAGTTCGCTGCTCTATGTGGCGGTGTTCGCCAAGGCGCGCATCTACGGCGACGCCTCGCTCCAGGTGTTTTTCGCGGTCGTCGCGCTCTGGGGCTGGTTCCAATGGCTGCGCGGGCACCGGGCCGATGGCAGCGCATTGCGGGTCAGCCGGCTGTCGCCGCGCGGCGTTGCGCTTGCCCTCCTGGCCTGCGCCGTGGCGTGGCCTGCGGTCGCCCTCTTCCTGCTTCGCTTCACCGACACCGACGTGCCCTGGTGGGACGGGTTCTCTACCGGCCTCAGCCTGGTCGGCCAGTTCCTGCTCGGCCGCAAGTTCATCGAGAACTGGCTCGTGTGGCTGGCGGTGAACACCGTAAGCGTGGGCCTGTTCATCCACAAGGGCCTGTGGCTCACGGTCGGGCTCTACGCAGTGTTCGCGGTGCTCAGCGTGGCGGGCTATCTTGCATGGCGCACGCGCATGCACGCCGGGGCCGCGCGCGCATGACGCCCGTGCTGCCGGCCGGCTGCGTCATTGCGCTGCTCGGTGCCGAGAGCACCGGCAAGACCGAACTCGCCCGCGCGCTCACGCAGCGCCTGCAGGAGCGCGGCATCGCCACCACGATGGTCGGCGAATACCTGCGCGAGTGGTGCGACCGCGAAGGCCGCACGCCGCGGCCCGAGGAGCAGCGCGCCATTGCCGACGAGCAGACGCGCCGCATCGATGCCGCGGCCGGCGCGGGGGTGGTGGTGGCCGACACCACGGCCCTCATGACCGCGGTCTACAGCGAGCTGCTGTTCGGCGACACTTCGCTGCATGCCGGCGCGCTGGCGGCGCAGGCGCGCTACGCCATCACGCTTCTGACCGCGCTCGACATCCCGTGGGTGGCCGATGCATTGCGCGACGGCGACCACGCGCGCGAGCCCACCGACGCGCTGGTGCGCGCGGCACTCGCGGGTGCCAGGCTTCCGTTCGCCGTGGTGCACGGCACCGGCGGCGAGCGGCTCTGCAGCGCGTGGAACGCCATCAATTCCATTGCCGCCAGCGAAGGCCGGCCCAGGGCGCGCGGCCGTGCCGATGCAAAACCTGCCCCGTGGTCATGGCCTTGCGAGAAGTGCTCCGATCCGGAATGCGAACATCGGCTTTTCAGCGACCTGATCGGACGCCGCGACAACCCGCCCATGCCCAGTTCGGAGACCTGATGTTCCCGCTTCGCTTCTCTCATTCCGCTGGCCGCGTCAGCCTCTTGCTTGCTGCGCTGCTCGCGGCCGGTGCCACCGCGGCCGCCCCGGTTGCGGCCACGGTGGAAAACGCCACCACGCCCACGGCCTGCGCCGAGGAGGACAACGTCTCGCTGGTGCTGCGCGGAGAAGGCATCCGGCGCATGCGCATCGAGGCGCTGCAGCCGCCCTACCTGGACAGCATCGGCAACGACACCACCGCACCCGACTTCTCGGGCTGCAACTTCGACGGCGGCGCCCACCCCACCGATCCCGCGCACAAGTTCAAGCCGCGCCGCGTGGTGCTGCTGGACGACCCGCAACTGCGCATCGTCGGCATGACCTTGCCGACCTTCTGGCGGCCGCAGCAGGTGCCGGTGCGCGTGGGTGCGCGCACGGACCGGGGCTTTCACATGCTGCAGATCTTCCGCAAGGAAGATGGCAAGGCGCTCGAAGCCCTGGTGCTCTATCCGGCCGACGGCTACTGGCGCATCAAGCCGCTGCCCGAAGAACGCTTCGGCGACGGGGTGTACGGCTCCTCGTTCCTGCTCGGGCCCGTCGAGCAGGGGGCCCGGCCGGTGGTCGACATCGCGTCGATCCGCATCGTGCCGCATCCGCTCGCCATCCACCTGCGCTTCGTCGGCGGCGGCAGCGCCGTGGCCAGGGTGTCGGAGATCAGCCGCACGCGCACCGCGCTCGACGTGCGGCTCTCGACGCCGACGGCCGGCGCGCGGCCCTTTGCGGTGCTGCGCTCGATGTACGTGACGCCCGACAACGCCGACGTGAGCGAGGTGCGGTGGCAGGCGTCGCCCGATGCCGCGGAGCAGGTACTGTCCCTGCCCGACGTGAAATCGCTCGACGCCACGCACGTGCGCTTCGGCCGCAACCTGCCCTCGCGCCACAACACCAGCGCGCCCGACATCGTGTTCGGCGACTTCGACGACCGGTTGGCGCGCTGACCGGGCCGCGATCTACTGGACGATGGTGCTGCCCGGCACCTGGTCGCCGGGCGGTGTGAAGATCTGCGCCGCATCGACGGCATCGAACCGGTACTGCTTGCCGCAGAAGTCGCAGCCCACCTCGATGTCGCCGCGCTCGGCAAGGATTTCCTCGGCCTCTTCCACGCCCAGCCCGCGGATCATCTGCGCCACGCGGTCGCGGCCGCAGGTGCAGGCGAAATGCGGGCCCAGCAAGCCGGCCTGCGGCTCGAAGCGCAGCAGCTTCTCCTCCCAGAACAGGCGCCGGAGAATGGTCTCCACGTCGAGCGTGAGCAGCTCGTCGCGCGTCAGGCTCGAGGCCAGGATCGAGATGCGGTTGTAGTCCTCGTTCAGGCCGATCTGGTCCTCGTTGGCCTGGTCGTGGTCCTTGACGGAAGTGCCGGACCGGCCTTCCAGGTTGCCCTCGCCCTTGACCGGCAGGCGCTGGATCAGGAGGCCTGCAGCCACCTTGTCGTCGGCCGCGAGCACCAGCGTGGTGTCGAGCTGCTCGCTCTGCAGCATGTAGTGCTGCAGCACGTCGCTGAGCTTGCCGAGCTTCTCGCCGTCGTCGTCGAAGAGCGGCACCACACCTTGGTAAGGCGTCGTGCCCGGGAGCTTGTCCTTGGGGTCGAGCGTGATCGCGCAGCGGCCCTTGTTGTTCTCGTTGACCATCTCGGGCAGGCGCGCATCGGCCGGCAGGTCGCCGATCACCTTCGCGGTGGCGCGCAGGCTCAGGTCGGGCTTGGCCTCGGCCACGGCCACCTTCACCGGACCGTCGCCGAAGATCTGCAGGATCAACGCGCCGTTGAACTTGATGTTGGCCTGCATCAGCGTGGCCGCGGCGGTCATCTCGCCGAGCAGTTCGGCCACGGGCGGCGCATAAGCCCCGGTGCCGGTATTGGAGGCGCGCCGCGCAAGGATCTCCTGCCACGCATCTGTCAGGCGCACGATCACGCCGCGCACCGGCAGGCCATCGAACAGGAATTTGTGCAGCTCGCTCAAAACGGATTCTTCTTTCTGTTGGGCCTGTGCGCAGTCAGGCGATTTTCTTGAGGCCCTTCGCATAGCGAATGGCGTTCTGGACGTAGTGCTCCGAGCCGTGGCGCAGGCGGGCGGCGTCTTCGTCGCTGATCGTGCGCATCACCTTGGCGGGCGAGCCGAAGATCAGCGAGTTGTCAGGAAACTCCTTGCCTTCGGTCACGACGCTGCCGGCACCGACAATCGAATTGCGGCCGATCTTCGCGTTATTCAAGACCACGGCCTGGATGCCGATCAGCGAGTTGTCCCCGATGGTGCAGCCATGCAGCATGACCTGGTGGCCGATGGTCACGTTCTCGCCGATGGTGAGCGGACTGCCGGGGTCGGAATGCAGCATCGACATGTCCTGCACGTTGCTGTTGCGCCCGATGGCCATGACCTCGTTGTCGCCGCGCAGCACCGCACCGAACCAGATGCTCGCGTTCTCGCCCAGTTGCACGTTGCCGATCACCTCCGCGCTGTCGGCGACCCAGGCGCCGGTGCCGAGTTGCGGCGCAACGCCGTCGAGTTCATAGAGGGCCATCGTGGAGTCTCCGGGAGGCAAAAAACTAGAATTGTAGGGATGCACCCCCGATTGAGCGCGCTGGCCGCGCTGCGACTGACCGATCCTGAACTCAAGGTGGCTGCAACGCACGCTGCTGCTGCCACCGCCGCTACCGATTCAATAGCAACCACACAGATACGCACGGCGGGCGACGCGCTGGGCGTGCCGGGTCGGCCCGAGCGGCCGCTGCGCGTGGCGGCCACCGCGGTGCAGAAGCGCTCGCCTTTCACGCCCGAAGGCCGCGCCGCCTTGATCCATTCGATCTGCCACATCGAGTTCAACGCCATCAACCTCGCGCTCGACGCGGCCTGGCGCTACGACGGCATGCCCGAGGCCTACTACCGCGACTGGTTGCGCGTGGCCGACGAAGAGGCCCGGCACTTCACGCTGCTGCATGCGCACCTGCAAGGCATGGGCTGGCGCTACGGCGACTTCCCCGGCCACGATGGCCTTTGGAGCATGTGCGAGAAGACGAAGGACGACGTGCTCGCGCGCATGGCGCTGGTGCCCCGAACGCTCGAAGCGCGCGGCCTGGACGCCACGCCGCTGATCCAGGCCAAGCTGAAGCGCGTCGACACACCCGATGCGCTGCGCGCGGTCGAGATCCTGGACATCATCCTCTGCGACGAGGTGGGCCACGTGGCCATCGGCAACCACTGGTACCGCTGGCTTTGCGAGCGCGAGGGCCGCGATCCCGAAGCCACCTACCCCGAACTCGTGGCGCGCTACGAGGCGCCGCGCCTGAAGCCGCCGTTCAACTTCGAAGCGCGCAGCCGCGCGGGATTCAGCGACGAGGAATTGCGCGTGCTCTCGGACGGCAAGACCGGGCTTTAACAGGCCTACGCAGCCCGGGCGTGCACCAGCAGCCTGGGCGAGAAATACTGCAGCACCTCGCCGCGCTGGTTGAGCGTGCGGCATTGCATCGTCACCATCGAGCGGCCGGGCTTGGAGCGCGAAGCCGTGATGTCCATCACCTCGCTCACCACGTGCAGCACATCGCCGGGACGCGTGGGCTTGGGCCATTGCAGTTCGCCGCCCGAGCCGATCACGCCCTCGGCCAGCGGGATGCCGCTCTCCACCAGCAGCTTCATGGTGACCGCCGCGGTGTGCCAGCCGCTCGCCGCGAGGCCGCCGAAGAAGGTGTGCTTCGCGGCTTCCTCGTCGGTGTGAAAAGGCTGAGGATCGAACTGGCGCGCAAAGGCCTTGATCTGCGCCGCGTCCATCGCGTGCTCGCCGCTCTGGAAACGATCGCCCACCGAGAGGTCTTCGAGGTAGAGCTTGCGTTTCATGCCGGTGTCGTCAGGCGGTGCTGCCATGAGAGTTCCTTGTGGTGAGCTGTGCATTCTCGAACTTTCAGACCCGTTCGAGAATGGTGGCGATGCCCTGCCCGCCGCCGATGCATTGGGTGGCCAACGCGTAGCGGCCGTTCTCGCGCGCCAGCAACGAAGCCGCCTTGCCGGTGATGCGCGCACCGGTCGCGCCCAGCGGATGCCCGATGGCCAGGCCGCCGCCGTCGAGGTTGACCTTCGCGGGGTCGAGCCCCAGATCGCGGATGCAGGCCAGTGCCTGCGACGAGAACGCCTCGTTGAGTTCGATCACGTCGAGATCGGCGGCCGTGAGGCCGGCACGCGCCAGCGCCTTGCGCGTCGCGGGGATCGGGCCGATGCCCATGATCGCCGGATCGACGCCCACGGTGGCAAAGGACTTGATGCGCGCGAGCGCCTGCAGGCCGTGCTTCGCGGCAAAGCTGTCGCTGGTCACGAGAACGACGGCCGCGCCGTCGGTGAGCGGCGATGAAGTGCCGGCGGTCACGAGTCCGTCGGGACGGAACGCCGGCTTGAGGCCCGCGAGCGCCTCGGCCGAGGTGGCCGGGCGGATGCAGCCGTCCGCATCGACCCGGTCGCCCGAGGCCAGGCGCACCGGCACGATCTCGCCGGCCAGGCGCCCTTCCGCGCGCGCGGCGGCGGCCTTGCGGTGCGACTCGACCGCGAAAGCCTCCTGGTCGGCGCGGCTCACGTTCCAGCGCTGCGCGACGTTCTCGGCCGTCTCGCCCATGGAGATATAGGCATCGGTGCTTTCCGCCAGCTCGGGGTTCGGGGAGAAATTGAAGCCACCCTGCGGCACCATCGTCATCGACTCCACGCCGATGCACAGGAAGGCCTCGCCCATGCCGGCCTCGATCTGCGCCGCGGCAATGTGCACGGCCTGCATCGACGAGCCGCAGAAGCGGTTCACCGTCATGCCGCCCACCTCGTGCGGCAGCCCTGCAAGCAAGCCGACGATGCGCGCGAGGTTGTTGCCCTGCGAGGCTTCCGGATAGGCGCAACCCAGGATGATGTCTTCGAGCAGTGCGGGGTCCAGGTCGGTGCGCTCGAGCAGGCCGCGAACCACGCCCGCGGCCAGCGTGTCGGGGCGCACCTCGGCGAGCGCCCCCTTCTTCGCGAAGTGGAAGGGCGAGCGGGCATAGGCGGAAATGACGGCTTTCATGGAATGCTCCTGCAATATAAAAACCTACCATCCAATCGGTAGGCAAGGCGAGTCAAAAAATAGGCACGTCCGGCGTGCCTGCGATACCGCCCGGCCATCATCAGCCGGGCAGCGAACTCCTGAGCTGTGCAATGGCCTCGTCGAAGTCCTCGGCCCGGCCTGTCATGCGCGCCGCGAGCAACGCCCCCTGGCAGGCCGCGAACACAAAGCCCGCCAGCGACGCGACCGATGCACCCTTCTTGCGCGCCGGCATCAGCGCACCCAGCACGCCGGTGAGCCAGAGCACCTGCGTGTGGCGCAGCTCCTGCACGGCCTGGCGCAATTCATCGTTGATGCAATCCCATCCCGGCGCCAGCGCCCCCGCGGGACACATGCCCGAGCCCGCCTTCAGCGTGTTGCGGTACATGCGGAAATACGCTTCGAGCGCGGCCTCGGGTGTACGCACCTTGGCGGCGTCCCATGCCTTGAATGACTCCGTGGCCTGGCGGATCACCTCGATGCCGAGCGCTTCCTTGGTCGGGAAGTGGTGGTACAGGCTCGCCTTGCGGACACCGACCGCATCGGCCACGTCCTGGAAGCTGAAGCCCAGGTACGAGCGGGTTTCGATCAGCTGGCGCGCCACCGCGAGGATCTGCTCGCGGGTGCTGCCGGCGGCAAGGGCGGAGGGTGTGGCGGCGGCGCTGTTCATCTACCTACTATAAGGTAGGGTGACGTCCACCGCAAGCACAGGGTCAATCGGCCTTGATGTTCGCCACCTTCACGATGCGCCCATTGCTCTCGAACTCCGAGGCGATCTCCTTGGCAAAGGCCGCGGGCGTTCCGCCGGTCGGCACGTTGTCGGTGGCCGTGAGCTTGGCGCGCAGCTCGGGGCTGGCCAGCGCCTTGTTGATCTCGGCGTTGTATCTGGCGATGAGCGCGGGCGGCGTGGCCGCGGGCGCGAAGACGCCGAACAGCGAATTGATGTTCGCCGCGTTGTAGCCCAGCTCGGCCAGGGTGGGCACCTGCGGCAGGCTTTCGAGCCGCGCGGGCGCGCCCACTGCCAGCGGGCGCAGCTTGCCCGACTGGATGTGCGACGTGAGCGTGGGGCTCGCATTGCTGGAGAGAATTTCGAACTGCCCGCCCAGCGCATCGTTGAGCTGCTGGCCGCCGCCCTTGTACGGCACATGCGTGATGTCCACGCCTGCCGCCGAGCGCAGTTGTTCGAGCACGATATGCCCGAGCGATGCCGGGCCGGACGTCGCCCAGCGCACCGCGCCGGGCTGCGCCTTGGCATCGGCGATGAGCGCGCGAAAATCCTTGGCCTTGCTGGCCGGCGTGGCAATGAGCAGCACCGGCGAATACATCACGCTCGCGACTGGCGCGATGTCTTTCTGCGGATCGAAGGGCAGCTTGCCCAGGTGCGGGCTCAGCACCAGCGGACTGATGGCCGAGAAGCCCAGCGTCGCGCCATCGGGCGCGGCCTTGGCCACGGCATCCATGCCGATGGCGCCGCTCGCGCCGGCGCGGTTGTCGACGACCACGGTGGTGCCCAGCTGCGCCGCAAGCCTTTCGCCGAGCGCGCGCGCGACCACGTCGCTCACGCCGCCGGCGGGGTACGCCACGATGAGGCGGATGGTCTTGGGAACGGCCTGCGCCTGCGCGCCGGCCAAAGCACAGAGCGCGGCCACGGCGAGCAGCCACGAAGGCTTGATGGACGAAAAATGCATGTCGGTCATGGAAAGGGAATTCAGTCGAGTTGCAGCTTGCGCTCGCGGATGAGCCGGGACCATTTCTCATTGTCGGCCTTGACGAAGGCCGCGAACTCGGCCGGCCCGAGCGGATGCACCTCGGCGCCCGCGGCCGCGAACTTGGCCTTGATCTCGGGCTGCGCCAGCGCGCGCGCCAGCTCGCTCGAAAGACGCTCGACCACCTCCCTGGGCATGTTGGCCGGGCCCACCAGGCCCTGGAAGCCGACGGACTCCATGCCGGCAAGACCCAGCTCCTTCACGGTCGGCACGTCGGGCAGCTGCGGGTCGCGCACCGGCCCGGTCACGGCCAGCGCCTTGAGCTTGCCGCCCTTCACTTGCGGCAGCAGCACGCTGCCTGCATCGATGAGGATCTGGGTCTGTCCGCCGAGCAGGTCCTGCACCGCCGGCGCGCTGCCCTTGTAGGGCACATGGGTCATGTCCAGGCCGGTCACCTGGTTCATCAGCTCGCCGTTCAGGTGCGTGGAGGTGCCATTGCCGCCCGATGCGAAATTGACCTTGCCCGGCTGCCCCTTGGCCCAGGCCACGAAGTCCTTGAGGTTCTTTGCCGGATGGTCGGGCCGCGTCACCGCGATGTAGCTGCCCTGGCTGATCTGGCCGATGTAGGTGAACTGCCTGATCGGGTCGTACGGCGGCTTGCTCTGCAGGTACGGCGCAATGGCGAAGGGGCCGGTGTTGGCCAGCAGCAGCGTGTAGCCGTCGGCCGGCTGGCGCGTGAGCTCGGTGGCGGCAATCATGCCGCTTGCGCCGGGCTTGTAGTCGACCACCAGCTGCTGCTTGAGCGCTTCCTGCAGCGGCAGCTGCACCGTGCGCGCCGCAAAGTCGATGCCGCCGCCGGGTGGATAGCCGACGATCAGCCGGATGGGCTTGGCGGTGGGAAAAGCTTGCGCCGCGGCAAGGCCCGCGACGGCGGCCAGCGCGAGGCCGGCGCAGAGTCTGTTGATGTTCATGGGTGTGTCTCCTCGCATGGATCAGCGATTCTGAAGCAGTCGCGCCAAGGTCATCGCGTTGTCCACAGCTGCGCCGCTCGCGGTGTTGTCCAGGATGCACCAGCACTCGGCGCCTTCGGCGCGCGCCAGCCGCAGCCGCGATGCGAGCCGTTCGAGCAGCGCATCGTCGTAGGCCGACCAGTAGCGCCGCGGCGAACCGTGCAGCCGCAGGTAGACGAGCCCGGGCCATCCGCCGGGCGCGGCCGCCTCGTCGAACAGCACCGGATCGGCCAGCACGCGCGCAATGCCAAAGCGCGACAAGAGCGTCTCCGCTTGCGGCGCGAACCAGCTGCGATGCCGGGGTTCGAGCGCCACCGGGCCCTCGTGGCGCTGCCGCAGGGCCGATAGAAATCGTTTCACCGCGGCGCCATTGAACGCGAGGCTGGGCGGGAGCTGCACGACCAGGCAGCCGAGCCTGGCGCCCAGGCCCTCGACCTCGGCAAGGAACGCCTCCAACTCGGGCACGGCGCCGAGCAGCCGTTTCTCATGCGTGATGGATTGCGGCAGCTTGACCGAGAAGCGAAAGTGCCCGGGCGTGCTGCCGGCCCATCGCTCGTAGGTCTCGCGCCGGTGCGGCCGGTAGAACGCGCTGTTGATCTCTGCCGCATCGAAACGCTGCGCATAGCGCTCCAGGTGCGATCCTTCAGATGGAAACTCCGGCCACGTCGGGCGTGGCAGGCTCCAGCCGGCACAACCCACGCGCAAGGGCGGCGGCGGCAGGGTGCGCTCCATGTGCCCTGCCTCAGCCCCGCGGATGATGCCGGGAATGCAGTTGCTTGAGCCGCTCGCGCGCCACGTGGGTGTAGATGGTGGTGGTCGAAATGTCGGCGTGGCCCAGCAGCAGCTGCACCGCACGCAGGTCCGCGCCGTGGTTCAGCAGGTGGGTGGCGAACGCATGGCGCAAGGTGTGCGGCGACAGCGGCACGTGGATGCCGGCCGCGGTGGCCTGCTTCTTCACGATGATCCAGAACATCACGCGCGTCATGCCCGCGCCACGCGAGGTCACGAACAGGTCGGGCGTCTGCTGGCCGTCGAGGATGGCCGGCCGCGACTCCTCCAGGTAGCGCTCGATCCAGCGGCGCGCCTCGCCACCGAAGGGCACCAGCCGCTCCTTGTTGCCCTTGCCCAGCACGCGCAGCACGCCGTCGTTGAGGCTCATGTCGATGACCTTGAGCGCCACGAGCTCGCTCACGCGCAGCCCGCTGGCGTACATCAGCTCGAGCATGGCGCGGTCGCGCAACCCGAGCGGCGTTTCCACGTCGGGTGCGCCCAGCAGGTCGTCGACCTGCTTTTCGGAAAGCGTCTTGATGGCGCGCGGCATCTGCCGCGCGGGTGCGAGCCGCAGGCTCGGATCGGCCGCGATGCGCCGCTCGCGCAGCGCCCAGCGGTAGTAGCGCTTGAACACGGTGAGCCGCCGGTTGGCCGAGGTGGCCTTGCCCTTGGTCGACAGCCGCACGCCCATGTAGGCCTGCAGGTCGTTCTCCTTCGCGGCATCGAGCAATGCGCCGCCGCGCTCGTTGCGCAGCCACTGCGCGAACAGCGCCAGGTCGCGCCGGTAGGCGGCCAGCGTGTTCTTCGACAGCCCGTCCTCGAGCCAGAGGGCATCGATGAAGTCGTCGATCTCGGGGGTTTGTGTGGCGGCGGCCTCGGTCATGGCTGCAAGATAGCAAAAACGGGAACACCCATGAAAAAGGCCGCCTCGTGCGGGCGGCCTTGCGCGGGACGAAAGCCGGTCAGTCGAGCTTCAGCTTCTGCTTGGCGACCACTTGCTTGTAGACGTCGTACTCGGCCTTGATCTGCGCGGCGAACTGCTCGGGCGTGTTGGCCACGATCAGCGAGCCCGTGTCTTCGATGCGCTTCTTCACGGCCGGGTCTTCCACCGACTTCTTCACGCCGGCATTGATCTTGTCGACCACGTCCTTCGGCAGGCCCTTGGGACCGAGGATGCCGTAGTAGGCCATGCGGTTGACCGGCTCCAGCCCCACTTCCTTGAAGGTCGGAACGTTGGGCAAGGCGGCCAGGCGCTGCGGCGCCGACACCACGATCGGGATCAGGCGGCCGCTCTGGATGAACGGAATGGCCGACGGGATGTTGTCGAAGATGATCGGCACCTGGCCGGCCACCACGTCGTTGAGCGCGGGGCCCGCGCCGCGGTACGGAATGTGTGTGACGAAGGTGTTGGTGAGGCTCTTGTACAGCTCCATCAGCAGGTGGCCGATGCCACCGGTGCCCGACGAGGCGTACGAATACTTGCCGGGATTCTTCTTGATCTCGGCCACGAACTCCGCATAGTTCTTGGCCGGGAAGCTCGGGTTCACCGCAATGATGTTGGGCGTGGCCGCGATGTTGATGATGGGCGTGAAGTCGTTGATCGGGTCGTACGGCACCTTGGGGTTGATGGCCGGATTGGCCGCCGTGCTCGAGACCGTCGCAACGCCGAGCTTGTAGCCGTCGGGCGTGGCGCGCGCCGTTTCGGCCGCGCCTACGATGCCGCCGCCACCGGCGCGGTTGATCACCACCACCGGCTGGCCCAGCACCTTGCCCAGGGGGTCGGCGATCACGCGGGCCACGATGTCCGTGGTGCCGCCCGGTGCAAAGGGCACGCTGAGTTCGACCGGCTTGTTGGGATAGCCCTGCGCGAAGCTCTGGCCTGCGGCCGCGACCAGCGCGGCGGCACCCACCATGGCACCCCATTGACGTCGTTGCATCTATAACTCCTTGATTGACGGTGTCGAAAAAGCAAAGCCCCGGATGCTAGCGGCTTCGCACCGCGCCCGTGCTGTGGAATACCCATGGACGGCCACGGTTTATGCTCGAAGCAGTGAACTTCGCCCAGCTGCTCTTTCCGGATTTTTCGCTCATCGCCATCGGCTGGCTGCTCTGCCGCTACACCGCACTCGACCGCCGCGTGTGGGACCAGGTCGAAAGCCTGGTGTACTACTTTCTGTTCCCGGTCCTGCTGTTCCATTCGATCGTGCGCAGCCCGCTCGATTTTGGCGCCACCTCGAGCCTGCTCACCGCGGGCGTGGGCATCGGCGTCTGCGGCATCGCGCTGTCGTATGCGCTGCCCCACGTGCCGGGATTGCGCACCCACATCGACCGCCGCGACCACGCCGCCAGCGCACAGATCGCGTTCCGCTTCAACTCCTTCATCTGCCTGGCGCTGGCCGAGCGGCTGGCCGGCGCGCAAGGCCTGTTGCTGATCGCGGTGCTGATCGGCGTGTGCGTGCCGATGTTCAACATCGCGGCCGTCTGGCCGATGGCGCGGCACGCCGAATCGGGCTTTGCGCGCCAGCTCGTGCGCAACCCGCTGATCGTTGCCACGCTGGCGGGGCTGCTGGCCAATGTGCTGGGCTTCACGGTCCCGGCCTGGGCCACGCCCACGCTGACCCGCATCGGCGCCGCATCGCTCGCGCTCGGCCTCTTGGCCGCGGGCGCCGGCATGCAGTTCGCCACGCTCGGGCGCGGCAAGGTGCTGGCGATCTCGGTACTTTCCATTCGGCACCTGGTCTTGCCGCTGGTCGCCTGGGGCCTCTGCCGCGCGCTGCGCCTGGATGCGATGCAAGGCTCCGTGCTGATGGCGTTTTCCGCCGTGCCCACCGCCTCGAGCGCCTATGTGCTGGCAGCGCGCATGGGCTACAACGGGCCGTATGTCGCGGGCCTGGTAACGCTTTCTACGCTGCTTGGAATGGCGAGCCTGCCGTTTGCGTTGGCATTGCCGCGGTAGCTGGGGATTCCAGGGATTCGCGACGCCTTGACTAATTTGGCGGTATGCACAGGGCTGCTACCAAACCCTCATATGGGGGAAACAAAACCCCGAGACGATATCCATTACCTCCGCTATTCGATCTTCTGTAGCCTCATCGCCCGCATTGCGGCGAAGTTCCTCCAATAGCAGATTCACCTCCCCGGCCTGAATTCCTGTATTTTTATATTTCTCAAGAATATCGCGGATAACGATCAAACCTACATCATTGGAAAGCGCAGATTCAAGATCATTGTCCAGTATCGCGATAATTCGCCTCATCGCAATTCTCCCCTATAGCGGCCTGCACCGAGCGTTGACTAAGCACAGTTGGCTGCCGCAAAGCTCTGTGTAAATGAGTGCCCTCAGTAAATACCGAAGTCTAGCTTTACGCGGTGGCTGGCAAGCAGGGATGCCAATCCGGGAACGACTCTGGACCATGTCCACTTCCAATCCCGCCCTCCCAATAAACGAGAGCCCATACTCTGCACCGGGTCGCGTCCAAATCGGTCAGCCTGAACGCGGGATTGAAGTTCGAAAATATCCATTCAATATGCGGCAACGCTACTTGCCGTCGCGGCATGAAGCTGCCGGGTTCGTGCAGTAGTGCACTTAAAGGCGTCGAATCGCCGGCGGGCTGCCCGCGATCGTGAACAGCAGCCAGCGTTACTCAGTCACCGTCGATGCATCGCCGCCAGGCACCGAATTCCCCTGCGCCAGCGCCCAAGCCACGTGCTCGCGCACGAGTTCGCTGGGGTGAGTGGCCCGCGTCGCCAGCGCTTCGGCGGCGCCGCGCTCTCCGGCGCGCAGCGCGTTGCCCAGGGCCACGGCGATGTTGCGCAGCCAGCGCTCATGCCCGATGCGCCGGATGGGGCTGCCCTCGGTGTAGCGCAGGAAATCTTCCTCGCTCCATGCGAAGAGCGAAGCCAGCGCCTGGCCGGTGAGCCCTTCGCGGGCATCGAAATCGGGCAGCGCGCTTTTCTTCGCGAACTTGTTCCACGGGCAGATCAGCTGGCAGTCGTCGCAGCCGTAGATGCGGTTGCCCATCAAGGGCCGAAGCTCCAGCGGGATCGGTCCGCCGTGCTCGATGGTGAGGTACGAAATGCAGCGCCGCGCGTCGAGCCGGTGGGGCGCGACGATGGCCCGGGTCGGGCACACGTCGATGCAGGCGCTGCAGCTGCCGCAATGCGCGCTGACCGGCTCGCTGGCGGGCAGCGCCATGTCGACATAGATCTCGCCCAGAAAGAACATCGAGCCCGCATTGCGGTCGAGCACCAGCGTGTGCTTGCCGCGCCAGCCCTGTCCGCTGCGCGAGGCGAGCTCGGCTTCGAGCACGGGGGCCGAATCGGTGAAGGCGCGATGGCCGAACGGTCCGACCTCTTCGGCGATGCGTTCGGCCAGCTTGGCGAGCCGGGCACGCATCACCTTGTGATAGTCGCGGCCTCGCGCATAGACCGAGACGATGGCTTCGCCGGGACGCGCGAGGCGATCGAACTCCACGGCCTGCCAATTTTCGAGCGGCGTATCGCGCGGCAGGTAGTCCATGCGCGCCGTGATGACGCTCACCGTGCCCGGCACAAGCTCGGCGGGCCGCGCGCGGCGCGTGCCGTGCGTTGCCATGTATTTCATCTCGCCGTGGAACCCGTGGGCCAGCCATTGCATCAGACCTTCCTCGGCGCTCGACAGATCGACGCCCGCGATTCCGATTTGGGAGAATCCGAGTTCCCGGGCCAATGCCTGAATACGAGCAACGAGTGGATGGCTGACGATCACTTGCCGATTGTAGAAACGACGAACACCGCCAGCCGCACGCTGACCTGGCGCAGCGAGGACGACACCGCTGCCTTCGCACGCGCGCTCGCGGCCTCGCCCGCGCTGCGCGATGCCTTCATTGCGCTGCACGGCGACCTTGGCGCCGGCAAGACCACCTTCGTGCGCCACCTGCTGCGCGCGCTGGGCATCGAGGGCCGCATCAAGAGCCCCACCTACGCGGTGGTCGAGCCGCACGAGGCGCCCGACGGGCTGGCCATCTTCCATTTCGATTTCTATCGCTTCAACGACCCGCGCGAGTGGGACGACGCGGGCTTTCGTGACATTTTCGCCGGTCCGGGGCTCAAGCTGGCCGAATGGCCGGACAACGCCGCCGGCCGCACACCAATTGCCGACCTCGCTATTAAAATAGAAGCAATGACAGACGACACACGCAGCGCGATCCTCCAGGCCAACACCCCGCGCGGCAGCGATCTGCTGGCGCGCATCGGCGCATGAAGGCAAGCGGCCTCAAGCGGCGCGTGCTGCTGCAGGGCGGCAGCGTCGCGCTGATGCTCGGCGTGCACCAGATTGCGCGCGGCGCCACCATCCTCGCGGTGCGCGTATGGCCCGCGGCCGACTACACGCGCGTGACCATCGAGTCCGATGCGCGGCTTCACTCGCAGCAGCTGGTGGTGGGCAGTCCGCCGCGTCTTGCGGTGGACATCGAGGGCATCGACCTGAACCCCGAACTGCGCGAGCTGGTCGGCAAGATCAAGCCCGGCGACCCGTACATCAACGGCCTGCGCGTCGGGCAGAACGCGCCGAAGGTGGTGCGCATCGTCTTCGACCTCAAGCAGTCCGTGGTGCCGCAGGTTTTCTCGCTGGCGCCCATTGCCGCGTACAGGCACCGCCTGGTGCTCGACCTCTATCCCGAGAAAGCCATCGATCCGATGGAGGCGCTGATCACCGAGCGCCTGCGCGAGGCGCCGCGCAGCAGCAGCGGCGGCAATGACACCGCCGTGGCCAGCGCACCCGCGGTGCCGCCGCCCGCCGCGCCCTCGGGGCTCGCGCCGGACGGTGGGCCGCCGATCCTCGTGCGCCCTTCGCCCAACGTGCCCGCGCCAAGGCCGCTGCCCGGCAGCCCTGCGCCCGCCGCGCCTGCCATGCCTTCCGCCAGGCCGCCGGCCGCAGCAACCGGGCCCGCGCCCGATCCGCTCGGCGAACTGATCACGCAGCAGTCGACCCGGCCCGGTCCCGTGGCGCCGCCGCCGCCCGTGGTGGCGGTTGCGCCGCCCGCGCCGCTCGCCCCCCCGCCCCCTGCCGCGCCCGCCGCGGCAGCGCGCGGCAACGCCACCTCGAGCCGCACCGACCGCATCATCATCGTGGCCCTGGACCCGGGCCACGGCGGCGAAGACCCCGGCGCCATCGGCCCCAACGGCACACGCGAAAAAGACATCGTGCTGCAAATCGCGCACCGGCTGCGCGAGCGCATCAACGCCAGCAGCGTCAACGGCAATCCCATGCGCGCGTTCCTCACGCGCGATGCCGACTTCTTCGTGCCGCTGGGCGTGCGCGTGCAAAAGGCACGGCGCGTGCAGGCCGACCTGTTCGTGAGCATCCATGCCGACGCATTCACCACCCCGGCGGCGCGCGGCGCGAGCGTGTTCGCACTGAGCCAGAGCGGCGCGTCGAGCAGCGCCGCGCGCTGGCTCGCCAACAAGGAAAACGAAGCCGACAAGGTGGGCGGCGTGAACGTCGGCAACCACGAGGCGCAGGTGCAGCGCGCACTGCTCGACATGAGCACCACGGCGCAGATCAACGACAGCCTCAAGCTCGGCGGCGCCATGCTCGGCGAGATTCGCGGCATCGGCGCGCGGCTGCACAAGCCGCAGGTCGAACAGGCCGGCTTTGCGGTTCTCAAGGCGCCCGACATCCCGAGCGTGCTGGTCGAAACCGCATTCATCAGCAACCCCGAGGAAGAAGCCAACCTGCGCAGCGTGAGCTACCAGGAAAGCCTTGCCGACGCGTTGATGCGCGGCATCCAGCGCTACTTCGCGCAGAACCCGCCGCTCGCCCGAAGCCGTCAGCTTTGACTTCCCCGCGCTGCCCTGCTGTCCCACGCGGGGCGGCCCGTGGCACCGCACAGTCAAGCGCGGCAGGCTCCTACACCGGTGCCAAGCCCGTTTTGACCATCATGACCCATCACTTTAGAAAGGTGGACATCATGAAGGCACGAATCTGGATTACCGCTGCGGCGGCTACCACGGTCATGGCGCTGGCGGGCTGCGCATCCGGGCCCAACCAGAACCTGGGCACCGGGGTCGGTGCACTCGGCGGCGCGGCGGTCGGCCACGCCATCGGCGGCAACACGGCCAGCACGCTGGGCGGTGCAGCCATTGGCGGCGTGATCGGCAACCAGGTGGGCCGCAGCGTGGACGAGCGCAACTACTACGAGAGCCAGCGCGCCTATCCGCCGAACACCTACTACCCGCGCAACGGCCCGACCTACTGACCGTCAGCGACCCTCTGCACTGAAGCGCGCCACCACTGGCGCGCTTTTTTTTGGGCCGCCGGTCAGGCCTTCGAAGGCAACTGCGCGCGTGCCTTCTCGGCACGCGACGCGCGCCATGCACCGAAGATCGCGATCAGCCCCGGCACGAAGATCAGCGCCCAGATGATCTTGTCCAGGTGCTCGCGAACGAACGGCAGGTTGCCGAAGAAGTAGCCGGCCGTCGCAATGCCGAGCACCCAGACCAGCGCCCCGACCACGTTGAACATCGTGAACTTGGGGCGGCTCATTTCAGCCACCCCGGCCACGAAGGGCGCGAAGGTGCGGATGAACGGCATGAAGCGCGCAAGAATGATCGTGACGCCGCCGTAGCGCTCATAGAACGAGTGCGCCTGGTCGAAGGCCTTGCGGTTGAAGAAGCGCGAGTTCTCCCACTTGAAGACCTTGGGCCCGAAGTACCGGCCGATGCTGTAGTTGCACTGGTCGCCGAGGATGGCCGCGGCAATGAGCACCGCGCACGCGATCGGAAAACTCATGAGCCCCACGCCGCACAGCGCGCCCACGATGAAGAGCAGCGAGTCGCCGGGCAGGAAGGGCATCACTACTGCACCCGTCTCAACGAAGACGATCAGGAAGAGCAGCGCATAGACCCACGGGCCATAGGTGACGACGAAGGCCTCGAGGTGTTTGTCGACGTGGAGGATGAAGTCGACGAGAAAGCTGATGATTTCCATGGGCGCCGATTATCCGTGCTGCGTGCGGCGTGTCCGCACATGACAGTTCAGCGAGCCTGGATGACAGCTCGATACAACCCCGAGGGGCTTCTAGAATGTTCGCGTGAGCGCCCTCCCCACCTCCCTTGCCCCTGCCGAACGCCGTCCGATCCGCGAACTCCCCGACGAGCTGATCAGCCAGATCGCGGCCGGTGAAGTGGTCGAGCGGCCAGCGTCGGTGGTGCGCGAACTGCTCGACAACGCGCTCGATGCGGGCGCGCGCCAGGTCACGGTGCGGCTGGCTGCGGGCGGCGTGCGGCTGATCTCGGTGGAGGACGATGGCCAGGGGATTCCGCGCGAAGAGCTCACGGTGGCGCTGCGCCGCCATGCCACCAGCAAGATCGCCAGCCTGAACGACCTCGAAACCGTGGGCACCATGGGCTTTCGCGGCGAGGCGCTCGCGGCCATCAGCGCCATTGCCGAGCTCAGCATTCTTTCTCGCTTTGCGGGCGCCGACAGCGCCTTTGCGCTCGACGGCCGCACCGGTGAACTGCGGCCGGTGGCGCGCGCGGTGGGCACCACGGTGGAAGTGCGCGAGCTCTTCTTCGCCACGCCCGCGCGGCGCAAGTTCCTCAAGACCGACGCCACCGAGCTGGCCCACTGCATCGAGGCCGTGCGGCGCCATGCGCTGGCGCGGCCCGAAGTCGGCTTTTCGGTGTGGCACGACGGCAAGCTCATGGAGCAATGGCGCGCCGCCGACCGGCGCGAGCAGCGGCTGGCCGATGCGCTCAGCGACGACTTCGTGGCGCAGAGCGTGGCGGTCGATCACCTTGGCGGCGCGGTGCGCGTGGCCGGGCGTGCGGGCATTCCCGATGCGGCACGCTCGCGCGGCGACCAGCAGTTCTTCTATGTCAATGGCCGCTTCGTGCGCGACAAGGTGCTGTCGCATGCGGTGCGCAGCGCGTACGAAGACGTGCTGCATGGGCAGCGCCAGCCCGTGTATGCGCTGTACCTCGACATCGACCCGTCGCGCGTCGACGTGAACGTGCACCCGACCAAGATCGAGGTGCGCTTTCGCGACGGACGCGAGGTGCACCAGGCCGTGCGCCATGCCATCGAGAACGCGCTTGCCGCGCCGCGCGCGGGCGACGCCGCCGCGCCACTCGGCACGCAGCAACCATTTTTCAAGCCGGGCGTGCCGGCGTCGGGTGCCACTTGGGCCCAGCCGGGCATCAACTTCACGGCCAGGGAACGCGGTGCAGGCGATTTCGAGGCCATGTGGCCGCGACGCACGGAAGCGGCGCCGCATGCGTCGGAGGCCGCTGCCACCGGTTGGCCGCTTGCGGGCACGGCACCCATGGCCTTTCGCGCCCCGGCCGCACTGCCGGGCGAGTCCCTGCAGGCCTTGGCCACCCACGAGGAAGCCTGGCCGCTCGGCCGCGCGCTGGCGCAGCTGCAGGGCATCTACATCCTGGCCGAGAACAGCCAGGGGCTGATCGTGGTCGACATGCATGCCGCCCATGAGCGCATCGTCTACGAGCGGCTCAAGACGCAGCTCGACGGCGCCGCCATCACGAGCCAGCCGCTGCTCATTCCCGCCACCTTTGCGGCCACGCCGCAAGAAGTGGCAACGGCGGAGGCCTGCGCGGCGGTGCTGCCCACGCTGGGGCTGGAAATCACGCCGTTCTCGCCGCGCACCTTGGCGGTGCGCGCGGTGCCCGGCACCCTGGCCGACGGCGATCCGGTGGAGCTCGCGCGCAGCGTGTTGGCCGAGCTGGCGCTGCACGACGCCAGCAGCGTGGTGCAGCGGGCGCAGAACGAACTGCTCTCGACGATGGCCTGCCACGGCGCGGTGCGGGCGAACCGCAAGCTCACCATCGACGAGATGAACGCCCTGTTACGCCAGATGGAAGCGACGGAGCGATCGGACCAGTGCAACCATGGCCGCCCGACCTGGCGGCAGCTGTCGATCCGCGAACTGGATGCGCTTTTCATGCGCGGAAGATAAAAAAGCGCACGCTTTTGAGGGTTTTTCCGGAGTTTTTGCCAGTCATCCGTGGAACGGGCACGGGCGTTGCATATGTAAACAAACTGCCTCCTGAACACGCAAAGGAGGTTGCTGAAGCGCAGTGTCGGCGCGTTTCAGCTGAGAGCATGTGAACTTTCTGCCGGCTCCGCTGTCCCTCTAGCCCATGAAACGCTGGTCCCTGCTTGCCTCCGTTCTTTCGCTGTGCGCCCTGTTGGCGGCCGGCTGCTCCACGTTCGACGAGCAGCAGCGCGAGTGGATCTTTCAACCCAGCGACCGCAGCTGGGGCAACACCGCCACCATGACCGAGGGTATGCAGGACGTCTGGATCGACTTCCAGTCGTCCATCACCGGCGAGCCTGCGCGCCTGCACGGCCTGTGGCTCGGCGGAGAGCCCGAAACCACCGACCGCCCCGTCATGCTGTACCTGCATGGCGCGCGCTACAACGTGGCCGGCTCGGCCCCGCGCATCCAGCGCATGCACGAACTCGGCTTCTCGGTGCTGGCCATCGACTACCGCGGTTTCGGCAAGAGCTCCAAGGGCCTGCCGTCGGAAGAGTCGGCACGCGAAGACGCCCGCGCTGCCTGGACCTGGCTGGCCGCGCGCCACCCCCGGCAGCACCGCTACATCTTCGGCCACTCGCTGGGCGGCGCCATCGGCATCGACCTGGCTGCCCATGTCAAGGACGAAAGCGGCACCATCGTCGAAAGCACCTTCACCTCCATTGCCGACGTGGTGAGCAGTTTCAAGTGGGGCTGGCTGCCGTTCGGCCCGCTCATCACGCAGCGCTTCGAGGCCATCAACCGCGTCAAGGACATCGGTGCGCCGCTCCTGGTGGTGCATGGCACCGCCGACAGCCTGATCAACCCCACGCTGGGCCGCAAGCTCTACGACGCGGCCACGGTGCCCAAGCTGTTCGTGCTGGTCGAAGGCGGGTCGCACCACAACACCAATTCGATCGGCGAGGCCCAGTACCGTTCGGCGCTCCTGCAGCTGTTCCGCATGAAGCCCGAGACCACGCTGGCCTCGCGGCAGGCCGAGGGCCCGCCCCTGCTGCACGGCGCGCAACCCGTGCCCGTGCTGCCCGCCGCGCCGGGCCCGGATGCGGCCACGCTGCCGCGGGAAGCGCGCGGCAAGGCCACGGCCAGCACGCAAGCGATCTGAGCGCCGGGCCGGCCTTCATTTTGTTGTTACCCTCGGGCGCTTATGCCGCCCTCCGTCGCCGCCACCGGCCCTCCTGACACACTGAAGTTCATCGCGCTCGCAGGGCCGACCGCCTCCGGCAAGACCGCGGTGGCGCTCGCCGTGGCGCGCGTTCGGCCGGTCGAGATCGTCAGCGTCGATTCCGCGCTGGTCTATCGCGGCATGGACATCGGCACCGCCAAGCCGAGCCTGGCCGAACAGGCCGCCGTGCCGCACCACCTGATCGACATCCTCGATGCGGCCGAAAGCTACAGCGCCGCGGCCTTCGTGGCCGACGCGACGCGGCTGGTCGGCGAGATCCGCGCACGCGGCGCCTTGCCTTTGCTGGTGGGCGGCACCATGCTGTATTTCAAGGCCCTGTTCGACGGCATCGACGCGATGCCCGCCGCGGACGCCGCGGTGCGCGCGCGCATCGATGCCGAGGCCGCCGAGCGGGGCTGGCCCGCCATGCATGCGCGGCTGGCCGAGGTCGATCCCGCCACGGCCGCGCGGCTCGCACCGCAGGACAGCCAGCGCATCCAGCGCGCGCTCGAAGTCTGGGAGAGCAGCGGGCAACCCCTGTCGAGCTTTCATGCGCGCGACAAAAACCACGCGGCAAAGGGCCTGGCCGGCGGCGCGTTGTTCTCGCTCGAACCCACCGACCGCGGCTGGCTGCATGCGCGCATCGCCGAGCGCTTCGACGCCATGCTTGCAGCAGGCTTCCTCGACGAAGTCAGGGCGCTTCGCGCACGCGGCGACCTGTCTCTTCAACTGCCCTCGATGCGCTGCGTGGGCTACCGCCAGGCGTGGGAAATGCTCGACGCATGCGGCAGTTCGGCGCCCGACCCCAGGGCCATGGCCGAGCTGCGCGAACGCGGCATCGCGGCCACGCGCCAGCTCGCCAAGCGGCAGATCACCTGGCTGCGCAGCATGCCCGCGCGCAGCGTCATCGCCTGCGACGCGCCCGATGCCGTGCAGACCGCCGTCCAACGCATTGCAACCGCCGAATGACGCTGCACATTTCGCAACTCGCCAAGCACTACGGCGACGTACCTGTTTTCGAGAACGTGACGCTCACCGTCGAGCCCGGCGAATTCGTCGCCATCGTCGGCGAATCGGGCGTCGGCAAATCGACGCTGCTCAACTGCATGGCCGGGCTCGACAGCTGGGACGCGGGCACCGTCTCGCACGACGGCACCGACATCGGCGCGCTCGATGGCGAAGCCTGCGCGCTCTGGCGGCGCCGCCACGTGGGCTTCGTGTTCCAGGCCTTCCACGTGCTGCCGCACCTGGACGTGGCGCAGAACGTGTCGCTGCCCTTGATGCTGCTCGGCCGCCAGCGCGATGACAGCCGCGTCGCGCACATGCTCGAAGCCGTGGGGCTGCCCGGCATGGGTGCGCGCCTGCCGCAGACGCTCTCGGGCGGCCAGCTGCAGCGCGTGGCGATCGCGCGGGCGCTGGTGCACCGCCCCGCCCTGCTGCTGGCCGATGAGCCCACCGGCAACCTCGACCCCGGCACCGCCGCCAAGGTGATGGAGCTGCTGATCGGCCAGACGCGCGAGCACGGCGCCTCGCTGGTGCTGGTGACGCACTCCGAAAGCGCGGCGGCACGGGCGGACCGCCTGCTGCATCTCACCGCGGAAGGAATTCGCGCCTGAGCTACGCGAGCAGCGCCGCGTAGCGCGAGAGATCGACGTTGCCGCCGCTCACCACGATGCCCACGCGCTGCCCCGCGATGGCCTTGCCGGCCGCGATGGCGCCCGCGAACGCCAGGCAGCCGGTCGGCTCCACCACGATCTTCATGCGCTCGGCAAAGAAGCGCATGGCCTCGACAAGCTGTGCGTCCGTCACCGTGAAGATATCGTCCACGTCGCGCCGGATGATGCCGAAGGTGTACTCGCCCAGGTGCTGCGTTTGCGCGCCATCCGCAATGGTCTTGGGCGTTGCGATGTGCACGATCTTTCCAGCGCGCAGCGACTGCTGGCCGTCGTTGCCCGCCTCGGGCTCCACGCCGTAGATCTTGCATCCGGGCGCCAGCGCGCGCGCCGACAGCGCCGAACCCGACAGCAGGCCGCCGCCGCCCAGGCACACGAACAGCTGGTCGAGCGGACCGGCCTCCTCGATCAGTTCCTTCACCGCCGTGCCCTGCCCCGCAAGCACGTCCGGATGGTCATAGGGCGGGATCATCGTCATGCCGCGCTCCACGGCAAGCCGCCGGGTCAGCGCCTCGCGGTCTTCGGCAAAGCGGTCGTACATCACCACTTCGGCGCCATAGCCGCGGGTGGCCGCGACCTTGGCGGCCGGGGCGTCGTTCGGCATGACGATGACGGCCGGCATCGACAGCAGCCGCGCCGACAGCGCGATGGCCTGCGCATGGTTGCCCGAAGAGAACGCGATCACGCCGCCCTTGCGCTGCGCGGCGTCGAACCTGGACAGTGCATTGAACGCACCGCGAAACTTGAACGCGCCCATGCGCTGGAAGTTCTCGCACTTGAAGAAGAAACCGGCGCCCCAGCGCTCGTCGGCCGTGCGCGAGCGCAGCACGGGCGTGCGGTGGGCATGGCCTTCGAGCCGCGCGGCCGCGGCAATCACGTCGTCGTAGGTAGGTAGCTGCATGGGTCGAGCTTAGCGGCGGCGTGCGATCTGTTGCAGGCCCGATGGGTAAAAACCCGGGATATGCGGCGGGGCGGCCGTTCCGTAATCTGGCGCGCCAGCGCCGCTCCGGGCGGCAATCGCCGAAAAATGATTCGCGCGACACACGCCCAGTGTCGAAACAAGCGGCTCCCGGCCGTCATTGGGGTGAGCGATTTTGCTCAGCTTCTTTTCCATGACGGAGAGACACCATGCAGTACATGTTGATGTTCTACCAGCCGGCGGCCGAGTTCGAGCAGCGCAACGACCCGTCGTCGCAGGCCTTGCGCGCCAGCTGGGTCGCCTATGCCGATGCGGTCCGCGCGTCGGGCATTTCGCACGGCGGTCACGGCCTGTTCCCGCCCATGACAGGCACCACGCTGCGCGTGCGCGGCGACAAGCGCCAGGTGCAGGACGGCCCCTTTGCCGACACCAAGGAGCAGCTGGGCGGCTACTTCGTGGTCGATGTGCCTGATCTCGATGCCGCGCTCGAGTGGGCCGCGCGGGCGCCGTGCGCCAGCAGCGGCGGCGTCGAGGTGCGCCCTGTCTTCACCGCCACCGCGCAAGCCGCTGCATGACGAGTCCGGCGGCTCACCTGGCCGCCGAGCGGTCCGCACGCGAGTCGTACGGGCGGTTGCTCGCGATCCTTTCGTCGCGCACGCACGACATCGCGGCATCCGAAGATGCACTGGCCGATGCCTTCGCACGCGCGCTCGAGCGCTGGCCCGCCGATGGCGTGCCGGACCAGCCCGACGCCTGGCTGCTGAGCGTGGCGCGGCACCGCCGGCTCGACGCCTGGCGCCACACCCGCGTACAGGACGCCGCCACGCAGACCCTGCTGCTCCTGGCGGGCGAAATGGACGTGGGCGCGGCGGGCGGTGCGGCCGTGCCCGACGAGCGATTGCGCTTGCTCTTCGTGTGCGCGCATCCGGCCATCGACGCGCCTGCCCGTGCGCCGCTGATGCTGCAGGCCGTGCTGGGGATCGACGTCGCCCGCATGGCCGGCGCCTTCCTGACTTCGCCTTCCACGCTGGGGCAACGCCTCGTGCGCGCCAAGGCACGCATCCGGGCCGCGGGCATTCCCTTCGAATACCCGCAAGCGCGCGACCTGCCGCAGCGGTTGCAGGACGTGCTCGATGGCATCTATGCCGCCTATGGCACCGGCTGGGACGACGTCGACGGCGCGGACGCCCTGGCCCGCGGCCTCACGGCCGAAGCCATTGCGCTCGGCCGCATCCTGTGCGCGCTGATGCCGAACGAACCCGAGCCGCTGGGACTGCTGGCGCTGATGCTGTTCTGTGAGAGCCGGGCCGCGGCGCGGCGCAACGAGGCCGGCGCCTACGTGCCGCTCGACCAGCAGGACATGGCGCGCTGGGACCCGGACCTGCTCGCGCAGGCCGAGCTGTGCCTGCGGCAAGCTTCGCGCATGAAGGTCCTCGGGGCGTACCAGCTGGAGGCCGCCATCCAGTCGGCCCATTGCGAGCGCCGCGTCGGCGCACCGGTGCCGCCCGAAGCCATGGTGGCGCTGTACGAGGGCCTGCTCGCCCTGCGGCCCAGCATCGGCGCACAGGTGAGCCGCGCCTGCGCCCTGGCCAAGGCACGCGGCCCCGATCTCGGCCTTCAGGCACTCGATGCCATTCCCGCGCACGAGGTGGCCAGCTACCAGCCTTTCTGGGCGGCGCGTGCGCACCTGCTCGCCGCCGGCGGCGCACGCGCCGCCGCCCGCCAGGCCTTCGAACGCGCCATCGGCTTGAGCGCGAGCGCCGCCGTTCGCGCCTACGTCAACGGGATGTCGGAACGGCTCTGAAACCGGCCCTTTCGAGCGCCCGCGGAACCTCGCGGCCACGGCCCGCCACAATCACGTGATGCGCGCCTTGCTCACCACCTTCTCCTGGCAGGAACTGCGCCATCACCCCTGGCGCAATGCCGCGGCCATATTGGCTGTGATGCTGGGCGTGGCGCTCGCGTTCTCGGTGCAGCTGATCAATGCCTCGGCGCTCGACGAATTCTCCAGCGCCGTGCGCTCGGTCAACGGGCAGCCCGACCTCGAAGTGCGCGCGGTGCAGGGCAGCTTCGACGAAGCCGTGTTCGCGCGCGTGGCGCAGCATGCGCAGGTGACGCTCGCAAGCCCCGTGCTCGAGTTCCAGGGCCTTGCGCTGTCCGGCGACCGCCAGGTGCCGATGCGCGTGATCGGCATCGATGCGCTGGCGCTGCCCACCATAGCACCGGCGCTGATGCCGCAGCCGCGCAGGAATGCCGACCGTTTCGCGATGCTGGCGCCGGGCCATGTGTTTCTCAACGCCGCGGCGCGCAACGTGCTCGGCCTGCCGGCCGAAGCCGCCGAACCGGCGGAAGGCCGCGCGGAAACGGTCGAGCTGCGCAGCGGCAGTGCATGGCAGCGGCTCGCCGTGGCGGGCCATGTCGCCGCGAGCGGAACGCCGCTGGCGGTGATGGACATCGCGGCCGCGCAGGACCTGTTCGGCAAGCTGGGCCAGCTCAGCCGCATCGACCTGAGGCTAGCACCGGGCACCGACCAGTCGGCGTTCATCGCTTCGCTGGAGCGGTCGCCGGGCTGGCCCGCGGGCTTGCAGTTTGCCCAGCCCGCCGACGCGGCCGAGCGCGTGAGCAATCTCTCGCGCGCCTACCGCGTCAACCTCACGGTGCTGGCGCTGGTGGCGCTTTTCACCGGGGCGTTCCTGGTGTTCTCGGTGCTGGCGCTGAGCGTGGCCAAGCGTGCGCAGCAGTTTGCGCTGCTCGGCGTGCTGGGCCTCACGCCGCGCGAGCGGCTGCGCCTGGTGCTGGCCGAATCGCTGGTGCTGGGCCTGGCCGGGAGCGCCGCGGGGCTGGCGCTCGGTACGGCGCTGGCGACCTTCGCGCTGCGCGTGCTCGGCGGCGACCTGGGCGGTGGCTACTTCGAAGGCGTGGCGCCCACGCTGCACTGGAGCACCGCGTCGGCGCTGCTCTACGGCGGACTCGGCGTGGCTGCGGCGCTGGTGGGCGGCTGGTGGCCCGCCCGCGCAGCACAGGCGCTGCCCGAGGCACAAACCCTCAAGGGGCTGGGTGCCGCGCCGGTCCAGGGCAGGAGCCACTGGCTGGCCCTCGGCCTCATTGCCGCGAGCGCGGCCTTGGCCAACCTGCCGGCCGTCGGGGGCATCCCGGTGGCGGCCTACCTCTCGGTGGCTTGCCTGCTGGTCGGCGGCATCACGGCGCTGCCCTGGCTCATCGCGCTGCTCTACGACCGCGTGGCGCCCGCGTTTGCGCAGCGCGTGTTGCCGATGCTCGCCATCGAGCGCGCAAGGCGCATGCGCGGCACCGCGGCAGTGGCGGTCAGCGGCGTGGTCGCGAGCCTGAGCCTCGCGGTGGCTCTCACGGTCATGGTCGCGAGCTTCCGCGATTCGGTGACGCGCTGGCTCGACGTGGTGCTGCCGGCGGACCTCTATCTTCGCGCCACCTCGAGCGGCCGCTCCGGCAATTCGGGCACCCAGAGCAGCAGCGACACCGCCACCTTCGCGCCGGCCTTCGTGCAGGCGCTGGCCCGGCTGCCGGGTGTCGAACGCACCGGCACGCTGCGCACACGCTCGCTGCAACTGGACCCGGCACAACCCGCGGTCGCGCTGATTTCGCGCAGCCTGGAAGACGGCGCCGCGCAGGCCCTGCCGCTGGTTGGCGCCGCACTGCCGGTGCCCGCGGGACAGGTCGGCATCTACGTGAGCGAACCGATGGTCGAACTGTACGGCGCCAGGCCGGGCGATCTGTTCGCGCCGCTTGTGCCGGCCTTGGGCAGCACCTCCGGTTCAGCACCCGCGAGTTTCTTCGTCGCCGGCGTGTGGCGCGACTATGCGCGGCAGTTCGGCGCCATCACCATGGACGCACGCGATTTCGAACGCCTGACCGGCGACCGCAACGTGAGCGATGTCGCGCTGTGGCTCGCGCCAAATGCATCCGAGGGCGCGGTGCAGGCCGCAGTGCGCGAACTGGCGGCGCGCCGCGGCGGCGCAAGCGGCGAGTCGGCGTCGAACATCGAGATCTCCTCCGTCGGGCAGATTCGCGCGACCTCGCTGCGCATCTTCGACCGCAGCTTTGCCGTGACGTATTGGTTGCAGGCCGTGGCCATTGCCATCGGCCTCTTCGGCATCGCCGCCAGCTTCAGCGCGCAGGTGCTCGCCAGGCGCAAGGAGTTCGGCCTGCTCGCGCACCTGGGCTTCACGCGGCGGCAAGTGCTGGCGGTGGTGGCCGGCGAAGGCGCCGCATGGACGACGATCGGCGCCGTGGCGGGGCTCTTTCTCGGGCTTGCGGTGTCGGTGGTGCTGGTGAAGGTCGTCAATCCTCAGAGCTTTCACTGGACCATGGATCTGCTGGTGCCCTGGGGCCGGCTCCTGCTGCTTTGCGCCGCCGTTGTTGCGGCCGGGACGGTGACGGCGTGGATGGCAGGGAGGGCGGCTGCGGGGAAGGATGTGGTGCTGGCTGTGAAGGAGGATTGGTAGCTTTTTTGAGTTCCGAGGCCGGGTGTCGCCCCGGCGGGCGACTCACTTTCTTTGCTTCGCCAAAGAAAGTAAGCAAAGAAAGGCGACCCCTACTGTCTGCGTCCCTTCGCTGCGCTGCGGGAAACCTGCGGTGCTCTCCAAGCCCCTCTGTATGCGCCGAGGAGCGCAGGGTTTCGCGGATCAGGGCTCGCAGCTGTTTGAGCGAAGCGAGTTCTGCGAGACCCCGCGAAACCCGAGCACCGCAGGTTGCCCGCAGCGAAGCGCAGGGTCGCAGACAGTGGGGTCGCCTTTCTTTTGCCTACGTTTCTTTGGCGAAGCAAAGAAAAGTAGGTCGCCCGCCGGGGCGAGTCCCGGCCTCGGAAAACAAACCAAGCCCCGCGAACCCGTGACTTGTAGACTGCACACCCATATGCAGCAAACACCCCCCAGCTGGCAAGGCAAAGCCATCCGCCGCATCGAAGCCGACTACCACCGCAGCGCCGACACGCACCTCATCCCCCTGCCCCTGCCAACGCTCGCCGCCCAAGGCATCGACCTGTACCTGAAGGACGAGTCGACCCATCCGACAGGCAGCCTCAAGCACCGCCTCGCGCGGTCGCTTTTCCTCTATGCGCTGTGCAACGGCTGGGTGCGCGAAGGCACAACCATCGTCGAGGCTTCGAGCGGCTCCACGGCGGTGAGCGAAGCCTACTTCGCGCGGCTGCTCGGCCTGCCCTTCATTGCCGTGATGCCGCGCAGCACCTCGCCGGAGAAGGTGGCGCAAATCGCTTTCTACGGTGCGCGCTGCCACTTCGTCGAGCACGCGGCACAGGTCTACGAAGAGGCGCGTGCGCTGGCCGAGCAGACCGGCGGCCACTACATGGACCAGTTCACCTACGCGGAGCGTGCAACGGACTGGCGCGGCAACAACAACATCGCCGAAAGCATGTTCCAGCAGATGGCGCGCGAGCGGCATCCGGTGCCGGCCTGGATCGTGGTGGGCGCGGGCACCGGCGGCACCAGCGCCACCATCGGGCGCTATGTGCGCTTTCGCTGCCACGACACGCAGGTGTGCGTGGCCGACCCCGAAGGCTCGGTGTTCTCGGCCTATCACCGCACGGGCGACACCACGCTGACGGCGGCGGGCTCGCGCATCGAAGGCATCGGCCGGCCGCGCGTGGAACCGAGCTTCATCCGCACGCTGGTCGACCGCATGATCGAAGTGCCCAACCTCGATTCGGTGGCCGCCATGCATGCGCTCTCGGCGCTGCTGGGGCGCAAGGTCGGGCCTTCGACCGGCACCAACTTCGTCGGCATGCTGGCCATCGCGCGCGAGATGCGCGCAGCCGGTACGCAGGGCTCGATTCTTTCGCTGCTGTGCGACGCGGGCGAGCGCTACCTGCCGAGCTATCACGATGCGACCTGGGTGCAAAACGCGTTCGGCGACATCGCACCGGCGCAGCAGCGCATCGACGCGCTGGTTGCGCAGTGATGCCGCCGCCGGCCCGCGTCCACCTTTCGCGGCGCAGCGTGGTGCTCGCGGCGCTGGCCGCCACCGCGTCCACGGGCTGGGCCTTGCCGGCGCGCACGCTGGCGTTCCCTCGCGACTTCGGCAGCCACCCCGACCTGCAGACCGAATGGTGGTACATCACGGGCCACGCCAGGACGGCGGCCGGCCGCGAGTTCGGTTTCCAGGTCACGTTCTTCCGCTCGCGTGTCGATGCGGCGCAAGCGCTGCGTTCGGCCTTTGCGGCCAAGCAGCTCGTGTTCGCGCACGCGGCCGTCACCGACCTGGAAGGCCGCGTGCTGCTGCACGACCAGCGCATCGCACGCGCGGGCTTCGGCATTGCCTCGGCCAGCGAAGCGGACACCGACGTGCGCCTGCGCGACTGGTCGCTGCTGCGAAGCAAGGACGGCAGCTATTCGGCGCGCGTCGCGTCCGGCGAGTTCTCGCTCGACCTGCGGTTCACGCCCACGCAGCCCGTGCTGGCGCAGGGCAATGCCGGCCTGTCGCGCAAGGGCCCCGAGGAGGCGCAGGCAAGCTACTACTACAGCGAGCCGCAGTTGAAGACACAGGGAAAGCTCACGCGGAAGGGCCAGGCCTTCGACGTCGGCGGCACCGCCTGGCTCGACCACGAATGGAGCGAGGCCTTGATGCATCCCGATGCCGTCGGCTGGGACTGGATCGGCATGAACCTGGACGACGGCAGCGCCCTCACCGCGTTCCATCTGCGCCGCCGCGACGGCAGTGCCTTGTGGGGCGGCGGTTCGTTTCGCACGCGGGACGGTGCGTTGCGCATCTTCGGCAGCGACGAGGTGCGCTTCGAGCCGGTGAAGGCGTGGACCAGCCCGCGCACGCAGGCGGCGTACCCCACGCAGTGGCGCGTGCAGACCCCCTCCGGCAGTTTTGAAGTGCGTGCGCTGCTCGACGACCAGGAGCTGGACAGCCGCGGCTCGACCGGCGGGGTGTACTGGGAAGGCGTGAGCGACCTGCTCGATGCGCAAGGGCGGCGCATCGGCCGGGGCTACCTGGAGATGACCGGCTACGCCGCACCGCTGCGGCTGTAGCGCTTCAGCCGGGCGCGCAGCGGATGGCCATCAATGCGAGCCGCGCCCCTTGCGCCGCTCGAAGAAGGCGATGACCTCGCCCATGATGCCCTTGCGGAATGCGAGCACGCAGATCACGAAGATCAGGCCCGTGACCATGGTCACCGATTCGCCGAGCGTGTTGAACCAGTCGACCCCCGTGAGGCGCGCCATGAAAGCGCCGAAGTCGCCGACCTTGTTCTCGAGCAGCACCACGACCGCAGAGCCCACCAGCGGCCCCGAGAGTGTGCCGAGGCCGCCCACCAGCGTCATGAGGATCACGTGGCCCGATGCGGTCCAGTGCACGTCGCTGAGCGAGGCGAAGCCGAGCACCAGCGTCTTGAGCGAGCCCGCCAGGCCCGACAGCGCGGCCGAGATCACGAAGGCCAGCAGCTTGAAGCGGTTGACGTCGTAGCCCAGCGAGATGGCGCGCGGCTCGTTCTCCTTGATGCCCTTGAGCACCTGCCCGAACGGTGAGTGCACGGTGCGCGCGATGAGCAGGAAGGCCGCCACCACGATCACCAGCGCCACGTAGTACATCGTGAGGTCGTCGCGCAGGTCGATGAGGCCGAAGAGCTTGCCGCGCGGCACGCTCTGCAAGCCGTCTTCGCCGCCCGTGAACGGTGCCTGCAGTGCGACGAAATACATCATCTGCGCGAGCGCCAGCGTGATCATCGAGAAGTAGATGCCCTGGCGGCGGATGGCCAGCCAGCCGAACACCAGCCCGAGCAGCGCGCCGGCCAGCGTGCCGGCGATCAAGCCGAGCTCCGGCGTCAGGTGCCAGACCTTGAGCGCATGGCCCGTGAGGTAGGCGGCGCCGCCCAGGAACGCGGCATGCCCGAAGGACAGCATGCCGGTGTAGCCCAGCAGCAGGTTGAAGGCACAGGCGAAGAGTGCGAAGCACAGCACCTTCATCACGAACACCGGATAGAAGCCGATGAAGGGAGCGGCGACGAGCGCCAGCAGCAGCACCCCGTAGACGACGAGCGATATTTTCTTCATGGACTTATTTCTCGCTGCCGAACAGGCCCGCGGGGCGGATCAGCAGCACCACGACCATGATCACGAAGACCACGGTGGCCGAGGCCTCGGGATAGAACACCTTGGTGAGCCCCTCGATCACACCGAGCCCCAGGCCCGTGAGGATCGCGCCCATGATCGAGCCCATGCCGCCGATCACGACGACCGCGAACACGATGATGATGAGGTTCTGTCCCATCAGCGGAGATATCTGGATCACCGGCGCGGCCAGCACGCCGGCAAAGGCCGCGAGCGCCACGCCGAAGCCGTAGGTCAACGTCACCATCAGCGGCACGTTGACGCCGAAGGCCTCGACCAGCCGCGGGTTCTCGGTACCGGCGCGCAGGTAGGCGCCGAGCCGCGTCTTCTCGATGGCATACCAGGTGGCAAAGCACACGACCAGCGATGCGACGACCACCCAGGCGCGGTAGTTCGGCAGGAACATGAAGCCCAGGTTGGTGCCCCCGCTCAGCGCCTCGGGCGTGCTGTAGGCCAGGCCCGAGACGCCGTACACCGAACGGAAGCCGCCCTCGATCAGCAGCGTGAGGCCGAGCGTGAGCAAGAGGCCGTAGAGGTGGTCGAGCTTGTAGATCCAGCGCAGCAGCAGCCGCTCGATCAGCACGCCGAACAGGCCCACGATCAGCGGCGCCACCAGCAACATGACCCAGTAGTTGACGTTGAAGTACGTCATCGCCATCCACGACAGCACCGCCCCCATCATGAACAGCGCGCCATGCGCGAAGTTGATGACGTTGAGCAGCCCGAAGATCACCGCCAGCCCAAGGCTCAGGATCGCGTAGAACGACCCGTTGACCAGCCCCAGAAGGAGCTGGCTCAACAGGGCAGGCATGGAAATGTTCATCGTGCAGGCGAGGTTCGAAAAGACGGCGACGGCTTCGCAACGAAGCCGCCGCGCACGCACGCCCCCCGGTCAGGAAGGGGTGCGAAGCGGCAGGCGGTGCGCGAAGGCTGGGGAGCGACCAACAGTTATTTCCAGAGCGCGCAGGTGCTCTCTTCCTTGGTCGTGTAGACCTGGTCGCCCGGCACCTTCTTGACGATCTTCAGCAGGTCCCACGGGCCCTTGGATTCCGAAGGCTTCTTGACCTCGGCCAGCAGCATGTCGTGCACCATGCGGCCGTCGGCGCGGATCACGCCCTTGGCGTAGAAATCGTTGATCGGCGTCTTCTTGAGCTGGGCCATGACCTTGTCGGCGTCGGTGCTCTTCACGGCCTCGACCGCCTTCAGGTAGGCCATGGTGGCCGAGTAGTCGGCAGCCTGGATGTCGGTCGGCTTGTTCTTGGTCTTGGCTTCGTAGCGTGCGGCCCACTTGCGCGACTCGTCGTCGGCGTCCCAGTACCAGCTGGTCGTGTGCAGCAGGCCTTGCGTGGCCGGCAGGCCCAGGCTCTTCACGTCGGTGAGGAACACCAAGAGACCCGCGACCTTCATCGACTTGTCGATGCCGAACTCCTTCGATGCCTTCATCGAGTTGATGAAGTCGCCGCCGGCGTTGGCCAGGCCCAGCACCTGGGCCTTGGAGTTCTGCGCCTGCAGCAGGAAGGACGAGAAGTCCGACGCGTTGAGCGGTGCGCGGACCGTGCCAACCACCGAGCCGCCCTTGGACTTGACGACCTTGGACGTGTCGGCCTCCAGCGCATGGCCGAAGGCATAGTCGGCCGTGAGGAAGAACCAGCTCTTGCCGCCGGTGTCGACCACGGCACCGCCGGTGCTCTTGGCGAGCGCCACCGTGTCGTAGGCGTAGTGCACGGTGTAGGGGCTGCACTGCGCGTTGGTCAGCGCCGAAGTGGCCGCGCCGTTGGTGAAGAACACGCGCTTCTTCTCCTGCGCCACCTTGGCGGTGGCCAGCGCCACGCCGGAGTTGGTGCCGGCGAAGATCATCGTCGCGCCGGCCGTGTCGATCCATTCGCGCGCCTTGGAGGCTGCGATGTCGGGCTTGTTCTGGTGGTCGACGCTGAGCACTTCCACCGGCTGGCCGAGCACCTTGCCGCCCATGTCGTCGATGGCCATCTGGATGGCCGTTGCGCCGCCCTTGCCTTCCAGGTCGGCATAGAGGCCCGACAGGTCGCTGATGTAGCCGATGACGACCTTCTCCTGCGCCTGCACGGCATGGCTCGCAAGACCTGCGGCGCCGAGCATGAGTGCAATGATCTTGAGCTTGTTTTGCATGGTGTCTCCTGGGAGGGTTGAGAGAGTCAACAGTGAAAATCGACGGGTGCTCGGCGCCTAGACGCCCAGCAACTCGCTGAGAACGGGCATCTTGGCGTCGAGTTCCTTGGCGCCGAAGGCCTCGACCATGCGGCCGTGCTCCATGACGTAGAAACGGTCGGCCAGCGGCGCGGCAAAGCGGAAGTTCTGCTCCACCATCACGATGGTGTAGCCCTTGGCGCGCAGCGTATGGATCATCCGGGCGAGCGCCTGCACGATCACCGGGGCCAAGCCTTCGGAGATCTCGTCGAGCAGCAGCAGCTTGGCGCCGGTGCGCAGGATGCGGGCCACCGCAAGCATCTGCTGCTCGCCGCCCGAAAGCCGCGTGCCGGGGCTGTTGCGGCGCTCGGCCAGGTTGGGAAACATCTCGTAGATCTCGGCCACAGGCATGCCGGGCCCCGCGCCCTTCAGCGCCGGCGGCAGCAGCAGGTTTTCCTCGGCCGAGAGGCTCGCGAAGATGCCGCGTTCCTCGGGGCAATAGCCGATTCCCAGGTGCGCGATGCGGTGCGTGGGCATGCCGATCGTCTGCACGCCGTTGACTTCGATGCTGCCCTTGCGCGAGCCGGTCAGGCCCAGGATGGCGCGCAGCGTGCTGGTGCGCCCCGCGCCGTTGCGCCCGAGCAGCGTGACCACCTCGCCGGGCTGCACCACCATGTCGACGCCGTGCAGCACGTGCGACTCGCCGTACCAGGCGTGGAGGCCTTTGATTTCGAGCGCGGCGGTCATGTCAGTGCGCCCCTTGCAGTTGTCCGTCGGTGGTGCCCATGTAGGCTTCCATCACCTGCGGATTCTTCGAGACTTCGGCATACGGCCCCTCGGCCAGCACCGCGCCGCGCTGCAGCACCGTGATGGTGTCGGCAATGGTCGAGACCACGCTCATGTTGTGTTCGACCATGAGGATGGTGCGTCCCGCGGAGACGCGCTTGATGAGTTCGGCCACGCGGTGCACGTCTTCGTGGCCCATGCCCTGCGTGGGCTCGTCGAGCAGCATGAGCTCGGGGTCCATGGCCAGCGTGGTGGCGATCTCCAGCGCGCGCTTGTGGCCGTACGGCAGGTTCACGGTCAGCTCGTCCGCCTGGTCCGCGAGGCCGACTTCGGCCAGCAGTTCGCGGGCGCGCGCATCGAGCGGCTCGAGCGTCTTTTCGCTCTTCCAGAAATGGTACGAAGTGCCGAGCGCTCGCTGCAGCCCGAGCCGCACGTTTTCCAGCAGCGTGAGGTGCGGGAACACGGCCGAGATCTGGAACGAGCGGATGATGCCGCGGCGGGCAATTTGCGCCGGCCGTTCGCGCGTGATGTCCTGGCCGTTGAAAAGGATCGTGCCGGCGGTCGGCTCGAGAAACTTGGTGAGCAGGTTGAAGCAGGTGGTCTTGCCGGCGCCGTTCGGTCCGATCAGCGCATGGATCGAGCCGCGCACCACCGACAGGTCGACCTTGCTGACCGCAGTGAACCCCTTGAATTCCTTGGTGAGCTGGCGTGTTTCCAGGATGACGTCGCTCATCTCGCGAAGTCGCCCGGGTTCAGGAAAGATATGTCGGTCATGCGGTCCATCTCGATGCGCCACTATCGAGCGCGGCCTGATTGTTCGTGGCCGACTCCCGCTTGCATACTGGGGCAAATGCCTATGCTGCAGTGCAACTTGTGCAGCCCGCCACACCCTGGCATCGATTGACTGTCGTCACGATGACAATGACGCGCAAAAGTTCAACGCCGCGGGCCCTGTTCGGGACCGCGGCGCTGCTCATCGGTGGCGGCTTCGTGCGCCTTTGGATCGTGTCAGTGCGCGCCCGCTGCGGCGTCGCCGCCGGCCCCGCCCTTTTGCGGCCGTGCCAGCCACACCAGCGGAATCAGCAGCAGGAACAGGAGGGCCGACGCATAGAAGATGTCGTTGGTGGCCAGCATGAACGACTGCTGGTCGACGATGCGATTGACCTGCCCCAGCACCTGCTCCGTGCTGAGCCCGCTGCTCGCAAGCCCCGACATCGCGCTGGCCGCCGCGTTGTTGCCCAGGTTCACCGACTCCGCGAGCTGCGAATGGTGCAGGGCCGCGCGGTTCTCCCACAGCGTGGTGGTGATCGAGGTGCCCATGGCGCCCGCGGTGATCCGAAGGAAGTTCGACAGCCCCGACGCGGCCGGAATGCGGTCGGGCGTCAGGCCCGACAGCGTGATGGTCACGAGCGGGATGAAGAAGAACGCCATCGCGATGCCCTGGATGATCGTCGGGATGATGATGGTGACGAAGTCGGCCTGCGTGTTGAAGTTCGACCGCATCCACAACACCAGCGCAAACACCAGGAACGAGAAGGTCGCATAGCGGCGCGGATCGATCTTGCCGACCGTGAGCCCGACCACCGGCGAGAAGAAGATGGCGAGCAGCCCCACCGGCGCCATGATCATGCCGGCCTGCGTGGCGGTGTAGCCCATCCATTGCTGCAGCCACAGCGGCAGCAGCACCACGTTGCCGAAGAACAGGCCGTACGCCACGGCGGTGGCCACCGCGCCGGACCAGAAGTTGCGGCGCTTGAAGAGCGACAGGTCGACCACCGGGTGCTTGTCGGTCAGCTCCCAGATCAGGAAGAACGCAAAGCCCACCACCGCGATGACCGCCATCGTGACGATCTCGGGCGAATGGAACCAGTCGAGCTCCTTGCCCTTGTCGAGCATCAGCTGCATCGAGCCGACCCACAGCACCAGCAGCGCGAGGCCGATGGCGTCGATCGGCACCTTGTGCGTGGTGCTCTCGCGCTTGCGGTAGAGCGCCCAGGTGATGGCCGCGGCCACGATGCCGACCGGAATGTTGATGTAGAAGATCCACGGCCACGAGATGTTGTCCGTGATCCAGCCGCCGAGCAGCGGCCCCATCACGGGCGCCACCAGCGTCGTCATCGACCACATGGCCATGGCGAGGCCGGCCTTCGCACGCGGGTAGCTCGACAGCAGCAGCGTCTGCGACAGCGGAATCATCGGGCCGGCGACGAAGCCCTGCAGCGCGCGGAACAGGATCAGCGTCGTCATGTTCGGCGCCAGGCCGCACAGCAGCGAGGCAACCATGAACAGGATCACGCTCGCCATGAACAGCCGCACCTGGCCGAAGCGCTGGGTCATGAAACCCGTGAGCGGCACCGCGATGGCGTTGGCCACCGCGAAGCTGGTGATGACCCAGGTGCCTTGCGTGGTGCTCACGCCCAGGTCGCCCGAAATGGCTGGCAGCGACACGTTCGCGATCGACGAGTCGAGCACGTTCATGAAGGTGGCGGCCGAGAGCGCGATCGTGCCCCAGACGCGGGCGGCGCCCTCGAGCGGTGGATGCGCGACGTAGGCGGGAGCAGCAGTGGCCATGGGCTTTGCCTCGAAAACCGTTGACCGCGATCAGCCGGGATGGGATTGCGAAGCGGCCGGTGCCCCGGCCCGCGCGTTGGCGGTCGGCACGGCAGAGCGGTTCGCGGGCGCCGCGGACACGGCCGGTGCGCCACGGCCCAGGTTCGCGGCCACGATGCGATCGACCTCGGCATCGGCGCCCTGGTCGAGCTTGCTGTAGACCTGCGTCTGCGAGATGGCCGCGGCGCGCGGCGCATCGGCCAGCATCTTTCCGCTTTTCTGCGTGATGTCGATCTCGGCATCCATCGACAGGCCGATGCGCAGCGGGTTGGCCTTGAGCTGCTCGGGGTCGAGCGCGATGCGCACGGGCACGCGCTGCACCACCTTGATCCAGTTGCCGGTGGCGTTCTGGGCCGGCAGCAATGCGAATGCGCTGCCGGTGCCCACGCCCAGGCCCGCGACCTTGCCGGTGTATTCGACCTTCTTGCCGTAGAGGTCGGCACGCAGCTTCACGGGCTGGTCGATGCGGATGTTGCGCAGCTGCACTTCCTTGAAGTTCGCATCGACCCACAGCTGGTTGAGCGGCACGATCGACATCATCGGCGTGCCCGCCGCCACGCGCTGGCCGAGCTGCACGGTGCGCTTGGCCACGTAGCCATCGACCGGCGCCGGCAGCGCCACGCGCTGCGTGGCGAGGTAGGCCTCGCGCACCTTGGCGGCAGCGGCCAGCACGCTGGGGTGGCGCGCCACGTCGGTGCCTTCGGTCAGCGACTGGTTGCTGGCCAGCGCTTCGCGCGCGGCCACCACGCCGGCCTGCGCGGCGGCAAGCTGGCTCTTGGCATTGTCGAGCGCCGTCTCGGCGTGGTTGAGCTCTTCCTTGGAGACCGCGCCATTGCCCGAGAGCGCGCGACGGCGCTGCAGGTCGTCCTGCGCCTTGGCGATGTCGCTCTGCGCCTTCACGATGTCCGCCTGTCGCAGCGTGACCTGCGCGGCCAGCGAGCCGTTGTTGGCGTAGAGCGTGCGCACCTGGCGCACCGCCTGCGCGAGCGCGGCCTCGGCCTGCTCGAGCGACACCTTCGCATCGGCGGGGTCCAGCTGCACCAGCGGCTGGCCGGCCTTCACGAAGTCGGTGTCGTCGGCATTGATGGCCATGACGGTGCCGCCGATCTGCGGCGTGATCTGGATCACGTTGCCCTGCACGTAGGCGTTGTCGGTGTCCTCGTAGTGGCTGGCAACCAGCCATTCGTAGAGGCCCCAGCCGCCGCCCGCGACGATCACCACGGCCGCGAGCGCCGTGAGTGCGCGGCGGCGCTTGCCGTTGCCGGCGGGTGCTTCGGGCGCTGCGGAAGCGTTGGTTGCAGCGGATGTCGGAGTGTTGTTGTCGCTCATGATGAAGTTCTTTCCGAAGACGAAGAAGTCGGGTCAGTTCAGTGCAGTGCGGACGAAGCCGGCGCCGTAGCGGTGGCGGTGGCCGGCGGCTGCCATCCGCCGCCGAGCGCGCGCACCAGGCCCACCTGCGTGTCCAGCGCGCGGGCGGCGAGGTCGACCGCCAGCCGGCGCTGCGCGAGCACGGCGGTCTCCGCGGTCAGCACGTTGAGGTAGTTGCCGAGGCCCGCGCGGTAGCGCTGCACGGCGATGTCGTAGGCGCCCTCTGCGGCGGTTTGCGCCTCTCGCTGCTGGGCCTGCTGGCGCGCGATCGACTGGGCGCTCGACACCTGGTCGGCCGCGTCGCGCACGGCGTCCAGCACCGTGGCGTTGTAGCTCTCGATGGCCGCATCCTGGTCGGCCGCCTTGCCGCGCAGGTTGGCGCGCAGCCGGCCGCCTTCGAAGATCGGCAGGTGGATGGCCGGGCCCACGCCCCACTGCTCGCTGCCGGACTTGAGCAGCTTGCCGAAGCCCAGGCTCTGGAAGCCGACGAAAGCCGTGAGGTTGACGTTGGGATAGAACTGGGTCTTCGCGTTGGCCACGTCGCTGGTGGCGGCCTCGACGCGCCAGCGCGCGGCGGCGATGTCGGCACGGCGTCCGAGCAGGTCGGCCGGAATGTTGGCCTGCAGCGCGATGGGCTTGACGGTCTCGAGCACCGGCGGCTTGAGCGATGCGGACACGTTGGGCCGGCCCACGAGCGCATCGAGTGCGTGCTGCTGCAGCGCGATCTGCTCGTTCAGCGCTTCGATCTGCTGGCGTGCTTCAGGCAGGCCGCCCTCGCTCTGGCGCAGTTCGAGGCGGGTGTCGAGGCCGGCCGACACGCGGTCGCGCACGAGCTTGAGCGTCTCGTCGCGCTGGGCCAGCGTGCGCTGGGCCACGCCGAGCTGCTCGTTCAGCCGTGCCCACTGGAAGTAGCCGCGCGCCACATTGCTGGCCAGCAGCACGCGTGCGGCATCGGCATCGGCCGCGGCGGCATTCGCGGTGCCGATGGCGGCTTCGAGCGCGGTGCGATTCTTGCCGAAGAAGTCGAGCTCCCAGCTCGCGCCGAGCTGCAGCAGGCCGATGTTCTGGGTCGAGCCGCCCAGCGGCTCCGGATAGATGTAGTTGCTGTTGAACTTCTGGCGGTTCAGCTCGAGCTCGCCGTTCACCTTGGGCTTCAGGGCCGACTCGGCGATGTCCGCCGATGCCTGCGCCCGCGCAAGGCGCGCACGCGCCACCTGCAGGTTTGGATTGCCGGCCACGGCCTGGTCGATCAGCGCGTCGAGCTGCGCATCGCCGAAGGCCCGCCACCATTGGCTGTCGACACTGGGCACGACCGCGGCATTGGTGTCGGCGGCAATGCCGAGCGACGAGGCATCGCGAAGCTTCGCCTCGGAGCCGATGCCGGCCATGTCGGCACAGCCGCCCAGCGCAACCAGGAGGAGCGCGGCGGCCACGACGGGGGTGCGGCGCATGGCGCGTGCGGCAAGGGATTCAGTCATTTTTTTCTCCACGGGCCGCGAGGGCCTGGGCGTTGTCGAGGATGCGGCGCAGGTAGCCCTTGAGCTGCTCCCACTCTTCGTTGGTGAAACCCGCCAGGTGCTCGTTCTGCACGCGGCTCAGCACGTGCGGAACCTCCTTGGCGGCGGCACGGCCCTCTTCGGTCAGTTCGATGTTGACCACGCGGCGGTCTTCCAGCGAGCGGACGCGCCGGCACAGGCCCTTGGCTTCGAGCCGGTCGAGCAGGCGCGTCATGGCACCGGCATCGAGTTCGCAGGCCCGCGCCAGCTCGGCCACGGTGGTGGCCGCGCCGACGTGCAGCTTGTACAGGGGGAGCCATTGGGGAAAGGTCGGGCTGCCGGGTTCGCACATGCGGGTTTCCACGGCCTGGGCCACGGCGCTCAATATGCGCCGCATCAAATACCCGATGCTTTCCTCGGCCTTGTAGGTCTCGGCACGGTAGAAGTCGGCCGGCCGCAGCTTCGGATCGCCGGAGACCGGGACTTTCGGGGTGTCTGCATCGCTCATGGCGGAAATATTAGTTGCCCAAGCAATTATTGTCAAGGCTGCCTTTGTGGTGGCAAGGGTCGGTAGAATCCGGCCATGGCTTCTTCCCCCCTGTCAACACCGGCCAAGGGCTCGCCCCGATCGCTGTCGGGCCTGAGCCCTTTTCTCCGGCCCTACCGCGTGCAGATCGTGCTGGCGGGCGTCTTCCTGGTGTTCGCAGCCATCACGACGCTGGTGTTTCCGCTGGCGCTGCGCAGCCTGATCGATGGTGGGCTGGTCAGCGCCGACAAGGGCTCGCAGACGATGGCGCTGCGCGAGCACTTCGGCGCCCTTTTCGCGGTGGCCGTGGCGCTCGGGCTTTTTTCGGCCGCGCGCTTCTATACGGTGAGCTGGCTCGGCGAGCGCGTCACGGCCGACCTGCGCAATGCCGTGTACAACCATGTGCTGCGCCAGAGCCCCGCATTCTTCGAGACCACGCAGACGGGCGAAGTGCTGTCGCGCCTGACGGCCGACACCACGCTGGTACAGACGGTGGTCGGCTCCTCGCTGAGCATGGGGCTGCGCAACGCGGTCATGGGCGTGGGCGCGCTGGCGGTGCTGATCTGGACCAATCCCTACGTGATGGTCCAGGTACTGGGCATCCTGGTGCTGGTGGTGCTGCCGAGCATGTGGTTCGGCCGGCGCGTGCGCAAGCTCTCGCGCGCCAGCCAGGACCGCGTGGCCGACTCGAGCGCGATTGCCGCCGAGGTGCTCAATGCGATCCCGGTGGTGCAGAGCTACACGGCCGAAGCGCGCGAAGCCGGCCGCTTCAATGCCTCGACCGAGAACGCCTTCAGGACCGCGGTGCGCCGCACCAAGGCCCGCTCGGTGCTGGTCGCCTTCATCATCATCGCCACCTCGGCCGCGCTGCTGTGGGGCCTGTACCAGGGCACGCAAGCGGTGCTGCGAGGCGACATCACGGCCGGGCACCTGGGCCAGACGGTGGTCTACGTGGCCATTCTCGCGAGCGCGACCGCCGTGCTGGGCGAGGTCTATGGCGACCTGCTGCGGGCCGCCGGCGCCACCGAGCGCCTGATGGAATTGCTGCACGCACCCGCGGCCATCGTGTCTCCGCCGAAGCCGGCGGCCGCGCCGGTACCGGTGGCGGGCAGCGCGGTGCGGTTCGAGGCGGTGACCTTCCACTACCCCTCGCGGCCCGGCACGCCCGCGCTGAAAGACTTCAGCCTCGGCGTCATGCCCGGCGAAACCGTGGCACTGGTGGGCTCGAGCGGCGCCGGCAAGAGCACGGTGTTCCAGCTGCTGCTGCGCTACTACGATCCGCAGTCGGGGCAGCTGCTGCTCGACGGCGTGCCGCTCGCTTCGCTCGCGCTCCCCGACCTGCGCACCCGCATCGGCCTGGTGCCGCAGGACGCCGTGATCTTCTCGGCCAGCGCTTTCGAGAACATCCGCTATGGCCGCCCCGAAGCCAGCGCCGACGAAGTGCATGCCGCCGCCCGCGCCGCCTTTGCGCACGACTTTCTCATGGCGCTGCCCGAGGGCTACGACACCTTCCTGGGCGAGCGAGGGGTGCGCCTGTCGGGCGGACAGCGCCAGCGCATCGCCATTGCGCGCGCCATTCTCAAGAACCCGCCGCTCCTCTTGCTGGACGAAGCCACCAGCGCGCTCGATGCGGAGAGCGAGCGCATGGTGCAGGCGGCGCTCGAATCGGCCATGGAGGGACGGACCACGCTGGTGATTGCGCACCGCCTCGCAACCGTGCAAAAGGCCGACCGCATCATCGTGCTGGACCACGGCGGCATCGTCGAACACGGAACGCATGCCGCGCTGGTGGCGCAAGGCGGGGTCTACGCCCGCCTGGCCGCGCTTCAGTTCACGGCCTGAACCTGCGGGAGAGGCTGCAGACTACTGCAGCGTTTCCTTGAGCGCAGCGGGAATCGGCAGCGGCATCACCTGGATGCCTTCGTCGAGCAGCGCCTCGGTCTGCTCGCGCGTGGCCCGGCCGCGGATCCCGCGCTCCTCGGCTTCGCCGTAGTGCATCTTGCGGGCCTCGTCGGCAAAGCGCTCGCCGACGTCTTCGGTCTTTGCAAGCACCTCGCGCACGGCGCGCATCCAGCGCGCCTCGGGAGACATTTCGGCCGGGGCCTGCGCCTTGTCGGGCGAGGCCGGTGCCGCGGGTGCCGCAGCGTTCGCCGGTGCCTTCGGGTTGCCCAGGTTCAGGCGCGGCGCGCTCAGGAGTTTGACGATGCGCGTGTCGGCACAGACCGGGCACTCGACCAGGCCGGCCGAGAGTTGGGATTCGAACGCCTCGCTGGATGCAAACCAGCCTTCGAAGCCGTGGCCATGCGAGCAGCGTAGATCGAGAACCTTCATGCGCGGATTATCCCGCGCCGCCTTGCGAAGCGGGGGCCTTCCAGTCGAGTTCCCATGCGCCCGACAGGACGTTCTGCAGCCAGAGCGTGCAAGTGAGCGACTTGGCGTCGGTGATGGTGCCGTCGCGGCACCAGCCGGCCACTTCCTGCGGCGTGGCCGTGAACACGTCGAGGAACTCGCCGTGGTCGAGCTGGCGCGTGCCGAGCGACAGGCCGCGCGCAAAGTAGATGTGGATGATCTCGGTCGAATAGGCCACCGCCAGGTGCATGGCGCCGGCATAGGCCCATTCGCGCGCGGTGTAGCCGGTTTCCTCGAGCAGCTCGCGCTGGCCGCAGAGGAACGGGTCTTCGCCGGCGTCCAGCTTGCCGGCCGGAAACTCGGTCATCACGTGCGCAACGGGGTAGCGGTACTGGCGCTCCAGCACCACGCGGCCGTCGTCGAGCAGCGGAACGACCACCACCGCACCCGGATGGATCACGTATTCGCGCGTCGCGGTGTGGCCGTCGGGCAGGCGCACCGTGTCGCGGCAGACCTTGAGGAAATTGCCGTCGAGGAGGACCTCGCTCGCGGTGCGTTCTTCCTTCAGGTGCGATTCGGCATTGGAGTCGGAAGTCATGTCAGTGCCTGTGCTTCATGAGGTAGCGCCAGGTGAACCCTGGAAAGGCCAGCACGATGAAGAGCGCGCCGGTCACCGCGTAGAACTCCCAGCCCTGCGGCGCGATCTGCCCTGCCCTGCGTTCGAACAGCAGGCCGACGCCGCCGGCGACGAAGTACAACGCCACGAGTTCGGCCAGGCGGATCGCCAGCGGCTTGGGCTGCGTGCGCAGCGTTACGACGCCGAACAGCCGTTCGTTGAGGAACGGCAGGTTGGCCGCCAGCAGCGCCACCACGAGCACGACCCAGACCGAGGCGGTTTGCGACACCGTGCGAAGGCCGGGATCAGTTGGCCAGCGTCGCGACGATGGCGTTGGCGCACAGCGTCATGAGGCCGCCGGGAACGATGCCCAGCACGAGAATCAGCAAGCCGTTGATCGACAGCACGGTGCGCACGTCGCGCGGCGCCGACACGGTGCTGGCGGTGACGGGCGCGTCGAAGTACATGACCTTGACCACACGCAGGTAGTAGAAGGCGCCGATCAGCGACATGATGACCGCGAACACCGCAAGGCCGATGTAGATCGCCTGGCCCGACGCGATCAGCGCCTGCAGGACCGCGAGCTTGGCATAGAACCCGACCAGCGGCGGCAGGCCCGCGAGCGAGAACATGGCGATGGCCATCACGCCGGCATACAGCGGGCTGCGCTGGTTCAGGCCCGCCAGGTCGGTGATCTCTTCGCTCTCGAAGCCTTCGCGCGCCAGCAGCAGGATGATGCCGAAGCTGGCCAGCGTGGTCAGAACATAGGTCACGATGTAGAACATCGAGGCGCTGTACGCGAACTGCGCGTTGTAGGTGTTGCCGTTGACCACGCCCGCCACCAGGCCCAGCAGCATGAAGCCCATCTGCGCGATGGTCGAGTAGGCCAGCATGCGCTTGAGATTGGTCTGCGCAATGGCCGCCAGGTTGCCCACCAGCAGCGAGGCGATGGCCAGCAGGGCCAGCATCTGCTGCCAGTCGAAGGCCAGCGGCAGCAGCCCTTCCACCAGCAGGCGGATGATGATCGCGAAGGCGGCCAGCTCCGGCGCCGCGCCGATCAGCAGCGTGACCGCCGTCGGGGCGCCCTGGTACACGTCGGGCACCCACATGTGGAATGGCGCCGCCCCCACCTTGAAGGCCAGGCCCGCAACGATGAACACCAGGCCGAACACCAGCACCTGGTGGTTCACCTTGCCGCTCGCGATGATCTTGAACACCTCGTTGGTGTCGAGCGAGCCGGTTGCGCCGTACAGCATCGACAGGCCGTACAGCAGGAAGCCGCTGGCCATGGCGCCGAGCACGAAGTACTTCATGGCCGCCTCGCTGGCGACCGCGTTGTCGCGGCGCAGCGCCACCAGCGCGTAGCTCGACAGCGTGAGCAGTTCGAGGCCCAGGTAGATCAACAGGAAGTTGCTGCCCGAGATCATCACGAACATGCCCAGCAGCGCGAACATGCTGATGGTGAACATCTCGCCGCCGCGCAGCATCTCGCGATCGGCCGCGTAGGGCCGGCCGTAGACCAGCGTGACCATCAGCGCCACGGTGGCGAAGCACTTGAGCCAGTTGCCCATCGGATCGCTCACGACCATGCCGCCGAAGCCGTAGATCGTCTTGCCGTCGTTGGCGGCGATGCCGGTCAGCACGGCCACAACGGCCAGCGTGAGCAGCGTCAGGACGTAGGTGCGCGTGCGGCGGGCGCTGGTGGTCGACAGGTCGACCAGCGCAATGATGCAGGCCATGACCAGCAGCACGATTTCGGGGTAGATCGCGACCCAGCTGAGTTTGTCAATCATCTCGTTCTTTTCTTCAGCGTGGCAGTTTGGGGGTTGCCACGTGGCGCAGGAGCTCCGTCACAGAGGTGTCCATCGCATCGGTGAAAGGCTTCGGATAGATGCCCATCCACAGGACGGCAATGGCCAGCAGCGAGAGCATCAGGAACTCGCGGGCGTTGATGTCGGTGAGTTCCTTGACGTGGTCGTTGCCGACCGGGCCGAGGTACACGCGCTTGTACATCCAGAGGGTGTAGGCCGCGCCGAAGATCAGCGCGGTGGCGGCACCCAGGCCGATCCAGAAGTTGGCCTTGACGGCGCCCAGGATGACCATCCATTCGCCCACGAAACCGGCGGTGCCCGGCAGGCCGCAATTGGCCATGGCGAACAGCAGCGCGAACGCGGCGAACTTGGGCATGGTGTTGACCACGCCGCCGTAGTCGGCGATCTGGCGCGAATGCACGCGGTCGTAGAGTACGCCGATGCCGAGGAACATGGCGCCCGACACGAAGCCGTGCGCAATCATCTGCACGATGCCGCCGGACACGCCGAGCTCGTTGAAGATGAAGAAGCCGAGCGTCACGAAGCCCATGTGCGCGACGGACGAGTACGCCACCAGCTTCTTCATGTCTTCCTGCACCAGCGCCACCAGGCCGACGTAGATCACCGCGATCAGCGACAGCGCGATCATGAGCCAGGCCCATTCGTGCGAGGCGTCGGGCGCGATCGGCATCGAGAAGCGCAGGAAACCGTAGGCACCGAGCTTCAGCATGATCGCGGCCAGCACGGCCGAGCCGCCCGTGGGCGCTTCGACGTGCACGTCGGGCAGCCAGGTGTGGACCGGCCACATCGGCACCTTGACCGCGAAGGCGGCAAAGAACGCGAAGAAGAGGAAGGTCTGCGCGGTCGAGCCCAGCGGCAGCTTGTGCCAGCTCAGGATGTCGAAGCTGCCGCCCGACTTGTTGTACAGGAAGATCAGCGCCACCAGCATCAGCAGCGAGCCGAGCAAGGTGTAGATGAAGAACTTGAAGGCCGCGTAGATCTTGTTCGGCCCGCCCCAGATGCCGATGATGAGGTACATCGGGATCAGCGTGGCTTCGAAGAACACGTAGAACAGGATGCCGTCGAGCGCGGCGAACACGCCGATCATGAAGCCCGACAGGATCAGGAACGCGCCCATGTACTGGTTCACGCGCTCGGTGATCACTTCCCAGGCCGAGATCACGACCACCACGGTGATGAACGACGTCAGCAGCACCAGCCACATCGAGATGCCGTCGATGCCGAGGTGGTAGTTGACATTGAAGCGCGCGATCCAGCTCGCCTTCTCGACGAACTGCATCGCGGCGGTGCCGTTCTGGAAGCCCGTGAAAAGAGGCACGGTCACCAGGAAGCTCACGATCGCGCCGACCAGTGCGACCCAGCGCACGCCCCTGGCATGCTCGTCGCGGCCGAACGCCAGCAACGCGACACCGAATGCGATCGGCACCCAGATGGCAAGGCTCAACAAACCCATTTTTATTTTTCTCCAGCGCTAAAGCTCAGCGTTTGAACCAGACGAAGTACGTCATCAGGATGAAGATGCCGAGCAGCATCGCGAAGGCGTAGTGATAGATGTAGCCCGACTGGAGCCAGCGCACCGCACCCGAGATGCGGCCGATGGCCTTCCACGAGCCGTTGACCATCGCGCCGTCGATCAACGCCTGGTCGCCGCCCTTCCACAGGCCGGTACCGAAGGCGCGTGCACCGCGGGCAACGATGTTCTCGTTGATCCAGTCGAGGTAGTACTTGTTGTCCAGCAGGCGGTAGACCGGGCCGAAGGCGCGCTTGATCGCGGCCGGCAGCGCCGGATTGACCATGTACATGTAGAACGAGAGCGCCACGCCGGCCAGCGCCAGCCAGAACGGCGGGGTCTGCAGGCCGTGGATGGCCATGGCCACCGGGCCGTGGAAGGCTTCGCCGAGCTCCTTCATGGCATGGTGCTTCGTGCCGTCGACAACGATCGCGCCATTGAAGAACTCGCCGAACAGCATCGGCTGGATGGTCATGAAGCCGATCACCACGGACGGGATGGCCAGCAGGACGAGCGGCAGCCACACCACCATCGGCGATTCGTGCGGCTTGTGGTCGTGGTTCCCGTGCCCGTGGTCGTCGCCGTGCGCGGCATGGTCGTCATGGTGCGCGTCGGGATTCTGGTCGTAGCGCTCCTTGCCGTGGAACACCAGGAAGTACATGCGGAACGAATAGAACGCCGTCACGAACACGCCGGCCAGCACCGCGTAGTACGCGAACTGCGCACCCCACAGGTGGCTTTCGCGCACCGCTTCGATGATGCTGTCCTTCGAGTAGAAACCGGCGAAGAACGGCGTGCCGATCAGCGCGAGCGAGCCCAGCAGCGAAGTGATCCAGGTGATGGGCATGTACTTGCGCACGCCGCCCATCCAGCGGATGTCCTGGTTGTGGTGCATGCCGATGATGACCGAGCCCGCGCCCAGGAACAGCAGCGCCTTGAAGAAGGCGTGCGTCATCAGGTGGAACACCGCCACCGAATAGGCCGAGGCGCCGAGCGCCACCGTCATGTAGCCGAGCTGCGACAGCGTCGAGTACGCGACCACGCGCTTGATGTCGTTCTGGATGATGCCCAGGAAGCCCATGAAGAGTGCCGTGATGGCACCGATCACCAGGATGAAGCTCAGCGCGGTGTCGCTGAGCTCGAACAGCGGCGACATGCGCGCCACCATGAAGATGCCGGCCGTGACCATGGTCGCCGCGTGGATCAGCGCCGAGATGGGGGTCGGGCCTTCCATCGAGTCGGGCAGCCACACGTGCAGCGGGAACTGCGCGCTCTTGCCCATGGCGCCGATGAACAGGCAGATGCAGATCACGGTGATCAGCATCCACTCGGTGCCGGGGAAGGTGATGCCGGCCAGCGTGCCGGCCTTGGCGAAGGCTTCGCCGTAGTTCAGCGTGCCGGCGTAGGCGGCAATGAGGCCGATGCCGAGGATGAAGCCGAAGTCGCCCACGCGGTTGACCAGGAAGGCCTTCATGTTCGCGAAGATCGCCGTCGGCCTGTTGAACCAGAAGCCGATCAGCAGGTACGACACCAGGCCCACCGCTTCCCAGCCGAAGAACAGCTGGAGCATGTTGTTGCTCATGACGAGCATCAGCATCGAGAAGGTGAACAGCGAGATGTATGCGAAGAAGCGGTTGTAGCCGTCGTCTTCTTCCATGTAGCCAATGGTGTAGACGTGCACCATCAGCGACACGAAGGTCACCACGCACATCATCATGGCCGTGAGGCCGTCGACCAGGAAGCCGACCTCCATCTTCAGGCCGCCGACCACCATCCATTCATAGAGGGTGGCGCTGAAGCGGGCGCCGTCCACGACGACCGACTTCAGCGTCATCGCCGAGATGATGAAGGCGACCAGCACGCCGAGGATGGTGAGCGAATGCGTGACCTTGCGGCCGATGTGATTGCCGCCGAACTTGGTGCCGAACAGGCCGGCGACGACAGCGCCGACCAGGGGTGCCAGGGGCACGGCCAGCAGGGTGGATGCGGAGAGGGTTGCGCTCATGTTGCTTTCAACCCTTGAGCGAGTTGAGTTCGTCGACGTTGATGTTGGACTTGTTGCGGAACAACAAGACCAGCAGCGCGAGACCGATGGCCGATTCGGCCGCGGCCACCGTCAGGATGAAGAACACGAAGATCTGGCCGTGCATGTCGTTCAGGTAGTACGAGAACGCCACGAAGTTCATGTTCACCGCGAGCAGCATCAGCTCGATGGCCATCAGCAGCACGATGAGGTTCTTGCGGTTCAGGAAAATGCCGATCACCGAGAGCGCAAAGAGCATGGCGCCAAGTGAAAGAAAGTGTCCGAGCGTGAGCGTCATGCCTTGTTTTCCTTTGCCGCCGCTGCCGCGCCCGCATCTGCGGGTGCTTCCACCACGGGCTCGGCGGCGCGCGTGACCGCCATCTGCACGATGCGCACGCGGTCCCGCGCCTTGACGCGCACCTGGTCGGACGGGTTCACGTACTTGCTGTCCTTGCGGGTGCGCAGCGTCAGGGCAATGGCGGCCACGATGGCCACCAGCAGGATGACGGCGGCAATCTCCAGCGGATAGAGATATTCGGAGTACAGCAGCTTGCCGAGTTCGAGCGTGTTCGAACTGCCGGCGGCAGGGGCCGGTGCGGCGCGCGGCGCCTCGAGCCGGAAGCCGCCCATCAGCACGGCCGCCATCTCGAGTGCGATGAGCGCGCCCACGGCGGCTGCGAGCGGAAAGTGCTTCCAGAAGCCCTCCCGCAGCCCGTCGACGTTGATGTCCAGCATCATCACGACGAACAGGAACAGCACCATCACCGCGCCGACGTAGACGAGCACGAGCGAGATCGCCAGGAACTCGGCGCGCAGCAAGAGCCAGATCGCGGAAGCCTGGAAGAACGCCAGCACCAGGAACAGCGCGGCGTACACGGGATTGCGGGCGGTGATGACGCGGAAGGCTGCAAACAGCAGCACCACGGCAAAGAGATAGAACAGACCGGTCTTGACGTCCATTGGAATTCGAATTGGTACGGGGTTCGGGCTGAGCGGATCAGCGGTACTTGGCGTCGGCCGCCTTGTTCGCTGCAATTTCTTTTTCGTAGCGGTCGCCCACGGCCAGCAGCATGTCCTTGGTGAAGTACAGGTCGCCGCGCTTCTCGCCGTGGTATTCGAAGATGTGGGTCTCGACGATCGAGTCGACCGGGCAGCTCTCTTCGCAGAAGCCGCAGAAGATGCACTTGGTCAGGTCGATGTCGTAGCGCGTGGTGCGGCGCGAGCCGTCGTCGCGCACATCGGACTCGATGGTGATGGCGAGCGCCGGGCACACGGCTTCGCAGAGCTTGCAGGCAATGCAGCGCTCTTCGCCGTTTTCGTAGCGGCGCAGCGCGTGCAGGCCGCGAAAGCGCGGCGACAGCGGCGTCTTCTCTTCGGGAAACTGCACCGTGATCTTGCGCGCGAAAGCGTACTTGCCGGTGATGGCCAGGCCCTTGAACAGTTCGAACAGCATGAAGCTGCCCAGGAAGTCCTTGAGCGAGAACGGAGCGGACGTTGTTGCGGTGTGCGCAGCAGACATGATGTTGGCGCTTCCAGTTATTTCCAGATGTTGAACGGCGTCTGCATCCAGGCACCGACCACGACCAGCCACACGAGCGTGACCGGAATGAAGATCTTCCAGCCCAGACGCATGATCTGGTCATAGCGGAAGCGCGGGAACGTCGAGCGCACCCACAGGAACATGGTGACCACGCAGAAGGTCTTGGCACCGAGCCAGATCCAGCCCGGGATGAAGCTCAGGAACTCGAACGGCGGCAGCCATCCGCCGAGGAACAGCACCACGCACAGGATCGAGACCAGCCACATGTTGGCGTACTCGGCCAGGAAGAACATGGCAAAGCTCATGCCCGAGTATTCGATCATGTGGCCCGCGACGATCTCGGACTCGCCCTCGACCACGTCGAAGGGGTGGCGGTTGGTTTCCGCCAAGCCCGAGATGAAGTAGACGACGAAGATCGGCAGCAGCGGCAGCCAGTTCCACGAGAGGATGTTGAGGCCCATGTCGTGGAAGATGCCCTTGCCCTGCACATTCACGATCTCGCTCATGTTCAGGCTGCCCGAGACCATCAGCACCACGACGAAGCAGAAGCCCATCGCGATCTCGTAGCTCACCATCTGCGCCGAGGCGCGCAGCGCGCCGAGGAAGGCGTACTTCGAGTTGGAAGCCCAGCCCGCGATGATCACGCCGTAGACCTCGAGCGAGGTGATGGCCATCACGAACAGCAGGCCGGCGTTGATGTTGGCCAGCGCCAGGTCGGGACCGAACGGAATCACGGCCCACGCGACCAGCGCCGGCATGATGGTCATGATGGGGCCCAGCAGGAACAGGCCCTTGTTGGCGACCGTCGGAAGAATGATTTCCTTGGTCATCAGCTTGAGCGCATCGGCAATGGGCTGCAGCAGGCCCAGCGGCCCGATGCGGTTCGGGCCCACGCGGATCTGCGTGAAGCCGATCGCCTTGCGTTCCCACAGCGTGAGGTAGGCCACGGCCCCCATCAGCGGCAGAACGACCACGATGATCTTGATCAGCGTCCAGATCACGGGCCAGCCCGCGGCCGTCCACCAGCCCGCGTTGATCAGCCCCTGGCCGAATGCGTGCAAGGAGTCGATCATGCCAAGGCCTCCTCGGCACGGGCCGGTGCTGCCAACGCGTTGCGCGCATCGGCGGTGAGCTGCAGCGACGGTGCGCGGCGCACGATCGAGTCGAGCTGGTAGATGCTCGCGACCACGGGTGCGGGAACCGCGCCGGTGGAAGCCACGGGTTTTGCCGCGGTTGCGTTGCGAAGCGCGTCAGCCGGCATGGCACCGTTGTCGCCGATGGTGCGCAGCACGTCGGCTGCCGACTCGAAGGAGAAGCCCGGCAGGCCCAGCAGGTTGGCCAGCACACGCAGCACCTTCCAGGCCGGACGCGCTTCGCCTTGCGGCTTCACGACGGCATGGAAACCCTGCACGCGGCCTTCGGCATTGACGAAGGTGCCCGGCGTCTCGGTGAACGGGGCGATGGGCAGCAGCACGTCGCTGAATTCGAGATTGGCCTTGAACGGGCTCAGCGTGACGACCATCTGGGCATTGCCGATAGTGTCTGCGGCCGCGGCGCCTGCGGCCGAGTCGAACACGGGTTCGGTGTTGAGCAGCAGCACGGCCTTGAGGCCGGAGCCCGCAGCCAGCATGCGGCCGGCATCGAGGCCGCCGTTCTTCGGGAACGCGCCGACGAGTTGCGCGCCCACGGTGTTGGCGGCTTCGGTCAGGTAGCCGACGGTGGCGCCGGTCTGCGCGCCGATCCAGTTCGCGAGGGCCAGCAGGCTGCTGGCGTGCGCATGGTGGGCGGCGGCGTTGCCGAGCAGGATGGCCTTGCGCTCGCCGCTCAGCAGCGAGGCTGCGATGGCTTGCGCGGCGGCATCCGGCGCGTTCCTGGGTGCGAGCGGTGCGGCGGCGCCGCTGGACTGGCCGATGGCGGCGGCCACGGCGGCCAGCGCCTCGACCCACTGGTCGGCTTCGACGATGGTCGCTTGCGCCACGCTCATGGCCCAGGCTTCGGGGTCGGCCATCAGGCCGGCCGAGGTGATCACCGACAGCGCGGCGCCCTTGCGCACGGCCTGGCGGATGCGCTGTGCGAACAGCGGATGGTCCTTGCGCAGGTTCGAACCGACCACCAACGCGCGCTGCAGCTGCGTGAGCGATGCGATCGAGGTGCCGAGCCAGCGCACGCCTTCGAACGCCGTGAACTCGGCGTTGCGCAGGCGATAGTCGATGTTGTCGCTGCCGAGCTCACGCGTGAGCATGGCGGCGAGCTGCAGTTCTTCGAGCGTGCTGTGCGGGCTCGCCAGCGTGCCGATGCTCTGCGCGCCGTGGTCGGCCTTGATCTGCTTGAGGCCATTGGCCACGTATTCGAGCGCGGTCTGCCAGTCGACCTGCTGCCATTGGCCGCCTTGCTTGAGCATGGGCTGCGTGAGGCGTTCGGGACCGTTCAGGCCTTCGTACGAGAAGCGGTCGCGGTCGGCGATCCAGCATTCGTTGACGTCTTCGTTCTCGAGCGGCACCACGCGCATCACGCGGTTGTTCTTGACCTGGACGATCAGGTTGGCGCCGGTGGAATCGTGCGGGCTCACCGACTTGCGGCGCGACAGCTCCCAGGTGCGGGCGCTGTAGCGGAACGGCTTGCTCGTGAGCGCGCCGACCGGGCAGATGTCGATCATGTTGCCCGACAGTTCGGAGTCGACCGAATCGCCGAGGAAGGTTTCGATTTCGGAGTGCTCGCCGCGCTGGGTCATGCCGAGCTCCATCACGCCGGCCACTTCCTGGCCGAAGCGGACGCAGCGCGTGCAATGGATGCAGCGGCTCATCTCTTCCATGCTGATCAGCGGGCCCACGTCTTTATGGAAAACGACGCGCTTTTCTTCTTCGTAGCGCGAAGAAGAGCCGCCGTAGCCCACGGCGAGGTCTTGCAGCTGGCATTCGCCGCCCTGGTCGCAGATGGGGCAGTCCAGCGGGTGGTTGATCAGGAGGAACTCCATGACCGACTGCTGGGCCTTGATGGCCTTTTCGCTCTTGGTGCGAACGATCATGCCCTGCGTGACGGGGGTGGCGCAGGCCGGCATCGGCTTGGGCGCTTTTTCCACGTCGACCAGGCACATGCGGCAGTTGGCCGCGATGCTGAGCTTCTTGTGATAGCAGAAGTGCGGGATGTAGGTGCCCGCCTTGTCGGCCGCATGCATCACCATGCTGCCTTCGGTCACTTCGACCTTCTTGCCGTCGAGTTCGATTTCGATCATGAGTATGTTTCTTCTCGCGCCAACGGACAGCCTCCGCCTTCGGCTGCGGTATTCACCTTGGGAACGGCCCGGCGGTTCATGCCTGGACCGGCGCCTTCGGGACGTAGCCCGGGATCAACGCCTCGAACTCGTGACGGAAGTGCTTGATCATGGCGCGCACCGGCATGGCCGCCGCGTCGCCGAGCGCGCAGATCGTGCGGCCCTGGATGTTGTCGGCCACGGAGTTGAGCAGGTCCATGTCGGACGCCCTGCCCTGCCCGTTGTGGATGCGGTCCACCACGCGGTAAAGCCAGCCCGTGCCTTCGCGGCACGGCGTGCACTGGCCGCAGGATTCGTGCATGTAGAAGTACGAGAGGCGCCTGAGCGACTCCACCATCGAGCGGCTGTCGTCCATGACGATGACTGCGCCCGAGCCCAGCATGGAGCCGGCCTTGGCGATGGAGTCGTAGTCCATCGTGCATTCCATCATGATGGAAGCCGGCAGCACCGGCGAAGACGATCCGCCCGGGATCACGGCCTTGAGCGTGCGGCCCGTGCGCACGCCGCCGCACAGCTCCAGCAGCTTGGAGAACGGCGTGCCCATGGGCACTTCGTAGTTGCCGGGCAGCTCGACGTCGCCGCTCACCGAGTAGATCTTGGTGCCGCCGTTGTTCGGCTTGCCGCACTCGAGGTACGCCGGGCCACCGTTGTTGATGATCCACGGCACCGCCGCGAAGGTCTCGGTGTTGTTGATGGTGGTGGGCTTGCCGTACAGGCCGAAACTCGCCGGGAACGGCGGCTTGAAGCGCGGCTGGCCCTTCTTGCCTTCGAGCGATTCGAGCAGCGCGGTTTCCTCGCCGCAGATGTAGGCGCCGAAGCCGTGTGCGGCGTGCAACTGGAAGTTGTACGTGCTGCCCATGATCTTGTCGCCGAGATAGCCGGCGGCGCGCGCTTCCTCGAGCGCTTCCTCGAAGCGGTCGTAGCTTTGGAAGATCTCGCCGTGGATGTAGTTGTAGCCGACGCTGATGCCCATTGCATACGCGGCGATGGCCATGCCTTCGATCACGATGTGCGGGTTGAACTGCAGGATGTCGCGGTCCTTGCAGGTGCCCGGCTCGCCTTCGTCGGAATTGCACACGAGGTACTTCTGCCCCGGGAACTGGCGGGGCATGAAGCTCCACTTCAGGCCCGTGGGAAAGCCCGCGCCGCCGCGGCCGCGCAGGCCCGATGCCTTGACCTCGGCAATCACCTGGTCGGGCGTGAGGCCCTCGGTGAGGATCTTGCGCAGCGCCTTGTAGCCGCCGCGCGCTTCGTAGTCGGCCAGGCGCCAGTTGGTGCCGTCGAGGCCGGCATAGATCTGCGGCTCGATGTGGCGGCCATGGAAACAGGTCTGGACACCCGTGGCCTGGAATTGCTGGAGCACTTGTTCGGGCGACATCACGCAGTCTCTCCTTTGGCGCTGCCGGCCGAGGCGCGCAGCCCTTCGATGAGCTGGTCGAGCTTGTCGTTGCTCATGAAGCTGCACATGGTGCGGTCGTTGACCAGCATCACGGGCGAATCGGCGCAGGCGCCCAGGCATTCGCTCTGCTGCAGGGTGAACAGGCCGTCGGCCGTGGTCTCGCCCATCTTGATGCCGAGCTTCTTCTCGAGGTGCACGAGCGCCGTGACACCGTCGCGCAGCTGGCACGGCAGGTTGGTGCACACGTTGAGCTTGAACTTGCCCACCGGGTGCTGGTTGTACATGTTGTAGAACGTCGTGACCTCGTGCACGGCGATGGGCGCCATGCCGAGGTATTCGGCGATCTCGCGCTCGCGCTGCATGCTGATGTAGCCCTCGTCCTGCTGGACGATGGCCAGGCAGGCCATCACCGCCGACTGCTTGCCGGCCTCGGGGTACTTGGCGACCTCGCGCGCAAAGCGCTCGAGGATCGCGGGCTTCAGAGGAGCAGAAGGCGCCGAAGGCGCCGTGTCATGGTGGGTCGAGGAAGTCGTCATTCGCTCTTTCTCACCTGTCGATTTCGCCGAACACGATGTCCATCGTGCCGATCACCGCGACAGCGTCGGCAATCATGTGGCCGCGCGACATTTCGTCGAGGGCGGCAAGGTGCGGGAAGCCGGGTGCACGGATCTTCAGGCGGTACGGCTTGTTGGCTCCGTCGCTCACCAGGTAGATGCCGAACTCGCCCTTCGGGTGCTCGACGGCGGCATACGCTTCGCCTTCGGGCACATGGAAGCCTTCGGTGAAGAGCTTGAAATGGTGGATCAGCTCCTCCATGTTCGCCTTCATCGACTCGCGTGCGGGCGCAGCCACCTTGTGGTTGCTGGTGATCACCGGGCCGTCGTTGGCGCGCAGCCAGGCCGAGCACTGCTGGATGATCTTGTTGGCCTGGCGCATTTCTTCCACGCGCACGAGGTAGCGGTCGTAGCAATCGCCGGTCCGGCCGACCGGCACGTCGAACTGCATCTGGTCGTAGACGTCGTAGGGCTGCTTCTTGCGCAGGTCCCATTCGATGCCCGAGCCGCGCAGCATGGGGCCGGTGAAGCCCAGGTTCAGCGCGCGCTCCGGCGTCACGACGCCGATGCCTACGGTGCGCTGCTTCCAGATGCGGTTGTCTGTGAGCAGCGTCTCGTACTCGTCGACCATCTTCGGGAAGCGCTTGCAGAAGTCGTCGATGAAGTCGAGCAGCGAGCCCTGGCGGTTCTCGTTGAGCCGCTCGATGGCTTTCGCGTTCTTGATCTTGCTGACCTTGTACTGCGGCATCGCATCCGGCAGGTCGCGGTAGACGCCGCCCGGACGGAAGTACGCCGCATGCATGCGCGCGCCCGACACGGCTTCGTACATGTCGAACAGGTCTTCACGCTCGCGGAAGCAGTAGATGAGCATGTTCATCGCACCGCAATCCAGGCCGTGCGCGCCGAGCCACAAGAGATGGTTCAGCAGGCGGGTGATCTCGGCGAACATCACGCGGATGTATTGCGCGCGGATCGGCACGTCCAGGCCCATCATCCGCTCGATGGCGAGGCAGTAGGCGTGCTCGTTGCTCATCATCGACACGTAGTCGAGACGGTCCATGTACGGCAGCGACTGGATGAAAGTGCGCGATTCGGCGAGCTTCTCGGTCGCGCGGTGCAACAGGCCGATGTGCGGATCGGCGCGCTGGATCACTTCGCCGTCGAGCTCGAGCACCAGTCGCAGCACGCCGTGCGCTGCAGGATGCTGGGGACCGAAGTTGAGTGTGTAGTTCTTGATTTCGGCCATATCAGTGCAAACCGCTGCCGTAGTTGTCTTCGCGGATCACGCGCGGCGTGATTTCGCGGGGCTCGATCGATACCGGCTGATAGACGACGCGCTTCTGTTCTTCGTCGTAGCGCATTTCCACGTGGCCGGACACCGGGAAGTCCTTGCGGAACGGATGGCCGATGAAGCCGTAGTCGGTCAGGATGCGACGCAGGTCGTCATGTCCTTCGAACACGATGCCGTAGAGGTCGAAGGCCTCGCGCTCGAACCATGTGGCGGCGTTCCAGACAGGCTGGAGCGAATCGACCACGGGCAGGTCTTCGTTGGGCGCAAACACCTTGAGGCGCACGCGCTGGTTGAGGCTCACCGAAAGCAGGTGCGTGACGACGCAGTAGCGCGCGCCCTCCCATGCGCCTTCGCGGTAGTCGGAATAGTCCATGCCGCAAAGGTCGATCAGCTGCTCGAAGCGGCAGCCGGGCGCGTCGCGCAGCAGGGTGGCGGCCTCGATGTACACATCGGCGCCGACCACCACGGTCACCTCGCCCAGGGCGAGCGTGACGCTCCTGGCGCGTGCGCCAAGGGTCTCAGCGATGATGGCGCGCAGCACCTCCGGCGAAATTGCAAAGTCGGTCATCGTCGGCAATCTCTCAGGCGCGGGCAATGGTGTTGGTGCGGCGGATCTTCTGCTGCAGCTGGATCACGCCATAGAGCAGAGCCTCGGCGGTGGGCGGGCAACCCGGCACATAGACGTCGACCGGCACGATGCGGTCGCAGCCGCGCACCACCGAATAGCTGTAGTGGTAGTAGCCACCGCCATTGGCGCACGAGCCCATCGAGAGCACCCAGCGCGGCTCGGGCATCTGGTCGTAGACCTTGCGCAGCGCCGGCGCCATCTTGTTGCACAGCGTGCCGGCCACGATCATCAGATCGGACTGGCGCGGACTGGGCCGGAACAGCATGCCGAAGCGGTCGATGTCGTAGCGGGCTGCGCCCGCGTGCATCATTTCGACCGCGCAGCAAGCCAGGCCGAATGTCATCGGCCAGAGTGATCCGGTCTTCGCCCAGTTCACCACCGAGTCGTAGGTGGTGGTGACGAAGCCTTCCTTCATGACGCCTTCAATGGCCATTTTGTCGATTCCTTGTCATTCCCAGTCGAGCGCGCCTTTTTTCCACTCGTAGGCAAAGCCCACGACGAGGATGGCGAGAAAGATCATCATGGCCCAGAAGCCGACGGCGCCGATTTCCTTGAGCGCGATGGCCCACGGAAAGAGAAAGGCAATCTCGAGATCGAACAGGATGAAGAGAATGGCAACGAGGTAATAGCGCACGTCGAATTTCATGCGCGCATCCTCGAAGGCCTCGAAGCCGCACTCGTAGGGAGCGTTCTTCGCAGCGTCGGGCCGGTTGGGGCCCAGGATGTAGCCGATGACTTGCGGTGCGACGCCTACACCGACACCGACCAGAATGAACAAAAGGACGGGGAGATAGGAATCGAGGTTCATCGGGAGATTTTTCACCGCTTGCCACTGGCAGGAAAACGCTCTGGATGAGGTTTTCTGCCAGTGAGATTTGGTGCGGTCGGCGAGACTCGAACTCGCACAGCTTTCGCCACTACCCCCTCAAGATAGCGTGTCTACCAATTTCACCACGACCGCGGTTTTTTGTTCGGATGGCATGAGGTACCTGGAAAGGTGTTTGGCTTTCCGAACAGCTTTAGAGTTTACCCTGAAATGAAGTCGTTTCTTGCAGGCAACTCCATGAAAACAACTTGATTATTTGTTGGGGATCTGCCCCGGGCCCGAAACAGGTGCGGCGGGCGCCGAAGCCGGTGCATTGGCAGGCGCCGCGCCACCCGAAGTGCCCGAAGGAATCTGCCCTGCGGGCGTCGAGGCGGGCGACGCCGGCGCACCCACCGCCGTACGCTCCAGCAGGCTGCCGCCGCCCGTGGGCCGCGCATGGCTGAAGTAAGCCAGCAGCAGCGTGGTGGCAAAGAAGACAGCCGCCAGGACGGCCGTGGTGCGCGAGAGGAAATTCGCGCTGCCGCTCGCACCGAACAGGCTGCCCGCGCTGCCGCTGCCGAAGGCCGCGCCCATGTCGGCACCCTTGCCGTGCTGGATCAGGATCAGCCCGATCATTGCAAGGGCCGACAGCATCTGCACGCCGACCAGAAGATTGAGGACCACATTCATTCGTTCTTACTCCTAATTATTGGCAGCCGCGGCCCGCGTCAGCGGGCGGCAGCCGAAATGATCTGCAAAAAGTCGGGGGCCTTGAGCGAGGCGCCGCCGATGAGGCCGCCATCGATGTCGGCCTGTGCGAGCAGCTGTGCGGCGTTGGCCGCATTCATGCTGCCGCCGTAGAGAATGCGGATGCCGGCCGCGTGTTCGCTGGCGGCATGGTGCAGCTGCGCGCGCAGCACGGCATGCACCGCCTGCGCTTGTTCCGGCGTGGCCGTCTTGCCGGTGCCGATGGCCCAGACCGGCTCGTAGGCGACGGCGATCTCGCTGATGCAGTGGCCGTTGACGTGGATCACCGCGGCGAGCTGCCGCTTGACGACTTCCTCGGTGTGGCCAGCCTCGCGCTCGGCCAGCGTCTCGCCCACGCAGACGATCGGCGTGATGCCGTTCGCCAGCGCCGCCGCCGTCTTGGCCGCGACCGACTCATCGGTTTCGCCGTGATACTGGCGCCGCTCCGAGTGGCCGACGATCGCATAGCGCACGCCGAACTCCTTCAGCATGGCCGCCGATTGCTCGCCCGTGAACGCACCTTGCGGGTGCGCCGAAATATCCTGCGCGCCCAGCGCCATGGCGGCGGAGCCCGCCAGCAGCGATTGCAGCTGCGCGAAATACGGCGCCGGCGCGCAAAGCGCGATGTCGCACGCGGCCGGGGCAGCGGCCAGGCCCTGCTGGAGGGCCTTCACCAGCGCCTCGTTGGCAGCCAGGCTGCCGTTCATCTTCCAGTTGCCGGCAATCAGCTTCTTGTTGGTTGTCGTCATGTCGTTGCCCCTCACCATGTCAGCACGATCTTGCCGATGTGCTGGTTGGATTCCATCAGCGCATGCGCCTGTGCGGCGCCGCTGGGTTCGCCGGCGGCCGCAAAGGTGCTGTGGATCACGGGCTTGATCGCGCCGCTCTCGAGCAGCGGCCAGACCTTCTCCCGCAGCGCCTTGGCAATGGCGCCCTTGAATGCCAACGGCCTCGGACGCAGCGTCGAGCCGGTGATCACCAGCCGCTTGCGCAACACCAGGCCCGCATTGAAGTCGCTCTTGACGCCGCCCTGCACCGCGATGATCACGAGCCGGCCGTCTTCGGCCATGCATTCGATCTCGCGTGCCACGTAGTCGCCAGCCACCATGTCCAGGATCACGTCCACGCCCTTGCCGCCGGTGAGCTTCTTCGCTTCTTCGGCGAAGTCGCTCGTGCGGTAGTTGATGGCGTGGTCGGCGCCGAGCTTCTTGCACGCTTCGCACTTGTCGTCGCTGCCGGCCGTGACGATCACCGTGGCGCCCAGCGCCTTGGCGATCTGGATGGCCGTCACACCGATGCCGCTCGATCCGCCCTGGATCAGCAGGGTCTCGCCCTTCTGCAGTCGGCCGCGCTCGAACACGTTGCTCCAGACGGTGAAGAAGGTCTCGGGCAGCGATGCCGCCTCGGTGTCGCTCCAGCCCTTGGGCACCGGCAGGCATTGCGCCACAGGCGCCACGCACAGCTGCGCATAGCCGCCGCCCGCGATCAGCGCGCAGACGCGGTCGCCGATCTTGAAGCCCGCTTCGGCCAGGGCCGCGGCATCGCCCGAGACGATCTCGCCTGCGACTTCGAGGCCCGGCAGGTCCGAGGCACCCGGCGGCACCGGATAGTGCCCCTTGCGCTGCAGCACGTCCGGGCGGTTCACGCCACTGGCCGCGACGCGAATCAGCAGTTCGCCCGCACCGGCCACCGGATCGGGACGCTCCACGGCGCGCAGCACCTCAGGGGCGCCGTACGAAGTGATTTCAATGGCTTTCATGGTCTTTGGCCTGCGACGAACGCCCGCATGGCGGGCGTGGTTAGCTGTTCAAAAAAGAAGGCAGCGGCATGGCTGCCGCCGCACCCTTCCCTGCTTACTCTTGCGGCTCGCGCGGCGCGTACTGCGGCTGCTGCTCGCCCACGGGCGCCTGCGGCTGCTCGTTGCGCGGCTGCTGCTCGTTGTTGAAGCGCGGTGCGCGCTCGCCACGATCGCCACCACGGTCGCCGCGGTCCGAACGCTCGCGGCGCTCGCCGCCGCGATCACCACGGTCACCACGGTCACCACGGTCTTCGCGCGGCGGGCGCTCCTGGTACTCCATGCCGGCCGGACGCTCGCTCAGGGCCTTCATGGACAGCTTGACGCGGCCCTTTTCGTCCGTCTCGAGAACCTTGACCTTCACGATCTGGCCTTCGCTCAGGTAGTCGGTCACCTTCTCGACGCGCTCGTGCGCGATCTGGCTGATGTGCAGCAGGCCGTCCTTGCCGGGCAGGAGGTTGATCAGCGCGCCGAAGTCCAGGATCTTGGTGACCGGGCCTTCGTAGACCTTGCCGATTTCGACTTCGGCCGTGATCTGCTCGATGCGCTTCTTCGCCAGCTCGGCCTTTTCGGGGTCGGTCGAGGCGATGGTGATGGTGCCGTCTTCGTCGATGTTGATCGTCGTGCCGGTTTCTTCCTGCAGGCCGCGGATCACCGCGCCGCCCTTGCCGATCACGTCGCGGATCTTCTCGGGGTTGATCTTCAGCGTGGTCAGGCGCGGTGCGAACTGCGACACCTCGGTCTTGGCCTCGCCCATCGCTTCCTGCATCTTGCCCAGGATGTGCATGCGCGCTTCCTTGGCCTGCGCCAGTGCGACCTGCATGATTTCCTTGGTGATGCCCTGGATCTTGATGTCCATCTGCAGCGCGGTGATGCCGTTGGTCGTGCCGGCCACCTTGAAGTCCATGTCGCCCAGGTGATCTTCGTCGCCCAGGATGTCGGTCAGCACCGCAAAGCGGTTGTCTTCCTTGATGAGGCCCATGGCGATGCCGGCCACGTGGGCCTTCATCGGCACGCCGGCGTCCATCATGGACAGGCAGCCGCCGCAGACCGAAGCCATCGACGAGGAGCCGTTCGACTCGGTGATTTCCGACACCACGCGGATGGTGTACGGGAATTCTTCCTTGGTCGGCAGCACGGCGACGAGCGCGCGCTTGGCCAGGCGGCCGTGGCCGATTTCGCGGCGCTTGGTCGAGCCCATGCGGCCCACTTCACCGGTGGCGAAGGGAGGCATGTTGTAGTGGAACAGGAAGCGGTCTTCGTACTCGCCGGCCAGCGCGTCGATGCGCTGCGCGTCACGCTCGGTGCCGAGCGTGGTGATGACCAGGCCCTGCGTCTCGCCGCGCGTGAACAGCGCCGAGCCGTGGGTGCGCGGCAGCACGGAGTTGCGGATCTCGATGGGGCGCACGGTGCGCGTGTCGCGGCCGTCGATGCGGGGTTCGCCCGAGAGGATCTGGCTGCGGACGATCTTCGATTCGATCGAGAACAGCAGGTCGTTGACCTTGCCCGCGTCGAAGGGTTCGCCGCTTTCCTTCAGCGTGATCATTACGCTGGCATTGGCTTCGCGCAGGGCTTGCGTGCGGGCCTGCTTGCTGCGGATCTGGTAGACGGCGCGGAGCTTTTCCTCGGCCAGGCTCTTGACCTTGGCAACGAAGGCTTCGTCTTCGGCCGGTGCCTGCCAGTCCCACACCGGCTTGCCGGCGTCGCGCACGAGTCCATGGATCGCGTTGATGGCGATGGCGGCCTGTTCGTGGCCGAACACCACGCCGCCCAGCATGATTTCTTCGCTGAGTTGCTGCGCTTCGGATTCGACCATCAGCACGGCCGCTTCGGTGCCGGCAACGACGAGGTCCATCTGCGAATCCTTGCGGGCGGTCTGGCCCGGATTCAGCACGTACTGGCCGTTGATGTAGCCCACGCGCGCAGCGCCGATCGGGCCGCTGAACGGAATGCCGGAGATCGACAGCGCGGCGCTCACGCCGATCATGGCGGCGATGTCGGCATCGACTTCGGGGTTGAGCGACAGCGTGTGGATGACCACGTGCACTTCGTTCAGGAAACCTTCGGGGAACAGCGGGCGGATCGGACGGTCGATCAGGCGGCTGGTGAGGGTTTCGTGTTCGCTGGGCTTGGCTTCGCGCTTGAAGAAGCTGCCGGGGATCTTGCCCGCGGCGTAGGTCTTCTCGATGTAGTCCACGGTCAGCGGGAAGAAATCCTGGCCCGGCTTGGCGGTCTTGGAGGCGACCACGGTGGCGAGGATCACGGTGCCGTCGATGTCGACCACCACGGCGCCGCTGGCCTGGCGGGCGATTTCACCGGTTTCCATGACGACGGTCTTGTCGCCCCACTGGAAGGACTTGGTGACTTTGTTGAAGAGGCTCATGTTTTGCTCCTGTTTTGATAGCGACAACCCGCATTCAGCATGCGGGTTCCGCAGGGACGGAGGCTTCTCAGAACACGATGCCATTCCAGCGAAGCTCGGCGGGAACTTCATTGGAATGACACAGCTTCGCTCTGTTTTGGCACTCCGAAAGTGGATCGCGAAGTAAAAAACGCCTGAGCTAGCGGACTAACCCAGGCGTTTTTTCATGCGATTCGATTTACTTGCGCAGACCCAGCTTGGCGATCAGCGCGGTGTAGCGGTCGGCGTCCTTGGACTTGAGGTAGTCCAGGAGCTTGCGGCGGCGGCTCACCATGCGCAGCAGGCCGCGGCGGCCATGGTGGTCCTTGGCGTGCGTCTTGAAGTGGGGGGTGAGCTCGTTGATACGGGCGGTCAGCAGTGCAACTTGCACTTCCGGGCTGCCGGTGTCGTTGGCGGCGCGGGCGTTGTCCTTGACGACTTCGGCCTTGATGGAGGCTGCGATCATGTTGATTTCCTTGTTCCGGGATGTTTGACTTGCGGTGAGCGCTGGAACTGCCCTCACCGTGCGCCTTGCGGCATGCAAAGCCTCGGAATTATAGCTCGCCCCGATCTTGCGCGTTTACTGTCTGGATAGCCAGGTTTTCAGGCGGTCGACGCCCTGGACCAGGCGCTGGGGGTCCTTGGAGGCGAAGCACCAGCGCAGCCAGCCCTGGGCTTCGGGGGCGAAGGCGTTGCCGGGGGCGAGGCCGAGGCCGGCTTCGACGACCAGGCGCTTGGCGAGGTCGAGGGAATCGCCGAAGCCTTCGAGGCGGAAGAAGGCGTACATGCCGCCCTTGGCGGGGGCCACCTGCACGCCGGGGAGTTCGGCCAGCAGGGGCACGAGGGTGTCGCGGCACTGCTTCAGGTGGGCGACCACGCGAGGGGTGATCTCGGCAGTGTGCGCGATGGCGGCGATGGCGGCACGCTGGGTGAAGACGCTGGCGCAGGAAGTGTTGAACTCGATCAGCTTGCCGATGCCGTCGACCAGCGCGGGCGGCAGCACGAGCCATCCCAGGCGCCAGCCGGTCATGAGGAAGCTCTTCGAGAAGCTGTGCGTCACCACCAGCCGGTCGTCGGGCCGGGAAATATCGAGGAAGCTGGGCGCGCAGCCGTTGGGCGTCGGTTCGAAGTAGAGGCGCTCGTACACCTCGTCGGCCAGGATCCAGGTGCCGGTCTCGCGGCAGTGGTCGAGCACGGCCTGCTGCTCTTCGCGCGTCATGGTCCAGCCGGTGGGGTTGTTGGGCGCGTTGACGATCAGGAGCTTCGTCTTGGGCGTGACCGCGTCTCGCAGCGCGGCCAGGTCCAGCGTCCACTGGCCGCCGGCGGGCACCAGCGACACCGTGCGCACCCGGGCACCGAGGATGGCGGGCTGCGCCGTGAGGTTGGGCCACACCGGCGTGACCGCGACCACTTCGTCGCCCGCATCGACCAGCGCCTGCACCGCGAGCATCAGCGCATTGACGCCGCCGGAGGTGACGGCGATGCGCGCCGCATCGACCCTCGGATGCAGCTGGCTGGTGTAGCCCGCGATCGCCTCGCGCAACTCGGGCAGCCCGAGGTTGTGGGCATAGAAGGTTTCGCCGCGCTGCAGGGAGTCGATGGCCGCCTGGCGGATCACTTCGGGCGTGACCTCGTCGCTTTCGCCGAACCAGAAGGCGAGCACGTCGTCGCGGCCGAGCCCGGCGTTGGCAACCTCGCGGATCTTGGAGGCTTCGAGGTTGTGGATGGCTTCGCGCATGTCGTCGTTCCTAGATTCTTTTCATTTTGCAGCTGGTCGGCAGCTCGGCGCGCTCGGGGGCGATGGTCTTGATCACGCGAAAGCCGTAGCCCGAACCTTCGACATCGAACTGCACGCCGGGCTTGCCCTGCTTGTCCATCACGCCCACCACCAGCTGCTGCTGGAACTGGTGGTCGGCCGCGCGCATGCGGCCGCGCTGCCCGTAGAGGCTCACGTCGGCCTGCTCGAGCGCGCGCGCCACGGCCACCGCGTCGGCGCTGCCGGCGCGTTCGATCGACTGCGCGAGCGACTCCACGAGCAGTTGCATGCGCATGTGCACGTAGTCGTCGGCGGGTTTGGGAAAGCGCGTTCGGAAGGCGCGGTAGAACGCCTCGGACTGCGCGGTCTGCACATTGGGCAGCCAGTCGGCCACAGCGATCACGCGGCCGATGCCGGCGTCGCCGATGGCCGCGGGCGCGCCCAGGGCGTTGCCGTAGAAGGTGTAGAAGGTGCCGTTGAAGCCGGCCTCGCGCGCCGCCTTCACCAGCAGCGTGAGGTCGTTGCCCCAGTTGCCGGTGAACACCGCCTGTGCGCCGCTCGCCAGGATCTTGCTGGCGTAGGGCGCAAAGTCCTTCACCTTGCCCATCGGGTGCAGTTCGTCGCCGACGATCTCCACATCGGGCCGCTGCACGCCCAGCTGGCGCTTCGATTCGCGCAGCACCGCCTGGCCAAAGCTGTAGTCCTGGCCGATGAGGTAGGCCCGCTTGAGCGACGCATCGTCCTTCACCACTTCCATCAGCGCGGCCACGCGCATGTCGGCATGCGCATCGAAGCGGAAGTGCCAGAAGCTGCAGCGCTCGTTGGTGAGCGCCGGATCGACGGCCGCGTAATTGAGGAAGATCACGCGCCGCGAGGGATCGCGCTCGTTGTTCTTCTCGATCGCATCGACCAGGGCCGCGGCGGTGGCCGACGAGTTGCCCTGCAGCACGATGCGCGCGCCGTCGTCCATGGCCGCGCGCAGTGCCGACAGCGCCTCTTCGTTCTGTCCCTTGCTGTCGTAGCGGTCGAGCTGCAGCGGCCGTGCACCACCCGGCAGCTTGATGCCGCCGCGCGCATTCACGCGCTCCACGGCCCACAGCAGGTTGCGGAACACCGCCTCGCCGGTGTTGGCGAACGGGCCGCTCATGCTCTCGATCAATGCGAGGCGGAGGGGTGCGGGCGGCGTCTGGGCCTGCGCACCGAACGGCGCTGCGCATAGCGCCAGCGCGGCAAATTTCAAGGCCTTGCGACGCCAAATAAAGGGGGGGTTCATTGTCTTGAAACGGGTGCGGCCATGCCTAGATGAGGTGGCAAGCGGCACTCAGGATTGAATGGCCGCGCAGTGTAAGGGACACACATTCTTGTCCTCATTGTGTTCATTCAGGAGTTCTCACATGTTTTTCGCCCCCACCCTTCGCACCGCCCGCTTCGCACCCCGTTCGTACGATCGCGCCTTCGAGCGCTTCGTCAACGAAGCCTTCACCGGCGCCATCCGTTCGCCGCTCGTCGAACAGGACGACAAGAGCTGGACGCTCTCGCTCGATGTGCCGGGCTTCTCGCGCGAAGACCTCAGCATCGGCATCGAAGGTGCCGTGGTCCGCATCGACAGCAAGGCCGACGCCAAGCGCCAGTTCAAGGCTGCCTACGAGCTGCCGCTGGACATCGACGTGGCAGCCAGCGAGGCCAAGCTCGAAAATGGCGTGCTCACGCTGAAGCTCGGCAAGCAGGTGCCGGTGAGCCAGGTTTCGGCCCTGCAGATCAACTGAGCTTGCAAAGCCCGCGGGAGAAAAGTGTCGTTCACTTTTGTTTTTGACTTTGAACGCACTCCCTATTCACAATAGGGCAGCGGATAACGTCACATGATGTGACGTTTTCACATTTTTTCTCTTCGTGGGCGTCTCGCAAACGCACCGAATCCCCGGCGGTGCGGATTCGGGTGCCCCCTCAAGGCACACCATGATCACGCACTTCAAGCCAGCCAAGGACAATGAACGGTCCGACACCCTCCTGGTCTTCCTGCCTGGCGCATACCTGAAACCCGACGAATTCGAGCGCGAAGGCTTCATCAGCGCCGTGCGGGAGCGCCACCTGGCAGCCGACTCGCTGCTGGTGGACGCGGACGTTTCCTACTACTACGACCAGACGCTCAGCGAACGCCTGCATGCCGACGTCATCGCGCCGCAACGTGCCAAGGGCTACAAGTCGATCTGGCTCGTGGGCATTTCGATCGGCGGCTTCGGCGCGCTGGTCCACGAACTGTCGCGGCCGGGCTCGGTCGACGGCATCGTGGCGCTGGCCCCGTATTTGGGGCGCCGCGTCCTGGGCGCCGAGATCCACAAGGCCGGCGGCCTGCGCACGTGGCAGGCTCCCACCGGGCCCCAGCCCGACGAGGAAGTCGACCGCAAGCTGTGGCCCTGGTTCCAGCAATACCTGCAACCCCAGCAAGCCCAGAAGCTGCCGCAGCTCTATCTCGGCTTTGGCCTGGACGACCGCTTTGCCAGCAACCACAAGCTGCTGGCCGATGCCTTGCCCGAAGGACGCGTCTTCACGACCGAAGGCGGCCACGACTGGCCGCAATGGCGCCAGCTGTGGCGCAACATGCTCGACGTGCTGCCCGTGCCTTCGCTCGCCCGCTCGCCCCGCCCCGCTGCTAGGCGCTCGCCTGCAAGGCTGTCCCGGATGCCATCAGCGAAGCCATGGGCCATCGCGGCTTGACGTCGAAGGCATAGCGTTCGCTGGCCTCGGCCAGCCCTGATTGCAGCCGCATCGCGGCCGCCATGGCGATCATGGCGCCGTTGTCCGTGCACAGGTGCAGTTCCGGATAGTGCACGCGCACGCCGCGCCTGGCGCAGGCGGCGTTCAGCTGCTCGCGCAGGCTGCGGTTCGCCCCAACCCCGCCGGCCACCACCAGCCGCTGGAGGCCGGTTTGCTCGAGTGCCGCCATCGACTTCTTCAGCAGCACCTCGACGATCGCCGCCTGCGTCGATGCCGCAAGGTCGGCCTTGTTCGCCTCGAGTCCGGCGCCGAGCTTCTTGGCTTGCGTCAGCACCGCGGTCTTGAGCCCTGCGAACGAAAAGTCCAGGTCGCCGCTGTGCAGCAGCGGGCGCGGCAGCTTGAAGGCGGTGGCATTGCCCTCTTCGGCCAGCTTGGCGAGCCAGGGGCCGCCGGGATACGGCAGGCCCATGAGCTTGGCGCTCTTGTCGAAGGCCTCGCCGGCCGCATCGTCGATGGTTTCGCCCAGCAGCGCATAGCGCCCGACGCCGTCAACCCGCATCAGCTGCGTATGTCCACCCGACACCAGCAGCGCCACGAACGGGAACTCCGGCGGGTCTGCGCTCAGGAACGGCGACAGCAGGTGGCCTTCGAGGTGATGCACCCCCAGCACCGGCTTGCCGAGCGCCGCGCCCAATGCGCACGCCACCCCCGCGCCCACCAGCAAGGCGCCGGCGAGCCCGGGCCCGCGCGTATAGGCGACCACGTCGATCTCGGCCAGCGAGCGTCCCGCCTCGGCCATCACCGCTTCGGTCAGCGGCAGCACGCGGCGGATGTGGTCGCGGCTGGCCAGCTCCGGCACCACGCCCCCGTAGGCCTGGTGCATGGCGATCTGGCTGTGCAGCGCGTGCGCGCGCAGCAGCGGCAGCGCGCTGCCGCGCGACTCCACCAGCGCCACGCCGGTCTCGTCGCAGGAGGATTCGATTCCCAACAAGAGCATGGGGCGAGTTTAGGCGGGCCGTGCGACCGGCGCCGGCCTGGGGGTACGGCGGCGCGACCGATGGCTCGCCCCGATTCGCTGCCCACGGCACGAATGTTGCACCTGCACTCCGACAATGAAATCCGGACTGAGTTATCTGATCGCCGCCCGAAAGTGCGAAATCGACGAGCTGGACCAGCTCGCGCGCACCAGCGACCTGGTGGTCCTGATCGCACGCCTGGTGCATGCGCTCCAGCGGGAACGCGGCATGTCCAACGTGTTCCTGGCCTCGCGCGGCGTCCGCTTCGCCGGCCAGCGCGATCCGCAGATCGCCGAATGCCAGGCGCTCGAACAGGCGGTGCGCGCGGGGTTCGACCAGCTCGAGACCGAGGCGCGCCCGGGCACCACCGCGGGCAACAGCGCCCGCCTCTTCAGCCGCATCGCCTGGGTGCTGCCGGGGCTCGATGGGCTGCCGGCCTTGCGCGGCCGCGTCGGCGCGCTCGAACTGACGCCCGCGCAGGCCACGGCCGCTTTCGCGAAGCTCGTCGCAGGCTTGCTGGCCGTGGTGTTCGAGGCGGCCGATGGCGCCACCGATCCCGAGATCTCGCGCCTCCTGGTCGCGATGTTCAATTTCATGCAGGGCAAGGAGTTCGCGGGCCAGGAGCGCGCGTTCGGCGCCGCCTCGCTGGCCGTGGGCCGGCGCGACGAGGCGCAGCGCCAGCAATGGCTGCATCTCATCGAGCTGCAGGAGCGCTGCTTCCAGGTCTTCATCGATTTTTCGAGCAGCGGCGTGCTGGCGCTCTGGCACCAGGGCCAGTCAGACGTTGCGACGGCGGAGATCGAACGCATGCGCCGCATCAGCGTGAGCTCGGCGCAAGCGGCTTCCGCGGCCGTGCCCGACCCGCGGTTGAGCCAGGACTGGTTCGACAGCTGTACGCGCCGCATCGACGCCATGAAGTCCGTCGAGGACCGCCTGGCCGCCGACCTGCGCGCGCTCTGCGCGCGCAAGACCACCGAGGCGCGCAGCGAGTTGCAACAGTACGAGGAAGTGCTGGGCACGCTGGCGCCGCAAGCCGAAGGCGCGGCCTTCTTCGACGACACCGGCACCCAGGCGACGGAGCCCGCGCCCTACGGCCGGCACCTGGAGCGCTCGGTGCTCGACATGGTCCAGGAGCAATCGCACCGACTGCAGGCCATGAGCGACGAACTCGAAACCGTGCGCGCCTCGCTCAACGAGCGCAAGCTGGTCGAGCGCGCCAAGGGCCTCCTGATGGCGCACCGGCGCATGACCGAGGCAGAGGCCCACAAGATGCTGCTGCAGACGGCCATGAACCAGAAGCGCCGGCTCGTCGACGTGGCCGAGTCGATGCTCGCCATGGCCGACTACCTGCCCCTGGCCGAGACGCCGCAGCGCTGAAGAAGCGGGCACGGGCGCACGAATTGGTGCGGCGCACAACAATCGTGCACGCAAGCAGCTTTCCGCCCCAACCAACCGGACGACAAACCCCAGGCCGGGCTCCTGCTGCCCCTTTGATAGCGAATGAGGGGTCCGAAAAGCTGGCACACAGTTTGCTGAAGTAGTCCATGGACCCCTGGGTCCCAGGCAGGCAAACATCCAACGGCGGGTGTTTGCCGACCGACATCGGACAAAGGCGTCCCCATCCCGCAAGGGCTCGTTTTCGAGCGGCCCTTGCGCGGTGCGGACGCCTTTTTTGTTTTTCGCTTTTCCTTTTTTGTTGTTCTTCAACCGGAGCCCGTCCATGACCGATCTGCTGAAAACCCGCCTCAGCCGCCGCCGCGTACTGCAAGCCGCCGCCATCGGCGCCGTGGGGATCGATCCCGCCCTGCGCGCCGCCGTCTGGGCCCAGGGCTCCGACAAGCCGGAGAAGGAGGAAGTGAAGATCGGCTTCATCCCGCTGACCGACTGCGCCAGCGTGGTGATGGCCTCGGTGCTCGGCATCGACAAGAAATACGGCGTGAAGATCGTGCCCAGCAAGGAGGCCAGCTGGGCCGGCGTGCGCGACAAGCTCTCCAACGGCGACCTGGACATGGCGCACGTGCTCTATGGCCTGGTCTACGGCATGCACCTGGGCCTGAGCGGTCCCAAGAAGGACATGGCCGTGCTCATGACCCTCAACAACAACGGCCAGGCCATCACGCTGTCGAAGAAGCTCGCCGACAAGGGCGCGGTGGACGCCGCCTCGCTCGCCAAGCTCATCGCCACCGAGAAGCGCGAATACACCTTTGCCCAGACCTTCCCCACCGGCACGCACGCCATGTGGCTCTACTACTGGCTCGCCTCGGCCGGCATCGACCCGTTCAAGGACGTCAAGAACATCACGGTGCCGCCTCCGCAGATGGTGGCGAACATGCGCGTGGGCAACATGGACGGCTACTGCGTCGGCGAGCCTTGGGGCCAGCGCGCGATCATGGACGGCATCGGCGTGACGGCCATCACCACGCAGGACATCTGGAAGGACCATCCCGAGAAGGTGCTCGGCACCACGGGCGACTTCGTCAAGAAGTACCCCAACACCGCGCGCGCCGTCACCGCGGCCATCATCGAGGCCGGCAAGTGGATCGACACGGGGCTGCAGAACAAGAACAAGATGGCCGAGACCATCGCCGACAAGAGCTACGTCAACACCAGCGTGGACGCCATCAACCAGCGCATCCTGGGCCGCTACGTCAACGGCATGGGCAAGAGCTGGGACGACCCCAACCACATGAAGTTCTACAACGGCGGCGCGGTGAGCTTCCCGTACCTGTCGGACGGCATGTGGTTCCTCACGCAGCACAAGCGCTGGGGCCTGCTCAAGGAACATCCGGACTACCTCAAGGTGGCCACCGAGATCAACCGCATCGACATCTACAAGCAGGCCGCCGCCGCCACCCAGACCCCCGTGCCCAAGGACCCGATGCGCAGCAGCAAGCTGTTCGACGGCACCGTGTGGGACGGCAAGGACCCGAAGAAGTACGCCGATTCGTTCAAGCTGCACGTCTGAGGAGAAACACACCATGGTCAGCGCCGTTTTTCATTCGCCGATGGACGCCTCTCTTCCTCTCCCGCGTGCGGCAGAGGGCCGCAGCGAGAGTGCAGCCCGCACAGAGGCAACTCCCCTGCCCACCCCCCGAAAGGAACGTGTGCAGAAGCCACGCTCTCCCATCGACCTGCGCGCCTTCTGGATGCGCGTGCTGCCGCCGCTCGCGGGCTTCGGCCTGCTGGTGCTGATCTGGGAGCTGGTCGCCATGAAAAGCACCACCGGCTTCCCGTCGCCGCTGGCCACCTGGCAGCAGGCGCTCACTGTGTTCAGCGATCCGTTCTACAGCAAGGGACCCAACGACCAGGGCGTGGGCTGGAACGTGCTCTCGTCGCTGCAGCGCGTGGCGCTGGGCTTCGGGCTCGCGGCGGCCGTCGGCATTCCGGCCGGCTTTGCGATCGGGCGCTTCGAGTTCCTCTCGCGCATGTTCAATCCGCTGATCAGCCTGATGCGCCCGGTGTCGCCGCTCGCATGGCTGCCCATCGGCCTCTTGGTGTTCAAGGGTGCGAACCCGGCGGCCATCTGGACCATCTTCATCTGCTCGATCTGGCCGATGGTGATCAACACCGCAGTGGGCGTGCAGCGCGTTCCGAGCGACTACATGAACGTGGCCAAGGTGCTGAACCTCAGCGAGTGGAAGATCTTCACCAAGATCCTCTTCCCCGCCGTGCTGCCCTACATGCTCACGGGCGTGCGCCTGGCCGTGGGCACCGCGTGGCTCGTGATCGTCGCGGCCGAAATGCTCACCGGCGGCGTCGGCATCGGCTTCTGGGTCTGGGACGAGTGGAACAACCTCAACGTCGCCAACATCATCATCGCGATCTTCGTCATCGGCATCGTCGGCCTGGTGCTCGAGTTCGCCCTCATCAAGCTCGCAACCGCGTTCACGTTCGAAGAGGTGAAATCATGAGCCGCACGGCCGTTCCGAAGGCGAATACCGCAGCGCTGCTGCGCGGAGGTTTCCAATGAATGACGATTCCAAGTACATCGAGATCCATGACGTCGAGCAGCGCTTCAAGACCGCCAAGGGCAGCTTCGTTGCGCTGCAGGGCGTCAACCTGAAGGTCGCCAAGGGCGAGTTCGTCACGCTCATCGGCCATTCGGGCTGCGGCAAGTCGACGCTGTTGAACCTCATCGCCGGCCTGACCACGCCGACCGAAGGCGTGCTGCTGTGCGCCAACAAGGAAATCAAGGGCCCCGGTCCGGAGCGCGCAGTAGTGTTCCAGAACCACTCGCTGCTGCCCTGGCTCACCTGCTTCGAGAACGTGTACCTCGCGGTGGAGCGCGTCTTTGCCGCGACCGAGAACAAGGCACAGCTGCGCGCACGCACCGATGCGGCGCTCGCGTTGGTGGGCCTCACGCCGGCCGCGCAGAAGCGCCCCGGCGAGATCTCGGGCGGCATGAAGCAGCGCGTGGGCATTGCGCGTGCACTGTCGATGGAACCCAAGGTGCTGCTGATGGACGAACCCTTCGGCGCCCTCGATGCGCTCACGCGCGCCAAGCTGCAGGACGAGCTGCTCGCCATCGTGCAGAAGACGCACAGCACGGTCGTGATGGTCACGCACGACGTGGACGAAGCGGTGCTCCTGAGCGACCGCATCGTGATGCTCACCAACGGTCCCGCCGCCACCATCGGCGAAGTGCTCAAGGTCGACATCGCCCGTCCGCGCAACCGCGTCGAACTGGCCGAGGATCCCGTCTACGTGCACGCCCGCAAGGCCGTGATCGATTTTCTCTACACGCGCCAGGCGCACGTGGAGAAGGTTGCGGCCTGACCGGGCGCGCAAGGCGGAAGACGCGATGTCTCCCCTTCGTGAAACACCGCGGAACCGGCTTCGCCGGGCCGCTGGTGTTGCCCCCGGTGAGGGGGTTGGCGAAGCGACACGAAGTGCGCGCAGACTGGGGGTGAGCCAAGTTCAGGACATGATGACCTGCAAGCTGTGCTCGTACCAGGCGGTGAGGCGCTCGAAGCTGTCCACCAGCGCCTCGCTGGAGCGCACCAGCGTCGCGCGGCCTTCGGGGCTGTCGAGGGCCTGCACGCCGCCCACCAGGCGCAGCCATTCGTCGCGCGCGGCTGCCAGCGCGGCGCGGATCTCGGGTGAGCTGAGGGGCGCGCGCTCCAGCTCGCCCAGTGCGGCCTCGAACTCGTTCATGGTCGGCAGCAGCCGGCAGCGCGAAGCCTCGGCCGAAATGGTCGATGCAAGCAAAGCGTCTTTCGCGAGGCGCTGCGCACGCATGCGCTGCCGTCCGCAGATGTTCACGATGCGCAGTGCGCGCCGCGCGCCCGAAGCTTCCAGCGCGTCCGTCATGGCCTCGGCCGCCATCAGCAAGGCCTCGCCACGCGCATCGATGTCGGCGAGCCCTTGCGGCGCGGGGCGCGCAGCGAGCAAGGGGGCCAGTTCCTCCCAGGCCACCCGCACCTCGCCCAGCGCCTTCGTGCCGGCCGCGTCCAGGTCGAGGGCGGCCAGGTGATCCAGGTTCTGCTGCACACGCTCGGTCGATTGCGTGCGCAGGACGCGCGCGCGCTGCACGTCGATGCCGGCCAGCAGTTGCGCCGCCACGCGCACCAGCCGCTGCGAGAGCATGCGCAACTGGCCGGCGCGGTTGATCGCATCGGCCCATTGCGCGGCCTCGATGACCGAGCGAGAGACCTCGCCGAGACGCAGGTTGGCATGCATGGCGGCGCCGCGCAGCAGGCCGAAGGCTTCGTCCTCGCCGATGCCGCGCGACGACATCAACAGGCCCTTGGCGCGATCGACCCACTTGCGCTCGTCCATGCGCGTGCGCAGGCCCTCGAGTTCGGTGCGCAGCGCCGCTTCGCGCTGCCAGCGGGCCTCGGCCCTGGCCGTCAGGGCCGCCAGCGCGGCGGCGTCGAATGTGTCGAGCGGCGCCCACGCGTGCACACCGAGCGCCACAAGAGATTCGTGCTGCCCACCGTCGAGCGGCGCGCTCACGAGACCCAGCGCACACGGCGGGGCGCCGTTCCATGCCTTCAGCGCATCGAGCAGCGGCTGCAGCTGGTGCGCCGGCATGGGCACGAAGGCCAGCACCGGTTGCGGTGCAAGCGCACCCGTGCGCTGCACCAGCGTGTGGCAGGTGGCCCGTTCGCAGGCGGAGGCATCGGCACCCGGCAGCGCGCGCTGCAACGGCTCCGGCAGCGGCGCGGCTTCGGCGAATTCATTGGGCAGGACGACGAGAAGGGACATCTTGGCAAAGCGGTTGAAGGCACGGCAAGCATAGGCCACACGCGCCCGCTTTCGCAGGCACGCCTCTTGCATCGATCAGGGTGCGGTGTAACGAAGCACCGCTTTGGTGAAGCTGCAGGTTCCTGCATTCCTACCGGCATTGCCCCTGCCGGAAAGCACCCCCACGCCGACAGCGTCCGCTGCCGGCACTCCGCCCCAACCCCGTCCGTCGACACGGCCCTCGAAAAGCCGCGCCGCGGCATTTCGCACGATTGAACGCCATGTCCAGTTTCAGGACCTTCTTGCAATCAGGCCACGGCCCGACGCTGTTCTCGGCCTTCCTGTACTTCTCGTTCTCCTGCTGCATCTGGGTGCTGAACGGCGCCATGGCGCCCTTCATCGGCGAGACCTTCGACCTCTCGCCCGCGCAGAAGGGCCTGATGCTGTCGGTGCCGATCATCGCGGGCGCGCTGATGCGCTTTCCGCTCGGTATCCTGTCGCAGTACATCGGCCGCAAGAACGCCACGCTGGTCGAGATGGCCCTGATCGCGGTCGCCATGCTGTTCGGCTTCTTCTTCGTGAAGAGCTTCAACGACCTGCTGGCCATGGGCGTGCTGCTGGGCATCGCGGGTGCGAGCTTCGGCGTGGCGCTGTCGCTGGGCTCGGGCTGGTTTCCGCCGCAGCACAAGGGCCTGGCCATGGGCCTGGTGGGCGCCGGCAACGTGGGCACCGCGGTGTCGGTGCTGGTGGCGCCGCCGCTCGCGCAGTGGCTCGGCTGGCAGGCGGTGTACGGCGTGGCCGCGGCCGCCATCCTGGTGCCGATGGCCGTGATGATCGTCTTCGCCAAGGAGCCGCCGGACGTGGACAGCCACGCGAGCTTCCGCGAGCACATCGCCTGCCTGTTCGAAAAAGACGGCTGGGTGTTCAGCCTGATCTACGGCGTGACCTTCGGCGGCTTCATCGGCCTCATCACCTTCCTGCCCTCCTACTACTACGACCAGTTCGGCGTGAGCAAGGTGCAGGCCGGACAGCTCACGATGCTGGCCGCCTTCATGGGCGCGGCGGTGCGCATCGTGGGCGGCTGGATCTCCGACCGCTGGGGCGGCGTCAACACCCTCACGGTGGTGCTGCTGGCGGTGGCTGTCGGGCTGGTGCTGGTGGGCATCTCGTCGTCCTCGCTGGCACTTACCACGCTGCTCCTGATCCTGTGCTTTGCCGCGCTGGGCGCAGGCAACGGCGCGCTGTTCCAGCTGGTGCCGCTGCGCTGGCCCACGAGCACCGCGGTGGCCGGCTCGATGATCGGCGAGATCGGCGCGCTGGGCGGCGGCCTGGTGCCCAATGCCATGGGTCTGTCGAAGCAGTACCTGGGAAGCTATGTCTGGGGCTTCGTGTTCTTCGGTGCGCTCTCGCTCGTGATGCTGGGCGTGATGCGCGTCATGCAGATCCGCTGGACCCGCACCTGGGCCGAAAAAGGCGGCCGTGCGCGCAGCTCGCCCCAGCCCGCCGCAGCGAAGAAGTACGTTGCGCCACGGAAAGCGGCACGCCCATGACCTTCTCCCGCCCGTCGTCAGCGTGGCAGGAACAGGAGCCACACCACGAGCAGTGCGTTGAACAGCAGCGACACGGCCAGCGCGATCTTGTAGAGCGCGGCCGGGTCGCGGCGGATCAGCGGCGTGGCGGCGGGCGCGCTCACGGGGCGGGAAGCGCCGCGCTCCAGCGCGAGCAGCATCTCCTCGGCGGTTTCGAAGCGCTCCTTCGGATCCCGCGCCACCGCCTTGCGCACCAGGTGGTCGAGCCACACGGGCACGTCGGGCCGCAGGCGCGAGAGCGCGACGGGATCGCGCCGGTAGCGCGCCACCTGGTAGGGCTCGATCTCGCCGTAGGGCAGGTGCCCGCAGAGCCACTGGTACAGCGTGGCGCCGAGCGCGAACAGGTCGCTGCCGGGGTCGGCATGGGCGCCCTCCCATTGCTCCGGATTGATGTAGCTGGGCGTGCCGGCATGCAGCTCGCGCTGGGCCGCGCCCTCGCGTCCGGAGAGCGCCACGCCAAGGTCGAGGATGCGCCAGCGCCCATCCTCGCCCAGGTGCAGGTTGCCGGGCTTGATGTCCCGATGCACCACGCCGTGGCGGTGCAGCCTGCCCAGCGCCTTGGTCACCTCGATGGCCGCCCCGACCACCTCGGCCACGGTGCCGCGCGCGCCGGACTTGCGCATCTGCTCCAGCGTGCGTCCGCCGTGCCAGTCGAACACGATGTAGAGCGCGCTGGCGTTTTCGGCCCGCTCGTGCACGCGCACGAACCCGCCGCTGCCCACGCGCTGGCCGAGCCAGGCCTCGTGAGCAAGCATGGCGCGCTCCTGCGGGTCGCTGGCGCGCGAAGGGTGCAGGGTCTTGAGCGCCACCAGCTCGCGCGTGGCCGCATTGCGCGCCTGGTACAGCAGGTGCACGCCGGTGTCGGCCACCAGCCCGGTGACGACGTAGCCGTCGAGCGCATCGCCCACTTTCAGCAGCGGTGGTGGTGCCAGGCGGCGTCCGTCGCCGAGCTCGTCGTCGAGCTGCCGCGCATCCAGGCCGACCACGCGAATGACCAGCGCAGTGGCGTTGTCGCGCGTGCCGGCCTCGAGCGCCGCCCGCACCAGCGCCTCGCTCGCATCCTCGGCGCCGCCCTGCAAGGCGAGCTCGGCCAGGCGCTGCGGCTTGAGCACGCCGTGCACGCCATCGGACGTGAGCACGAAGCAGTCGCCCACGCGCACGTCGCCCTGGGCGTAGTCGACGCGCACCTGGTCGTCCAGGCCGATGGCGCGCGTCAAACGGCTGCGCATGTCGGGATGCTCGAAGGCATGGTCCTGCGTCAGCAGCATGGCGGGCTCGCCGTCGGTGCGAACGCGCCATGCGCGCGTGTCGCCCACATGCGCCAGCGTGTAGCTCTGGCCATGCAGCACCAGCGCCGTCAAGGTGGTGAGCGCCGTGCCCCCGCCCTGCCGGCGCCGGTTGTGGTCGGCGAGCCAGGCGTTCTGCGCGGCGACCAGGCGGTCGAGCGCGGCGGTCGGCTCCCAGGTGTCGGGCGTGGCGAAGTAGTCGGCCAGGAGACCCATCACCGTGGTCTGCGAGGCCTCCAGCCCGCGGCCGCCGGTGGACACGCCGTCGGCAATGGCCGCGATGAGCCCGCGCGACTCGTCGCCGGGCGGCGCGTTCACGGCGCCCGCGAAGTCTTCGTTCACGTCGCGCGGTCCGCGCTGGCTGCTGTAGCCGATGTCCACTTCAAAGCTCATGGCGCGATTCTCCACGCGCCGCGTGCTTCCCATTGCCCGATTCGAACCCGCTGATTCCCCGAAAGGCCCCACCCCATGCACAAACTCAAGCTCGTGATGGTCGGCAACGGCATGGCCGGCGTGCGCACGCTGGAGGAGCTGTTGAAGCTCGCCCCGGACATGTACGACATCACCGTCTTCGGTGCCGAGCCGCACCCCAACTACAACCGCATCCTCCTGTCGCCCGTGCTCGCCGGCGAGCAGACCGTGGACGAGATCGTGCTCAACAGCTGGGAGTGGTACGCCGAGAACCACATCACCCTGCACGCCGGCAAGAAGGTGGTCGAGGTCGACCGCGTCAAGCGCATCGTGCGCGCCGTGGATGCCCAGGGCGGCGTCACCGAGGCCGCCTACGACCGCCTCCTCATGTGCACCGGCTCCAACCCCTTCATGCTCCCCGTGCCCGGCAAGGACCTGAAGGGCGTCATCGCCTACCGCGACATCGCCGACACCGACTACATGATCGAGACCGCGCGCACCCACAAGAACGCGGTCGTCATCGGCGGGGGTCTCCTGGGTCTGGAGGCGGCCAACGGCCTGATGCTGCGCGGCATGAACGTCACCGTGGTGCACGTCATGCCCTGGCTCATGGAACGCCAGCTCGACGACGTGGCCGGCAAGCTGCTGCAGAAGTCGCTCGAAGACCGCGGCCTGAAGTTCCTTATCGGCGCCCAGACCCAGGAGCTGGTGGGCAACGACCAGGGCCGCGTGTCCGCCATCCGCTTCAAGGACGGCACCGAAGTGGCCGCCGACCTGGTCGTCATGGCCGTGGGCATCCGGCCCAACACCGAGCTGGCCGAGAAGATGCGCCTGCACTGCCACCGCGGCATCGTGGTCACCGACACCCTGCAGACCGTGACCGATGCGCGCATCTACTCGGTGGGCGAATGCGCGGCCCACCGCGGCATCGCCTACGGGCTGGTGGCCCCTCTCTTCGAGCAGGCCAAGGTCGCGGCCAACCACCTGGCCCAGTTCGGCATCGGGCGCTACCTGGGCTCGCTCACCTCCACCAAGCTCAAGGTCACGGGCATCGACCTCTTCTCGGCCGGCGAGTTCATGGGCGGCGAAGGCACCGAGGAGATCGTCATGAGCGACCCCTTCGGCGGGGTCTACAAGAAACTCGTGATCAAGGACGACAAGCTGGTGGGCGCGTGCCTGTACGGCGACACGGTGGACGGCAGCTGGTACTTCAAGCTCCTGCGCGACGGGCGCAGCGTGCACGACATCCGCGACAAGCTGATGTTCGGCGAATCCAACATCGGCGACACCGGCCACGAGGGCCACAGCAAGGCCGCCAGCATGCCCGACGAGGCCGAGGTGTGCGGCTGCAACGGCGTGACCAAGGGCACCATCTGCAAGGCGATCAAGGAAAAGGGCCTGTTCACGCTGGACGAGGTCAAGAAGCACACCAAGGCCAGCGCCAGCTGCGGCTCCTGCACGGGTCTCGTGGAGCAGATCCTGATGTTCACCGCCGGCGGCGACTACTCGGCCACGCCCAAGAAGAAGGCCGTGTGCGGCTGCACCGACGCGAACCACCAGGAGGTGCGCGAGGCCATCCGGAAGGAACACTACCTCACCCATGACGAGGTCTACCGCAACCTGGGCTGGCGCACGCCCGACGGCTGCGCGACCTGCCGCCCGGCGGTCAACTACTACCTGATCAGCACCTGGCCCAAGGAGGCCCGGGACGATCCGCAGAGCCGCTTCATCAACGAGCGCAGCCACGCCAACATCCAGAAGGACGGCACCTACTCGGTGATCCCGCGCATGTGGGGCGGCCACACCACGCCCGACGAGCTGCGGCGCATCGCGGATGCGGCCGACAAGTACCAGATCCCGACGGTGAAGGTCACGGGCGGCCAGCGCATCGACCTGCTGGGGGTGAAGAAGGAAGACCTGGAGGGCGTGTGGAAGGACATCGGCATGCCCTCGGGCTTTGCGTATGCCAAGAGCCTGCGCACGGTGAAGACCTGCGTGGGCAGCGAGTGGTGCCGCTTCGGCACCCAGGACTCCACCCAGATGGGCAAGGACCTGGAGCGGGCGCTGTGGGCGATGTATTCGCCGCACAAGGTCAAGCTGGCGGTATCGGGCTGCCCGCGCAACTGCGCCGAGGCGGGAATCAAGGACGTGGGCGTGATCGGGGTGGATTCGGGCTGGGAGCTGTATGTGGGGGGCAACGGCGGCATCAAGACGGAGGTGGCGCAGTTCCTGGTGAAGGTGAAGACGGCCCAGGAAGTGATGGAGTACTCGGGCGCGTTCCTGCAGCTGTACCGCGAGGAAGGCTGGTACCTGGAGCGCACGGTGCACTACATCGGGCGGGTCGGGCTGGACTACGTGAAGAAGAAGATCCTCGAAGACACGGAAGGCCGCAAGCAACTGTGGGAGCGGCTGCAGTTCGCGCTGGACGGGGAGCCCGATCCGTGGTTCGCCTCGAGCCAGGCATCGGTGGATGTGCGGCAGTTCACGCCGCTCGCGGTTTAAGCGCAAAGCGCAGGAAATCAATTGAAAAGAAGACTCTTCATTGCTTCGTCCGCGCTGGCCGCGATGGGCGCACGCGCGCAGGTGGCCGACCTCAACGACGCCATCAACAAGGCGGGCCGCCAGCGCATGCTGTCGCAGCGCGCGAGCAAGGCCTATCTCGCGCTGGCTCAGCAGGTGGAAACGCGCAATGCGCAGCAGGTGCTGGACAAGTCGATTGCGCTGTTCGACAAGCAGCTGGCCGAGCTCAAGGCCTTTGCGCCGAGCCCCGCGATCCGCACGACCTACGACGCACTCGACGGCGCCTGGCTCGGCTTCAAGCGCGAGCTCACCGGGCCCGCGCCGGGCAAGCAAGAGGCCGCGCGGATCGTCAAGCTCGATGCCGCCGTGCTCGCGCTCGCGAACCAGGGCACCCTGCAGTACGAAGCCGCCTCGGGCAAGCCGGTGGGCAAGCTGGTCAACATCGCGGGCCGACAGCGCATGCTGTCGCAGCGGATGGCCAAGTTCTACCTGGCCGGCGCGATGCAGATCGACGCGGCCGGCAGCACGGCCGAGATCGCCAAGTCACGCGCCGAATTTCTGACCGCCCTGGACACCCTGCGCAATGCGCCCGAAGCCACCACGCAGATCCGCCAGGAGCTGGTGCTGGCCGATGCGCAATGGATGTTCTTCAACCGCGGGCTGCAGCGCCTCGAAGGCGCCGGCACCTCGCCCGCCCTCATGTCGGACGTGTTCGTGACCAGCGAGAACCTGCTGGCCATCATGGATCGCGTGACCGGCCTGTATTCCGACCTCAAAAGCTAGAGACCCATCATGAGTGAATGGAAAACCATCTGTCGCATCGACGACATTCCCGTGCTGGGCGCCCGCCGCGTGGCGCGCCCGGTGGGCGTGGACGTGGCGGTGTTCCGCAATTCCGAGAACCAGGTGTTCGCGCTGCTCGACCGCTGCCCGCACAAGGGCGGTCCACTCTCGCAGGGCATCGTGTTCGGCACCAGCGTGGCGTGCCCGCTGCACAACTGGGCCATCGGGCTGGACGACGGCTGCGCCAAGTCGCCGGACGAAGGATGCACGCCCAGGTTCGCGGTGAAGGTCGAAGACGGGCAGGTCATGATGAACGTGCTCGAACTGAAGACGCACGCCATCGACCTGGCGCCGCCGCGCGCCGGCCCTGGTGCCGCCACGGCGGGCAAGCTCGGCGACGAGAGCTTCGACGTGCAGGCGCCGCACGGCAGCTAGGCGCACAACCAAGGCACGACCCATGGAAGAAACTCGCTCCACCTGCCCCTACTGCGGCGTGGGCTGCGGTGTGATTATCGAATCCGACGGCGCACAGATCACCGGCGTGCGCGGCGACCCCGACCACCCGGCCAACTTCGGGCGCCTCTGCACCAAGGGCTCGACGCTGCACCTCACGGCCACGGCCACGGTCACGCGCCAGACGCGGCTGCTGCAGCCCATGCAGCGCGCATCGCGCGGCGCCGAGCCGACGCCCATCGGCTGGGACGCCGCGCTCGGCGGCGCCGTCGACAAGTTCGAACAGGTCATCCGCGACCACGGCCCCGACGCCGTGGGCTTCTACGTCTCGGGCCAGCTGCTCACCGAGGACTACTACGTCTTCAACAAGCTGGCCAAGGGACTGATCGGCACCAACAACATCGACACCAACTCACGGCTGTGCATGAGCAGCGCCGTGGCCGGCTACAAGCAGACGCTGGGCGCCGACGCGCCGCCGGCCTGCTACGACGACCTGAAGCACGCCGAGTGCCTTTTCATCGTGGGCAGCAACGCCGCCTGGGCGCACCCGATCCTGTTCCGCCGCATCGAGGATGCGAAGGCCGCGAATCCCGGCATGAAGATCATCGTGGCCGATCCGCGCCGCACCGACACGGTCGAGATCGCCGACCTGTTCCTGCCGATCCAGCCCGGCACCGACGTCATGCTGTTCAACGGCATGCTGCACCTGATGCTGTGGGAAGGCTGGACCGACAACGGCTACATCGCGGCCCACACCAGCGGCTTCGATGCGCTGAAGGCCACGGTGCGTGAATGCACGCCTGACAAGGTGGCGCAGATCTGCGGCATCTCGAAGGACGACCTGCTTGCCGCAGCGCGCATGTTCGCCACTTCGCCGGCCACGCTGAGCCTCTACTGCCAGGGCCTCAACCAGTCGTCCAGTGGCACCGCCAAGAACGCGGCGCTGATCAACCTGCACCTGGCGACCGGCCAGATCGGCAAGCCCGGTGCGGGCCCGTTCTCGCTCACCGGCCAACCCAATGCCATGGGCGGGCGCGAAGTGGGTGGCCTGGCCAACCTGCTGAGCGCGCACCGCGACCTGGCCAACCCCGCGCACCGCGCCGAAGTGGCGGCGCTGTGGAACCTGCCCTCCGTGCCCGAGAAGCCCGGCAAGACCGCGGTGGAAATGTTCCAGGCCGCTGCCGACGGCGAGATCCGCGCCCTTTGGATCGCCTGCACCAACCCGGCCCAGTCGATGCCCGACCAGGCGACGGTGCGCCGCGCCCTGGAGCGCGCCGAGTTCGTCGTGGTGCAGGAAGCTTTCTCGACCACCTCGACCTGCGCCTTTGCCGACCTCTTGCTGCCCGCCACCACCTGGGGCGAAAAGGAAGGCACCGTGACCAACAGCGAGCGCCGCATCTCGCGCGTGCGCCCCGCGGTGCCGGCGCCCGGCGAGGCGCGCCACGACTGGTCGATTGCCGTGGATTTTGCGCGCCGGCTCGAGCAGCGGCTCGGCCGCACGGCCACGCTGTTTCCCTATGACAGCGCCGAGCGCGTGTGGAACGAACACCGCGAATCCACGCGTGGGCGCGACCTCGACATCACCGGCATGAGCTACGCGATGCTCGACACCGCGGGCCCGCAGCAATGGCCGTTGAAGGAAGGCGAAGCCACGGGCCGTGCGCGCCTCTACGAAGACGGCATCTTCCCGACGCCGGACGGCCGCGCGCGTTTCGCCGACACGGTCTACAAGCCGGTGGCCGAGGCGCGCGAGGCACGCTATCCGTTCTCGCTCAACACCGGCCGCCTGCGCGACCAGTGGCACGGCATGAGCCGCACGGGCACGGTCGGCCGCCTGTTCGGCCACGTCGCCGAGCCCGTGGTGCAGATGAACGCGCAGGACATGGCGCGGCGCCAGCTGGCCGAGGGCGACCTGGTGCATCTCACCTCCAAGCGCGGCTCGATCCTGCTGCCCGCGCGCGCGAGCGCCGAGATCGGGCTGAGCCAGGCTTTCGTCGCCATGCACTGGGGCGAGGAATACCTGAGCGGCTGCTCGTCCACCGGCACGCCGCTGGCGGGCATCAACGCCCTGACCTCCCCGGCCTACTGCCCCACCTCGAAGCAACCCGAGCTCAAGCACACGCCCGTCAAGATCCTTAAGGCCGAACTGCCGTGGTCGCTGCTCGCCATGGCCTGGCTGCCGCCCGAGACCGCGCTGGCCGCGCACCAGGCGCTCAAGCCCCTGATGGCGACCTTCCCGTTTGCGACCTGCGTCCCGTTCTCGGGCAATACGCCGGGCGAGGAGCGCAGCGGCATCCTGTTTCGCGCTGCGGCGCACGACGCACCGGCGGACGCGCTCATCGACCGCATCGAAGGCTTGCTGGGCCTGGTCGGCAGCGATGCCCTGCGCTATGCCGACCGCCGGCGCGGCCAGCGCCGCGTCGCGCGGCTGGTGCGGCGCACCGACGGCAACGCCGGCCTGGAAGCCTTCCTCCTGGGGGGCGACACCAGCGCCGAAGCCTGGATCGGTACCCTGCTGCGGGAGGAAATCCCGGCGCAGACCTACGGCCGGCTGCTGCTCTCGCCCGGCGCCCGCGCGCCCGTGGCGGTGCAATCGCGCGGCCAGCCGGTGTGCACCTGCTTCAACGTGACCGACCTGGCGATCCGGGCCGAGCTGGGCCGCTGCACCGGCTCGCCCGAGGAACGGCTGGCTTCCCTGCAGGGCGCGCTCAAATGCGGCACGAACTGCGGCTCCTGCCTGCCGGAGCTCAAGCGCATGGTGCGGGCGACCCCGGCCGAAACCGTGGTGGAGGGTGCATAAGCCGCCTTGCTTTCGGGCATAAGCATTGCGGGACAATCCGTGCACCCATGGGAATCAGCCAATACATCAAGGAAATCGGCCGCGGCGCGCGAGGCGCCAAGCCGCTGACGCGCGAACAGGCCGCCGACCTGTTCGGCCAGGTGCTGGACGGCACCGTCACCGACCTGGAGATCGGGGGCTTCTGCCTCGCGATGCGCGTCAAGGGCGAAACGCCGGAAGAGATGGCCGGCTTCCTCGACGCCACGCACGCGCGCCTGGACCGCCTGCCCGCCGCCGACCGCCCGCTGGTCGTGCTGCCGAGCTACAACGGCGCGCGCAAGCTGCCGGTGCTCACGCCGCTGCTGGCGCTGCTGCTCGCGCGCGAAGGGCTGCCGGTGCTGGTGCACGGCAGCGCCACCGAGACTTCGCGCGTGCTCGCCTCGAACGTGCTGGAGGCGCTGGACGTCCCCATGCTCACGGCGATTCGGCAGATTCCGTCCGGCCAGGTGGGTTTTGCACCGACCGAACTGCTCAACCCCGCGCTCAAGCGGCTGCTGGACGTGCGCCGCGTGGTGGGCCTGCGCAACCCCGGCCACAGCGTGGTCAAGCTGATGCAGCCGAGCGCCGGACCCAGCGTCGTCGTGGCAAGCTACACGCATCCGGAGTACGCGCGCACCATGGGCGAGACCTTCGAACTCATGGGCATGACTGCCCTGCTCTCGCGCGGCCTCGAGGGCGAGGTGGTGTCCGACCCGCGCCGCACCGCGCAGATCGACGGCTTCGTGCGTGGCGTTCGAAGCGAACTGCAGGCCCAGGCCGCCGGCACGTCGAGCGAAGTGCCGGGCCTGCCCAAAGAGATCGACATAGCGACCACGGCCGCGTACACACGGCGCGTATTGAACGGCGAGCTTCCCGTGCCCGAAGCCATCGCCACCCAGGTCAGGCACATCACGCAACTGGCATCCCACGCATGAACAGACCGACCGCTTCATTGGCCACCGGAAGCTGCACATTGGTGGGCGCCGGCCCCGGCGACCCCGAACTGCTGACCATCAAGGCCGTCAAGGCGATCCAGGCCGCCACCGTGCTGCTGGTGGACGACCTCGTGAGCGACAGCATCCTGGCCGCCTATGCGCGGCCCGGCGCGCGCATCGTCCACGTGGGCAAGCGCGGCGGCTGCAAGAGCACGCCGCAGGCCTTCATCGAGCGGCTCATGATCACCGCGGCGCGCGAAGGCGAAACCGTGGTCCGCCTCAAGGGCGGCGACCCGTTCATCTTCGGCCGCGGCGGCGAAGAGGTCGAGCACCTGCGCGAAGCGGGCATCGAATGCACCGTGGTCAACGGCATCACGGCCGGCCTTGCGGCCGTGACCTCGCTCGGCGTGCCGCTCACGCATCGCGACCATGCCCAGGGCGTGGTGTTCGTCACCGGCCACGCCAGGACCGGCGCCGGCGCGCACGAAGACGCCACCGACTGGCGCGCCCTGGCCGCGACGGCGCACAACGCGCGGCTCACGCTCGTCATCTACATGGGCGTGGCGGGCGCGAGCCACATCGAACGCGAACTGCTGCAAGGCTTGCCGGGCGACACGCCGGTGGCCGTGGTGCAGCATGCGAGCCTGCCGCAGCAGCGGCACATCGCGACCACGCTCGACCGGCTCCAGGCCGGCATCGCCGAGGCAGGGCTCGCGAGCCCCGCGGTGATCGTGGTGGGCGACGTGCTGCGCGGGCTGGCCGCGGCGGCGCTGCCGGCGGGCACGGACGCCGGCCGCTTCGGCACCTGAGCCGCCCGGGGAAAGCGAACGCCGCGGCATTGCCGTGGCATGGAGCGTGCTTAACGCCAGCATGCCCGTTTTCCGATCGTTTCCCGCGCCCGGCGCCCCTTCATGAACGCCGTCGCCGCGCTTCCGCCCGCCGCCGTCGAGATCGTCGCCCTGAGCAAGCGCTATGCCGCCGGCACGCCGGCCGCCGTCGACCGCATCGACCTGCGCATTGCGAGCGGCAGCTACTGCTGCCTGCTCGGCCCCTCGGGCTGCGGCAAGAGCACCACGCTGCGCATGATCGCGGGCCACGAGTCGGTCACCAGCGGCGACATCCTGCTGGACAACCGCAACATCACCGACCTGCCCGCGGCCCAACGCGGCACGGCGATGATGTTCCAGAGCTTCGCGCTGTTCCCGCACCTCTCGGCCACCGACAACGTCGCCTTCAGCCTCAAGATGAAAGGCGTCGGCAAGGCCGAGCGCCAGAAGCGTGCGCGCGACCTGCTGGAGCGCGTGGCCATGGGCCACCTGGCCGAGCGCAAGCCCGGTGAACTCTCCGGCGGCCAGCAGCAGCGCGTGGCGCTGGCGCGCGCACTCATCACCGAGCCGCGCGTGCTGCTGCTCGACGAGCCGCTGTCGGCACTCGACCCCTTCTTGCGCATCCAGATGCGTGCCGAGCTGCGCCGCTGGCAGAAGGAGCTCGGGCTGACCTTCGTGCACGTCACGCACTCGCAGGAAGAAGCGATGGCGCTGGCCGACACCATGGTGGTGATGAACCACGGTGTGATCGAGCAGGTCGGTTCGCCGCACCAGATCTACAACCATCCAGCCAACGAGTTCGTGGCGCGCTTCATGGGCGGGCACAACGTGTTCGACACCGCTGCGGGCCCGATCGCCGTGCGCAACGACCACATGCGGATCGCGCCGGCGTCCGAAGGCGCAGCTTCCCACGGGCTGGCCGCGGCGGTGACCGACGTCGAGTACCAGGGCACCTACGTGCTGCTCGGGCTGGCGCTGGAAGCGGCGCCGCCCGGCCGCCGGAACGTCTCGGTCCTGATGGGCGAAGCCGCCTTCCTCGCGAGCCCCTATGCACAGGGCGAGACGGTCCGCCTGGCATGGGCCGAAGCCGATGCGCGCGCGCTCGCCGCGCCTCCGCAGGCGCCGCCGCCTCACCCAATCCCCGCTCCCTCACCCGCCACTTTCCATACGGAGGCTCTTTCACCATGACCGACCCCATCGACTCGTCCACCGGCATCCAGCGCCGCACCCTGCTGCAAGGCACGGCCGGCATCCTGGCCACCGGCATCGCACCCTTCGTGCATGCGCAGGAAAAAATCGTGCTGCGCTACCTCGGCACGGCGGTGAACCAGGACAAGGCGATTGCCGAGAAGTTCAAGGCCGACACCGGCATCGAGATCCAGTACGTGGCCGTGACCACCGACGACGTGACCAAGCGCGCCGTGACCGCGCCCAACAGCTTCGACCTGATCGACACCGAGTTCTTCTCGCTCAAGAAGATCGTGCCCACCGGCAACCTCAAGGGCATCGACACCAAGAAGATCAAGAACGCCGACAAGATCACCACCCTCTTCACCAAGGGCGAAGTCGGCGGCAATGCCGTGGGCGACCAGGGCACCGCGCCCAAGAAGGTGATCTACCTCGAGGGCGAGAAGAGCAAGAAGTTCGCGACGGCGCCGACGCAGTTCATGTCGCTCATTCCCACGGTCTACAACGCCGACACGCTGGGCATCCGGCCCGACCTGATCAAGCGGCCCATCGAATCGTGGGCGGAACTGCTCAATCCCGAGTTCAAGGGCAAGACCGCGATCCTGAACATTCCCTCGATCGGCATCATGGACGCCGCGATGGTGGTGGAGGCCAAGGGCATCCACAAGTACAAGGACAAGGGCAACATGACCAAGGCCGAGATCGACCTGACGATCAAGACCCTGATCGAAGCCAAGAAGGCCGGGCAGTTCCGCGCGCTGTGGAAGGACTTCAACGAGTCGGTCAACCTGATGGCCTCGGGCGAGGTGGTGATCCAGTCGATGTGGTCGCCCGCCGTGACGGCCGTGCGCACCAAGGGCATTGCCTGCAACTTCCAGCCCCTGAAGGAAGGCTATCGCGCCTGGGCCGCGGGCTTCGGCCTGCCGGCCACGCTGTCGGGCAGGAAGCTCGACGGCGCCTATGCATTCATCAACTGGTTCCTCGACGGCTGGGCCGGCGCCTACCTGAACCGCCAGGGCTACTACAGCGCGGTGCTCGACACGGCCAAGGCCAAGATGGAAGCCTACGAGTGGGCCTACTGGATGGAAGGCAAGGCCGCGTCGCAGGACATCAAGAGCCCGAACGGCGACCTGCTGGCCAAGGCGGGTGCGGTGCGCGACGGCGGCAGCTACGAGCAGCGCATGGGCGGCATCGCGTGCTGGAACGCGGTGATGGACGAGAACGAGTACATGGTGAAAAAATGGAACGAGTTCGTCGCGGCCTGACCCTGTGAGCGCTCCCACCGCCAGCGCGCACGCGCCCAGCCCTTCCGTCCACGCCGTGAAGGCTTGGTGGCAGGCGGCGCCGTTCGCGCTGGTCTTCTTGCTGTTCTTTTTGATTCCACTGGCGCTGATCGCGATGGTCAGCCTGTGGAATTTCAACGAGTACGAGCTGATCCCGGCGGTGACGCTGCGCAACTATGCAAGCCTGTTCGAGGGCTGCTCGCAGCTCACCGACAACGGCGACCTGTGCGTGACGCTCAACACGTATCTCAGCACTTTCAAGTTCTGCCTGCTGGTGTGGGGCATCACGCTGCTGATCGGTTTTTCGGTGGCGTACTTCCTGGCTTTCCACGTGCGCTCGTCGACCATGCAGACGGTGCTCTTCGTGCTGTGCACGGTGCCGTTCTGGACCTCCAACGTGATCCGCATGATCTCGTGGGTGCCGCTGCTCGGGCGCAATGGGCTGGTCAACCAGATGCTGGGCGGAATGGGCCTGGTCGACCATCCGGTGGAGTGGCTGCTGTTCTCCAATTTTTCGGTGGTGCTCGCCTTCGTGCACCTCTACACGATGTTCATGATCGTGCCGATCTTCAACAGCATGATGCGCATCGACCGTTCGCTGCTCGAAGCCGCGAGCGATGCGGGTGCCTCGGCCTGGCAGACGCTGTGGAACGTGGTGGTGCCGCTGTCGCGCACGGGCATCCTGATCGGCTCGATCTTCGTCATCACCATCGTGATGGGCGACTTCGTGACCATCGGCGTGATGGGCGGGCAGCAGATCGCATCGATCGGCAAGATCATCCAGGTGCAGACCTCGTACCTGCAGTTTCCGCTGGCCGCCGCCAACGCGATGATCTTGCTGGCGGTGGTGCTGATGATCATCTGGGGGCTGACACGGCTTGTGGATATTCGCAAGGAGCTCTGAGATGAAGCCTTGCTCGTCTGTTCGTTTCGTTGTGCATGAGGAGCCTTGTTCAGGGCGCGCTCCCGCCGACGGGGTACCTTTCTCCGCGAATGTCCTCCGGCCTGCGGCCTCCCCCTTTATTTCGCTGCGCAAGGCACCCCGCCAGCGGGATCGTCGGGCAGTGCGGCGGTTGATCGAGCGGAACAAGCGCAGCGCCCGGTGTGCACAGGGCGCCGGGTGCTCCCCGCAGCGAAATAAAGGAGGAGGCCGCAGGCCGGGGGACATTCGCGGAGGGGAGTACCCGGTGGCCTGCGCACGCGCCCTGAAGGAACAACAATCATGAGCCAACGCATCGGAGAACAACGCGCCCCAGGCTTCTGGCCCCTTGCCATCGTCTTCGCCCTCTTCGTGCTGTTCCTCTACGGCCCGATGATCACGATCTTCATCCTGAGCTTCCAGGGCCCTGAAGGCGGCCTGACCTTTCCATTGCGCGGCGTCTCGCTGCACTGGTTCTACAAGCTGGCCGAAGGCCTGGGCACCGTCGACATCGGCGCGGCCTTCAGGCGCTCGCTCGCGCTGGGCGCCGTGGTCATGGGGTTCACCGTGGTGCTCTCGGTGCTGGCCGGCCTCGCATTCCGCAAGAAGTTCGCCGGCAGCAACGCGCTGTTCTTCGTTACCGTGGCCAGCCTCATCATGCCGTCGATCATCATTTCGCTCGGCATCGGCCTGCAGTTCCGGCTCATCGATACCGGCATCAAGAGCCTGCTCACGGCCATGGACGCCACCACCCTGCTCGAAGGCTACGGCACCGCGCTCGGCCTCTTCAGCTCCGCGCTCGGCGCCCACCTTACCTGGACCCTTCCCTTCGGGCTGCTCATCATGTTTGCCGTGTTCAACCGCTTCAACCCGGCCTACGAGGAAGCCGCCCGCGACCTCGGCGCCACGCCCTGGCAGGCCTTCCGGCACGTGGTGCTGCCGCTGATCGGCCCGTCCATTGTCGGCATCGGCATGTTCGGCTTCACGCTGTCGTGGGACGAAATCGCCCGCACCTCCCAGGCCATCGGCGACGTCAACACCCTGCCGCTCGAGTTGCAGGGCCTGACCTCGACCGTCACCACCCCGTCGATCTATGCGCTCGGCACCGTGACCACCGTCGTGTCCCTGCTCGTGATGGCCGCGGCGCTGGGAGCGGCGGCACTGCTGCGCCGGCGCGCTGTCCGGCCGCGCTGAGCTTCGCTTGCCGCAAGAGCGGGAAAGCCACAGACCTCGCCTAGCCCGTTTGGTCGACGTGAGAGTTTTCCTACAGCCGCCTAAAATCGCGCCCGACAAGACACATCACAAGCGACAGAGAGAGAGGCGGGCATGCTGGACATCGACAAACTCAACGAATTCACCCAGACCCATGGCGAACTGCGCCGTGGCCGGGGCCTCGTCACGGGAACCATCGCCCTGAGCCTGGGCATCCTTTGCTTCCTGGGCGTGCTGGCGTTCCACTTTCCGCAGTACCTCACCACGCCCGAGTTGCGCAAGAGCTACAACGTCGACGTGATGCGCTTCATCCTGCTGGCGGCCATGGTCGTCTCGGGCGGCATGGCGCTGGTGAACATCATCTTCAACCGCTCGCGCTGGCTGTCGTCGGCCGCGTTCCTGCTGGTGGTCGCGGCGGCGCTGCTGGGCGGGCACAAGGTGCCGGTGAACGACTTCGCCGACAACACGCCCTACATCGGCCTCGACTGGTTCATCCTCGACCTGCTGGGGTCGTCGCTCATCTTCATCTTCATCGAGAAGCTGTTCGCGCTGCGCAAGGACCAGCCGGTGTTCCGCGAGGAATGGCAGACCGACTTCCACCATTTCGTGGTGAACCACATGATCGTGGGCTTCGTGCTGCTGGCCACCAACCTGATGGTGCACAAATTCTTCGGCTGGGCGGCCAACGACGGCATCCGCGGCTGGGTGGGCAACCTGCCGTTCTGGGCCGGGCTGCTGCTGATCGTGCTGGTGGCCGACCTGGTGCAGTACTGGACCCACCGCGCCTACCACGAGGTGCCGGTGCTCTGGCGCCTGCATGCCGTGCACCACAGCGTGAAGAGCATGGACTGGATGGCCGGCTCGCGCCAGCACATCCTCGAACTGCTGATCACCCGCACGCTGGTGCTCGCCCCCATCTACGTGCTGGGCTTCTCCAAGGAAGTGATCGACGCGTACATCGTGGTGGTGGGCTTCCAGGCGGTGTTCAACCACTGCAACGTAAGCGTGCGGCTCGGGCCGCTGCGCTACATCATCGTGACGCCCAACTTCCACCACTGGCACCACAGCCAGGACGTGGAGGCGCTCGACAAGAACTATTCGGCGCACTACGCCTTTCTCGACTACCTCTTCGGCACCGCCGTGAAGAGCACCAAGCTCTGGCCCGAGAAGTACGGCGTGCTCGGCGACTACGTGCCCAACGGCTTCTTCAAGCAGCTGAAGTTCCCTTTCGTCTGGAAGGGATGATGCGGCGCCATGTCTGCGCGGCGGTGCTCGGCGCCGCTGCACTGCTGCTGCTCTCGGCTTGCGCCACGCGCGTGGACCTGCCGTCGAAGGACGCGGGCCTGCGGTTGCGCGTGCAAAGTTCGGTCATTGCGCCGGGCAACGGCGGCGAGCTCATTGCCGCCGATGCGCTGCAGCCCGGGGACATCCTGCTGACCTCCATCGCCACGGTCAATTCCTTCGGCATCCGGCTGGGCACCTTCTCGCCCGTGAGCCACGCGGTGCTGTACCTGGGCGACGGGCTGATCGCCGAGGCGGTAGGCACGGGCGTGCGCGCACGTCCGCTGGCCGACGTGGTGGACGAAGAGCAGATGGTCGTGGCCTTTCGCGTGCCAGGGCTCGAGCCGGCGGGTGCCGCCAAGCTGCGCGCCTGGGCCAACTCGCAGGTGGGCATCCGCTACAACACCACTGGCGTGCTGCTGAATGCGCCCTTCGTGCTGAACCGGCGCCTGTGCGAACTGCCGCTCATTCCCTCGGCCGTCAGCCACTACTGCATCAGCGGCATGGCGATGGTGCAGCTGGGTGCGAGCCGCGACGACCAGTTCTTCTGCTCGCAGTTCGTGCTCGAGGCTTACCGCCGCGCCGGCCTGCCGATCACCGACGCCGATCCGCGCTGGGTGAGCCCGGCCGACCTGCTGCACATGCGCGAGGGCGACGTGCCTTCGATTGCCGCCACGCAGCCGCTGCGCTACGTGGGCCACCTCAAGTACAACCCGCCGCCCCTGCTGGCGGCCGATGGACCCTGAACGGTTTGAGCGCTACTTTTCGATTCGATGCCGTCGTGGTCGGCGCCGGCGCCGCCGGGCTGTTCTGCGCCGCGCTGGCGGGCCAGCGCGGGCTCAAGGTGCTTTTGGTCGACCACAGCGAGAAGGTGGCCGAGAAAATCCGCATCTCGGGCGGCGGCCGCGCCAATTTCACCAACCGCGACCTCGACGTGCGCGCGCCGCAGCGCCACTTCATCGGCGAGAACCCGAATTTCTGCCGCTCGGCGCTGTCGCGCTATGCGCCGCAGCAGTTCATCGAGCTGGTGCAGAAGCACGGCATCGCCTTTCACGAGAAGCACAAGGGCCAGCTGTTCTGCGACGGCTCCTCGCAGCAGATCGTCGACATGCTGCTGGCGGAATGCGACGCCGGCAACGTCACGCGCTGGCAGCCGTGCAGGATCGGGAAGATTGTGTTTTCGGCTTCCGGCATCGACGGCACCGGCGCGGGCAGCTACCAGATCGATAGCAGCAAGGGCGCCATCGAAACGCCCAGGCTGGTGATCGCGACCGGCGGCCTGTCGATCCCGCAGATCGGCGCCAGCGACTTCGGCTACCGCCTGGCCGAGCAGTTCGGCCTGCGCGTCGTCACGCCCCGCCCGGCGCTGGTGCCGCTGACTTTCGGCGGCGAAGCCTGGGCGCCGTATGCCGAACTGGCCGGGCTGGCGCTGCCGGTGCGCATCGAGACCGGCGCCAGGAAGGAAAAGATGGCCTTCCTCGAAGACCTGCTGTTCACCCACCGCGGCTTGTCGGGCCCGGCTGTGCTGCAGATTTCGAGCTACTGGAAGCCTGGAACGCCGTTGACGCTCGACTTTGCGCCCGGCGTGGACGTGGCCGAGGCCCTGGGCGAAGCCAAGCTGCGCTCCAAGAAGCGCATTGCCAACGAGCTGGCCATGCTGGTGCCCTCGCGGCTGGCCGACGCCTGGGTCGGGCAGGATCCGGCCCTGCAGCGACCCGTCAACGAGGCTGCCGACAAGGCGCTGGCCGCGCTGGCCGAGCGCATCGCGCGCTGGCAGATCACGCCCAGCGGCACCGAGGGCTACAAGAAGGCCGAGGTCACGGCCGGCGGCGTCGACACCCGCGACCTGTCTTCCCAGACCATGGAATCGAAGCAGCCGGGCCTGTATTTCATCGGCGAAGTGGTCGACGTGACGGGCTGGTTGGGCGGATACAACTTCCAATGGGCCTGGGCGAGCGCACACGCGTGCGCAACCGCGCTATAATCGCGGGCTAACTTTGGCCTTCCCTCAACGGCCGCAAAAATTTTTCAGTTGAGGAACCCCGGCTTGGGGCCTCGATCTCCCCGAGCCAAATCCAGTTCAACGATTCATCAATGACCACCATCCGCGTTAAAGAAAACGAGCCTTTCGACGTCGCCCTGCGCCGCTTCAAGCGCACCATCGAAAAGCTCGGCCTGCTGACCGACCTGCGCGCCCGCGAGTTCTACGAGAAGCCGACCGCCGAGCGCAAGCGCAAGAAGGCAGCCGCCGTCAAGCGCCACTACAAGCGCGTGCGCAGCATGCAGCTCCCCAAGAAGCTGTACTGATGCCCGTTGGCAACGGGATCGCCGGCCCCTGACGCAAGTCGGCCCAGCGATCCGACTGCTGCCTCAGCCGCGCCAGGGAAACCTGCCGCGGCTTTTGTTTTTTTCGAACCAGGAGCCCCGAGCATGAGCCTCAAGGAACAGATCACCGAAGACATGAAGACCGCGATGCGCGCCAAGGACTCGGAGCGCCTCGGCACCATCCGCCTGCTCCTGGCGGCCCTGAAGCAGAAGGAAGTCGACGAGCGCGTGGAGCTCGACGACGCCATGGTCGTCGCCATCGTCGACAAGATGGTCAAGCAGCGCAAGGACTCGATCGCGGCGTTCACGACCGGCGGGCGCACCGACCTGGCCGACAAGGAAGCCGCCGAGATCAAGGTGCTCGAGGTCTACCTGCCGCAGCGCATGGGCGCCGACGAAGTGGCCGCCGAGGTGAAGGCCATCGTGGCCGAGCTGGGCGCCAAGGGCCCGGGCGACATGGGCAAGGTCATGGGTGCGGTCAAGACCCGCCTGGCGGGCAAGGCCGACATGGGCCAGGTGAGCGCGGCAGTCAAGGCGGCCCTCGCGAGCGCCTGATGACGGGCGACGGCGGCTGCGCCACCACGATCCCGAAGGCCTGCGCCTGCCTGGTCGATGCCAGGGGCCGGCTGCTGGTGTTCCGCCATCCCGGCGACGGGAACATGCAATTGCCCAAGGGCACCGTCGAGCCCGGCGAATCGCCCGAGGCGGCGGTCCGGCGTGAGCTGCTCGAGGAGTCGGGCATCGACCACGTCGGCGAGCTGCAACCGCTCGGCACCCTGCACCGCGACTGCGAGGCCGGTGTCGAGGGCAACACCTTGCGCCATCCGCAGCTGTGGCACCTCTTCCTGATGCGCGCAGATGGCCCGCTGCCCGAAACCTTCGAGCACGTGGCCATGGGCAGCCCCGAGGAAGACGGTCTGGTGTTTTCGTTCAGCTGGCTCGCGCCCCAGGACGGCGTCGAGAACTTCGCGCTGCCTTATCGCCAGGCGATCGAGCGCGTCCGCGCGGCGCTTCCCGCCACCTGAGCTTGCTGGCCGCGCTCCGGCTCAGGCCAGCGCGCGCGCCACCATGTAGAACCCCAGGAGCGCGAGCCCGGCAAGAAAGCAGCGCCGGAACACCGCCACCGGCAGCCGCTTGCGCAGCCAGGTTCCCAGCACCATGCCGGCGAGCGCCGGCGTCAGCATCGCCAGCGAGCCACCGATCGCCGCGACCGGATAGCCGTCGTTGCCCGCCAGCCCGATGGCCAGCACCACGGTCGAGGTGGTGAACGAGATCCCCATGGCCTGGATCAACGCATCGCGCTGGAAACCCAGGCCCTGCAGATAGGGCACCGCCGGCACCACGAACACGCCGGTCACGGCCGTCACCAAGCCGGTCGCGGCGCCCACCAGCGGCCCCAGCCAGCGCTCGTGCGCCGCCCGCACGTGGAACTGCCGCCCCGTGAGCCCCCAGAGCGCGTAGGCGACCAGCGCCACGCCGAGTGCCACCGAAGCCCAGGTGCCCGCCGGCACCCCCAGCCAGAGTGCGCCGCCCAGCGTGCCCGCCACGATGCCCGCCTGCATGCCGCCGATGCGCCGCAGCACCGGCCGGAAGGTCGCGCGCGGTCCGGTCTGCCACAGGTTGGTGACCAGCGAAGGCGCGATCAGCAACGCGGCCGCGCGCACCGGCGGCATCCACAGCGCGAGCAGCCCCATCGACGCGGTCGGCAGGCCGAGGCCGACCACGCCCTTGATCACGCCAGCCAGCAGGAACACGGCAGCGGCAGCGGCCCAGTGGGCGGTTGCCAGTTCATTCGGGATCGTCATGGCGGCGCAGTCTGCCGGCCCCTGCCGCGGCTGGAAATGCGGCATTGGCGCAGCCGGCCTCAGGCACAGGCTGAGGCTCCCGTGCTACCTTGCGGGCTCATCATGCGATTCGACCTCACAGACCTGCGGCTCTTCCTCCACGTGGTGGAGGCCGGCAGCCTCACCGCCGGCGCACAGCGCTCGCACATGACGCTGGCCTCGGCGAGCCAGCGCGTGCGCGGCATGGAAGACGCCCTGGGCAGCCCGCTGCTCACGCGGCACGCGCAGGGCGTGCGCCCCACCGAGGCCGGCCGCACGCTGCTGCACCACGCGCGCGTCGTGCTGCAGCAGATGGAACGCATGCGGGGCGAGCTCGGCGAGTACGGCCAGGGCCTCAAGGGCCATGTGCGCTTCATGTGCGGCACCTCGGCGCTGAACGAGCACCTGCCCGAGGTGCTGAGCCGCTTTCTCGCGCAGCATCCGCGCATCTCGGTCGACCTGGAGGAACGGCCCAGCCCGCAATCGGTCGATGCGCTGCGCGCCGGGCTGTGCGACATCGGCATCGTCTCCGACGCGGTCGGCACCGAGGGCCTGGAGTGCCACCCGTTTCGCCGTGACGACCTCGTGCTGGTGATGCCGCGCGGCCATGCGCTGGCGGGGCGACGGCGCGTGCGGCTCGCGGACGTGGCCGACAGCGAGTTCGTCGGCCTGACGGAAGACAGCGCGCTGCAGCAGCTGGTGACGCAGCATGCGCGCGCCATGGGCAAGCAGCTGGCCTACCGCGTGCGCGTGCGCAACTTCGAGGCGGTGTGCGGCATGGTCGCGCACGGCATCGGCGTGGGCATCGTGCCGCAGACCGCGGCCGTGCGCTGCGCCCGCTCGATGAAGATCGCGCGCGCCGGCCTCAGCGATGCCTGGGCCGAACGCACGCTGATGGCCTGCGTGCGTTCATCGGAGGAGCTGCCGCTCAACGCGCGCCGGATGCTCGAGCATTTGCTCGCGCCGACCGGGACGCCTGCAGCCCGATGACCTGAAAAAACGGCTCAGCGCGGCCGGAGCGCGAGCAGCTGCACCATCTTTCGCAGCGCGGCCTCGGGCGTCGGCTCGATGTGGATCGAACAGGCCAGCATCAGGTTCAGCGGCTGGCCGAAATCTTCCACCGCAATGCCGCTGCCGGCCTCGCGCAGCACGCCGGCCGCATCGGGCGCGCACTGCAGAAAAGACCGCGCGCGGTCCGCATAGCTGCCCGCGGGCACGCCGTAGGCCACGACCGGAATCCGCAGCGCCACCGCCGCGCCCACTTCGAACACCGTGCCCGAATCGGGCTCCAGGCCGCGAAAGCTCGCGAGGTTGGCCACCACGCCGTCCGCGCCGCGCAGCCGCTGCATGTTGGCCTCGTAGATCTGCGCCTCCGGCGCGGCGGTACCCGGTTGGTCGTTGCCATCGGCCGGCAGCAGGGCCGCAAGCCCCAGCGCATCGCACGCCGCCGCCAGCCGCACGAAATGGTCCCGGGCATCGGGGCGGAACACATCGGGCCCCGCGAGGTAGATCTGGGGGCGCGCCGGGGTTTCAGGGTTCGGAATCATGTGGGGCACATCTTAGGTTTGCCGGGGCTGCGCCGCCGTGGCCAGCCCCGCATCGGCCTCATGCCGGAACTGCCGCGGCGTGACCCCGTTGCGCAGCCTGAACCGGCGGCTGAAGTACACGGCGTCGCCGAAGCCGCACTGCCGCGCGATGTCGGCAATGCGCGCGTTCGAGGTGACCAGCAGTTCCTTCGCGCGCTCCAGGCGGCGCTCGGTCACGAGTTCGGTGAAGGTGCGCTGGGTCTGCTTCTTGAGCAGGTGCGCGAGGTAGTTGGGCGACAGCATCGCGGCCGCCGCGGCGTCGTTGAGCGACATGTCCTCGCCCAGGTGCTCGCGCACGTAGCGCATGACGCGCTGCAAAGCATCGTGCCCCGAACTGCGCCCGCCCTGCAGCGCGGCCTGCGCGAGCAGCTGCGGCTCGTGCCGGTCGCAGGCGAGCGCGATGAGCTGCATCAGGATGCCGCGGATCGCGCTTGCGGCCCCGAAGCGCCGCTCGCGGTTCAGCTCGGCGAGCTCTTCGAGCCAGCGCAGGATGCGTGCGAAATCGGCCTCGCCGAAGTGGAAATCCATCGACTCCTGGAACAGGAACGGCGCGAGCTCGGGATGGCGCAGGGCCGGCACCTCTTCCAGGTCGAGCGCCTCCACGGCCAGTTCGGGCCAGAGAAAGCCCTGGTCGAAGTTCACGATGGCATAGCGTGCGCCGGGCGGGTGCGGCACCACGTGCACGCGGTACGGCAGCACGAAGCTCAGGTGCCCCGCGGTGAACGGGCGCACCGCGCCGCCGATCACCTGTTGCGAGCCGCCGTGGATGCTGGCCTGGATCTGGAAATACTCGTGCCGGTGCGGCCGCGCCAGCACGTCCCGCGCGCCTTCGAAGCGAACGTCGAAGTCCAGGTGGTTCGCGCGCTCCTGCATGCCGTAGAGGCGCAGGCTGGATCGAAGGGCCGTCATGGCGCGATGGTAAGGCCCGCGCGCCGGGGTGTTGCCTGCGTCCTGCTTTTGCGTAGATGCGTACCGGAGCACCGCCCCGCCGCGCTCCAGAATGGCCCGGCTGGCCCCGCCAGTCTTCATGCCTACCCAGCCCTCCAGGAGACAAGAATCATGTCCAGTTCACGACGCGGCCTGCTGGCCGGTTCCGCCGCCATGGCCGCCGGCGCGATGACCGGTTGCGCCCTGCCGGCCGGCGCATCGCGCGCCGCGCCAACGCCCTTCACGGTGGCCCAGGCCACGGTCCCGATCGTCGGCAGCGAGCAGGCGTTTCCGGTGCGCCGCATCTACTGCATCGGCCGAAACTATGCAGCCCACGCGCGCGAGATGGGCTCGGACCCCACCCGCGAGCCGCCCTTCTTCTTCCAGAAGCCGACGGACGCGATCCAGGTCGTCACGCCCGGCACGGTGGCCGACCATCCGTATCCGCCGCTCACGAAGAACTACCACTACGAGGTGGAGCTGGTCGTGGCGCTCGGCAAGGGCGGCCGCGACGTCGCACAGGCCGATGCGCTGGGCCTGGTGTACGGCTACTCCCTGGGCCTGGACATGACCCGCCGCGACCTGCAGCGCGAGATGGGCGACCAGAAAAAGCCCTGGGAAATCGGCAAGAGCTTCGACAAGTCGGCGCCGATCGGGCCGATCCATCCGGTCGCCAGGGTCGGCCACTACACCGATGGTGCCATCTGGCTCAAGGTGAACGGCCAGACGAAGCAGAACGCGACGCTCAAGCACATGATCTGGTCGGTGGCCGAGCAGATCAGCCGGCTGTCACAGGCTTTCGAGCTCATGCCCGGCGACATCATCTATTCGGGCACGCCCGAGAACGTGGGCCCGGTGGTGCGCGGCGACCTGATCGAGATCCACATCGACGGCCTGCCGAACCTGTCGGTGCGGGTCGTCTGAGCGTGGCGGCCGGCGGCCCGGAACCTCAGCTGCCGGCCACCTTCATGCGGTTGACCAGCACCGACCCCGTGGTCTTGGCACCGAAGGTATAGGCGTCGGCGCCGATGGCGTCGATGCCCATCAGCATGTTTTTCAGGTTGCCGGCAATGGTGATCTCGTGCACCGGGAACGCGATGCGCCCCTTCTCGACCCAGAAGCCGCTGGCACCGCGCGAGTAGTCGCCGGTCACGTAGTTCACGCCCTGCCCCATCAGCTCGATCACGAACAGGCCGGTGCCGAGCTTGGCCAGCATGGCGTCCAGGTCGTCGCCTGCCTTGGTGAGGCGCGAGCTCAGCGTCAGGTTGTGCGAGCCGCCGGCATTGCCGGTGGTCTTCATGCCCAGCTTGCGCGCGGAATAGGTCGAGAGAAAGTAGCCCTCGAGCCGCCCGGCATCGACCACCTTGCGTGCGCGGGTGACCACGCCTTCGTCGTCGAAGGGCGAGCTGCCCTTGCCGCGCATCACATGCGGGTCTTCGGCCACGTCCACGTGCTTGGGCAGCACCGGCTTGCCGAGCGAATCGAGCAGGAAGGTGCTCTTGCGGTACAGCGCCCCGCCGCTCACCGCCTGCACCAGCCCGCCCAGCAGGCCCACGGCCAGCGGCGATTCGAACAGCACCGGGCATTCGGTGGTCTTGATCTTGCGCGACTTGAGCCGGCTCAGCGCGCGCTCGGCGGCATACCGGCCCACGGCCTGCGGGCTGGCCAGTTCCCCGGCCGAGCGCATGGAGCTGTACCAGGAGTCGCGCTGCATGTCGTCGCCCTTGCCGGCGATGGGCGCCACCGAGATCGAATGCCGCGAACTGGCATAGCCGCCGCGGAAACCGTGCGTGTGCGCGCTGAAGAAGTGGCTCTGCTGGGCCGAAACCCCCGCGCCTTCGCTGTTGGTGATGCGCTTGTCGGTCGAGAGCGCTGCCTCCTCGCATGCGAGCGCCAGCGTGGCGGCCTGCTCGCTCGTCACGTCCCAGGGGTGGAACAGGTCGAGTTCGGGGTGGTCCTTGGCAATGTCTTCCTCGTCGGGAAGACCGCTGACCGGGTCTTCGGCCGTGAAGCGGGCGATGTCGTAGGCGGCCTGCACGGTCTGGGCGATGGCGCCCTCGGAGAAGTCGGAGGTGCTGGCGTTGCCGCGGCGGTGGCCCACGTAGACCGTGATGCCCAGCGACTTGTCGCGGTTGCGCTCGACGTTCTCGAGTTCGCCCTTGCGGACCGAGACGCTGAGGCCGCAGCCCTCGGAGGCCTCGGCGCCGGCATCGGTGGCACCGAGCTTTTTGGCGTGGGCCAGGGCCGAGTCGACCAGGTTTTCGAAGAAGGAGCGGCTGTAGGCGAAGCCGGAATCGGCGCGCGAGGAAGATGTCGTCATGTGGTGGCTATGATACTTGCGCCCCCCGCATTCCGTTTTCCCTTCGGCTTGCCGGTGCGCATTGCACGCGTTGCAGTGCCGCACGGCACGGCCCAGAATCCATCCCATGTCCCGCAAACCCAAAAAAGGCTATTTCGTCCGTGGCCAGTTCGTCGCCGAAGGCAGCGAACTCGACCTGGAGCTCAAGCGCGAGCTCAAGGGCACCGACGAAGCCAGCCGCACCGAACTCAAGCGCGAAAGCGACGAACTGCAAAAGCTCGGCACCGAACTGCTCGGCCTGCGTGCCGGCCTGTTCGATGCGCTCGCGCTGGACGAAAAGCTGGTCGACGCGGTGGCCGAGGCCAAGCGCATCACCAATTTCGAAGGCAAGCGCCGCCAGATGCAGTTCATCGGCAAGCTGATGCGCAAGCTGGAGCCCGAGGCGCTGGAGGCCGTGAAGCAGGCGCTGGCCGAGCAGGGCAGCGTGCCCGCGGCCGAGACCGCCGCGCTGCACGAGGCCGAACGCTGGCGCGACCGGCTGATTGCCGACGACGACGCGCTGGGCGGCTGGATCGAAACCCATCCCGCCACCGATTCGCAGCAGCTGCGCGCCCTGGTGCGCCAGGCCCGCAAGGACATGAAGTCCGGCCCCGCCGGCGAAGCGCCGCGCCAGGGCAAGGCATACCGCGAGATCTTCCAGCTGGTGCGCGCGCAGCTGGCCGTGCACGGCGGTGCCGACCACGCCTCGGCGGCGGCCGAGCAGGACCGGGAAGACGACGCATGAAAGACCTGTCTTTCTCCCTCCCTTCCCGGGGGAGGGTCGGGGTGGGGGCAAGCGGCGCATGCATTGGGCGCTCTGGCTGCCCCCATCCCAACCTTCCCCCAAAGGGGGAAGGAGCAACACCATGAACGCACCTGACGCCATCCGCATCGGCATCGTCTCCATCAGCGACCGCGCCTCCAGCGGCACCTATGAAGACAAGGGCCTGCCTTCGCTCCAGGAATGGCTCGGCCGCGCGCTGAAGAACCCGATCGATTTCCAAGCGCGGCTGATTCCCGACGAGACCGCCCTCATCAGCGCCACGCTGATCGAGCTGGTGGATGCCGGCTGCTCGCTGGTGCTGACCACGGGCGGCACCGGTCCGGCCCTGCGCGACGTGACGCCCGAAGCCACGCTGGCCGTGGCGCACAAGGAAATGCCCGGCTTCGGCGAGCAGATGCGCCAGATCAGCCTGCGCTTCGTGCCCACCGCCATCCTCTCGCGCCAGGTGGCGGTGATCCGCGGCAAGAGCCTGATCATCAACCTGCCGGGGCAGCCGAAGTCGATCGCGGAAACGCTCGAGGGGCTGAAGGACGGCGACGGCAAGCAGGTGGTGCCCGGCATCTTTGCGGCCGTGCCGTACTGCATCGACCTGATCGGCGGGCCGTACCTGGAGACGGACGACACGGTGTGCAAGGCCTTCCGGCCGAAGACGGCCATCCGCCCGCCGCGCTAGCCGGCGGCGCCGCGGCCGCTACGGCTTGGCGCGCACCTGCACTTCGGATTCGGGCTGCGCCGCAGGCGAGGCCTTTGCACGCCCCATCACCAGGTTGATGAGGGGCCCCGTCATCGCGGTGGTGACGAGCGCCATCACCAGCAGCATGGTGAAGAGCTCCGGTCCGATCAGCCCGGCGTCCAGTCCGATCTTCATCACGATGAGCTCCATCAGCCCGCGCGCGTTCATCAGCGAACCGGTGGCCAGGCTGTCGCGCCAGCCGTAGCCCGCCATGCGCGCGCCGATGGCGCCGCCGGCCAGCTTGCCGATGGCGGCCACCGCGACGATCAGCAGCATGGCGCCGATGCTCGCGCCCGAGAAGGCGCTGCTGGTGGTACCGAGCCCCGCGAGCGCAAAGAACAGCGGCATCAGCACGACGATGGAGATCGGCTCGATGCGCTGCGTGAGCGAGCTCAGCAGGCGGTCGTCGCGCGGCAGGCAGGCACCGAACAGGAAGGCGCCGAACACCGCATGCAGATGCAGCCATTCGGTCGCCATGGCGCAGGCCAGCAGGCCGATCATGAGCGAGGCCATCACGGTGGTCGAGGGTTCGCCGTCGGGCGCGCGGGTGCGCAGCAGCCATGCAAACGCGGGCTTCAGGCCGAAGAACAGCACGGCCAGCAGCACGGCCACGCCGGCCGTGGTCTTGAGAAAGCCCACGTAGCCCTCGCCGGCACCCACCATCGCCACCACCAGCGCCAGCAGGATCCAGGCGAACACGTCGACCACCGCGGCGGCCCCGAGCGACAGCTGGCCGAAGGGCGTGCGGGTGAGCCCGCGGTCCTTGAGGATGCGCGCCATGACCGGAAATGCCGTGATCGACAGCGCCGCGGCCATGAACAGCGCAAAGGGCCAGAAGCCCACGCCCGCGGGTGCCAGGGCCGGATGCAACGCCGGCGAGATCGCGATGCCCAGTGCCATCGGCACGATGACGCTGAGCGCGCCGACGTAGCCCGCGGCCTTCAGTTGCGCGCGCACGCCCTGCGTGGAGCGCAGTTCCAGCCCCACCACGAACATGAAAAGCACCAGGCCCACGGTCGAGAGGGAAGACAGCCCTTCCAGGTGGCTCCTGGAGAACAGCTGCGCGTGCAGGGACGGGAACAGCGCGCCCATCACCACCGGCCCGAGCATCAGGCCAGCGGCCATTTCGCCCACCACGCCGGGCTGGCCGACGTGGCGCAGCACCCAGCCGCAGACGCGCGCGGTGCTCAGGATGACGATGAGTTGCAGCAGCAGGGAAGTGGCGGACATGAAGAAAAGCCCCGGAGGCGGCGTGGAAGGCGAAGCCTCCGATGTTAGTCCGCGTGCCGCGTCAGTCGCTTTCGCCGCGACCAGGCACGCGCATCAACCGCAGCCCATTGGCCACCACCAGCAGGCTCGCGCCCATGTCGGCGAACACGGCCATCCACATGGTGGCGCTGCCGAAGACGGCCAGCACGAAGAACACCGCCTTGATGCCGAGCGCCAGCATGATGTTCTGCCACAGCACCGCGTGTGCGCGGCGCGAGAGGCGAATGGTCTCGGCAATGCGCCGCAGGTCGTCGTTCATGATGACCACGTCGGCCGCTTCCATGGCGGTGTCGGTGCCGGCGCCGCCCATGGCAAATCCGATGTCGGCCTGCGCCAGCGCGGGTGCGTCGTTGATGCCGTCGCCGGTCATGCCCGCCATGCCGTAGCGCTGCTGCAGCGCCTTGATCGCACCGAGCTTCTGCTCGGGCAGCAGGTTGCCGCGCACGTCGTCGATGCCCGCGAGACTGCCGATCGCCCTGGCGGTGGCGGTGTTGTCGCCCGTGAGCATCACGGGTGTGACGCCCAGTGCGCGCAGTTCGGCCATCGCGGCGCGCGAAGAAGGCTTGATGGTGTCGGCCACTGCGAACAGCGCCAGCACCGCATGGCCGGAGGCCAGCAAGGTGACGGTGCGCCCTGCTTCCTCATGCCGCTTCAGCTCGGCTTCGAGCGCCGGGCTGCAGAGCTGGCGCTCTTCGATCAACCGATGATTGCCCAGCACGTAGCTGCGGCCTTCGTGCGTGGCCTGCACGCCGCGCCCCGGCAGCGCCGTGAAGTCGCCGACCGGCCGCGGCTCGCGCTTCAGGCCCAGGGCAATGGCTTTCGACACCGGGTGGTCGGAACGGCCCGCGATGCTCGCGGCAATGGCGAAGATTTCGCCCTCGCCCGCCGCGGTGTCGAGCAGCCTAGCTTCGACCAGCTTCGGCTTGCCCTCGGTGAGGGTGCCGGTCTTGTCGAGCGCCAGCGCCTTGAGCTTGCGCGCCTCCTCGAGGTAGGTGCCGCCCTTGATCAGGATGCCGCGTCGCGCAGCCGAGGCCAATGCGCTCACCACGGTCACGGGCGTCGAGATCACGAGCGCGCAGGGGCAGGCGATGACCAGCAGCACCAGCGCCTTGTAGGCCGCGTCGATCCAGGTCCAGCCCATGAGCCATGGCGCGAGCACCGCCACCGCCACCGCCAGCACGAAGACCGCGGGCGTGTAGACGGCCGCGAAGCGGTCCACGAAGCGCTGCGTGGGCGCGCGCGAGCCCTGTGCTTCCTCGACCGCATGGATGATGCGCGCGAGCGTGGTGTTCGCCGCCACGGCCGTGACGCGGAATTCGAGCGCGGCGGTCTGGTTGATGGTGCCCGCGAACACCGCGTCGCCCACCGACTTGTCGACCGGAATGCTCTCCCCGGTGACGGGGGCCTGGTCGATGGCGCTTGCGCCCTCCGTCACGATGCCATCGAGCGGCACGCGCTCGCCGGGCCGGATGCGCACGAGAGCATCGAGTGCCACCGCGTCGGCCTTCACCGTGCGCCAGCGGCCGTCGGGCTGCCGGACTTCGGCCTGCTCGGGGGCCAGCGCCAGCAGGCCCTGGATGGCATTGCGGGCGCGATCGACGGCGCGCGCCTCGATCATTTCCGCTATCGCATAGAGCGCCATCACCATCGCGGCCTCGGGCCATTGGCCGATGACGAAGGCGCCGGTCACGGCCACGGCCATCAGGGCGTTGATGTTCAGGCGGCCGCGGACCAATGCGCCGAAGCCCTTCTTGTAGGTGTCGAGCCCGGCGAGCGCGATGGCCGCGAGCGCCAGGCCCATCTCCACCGCCGTGAACGCCATGCCCTCCGGCGCGAGAAAGGAAATTGTCTCGGCCGCGATCGCCAGCAGCAGTGCGCCGGCCAGCCGCGCCAGTTCGGGTGTCACGAAGCCCACGGTGCGGGCGCTGCCGGGCGACGCAGCGGCCACGGCATCCAGCGGCTCGGGCTTGAAGCCGGCCTTGCGGATGGCTTCGAGCGCATCGGGCAATGCCGCGCCGTCGGCCGTGATCGCCATCGTGCGTTCGCCGAGCCGGAAGCGCAGCCCGCTGATGCCGCGCACCGGCTCCAGCGCGCGGCGGATCTCGGATTCTTCGACCGCGCAGTCCATGGTGGGAATGCGGAACAGCAGGGCCCCCTTCGGAATGTCAGCCGTATCGACGGGCGCGAGCGCCGCGCCGCCGCACACGGAGTTGTTGCAGCAGGCGGTTTCCGCGGGCGCGTGCGGGTGGCCATGTGCGTGCGGCAGCCCGGGTTCCAGAGCGTTCTCGTTGTTCATGCAGCCATTGGAAACCCTGAAGCAGGTGTAGAGTCAAACGCCATATCCCTCCCCGCTTCTTGCCGCATCATGAAAATCGGAGAACTGGCCAAGGCCGCGAACACCCCGGTGGAAACCATCCGTTACTACGAGCGCGAGCAACTCCTGCCCGAACCGGCGCGCACCGACGGCAACTACCGCATCTACGACGACGAGCATGCGCAGCGGCTGGGCTTCATCCGCCGCTGCCGTTCGCTGGACATGACGCTCGACGAGATCCGCAGCCTGCTGCGTTTCCGCGATGCACCGGGCGAAGACTGCGGCGAAGTCAACCAGCTGCTGGACGACCACATCGGCCACGTGGCCGCGCGCATTGCCGAACTCAGGACGCTGGAGAAGCAGCTGAAGGCGCTGCGCCAGCAGTGCTGCGGCCCCGAGTCGGCGCAGAACTGCGGCATCCTGCAAGAGCTGGACACCGCCGCGCCTGCGACCGAACCCTTCGGGCAGCACGCGGGCCATGTGCATGGCTCGCTGCACACGGCCTCGAAACGATCGACCTGAAGCTCGCGGCTACTTGCCGATCAGCTGCGTCAGCTTCTCCGCCTCGAAGCTCTCGTCACGCGCCGCGTCGCACGGCACGCAGTCCTTCACGCCGGGTTGCGCGGACAGCTTCTCGATGGCCTGCCACAGCAGCGCAATCTGGTGTTCCTGGCTCGCGGCACTGTCGACGAGGCCGCGCATCGCCTGGCTCAGCGGGTCGTCGTCGTGCGTGATGCCGTAGGCGGAAAACTTCTGCGGCGTGGCCACGTCGGCGCTCTCGCCGGCCTTCGACGGGATGATGCGTGCGGGGATGCCCACCGCCGTGGCCCCTGCCGGCACCGGCTTGATGACCACCGCGTTGCTGCCGATCTTGGCGCCATCGCCGACGAGGAAGCCGCCCAGCACCTTGGCGCCCGCGCTCACCACCACATTGCGGCCCAGCGTGGGATGCCGCTTGGTGCCCTTGTAGAGCGACGTGCCGCCCAGCGTCACGCCCTGGTAGATGGTGCAGCCGTCCCCGATCTCGGCCGTCTCGCCCACCACCACGCCCATGGCATGGTCGAAGAACACCCGCTCGCCGAGCTTGGCCGCGGGATGAATCTCGATGCCCGTGAGCCAGCGCGCCCAGTGTGCGATGGCGCGTGCCGGCCACTTGAATCCGTGCGTCCAACACGCATGCGCCCAGCGGTGCAGCACCACGGCATGGAAGCCGGGATAGACCGTGATCACTTCCCAGGCGCTGCGGGCGGCCGGGTCGCGTTCGAGGATGCACCGGATGTCGGCGCGGATTCGAGAAAACATCGCTGCCTTTGTTGTCGTTATATCGATACGGCCGGGCAGTCTAAGGCGCGGGGTCTTCGCGTACGTTCGTTGGGGTTTTAGCCGCGTCCGACATGGCCTTGGCGATGCCCCGGAGGATGTGGATCTCCTCCGGCGTGGGCTGGGCGCGGTTGAACAACTGCTGCAGCCGCGGCATCAGCTTCTTGGGTGCCTTGGGGTCGAGGAAACCGATCTCCACCAGCGCGCGTTCCCAGTGATCGAGCATGCCGGCCACGGCCTTCGCATCGGCCGCCTGCACCGGCGCCGTGGCATCGCGCACCGCGTAGCCGCCCAGGGCCAGGCGCCATTCATAGGCAACCACCTGGATCGCGGCGCCGAGGTTCAGGGAGCCGAAGTTCGGATCGGTGGGGATGCTGAGCGCCACGTTGCAGCGGTAGACGTCCTCGTTGCGCATGCCGAAGCGCTCGGAGCCGAACAGGAATGCCACGTGCTGGCCGTCCTGCCTGGCCAGCGGCTCCAGGTGCTCGCGCGGGGTGCGGGTGGGCGGTCCGAAGTCACGCGGCACCATGGCGGTGGCGCACAGGTGGGTGATGCCGTCGAGCGCCTCGTCCAGCGTCTCGACGATGCGGGCGTTGTTCAGGACGTCGAGCGCGCCGCTCGCGCGCTGGATGGTTTCTTCCCGCCGCAGCACGTTGGCCCAGCGTGGCGCCACCAGCACCAGGTCGTCGAAACCCATGGTCTTCATGGCGCGGGCGGCGGCGCCCACATTGCCGGCATGGCTGGTCTGGATCAGGATAAAACGGGTGCGCATGGAAGGTTTGGCGGCACGAAACGGGCGGAGCCGGTAAAATGCCCGATTCTCGCCGCCCGCATCGCCGGGCCGCTCATCGGGGCGACAGCCGCTCCTTCCGCCGTTCTTCTCACAATCCAATGTCGTCCCCCAACCTGCATCCCATGCTCAATGTGGCCGTCAAGGCCGCACGCGCCGCCGGCGCGATCATCAACCGCGCCGCCCTCGACGTCGAGGCCGTGCGCATCTCGCAAAAGCAGGTCAACGACTTCGTCACCGAAGTCGATCACGCCAGCGAGCAGGTCATCATCGAAACGCTGCTTGGCGCGTATCCGGGGCACGGCATCCTGGCCGAGGAATCGGGCACCCAGCATGGGGCCAAGGATTCCGACTACGTCTGGATCATCGATCCGCTCGACGGCACCACCAACTTCATCCACGGCTTTCCGGTGTACTGCGTGTCGATCGCGCTGTCGGTGCGCGGCAAGATCGAGCAGGCGGTCATCTACGACCCGAGCCGCAACGACCTGTTCACCGCCACCAAGGGCCGCGGCGCCTACATGAACGAGCGCCGCATCCGCGTGTCCAAGCGCACCCGGCTCAGCGAATGCCTGGTGTCCACCGGCTTTCCGTTCCGCAGCGGCGACAACTTCAAGCAGTACCTGGCCATCATGGCGGACATGATGCCCCGCATGGCGGGCCTGCGCCGCCCCGGCGCGGCCGCGCTCGACCTGGCCTACGTGGCGGCCGGCTTCACCGACGCCTTCTTCGAGACCGGCCTCAATCCGTGGGACGTGGCCGCGGGTTCGCTGCTGGTGACCGAGGCCGGCGGCCTGATCGGCAACTTCACCGGCGAGCCCGACTTTCTCGAGCAGCGCGAATGCCTGGCCGGTGCGCCGCGCATCTACGGCCAGATGGTGCCGCTGCTCGCCAAGTACTCGAAGTTTGCCGGCATCGACGACAAGATGCGCGCCAGCGACCGCGTGCGCGCCGTGTCGGCCGCCGCACGCCCCGGCGCCGACGAATCGGTCGACCTGTACGCCCGCAGCACCGTTCCCGACCTCGCGGCCGCGCCGCTCGACGGCGAGGCACCCGCACCGGCCGCCGCGCCCGCGGCGCCGGTGTCGCGCAAGCTCACGCGCGTTCGCCGCGATACGCCTGCCGACGGCAGCCCTTCCGAAGGCGACATTTCCGCCAAGTGATGCAGGGGCCACGCGCCGCCCTCCGGATCCGTGCGGCGCTGCGCATCGCGCTGAGCCAGTACGTCGCGAGCGGGCTCACGGTCGCGCTCGGCCTGCTGGTCATCTCGGCCGGCGCGCACCTTTGGCTCGGCGCCATCGCGGCGGCCTCGGCCGCGGTGGGCGTGATCGTCACGGCACCGCCCGACCTGCCCGGCCCGCGCCGCGGCAAGTTCTTCCAGATGCTGCCGGCACCGCTGATCGGCCTGCCGCTCTTCTTCCTGGTGCAACTGCTGCACACCGCGCCCATCCGCCTCGGGCTGGTGCTGGTGCCCGCCACCTTCGTCGCCTTCCTGGCCATGGCGTGGGGCAAGCGCGGCATCCCCATTGCCATCGCGGTGATGTTCTCGATGATCTTCTCCATGGCCACGCCGGCGCCCACCGGCATGGCCGAGGCGCTCGAGCGCACCTGGCACTTCGGCCTGGGCGCCGGGCTCTACGTGATCTGGGCCACGCTGGCCAACCACGCGCTCAACACGCGCTTCCGCGTGCAGTCGGTCTCGGACGTGCTGTATTCGCTGGCCGCGTTGATGCGCACCGAGGCCTGTCAGTTCACCCCGCGCGACGACACCCGCGACATCCGCGAAACGCCCGCCCCTGTGCTCGGCCAGTTGCTGCGCGAGCAAGCCGCGCTGGCCGACCAGCTGCAGGCCACGCGCGACATCGTGCTGGAGTCGCCGCGCACGCCGCGCCGCCAGCGGCTGGCGGCCATGCTGGTCATCGTGCTGGAGATGCGCGACCAGCTGCTGGCGAGCGAGCTCGACCTCGATGCGCTCAAGAGCCATCCCGCGCATGCCGAGGCGCTGATCGAAATGCGCCGCGTGCTGGAAGAGCTTGCCGACGAAACCACCGCGCTGGGCGACGCCCTGCTGTGGGGCCGCCAGCCCGAAGCGGTGGCCGACCGGCGGCCTCGGCTCGCGTCGATCCATCTTTCGGGCGAGGACGGCGGTGCGAACCATGGCATGCCCGGCCCGAATGCCGCCATGCTCGCACGCGGCCTGGCGAGCCGCATCGGCCACATCAACGACGAAGTGCTGCGCCTGTCGGCCATGGCGCGCGGCGACGCCGAGCCCAACCTGGCCGTGGTGCGCGCCAATTGGCAGATGTTCGTGAGCCCCACCGACTGGTCGCTCATGCCATTTCTCACGCTGTGGCGCTGGGACGCGCCGCCGCTGCGCCATGCCATCCGCGCTGCGCTGGCCATTGCCGCGGGCTACGCCATCGCGGTGTCGCTGCCATGGGGTTCGCACGACTACTGGATCCTGCTGACCATCGTGGTGGTGCTGCGCGGGAGCCTCTCCCAAACGCTGGAGCGGCGCAACAGCCGCGTGGCCGGCACCCTGCTGGGCAGCGTGCTCGCGGTGGCGTTGCTCTCCGCGCATCCTTCGCCGCTGATGCTGCTGGCCATCGTCACGATCTCGCAAGCCATTGCCCACAGCTTCGCGGTGCGGCGCTACCTCATCACGGCCGTGGCGGCCACCGTGCTGGGCCTGGTGCAGGCCCACATGCTCAACACCGGCGCCGCGCCCCTCTTCGCGCTGTTCGAACGCATTGCAGACACGCTGATCGGCGCCGCGCTGGCCTGGGGCTTCTGCTATGTGCTGCCCTCATGGGAGCGCGGGCAGATTCCGGCGCTGGTGGCGCGCACGCTCACGGCGCAGGCACGGCATGCGCGCCTGGCGCTGGGCCTCGGCCAACTGAAGGCCGTCGACAGCAGCCCCGAGCTCGAATGGCGTCTCGCGCGCCGCGAGGCCTTCGACAGCCTCTCGGCACTGGTGCAGGCCACACAGCGTTCGCTCTCCGAGCCGCGCGCGGTGCAGCCGCCACTCGAACCGCTCGAGCACCTGCAGGCCCACAGCTACCAGTTGCTGGCGCAGCTGAGCGCGGTCAAGTCGATGCTGGTGCTGCGGCGCGACCGCCTCACGCCGGCCGACATCGAGGGCCCGCTGGAGCGCACGGCGCAGCGCATCGAGACCGCCATCGGCACCGCGCCGACCAGCGGGCCCTCGCTGCCCGAAAGCCCCGGTTCCACCACGGTGGGCGGCCCGATCCCCCTGCCCGACCCGTTCGAGAACGACATCAGCCCCTGGCTGCTGCGCCGGCTCGACCTGGCCACTGCACTGGCCACGCAGCTGCGCGACGACGCGGCGCGCATCCTTCAACCCCTGGAAGAGACACAGACCACCGCGACCGCCATCGCCCGATGACCGAAGAGATTCTTGCCCACCCCTGGTTCGGCACCTGGCTCGCTGCCTTTGTCGGCATTCCCCTTGCTCTCCTGATCCACCGCGTCGGCGGCCTCGTGCTGATGCGGGTCACGAGACCGACCCCGGCGCTTCACGCGATGGTGGCCAACTGCAAGGCGGTCGCGCGGCTGGTGCTGCCGCTGGTCGCGCTGCTGCTGGTGTTCCAGGCCGCGCCGGACAACCTGCGTTTCATCGGCAGCGTGCGGCACTTCAACGGCCTGCTGCTGATCGGCGCCACCACATGGCTGCTGGTCAAGGCGATCAACGGCTTTGCCGACGGCGTGCTGGCGCAGCACCCGCACGACGTCGAGGACAACCTGCATGCGCGCCGCGTGCTCACGCAGACGCGCGTGCTGGCGCGCACCGCCATGACGATGGTGCTGGTGGCCGGCGGCGCGATGATGCTCATGACCTTTCCGGGTGCGCGCCAGGTCGGCGCCAGCTTGCTGGCTTCCGCGGGCGTGATCGGCATCGTGGCGGGCCTGGCGGCCAAGCCGGTGTTCAGCAACCTGATTGCCGGCCTGCAGATCGCGCTGGCCCAGCCCATCCGCATGGACGACGTGCTGGTGGTCGAAGGCGAATGGGGCCGCGTCGAGGAGATCACCGGCACCTTCGTGGTGGTGAAGATCTGGGACGACCGGCGGCTGATTTTGCCGCTCTCGTATTTCATCGAGAAGCCGTTCCAGAACTGGACCCGCCAGTCGTCGCAGCTGCTGGGCGCCGTGTTCGTCTACGTCGACTACGGCATGCCGGTGGCGCCGCTGCGCGCGGAGGTCGAACGCATCGTGAAGGCCGCGCCGGAGTGGGACCGCCGCTTCTTCAACCTGCAGGTGACCGACGCCACCGAGCGCAGCATGCAGATTCGCGTGCTGTGCACCGCCGGCAATTCGAGCCTTGCCTTCGACCTGCGCTGCAAGGTGCGCGAAGGGCTCATCGACTTCATGCAGAGGGACTATCCGCAGTTCCTGCCGAAGATGCGCATCGAGGGCGACGCGTTGCAGGCCGCGCGCCTGGACCTGCCGGCCGCTCAGGATTCCGCGCCGCCGCGCTGAGCCTCGAGGCCGCCGCGCCGCATCGGTGGCAGCCGCAGGTAGGTGAACGCCCGCAGCAACCATTCCACCGGCCCGTAGGCGAAGCGGCCCATCCACCACGCGCTCAGCAGCAGGTTGCCCGCGAAGACCGCGAGCGCGACACCGAAAGTGGCCAGCGGCCCGATGGTTCCGATCCAGCGCAATCCGTAGGCCAGGAAGATCCACGCGCACGCCAGCGATTGCAGCAGGTAGTTGGTCAGCGCCATGCGCCCCGCCGGTGCGAGCACCCGCGCCAGCATGCGGCCGCGCCCGGTCTGGAACAGCAGCAGCATGCCGGCCGCATAGGCGGCCGTCAGGAACGGCCCCGTCAGCAGCGTGATCGCCAGGTCGTGCAGCTCCCGCACGTCTTCGTTCAGGCGCAGCGCCGGAAGTCCATAGGCCAGCGCACCGGGCAGGCCGACGGCCAGGCCCCACCACCACACGCGCCACAACGCGCTGCGATGCGCCTCGACGTGCGCAAGAAGCCCGCGCCTGCCGGCGATGAAGCCCAGGAAAAACATGGCCAGCGCCTCTGGCGCCTGCACCAGCACCGTGACCCACCAGGTCTGCGAGAGGTCGCGCAGATGCTGCACGACCACTGCGGCGGGCGAGTCGCGGTAGGCCGCCTCTGCGGCGGTGGCGAGGCCATAGGCCGCCTGGACTCCCATCTGCATGTCCATTTGCGTGTACATGCGGCCGATGGCGGCCCACGCCAGCGAAGTGAGCAGCACCAGCCCGATGGCCGCACACGCCAGCAACACATCGCCGCGCCGCCGGAGCATCAGCAGCACGGCGCCCAGCACCGCATAGGCCATCAGGATGTCGCCGTAGTAGAGCAGCACCGCATGCGCCACGCCAAGGACCCACAGCCCCAGGAGCCGCCGTGCCATGCGCGGCACGAAGGGCTTGCCGTCGCGCTCCGCGGCGCGCATCTGCAGCGTGAAGCTGTAGCCGAAGAGAAACGAGAACAGCAGGTAGAACTTGGTCTCGAACGCAAAGGCCCGCACGAACGAGGCGATGCGGTCGGCCAGCGACAGGCCCAGGGGATCGGGAACGCCCTGTGCGTAGTAGCTGGAGGCGAAGCTCGCGATGTTGACCACCAGGATGCCCAGCAGCGCGAAGCCGCGCAGCGCATCGACCATGTGCTGGCGGTCGTCCGGTGCGCTGTCCGGCGCCGTCATGCGGCCCTGCCCGGTTTCGCGGCGGGTGCCGAGCCGCGCCGGCCGCGGTCCGCCTTGGGCAACACGGCCTGCTGCACCATGCGCTCGGCGCGCTCTTGCAGCCTGTGCAGCGATTCGTCCAGGCGCGCCGCGTCTTCCTTGCCCAGCGCGCCCATCAGCTCGGCGTTGATTCCGGTGACCAGCGGAAAAAGCTCGTCGTAGAGCGCCTGCCCCGCTTCGGTGAGCCCCAGCAAGACCTGCCGCCGGTCGCCCGAACGGGCCACGCGCGAGACCAGTTGCTTCTGGACCAGAGAGCCCACTGCCTTCGAGGTGCGGGCGCGGTCCAGCTGGGCATGCTCGGCGAGCTGGGACGAACCCAGTTCACCCCGGCTCGCCAGCACCGCGATCAGCCGCCATTCGCGCCGCGTGATGCCGAAGCGGCCCTCGCACAGCCGGATCACCATGCCGCCCGCGACCCCGACCAGCCGAGAGAGCCGGTACAGCAGCAGGTCGTCCAGCGGGCGGCGCGGCGCGGGCATTGGGGGTTAGTCCGGGGGATGGTTGATTAGATCAATCGACTGTAGCGTCTCTAAAGTCGTTCGGGCCCGAACGCTCGCCCGACAAGAACCCGGAGACCCTGCCCATGACCGCTTCCACCTTCGACCGCCGCCGCGCGCTTGCCGCCCTGGGCGGACTCGCCCTTGCACCGCTGGCGCTCCCCGCGCGCGCCCAGGGCTTCACGCCCGGCCAGCCGATCAGGGTGCTGATCGGCGTGCCCGCCGGCGGCACGCAGGACGTGCTGACGCGCGCCCTTGCCGAGCAGGTGCAGGCCACGCTGGGCCCGCTCATCGTGGACAACCGCTCGGGCGCGGCCGGCCGCATTGCCGTGGAAGCGGTCAAGACGGCGCCGCCCGACGGCCGCACGCTGCTCCTGGGCACCGCCAGCATGATGACCATGTTCCCGAGCGCCTACCGCCAGCTTTCGTACGACCCGGTCCGGGACTTCGTGCCGATCATCAACGCGGCGCGCTTCGAGCTGGCGCTGGTGGTCCACAAGGACGTGCCGGCCAACACGCTGGCCGAATTCATCGCCTGGGCCAAGGCGCAGGGCGACAGGCTGAGCTTTGCCTCCTACGGCGCGGGAACGCCGTCGCACTTTCTGGGCGAGATGCTCAACCGCGCCGCCGGCCTCAAGATGGTGCACGTGCCCTACCGCGGCTCCACGCCGGCGCGGCAGGACGTGATGGGCGGCTCGGTGCCGGTGTACTTCGACACCGTCGGCGGCGCGCAGCAGATGCTGCCCACGGGCCGCGTGAAGGTGCTGGCCACCAGCGGCGAAAAACGCTCTCCGCTGATGCCCCAGCTCCCCTCTTTTGCGGAGAGCGGCTTCAAGGACGTGGTCGCCACCGCCTGGTTCGCCTATTACGCGCCCGCCAGGACGCCGCAGCCCATCGTCGACAAGCTGCGCGCGGAGTTCACCCGCGCCGTCAACACGCGCGAGGTGCGCCAGCAGCTGCTGCAGAACGGCATGTACCCGGTGGGCGACAACAGCGAAGGGCTGCTGAAGACCATGCGCGAGGACACGGCGCGCTGGGCGGGCATCATGAAGGCCGTGAATTTCCAGGCCAACGATTGAAAGAACCGACGCCGACGGAATGGATCGACGAATGACCCAACGAGGAGGAACCCCATCATGCTGAACCACACCCCCATCACCCGCCGCCTGGCCACGCTGCTTGCCGCAGCCGGCTTCATGGCGACCATGGCCGCCGTGGCCACCGGCGCCCGCGCGCAGACGCTCGACAGCCCGCTGCACATCGTGGTCGGCTATGCGCCCGGCGGCGCCACCGACCGCGTGGCGCGCATCGTCGGGGACAAGCTCGGCGCGCGGCTCGGCGTGCCGGTGATCGTCGACAACAAGCCCGGCGCGGGCGGCCGCCTGGCGGCGCAGCAGGTCAAGGCCACGCCGGCCAGCCAGAACGTGCTGATGCTCGCCAATCCCGCCGTGATGGTGGTGGCGCCGCTGGTCTTCAAGGACAACAACTACGACCCCGAACGCGACTTCGTGCCCGTCTCGCACGTCAACGCCTATGACTTCGCGCTGTCGGTCTCGCCCACCCTGCCCGTGCGCGAACTGAACCACCTGCTGGCCTGGATGCGCGCCAACCCGAACCAGGCCAACGTGGGCGTGCCCGCCACCGGCAGCCTGCCGCACTTCTTCGGCCTCATGGTGGGCGAGAAGGCCAGGGTGCAGACTCAGATCATCGGCTACCGCGGCTCCGCACCGCTGCTCAATGACCTGATCGGCGGCCAGGTGCCGATTTCCATCGACACCGAAGACGTGGTGCTGCCGCAGCACACCGCCGGCAAGCTGCGCATCCTCGCGCTCTCGGGTGCCAAGCGGTCGCCGTTCGCGCCCGACATCCCGACCTTCAAGGAAGCCGGCCTCGACCTGGCCGCCACCGGCTGGAACACCTTCTTCGCGCCCGCCAGCATGCCCAGGGAGAAGGCCGAGCGCTTGTCCAACCTGATTCGCGAAGTCATGCAGGACCCCGACACGCAGCGCAAGTTCAAGGACGCCGGAATGACGCCGGTGGTGAGCACGCAGGCGCAGACCGCGGCAATGCTCAAGGCCTACAAGGCGCAGTGGGCGCCCGTGGTGCAGAAGTCGGGCTACCAGCCCTGAGAACCTCACAGCGCGCCATGAAAAGACCCAACATCATCTTCATCGTCGCCGACGATCTCGGCTATGCAGACCTGGGCTGCTACGGCGGGCGCGATTCCGCTTTCGGCCCCGTGTCGCCCGTGCTCGACGGCCTGGCGGCCAATGGACTGAAGCTCACCCAGGGCTATTCGAACTCGCCCGTGTGCTCGCCCACGCGCTTTGCGATGATCACCGCGCGCTACCAGTACCGGCTGCGCGGCGCGGCCGAGGAACCCATCCGGAGCAGCAGCCGCGGCAGCACCACGCTCGGCCTTCCCACCGACCACCCCACGCTGCCGTCGCTCTTGAAGGCGGGCGGCTACCAGACCGCGCTGATCGGCAAATGGCACCTGGGCTACCCGCCGAGCTTCGGCCCGCTGCGCTCGGGGTACGACGAGTTCTTCGGGCCCATGTCCGGCGGCGTCGACTACTTCACCCACTGCGACTCCGCCGGACGCCATGACCTGTGGCTCGGCGAAGAGGACAGGAAGGAAGACGGCTACCTGACCGACATCCTGTCGAAGCGCGCCGTCGACTATGTGGAGCGCATGTCGAAGCAGCAGGCCCCCTTCTTCCTGAGCCTGCACTACACCGCCCCGCACTGGCCCTGGGAAACCCGCGACGACGCCGACAAGGCGCCGCAGGTGAAGGACAACCTCTTCGACCTGGCCGGCGGCAACATCCATGTGTACCGCCGCATGATCCATCACATGGACGAAGGCATCGGATGGATCATGGCCGCGCTCGAGAAGCACGGCATCGCCGACGACACGCTGGTCGTGTTCACCAGCGACAACGGCGGCGAGCGCTTCTCCGACAACTGGCCGCTGGTCGGCGGCAAGATGGACCTGACCGAAGGCGGCATCCGCGTGCCATGGATCGCGCACTGGCCCGCGGTGATCGCCAAGGGCGGCGAGAGCAGGCAGCTGTGCATGACCATGGACTGGTCCGCCACCATGCTCGACGCGGCCGGCGTGCAGGCCGATCCGGCCTACCCGCTGGACGGCGTGTCGCTCATGCCCGTGCTGAAGGATGCGAAGCACAGCTTCCGACGGCCGCTGCACTGGCGCATGAACCATCGCGGCCAGGAGGCGATGCGCGACGGCGACTGGAAGTACCTCAAGGTGGACGGGAACGAGTACCTGTTCAACATCCCGGCCGATGAGCGCGAGCGCGCGAACCTGGGCAAGAAGGAGCCGGAGCGCCTGGCCGCGATGCGCGACGACTGGGCGGCCTGGAACGCGACGATGCCCGGGATTCCGAAGGATGCGACGGTCAGCCTGGGGTATTCGGTGAAGGACATGCCGCAGAGATAGGTGCGCTAATTCGCTCCTAAGTCTTCTGCCTTTCGACTGACACAGGGCAAACCTAGATTCGTTGACGGTCCGCAATACCGGCGCAGCCTGCGCCGCGATGCGTCATGCCCTCCCAGTCGAAAGAACGAATTGAAAACAGCCATTCCAAACACCAGATCCGGCTTGCTGTACCCCGCCCTGACTGTGCTCGCGGCCTCGCTGCTGGCCGCGTGCGGCGGGGGCGGCAACGGTGTGCAGTTCGCAGTGCTGCCACCCGCAAGCCAGCAGCCCGCAACGGGCCAACCCGCTGCCGGCACCGGCAGCACCACCTTCAGCGGGGTGCTCACGGCCAGCGCCTTCAAGCCCGGCAGCAGCACCGACCCGGTGATCGGCGCCGGCTACTACGCAGGCGCCACCGTCTGCGTCGACGCCAATGGCAATGGCCACTGCGACGCCGGCGAGCCCGCCGCCATCACGGATGCCGGTGGCAAGTTCAGCCTCCCCTTGCCCGGCGCATCGGCACTCATCGCGGACATCGGCACCGACGCCAGGAACACCGCGACCGACACCCGCGTACCCACGCGGGAAGTGCTGCGCGCCATGCGCGAACAGGTCGAGGAACAGGGCTCGGCCGTGGTGGTGAGTCCGCTGTCGTCCGAAGTGGCGCGGCTGGTCGAAGCCAACGGCACGAGCTATGCCGCCGAGAAGCAGAACCTCGCCACACGCCTGGGCGTGCCGGCTGCCTCGCTGCTCGGCGACGTCAACACCGCCGGCGGCGCCGTGCGGACCGCCCTGCTCGACGAAGCCAATGTGCTGAACAACCGCTTCGCCTACGCCACCACCAAGCTCGACCGGGGCGACAAGTTCCCCGACGCGCTGGCCAACCCCGGCGGCGATCCTCGCCTGGCGGGCATGGCCGGCGTGAGCGCGGCCACGGCAAGCGCCGCGGACAGCCGCAAGCCCATCGACTTTTTGCAGTCGCAGCAGGCGGCTTTCAATCTCGAAGGCATTCCGCGCTACGACAACATCTTCATCGTGATGCTGGAGAACAAGGCCACGATGACGATCCTGAACTCGGCCTACGCGCCCAGGATCAACGGCTACCTGAAGGCCGGCAACCAGCTGGTGAGCTACTACGCCACCGGCAATCCGAGCGAGCCCAACTACACGGCCCTGGGCGGTGCGGATGACTGGGGCATCACCGACGACAGCCAGTGGAACTGCGACGCGACGGGCGCCAATGCAGTGCAAGACGTGCCGGTGCCGGACAACACGCAGCCGGGCCTCGCAAAGTCGCCGTTCGCTGCCACCTGCACGCAGGCTGCGGCGGTCAACCACAACATCGTCGGCAAGCCGAACCTCTTCAATGCGATGACGAGCGCCGGCCTCACGTGGCGCACGTACAGCGAGTCGATGAACCCGGGCCAGGACTTCCGGACCGACAGCGTGGCCGATGCGGCCGTCACCGCCAAGGACAACGTCTATCCGCCCGGCACGCTGGGCGGCAGCAGCGCGGCGATCGGCGACGCCACGCTCACCCTGCCGCTCCCGGCAGGCCTGTACAAGACCAAGCACCACCCGGGCATGGCCTACCAGAACGTGCGCAGCGCGCCCGAATGGAAATACAGCAACCGCACGATGGGCGGGGGCCAGTGGGACGCGGCGCTGAAGAACAGCAGCGACTACGCCGTTCCCGCCGCCTACGACTACGACCAACTCGGCACCGACCTGGCCAGCGGGAACGTGGGCAACCTGAACTTCGTCGTGCCCGACCAGTGCGACGACATGCACGGCATCAGCGTGAAAGGCCTGGGGGGTGCCGGCACGGCGAGCGACTGCAGCAGCGTGGCCAACAACGTGTCGGCCACCGCCGTGTCGCCGATCATCACGCGCGGCGACAACTACGTCGACTTCACGGTCAAGCGCATCCAGTCATCGCCACTGTGGCAGAACCCGCAAAAGCGCGTGGCCATCGTGCTGATGTTCGACGAAGGAAGCGCCACCAGCGGCTTCAACTCCTGCTGCGGCTGGAACGTGTCGAACAGCACCGCCGCCAACCCGTTGAAGCAGAACGCGGACGGCACCTGGTCGGTGGACGCGACCATCAACAACTACACCAAGGGCAACCGCGGCCATGGCGAGAGCATCTTCGGCATCCTGACCAACCAGCCGAACGCACCCAAGGGCGTGTCGGACAGCGATGCCTACAGCCATTTCTCGTTCGTGCGCACGCTGCAGGACATGTTCCAGCTGGCCGATCCGGCGATCGACGGCTCGTACATGAACCGGTCGAAGTACACCGAAGCCTTCATCGCCCAGAACATCCTGAACCTGCCCGAATACGCGGGCAGCGCGGACACGCACTTCGACAGCGTGCGGCCGATCAATCATGCCTTCGTGATTCCGGCGGGCTACACGCAGAAGCAATCGGGCGACGTCTCGACCTCGGCGCAGGTCGGACCGGATGCCAACCAGTCCAACGTCTGGTCGCTGAAGCAATGAGGGCGCTCGGTGCCGCGGGCATCGCAGGCGCGATGCTCGTGGCCGCGTGCAGCGGCAACGGTGGCAGCGGCCCTTCGGCGCTCAGCCCCGCGGCCCAGGTCGGCCAGAAGATGTTCTTCGACAAGAACCTCTCGGGCTCCGGCGCCATGTCTTGCGCCAGCTGCCACGACCCGGCGCATGCGCATGCGCCGGCCAACGATCTTTCGGTGCAGCTGGGCGGCCCGCACATGGACCGCGCCGGCCTTCGCGCAGTGCCGTCGCTGCGCTACAAGGACGTGACCCCGGCCTACGCCGACCTGCTCGACAACCCGGACGGCATCAGCGTGCCAGGGCCCGGCGGCGGGTTCGCCTGGGACGGCCGCGCCGACACCCTGGCGGCCCAAGCCCGCATTCCGCTGCTCGATGCACGCGAGATGGCCAACGCCAGCAGCGCCGACGTGGTGAAGAAACTCCGGGCCTCGGACTACGCCCCGCTCATCGCCAAGGCTTTCGGCGCCCGGGCATTCGACGACAGCGACACCGCGTTCGCCAATGCGTTGCTCGCCCTGCAGGCCTACCAGCGCGAAGACAAGAGCTTTCATCCCTACAGCAGCAAGTTCGACCTCCATGCGGGCAACAAGGTCGGCGGTGCGCTCACGCCTGCGGAGACGCGCGGACTCAAGGTGTTCGCCAACCCGGCCACGGGCAACTGCGCGTCGTGCCACTACCAGGGGGCGGGTCTCGATGGAAGTTCCGCGCTGTTCACTGACTTCTCCTACGAGGCCATCGGCGTACCGCGCAATGCCGGCATTCCGGCCAACAGCGACCTGCAGTATTTCGACATGGGTGTATGCGGCCCGCTGCGCACCGGCCATGCGCCGGCCGCGCCCGATGCCGCGAACCGCTTCTGCGGCATGTTCAAGGCACCGACGCTGCGCAACGTGGCGACGCGCACGGCCTTCTTCCACAACGGCGTGATGCATTCGCTGGAGCAGGTCATCCGCTTCTACAACACGCGCGACACGCAACCGGAGCTCTGGTATCCCACCGTGGGCGGCACGCCCAAGCCGAAGAACGACCCCGGCTTTCCGGGCTACGGCCTCATCACCTCGCAATACACGGGCGGCAAGGTCCGCAAGTACGACGACATGCCTGCGGCCCAGGTGCCCAACATCGACACGCAACTGCCGATGGACGGCCGTGCGCCAGGCTCGGCGCCGCCCATGTCGGAGCAGGACATGGCGGACCTGGTCTGCTTCCTCGGCACCCTGAGCGACGCCGACACGAAACCCGCGGTGCCGGCAAAGCCGGGTGCCTGCGTCGATTGATTTCTTCTTCTCTCCCACTTTTTCATGAACGACAAAAGAATCTTCATGGCCCTGGGTGCGGTCGCCCTGGCCGTGCTCGCCGGCTGCGGCTTTGGGCAGCCCGAAGCGAGTCTGAACGACCTGACGGCCGCGATGAATACCTACTTGGCAAGGAAGGGCGACCTGTGCCTGGGCAAGGCGCGGTGGCCCATCGACGTGCCGCAGCGGGAAGCCGGCACGCGCTCGCGCAACGCGGTGCAGATGCCGGTGCTGGAACACATCGGGCTGGTCAGCGCGTCCACGGCCAAGGTCCGGGAAACGACGGAAGGAGAAGAGCCTGCCGAGATCGCCGTCACGCGCTATGCGCTGACCGACGAAGGAAAGAAATACTTCCAGGCGCACGAAAGCGGGGGCGACTTCTGCGCCGCACACCTGGCGCTGGACAAGATCATCGGCTGGGAGGTGCCCAAGGATGCAAGGGACGCGTCCGCCGTCGTCGTCACCTACACCTACAAGATCGATGCCGCGCCATGGACCGGCGATGCCGACGTGCAAAGGGCTTTTCCGATGGTAGACCGCGTGGTGCGCGGGGCCGGCACGATGCAGCTGAAACAGAACTTCAGGCGCACGCCCACGGGCTGGGTGCCGGAGGCCGCCTGAGCCGATGGACGAGGTGCTGCGTTTCTCGCCCGCGCTGGGCGACTGGGTTCTGTCGAACCTGCGCCAGGGGTGCTCGCCGGCGCAGGTGGCAGCGGCCATGCGCGCGCAGCACATGCCCGCGGACGCCGCCAGGGTCATCGTCGATTGCGAAGCGCTGATCGCGATGGCCCGGCCGCGGCTGCGCCCGTCGACCACCGTCGATCCACTGACCGGACGCGACCGCGCGGGTGAACACCGCAGCAGCCTGGGCATGTTCTTCCGGCTGCGCGAAAACGCCTTGGTCGCGCGGCTCGACGACCGGGTTTCCGAACTCATGAACCTGCCGGTGGAGAACGGCGAGGGCCTGCAAGTGCTGCACTATCCCGCCGGCGCCCGCAGCGCACCGCACTTCGATTTCCTGGTGCCTTCGAATGCCGCCAACCAGGCCTCCCTGGAACGCAGCGGCCAGCGCGTGAGCACGCTCGTGAGCTACCTCAACGACGTGGCGGAAGGGGGTGAGACGGTGTTCCCGGACAGTGGCTGGTCGGTATCGCCACAACGCGGCAGCGCGGTCTACTTCGAGTACTGCAACAGCCTTGGACAGCTCGACCGGGCATCGTTGCACGCGGGGGCGCCCGTCTTGCGCGGCGAGAAATGGGTCGCCACCAAATGGATGCGGCAGCGGCGCTTCGTGGCCGCGCGCTAGCCCCCGGCCTGTAGACGCGCCTGGCGGCCGGCGTATCGGTTTGACTTAATCTTAGATATATCTAAAATAATTCCGATACACATCGTGAAGGACGCCCGCCATGCGACATTTCCACTTCGGCCACCACCACCCCCACCACTGCCGCGCCCCCCGGGGCGAACATGAAGACGGCGCTTCCGGCGGCTGCGGGCCCCGCCATGGCGGCGCTGAGGAGCGCATGCATGGAGGCCGCGGCGGACGCGGCGGCGGGCGGGTTTTCGGCCACGGCGGCCTGCGCTTCGTGCTGCTGCAGCTCATCGCCGAAAAGCCGGCCCACGGCTACGAGCTCATCAAGGCAATCGAAGACCGGCTGGGCGGCAGCTACGCGCCGAGCCCGGGCGTGGTCTACCCCACGCTCACGCTGCTCGAGGAAATGGGCTGCCTCAGCGTGGAGACGGCCGACACGGGCGGGCGCAAGCGCTACAGCATCACCGCCGGGGGCCAGGAATTCCTGGCCGCGAACCGAGAAACGGCCGACGCGATGATGGCCCGCATGAACGGCGGCGTCGACGGCGCCGGTCCGCGCGGCGGGCGCCCGCCGCAGGTCACGCGCGCCATCGAGAACCTGAAGCTCGCGATGCGCATGCGCCTCTCGGGCAAGCCCCTGACCGAACAACAAGCCCACGATTTCGCCGCGGTTCTCGACAGCGCCGCCCAGCAACTGGAACGCATCTAGGAAGAGTTTTCTCGAATGACCGACTTCACCACCACCGCCTCCCCCATCGCCGCCCCCGACCGCATGCCGCGCCGCGTGCGCCACGAGCTTCGTTTTCGCCAGCTCACCGTCAAGACGGCCGAGCGCATCACGCCGCACCTGATCCGCGTCACGCTCACGGGCGACGATCTCGCGGGCTTCACGAGCCTCGGCTTCGACGACCACGCGAAGATCTTCTTCCCCGACGCCGCCACCGGCAGGCTCACGCTGCCCACGGTCGGCCCCGACGGCCCGGTGTGGCCCGCGAGCGGCCGCCCGACCATGCGCGACTACACGCCGCGCCGGTACGACGCGAAGGCCAACACGCTGGAGATCGACTTCGCGCTGCACGACGCCGGCCCCGCGACGCAGTGGGCCGAAGCGGCCAGGCCCGGCGACGTTCTGGGCGTGGGCGGCCCGCGCGGCTCGTTCATCGTGCCGGCCGAGTTCGACTGGCACCTGCTGATCGGCGACGACACGGCCCTGCCCGCCATCGCACGCCGCCTGGCGGAGCTTCCATCCGGCGCCCGCGTGGTGGTCCTGGCCGAGGTCGACGGCGCAGCCGACCAGATTCCGTTCGAGACGCAGGCCGAGCTCACGCTGCAGTGGGTGCACCGCGGCGGCGCCGAGCCGGGGCTGAGCCCCGTGCTGCTCGACGCGCTCAAGGCGACGGAGCTACCGGCGGGCGACTTTCATGCCTGGGTCGGATGCGAATCGGCCATTGCGAAGGCGCTGCGTGCGCACCTGGTCGGCGAGCGCGGTGCCAATCCGAAGTGGGTTCGCGCCTCGGGTTACTGGCGCCGCGGCGCCGTGGCCACGCACGATACGCACGACGAATAGGGGCATGAAAACTCAGAGCCAGCCGGCTCGCCGGAACCGGTAGTACAGATAGCTGCAGGTCCCGCCCATCAACGCCAGCGCCATCGCATACCCATAGCGGAATTTCAGCTCCGGCATGTGCTCGAAATTCATGCCCCAGATGCCCGCGAACGCGGTGCACACGGCAAAGATGCTGGCCCATGCGGCCAGCCGCTTGGTCACTTCGCCCTCTTCGATCGTGACCATCGACAGGTTCACCGAAATGGCCGTGCCGATGGTGTCGCGCATGGCGTCGATGGATCCGTTGATGCGTCCCAGGTGGTCGGCCACATCGCGAAAATACTCCTGCGAGGTCAGGCAGATCTGCGGCACCCGTCCGCCGTGCAGCTTGCCGGCCGCTTCCACCAGCGGCGCCACCGCGCGCTTGAGGATCATGCTGCGCCGCTTCAGGTCATACAGCTGCCTGATCTTGTCGCGCGCCGCGCCGCCCTGCGTGAAGAGCTGCTGCTCGATCGATTCCAGTTCCACCTCCAGCGCGTCGATCACGGGAAAGTAGCGGTCGACCACCGCGTCCATCAGCGCATAGAGCACAAAGCCCGCGCCGTTGCGCAGCAGTTCGGGCTCGCGCTCGCAGCGCTCGCGCACGTCCTGGAAACCGTGCTCGCTGCGGTTGCGCACGGAAAGCACGTAGTTCCGGCCGACGAACACATCGACCTCGCCCACGCTCACGCGATGGTCGGCATCCGCGTCAGGCTCGACCAGGTGCATCACGACAAAGAGCGAGTCGCCGTATTCCTCCACCTTGGGTCGCTGGTGCCCATGATGGGCGTCTTCCACCGCGAGCGGATGCAGGCCGAATTCCTCCTGCATCTGGGCCAGCTCGTCGGGCGTGGCGTCGCTCAGCGCCACCCAGACGAAGCAGCCGGGACGCGTGATGTATTCGCTGATGTCCTCGACCGGGATATCGGCGAGCTTGGCGCCGTTTTCATAGGCAACGCAATTGATCAGCATCGGTACGCGTCCAAGGTCGGTCTGGGAGGGGTCAGTTGGGAGCTTCCGGGTTCGAGGGCTCGGCCAGGCGGCGGGTGGCGGCCAGCGACGCCTCGATGGCCTGCGTTTCGCTCCTGAGCAGGGCGAGCCCTTTCTCCGCGAAAGCGCGGTGACTCTCGAGGTCGGCCCAGAGGCTGGCGGCGGCTTCGGCGCTTGTCAACGACGTGAAGCGGATGCGGCCCTTCGCCAGTTCGTTGAAACGCGTCTCGCGCAACGGATCGGTCCGGTCCCAGGCGCCGCCGATGAGCACGCGCCGGCCGCGCTTGACGCGCGGTTCGAGCTCGGCAAAGAAAGGCAGCTTGGCGGACACCCAGCCCAGCATGCCGGAATTCAGCGCGGCGTCGAACGCGTTGGCGGCACCGCTGGCGCTTGCGAACTCGCGCAAGGTACCGAGCTGGTAGCGCACGGCGTCTTTCGCCCCGGCTCCGGCGCTCTCCACCGGCTTGACGATGGCCGGGCCGTTGCCTGCGCGCCCATCGGGCCGCCTTGACTTGCGCAGGTCGGCCAGCTGGGCCGGCGACATGCAGAGGTACAGCGCGGCGAGTTCTGCGGGCAAGGTGGCGGTGTCGGGCAACGCGTCCGCTTCTGGGCCTTTGAATTCGTCCGGGTGGGCCATGGGCGCCTTGTTCTTCACGCGGAGTTTCGCGCCGGCCAATTTTAGAGCGGGGCCGGTCCGGCCTGTCATCGGCGGAGCGTCCGGCCGTCCCCGATAATCGGCCGAGTGAAAACGACGACTGCGCAAGCTTCTCCCTCGACCAGCGACTTCTCCGGGCACACGCCCATGATGGCGCAATACCTGGGCCTCAAGGCCGACCATCCGGACACCCTGCTGTTCTACCGGATGGGCGATTTCTACGAGCTGTTCTGGGCCGACGCCGAAAAGGCCGCACGCCTGCTCGACATCACGCTCACCCAGCGCGGCCAGTCGGCCGGCCAGCCGGTGGTGATGTGCGGCGTGCCGTTCCATGCGGTCGATACCTACCTGGCCCGGCTCATCAAGCTGGGTGAATCGGTGGCCATCTGCGAGCAGGTGGGCGAGGTCGGCGCGAGCAAGGGACCGGTCGAGCGCAAGGTGGTGCGGGTGGTCACGCCCGGCACGCTGACCGACTCGGAACTGCTCAACGACAAGAGCGAATCGCTGCTGCTCGCGGTGCATGCGGGCACGCGCAATTTCTGCGGCCTGGCCTGGCTCAGCGTCACCGGTGCCGAGCTGCGGCTGGCCGAGTGCCCCGCCGACGCGCTCGAAGCCTGGATCGCGCGCATCGCGCCGAGCGAGCTGCTCTACAGCGCGGAAGTCACGCCGGCCTTCGAGCAGCGGCTGAAGACCGCGCGCGGGACCACGCCTTTCACGCTTTCGATCCGCCCGGCGTGGCAGTTCGACGGCGGGCTGGGCGAGCGCAAGCTCAGCGAACAGATGGGCAGCAACAGCCTGGCCGCCTGGAACGCCGAATCGCTTGCCAACGCGCATGCGGCCGCCGCCGCGCTGCTGGGCTATGCCGAGCACACCCAGGGCCGCGCCCTCTCGCACGTGCAGCGGCTGTCGGTGGAACGCGACGGCGACCTGATCGAGTTGCCGCCCACCACGCGGCGCAACCTGGAGCTGGTGCAGACGCTGCGCGGCGAAGACTCGCCCACGATGTTCTCGCTGCTCGACACCTGCATGACCGGCATGGGGAGCCGGTTGTTGAAGCGCTGGCTGCTCTCGCCCAGGCGCGACCGCAGCGAGGCGCAGGGCCGGCTCGAAGCCATCGCCGCACTGCAGTCCACGGTGCTGGGCGGCACGGCCGCGCCCTGGCGCACGCTGCGCGAGCAGCTCAAGAACACAAGCGACGTGGAACGCATCGCGGCGCGCGTTGCCCTCAGGCAGGTGCGCCCGCGCGAGCTGCTGGCGTTGCGGCTCGCACTGGCAAAGGCGGAGCAGCTGGCGCCGCTGCTGCCCTCGTCGACTGCGCTGCTCGACCGCATTGCCGAGCGGCTCGCGCCGCCGCCGGGCTGCGCCGACCTGCTGGCAAGCGCCATCAAGCCCGACCCGTCGGCGCTGGTGCGCGACGGCGGCGTGATTGCCACCGGCCACGACGCCGAACTCGACGAGCTGCGCGCCATCAGCGAGAACTGCGACGACTTTCTGCTGAAGCTCGAAGTCAGCGAACGCGAGCGCACCGGCATCAGCAACCTGCGGGTGCAGTTCAACCGCGTGCACGGCTTCTACATCGAGGTGACGCAGAGCGCGCTCTCGAAAGTGCCGGACAACTACCGCCGCCGCCAGACGCTGAAGAATGCCGAGCGCTTCATCACGCCCGAGCTCAAGGCCTTCGAGGACAAGGCGTTGAGTGCGCAAGACCGCGCGCTGGCCCGCGAGAAGTGGCTCTATGAGCAGCTGCTCGATGCGCTGCAGCCTTCGGTGCACGCGCTCACGCAGCTGGCCGGCGCCATTGCCACGCTCGATGCGCTGTGCGCGCTGTCGGAGCGCTCGCACACGCTGCACTGGCGCGCACCCAGTTTCGTGGCGCACCCCTGCATCGAGATCCAGCAGGGCCGCCATCCGGTGGTGGAGGCCCGCCTGGCGGAAAAGTCGTCGGGCGGCTTCATCGCGAACGACACGCAGCTCGGTCCGCAGCAGCGCATGCAGGTCATCACCGGCCCCAACATGGGCGGCAAGTCGACCTACATGCGGCAGGTGGCCATCATCGTGCTGCTGGCCTCCATCGGCTCGCACGTGCCGGCCGCGGCCTGCCGGCTCGGACCGATCGACGCCATCCACACGCGCATCGGCGCGGCGGACGACCTGGCCAACGCGCAGTCGACCTTCATGCTCGAGATGACCGAGGCCGCGCAGATCCTGCACAGCGCCACCGCGCAGTCGCTGGTGCTGATGGACGAGATCGGCCGCGGCACCAGCACCTTCGACGGCCTGGCGCTGGCGGCGGGCATCGCGGCCCAGCTGCACGACCGCAGCAAAGCCTTCACGCTCTTTGCCACCCACTACTTCGAGCTGACCGAATTCCCGGCCACGCACCACTGTGCGGTGAACATGCACGTGAGCGCCACCGAGGCGGGCCGCGACATCGTGTTCCTGCACGAGATGCAGCCCGGCCCGGCCAGCAAGAGCTACGGCATCCAGGTGGCCCGGCTGGCGGGCATGCCGGCCGCGGTGGTCAACCATGCGCGGCAGGCGCTGGAGGCGCTCGAATCGCAACATGCGCAAACCCGTGCGCAGGTCGACCTGTTCGCACCGCCGCCCGCGGCCGAGACCCCCATGGCCAGCGCCGTAGAATCCGCGCTGGCTGCGCTCGACCCCGACACCATGAGCCCGCGCGAAGCCCTCGACGCGCTCTATGCCCTCCAAAAACTGAACACGCGTGAACGCAGCACCGGCTGACCGGGCCTGATTCATGCGAGACGAACTCATGACTTATTGCGTAGGCATCAAACTCAACGCCGGCCTGGTGTTTCTTTCCGACTCGCGCACCAACGCGGGCGTGGACCACATCAGCACCTTCCGCAAGATGATCGTCTACGAGCAGCCCGGCGACCGCGTCATGGTGCTGCTGTCCTCGGGCAACCTGAGCATCTCGCAATCGGTGCGCGAGATCCTGCAGATCGAGGAACTGCGCGAAACCCGCGAAGACGGCTCGCAGGGTGCCCCCATCACCATCTGGAACGCCAGGAGCATGTTCGATGCCGCGCGCGTGCTCGGCTCGGCCGTGCGCCATGTGTACGACCGCGATGCCGAGGCGCTCAAGCATGCGGGGCTGGACTTCAACGTTTCGTTCATCTTCGGCGGGCAGGTCAAGGGCGAAGGCATGCGCCTGTTCCTGGTCTACGCGGCCGGCAATTTCATCGAGGCGACCACCGAGACGCCTTACTTCCAGGTCGGCGAATCGAAATACGGCAAGCCGGTGCTCGACCGCGTGCTCACGCCCGAAACCCCGCTCGACGAAGCCGCCAAGTGCGCACTGGTGTCGATGGACTCGACCATGAAGTCGAACCTGTCGGTCGGCCTGCCGCTCGACCTGGTGGTGTACGAGGCCAACAAGCTTGAGACCGACCGCGTCATCTGCATCGATGCCGACAACCCCTACTACCGCATGATGCACAACAGCTGGGGCCAGAAACTGCGCGAGGTGTTCGACAGCATCGAAGACCCGGTGTGGGACGACTCGGTCACCCAGCATCCGCTGCGAATGCCCGCCACGCGCCACAGCCCGCTGCGCAAGATCTCGACTCCGGACGAAAAGCTCATCTAGGCAAGGCCGAGCGCGGCCATGGTGATGCCTCCCGTCGTCTTCTCGCACGGCAACAGTTTTCCTGCGAGCACCTACCGCGTCGTCCTCGACAGCCTGCGCAATCGCGGCTTCGAGGTCGATGCCATCGAAAAGTTCGGGCACGATCCCAAGTACCCGGTCACCGACAACTGGCCGCACCTGGTGCAACAGCTGGCCGACTTTGCCCGGCCGCGGGCCGAGCGTGCCGGCAAGCCGGTGTTCCTGGTCGGCCACTCGTTCGGCGGTTTCCTGAGCCTCATGTGCGCGGCCATTCATCCGGCGCTCGCGTGCGGCGTGGTGCTGCTCGATTCGCCCGTCCTGGGTGGCTGGCGCGCGAACACGCTGAACCTGGTCAAGCGCACCCCGCTGATGAAGACCGTCTCGCCCGGCGCCATCAGCCGCAGGCGCAAGAACCGCTGGGCGCACCGCGAGGAGGTGTTCGAACACTTCCGCGGCAAGAAGGCCTTCGCGAAATGGGACGAGCAGGTGCTGCGCGACTACATCGACCACGGCACCTTCGACAGCGACGACACGCGCGAGCTGAGCTTCGACCGCAACGTGGAAACGGCCATCTACAACACCCTGCCCCACAACTTGAGTGCCCTGCTGCGCCGCCATCCGCTCAGGTGCAAGGTGGCCTTCATCGGCGGGCGCCAGTCGGCCGAGATGAAACAGGTGGGCATGAAGATGACCGAGCAGGTCACCAAGGGGCGCATCGCCATGCTCGACGGGACGCACCTGTTCCCCATGGAAAAGCCGCTGGCCACCGCCGCAGCCATCGAGGCGGCGCTGCGCAACCTGGCATGAGGCGGGTGGGGCCAGCCCGCCCTCACGACCCTTGTCAAGAGGGGGATATCACGCGACACACTTGGCAATCTTCTGTAACAATCGAGGAAAATAAGTAAAAACGTCCTAGTTTGCCGGCCACCGATCGAGAATGCCGTACAAATGTCAACTTCCCTGTTGGAAGCCGTTGAAGCCATCTCCCTCAGTCCGACCCTCGTGGTCGAAAACGACCGGGCGATGCAGGAACGTTTGCACTACGTTCTCTCGATGCTCGGATGCGACGAGCCCCAGATCGCCTGGACCGACGACGACGCGGCGGCCATGCAATTGCTCGGGAGCCAGCGCTTCGGGGTCGCACTGGTCGACATCGGCCTGCCGGAAGGCCGCGGCATCGAACTCATCGAATGGCTCCAGGTGCACCATCCGCAGGTGCCGTGCGTGGCCATTTCCACCTCGTCGCGCAGCTCCGACGAAACCATCTTTTCAGCATTGCGCGCCGGCGCGGCGGCCTATCTCCTGAAGGAACGCGACGATCTCGAACTCAGCATCGGCCTGCGCAGCATCGAGCAGGGCGGCGCGCTCATCGACGCGGCCATTGCCCGGCGCATTCTTGCGTGGCATGCGGCGCATGCGGAACATTCAAGCGATTCGCCCGCCATGCCCGAGGCGACGCTGACGCCGCGCGAGCGCAACATGCTGGAACTCGTGGTGCAGGGCCTCACCCACCGCGACATTGCCGAGACCCTCTCGACTCCCCGGCTGGCTGTGGAGCGCCGCACCCGGAACATCTACAGGAAACTGGCGTTCGGCTCGCGCGCCGAGCTGGTGCACGGCACCTCGAGCGGCGCCATCCTGCTGCGCTGAGGCGTCGGTCTACTCCGCCCAGACCACCGTGCCGGTCCATGCCGTGGCAAGCACCACGATGCCGAAGGCAATGCGGTACCAGGCAAACGGAATGAAGTTGTGCGTACTGATGTACTTCAGCAGCCAACGCACGCACAGCCATGCGCTCGCGAACGAGAACACCAGCCCCACCGCGAAGAGCGGGACGTCGGCCATCGAGAGCAGCGCGCGCTCCTTGTAGAGGCTGTAGGCACCTGCGCCGATGAGCGTCGGGATGGCCAGGAAAAAAGAGAAATCCGTGGCCGCCTGCCGCGACAGCCCGAGCAGCATGCCGCCGATGATCGTCGAGCCGCTGCGGCTCGTGCCCGGAATCATCGCGAAGCACTGCACCAGGCCGACCTTGAGGGCGTCCCACATCGTCATGTCGTCGACATGCTCGACGCGAATCGAACCGGGCGGCCGCTTCTCGGCCCACAGGATGATGAAGCCGCCGATGATGAAGGTGCTGGCCACCACCACGGGCGTGAAGAGCTGCGCCTTGATCATCTTGCCGAATATCAGCCCGAGCACCACAGCCGGGATGAAGCCGATGATCACGTTCAGCACCAGGCGCCTGGCCTTGGCCTGCCGCGGCAAGGCCACCACGGTCGAATGGATCTTCTGCCAGTACACCAGGATCACCGCGAAGATCGCGCCGGTCTGGATGGCGATGTCGAACACCTTGGCCTTGTCGTCGTCGAAGCCGAGCAGCGAGCCCGCAAGAATCAGATGTCCGGTCGACGAGATGGGGAGAAACTCGGTCAACCCCTCGACGATGCCCATGACGGCGGCCTTCACCAGCAAAACGATATCCACACTTGCTCCTTCAAAGAGCATCGATTATGGCGAGGCACCGAGTCAGGCCCGGATCAGCTGACCCGGGCAGTTGCGGGGTTTGTGTTGCGACCGCGGCATGCGGAACCCTGCCGGGCGGCGCAAGTCGAAGGTGTGTCGAGGCGGTGTGCCGCGACAGGAGGCAATGACCATGAAGCAAGTGAAACATTGGCAAGACCCGGTCGGCGTTGCGCTCGGTGCGTGGCTGATCATCTCGCCCTGGGTCCTGGGCTTCCAGGACGTCGATGCCGCGATGTGGTGTGCAGTGGCGACAGGGATCGTGCTGGGCGCCGTGGCCCTGGGGGCGACCCTGGTCCCGCGCGCCTGGGAAGAGTGGACCGAAGGCGCGATCGCCATCTGGCTCGTCGTATCGCCGTGGGTGCTCGGCTATGCCACGGTGGAGGACGCGATGGTGAACGCGGTGCTCGTGGGTGCGGCGATCCTGGTGCTCGCGCTCTGGGTGCTGGTGACCGACAAGGACTACCTTGGCGGATCCATGGACCGCCACGCGCACTGAGCGCATGACCGCCGCGCGGTGAAGGGGAGCGGCTCCGCTCAGCGCGCAGGGGCGGGCTGCTGCCAGCCGCCGCCCAGGGCCTGGATGAGCGCCACCGCGGAGGCCTGGCGGTTGACCTGGAGCTGCACCAGCGTGCGCCGCGCGTTGAGTGCGGCCGCCTGGGCCGTGACCACCTCGGTGTAGCTCACCTGTGCCGCGCGGTAGCGGTTGAGCAGTTGCTGCTCGGTCTTGTCGGCGGCCGCCGAGGCCTCGCGCCGCAGGCCCTCCTGCTGCGCGAGCGTGGCGCCGGCCGTCAGCTGGTCTTCGACGGCCTGGAAAGCGGTGAGCACCGCCTGGCGGTAGCGCGCCACGCTGGCTTCGTGCGCCGCCTTGGCCGAATCGACGCTCGCGCCGATGGCGCCCGCATCGAACACCACCTGCGCCACCGACAGGCCGAGCGCCCACAGCGTGTTGGAAGCGTTGAACAGGTCCTTCACGCGGCTGGCGTTGCTGCCCACCGAAGCGCTGAGCCCGAAGTTCGGAAAGTACGCCGAGCGCGCAATGCCGATCTGCGCATTGGCCGCCGCCACCGCGCGTTCCGCCGCGGCAATGTCGGGCCGGCGCTGCAGCAAGGTCGAAGGCACGCCGGTGGGGATGCCGGGCACCGTGGGCGTCCACTGCGCGGCCGGCAGGCTGAAGTCGGCCGGGGCCACGCCCACCAGCATGGCGATGGCGTGCTCCAGCGTGGCGCGCGTGCGCTGCAGCCCGACGCGCTCGGCCTGCGCGCTCACGAGCTGGGTCTGCGCCTGCAGCACGTCGGTCTGGGCCGCGATGCCGGCCTTGTAGCGGTTGCTTGTGATCTCGAAGGCGCGCTGGTAGCCCTCGATGGTCTGGTCGAGCAGCATGATCTCCGCATCGGCTTCGCGCAGCGAGAAATAGTTGGTCGCCAGGTCGCCGATGGCCGACAGGCGTGCCGACGCCAGGTCGGCTTCGCTGGCCTGGGCATTGGCCTCGGCGCTGGTCACGGCCTGCCGCAGGCGGCCCCACACGTCGGGCGCCCAGTCGACCCCCAGCGTGGCCGAGAAGGCGTTCGATGGATTGCTGCTGCCGCCGACGTTGCCGCTTCGCCGCCCGCTGCCATCGACCGAAACCGTGGGAAACAGCGCCGCGCGCTCGCCCCGCACCAGGGCCTTGGCCTGCGCATAGTTGGCCACCGCCGCGGCAATGTTCTGGTTCGACACCTGCACCCTGGCGGCCAGCTCGTCGAGCGTGGCGTCGCCGAAGAGCTTCCACCAATCGCCGCGGTCGAGCGCATCGGCCGGCGCGGCGGGGAGCCAGCCCTCTGCGGCCGGCTGTTCCTTCCAGCTGGCGGGAGCGGCCGCCGTAGGCACTTCATAGCGAGGTCCCACCGCGCAACCAGCCAGCACGGCGGCCAACGCGAGCGCGGAAAGCCTGCCGGGCAGCTGCGAAAAGATGCGTGCTCGTTGTCGTGTCATGGCAGCTTCGTTCATTCGTCTTTTCATGTTGGCGAGCTTGCTGCCCGGCTCAGGTGACGCTCGTTGCCCGAGCGCCGGCGCAGCTTGTCGAGCAGCACGTAGACCACGGGCGTCGTGAGGAGCGTGAGCAGCTGGCTCGCCACCAGGCCGCCGATGATCGCCACGCCCAGCGGCTGGCGCAGTTCGGCGCCCTGCCCGAAGCCGATGGCCAGCGGCAGCGCGCCCAGCGCCGCCGCGAGCGTGGTCATGAGAATGGGGCGGAAGCGCATCAGGCAGGCCTCGCGCACGGCCTCCACCGCCGAGATGCCGCGCGCGCGCTCGGCCTCGAGCGCAAAGTCGATGATCAGGATGGCGTTCTTCTTCACGATGCCGATCAGGAGGAAAAGCCCGATCAGCGCAATGATCGAGAACTCCATGCGGAACAGCAGCAGCGCGAGCACCGCGCCCACGCCCGCGGAAGGCAGCGTGGTCAGCACGGTGATCGGGTGGATCAGGCTTTCATAGAGCACGCCCAGCACGATGTAGATGACCACGATGGCCGCGAAGATGAGCGCCAGCTGCTGCCCTTGCGATTGCTGCGCCGCCAGCGCCGTGCCCTGGAAGCTCCCGCGCACGTTCACCGGCATGGCAATGTCGGCCTCGGCCTGCGCGACGATGCGCCGCGCGTCCTGCAGCGTGACGCCTTCGTCCAGGTTGAAGGAGATGGTGCTCGCAAGTTCGGTGTCCTGGTGGTCGATGGAGCTCGGCACCGCGCGCTCGCTCACCTTGGCAATGGCCGAGAGCGGCACCATGAGCGTGGTGTTGGCCGCCAGCGCCTGCCCCGTGGACGCGGTGCGCAGGGCCGGGTTGGCCGACGTGGTGGTCGACGTGCCGGTGGTGGCGTCGGTGGTGTTGGCGAGCGAACTCACCACCGTCGCGCCGCTCGCGGTGGTGCTGCTGGTGAGCGTCGAGGGCACGTACAGGTCTTTCAGCACCACGGGCGCGCGCTGGTAGCGCGGTGCCCATTCCATGATCACGGAATACTGGTTGAGCTCGTCGTAGATGGTGGCCACCGAGCGCTGGCCGTACGCGTTGTAGAGCGCGTTGTCGACCGCGCTGGAGGTCACCCCGAGCCGCGCGGCACTGTCGCGGTCGACGTTGACGTAGGTCTCCACCCCGTTGTCCGCCTGGTCGCTGTCCAGGTCGGTCAGCGCCGTTTCCCGGCGCAGGCGATCCGCGAGCTTAGCGGTCCAGGTGCGCAGGTCGGCCAGGTTGTCGCCCTTGAGCGTGTACTGGTAGGTGGAGTTGCTCGAGCGTCCGCCCATGCGCAGGTCTTGCACCGGGCTCAGGAACACGCGCAGCCCCGTCAGTTGGTTGAGCTGCGGCCGCAGCCGGTTGACCACCGCGGCGGTCTTCTCGGTGCGTTGCGAGATCGGCTTGAGGTTGACGAACATGAATCCACCGCCCGAGCGGCTGCCGCCCGCGAAGCCCACCCACGGTATCGACGGCCGGATCCTTGTGGATGATGTCGACCGCCTGGCGCAGCTTCTCGCTCAGCGCCACCGACGAGATGCTCTGGTCCGCGCGCAGGCCCGCATTGAGCTGGCCGTTGTCCTGCTCGGGAAAGTAGCCCTTGGGAATGGCCGAGAACAGGTACACGTTGAGCCCGATGACCGCCAGCAGCACCACCATGACCACGGCCTTGCTCGCAAGCGCCCAGTCGAGGCTGTGGGCGTAGGTGCGCAGGCTCCACTGGTAGACGCCTTCCGCCATGCGCGCCAGGCGCCCCGGAGGCTTGGCATCGGGCTCCTCGGCCCGCAGCAGCATGGCGCACAGCATGGGCGTGGTGGTGAGCGAGATGACCAGCGATATCAGCACCGCCACCGACAGCGTGACGGCGAATTCGCGGAACAGCCGGCCGATCTGCCCGTCCATGAACAGCAGCGGAATGAACACCGCGACCAGCGAGAGGCTGATCGACAGCACGGTGAAGCCCACCTCGCGCGCGCCGCGCAGGGCCGCCTCGATGCGGCCCATGCCGGCCTCGATGTGGCGGCTGGTGTTCTCGAGCACCACGATCGCGTCGTCCACCACGAAGCCGGTGGCCACCGTGAGTGCCATCAGGCTCAGGTTGTTGAGGCTGTAGCCCAGCAGGTGCATCACGCCGAAGGTGCCGAGCAGCGACACCACGGTGGCCACCGCGGGAATGAGGGTGGCGCGCGCCTTGCGCAGGAAGAGCCCGACCACGAGCACCACCAGCGCGATGGAGATCATCAGCGTGGCCTCGATCTCGCGCAGCGACGCCCGGATGGAGTTGGTGCGGTCGGAGGCCACCTGCACCTCGATGTCCTGCGGCAGCTGCGCGCGCAGTTCGGGCAGCAGTTCGCGCACGCCGTCCACGGTCTGGATGATGTTCGCGCCCGGCTCCTGCGTGACCAGCACGACCACCGCCGGCTGCCCGTTGAAGAGGCCCAGCGTGCGCGTGTTCTCCACGCTGTCGATCACCCGCGCGACATCGCCCAGCCGCACCGCCGCGCCGTTGCGCCAGGCGATCACCATGTCGCGGTATTCCTCCGCATGGCGGCCCGGCGACGGCGTGTAGATCTGCAGCCGGCGGTCATCGTTCTCGATGGCGCCCTTGGGGCGGTTGGCATTGTTGGCCTGGATGGCGGCGCGCACGTCCTCGCTGCTGATGCCGAAGCGGTTGAGCGAGAAGGGTTCGAGTTCCACGCGCACCGCCGGCAGCGAGCCGCCGCCGATCTCGACCTCGCCCACGCCCTCCACCTGCGAGAGCTTCTGGCTCACGATGTTGGACACGGCCTCGTAGATCTGGCCCGGCGTGCGCGTCTTGGAGGTGAGCGCCAGGATCGCGATGGGCGCAGCCGTCGGGTTGCGCTTGCGGTAGGTCGGGTTGCTGCGCAAGGTGGCTGGCAGGTCGGCGCGCGCGGCATTGATGGCCGCCTGCACCTCGCGCGCGGCGCTGTCGATGTTGCGCTTCAGGTCGAACTGCAGGCTGATGCGCGTCGAGCCGTTGGAGCTGGTCGAGGTGAGTTCGTTGACGCCCGCGATGACACCCAGGCGCCGCTCCAGCGGCGTGGCCACGCTCGACGCCATGGTGCTCGGGCTCGCGCCCGCGAGGCTGGCCGTCACCGAAATGGTTGGGAAGTCGACCTGCGGCAAGGGCGACACAGGCAGCACGAAGAACGCCGCGATCCCGGACAGGGCGATGCCGATGGTCAAGAGGACCGTGGCAATCGGGCGTTCGACGAAAGGCCTGGAAAGATTCATTCGGCCACGGCCTCCCGCCTGCGCCCGAAGCGCCGCCCGAGCCGGTCGAAGGCCAGGTAGACCACGGGCGTGGTGAACAGCGTGAGCACCTGGCTCACCACCAGCCCGCCGAAGATCGCGAGGCCCAGCGGCCGGCGCAGCTCGGCGCCCTCGCCCCAGCCGAACATCAGAGGCAGCGCCGCGAACAGCGCCGCCAGCGTGGTCATCAGGATGGGACGGAAGCGCAGCAACGCCGCCTGGTGGATGGCTTCATGCGGCGACTTGCCCTCGCGGCGCTCGGCGTCGATGGCGAAGTCGATCATCATGATCGCGTTCTTCTTGACGATGCCGATCAAGAGGATGATGCCGATGATGCCGATCACGCCCAGGTCGTTGCCGGTGACCATCAACGCGAGCAGCGCACCCACGCCGGCCGAGGGCAGGGTCGAGAGGATCGTCAGCGGATGGATGTAGCTCTCATACAGCACGCCCAGCACGATGTACACGCACACCACCGCCGCCAGAATGAGCCAGAGCTGGTTGGAGAGCGATTTTTCGTACGCGCCCGCCGCGCCCAGGAAGGTCATGGTCATGCTCGACGGCATGCCGATTTCCTTGGCCGCCGCGCGAATGGCCGCGACCGATTTGCCGAGCGCCACGTTTTCCGCCGTGTCGAAGCCCACGGTGGCGGCCGGGTACTGCGCCACGTGCGTCACCTGCAGCGGCGCCGCCTGCTCGCGCACTGTGGCGAATGACGACAGCGTGGTCGCGCCGCCGCTGCCGGTGCGCAGCTGCAGGTTGCCCAGCATTTGCGGCGAGGCCAGGGCTTCGCGCTGCGCCTCGAGGATCACGCGGTACTGGTTGGTTTCGGTGAAGATGGTCGAGACGATGCGCTGGCCGAACGCGCTGTAGAGCGTGTCGTCCACCGAGCTGGCCGTGACCGACAGCCGCGAGGCCGTGTTGCGGTCGATGTCCACATAGGCGGCCAGGCCCTTCGCGCCCGCGTTGGTGGTGGCATTGCGCACCAGCGGCTCGGAACGCAGGCGCTCCACCAGCTTCTGCGCCCAGGTATCGACGGTATTGGTGTCCACCCCTTCGAGGGAAACGCGGAATTCGGTCGGGCCGGTCTCGGCGTCGATGGTCAGGTCTTGCGTCGGCTGCAGGTACAGCGTGACGCCGGCCACGGCGCGCACGCGTTCGCGCAGGCGCTGCATGGTGGCTTCCTGGTCGCCGCGGCCGGCGCGCATGTTGATGAGCATGCTGCCGGTGTTCAGCGCCGTGTTGTTGGCGGCGTCCACGCCCACCACCGAGCTCACGCTCGCCACCTCGGGGTCGGCGAGGATGGCGTTGGCGGCCTGCTGCTGCAGCTCGGCCATGCGCGTGTACGACACGTCCTGCGCGGCCTCGATGCGCGCCTGCAGTTGCCCGGTGTCCTGCGTCGGGAACAGCCCCTTGGGAATCACCACGTAGAGCAGCACCGTGAGCCCCAGCGTTGCCACCGCCACGACCAGCGTCAGCGGCTGGTGGCGCAGCACCCATTGCAGCCACAGGTCATAGCGGCCGATCACGCGGTCGAAGAAGCGCTGCACGCTGGCACCGAAGCGTCCGCCCTCCTCGGCCTGCGGCTTGAGCCAGCGCGCCGACATCATCGGCACCAGCGTGAGCGACACCACGGCGGAGATCAGGATGGTGATGGCCAGTGTGACCGCGAACTCGCGGAACAGCCGGCCCACCACGTCCCCCATGAACAAGAGCGGAATGAGCACGGCGATGAGCGACACCGTGAGCGAGATGATGGTGAAGCCGATCTGCGTCGCACCCTTGAGCGCCGCCTTGAAGGGCGGATCGCCCTCCTCGAGATAGCGCGCGATGTTCTCGATCATCACGATCGCGTCGTCCACCACGAAGCCGGTGGCAATGGTCAGCGCCATGAGGCTCAGGTTGTTGAGGCTGTAGCCGAGGAGGTACATCAGCCCGCAGGTGCCGATGAGCGAGATCGGCACGGCCAGGCTGGCGATGACCGTGGCTCGCACGCTGTGCAGGAAGAAGAAGATCACCAGCACCACCATCACCACGGCCAGCCCGAGCTCCAGCTGCACGTGCGAGACCGAGGCGCGGATGCCGGTGGTGCGGTCGCTCAGTACTTCCACCTTGAGCGAACCAGGCAGCGCGGCTTCGAGTTCGGGCAGCTGCTTCTTGATGGCGTCCACGGTGCCGATCACGTTGGCGCCCGGCTGGCGCTGCACGTTGAGAATGATGGCCGGGTAGAGCGTTGCCGGCTGCTCGCCCGCGCGCAATGCGGCCCATGCGCCCAGCTGCGTGTTCTCGGCGCCGTCGACCACGCGCGCGACATCGGTCATCCGCACCGGCGCGCCGTTCTTCCACGCGACGATGAGGTTCTTGTAGTCGTCCGCCGTCACGAGCTGGTCGTTGGCATTGATGGTGTAGGCCCGCCGCGGTCCGTCGAAGCTGCCCTTGGCGCTGTTGGCATTGGCCGCGGTGATGGCGCTGCGCAGCGTGTCCAGGCCGATGCCCACCGACGCGAGCGCGTTGGTGTCGGCCTGGATGCGCACGGCCGGGCGCTGCCCGCCGGACAGTGAAACGAGCCCCACGCCGCCGACCTGGCTGATCTTCTGCGCGAGCCGCGTGTTCACGAGGTTCTGCACCTCGGTGAGCGGCATGGTCTCGGAGCTCACGGCCAGCGTCAGGATGGGTGCATCGGCCGGGTTCACCTTGGCGTACACGGGCGGCGCGGGCAGGTCGGCCGGCAGCAGCGAGCCGCCGGCATTGATGGCGGCCTGCACCTGCTGCTCGGCCACGTCCAGGGTCTGGTCGAGCGCGAACTGCAGCGTGATGATCGACGCGCCCGCCGAGCTCACGGAGCTCATGCGGTTGAGGCCTGCCATCTGGCCGAACTGCCGCTCCAGCGGCGCGGTGACGGTGCGTCCCATGACCTCGGGGCTGGCCCCGGGGTAGAGCGTCTGCACCTGGATGGTCGGGTAGTCGACCTGCGGCAGCGCGGCCAGCGGCAGCAGCCGCAAGCCGACCAGGCCGGCCAGCACGATGGCCACCATCAGAAGCGCCGTGGCCACCGGCCGTTCGATGAAAGGGCGGGAGGGGCTCATCGCGAACGCGCTCGCTGGTTCCGTGTGTCGGTGTGGCTCGTCATTGCGGCGGACGCTGGCGCCGCCGCTCTCCGCTGCCCTCGCCGCGTTCTCCGCGTGCGCCGCGCGGGCCCGATGCCGCACCGCGCGGACCGGACGCGCCGCCGCGCGGTCCTGCCGCGGGACGGTCGCCCTGCAGCTGCACGACCGCGCCATCCTTGATGCGGTCGCCCCCCTCGGTCACCACGTTCTCGCCGACCCGCAGGCCCGAGGTGATGGCCACCACCTCGACGTTGGCTTCGCCGCGCTTCACCGGGCGCGTCGACACCCTGCGCTCTTCGTCGATGACATACACATAGTCGCCATTGGGCCCGGTGCGCACGGCCGTCACCGGCACCACCACGGCGCGCACCTTGCGCAGCAGCATCTGCACGTTGACGAACTGGCTCGGGAACAGCGTGGTTTCCGCATTGCCGAAGCGGGCCTTGGCCTTCACGGTGCCGGTGGTGGTGTCGACGACGTTGTCGAGCGTGGAGAAGGTGCCGGTGTCCAGCGTCACGGCGCGGGTGCGGTCGAACGCGGTGACCGCCAGCGGCTCGCCTTTGGCGAGCTGCGCCTGGATGTCGGGCACGCGGTCTTGCGGCACCGAGAACTGCACGTCGATCGGGTTCATCTGCGTGATCACCGCGATGCCGGTGGTTGCATTGGCCGTGACCGTGTTGCCGGCATCCACCGCGCGCAGGCCGATGCGGCCCGCCACGGGCGAGGTGATGCGGGTGTAGTCGAGGTTCAGCTTGGCGGCGGCCTCGGCGGCCAGGTCGGTGGTGACCGTGCCTTCGAGCTGGCGGACCAGCGCGGCCTGGGTGTCGACGTCCTGCCTGGCGATGGAATCCTGCGTCAGCAGCGTGCGGTAGCGCGCCAGCGTGACACGTGCGGCCTCCAGTTGCGCCTCATCGCGCTGGCGGGTGCCGCGGGCCTGCATCAGCGCCTGCTCGTAGGGACGCGGGTCGATGCGTGCGAGCAGCTGGTTTTTGGCAACGGTCTGGCCTTCGGTGAAGAGCACCTCGGTCAGCACGCCGCCGACCTGCGCCTTGAGCGTGATGGTTGCAAGCGGCGTGACCGTGCCGAGCGCATCGATGGTGACCGGCAGCTCGATCTCGCGCGCCGCCGCATGGCCCACCGTGACGGTCGCGCCCCCGAATCCTGGTCCGCCTTCCTTGCCTGCCTTGCGGTTGATCAGGTACCAGGCACCGCCTCCCAGCGCGGCCAGCAGCAGCAGCGCGATCAGGCTGCCCAGCCAGCGCTTGCGGCGCGAGGGCGGCCGGGGTGGAGGGGACGAAGAGGTGGGTTGTACCGGTTGAACAGCAGGCGAATCGCCGGAAGAAGGCTCGGAGTTCGGAGATTCCATGTGTGGTGTGGCAGTGCGCAAGTACGGCTGCTAGTGGAGCGCTGCATCGTAGCGCGCCTGTCCCATGAACCGTAAAGCGCCGGTAAAGCTCCGGAAAACGGCACGTTTCGCGGCGCCCGGCTGCGCCTCGCGCCGCCGGCCTGCATTTCGTCGCAGACCCGTGGTGCGACCGGGGGCGCGCCGGCACAGTCCGCCCATCGAATCACTTCCACCGGAGAAACGCCATGCTGCTGCAGATCATTCTTCACACCCCCAAGTGGGTCTTCGCCGTTTTCGTGCTGCTGTTGTGGCTCGGCTGCAAGCAGCTGATGTCCGGCAGCGTCAGCCTGGCCAAGGTCACGGTGATGCCGGTCGCCATGACCGGCCTTTCGCTGGCCGGGGTGGTTTCGGCCTTCGGCGATTCGCCAGGCGCCCTGCTCGGCTGGGCCGTGGCGGCGGCTGCGATGGCGCTGGTGGTGCTCCAGCAGCCCCTGCCCGCCAGCACGCGCTACGACCGCGCGGCACGCGAGTTCCAGGTGGCCGGCAGCGCGGTGCCGCTGGTACTGATGATGGGCATCTTCTTCACCAAGTACGTGGTGGGCGCGGCCTTGGCCATGCACCCCGAACTGCACCAGCAGGCCGGCTTCGCGGTCGCGGTTCCGATGCTGTACGGCGCCTTCAGCGGCGTTTTTTCGGCGCGCGCCGTGCGGCTGTGGAAGCTGGCAATCCGCACCGACGCCATGGCCGTGGCGGCTCGCGCAGCCTAAGATCGCCGCCGTCCCATATCCAGCAAACGCCAGGAACCGCCATGACCGTGCTCTTTCTGATCCTCAAGATAGCCGTCACGGTGGTGCTCGCCGCCTCCATCGCGGAAGCCCTGGTGCTGTCTTGGCGCAACGGCTGGCGCAGCTACGACTGGAAGGCCGCCGGCGTCTCGGTGATCGACTTCCTGGTCCGCGAATACCCGCTGCGCTGGCTGCTGCCGCTGGCCTTCTGGACGGGCGCCATGGACTGGTTCTGGAACCACCGCCTCTTCACGCTGCCCATGGGCCACTGGAGCGGCTGGGCCGCCTGCTTCATCGGCCAGGAGTTCTGCTACTACTGGTACCACCGCGCCGCGCACCGGGTGCGCTGGTTCTGGTGCACGCACGCGATCCATCATTCGCCGAACCAGTTGAACCTGTCGGCCGCCTACCGCTTCGGCTGGACCGGCCGGCTCACCGGCACGCTGGCTTTCTTCATGCTCGCGCCGCTCCTGGGCATGCCGCCGAAGGTGATCCTGCTGATGCTCACGCTGAACCTGCTCTACCAGTTCTGGATCCACGCGGCGTGGATTCCGAAGCTCGGCCCACTGGAGTGGGTGCTCAACACGCCCTCGGCCCACCGGGTGCATCACGCCTCGAACCTCGAATACCTGGACGGCAACTACGGCGGCGTGCTGATCGTGTTCGACCGCCTGTTCGGCACCTACATTCCCGAGCGCGCCGACCTGCCCTGCCGCTACGGGCTGGTGAAGCCGATCACCTCCAACAACATCTTCGAGATCGAGTTCACCCACTGGCGCGCGCTGCTGCGCGACCTGCGCTCGGCGCGTTCGCTGCGGGCCTTCGTGGGCTACCTCGTCATGCCTCCGGGCTGGCGGCATGACGGGCCGGGCGAAACGACGGCGGAAATGCGCCAGCGGGCGGCCGTGCCGGCACCCGCATCGCCGTCGCCCATTGCCACCGATCTCATTCCTGTCCAACTCAAGGAGCTGTCATGAATCCCGTTGAATCCCGGTCGAATTCTTCTCTTCCCGACGTCGAGCGCCGGGCCCGCCGCCGCGCCGGCGCCAAGATGGGCTGGTACATCCATGCCTTCGTCTACGTGCTGGTCAACCTCGCGCTGGTGGCGCTCTCCGCGTCGCGCGGCCATGGCTGGGCGGTGTACCCGCTCATGGGCTGGGGCCTGGGCCTGCTGATCCACGGCGCCGTCGTCTGGTTCATTGCGCCCGGTGGCAGCTTCTACGACCGGCTGGTCGAACGCGAACGGCAGGCACTGCGCGCGGGGGAGCGCGGATGAGCGTGGGCGCACTGCCCCGTTTCCGAGCGGAGAACGTCCGCGGCGTGCTCCGGCATGGCCTGATCACCGTCGTCTTCTGTTGCTTCATAGCCGGGGCGCTGACCATCACGCAGCACGGCGACTGGCGCGCGCAGATGGTGTATTCGCTCTCGATCGGGCTGATCAGCTGGCTTTTCATCGACATCGGCCGGCTGGTGATCAGCGGCCACAAGGAAATCCTCTGGCCGTCGGGCCCCTGGGGCTACCTGCTGGTGGCGGGGGGCGTGACGGTCGGCTTCCTGGGCGGCAATGCCATTGGCGACGCCTGGACCCATCAGCCCCTGCTCGACTTCCGCAGCTTCACCGAGCGCCGGCTCGCGACCACCATCATCATCACGCTGACGGCCACCGTCTGCATGTGCTTCTTCTTCTACAGCCTTGGCAAGAGCAAGCACATGCGGGGCCAGATCGAGCTCGCGCAGCGCAACGCCACCGAGGCCCGGCTCAAGCTGCTCGAGACGCAGCTGGAGCCGCACATGCTGTTCAACACGCTGGCCAACCTGCGCGTCCTGATCGCGACCGATCCGCCGCGCGCCATCGCCATGCTCGATCGGCTCAACAACTACCTGCGCATGACGCTCAGCGGGTCGCGCGCGCTTGCGCATCCGCTGTCGGCCGAGTTCGAACGGCTGGCCGACTACCTCGAGCTGATGTCCGTGCGCATGGGCGAGCGCCTGCGCTACACGCTCGACCTGCCGGAAGACCTGCGCGACGCGCCCGTGCCGCCGCTGCTTTTGCAGCCGCTGGTGGAAAACAGCATCCGGCACGGACTCGAGCCCAAGGTCGAGGGCGGCGATATCGTCGTGCGCGCCTACCGTGACGCGGGTCGGCTGGTCATCGAAGTGAGCGACACCGGCGCCGGCCTCGATGCGGAGCGGCCAAGCACGGAAGGCAGCGGCTTCGGGCTTGCGCAGGTCCGCGAACGGCTGGCCACCGTGTACGGCGAGCAGGGCCACATGAGCCTCGCCGCCGAACCCGCGGGCGGAACCCGCACCACCGTCAGTTTCCCCTTGCCACCAAGCGCATGAACCCCACCGCCCTCATCGCCGAAGACGAACCCCTGCTCGCACAGGCCCTCAAGGCCGAGCTGGCGGCCGCCTGGCCTGAACTAAAGGTGCTTGCCATCACGGGTGACGGCCGAGGCGCGGTGCGCGAGGCGCTGCGCCTGCTGCCGCAGGTGCTGTTTTTGGACATCCGCATGCCCGGGCTCGATGGCCTTGGCGCCGCCGCCGAACTGGCCGACAGCTGGCCGGTCGCCGAGGCGCCCATGCCGCAGCTGGTCTTCGTGACGGCCTACGACGAATACGCGGCCCGCGCCTTCGAGACCCAGGCCCTCGACTACGTGCTCAAGCCGGTGCAGCCCGGGCGGCTTCGCAAGACCGTGCTGCGGCTGCAGCAGGCATTGGCCGCCCAGCCGCCTTCGAAGGCGGCCCCGGCAACGGCCGATGAAATGCTGGAGCGAACCCTGGCGCAGTGGCGCGAGGTGCTTGCCGCCGCTTCCGGCAACGGCGCATCGGCCCCGCCAGCCACGGCCCCGCTGCGGATCATTGCAGCCAGCGACGCCGGCGGCAGCACCGTGCGCATGGTCCCGATCGACGAGGTGCTGTATTTCGAGGCGGCCGACAAGTACATCCGCGTGCTCACCGCCTCGCACGAGTACCTGATCCGCACGCCGTTGAAGCAGCTGTTGACGCAACTCGATCCCGGGATCTTCTGGCAGGTGCACCGCGCGGTGGTGGTGCGCAGCTCCGCCATCGAGGCGGTGCACCGCGACGAGGCCGGCAAGCTGCACCTGGACCTGCGGGGCCGGCCGGAGAAGATTCCGGTCAGCCGGCTGTACGGCCATCTGTTTCGCGCCATGTGAAATCTCGCGGCGCGAACCGCCCATGAAAAAAGCCGGTCCGAGGAGACCGGCTTTCTTTCAGATGGCGGCTGCTCCCGCCATGCGGCTCCGCTCAACGCCAGTGGCGATGGCCGTGGTGGTAGCCACGCGGACCGTAGTAGCGCGGCGCGTAGTAGGCCGGCGGCGCGTAGTACACCGGGGCCGGACGGTAGTAGACCGGCGGCGGCGGGCGGTAGTACACCGGGGGCGGCGGCGCGTAGTAGACCGGCGCAGGGGCCGAGTACACCGGTGCCGGGTAGTAGGCCGGAGCGCCAACGCCCACGGCCACGCCTGGCAGACCCACGCCGACCGACCAGCTCACGTCACCGCGGGCGCTGGCCGAAGTGGCCGCAAACAATGCACCGGCTGCCACGACACCCGCGGCGGCCCATTTGAAGAAGGTTGAACGTGTGAGGCTCATGATCTTGGACTCCTTGTTGGGGCGTTTCCGCCCATGTATGTATTGAACGCGCCAAATGCAAACCGGTTGCCCGCCGCAATGTGAAGAACGTTGCCAAACGTAACCGGAAGGGGGTGCACTCTAGAATGCCGCAATGACCTCCCCGACCGACAAAGACAGCGCAAAAACCGCCGCTGCACCGAGTAATTTCCTGCGCCACGTGATCGAGAACGACCTTGCGCAAGGGGCCTATTCTGGCCGCAAGTGGGGTGGCTCGCCCGGCGACGCCGCCCATCATGCCCATGGCATGCCCGATCCGGCCAGGGTGCGCATGCGTTTTCCGCCGGAACCCAACGGCTACCTGCACATCGGGCACGCCAAGAGCATCTGGCTCAACTTCGAGCTGGCGAGGGAATATGGCGGCGTGTGCCACCTGCGTTTCGACGACACCAACCCCGAGAAGGAAGAGCAGGAATACGTCGATTCCATCCGCGATGCCGTCCAGTGGCTCGGCTACGAGACTTTTCTGGCCGACCGCCCCAGCGCGCCGGGCACCCTGCAGCCGCACGAGTACTTTGCGAGCGACTACTTCGACTTCATGTACCGCGCGGCGGAGTACCTGATCGGCGCCGGTCTCGCCTACGTGGACGAACAGACGGCCGAAGAAGTCCGCGCCAACCGCGGCGACTTCAACACGCCCGGCACCGACAGCCCCTTCCGCAGCCGCACGCCGGAGGAAAACCTTGCGCGCTTTCGCGCCATGCGTGACGGCCAGGTGGCCGACGGGGCCGCCATCCTGCGTGCCAGGATCGACATGGCCAGCACCAACATCAACATGCGCGACCCCGCGCTCTACCGCGTGCGCCGGGCCACGCACCACAACACCGGCGACAAGTGGTGCATCTACCCGATGTACACCTTTGCGCACCCGATCGAAGACGCGCTGGAGCAGATCACCCACTCCATCTGCACGCTGGAGTTCGAAGACCAGCGCCCCTTCTACGACTGGCTGCTCGACCGCCTGGCGGAAGGCGGCCTCATCGCCAGCCCGCATCCGCGGCAGTATGAGTTCGCACGCCTCAACGTCACGCACGTGCTCACCAGCAAGCGCAAGCTGCGCCAACTGGTCGAGGAAAAGCACGTCGACGGCTGGGACGATCCGCGCATGCCCACCCTGGCGGGCCTGCGCCGGCGCGGCTACACGCCCGAGGCGCTGCGCCTGTTCTGCGAACGCAGCGGCACCACCAAGTCCGGCGGCTGGATCGACTACGCGAGCCTGGAAGCTGCTCTGCGCGACACGCTCGACCCCATCGCCCCGCGCGCCATGGCCGTGCTCGACCCGGTCAAGCTGGTCATCACCAACTGGGGCGAACTGATGGGCGGCGACGAGGTGCTCGACGACTGCTCCGCCCCCGTGCATCCGCACCACCCCGAGATGGGCAAGCGCGACTTCAAGCTCGGCCGCGAGGTGTGGATCGAGCGCACCGACTACGAGGAAGTGCAGCCCAAGGGCTTCTTCCGCCTGTTCCCGGGCAACAAGGTGCGGCTCAAGTACGGCCACGTCATCGAGTGCACCGGCGGCACGAAGGACGCGAGCGGCAAGCTCGTCGAAGTGCAGGCCACGCTCGTGCCGGACACCAAGAGCGGCACGCCGGGCGCCGATGCCATCAAGGTGAAGGGCAACATCACCTGGGTGGCCGCGGCCGATGCGGTGCAGGCCGAGGTGCGGCTGTACGAGCGGCTGTTCGCTGCGGCGAATCCCGGCAGCGGAGACCTGATGGAAGAACTGAACAAGCAGAGCCTGGAGCTTTGCGTCGCGTATGTCGAGCCTGCATTGGCCAAGGCCCCGGACGGTGCGGCGTTCCAGTTCGAGCGGCATGGCTACTTCGTGCGCGACGCGAAGGCCGGCGCGGATGGCAAGCTCGTGTTCAATCGCGCGGCCGGCATGCGGGACAGCTGGGGCAAGTAGCGGGATTCATGCATAGGTCGCCACCCGAATCCACCGGCCCTGCCCTCACCCGCCGTTGCGCACTGCTCGGCACGGCGGGCCTGCTGGCATTGGCCTCCACGTATGCCGGTGCAGCCGCTTCCAAGAAGAAGCAGCAGCAGCAACCTGAAGTGTGGCCACGTGCGTCCCAGGTGCCTGGCGGCGTCGCGCGCCTGTCGCTCGGTCCGGCGGCGAAGCGTCCGGCCGCCTTTGCGGGCGACGTGCCGCTGCTCGTCCTCGGCGACGCCATCGACTGGACCGCCGTGGTCGGCATTCCACTCGCGGCCGAGCCTGGCGAGGCGCGCATCGCCGTGCGCAGCGAAAGCGGCAGCGAGAGAGTCATCGCCTACGCCATCGGCACGAAGCAGTACCGCGAGCAACGCCTGACGGTACCGCCGCGCACGGTCGATCTTTCGCCCGAGGATGAGGCACGCTATCAGCGCGAGCGCGCGCACCTCGCCACCGTGATGGCCACGCTCACCGACCTGCGGCCCGATGCCTCGCTGCGGATGCGCGTGCCCGTGCCGGGCCGCCGCTCCAGCTCGTTCGGCCTGCGCCGCGTGTTCAACGGCCAGTCGCGCAATCCGCACAGCGGCATGGACATCGCGGCCGGCACCGGCACGCCGGTGCTCGCTCCACTGGCCGGGCGGGTGATCGACACGGGCGACTATTTCTTCAACGGCGGCACGGTCTGGCTCGACCACGGCGGCGGCCTCTTGACGATGTATTGCCACCTGAGCCGCGTCGACGTGAAGGTCGGCGACGTGCTGAAGACCGGCGAGCAGTTGGCAGCCGTGGGCGCCACCGGGCGCGTGACGGGGCCGCATCTGCACTGGTCCGTGATGCTGAACCGGGCGATGGTGGATCCGGCGCTGTTCATTGCGGCTTGAGTGGCGCGAGCAGGAATCCGTCCTTCCCGATCCCTTTTTTGGCGCATGACACACCGAACCAAGTCCTTTCTGATCTGGCTCGCTGTCATTCCCGTGCTCGCGGGTTTGTGCGTCATCGGCTTGAGCGTATTGCCTCTTTGGTTCGCGTACCTCTTGCCATTTGGAATTGGACTGGCCTTGTTGGTCGTCCTCGCAGGAGTTGTGGTCGCAGGCAGCGCGACCCATACCCTCAAAGCGAGCATCGCGGGACTCACCGGCGGCGTCGTGCTGGTCATCGCGGCCTTCAGCATCGTCGACGCCGCACGCCAAGCTGATTGGAATGCTTCGTACGCCGAATTCCGCAAGTTCAGCCAGATCGTGGCGCGCGGCGACCGAAAGGCCACTGCAAGCGCACTCGGTGACCTGCGGCACTTCACGCAGGCCGAAGCGCTCTGCATCCTGGGGTACGACAGCGGAAGCGGCGGCTGGGGCTACCTCATGCCCGAAGGGCCGGACGCCCAGCGCACCCGCATGGGGCGCCGCTACTTCATCTCGACGCCACAACTTTTCGAGGTTGCCGAGATCATCGTCTCAACGCAACCGGCTAAACGCGAGACCCAAGTGGCCCTGCACCGGATGCTGCAGGATTTGTCCTCGCGCGGCGACCCTGCGGCATTTCCGCGCTGGGAACAGCTCTGGCTGCGCACCAAGGCCGCCACGGGTGGCCCCGCCGGATGGCACTTCGATGGCACCCGTTTGAAGCGGCCGCCTGAGCAGTGCGGAGGAGACGACGACACGGATTTGACCGACCTCGTCAAGGAAATCAGCAAACCACCCGGCACTCCGGAGGAAGCCCTCGCCCAGGAGTCGCCCAGTTTGCAAGCGCAGCAGGCCGCGGAAAACGCCATTCGCGACGCCCGGGCCAACGCTGTCGCACGGTGATCGTCGGGTGCGCCAATTTCCCCAGGCGCAGAGACGGGACAACGCCAAAGCCGAAGGTGGCCGTCGCCTGGCGTCGTCAAAGCGGCTTCGTCAAATAAACCGCCTCGCGCCCCACGATCACCCGCTGCGCCGGCATGAAGATCGTGCAGTCGTCGCACGGCGCGCGGATCTCGTCCGGCCCGTTGGTGGCGATCAGCTCGCCCTTGGCAAAGGTCTCGAAGCCGATCAGCGGCCGCACGAACGCAAACCCTTCCGACTTGATGACATGCGTCTGCAGCAGCTCGAAGCGGCGCTGCGGCCCGGGCGCCGGCACGGTGGGGCCCTTGTCGATGAGGCCGAAATGCGCCAGGAAATCGAGCGAGATGGCGGTGGCCAGGTCGGACGCGGAGCGCAGGAAGTGCTGGCCGCATTCGGCCACCAGCGCCACGCCCTTGCCTTCGGGAAGGCCGTGGCGTCCATGCTGGATCAACGGGGTGCCGGAGCCCAGGCCGTCCGGCATCACGAGGTGAACCGAGGGACGGCCGATCGCCATTGCCGCCTCGGCATTGCGATCGAATGCCGGGTACACCCAGAACGGAATCACCGGCTGGCTGGTGGAGTGGATGTCCAGGATGTGGTCGGCCGCGCTCACCACCGGACGCAGCATGCGAGCGCGGCGCAGCTCGGGGCTGTCTTCGGTGCCGTCCAGCCACTCGGGCGACCAGACGCGGTTGAGGTTGTGCACCAGCTGGCGGCTGTCGAAAGGCTGCGCCTGGTCGAAGGACTCGTACGCCTCCACGTTCGCAAAGCTCACCGTGAGCGTGCCGATCCTGGGGCGCACGTTCGTGTCCAGCAGGTGCGTGGCGGCGGTCATGCCACAGATCTCGTTGCCGTGCGTGAGCGCGTTGATCAGCACGTGCGGGCCGGGCTTGCCCGACTCGAAGCGGTGCACGTAGTCGATGCCGATGTTGCCCTTGCGGTAGGCGGAAAGATCGCGCGGGAGGACTTCGAGGGCGGGGGATGTCTGGGTCATACGCGTTTGAGAACTTGGTCGGAGTGGGTCAAGCGAGTTTGCTACAGGTGACAGTTCCGTGCGTTTTATGCCGCTAAGGCACCTCATGCGCCGCAATTTTGAATTTGCGGATCATCTTTTGAGCCGATTATTATAAAATGCGGCGCATGGCCACTTCCGCACCGCTCTACACCTGGCAGCAAGCCGACTGGCCCCGGCTTCGGTACGACGCAGTGGCCGCCAGCCCCGCCCTGCTGCGCGCGCGCGAACTCAAGGGAGAAGTGAATGGCATGGCGCGTGCCATCGGCCTGGAAGGCCTGGTTGAAACCGAGCGCGAGTTATGGACGCAGGAGGCCGTTGCCACCGCGGCCATCGAAGGCGAACGGCTCGAGCTTGCAGCAGTTCGCTCCTCGGTGATGCGGCGCCTGGGCTCCGGCGACGCGGGCCCGACCGACCGCCATGTCGATGGCTTGGTCGAGGTCATCCACGACGCCACGACCCATTTCGACGAGCCGCTCGATCAAGACCGCCTGTGCCGCTGGCAGTCGGCGCTCTTTCCTGGAGGCACGACGGGCGTCCGGCGCATCGCCGTGGGCCGCTACCGGGACCATGCCGATCCCATGCAGATCGTGAGCGGATTGCCCGGCAGGGAGATCGTGCACTACACGGCGCCGCCCTCTTCCGCCGTCGCGTGCGAAATGGATGCCTTTCTCGCGTGGTTTGCGCAGACACGCGACGCCGGCATGGACGGTATTGCACGCGCGGCCATTGCGCACCTGTGGTTCGAAACCATCCACCCGTTCGAGGACGGCAATGGACGTGTCGGCCGCGCGGTGGCGGACATGGCGCTGGCCCAAGACACCGGTGCATCGACCCGCCTTTTCAGCCTCTCGCGGCAACTGCTCGTGGACCGCAAGGGCTACTACGCTGCCTTGGCCGCGGGCCAGTCGGGCGGCACGGACGTGACGGCGTTCGTGCAATGGTTCGCCCATGCTTTCGGGCAGGCGTGCATTGCATCGAGCCGGTTGATCCAGTCTTCACTGGAGCGTTCGCGCTTCTGGGCGAGACATGCGGGGCATGCGCTCAACGAGCGGCAGCGCCTGCTGCTGCGCAGGCTGCTCGAAGCCGGCGACGGCGGCTTTCTCGGCGGGCTCAACGTCGAGAAGTACTTGAAAATGGTGCGCGTCTCGAAGGCAACGGCCACGCGCGACCTGTCTGACCTCGTACGCAACGGCATGCTCCACACGGCGGGTCAGGGAAAAGCCCTGCGCTACTACGTAACCATGCCCGGATGGACGCATGGTGCCCAGGGCGAAGACGCGCCAGGCGGCGCCGGCTGAGCCTACCAATTCACCTCGCGCTCCGGCGTGGCCGAAATATGGTGGATCGACAGGTCCGCCCCGTCGTACTCCTCTTCCTGCGTGAGCCGCAGGCCCATGGTGGCCTTGAGCGCGCCATACACCACCGCGCCGGCAAGCGCAGCCCAGGCCACGCCCATCAAGGTGCCGATGAGCTGCGCCCACAGGCTCACGCCCCCGATGCCGCCGAGCGCCTGCGAGCCGAAGATGCCGGCTGCGATGCCGCCCCAGGTGCCGCACAGGCCGTGCAAGGGCCACACGCCCAGCACGTCGTCGATCTTCCACTTGTTCTGCGTGAGCGTGAACATGGCGACGAAGATGGCACCCGCCACGCCGCCGACGACCAGCGCGCCCAGTGGATGCATCAGGTCGGAGCCGGCGCACACCGCCACCAGCCCGGCGAGCGGGCCGTTGTAGACGAAGCCGGGATCGTTCCTGCCCAAGGCCAGCGCCGCCAGTGTGCCGCCCACCATCGCCATGAGCGAGTTGACGGCCACCAGGCCCGAGATCTTGTCGATGCTCTGCGCGCTCATCACGTTGAAGCCGAACCAGCCGACGCACAGCACCCAGGCGCCGAGCGCGAGAAAGGGAATGTTCGACGGCGGATGCGCGCTCAGCGAACCGTCGCCACGGTAGCGGTTGCGCCGCGCGCCCAGCAGCACCACGGCCGGCAGCGCAAGCCAGCCGCCCACCGCGTGCACCACGACCGAACCGGCGAAGTCATGGAACTCGCTGCCGGTGACGGAGGCGATCCACGCCTGGATGCCGAAGGCCTTGTTCCATGCAATGCCCTCGTAGAGCGGGTAGACGACCCCGACGATGACCGCGGTGGCGATCAGCTGCGGCCAGAACTTGGCGCGCTCCGCGATGCCGCCCGAGATGATGGCCGGAATGGCCGCTGCAAAGGTCAGGAGGAAGAAGAACTTCACCAGCTCATAGCCGCTCCTGGCCGCAAGCTCCGTGGCGCTCACGAAGAAGTGCGTGCCGTACGCCACGCCGTAGCCGACCAGGAAGTAGACGATTGTCGAAACCGAGAAGTCGACCAGGATCTTGACCAGCGCATTGACCTGGTTCTTCTTGCGGACCGTGCCCAGTTCGAGAAAGGCGAACCCGGCGTGCATGGCCAACACCATGATGGCGCCGAGAAGGATGAACAGCGCGTCAGCGCCCTGTTTAAGTGCGTCCATTGGAGCTTCTTGCATTTTTTCTGGTTTGAATTGGTGCATGCACCCGGATTGCGCGGGGCAGCGCAGCAAGAAAGCAAAAATGGTGCCTGCAGGCTCTTCGATGGTGCGTTACGGAGCCAAAACGGGGCCACCACCATTCACGGCGCACCGGAACAGCACAGCGCTGCGCTGGGCCAGCGAATCGGTGTACCCGTGGTACGTGCTGCACCAGACGCTGATCACCCGCTGGCTGCGGCCGCTGTTCGGGCTCAAGCCCCGGCGCGCGGGGCCACTTTTGCCGGAGGCGCCTCTTCCACCGGCACCAGGATGGCGCTCCCCGTCGCGACGAGCTTGAGACTGTCGCCCTCTCCCTGGCCATAGAGCTCGGCGGTCGCGAACACCTGCTTGCGGCCGGCCTTCACCACCTTGCCGCGCGCAATGAAGGCGCGGCCCAGCGCGGGCGAGAGGCAGTTGACCGAGAAGTGCGAGGCCAGCACCCGCCCCGCCACCGTGGCGGCCGCAAAGCCGCAGGCCGTGTCGAGCATGGCGCCGATGAGCCCCGCATGCAGGAACCCGGCGTACTGCCCCATGTCTTCCTCGCGCCATGCCATGCGCACCTCGGCTTCGCCGGCGGCGGCCCGGGTGACTTCGAAGCCAGCCCAGCGATTGAAGGCGGCGGTGCTGTTGATGGCCTGGAGGGTGTCGAGCATGGCGGTCTTTCGCGAAGAAGGATGAAGCGTCGAGAACGGAAAAGCCACTCTACGAAGCAGCCGCGCCACGCGTCGTCGCGCCCGCGACGCGGCGGGTCCGGCCAGTTGCCTTGGCGACAGCGCAATTCTTTTGCACCGGCTTTAACCCCGTTCGGCCGGCCCGGCCGTATGAGCCGGGGAACGATCCACTACCGAGGCTCCGATGAACGCCATCTCCACTTCTTTTTCCTTCCGGTCCGACCTGCGCGCAGTCGCCGTCGCAGCCGCCTGGCTGATGCTTGCCGCCGGCGCGCAAGGACAGGCCGTCGGCACCGGTGCGGATGCGTCGTCGCGCATCACGCAGGTCAAGGTCTATCCGGGCAGTGCCACGGTGGAGCGGGTGGCGCGCATCGCGGCCGGCAGCCGCTCGGTCACCTTCGCCTGCCTGCCCGCAGGGCTCGACGTGCAGAGCCTGCAGGTGTCGGCCGGCGCATCGGTGCGCGTGGGCGAGACCTCGGTGCTCAGCGTGCCGCGCGAACTCTCGGCGCGCTGCGCCACCAGCGCGCTGGACGGACGCATCCGTGAACTCGAAGACCAGAAGGCCGCGCTCCAGGCCGAGAACGACGCGCTCGGCATGGTGACGGGCTATCTCAAGGGCCTCTCGGGCGGCGGGGAATCGCCCCAGGGCGCACGCGCGCCACTGGATGCGCGCAACCTCGCCGCCACAGCCGATGCGATGCGCCGCACCGGACAGGAGTCGCTGCTCAAGCAGCACCAGATCCAGCGCCGGCAGGCCGACATCGACCGCCAGCTCAACCCGCTGCTGGCCGAGCGCACGCGCACGCAGGGCAACGGCGCGCAGGTGGTGGCCGTGACCGTCACGCTCGCCGCCAGCGCCGATGCCGACGTGAAGCTCAGCTACCAGGTCAACGGCCCTGGCTGGACGCCCACCTACCGCGCACTGCTCGACACCGCCACGCGAAAAGTGCGCATCGAGCGCCAGGCCCTGGTGGCGCAGGCCACGGGCGAAGACTGGCGCGGCGTGACGCTGGTGCTCTCCACCGGCCAGCCACGCCGCGAAACCGCGGGCCGCACGCCTGGCGCATGGCGCATCGGCATCGAGCCGCCGCAGCGTGCGCCCGCGAGCCCCGCCCAGGGGGGCATGATGGCTGCGCCTGCGCCCATGGCGTCGGCCGACAAGCGTGTGATGGCCGAGGCTGCGCAGCCGCTCTTCGACGTGAACGTGTTCGACAACAGCTTTGCGACCGAATTCGCGGTGCCGCAGAGCATCGACGTGCCCTCCAACGGACAGCGCGTCACGCTGGCGCTGGGCCAGCACGAAGACACCGCAAAGCTCGCCGCGCGCACCAGCCCGCGCGTCGATGCCAGCGCCTTCCTGGTCGCCGAGCTCGCCCAGCCCGCGGGCGTGTGGCCGGCCGGTGCGCTGCAGCTCTACCGCGACGGCAACTTCGTCGGCAGCGGCCGCTGGAACGCACCCAGCGACGCAAAGCTCACGCTCTCCTTCGGGCGCGACGAACTGGTTCGGGTGCAACCCGAGCCCGAGCAGGACAGCCAGGGCACGGGCGGGTTCGTGGGCTCGCGCGCCGAGCGCAAGGTCCAGCGCGCCTACGTGGTGGAGAACCGCCACCGCACACCCATCGCGGTGCAGGTGCTGGAAGCGGCGCCGGTCTCGGTCGACGAGCAGGTGCGCGTGGCCGCGCAGTTCTCGCCCCAGCCCGGCGAGCTGGCCTGGAACAAGCAGCCGGGGCTCGCCATGTGGAGCTTCGAATTGGACGCGGGCAAGACTGCGCGCGTGGCGGCCGACTACACCATCAGCTACCCGAAGGACGCGCGGCTGCAGATGCGCTGAGCGCGCGCAACTCAGTGCGGCTCGGGCGCCTGGCCTTCGGCGGGCTCGGCGCCCGGCTTGCGTTTCTTGCTGCCCCGCGCCGCCTTCCTGGCCGCACGCTCCGCATCGATGCGCTGGCCCTCGGCCAGCCATTGCGTGAACTCTTCAGGCGTTTCGAGCGTGACGCGGCCGAGGTTGCCGGCGCGAAACTCGTGCATCACGATCTCGGCGGCCTTCTGCAGGTTGACGCGGCCCTTGCCCAGCAGCGCGCCGCGCTTGCGTCCGATGAGGTCGAGCACTTCCTCGTCCTTCATGGCGGCGATGGCGACAGCGTCATGCTCGGCCAGCTTGAATCGCGCGGTGATGCCTTCCGCGTAGTGCGCCTTCAGGTAGTTGAGCAGTTCCAGCGCCACTTCTTCCTCGTCGAAGGCATTGCGCCCCACGGCGCCGCTGGCCGCCAGGTTGTAGCCGCTCTTGGGCACCACGATGCGCGGCCACAGCATGCCGGGCGTGTCCCACAGGTAGAAGTCGTCGGCCAGCGTGATGCGCTGCTCCAGCTTGGTGATGCCGGCCTCGTCGCCGGTCTTGGCCTTGCGGCTGCCGGTCAGGGTGTTGATGAGGGTCGACTTGCCGACGTTCGGAATACCGCAGATCAGCACGCGCATCGGCTTGGCCATGCCGCCTCGGTTGGGCGAGAGCTCATGGCAGGCGCGCACGATGGCTTGCGCCGGCGTGGCCTGGCTCGCATCGAGCGCAATGGCGCGCGTGGCGGGCAAGGCGTTGTAGTGCGCGAGCCAGAGCGCTGTGCGCGCCGGATCGGCCAGGTCCTGCTTGTTGAGCACTTTCAGCGAGGGCCGCCCGGCCGTGAGCTCGGCCAGCATCGGGTTGGCGCTGGAGCCCGGCAGCCGCGCATCGAGCAGCTCGATGACCACGTCGATGTCCTTCACCCGTTCGGTGATGGCCTTCTGGGTCGTGTACATGTGCCCGGGGAACCACTGGATCGCCATCGATGGATGCTCTTTCTTCGCTCTGTCTGGGAGGGTGGGGCTCGAAGCCCGGGAGGGTATTGTCGCGTGCCGGCACCGACACCTAAGTTCGCGTGGGCGCGCAGTGCGCCGCACGCGCACAATCCCCTAGAGGTTTTTGCATCGCGGGGGGCGATTCCACCGGCCATCGCCCCTATCATTTGAGCGAGTGCGGCGCATCGGCGCGCCGGCCGGATCGAAACCTTCCTGATGGAGCTCCCGCGATGAAACCCGTCTCCGAACTTCTCAAGCGCCATGATTCCGCGGCCTGGCGCACCTCGCCCGACACCAGCGTGTTCGATGCCCTGGCCACGCTGGCGCACTTCGAGGTGGGCGCCCTGATGGTGATGGACGGCGACCGCCTGGTGGGCTTCCTGTCCGAGCGGGACTACACCCGCAAGGTGGCACTGCAAGGCAAGAACTCCAAGGAAATGAAGGTCTCCGAGATCATGACGCCCGACGTGATGACCGTCACGCCGCAGACCCGCACGCGCGCCTGCATGGCCCTCATGAGCCAGCGCAAGTTCCGCCACCTGCCGGTGGTCGACGGCACCCGGGTGGTCGGCATGATCTCCATCCAGGACCTGATGGACGACATCATCAGCGAGCACGAGCAGACCATCGACCAGCTCACCAGCTATATCCAGAGCTAGGCAGACCCCGAACCCGGACCGGGCCCGGCCGGCGCGTGGGGAACACGCCTACGCGCAGGGTCACCGTTTAGGGCGCACATTAGGGGCTCGTTCATCCATCAGCAGGGACATGGCATGCAGATTCAGGTCAACACGAGCAACGGCGTCAACAACAAGGACGCGCTGGAGCGCTGGGCGGACACGGAGATCAAGCAGCAGCTGAGCCGTTTCGTCGACGACGTCACCCGCGTCGAAGTGCATCTGAGCGACGAGAACCACGACAAGACCGGCGCCGGCGACAAGTGCTGCGTGATGGAAGCACGCCTTGCGCATCACCAGCCGCTGGTGGTGACGCAGCATGCCACCAGCCTCGACGAGGCCTTTCGCGGCGCGGCCGAAAAGCTCAAGCGCCTGATCGACAACACGCTCGGCCGCCTCAACAACCATCGCGACCGCGACTCGATCCGCAAGGACACCGGCTTTATCGCGGAGTAGCCAGAAAATCCAGCAGCAGGCGGCTCACTTCGGCGGGCTGCTCCTGCTGCACCCAGTGCCCCGCGCCCTCGATCCAGTGCACGCCGCGCAACCGCGTGCAGGCCGTTGCCTGCATGGCTTCGAAGTCGCCAGGCTTCTGGAACACGCCCCAGTCGCTGCGGCCCGCGATGAAACACGCGGGCACGTCGATCGTGCGTCCCGACCAGGCTTGCATTTCCTGGATGTAGTCCCCGCCCGTTCCGCAGCGATACCACTGCAGTCCGCCCTGGAAGCCGGTGCGCGCGTACTCGGCGGTGTACACGGCCAGCTCTTCTTCGGGCAGCCATCGGCAGGCGGCGATCTGTTCGGCCGAGGGCGTTTCGGCAGCCACCGTTTCGGCCATGGTCTGGTCGGCCCGCATCACGTAGTAGGTGGGCAGGCGGGCCAGTTCGCCGGCACTCATGGCGCCCAGCGGAAACGGCCGGTTCTGCGGCCAGTCGGCACTCTTGTGGTGGTAGTAGCCGCGCAAAAAGGCATGCAGCCCTTGCGGTGCATGCCGCATGTCGGCATCGGCCTCTGGCCCCGAGTAGTACCACTGGTAGTGCCTGCGTGGCGGATGCAATGCAGCCAGGCCCTCGAGCAGGTGCCGGGTGGCCTCTGCGAACACGGGTGCCGACCCGGCGGCCGGCGGGCCCGGGAACGGCGCGCTCATCAACGCAACCGAGCGGAACACGTCGGGACGGGTCAATGCGCACCAGGCCGCCACCGGCGAACCGAAGTCGTGGCCCACCACCGCCGCGGTCTGGTGGCCGAGCGCCGACACGAGCCCCGCCGCATCGCGTACGAGGTTGAGCAGGCGAAACTCGTCCAGCCCGGCTTCGTAGCCCTGCCGCCAGCCCGTGGTCCGGCCGTAGCCGCGCTGGTCGGGTGCGACCACGTGAAAGCCCGCCTCGGCCAGCGGCAACATCACCTTGCGCCAGCTGTAGGCCAGTTCCGGAAAGCCGTGCAGCAACAGCACGCAAGGGCGCCCGGGCGTGTCGAAGCCAGCCTCGAGCACGTGCATGGACAGGCCGTTTCCGTTGTCGACCTGGCGCGAGCGAATGCCCTCCGGCAGCAGGAGGGGGGCGATTTCGGCGAGGGTCATGGGGATTTCGCGTCAGCTTTTTTTCGCGTTGGCAGCCATGGCCTTGCCGACTTCGTTGCTGCCCTGCGCGGTGCCGCTCTGGGGCACGGCCTCGCCGTCGCGCGACGTCACTTCGGAAAGCCGTGCGGCGAGCTGCTCCGGCGTGTCCGGCCCGATACCGAGCCATGCGCCCTGCGTCAGCGTGATGTGCGCGGCCTCGAAGGTGCCTGCACCCGCGCACAGGATGGTGCGGTTCGGCGCGTCCTCGGAGGCCAGCACCAGCATGGCCGGCACCACGGCCTCGGGCCGGAGCGCATCGAGCACTTCCTGCGGCATCAGTCCTTCGGTCATGCGGGTGGCCGCGGTGGGTGCGAGGCAGTTGACGCGGATGTCATTCTTGGCGCCTTCGATGCTCAGCGTCTGCATCAGGCCCACCAGCGCGAGCTTGGCGGCGCCATAGTTGCTCTGGCCGAAGTTGCCGTACAGCCCGGAGGACGACGTGGTCATGACGATGCGGCCGTACTTTTGCTCGTTCATGAGCGCCCAGACGGCCTTGGTGCAGTTCACCGCGCCCATCAGGTGCACGTCGACCACGAGCCTGAAATCGGCCAGTTCCATCTTGGCAAAGCTCTTGTCCCGCAGGATGCCGGCGTTGTTGACCAGGATGTCGACGCGGCCCCAGGCGTCGGTCGCCTGCTTGACCATGGCCTGCACGGCGTCGAAGTCGGTCACCGAAGCGCCATTGGCCATGGCCTCGCCGCCCGCGGCCTCGATCTCGTCGACCACGGCCTGCGCCGCACTCACCGAGGCACCGGAGCCATCGCTGGCGCTGCCCAGGTCGTTGACGACCACCCGGGCGCCGCGCGCCGCAAGGGCCAGTGCATGCTGGCGGCCCAGGCCGCCGCCCGCGCCGGTCACGATGGCCACGCGGTCCTTGAAATCGATGGTGCTGTTGCTCATGTGTCGCTCTCGCTGCTTTGCCTGGATGGGGGTTGTGCGGCCATGGCGGCCGCGTGGCGTTTTACCCCAGAAACGCGCGCCGGTCAGGCCGCGCGTTCATCCGCTCAGTCGCGGGCGTGACGCAGCGTCTCGCAATAGGCGACCAGCTGGTCGAGTTCGGCCGACTTGTCGAAGAAGGCGTCGGCGCCCAGTTGCGCGGAACGCTGGCGCATGTCGGCGGTGGCGTAGTTGCTCAAGACCACCACTTTCTGCCTGGCCTTGCGGTTGCGGCAAGCCTTGATCACGCCGAGGCCGTTGCCGCGCGCCAGGAACAGGTCCACGATGGTCAGGTCCCAGTCGTCGCGGTGCTGGCGCAGCCAGTGCACCGCCTCTTCCTCGCTGCTGGCGCAGGCCACGACGTCCGCGTCGGCAACGTCGTGAAGAAACCCCACGAGGTTGTCACGAATGAGGGCACTGTCCTCGACGAGATAGGCCTTGAAAGTCATACCGGAATCTCTGGCCGGGACAGGGGACGGGATACGGGACAAAGGGGGAAACGGGAGCTTGCGCGGTGCATGGACCCATGGTCGCCTCCGAAGCGGCGCCCGCAGTGGGTCATGCTGGCCAATGCCTGTAGGCCATCGGCCCCCGCGCCTGTCGTCAGGCGGACCGTGAGGCGGTGAGAACGCGCAGGACAGGCAGGGCTCAGGCGGCCACGGCCATCCGGCCGCGGCCGATGCCCAGGCGCGCCGGCGAAACGTACTGCTCGCGGTAGATCTCGAAGGGCATGGTGTCGGCGGCCTCGATGCGTTTCTGCTCCTGGATCGATTCTTCCGTCATGCGCTCGAACTCGGCCTTCTGCTGGTCCGAGAACGGCAGCGCCAGCAGCGTGGTGCGGGTCTGCTCGGACTGTGCACGCACGAAGCCGATGAACGAGTTGCCGTGCCGCTCCTCGATGGCGGCCAGCACGCGCGCCGAAGGCAGGCTGTCGGGGTCCTGCAAGGCGGAAAGCGCCGCGCGCACCGCGTCGGCATGCTGCGTGCCGCCGTTCGCGGCATCGAGCGCCGCGGCAATCGGCAGGCACTGCTCGACCAGTTCCACGCCCCAATCGGTCAATGGCACCTCGCGCCCGCTGCGCAGGAGCTTGAGGCCGGGCTCGCGCCCGCATGCGGCGGTGAGATGCTGGTTGTGGGCGAGTTCGGCAATTTCCTGCGGCGTGTCGACCGGGCTGTCGCTGAGCAGGCACTGCAGCAGGAAGACGTCGAGAAAGCGCATCGTCTGCGCATTGATTCCCACCGGCTCGAAGGGGTCGAGGTCCATCAGCCGCACTTCGACGTATTCGACCCCGCGCTCCCGCAGTGCATGCAGCGGGCGCTCGCCGGGGTTGATCACGCGCTTGGGGCGGATCGTGCCGTAGAACTCGTTCTCGATCTGAAGCAGGCTGGTGGCCAGCTGGTTGTAGTCGCCGCCGAGGTTCTGGATGCCGATCGCCTCGTAGCCCGGCCACGGCCGCGTGAGCGCGTCCTGCAGCGAGGCGGCATAGCCTTCCAGGCTGTTGTAGCTCACTGCCAGCGAGGCCTGCGCATCGCTCTGGTAGCCGAGACGGCCCATGCGCAAGGACGTGCCGTGCGGCATGAACATGCTGCCGTCGCCCAGCGGCTGCAGCTCGTGCGGGCGGCCAGCGACAAAGCTCGAACACAGCGCCGGCGAGGCGCCGAACAGGTACAGCAGCAGGAAGGCGTGGCGCCGGAAGTTGCGGATGAGCGCGAAATACTGTTCGCTCGACACGTCGGGCAGCGACCAGTTGTAGTGAATGCCCGAGATGGTTTGCATGCGCCGCCCGTAGCGGTGACTCAGGCCCATGCGGTAGACGCTCTTGGCGCGGCCGACGTTGGAGGAACCGTAGCGGCCGATCGGAATGGTTTCATCGGTCGGCAGGCCGCAGGGCATGCTCGACACCCAGAGCCGCTCGTCGCCCAGCGTGTCGAGCACGCGGTAGGTGAACTGGTGCACGCGGGTCAGTTCCTCGAGCGCCGACTCGACGCCCCCGTGCACGCCGGTGATGAGCTCCAGCTGCGACTCGCTGAAGTCGGTGGTGATGTGCGGGTGGGTCAGGGCCGAGCCCAGTGCGATCGGGTGCGGCGTGAGCGCAAGCTTGCCGTCCGGGAGCGCGCGCAGGCTTTCCTTCTCGATGCCGCGGCGCATTCCCTTCAACCGCGTGGTCGGGATTGCACCCAACCTCTCCTGCAATCTGCTGCTCATATTGTTATGACCCGTCATTCTCTGAGGGGCTGGAAGGTAGCACGGCCGCGCGGGCATTGCTGGCGCAGGGAATCCCGTCTTCCGCTATCCTGCGCCGCGCTACGGTTTTGATAGCTGCGCTCATCGGTTCCGCCTGCGGGCAGGATCAGAGGATCAGCCGCGTCCCGCCGCGAGGTCGATCTCTTCCGACTGGTAGACCGACATCTGCGGCATGCCGTCGGCCATGCCGGCCATTGCCTTGGCAAACGCGCGCGAAGCCTCGACGCGAAAGTGCGCCTTCAGCGCCGCCATGTCGCTCCACCGTTCGACGAAGCTGAGCCGCAGCGGCTGCTGCACGTCCGCGCTGACCTCGTGCGAGATGCAGCCGGGTTCGGTGCGCGAGCGCAGCACATGTTCCACGCTGATGGCCAGCATCGCCTGCAGGGTTTCGGGTTTCGCCATGGCGTGTCCGATGACGAGGATCATTGCGTTGTCTCCTTTGTTGCCGCGGATGCGTGAGGGCCCGAAAGCGTCAGGATGCCAGCACGCGCAGAAGAAACCGGTTCAGGTCGGCAATTTCTTCCATGCAGACCGAGTGCGCCATCGTGTACTGGTGCCACTCGACGGGATGGCCGAGCGCGATGAGCGCGTCGCGCGATTGCAGGGCCCGGTCGAGCGGCACCACGGGGTCTTGCCGGCCATGGGCCAGGAAGACCGGCGTCTCGTGGTTGGCGGCATGCCGCTCGGCCGCGGTGGTGGCGGCAATGGGCAGGTAGCCTGAAAGGCCGACGATGCCCGCCAGCCGCTCGGTGTGGCGCAGGCCGGTCATCAACGCCATGGCGCAGCCTTGCGAGAAACCCGCCACCACGATGCGGCCCGCCGCGATGCCGCGGGCCTTCTCGTTGGCGATCAGCGTCTCGATGGTGGCCTGCGAACGGCGCAGCCCTGCCTCGTCCTCGCGCGCGGCCAGGTCGGCCACGGCAATGTCGTACCAGGCAGGCATCTGGTAGCCGCCATTGATGGTGACGGGGATGACCGGGGCATTGGGAAACACGAAGCGAACCGGGCCCACGCTCGAGAGCTCGAGTTCGTTGGCAATCGGCACGAAGTCGTTGCCGTCGGCACCCAGGCCGTGCATCACGATCACCGTGGCGGTGGGATGGGGAGCGGTTTCGATTTCGATCGGGGAACGGGACATGGTCGGTAGAAGGTATTCAGGGACGCGAAAACCAGACCTTAGCGCATTCGGGACGGCCGGGACGCGGACTCACGGAATGCAACACAATGGCGGTTCCGCAAAGAACCCATGAGCCTGCATCCGAAGCCCTCGCCCGCCTCCAACGCGCCCGACAGCGAAACCCTGTTGCGCCAGAGTGGCCTGCGCGTGACGCGCGCTGCGCAAACCGTGCTGGATCTGCTCGCACGCGCCTCGCAGCCGCTCACGCACGACGACATGGTGGCCGCCTACACCGCCGCCGCTGGCGAGGCGCCCGACCGCGTGACCATCTACCGCGTGCTCGACCGCCTGGTGGAAGCGGGCCTGTGCGATCGCCGCGTGGGCGCCGATCGCGTCAACCGCTTCTCGCGCCACGTGGAAGCCGCTTCGGGCCACATCTTCGAATGCGACCAGTGCCACAAGGTGCTCGCGCTTCCATCGGATCCCGAGCTCCCCAAGGTGATGAGCCGCCTGGGCCGCGAGCTGCGCAAGCAAGGCATCGACACCCGCCACACCGCGCTCACGCTGCACGGCACCTGCGGGGAATGCAGGGGCTGAAATCCGGCTTTCAGCGCTCCCCGGCATGAAGTCCTGCGCGATGCAACTGCAACCACCCGGCCTGCCCGTTCTCTACAGCTTTCGCCGCTGCCCCTATGCGATGCGCGCGCGGCTGGCAATGGCCGCAAGCGGCGAGCGCTGCGAGCTGCGCGAAGTGGTGCTGAAGAACAAGCCGGCCGAGATGCTTGCCGCCTCGCCCAAGGGCACCGTGCCCGTGCTGGTGCTGCCCGACGGAGCGGTGCTGGAGCAAAGCCTGGACATCATGCGGTGGACCCTGCACCGCAACGACCCCCTGCGATGGCTGGAGCCCGACGCTGGAACGCTGGCCGCCATGCTCGCGCTCGTGGCCGAATGCGACGGCAATTTCAAGCTGCAGCTCGACCGCTACAAGTACCCGGGCCGTTTCGCCGGGTTGTCGACCGATGCGCGCGGACGGGGCGCTCAGTTCCTGTTGCACCTCGATGCGCGGCTCGCCGACACCGGCCAGCTGTTCGGTGCGCGTGCTTCCTTGGCGGATGCCGCCATCGTGCCGTTCGTGCGGCAATTCGCGATGGTGGAACCCGCGTGGTTCGAGGGCGAGCCCTGGCCGAACCTGCGCGCCTGGCTCTCGGGCTGGACGGGCTCGCCGCTGTTCGAACGTGCGATGCGCAAATACGCACCGTGGAACGCCGGCGAAAGCGGCGTGGCCTACCCGCCCGCCTGATCAGCCGAAGTTCGGCGCCCGCCGCTCGCGCAGCGAGGCCACGCCCTCCCGCACGTCGGCGCCTGCAAAGCCCATGAATTCGAGCGCCAGCGACGCATCGAAGGTCGGCCCCGCCTGGCGCAGCCAGTTGTTGAGCGCGTACTTGGTGAGGCGGATCGCGCTCTGGCTGCCGGCCGCCAGCCGGTCGGCCACTTCGTAGGCGCGCGGCAGCAGGTCGGCCTCGTCCACCGCCAGCGACACCAGGCCGATGCGCTCGGCCTCCTCCCCGCTCACCGGCTCGCAGAGCAGCAGGTGGTACTTGGCCTTGGCCATGCCGCACAGCAGAGGCCAGACGATGGCTGCGTGGTCGCCCGCGGCCACGCCCAGGCGCGTGTGGCCGTCGACGATCTTCGCGGTCTTGGCGGCAATGGAGATGTCGGCAAGGAGCCCCGCCACCAGCCCGGCGCCCACGGCCGGGCCGTGCATGGCGCTCACGATGGGCTTGTCGCAGTTGATGAGGTTGTAGACCAGATCGCGCGCTTCCTTCCACACGCGCTGGCGCACCGTGTCGTCGGTGGTCATGTCCTGCACCATCGCCAGGTCGCCGCCGCCCGAGAAGCCCAGCCCTTCGCCGCGCAGCACCGCGCAGCGCACCGTGTCGTCGGCCGACACGTCGCGCCATATCTCGGCCAGTTCGCGGTGGCCGTCATGGCCCGCCGTGGGCAGCTTGCCGTTGGCGGCGCGCATCTGGATGTCGAGCACCGCGTCGCCGGTGCCGCGGCGCGTGATGGCAAGGGTCTGGTAACGGGCGTAGTCCATGGCGTGTCTCCGCCTCGCGTTATCGCGAGGACATTCTTGCGTCGAGCGACGGGAGGCTTATTTTCGCGCCGCCATGTCGCGGCAGCGCTGCACGTTGGCATCGAAGCGCTGCGCCAACCCGGGTTCGCACCCGTCGCCCGAGGGGTTGAGCTTGCACATGCCGACCACCACGTAGTCCATCACCGCGTCGGTGCACATCGGGTACTTGGCCAGGTCGGGATTGGCCTGCGCCTTGAAGCCCCAGCGCTCCGAGAACTGCACCGTGCGCGCCATTGCGCCGTGGAAGAAGCTGCGGTCCCTGGCCGCGATGGCCGCCTCCATGCGAGGCAGTTCCTCGTTCAGGTAGCCCATGGAATCCATCGGAAAGTCGGAGGGCGCCTGCTGCGCGCCGGCGATGGATGCGGCCAGGCAGAGCAGCGGCACGGCGACGAAGGTGCGCAGCGTCAAGCGCGAAGCGGCCAGGAGGTGGGTCGGGCGGTGTGGTTGCATGGCTCTGGATTTTGCAACGTCTGGAAGCAACTTTGCGTGGCGGGCGCCACGCCTACTTGCCTTTTTTCTGCCGGTCGAACTTGCGCCAGTACTGGAATTCGTCCTCGTGCACTTCGAGATCGACTTCCGAGATGCGCGACTGCAGGCGCTCCTGCACGTCAGCCACGGCCTTGTTGTAGACCAGGGGGCCGACCTCCTCCAGGAAGAACCCGAGCAGTGCGCCGGCCGCGATGTTGCCGATCTTCTCGTCCATGTTCTCGTTGAAGTAGCGCTCGATCGAGGCGATGGCCTGCTGGCGCGCTTCCCTGGATATTTCGATGGTCATTGCGGACTGTTCCACGGTTCTTGAATGGGCCGGTCGATTGTGCCGCTACCATGCGCTGCGGGCGCGAGCGGCCCGCTGCACAAAGACCTACAACACGGAGACGCCTCATGAAATTCAGCACGGCCCTGTCGACGGCCATTTCGACCGCCCTGGCCCTGGCCGCCCTTGCCGGCTGCACCAACCTCACGCCCACCGCTCCACAGCGCCAGCTGATGCTGGTGGCGAACGACGAGAAGCAGTCGTGGAGCGATGCCGGCGCCGTCATCTTGGGCCCGATGGGCCGCGACACGGTGCAGGTGCTGGACATCGGCACCGACCCGCTCGCACCCCGGCTCGTCGGCACGCTGCAGCTGGACAACACCATCGCCGGCCCCCCGACCAATCTTGCGATCACGCCGGGCGAAACGCTGGCGCTGGTGGCCAACTCGCTCAACGTGGTCGAGGAGAACGGCGTGCGCAAGCAGGTGCCCGACAACCGCCTCTTCGTGATCGACCTGACCACCACGCCGCCCAAGCTCATCGACACGCTCACCGTGGGCAAGCAGCCTTCGGGCATGTCGATCAACCGCGCGGGCGACCTTGCGCTGGTGGCCAACCGCGCCGACAACTCGGTCAGCGTGCTGCGCATCGCGGGCAAGAAGGTGACGCTGATCGACACGGTGGCCATGAACGATTCGGTGGCGCACGTGCGCTTCACGCCCGACGGCAAGCGCGCGCTGGCGGCCAAGTTCCCGACCCACAAGATCGCGCTGCTCGAGGTGAACGGCGAGAAGGTCAGCTACAACAAGGTGGACCTCGCGGCCGGCCTCTGGCCCTACAACGTCGACGTGACGCCGGACGGCAAGCTCGCGCTCACGGCCGACAACGGCAACTCGGGCGCGTCGGACGGACAGATCGACACCGTGAGCGTGATCGACCTCGAAGCCGTGCCGCCGCGCGTGGTCGACAAGGTGGTGGTGGGCGACGGCCCCGAGGGCCTGGCCGTGAGCCCCACGGGCCGCCATGCCGTGGCCGTGCTCCTGCGCGGCAGCAACGCCGCCAAGAACGCCTATTTCTACAACCGCAATGGCTCGGTGGTGCTGCTGAAGATCGACGGCAAGAAGGTGACGCGCGCCAACGAAGTGGTGGTGCGCGGCCTGCCCGAAGGCGCCGTGTGGAGCGCCGACGGCCAATACCTGTACGTGGGCAACTTCATCGACCAGGACATCACGATCCTGCGCGTGGACGGCGACACGCTGGTGCCCACGGGCAAGTCGTTCCAGCTGCAGGGACATCCGGCCGCCATGCGCGGGACAATGTCGCACTGACCCCGCGAACCGAGCTGAACCGCAACGCCATGGCGCAACCCAAACGACCACTCCGCACGCTGGAACGCGGCATTCTCTGCCTGGCGATCGGCGCCGCCGTCCTGCTGGGTCCGCGCTTCCTGCAAGGCACGCGCTGGTTCGACATGGTCGCGGGCGCCTACCTGGTCGGCTGGTTCGCGCTGGCGCTGGGCGTGGCGCTGGTGGCGGTCAGCCTTTTCAAACGGGGCAAGTAACGGGGCCTCAGGCCTTCTTGCCGCGCAGCTTGCCGGCGAGCTCCACGCACGCCAGCACGATGGCGCCGGCCACGATGCCGACGCCTGCGTTCACCCCCATCGACCCGAGCGCGCCGAACACGCCGCCCGTGGCCTTGGCCCAGTCTTCGACCGCGTGGCCGAACGCAGGCACGCCGTGCACGAGGATGCCGCCGCCCACCAGGAACATGGCTGCGGTGCCGGCAATCGACAGCCCCTTCATGAGCCAAGGTGCCGCCGCCAGAATGCTGCGGCCGAGCGCCTGCGCAGCCTTGCTGGCCTGCCGGCTCAGGTAGAGCCCGGCGTCGTCGAGCTTCACGATGCCGGCCACGAGCCCGTAGACGCCGATGGTCATGATCAGCGCGATGCCCGCGAGCACGGTGAGCTGCGTGACGAAGGACTGGCCCTGCACGGTGCCCAGCGTGATGGCGATGATTTCCGCCGAGAGGATGAAGTCGGTGCGCACGGCACCCTTGATCTTGTCCTTCTCGACCGCTACCACGTCGACGGTTTCGTCGGCCACGGCCCGCTCGTGGCGGGCGGTGTCGGCGTCGTGCGCCTGCTTGTGCAGGAACTTGTGCGCGAGCTTCTCGAAGCCCTCGAAGCACAGAAATGCGCCGCCCACCATGAGCAGCGGCGTCACCAGCCACGGCAGCCATGTGCCGATGGCCAAGGCCGCGGGCACCAGGATGAGCTTGTTGACGAAGGAGCCCTTGCACACGGCCCAGACCACCGGGATTTCGCGCTCGGCCTTGACGCCGGAAACCTGCTGCGCATTGAGCGCGAGGTCGTCGCCGAGCACGCCGGCCGTCTTCTTGGCGGCCACCTTGGTGAGGATCGACACGTCGTCCAGGACGGTCGCGATGTCGTCGAGCAGCAGAAGCAGGCTGGTGGCCATGAGCAAGGGTCGGTATGGAAAAAAGAACCGGCGAGCTTAGCCGCAAGCGCCGTCCGCGCCGGCAATACCCGTACGCGGCAGCCCCGCCAGGGGCGGCCGCGGTGTCAGGCGACGCTGCGCTTGAGGCGGATCTCTTCGACCCGCACCGTGCCCAGCGCGGTGGTCTTGGCCGTCTTCATTTCGCGCTTGAAGCCGGCGAGCTCGTGGAAGCGCATGGCGCGGTCGTTGCGAATGGGCACCCACACGGTGACCGTGGTGCAGCCCTCTTCCTCCAGGCCTTCGCGCGCGGCGTCCCACAGGGCGACGCCGATGCCCTTGCCCCAATGCTCGGGCTTTACGTAGATGGCCCAGATCTCGCCCGTGGTGGACGGCGTCTTGGGATCGCGCGAGCGGTCGAAACCGACGAAGCCGACGATCTCGTCGTCGAGCACCGCCACCTGCACCTGCGGCTCGCTGAACTCGATGGCTTCGCGCCACTTGGCTTCGCGCGACGCGGGAGCCAGCAGGCGCAGCTCTTCTTCGGGCAGGATGCCTTCGTAGGCGGCCTTGGCGGCCAGGGCGTGGACTTCGGCGACGGCCTTGGCGTCGCGCAGGGTGGCGGGGCGAACTTCGTAATCGGACATGGATGCGGAAAATCAGATGGAACCGGGTATTGTCGCCGCACCGCTAAACTGCCCGCTACTTACGCCGCATACGCAGCATCAAAAGGAGTCGATATGGCCAAAGGTCAACAACGCGCGAACAAGGAAGCCAAGAAACCGAAGAAGGACACTTCTCCGCCCAAGCCGGTGGGCACCGGCGGCATCGAGCCCGTCCGCACGATCACCACGGCGGTGATTCCGCGCGGCAAGCTCAAGAACAAGTGACCGACGAGGCACCGGCGGTGCCGCCACCGGCGCCCGCCAAACCGGCGCAGCCGCGCAATCCGTTGCACGGGCTCACGCTGGAGGCCATCGTCACGGCGCTGGCCGAGCACTACGGCTGGGAACAGCTCGGGGAGCTCGTTCCCATCCGCTGCTTCGCCATCGACCCCAGCGTGGGCTCCAGCCTCAAGTTTTTGCGCAAGACGCCTTGGGCGCGCGAGAAGGTCGAGAGCCTCTATCTCTTCATGCTGCGCGAACAGCGCCGCGAGCAACAGCAGCAGCCTCCCGCGCGATGAGGGTTCGACTCGAACCGTCGGGCCTGGCCTTCGAGGCCGAGCCCGGCACCACGCTCCTCAAATCGGCCGAGGCGGCCGGCATCGAGATGCCGAGCTCCTGCCGCAACGGCACCTGCCGCACCTGCATCTGCCAGCTGGTGTCGGGCGCCATCCGCCACGTCATCGAATGGCCCGGCCTGAGCGCCGAGGAAAAGGCCGAGGGCTGGATATTGCCCTGCGTGGCCGAGGCGCAAGGCGACCTCACGATCGATGTGCCCAAGGCGTTCTCGGTCTTCTGAAGAACACCGCACCGCTTCGCGCTACTTGGCGGCCGCCGAAGGAATCGCCACCACCAGCCGGTCGCGCTGCGCCAGCGACGGGAACAGCTTGAACCAGCCCAGCGCCACCATCATGGTGCCGACGCCGCCCAGCACCACCGAGCCCACCGGTCCCAGCAGCGCTGCGGTGGCACCCGATTCGAACTCGCCCAGCTGGTTGCTGGCGCCGATGAAGATCGAGTTGACGGCGCTCACGCGGCCGCGCATCGCATCAGGCGTCTCGAGTTGCACCAGGGTCTGCCGGATCACCACATTGACCATGTCGGCACCGCCCGACACCACCAGCGCGATCAGCGAGATGGCGAAGCTGCGCGAGATGCCGAACACCACCATGCACAGCCCGAAGAGCCCCACCGCCATCAGCAGCGTGCGGCCGATGTTGCGCTCGATGGGGCGGCGCGTGAGCGCGATCGACATCACCAGGGCTCCCACCGCCGGCGCCCCGCGCAAGAGGCCGAGTCCCCAGGGGCCGGTATGCAGGATGTCCTTGGCGTAGATCGGCAACAGCGCCACCGCGCCACCCAGCAGCACCGCGAACAGATCGAGCGAGACGGCGCCGAGCACGGGCTTGCGCCGCCAGATGAAATCGACCCCGGCGAACACGGTGGCCAGCGTGACCGGCTCGCGCGCGGCCGGCGTATGGGCATAGCGCAGCCGCAACACCAGCGTGCAAGCCACCGCGAAGCACAGCACGCTGGCGCCGTACACCACCTGCATGCCGGCCACGAAGAGCAGCCCGCCCAGGGCCGGCCCGCCGATGATCGCGCCCTGCATGCCGGCCGAGCTGAAGGCCATCGCGCGCGGCAGCATGGTGGGCGGTACCAGGAGCGGCGTCAGCGCCTGCTGCGCCGGCATCTGGAAGGCACGCACCGCGCCCAGCACCAGCGAGAGGCCGAGCAGCAGGCCGCGCGAATCGAAGCGCTGCAGCACCGCAAGCAGCAGCACCAGCGCGACCAGCCCCTGCACCGCGAAGCAGGCCGCGACGATGCGCCCGCGGTGATGGCGGTCGACCACGTGCCCGGCCAGGAGCGCGAGCAACAGCGCGGGAACGAACTGGTAGAGGCCCACGAGCCCGAGGTCCCAGGCGCTGCCGGTGAGCTCGTACATGTGCCAGCCGATGGCCACCAGGAGCATCTGCGAGGCCGCCGTGCCGAAGAGGCGGGCCACCCACATCCGCATGAACGGGCGTTCGCGCGTGAGTTCGGAAAAGCTCGGCGGCCGGGAAGCAGGAGCGGAGGCGGGGCCTGACATTCGTTCGAGGATAGCCGAGGCACCATGAGCCGCGCATGAGCACGGGCTCTCTACACTCTGGCCACCCATGCCGCAAACCGACGCCGCCGCCGCCATCGACCTGGTCTACGAGGACGCACACCTGCTGGTGCTGAACAAGCCCGCCGGCCTGCTTTGCGTGCCCGGGCGCGGAGAAGACAAGCAGGATTGCCTCAGCGCGCGCGCCATGCGGCAGTGGCCCGATGCACTGATCGTCCACCGGCTCGACATGGCCACCAGCGGCCTCGTGCTGATGGCGCGCGGCGCCGCCATGCAGGCGGGCCCTGGGCGATGCCTTTGCCGAGCGCCGGGTGCACAAGCGGTACGAAGCCATCGTCGATGGCGCGATGCCCGTGAAAGACGAGTGGTCGGTGATCGATACGCCCCTGATGGCCGACTGGCCGCGGCGTCCGCTGCAGAAAGTCGACCCGGCGGGCAAGCCCAGCATCACGCGCTGGCGGGCAATGCATTCATCGCCGGCAGCAAACGCCGCGGCCACGCACGTGGAGCTGGAGCCGCTCACGGGACGTTCGCATCAATTGCGCGTGCACCTGCTCTCGATCGGCCATCCTATTCTGGGCGATGCGCTCTACGGCAGTGAAGAAGTCCAGGCGCGTGCGCCGCGCCTGCTGCTGCATGCGAGCGAGCTGGGCTTCGTGCATCCCGCGACGCAACAGCCTCTTCGGTTCGAGCGCGCGCCGGACTTCGCGCTCAGCCGCCCTTGACCACCAGCACCGGCATGGGCGCGTCCTGCAGCACACGCTGCGTGACGCTGCCGAGCAGCAGCTTCTCGATGCCGCTGCGGCCGTGCGAACCCATGACGATCAGGTCGGCCGCGATGGCAATGGCGGTGTCGACGATGCCTTCGTGCACCACGTGCCCGTCGATCACGCGCTGGTCGCTGTGCAGGCCTTCGGCCGCGAGCGCCGCAACACCGCGTGCCAGCGCTGCATTCGCACTGGCCGTGGCCGCCGCCAGGTATTCGTTCTGCCCCAATGCATAGTCCGCCCCCACGCCGATGAAGGGATAGTTGTCGATCACGTGGATCAGCGTGATCCGGCTTCCGAACGCCAGCGCCAGGCCGCTGGCCTTGCTGACCGCGAGCATGGAAGTTTCGGAGCCGTCGATCGGAACCAGGATGTGATTGAACATGGCGGACCTCACTTTATCGTTCGCGGACAGGCGCGGCTCGCAACCGAACCGTCCCTCGAATTTACCCCCTGCGCGGAGGCGTGACTGTAGGACTCAAGCCAGCGGGCTCAATCCCCCTGGAAACCCTGAGCGCGGCAAGTGACGACCAGGGTATCGCGCCAGCCGGCGGCACCCTCTTCGATCGGCTGGATGGGTGTGGACTCGTGGATCACGCGCGCATCGTCGAGCAGCAGCAGCGTCCAAGGTTCGGTCATGGTGAAGCGCTCGCCGCGCCGCCCGTTGGCTTCGAAGACGCGCGTCTCGCCGCCCTTCACGCCGCTGCGCCCCACCAGCGCCACCGCCACCAGGTCGACACCGTCGCGGTGGGCGCCTTCGGGTGTGGGCCGGCCGATGCCGCCCGCCGTGTCGATGCGGAACTGGTGCGCCTCGACGAACCATGGCTGCGCCGCGTTTCCGCGCATGCCGCTCGCGGCCTCGGCCAGGCGTTGCAGCAGGCGCTGCCAAGCCGGCTGCGCCACCGTCGCTTCGTGCATGGGCGCGAACCAGCGCTGCATGCCGCCATGCAGCGCGTTGTATTCGACCGGCTGCCAGTGCGCGCGGTGCGGCACCTGGGCAATCGCCTCGCCCTGGACCGTGAAGCACGCATGGCGCCGCGTCCGGTAGCGCCCCCCGTCCTTCAAATACTCGTCCGGTGGAAGATCGTTCCAATCGGCATGCAGTGCCTCGAGCTGCGCGATCGGCACGCCGAGCCACTCGCTCACGCCTTGCGGGCTCAGCACCGCATAGCCCTGTTCGCGCAGGCCGGCCGTGAGTTCGGCGGGCGCAACGAACGGCGGGGCGAACGCGGCCGTGGTCACGAGGCAGTGACTTTCACGTCTTTCCAGAATGCCACGCGGTCGCGGATTTCCTCGGCTTCGGGCTTGGGATCGGCGTAGTACCAGGCGGCATCGGCATGGAGTTCGCCGTTGACCAGCAGCGAGTAGTAGCTGGCCGTGCCCTTCCAGGGGCAGGTGGTCTTGTGGTTGCTGAAGGTGACGTGATCGCGGTTGAGCGCGCTCATCGGGAAATAGTGGTTGCCTTCGACGAGCACGGTGTCGTCGCTTTCGGCGATGGTGACGCCGTTCCAGGTTGCTTTCATTTCTTGCTCTCCACGGGGGAGGGATATTGTGCCCTTTGCTTTTGGCATAGCTTTCTGTCCGGGTTACTTGGGCTTTTGGTTCTTTCCCGAGGCCGGGATATCCGCCCGGCGGCGGACTCACTTTCTTTTGCTTCGCCAAAAGAAAGTAAGCAAAGAAAAGGCGACCCTACTGTCTGCGTCCCTCCGCTTCGCTGCGGGCAACCTGCGGTGCTCGACTCCGGCGGGGGTCCGCAGAACTCGCTTCGCTCAAACAGCTGCGGCCCTGATCCCGCCTCCATCTGCGCTCCTCGGCGCATACAGAAGGGGTGGGAACGGGCAGCCTTCGCTCCCGCTCGGCCCAGAGACCAACAGCCAATACCAACCCCCGCGGCGCGCAGCGCCGGGGGGCTGGTGGCCGAGCGAAGCAAAGGCCCGTGCGGTTCCCCCGCCCCTCTGTATGCGCCGAGGAGCGCAGGGTTTCGCGGATCAGGGCTCGCAGCTGTTTGAGCGAAGCGAGTTCTGCGAGACCCCGCGAAACCCGAGCACCGCAGGTTGCCCGCAGCGAAGCGGAGGGACGCAGACAGTGGGGTCGCCTTTCTTTTGCCTACGTTTCTTTGGCGAAGCAAAGAAAAGTAGGTCGCCCGCCGGGGCGAGTCCCGGCCTCGGAATCTAAATCAGGCCCCCAACCAATGCACACTGAAAAGCCTCTCCGGATCCGTCCAGACCGCCAACGGTCGGAAGCCCGCCTTCACAGCCAGCGCCCGCAACCCATCGACAGTGAACTTGTGCGAGTACTCCGTATGGATCGTCTCGCCTTCCTCGAAGCCGAAGCGCTCTCCGCTCAACGAAACCGTCTGCGCCCGCCGGCTCACAAGATGCATCTCGATGCGCTGCTTCGGCGCGTTGTAGAACGCCGCATGCGCGAAGCCGTCGATGTCGAAATCGGTGTCGAGCTCGGCATTCGCGCGCCGCAGCAGATTGAGGTTGAAGGCGGCGGTCACGCCTTGCGCGTCGTTGTATGCCGCATGCAGGCGCGCGGGGTCCTTCACCAGGTCGACGCCGATCAGCAGGCCTCCGCCGCGCAGCATCCGCGCTGCCAGCTGCAGGAACGCCAGGGCCTCGTCGGGCTCGAAGTTGCCGATGGTGGAACCCGGAAAGAATCCCACGCGCTTGCCCGCACCGGGCAGTGGTGCCGGCAGCACCAGCGGCATCGTGTAGTCGGCAGCAATGGGCTGCACCGCGAGCCGGGGGTAGTCGGCCTTCAGCCGCTCGGCGGCGGCCTCGAGGTATTCGCCCGAGATATCGATGGGCAGGTAGCGCCGGGGGGACTCGAGCGCATCGAGCAACAGCCGCACCTTGGTGAGGGAGCCGGCGCCGAACTCCACGATCTCCGCGCCGGGCCCGATCTGCGCTGCGATCTCGCCGGCACGTTCACCGAGGATGCGCAGCTCGGTTCGCGTGGGGTAGTACTCGGGCAAGTCGCAGATGCGATCGAACAACTGCGAACCCGCCGCGTCGTAGAAGAACTTGGGTGAAATCCGGCGTGGCTTGCGCGCGAGGCATGCCTGCATCTCGCGGCCGAACTCGGAAAGCGGCACGGCGGAGACCGCGCTGGTCGCCTCGGGCGGGCGCTGCTGCGGTGCGGCGGCGAATGAGAAGGAGGACGAAGAAGTTGGATTGCGCATGATTTCAGAGGTCTTTCGCGAGGCGCAGCCCCGAGAACTGCCAGCGCGCGGCCGGCGGAAAGAAGTTGCGGTAGCTGGGCCGCGTGTGCCCGGGCGGGGTCGCCACGCTGCCGCCACGCAGCACCAATTGGCCCACCATGAACTTGCCGTTGTATTCGGCCGCGATGCCGGGCATGGGACGGAACCCCGGGTACGGATCGTAGGAGGACCGCGTCCATTGCCACACATGGCTGTTCATCTGGGAGATGCCGGGCACGTCGAAGGCGGCCTCCCATTCGAACTCGGTCGGCAGCCGCGCGCCGGCCCACTCGGCATAGGCGGCGGCCTCGTAGAAACTGAGCTGCGACACCGGCGCATCGGCCTCCATGGGCCGCACGCCGTGCAGCCCGAACACATGCCAGCCGCCCTGCTGCTGCTGGGCCCCGAGCCGCGGATCGTCCGCCGCGAGCCAATACGCCGGATGCCGCCAACCCTGCGCCTGGACCGCGGCCCAGCCGTCGGAGAGCCAGAGTTCGGGCCGCTGGTAGCCGCCGTCGGCGATGAACTGCGCGAAGTCGCCGCAGTTCACCAGCCTGTCCGCAATGGCATAGGGCTGCAGCAGCGCCGAATGGCGCGGTGTCTCGTTGTCGAAGGCAAAGACCTGCTGCGGTCCCTCATGGCCGACCTGGACCACGCCGCCGGGCTGCGGCAGCCAGCGCATCGCCGCCGGCACGGCGGCAAGCCGCAGCGCGGGACCGGCGGCAGGCTTGTAGGCCGGCAGCAACGGGTTGCAGGACAGCGCATGAAGAATGTCGGTGAGCAGCAGCTCCTGGTGCTGCTGCTCATGGTGCAGGCCGAGTGTGACGATGGGTTCGATGGCGGTCCAGCCCTGCTCGCCGGCGTCGCCGTCGAGCAGGGCGAGCACCGCCTCGTCGACATGGCTGCGGTAGGCATGCACCTCGTCCACCGACGGCCGCGTGAGCAGCCCGCGGTGGGGCCGCGGATGGCGCGGGCCCAGCGCCTCGTAGTAGGAATTGAAGAGGTAATGAAAACGGGTATCGAAGGGCCGGTAACCCGCGGCGTGGGGCTGCAGCAGCACGGTCTCGAAGAACCACGTCGTGTGCGCCAGGTGCCACTTGGTCGGGCTCGCGTCGGGCATCGACTGGATGCATTGGTCCTCGGCGGAGAGCGGGGCGGCGAGTGCCAGGCTGGCCGCGCGCACTTCGCGGAACTTGTCGCGCAGTGCGCTTGCCGCCTGGGCGTTCGGCCGGGAAAGCGTCATGGAGTCTCCAGTCGGGTCAACCGCAATTTGTAGCCGATCGGTGTTGCAGCGCCGCGTAGGACAAGGGCTCGCCTGCCCTGTTCCGCGGGGGTTGCCGCATCGGCGGGGGAAGCCACTTTGGCACAAGACGGGCTGGCGTGCAGGGCGGCTGCGTATCATCCGCCCGATGCAAACGAACAACGCCCCCACCCGCCCCCGTGTCGTGATCGTCGGCTGCGGATTCGGCGGGCTCGAGGCCGCCCGCAAGCTCGAGGGTGCGGATGTGGACGTGACGGTGATCGAGAAGACCAACCATCACCTGTTCCAGCCCCTGCTCTACCAGGTGGCGACCGCCGGGCTGGCCGCGCCCTCGATCGCGGCGCCGGTGCGCGCCCTCTTCCGCAAGCAGCCGCGGATCACCACGCTGCTCGGCGAGGTGGGCAGCATCGACACCGCGGCACGCGCGGTGCAACTCGCCAGCGGCGACCGCGTGCCCTACGACCACCTGATCGTCGCGGCCGGGGCCACGCACAGCTATTTCGGCCACGACGAATGGGCGCCCGTGGCGCCCGGACTCAAGACACTGGCCGACGCCTTCGAGATCCGCCGCCGCGTGCTGATGTCGTTCGAGGCGGCCGAAACCGCCACCGATCCGCAGCGCCGCCGCGCCCTGCTCACCTTCGCGGTCATCGGCGCCGGCCCTACGGGCGTCGAAATGGCCGGTACGCTGGCCGAGATTGCCAAGCACACGCTGGCCGGCGAATTCCGCCACATCGACCCCGCGACCGCGCAGGTGCTGCTGATCGAAGGCGGCCCGCGCGTGCTGCAGGCCATGCCCGAGAGCCTGAGCCGGAAGGCGCTGGACCAGCTGGAAAAACTCGGGGTCGAGGTGCGTCTCAATGCCCGCGTGACCGCCATCGACGCCACCGGGGTCGAAGTGCAGTCGGGCGGTGCGGACGGCGCGCCGGCCACGGGCTACCGAATCGAAACCAGTTGCGTGGTGTGGGCGGCGGGCGTTGCCGCTTCCCCGCTGGGCCGGATGCTGGGCAGCGCCACCGGCGTCGAATGCGACCGCGCGGGCCGAATCAAGGTCGAACCCGACCTGAGCCTGGCCGGCCATCCGGAGATCAGCGTGGTGGGCGACCTTGCCGCAGCACTGAGCCATGCGCCCGGCAAGCCGCCGAAACCCGTGCCCGGCGTGTCTCCCGGTGCCAAGCAGATGGGCCGTGCGGCGGCCGAGAACATCCTGCGCCGCATCAAGGGCGAGCCGACCGCGCCGTTCCGCTATCGCGACTACGGCAACCTGGCCACCATCGGCCGCAACTCCGCGGTGGTGGACCTGGAAACCCCGCTGGGCCCGCTGCGCTTCAGCGGCCGGCTCGCATGGCTCTTCTGGCTCTTCGCGCACGCCTACTTCCTCATCGGTTTTCGCAACCGCCTCGTGGTGATGATGGACTGGGCCAGCGCCTACTGGAGCTTCCAGCGCAACGCGCGCGTGGTGGCCGACGTGCAGGGCAAGAGCGAGTCGTAGCGGCGCTCCCCCCGGACGGGTCAGAAAAGAAAGTCGTTCGAACGGCTCTCGCGCTCGTGCCGCCGCCACTCCCACGGCGGCGTCGGCTTGGCGCCGGCCCACAGGCCCAGCCGCTGTGCGCGCGCGCTGTCCTGCAGCTTGAACAATTCGCCGCCGCGCCGCGTCGCGATGCCGTTGAAGTCGTACACCCAGGCCCAGCCTTCGGTGACCAGATGGGTGCCGGCATCCTCTCCCTTGCAGCTCACATCGGCGACCGTGCGGCCATAGCGGTCGGTGTCGCGCTCGGTGATCACGGCCTGCTCGAAATAGCAGAGGCGGCTCAACGCCTGCCGGCTGCGCTGGCCATAGGGCTGGGATCTTTCAGGTGCATCGATCGCGGCGATGCGCACTTTGACCTCTTCATAAGAGCCGATGCGGCCGCATCGCGCGGTGAGCGTGTCGCCGTCGCTGATGCCCACCACGAGACAGGTCCGGGCAGCGGCTTGCGACAGCAGGGGCAGGAGCGAGAGACCGAGGGCCAGGAGGAAGCGCGAGGGCATGGGCGGAGAAGCATAGACCATGGCGGCCGAAGCCACGGATTCTCCGTGCCAGGCGCCCGCGCGCCGTGGCGCGAACCGGCTGTTACGCGGCCGCGCCGTTCTCGTCTTCCTGCAGCAACCGCCACATCACCTTGCCGCTGCCGCTCTTGGGCAGCGCATCGACGAACTGCACCTTGCGCGGGATCTTGTAGACGGCCATGTTCTCGCGGCACCAGTCGATGATCTCCTGCTCGGTGGTGTCCTTGTGGGTGGCGCGCAGCACCACCACGGCCTTGACGGATTCGCCGCGGTAGCTGTCCTTGGTCGAGATGACGCAGGCCTCCTGGATGGCGGGGTGGCGGAACATCAGCAGCTCCACCTCGGCGGGCCACACCTTGAAGCCACTCGCATTGATCATGCGCTTGAGCCGGTCGGTGATGAAGAAATAGCCGTCCTCGTCCATGCGGCCCATGTCGCCGGAGCGGAAAAAGCGCTTGCCTTCGAACTCGACGAAAGCGGCGCGAGTGGCGTCGGGGCGCTTCCAGTAGCCCTGGAACACCTCGGGGCCGTGGATGATGATTTCGCCCGATTCGCCAATGGGCATTTCGGCCAGCGTGTCGGGATCGACGACGCGCGCATCGGTGCTCATGAACGGAATGCCCAGGCACTGCTGCTTCGGGTGGTCCGACGGGTTGGTGTGCGAGGGCGCGGCGGTCTCGGTGAGGCCGTAGCCCTCCTGGTACTTGAGGCCGTATTGCTCGAAGAGGCGTTGCGCCACCGCCTGCGGCATGGCGGCGCCGCCGCCGCCGATGTGGGTGATGCTCGACAGGTCGTAGCTCGCGAAGTTGGGGCTGGCCATGAGGTCGATCACCATGGTGGGGATGTTGGTCCAACTCGTGACCTTCCAGCGCGAGATCAGGCGCCCGGCCACCTCGCGGTCCCAGCGCGGCATGATGACCAGCGTGCCCGCGGCGAGGATGGAGGTGTGCATCATGCTCACCACGCCCGTGATGTGGAACATGGGCACCACGGCCAGCACCACCGCTTCCGACGTGGCCTGGCCCCACAGCTGGCCGGCCACCGCGTTGTGCATCAGGCTCGAGTGATGGTGCACGCAGCCCTTGGGCAGGCCGGTGGTGCCGCTGGTGTAGGGCAGCAGCGCCATGTCGTCGGCACCCACCACGTGCTCGGGTGCGGCATGGCCGGCGGCCAGCGCGTCGGTCCAGGCCATGGCCTTGCCGCCCGCGAGTTCGGGCAACGGATGGCGCGTGCCGAGCCATTCCTTCCATGCCGGCGCGGGTGCGTCGTCGCCGGCCGCGCCGGCATCGAAGGCGTCGGTGAACTGGGTCACGATCATGTGGGTCAGCTGCTGCTCGGGCGGCAATGCATTGCTGGCCCTGGCCAGCTCGCCGGCCAGGTCGCCGGTGGTGATCGCCACCTTGGCATCGGGGTCGACGATGTAGTGCTTGAGCTCCTCGGCCCGGTTCATCGGGTTGACGGGCACCACCACCGCATTGGCGCGCAGGATCGCGAAATGCGCGATCACCAGCTGCGGGCAGTTCTGCATGTCCAGCACCACCCGGTCGCCGCGCTTCACGCCCATGGCATGCAGCGTGCCGGCCAGGCGCTCGGCCTGCTCGGCCAAATCACGGTAGGTCACCACGCGGCCGAAGAACACGAGCGCGGCCTTGCCGGGGTAGCGCGCCGCCGACGTCGCAAGGTTGTGCCAGAGCGAGGTGGCCGGCACGGTGATCGAATGCGGGAGGCGCTTGGGCCAGAACTTGTGGTGCGGGCGTGGTTGCATGGTCGTGGCGGTCGGTCGAAGGGGAGAAAAAGGCAAACCGCAGCCTAAGCGGAGGCGTCGGCCGCTCCCATCGGGGAAGCCCCCGGGGCCGTCACCTTGGCGACGCCCTTTTGTTTCCATGCCGCATTCGCCGCCGCACGCGCCCTGCGACTACAGACAAGCGCGGCGTTCCGCGCGAACCTTCCGCTCCCCACCGTCACCCGAATGAAGGAGAGTTTTCATGGCAGCAGACAAGCACGCAAGCGTTCACTGGGAAGGCGCCGGCAAGACCGGCAAGGGCCAGGTCAGCACCGAGACCGGCGCCCTCAAAGACTATCCCTACGGCTTCGCAAGCCGCTTCGAGGACGACAAGCGCGGCACCAACCCCGAGGAGATCGTCGGCGCGGCCCACGCGGCCTGCCTCACGATGGCCTTTGCCTTCGCGCTCGAGAAAGAGGGCTTCACTGCCACCCGGATCGACACCAAGGCCGCGGTCCGGCTGGCCAAGGACGGCGAGGGCTTCAAGATCGACCGCATCGCGCTCGAGCTCGATGCCGCCGTGCCGAAGCTCGACGAGGCCAAGTTCCAGCAGATCGCGGCCGCCGCCAAGGCGGGCTGCCCGCTGTCCAAGGCGCTGGCCAGCGTGCCCGAGATCACGCTGAAGGCCACGCTCGCAGGCTGAGCGCTGCTTATGATCGTCTCCACTGCAAGAGGAGACGATCCATGGCCCACCGCCACCCGGTCCGCGCCGCCATCCTGGCGGCCTTTTCAATCGCGTCGTTCACGTCCTTCGGCGTAGGCGGCGTCGCCCGCGCTGCCTACCCGGACAAGCCGATCAAGGTCGTCATCGGCTTTCCGGCCGGCGGCCCGCTCGACCAGCACGCGCGCCTCCTGACCGACAAGCTGCAGGCCGTGCTCGGCCAGCCGCTGATCGTCGACTACAAGCCCGGCGCGGGCGGTTCGGTGGGCGCGGACGCGGTCGCCAAGAGCCCCGCCGACGGCTACACCCTGCTGCTGGCCAATACCGGCGTGGCCGTGATCAACGGCGCGCTCTACAGCAAGCTGCCCTACAACACGCAGCGCGACTTCGTGCCCATCGCGCGCACCGCCATGCAGCCGCTGGCGCTCCTGGTCACGCCCAAGCTGCCGGTGCAGGACCTGCGGCAGTTCGTCGACTACGCCAAGGCGCGGCCGGGCCAGGTCAACTACGGCTCGGCCGGCAACGGCGGCATCAGCCACCTGGTGCCAGAGATGTTCAAGACCGCGACCGGCATCTTCATGGTGCACATTCCCTACCGCGGCAGCGCCCCGGCCTTCACCGACCTGATGGCCGGGCAGGTGCAGTTCATGGCCGAGTCGATCCCCCAGGCCGCCAACTACCACAAGCAGGGCAAGGTGCGCGCCCTGGCCGTGACCAGCCGCGAGCGCAATCCCGCCCTGCCCGACGTGCCGACCGTCATCGAGTCGGGCATCAAGGGCTTCGAGGTGGTGGGCTTCTACGGCTTTCTCGCGCCCAGGGACACGCCCAGGGACGTGGTCGCCAGGCTCAGCGACGCTTTCCGCCAGGTGCTGACCAGCCCCGAGGTGCGCGAGCGCATGGTGAGCCAGGGCGCGGACCCGGCCTACCTGGGCAGCGAGGAGTTCGCGCGCTTCCTGGCCACCGAGACGCCGCGCTGGGACAAGGCGGTCAAGGCGTCGGGCGCCCGCATGGACTGACGGCCGCCCATCTTTTGGGCGGTCCGCACGCCGCCACGAACCACTTCGGTGCACATCGCTTGCATACCAGTTGGCACAGAAGCTGCTGGTATGCAGGCCTATGGCCATCTCCGCATCCGAAATCAGTGCACGCATCGTCGAAGCGGTGATGGCGCAAAAGCTCGCGCCGGGTTCGCGCCTGGGCGAGCAGCAGCTCGCCATGCTGTTCGACTGCAGCCGCACCATCGTGCGGGAGGCGCTCACCCGCCTGGCTGCGCGCGGCATCGTCACCGTGAGTGCGCGGCGCGGCTGGTTCGTGATCGAGCCTTCGCAGGACGAGGCACGCGAAGCCTTCGAGGCGCGCCGCGTCATCGAGCTGGGCTTGATCCGCAGCACCGGCAGGATCGACAAGGCGGCGCTGCGCCAGCTGAAGGCGCACCTGCAGCGTGAGAAAGAGGCGCTGAAGCAAAACGACGTCGGCAACCGCAGCTTCCTGCTCGGCGACTTCCATGTGTGCCTGGCCGAGTGCCTGGGCAACACCCTCCTGGCCGACACGCTGCGCGACTTCACGGCGCGCACCACGCTGATCGCCATGCTCTACCAATCCACGCACGATGCCGTGCAGTCCTGCGAGGACCACGTGCAGATCGTTGCCGCACTCGAGCGGGGCGACCACGCCGGCGCCGAGGCGCTCATGGCCGCGCACATCGGCACCGTTCAGTCGGCGCTGCGCGTGCAGGCGCCGACCGATCCGCTCGCGCAACTGCGCGATGCGCTGGCACCGCTCCAGAACACCGCGGCCAAGCCCAGGCGGCGCAAGGCCGCGCCTTCCCCCGACGACACCGATTCAACGACTTACCTAGGAGCCCTGCTATGAACTTCTCTTCTTCCAAGCGCCACATTGCGCTCGCGCTCGCTTCCGTCGCCATGCTGGCCGCAGCGGGCACGGCCCAGGCCCAGAACGCCCTGGACAACGTGCTGAAGGCCAAGACCATCAAGATCGCCGTGCCGACCGACTACCCGCCCTACGGCTCGGTGGACCGGAACATGAAGCCGCAGGGCCTGGACGTGGAAATGGCCGAGCTCATTGCCGCCAAGCTGGGCGTGAAGGTCGAGCTGGTGCCCGTGACCAGCGCCAACCGCATTCCCTACCTGCAGACCCGCAAGGCCGACCTCGTGATCTCCACGCTGGGCAAGAACGCCGAGCGCGAGAAGGTGATCGAGTTCTCTGCGGCCTACGCGCCCTTCTTCCAGGCCGTGTATGCGGCCAAGAGCATGAAGCTCACGAGCTTTGCCGACATGGCCGGCAAGACCGTCGCCGTGACGCGCGGCGCCATGGAAGACCAGGAACTGAACAAGGTGGCGCCGCCGAACGTCGACTACCGCCGCTTCGAGGACAACAACGCGACCATCGCCGCCTTCGTGGCCGGCCAGACCCAGACCGTGGCCACCAGCGCGGCGGTGGCGGGCGACATGCTCGCCAAGAACCCGAAGGTCAGCGCCGAGTTCAAGCTGCTGCTGAAGGACAGCCCCTGCTTCGTCGGCGTGGCCAAGGGCGAAACCGCATTGAAGGCCAAGGTCAACGAGATCATCGCCGCCGCCAAGAAGGACGGCACGCTCGACGCCATGTCCAAGAAGTGGCTCGGCAAGGCCGCCGGCGACCTGCCCGTCTGACCCCCGCCGAACCTTCCGCAAAGGCGCCGCCATGGAATTCGACTTCGGTGCAGTTCTCGTCGACTGGCGGCTGCTCGCCAAGGGCGTGGCCTGGACGATCGGCCTGACGGCCATTGCCACGGTCATCGGCATGGCCGTGGGCGTGGCCTGCGCATGGGCCCGCGCCAACGGGCCGCCGTGGCTGCGCTGGGTGGCAGGCAGCTATGTGGAGCTGATCCGCAACACGCCCTTCATCGTGCAGCTGTTCTTCATCTTCTTCGGGCTGCCGGCCGCGGGCGTCAAGCTCATGCCCGAGACGGCATCGATCATTGCGATGGTGATGAACCTCGGGGCCTACGCCACCGAGATCATCCGGGCCGGCATAGAGGCCACGCCCAAGGGGCAGATCGAGGCGGCCGTGAGCCTCGCGCTCGACAAGGTGCAGGTGTTCACCCGCGTGGTGCTGCCCCCGGCCCTCAAGAAGGTGTGGCCCGCCATGGTGAGCCAGATCATCATCGTGATGCTGGGCTCGGCCGTCTGCGGCCAGATCTCCACCGAGGAGCTGAGCTATGCGGCCAACCTGATCCAGAGCCGCAACTTCCGTGCTTTCGAGTCCTTCATCATCGCCACGCTGATCTACCTGGCGCTGGCGGTGGCGCTGCGCAGGCTGCTCAACTGGGCCGGGCCGCGGTTCTTCTTCGGCCGCTGAACGCAGGAGCCACACCATGGTCGATTTTTCTCTCTGGGACATCCTGCGCAACCTGCTGATGGCGCTGCGCTGGACGGTCGTGCTTTCGCTCATCGCCTTTGTGGGCGGCGGGCTGGTCGGCGGCCTGCTGCTGTTTTTGCGCCTGCGCGGCGGCAGCGCCATGAACCGCGCCGTCGGCTTCTACGTGCAGCTGTTCCAGGGCACGCCGCTGCTGATGCAGCTGTTTCTCGCCTACTTCGGCATCGCGCTGTTTGGCGTCGACGTCTCGGCCTGGACCGCGGCCAGCGTGGCGCTCACGCTCTACACCAGCGCCTTCCTCACCGAGATCTGGCGCGGCTGCGTGGCCTCCATTCCCAAGGGGCAGTGGGAGGCTTCGGGCAGCCTGGCCCTCGGCTTTTCCGAGCAGATGCGCCACGTGATCCTGCCGCAGGCCGTGAAGATCGCCATCGCGCCGACAGTCGGTTTTTTGGTGCAGGTGATCAAGGGCACTGCGCTTGCCTCGGTGATCGGCTTCGTCGAACTCACCAAGGCCGGCAGCATGATTTCGAACGCCACCTTCCAGCCCTTCGTGGTGTTCAGCTGCGTGGCGCTGCTTTATTTCGTGCTGTGCTTTCCGGTAAGCCTGTACGCCAAGAACCTCGAGAGGAAATCCCATGGCCGCCGTGCTTGAATCCCCCGTCGCCTCCTCCACTGCCGCCTCCGCCGCGCCGATCGTGCGCGTGACCGCGCTGCGCAAATCGTACGGCGCCAACGAGGTGCTCAAGGGCATCGATCTCGACGTGAAGCGCGGCGAGGTGATCGCGATCATCGGCAAGAGCGGTTCGGGCAAGAGCACGCTCCTGCGCTGCATCAACGGGCTCGAGGTGTTCCAGGAAGGCTCGCTCACGGTCGACGGCAAGCCGCTGCTGCACGAGAGCGCCATGGCCATGCGCGAGCTGCGCCAGCGCGTGGGCATGATCTTCCAGAGCTTCAACCTGTTTCCACATCTCACCGTGGGCAAGAACGTGATGCTCGCGCCCACGCTGGTGAAGAAGCGCGGCGGAACGGAAGCAGCGTCGCAGGCGCGCAAGCTGCTCGAACGCGTCAACCTGGCCGAGAAGTTCGACGCCATGCCCGACCAGCTCTCCGGCGGGCAGCAGCAGCGGGTGGCCATCGCCCGCGCGCTGGCCATGGAACCGGCCGTGCTGCTGTGCGACGAAATCACCTCCGCGCTCGACCCCGAACTGGTGGGCGAAGTGCTGCGCGTGGTCGAGTCGCTGGCCGACGAGGGCATGACGCTCCTCATGGTCACGCACGAGATGAGCTTTGCGCGCAAGGTGAGCGACCGCGTCATCTTCATGCACCAGGGCCGCGTGCACGAGATCGGCCCGCCGGCCGAGCTGTTCGGCAATCCGCAGACCGCCGAGCTCAAGCAGTTTCTCTCGTCGCTGCACGACTGAGGCGGCGAGCCACCGCTATTTGCGAGGCTGCGCCTTCGCGCGCTGGCGCACGGCCATGCCGGGCGGCGGCTCGAAGTTGTCGCCGGGCCCCAGGCCCGTGGCCACGCCGAGGCGGCCCGCGAGGTGCGCCGCGTCGTAGGGCGCGTGCACCTTCACATCGTTGTCGAAGTAGCAGTACACATCGCGCCCCTTGCGCCGCGAAGCCAGGCGCGAGGGCTCGGCCAGCCTCGCATCCTTCACCTGGCGTCCATGGCGCCACGCGTCGATGCGTTCGGCCCAGCGGTCGAGCGCCTCGTCGCTGTAGCCGCTGGCGTAGAGCTCCTTGTCGCCATGCAGGCGCATGTAGACGAAGTCGGCGCACAGGTCTTCCAGCAGCGGCCAGCGGCCTGCCGTGTCGGCAATCACCAGCGCGACGTTCTGGCGGCGCAGCAGCGCGATGAATTCCGGGTTCGCGAAACTGGCATGCCGCACTTCCATCGCATGCCGGATCGGCAACCTGGCCGGAACCTTCAGCAACAACCGCTCGCCTTCGACCTTCTCGTTGTGCTGCCGCGCGAGCGCCAGCGCGGAGCGGCCGTCCCGCGGCAGCAGCGTGAGGAATTCCTCCAGGCGATCTGGCTTGTAGACAAAGTACGGCGGCAGCTGCCACAGGATCGGCCCGAGCTTGGCCCCGAGCGCGAACACGCCCGAGGCGAAGAAGTTGGCCAATGCGGTGCGCGGTTCCTTGAGCCGCAGGTTGTGGGTGATGTAGCGCGGCCCCTTCACGGCAAACACAAAGTCGTCCGGCGTCGCGTCGTGCCATGCCCGGTAGGACTCGGGGCGCTGCAGCGAATAGAACGAGCCGTTGATCTCGATGGTGGGCAGCATGCGGGAGGCGAAATCGAGTTCCAGGCGCTGCGCCAGCCCCTTCGGATAGAAGCGCCCACGCCATGGCGCGTAGCGCCAGCCTGAAATCCCGATCCGCGTCTGGCCCTGCATCGCTCGTTCTATTGCTTGCCGAAGCCCCGAACCTCGCTTGCCCCGGGGCCGGGCGGCGTAGGAAATATGCCCATCCGCGTAGCAGCTTGGGGAACTTGCGGGCCCAGCCGGTGCGGCTGGCCGGAACCACGCGGGCTGTGGCAAGCTCCGAGAAGTATGCAAATCCGTCCCCTGCCCTTCACTTCCCGCCGCTGGATGCTGCGCGCGCTGCTCGGCGCCGCGGCCATGCCCATGCCCTTGTCGGCACTGGCCGGTTTCAATTTCTTCCTCAGCGAATACACCGCGACCCGCGACGAGCTGCAGGCGCAGATCGCCAGGCGCTTTCCCGTGGCCGAGCGCTATGCCGAGATCTTCATGGTCGGCCTGCGCGACCCGCAGCTGGGCCTCGATGCGCGCAACAACCGCGCGGCCATCACTGCCACGCTGACCATTGCGAGCCCGCTCCTGGCCGCATCCCCGGTGCAGGGCACGGTGTCGGTCAGCAGCGCCCTGCGCTACGACGCCGCAACGCGCGCGCTGCGCCTCGACCAGCCGAAGGCCGAGCGGCTCGAATTGCAGGGCGTCGAGGGCCGCGATGCCGAGCGGCTGCAGAAGGTGGGCGCGGTGGTGGCGCAAGAGCTGCTGCAAGGCCAGGTGCTGCGCAGCTTCACGGCCGACGAGCTCACCGTGGGGCGCAAGACTTACGAAATCGGCGACATCACGGTGCAGGACAACGGCATCAAGGTACAACTCAAATGAAATACCCCCTGCTTGCCGCCGCGGTGCTCGTCGCGGGCTGCGCGGCCATCCTTCCCACGGCCAGGCAGCAGTTCGACCTGCAGGCGCACCGCGGCGGGCGCGGCCTCGCGCCCGAGAACACGCTGGCGGCCTTCTCCAAGGCCATCGACCTGGGCGTGAACACGCTCGAACTGGACATCGGGCTCACGGCCGACGGCGTGGTCGTCGTCTCGCACGACACCGCGCTCAACCCCGACCACACGCGCGATGCGAACGGCGCCTGGCTGGCTGCCGGAAGCGGCGCGACCATCCGCTCGCTCACGCTGGCGCAGCTGCAAGCCTACGACGTGGGCCGGCTGAATCCCGCGAGCCACTACGGCAAGCAGTTCGCACTGCAGATCCCGCAGGATGGCGAGCGCATTCCCACGCTGGCCGCGCTGTTCGACCACGTGCGGGCGCGCGGCGCCGCGGCCGCGACCGTGCGGTTCAACATCGAGACCAAGATCGATCCCACCAAGCCCGGCGAGACCGCCGCGCCCGAGCCGATGGTGCGCGCACTGCTGGCCGAAATCGACAAGGCGCAGATGGGGAGCCGCGTCACCGTCCAGAGCTTCGACTGGCGCACGCTGGCGCTGGTCGGCCAACTCGCGCCGCAGCTGCCGCGCGCCTATCTCAGCAGCGCGCGCACGCTCAAGGACAGCCGCTGGACGGCCGGGCTCGATGCCGCCAACTTCGCTTCCATGCCGCAGCTGGTCAAGGCGGCGGCGGGCGCGGCGGGCGGCCCGGTGACCTGGTCGCCGGCCTACAACGACCTCACCCGGCCCGCCATCGGGGAGGCGCACGCACTCGGTTTCAAGGTGCTGCCCTGGACCGTGAACCAGCGCGCCGACATGCTGCGGCTGATGGACTGGGGCGTGGACGGCATCATCACCGACTACCCCGACGTGCTGCGCGACCTGGTGCGCGAACGCGGCCTGTCGCTGCCACCCCCCGGAAAGACCCCGCCATGAACACCGCCGCACGGCAACTCGAAGACCTCGGCGGCCGCATCGCGGCATTGCAGGGCGGCAGCGGCTCGGCCTCGGCGCTGTCGAACGAGGCGCGCGCCAGCACGGACCTGCTGGGCGCCCTGCCGCCGCGCTACGCAGAGGTGCTGCTGAACCTGCTCGACCGGCTCGAATCGAGTGCGCTGTTCAGCGAGGAGAGCTGCTCCTTCAGCCAGAAGGACCTGCTCGACAACCTGCAGGTGTGGGTCGGCAAGGCCCGCGCGCAACTGTCGTCCTGAGGAGAAACCTGATGCAAAGACGCACCCTTCTTCTGCGTGCCGCTTCGGCGATGCCCCTGGCCGCCACGGCTTGGCCATTGGCCTCGCTGGCCGCCGCGCCGATGGTCGAGATCTGGAAGGACCCGAACTGCGGGTGCTGCCAGGATTGGGTCAAGCACCTCAACGCCAACGGCTTCGCGACCCGCGTTCATGACGACGGCAACGACGCCGCGCGCACGCGGCTCGGCGTCCCCGCGAAGCTGGGCTCGTGCCACACCGGTATGGTGGGCGGCTATGCGCTCGAAGGCCACGTGCCCGCGCGCGAGGTGCACCGGCTGCTGCGTGAAAAGCCCCAGGCCATCGGCCTTGCGGTGCCTGGCATGCCGATCGGCTCGCCAGGCATGGACGGCGCCGCCTACGGCGACCGGCGCGATCCGTACGACGTGCTGCTGGTGCTGGCCGGTGGTGCCAGCCGGGTGTACCAGAGCTACGGCTGAGGCCGATCTCGCCCGGTCAGCCGAAACGGCCGGGATCGAACGGCGCCAGCGCCACCTCCGGCGTGGCGCCAGCGAGCAGTTGCGCCGCGAGCCTGCCGGTGCGCGCCGAGCCGCACAGGCCGACATGGCCATGGCCGAACGCGAGCACGATGTCCTCGCTGCCCGCGGCCGTGCCGATGCAAGGCAGCCCATCGGGCAGGCTGGGACGGTGGCCGAGCCAGTGCTTCACCGCGGCCGGGTCCGCCGGCCGATCGGCCAGCGCGGGAAACATCGATTGCAGGTGGCGGTGCAGGATCTCTGAGCGGCGCCAATCGGGCGCGGCCTCGAGCCCGCCGATCTCGACCTGCCCGGCCGCGCGCAGGCCGCCGTCCATCCAGTGCGCGATGAGCTTGCCATCGGCCACCATGGTCGGCGTGCGCGGCCCGACGGCGGCGCCTTCGATCACCACGTGGTAGCCGCGCTCCGACTCGAGCGGCACCGCGGAACCGGCGGCTGCGGCGAGCGGGCCCGAGCGCGCGCCGGCGCAGATGGCGGCAGCATCGCAGGCGATCTCGCCGGCTTCGGTTTGCACCGCGCGCAGCCGTCCGCCTTCGATGCGGAAGCCGGTCGCGCGCGTTGCCACGCGCTCTGCGCCGCCGTTGCATGCATGCTGCGCCAGCGCCGCCACATAGGCGCCCGGGTTGCGGCAGTGGCCGGCTTCGGCAACGAAGATACCGAGCGTGTAGCGCGCATCGAGGTCGGGTTCGCGCTGCCGCAGTTGCGGCTCCGTCCATTCTTCCCATTGCACGCCGGTGCGCCGGCGCACGCGCCAGCCGAGTGCATCGCCCTCGAACTCTTCGCGCGACCGGTACGCGTGCAAGAGCCCGCGCCGCTCGATGAGCTGGGGCACGCCGGCCTCGGCGGCAAGCCGCGCATGCAGCGCCGGTGCATCGGCAAGCAGCGTGCGCAGCGCATCGGCCGTGCGCTGCACGCGCGCTTCGGTCCAGCCCGAGGCCAGGTAGCGCAGCAGCCATGGCAAGGCCCGGGGCAGATGGCGCCAGCGCAGCGCGAGCGGCCCGAGCGGATCGGCCAGCCAGCCCGGCACCTTGCGCCATGCGCCGGGCAGCGCGGGCGGCACCACGGAATGCGACGACAGCCAGCCCGCGTTGCCGTAGCTCGTGGCCTGCGGGCCGCCGGGCTCGCCGGGCTCCACCACTGTCACGCGCAGGCCCGCACGCAAGGCCTCGATGGCCGTCGCACTGCCCACGGCGCCCGCGCCGATCACGACCGCATGGCGGCCGGTGCCGCGCGCGGAGAAACTTCTTGCAACTGTCATGGGCGCCTATCGTAGAGGGGCGGTCCCATAATCGGCCGCCATGCCCGTTCGCTCTTCCGTTCCCTCGTCCTCAGGCGCCATCACCGATGTCGCCGGCATCGAAGTAGGCCATTTTTCCGACACCCGCCGTCCCACCGGCTGCACCGTGATCCTCGCGCGCGAAGGCGCGGTGGCCGGCGTCGACGTGCGTGGCGCGGCGCCCGGCACGCGCGAGACCGACCTGCTCGCGCCCGGCAACCTGGTGCAGCAGGTGCACGGCATCATGCTGGCCGGCGGCAGCGCCTGGGGCCTGGCCGCGGCCGATGGCGCAATGCGCTGGCTCGAGGAGCGGAACATCGGCATGGACGTGCGCTTCGGCACCCTGCCCATCGTGCCGGCTGCCGTTTTGTTCGACCTGCCCATGGGCGATGCGCGCATCCGTCCCGATGCGGCGGCCGGCTACGCGGCCTGCGAGGCCGCCAGCAGCGATGCGCCGGCCGAAGGCAACGTGGGCGCCGGCAGCGGCGCGCTGGTGGGCAAGCTCTTCGGGGTGCACCGCGCCATGAAGGGCGGCATCGGCACCGCGTCGGTCACCGTGGGCGGCGTGACGGTGGGTGCGCTGGTCGCGGTCAACGCGCTCGGCGATGTGATCGACCCCGACACCGCGCAGCCGGTGGCCGGTGCGCGCACCGAAGACGGCCTGGCACTGCTCGACACCCGCCGTGCCCTGCTGCGCGGCGAGCCGCCCAAGCCATTGCTCGCGGGCACCAACACCACGCTCGGCGTGATCGCGACGGATGCGGTCCTGACGAAGGTGCAGGCCAACCGGCTCGCGAGCGTGGCGCACGACGGCCTCGCGCGCGCCATCAATCCGGTGCACACCATGAGCGACGGCGACACGCTGTTCGCGCTGGCCACCGGCCGGGTACCGCTCGAAGGCGACGCGCCCGGCATGACCGTGCTCGGCACCATGGCGGCCGAGGCGGTGGCACGCGCCACCTTGCGCGCCGTGCTGGCCGCGCGTTCCGTCACCGTGGGCGAGCTGCACGTGCCGTGCGCGTTGGACCTCGCCAGAACCAAAGCCTGAAACGATTTGCCATGGCCATGCCCAAGACACTGAAGCTGATCCTGCTGTCGATCCGCGACCTGATCGCCTCGGCGGGTCCGATCGTGTTCCTCGTGATCGGCCTGCTGATTGCGGCCTACTGGTGGCTGCAGCCGCAGCCGCCCCGGCACGTGACGCTGGCCACCGGCCCCACGGGCAGCGCCTACTCGCAGTTCGGCAAGCGCTATGCCGAGCTGCTCAAGGGCAGCGGCATCGACGTGGAGCTCAGGGCCACCACGGGTTCGTCCGAGAACCTGGAACTGCTACGCAACGGCGAGGCCGACGTGGCCTTCGTGCGCGGCGGCAGCGCCGACCCCGTGGCCGACGAGGAAGCCGGGCTCACGTCGCTCGGCAGCCTGTTCTTCGAACCGATCTGGCTCTTCTACCGCACCGACAGTGCACAGAAGATCGATCGCAAGACGGGCACCCTGACCTCGCTGGCGCAGCTGCGCGGCTTGCGCGTGAACGTCGACCTGCCGGGCAGCGGCCTGCCGGAGATCATGGAAAGGCTCTTCCAGGCCAACCACCTCGATGCCGGTGCGCTGCAGCTGTCCAACCTCGAACAGGCCGCCGCCGCCGAGGCGCTGCAGGCCGGCCTGCTCGACGCCATCGTGCTGGCCTCCGCGCCGCAGTCGCCGCAGGTGCAGCGGCTGCTGCGCGCGCCCGACATCAAGCTCATGGACTTCGGCCAGGCCGACGCCTACACGCGGCGCTTTCCGTTTCTCTCGGCGGTCACGCTGCCGCGCGGCGTGGTCGACCTTTCGCGCGACCTGCCGCCCTCCGACGTGTCGCTGCTCGCGGCCACCACCTCGCTGCTTTCGCGCGACAAGACCCACCCCGCGCTGCGACAGCTCTTTGCGCAGGCCGCGCAGGGCGTGCACAGCGATGCCGGCTGGTTCAACCGCGCGCGCGACTTTCCGAACACGCGCACCAGCGAACTGCCCGTGAGCCCCGAAGGCGATCGCGCGATCAACGGCACGCCGCCGTTCTGGCAGCGCTACCTGCCGTTCTGGGCCAGCAACCTGATCGAGCGCATGTGGCTGGTGCTCGGCGGCCTGCTGGTGCTGATGCTGCCCCTGAGCCGCGTCGTGCCGCCGCTCTACCAGTTTCGCGTGCGCCGGCGTGTGTTCCGCTGGTATGCGCGGCTGCGCGACATCGAGGCCAAGGTGGATGCGCGCCAGGGCGAGCGCAAGGAGCTGCTCGACGAACTCGACGAGCTCGACCGCGTGGTGAACAAGGTGGCCGTTCCGCTGTCGTACGCCGACGAGCTCTATGCGCTGCGCAACAACATCCACACCGTGCAAAAGCGCGTGCAGATGCGCTGGCCTGAACCGGGCGACTTCGCACCCCGGAACCCGCTGCCGAAGGAAGCCGCAGAAGGCGCCTGACCTGGAGCCTGCACCGTTCCAGGAACACCGAGGAACCGGCTTTGCCGGGCCTCTGGTGTTGCCCCCGGTAGGGGGTTGGCGTAGCGACACGAAGTGCGCGAAGACTGGGGGCGAGCCTATTTGAGGGCTTTGTAGCGCATGCGCTTGGGCTTGGCGCCCTCTTCACCCAGGCGCTTCTTCTTGTCGGCTTCGTACTCCTGGTAGTTGCCGTCGAAGAAGGTCCACTGGCTGTCGCCTTCGGCGGCCAGGATGTGCGTGGCGATGCGGTCCAGGAACCAGCGGTCGTGGCTGATGACCATGACGGTGCCGGCGAACTCGAGCAGCGCGTCTTCCAGCGCACGGAGCGTTTCGACGTCCAGGTCGTTCGAGGGTTCGTCCAGCAGCAGCACGTTGCCGCCCGCGATCAGCGTCTTGGCCAGGTGCAAGCGGCCGCGTTCGCCGCCCGACAGCGTGCCGACCTTCTTCTGCTGGTCGGCGCCGTTGAAGTTGAAGCGGCCCGCATACGCCCGGCTCGCCATCTGGAACTTGCCGACGTTGATGATGTCCAGGCCGTTCGAGATGTCTTCCCACACGGTCTTGTTGTTGGCGAGCTCGTCGCGGTGCTGGTCCACGAAGGCCATCTTGACCGTCGAGCCGATGACGACTTCGCCGCTGTCCGGCTTTTCCTTGCCCGCGAGCAGCTTGAAGAGCGTCGACTTGCCGGCGCCGTTCGGGCCGATGATGCCGACGATCGCGCCCGGCGGCACGGTGAAGCTCAGGTTGTCGATCAGCATGCGGTCGCCGAAGGACTTGCTCACGCCGTGGAACTCGAACACCTGCTGGCCCAGCCGCTCCGCCACCGGGATGAAGATCTCCTGCGTTTCGTTGCGCTTCTGGTATTCCATGTCGCTCAGCTCCTCGAAGCGGGCGAGACGCGACTTGCTCTTGGCCTGGCGTGCCTTCGGGTTCTGGCGCGACCACTCCAGCTCCTTCTTCAGGGCCTTGGCGTGGGCTTCTTCGCTCTTCTGCTCCTGGCGCCAGGCGTTCGCCCTTCTGCTCGAGCCAGGTGCTGTAGTTGCCCTTCCAGGGAATGCCGCGGCCGCGGTCCATTTCCAGGATCCACTCGGCCGCGTTGTCCAGGAAGTAGCGATCGTGGGTGATGGCCACCACGGTGCCGGTGAAGCGCTGAAGGAACACTTCGAGCCACTCCACCGATTCCGCGTCCAGGTGGTTGGTCGGTTCGTCGAGCAGCAGCATGTCGGGCTTGGACAGCAGGAGGCGGCACAGCGCCACGCGCCGCTTTTCGCCGCCTGACAAGAGGCCGATCTTCGCGTCCCACGGCGGAAGGCGGAGGGCGTCGGCGGCGATTTCCAGTTGATGTTCGGAATCGGTGCCGGCGGTGGCGATGATGGCTTCGAGCTGGGCCTGCTCGGCCGCCAGCGCGTCGAAGTCGGCGTCTTCGGCCCCATAGGCGATGTACACCTCTTCGAGTCGCGCCTTGGCGGCAAACACCGCGCCCATCGACTCCTCGACCGATTCGCGCACCGTGTGCTCGGCATTGAGCTTGGGTTCCTGCTCCAGGTAGCCGATCGTCATCCCGGGCATGGGCAGCGCCTCTCCCTCGAACTCCTTGTCCACACCCGCCATGATCTTGAGCAGCGTGGACTTGCCCGACCCGTTCAGGCCGAGCACGCCGATCTTGGCGCCGGGGAAGAAAGAAAGCGAAATGTCCTTCAAGAGCTGCCGCTTGGGCGGCACGGTCTTGCTGACGCGGTTCATCGAATAGACGTATTGAGCCATCTGGGGGTAGTTACCTTGGGTAGCGGGGATTCGGGAAATCGCGGGCGCCCGAAAGCGATATTCGGGCGCGGCAAACCGCACATTATCGACTCATGCGACAATACGCATCGTTGCCGGGTCCAGTTGCCCGCAGCACCGGCTCTCTGCCGGGGACGAAGAAAGCCCTTTACAACCCTTTTGCGAGGGCGGACTTTCCGGCTCCCACCCCTGACCTTCATCTGCCTTGACTGGCTCGGCGTTACCAAAAGACGCCAAGCGGGCCGATGCCACTGCGCCGTGTATGGCGCTTATTGTTTCCAATGAATTTTGATGAACTGAAGCTGGCTCCCGCCATCTTGAAGGCTGTGCACGAGCACGGTTACGACACCCCCACTCCCATCCAGGCGCAAGCCATCCCCGCGGTCCTCGACGGGCACGACCTGCTCGGCGGCGCCCAGACCGGCACCGGCAAGACGGCCGCGTTCACCCTGCCGATGCTGCACAAGCTCAGCACGGGCGCCAGCGCCACCAACAAGTTCGGCGGCATCGGCATCCGTGCCCTGGTGCTCACCCCGACGCGTGAACTCGCGGCCCAGGTCGAAGAGTCGGTGCGCACCTACGGCAAGTACCTGGAGCTCGACTCCACCGTGATCTTCGGCGGCGTGGGCATGAACCCGCAGATCAGCAAGCTCAAGAAGGGTGTCGACATCCTCGTGGCCACGCCCGGCCGCCTGCTCGACCTGCAGCAGCAAGGCATGCTCGACCTGAGCCAGGTCCAGATCCTCGTGCTCGACGAAGCCGACCGCATGCTGGACATGGGCTTCATCCACGACGTGAAGAAGATCCTCGCCCTGGTGCCGCGCGAAAAGCAGAGCCTGCTGTTCTCGGCCACCTTCAGCGATGAGATCCGCGACCTCGCGGCCACGCTGCTCAAGAACCCGCAGAGCATCCAGGTCACGCCGCGCAACACCACCGTGCAGCGCATCACCCAGGTGATCCACCCCGTGGGCCGCGGCAAGAAGAAGGCGCTGCTCGCGCACATCATCAACGAGAACAAGTGGAGCCAGGTGCTCGTGTTCACGCGCACCAAGTTCGGCGCCAACAGCGTGGCCGAATTCCTCACCAAGAACGGCATCGAGGCGATGGCGCTGCACGGCAACAAGAGCCAGAGCGCGCGCACGCAGGCGCTGGCCGGCTTCAAGAGCGGCGACATCCGCGCGCTGGTGGCCACCGACATCGCTGCCCGCGGCATCGACATCGACGAGTTGCCGCACGTCGTGAACTACGAAATCCCGAACGTCAGCGAAGACTATGTGCACCGCATCGGCCGCACCGGCCGCGCCGGTTCGAGCGGCGAGGCCGTGAGCTTCGTGTGCATGGACGAAGAAGGCTTCATGCAGGAGATCGAACGCTTCACCAAGCAGACGATTCCGGTGCAGTTCGTCGAAGGCTTCGGCCCTGAGGAAGGCGAACGCGCAGAACCGATCGCCATGGGCCGCCAGACGATCTGGGGCGGCGCCGGCCGTCCGCCGAGCCGTGACGTGATGCAGGCGGCCGCCAAGGCTGCCCGCACCGAAATGCTCCAGCGCATTCGCGAGAACAAGGCCGGCCAGGGCGGCGGCGAACGCGCCGGTGGCGGTGGCGGCAATGGCGGCGGTCAACGCCGCGGTGGCGGCCAGGGTGGCGGCGGCCAGGGCCGCAATGCCAACGGCGGCCAAGGCCAGGGCCAGGGCCCGCGCGGCCAGGGCGCACGTCCGGCCCAAGGCCGCGGACCGCAAGGCCCGGCGCGCACGCCGCACCACGCGCCGCAGCATCATCAACAGAATCACCTGCCGCACGACGAGCGCCAACCGCGCCATCACGGCAACAGCCACAGCCCGACGCAAGCCAACCAGGTCGCGCACCTGCGCGCCGAAGCGGTCGCGGGCGGCGATGGCCAGCCGGATCCGTTGCGCACCAGCGTCGACCACATGGGTGGCGGCCGCGGACGCGGACGCCCGGGCGGCGGTGGTGGTGGCTACGGCGGCAACCGTTCCGGCGGCGGTGGCCGTTCGGGTGGCGGTGGCGGCTACGGCGGCGGCGGCGGCGGCAATCGCTCCGGTGGCGGCGGCGGTGGCCGTTCCTTCGGCCGCTGAGCGCAGCCGCGGATAGAAGATCTATCCCGCAAATGAACAAGGGCACTTCGGTGCCCTTTTTTTTGGGCCCGCTTGCCGGGCACTACGATGGGTGTCCGACCGTTTTTTTCGTCCGGGCACTCAAGGCATGGCCCCGGCGACACGCTGGCCGGCACACAATCCGCGAGCCATGCAATACATCCCGCCCAACTACGCCACGCTCTTCGTCGCCACCTGCAACCTGCTGAACCTCGCGAACCCGCACCGCGTGTACTACGAGAACCAGGACGCGTACGACGAGCGCGAATACGAGCGCAAGATCGACTGGATCGGCGAGCGCTTTCGCGCGCTCAATGCCGACGTGCTCGCGGTGCAGGAGGTCTGGGACGAGAGCGCGCTGAAGGCCGCCATTGCGCGCAGCGGCCTGCGCTACGACTTCGTCTCGGTGCCCGGTGCCGAGAACACGCCGCCGCATGCCGGCGCACAGGGCACGTCGCGGGTCGGCATCGCCACGCGGCTGCAGGTGGACCGCGTGCAGTCGTTCGTCGACTTTCCGCAGGGCCTCGCCGTCGAGGTGCCGGGGCTGGGGCCGCACACGCGCTTCGAGCGGCCGCCGTTCCTGGCCACGCTGCGCATGAAGCACGGACAGCAGGTGCATGTGCTCACGGTGCATCTCAAGTCCAAGCGGCCCAAGTTCCTGCAGGACGCGCAAGGCCATCCGCTGGAAGACCGCGAGGACCGCAAGACCGGCGTGGTGGCCACCTTGCGCTCTCTCGTGATGCGCGGCGCCGAGGCGGCCGCCCTGCGCTGCATCGTGCTCGACCTGCTCCAGGGCACGAACACGCCGCTGGTGGTGATGGGCGACTTCAACGACGACCCGCACAGCGTGACCACGCAGCTGGTAGCCGCCACTTCGGAGGTTGCGTACGACAAGGCGGCGCGCGACGTGGCGCTCTTCAACGCCTACGAGATGCAGGGCGAATCGGCGCTCAAGAAAGACGTGGCCTATTCACATATCCATCAGGGCTTTCCGGCCGTGCTCGACCAGATCTTCGTGAGCGAAGAGTTCGTGGCCACGAGCCGCAACAGCCTGGGCGACGTGCGCCGGGTCGACTATTTCAACGACCACCTGCATGAAGGGCGCGACCGCTCGCGCTCGGACCACGGCTTCGTCCGCGCCCTGCTCCGGTTGCGCACGGACTGACGCCAGTGCGCACCCCGCCATAAAGGTCAGGGCATGCGCCGGCCGGTCTGGCGGTCGAACAGGTGCACGCGGTCGGCGTCGATCGCCAGGCCCACGGTCTGGTCGGGCAGTGCATCGACCCGGCCATGCACCGCCAGCACCAGCTTGGCCTCGCCCACCTGCACCAGCAGTTCGGTCTCTGCGCCCGTGGGCTCGACCACGATCACCTGCGCATTGACGCCGCTGCCACCGCCCAGCGTGATGTCGCCGGGCCGAATGCCATAGTGCACCGGCTGGCCGTCGGGCGCCGAGGTGCCCGGTGGCACGGGCCAGCGCGCGCCATGCGCCTCGACGTGGCAATCGGCGCCCGAGCGCCGCACCGTGCCTTCGATGACGTTCATCGAGGGCGAGCCGATGAACTGCGCGACGAACAGGTTGTCGGGACGGTCGTACAGGTCGAGCGGCGTACCGATCTGCTCGACGATGCCGTCGTGCATCACCACGATGCGGTCGGCCATGGTCATGGCTTCGATCTGGTCGTGCGTCACGTACACCGTGGTGGTCTTCAGGCGCTGGTGCAGTGCCTTGATCTCGGCGCGCATGGCCACGCGCAGCTTAGCGTCCAGGTTGGACAGCGGCTCGTCGAACAGGAACACCTTGGGGTCGCGCACGATGGCGCGCCCCATGGCCACGCGCTGGCGCTGGCCGCCCGACAGCTCGCGCGGATAGCGCCCGAGCAGTGCATCGAGGTTGAGGATCTTGGCGGCGCGCGAGACGCGCTCGTCGGTCACCGACTTCTCGGCGTTGCGCAGCCGCAGGCTGAAGCCCATGTTCTCGCCGACGGTCATGTGCGGATAGAGCGCATAGCTCTGGAACACCATGGCGATGTCGCGGTCCTTCGACTCGAGGTCGTTGACCACGCGGCTGTCGATCATGATCTCGCCGCCGCTGATGTCCTCCAGGCCCGCGAGCATGCGCAGCAAGGTCGACTTGCCGCAGCCCGAGGGCCCGACAAGCACCACGAACTCGCCATCGGTGATGTCGAAGCTCAGGCCCTGGATGATCTGGACCTTGCCGAAGGATTTCTGGATATTGCGAAAGGATACGGAAGCCATTTTTATTCCCAGGTTTCTCTCAGCTCTTGACGGCACCAGCGGTGAGTCCGCCCACCATGTAGCGCTTGAAGGCGTAATAGATTGCCGCCGGCGGCAATGCGTAGATGAGGCCGGTGGCCATCAGCAGCTCCCACGGCGAATCGTCGGCCGAAAGGAAGTTGCCCAGGGCAACCGCCAGGGTCACGCTCCTGTCGTTGGACAGCAGCAGGAAGGCGTAGAGGTACTCGTTCCATGCGAGCAGCAGCGAATAGGTGCCCACCGCCACCAGCGACGGCACCATCAGCGGCAGGTAGACCAGGCGGAACAATTGCAGCGGTGAAGCGCCGTCCATGCGCGCGGCCTCGTCGAGCTCGTAGGGCAGCTTGTCCGACGCCTGCTTGAGCACCCAGATGCAGTACGGCGATGCGATGGTCACCATCGCCAGGATCAGCGCCCACTGGCTGTTGAGCAGGCCATAGTTGCCCATGGTCTTGTACATCGGCACCGCCAGGAAGGCGGCAGGGATGAAGTAGGTGAAGAGCGCCAGGTTCATCACCGTCCGGCCACCGCGCACGCGCAGCCGGCTGATCGCGAACGCCGCCGTGGTTGCAACGAAGAGCGTGATCGCGCCGACCGACACCGCGATCAGCAGCGAGTTCCACAGCTGCAGCCAGAAGTGGTCGAGATAGAAGTGCTTCTGCTGGAACACGATGCGGAAGTTGTCCAGCGTCGGGTTCTTGGGCCACAGGTGGCCCGAGGTGGCGGAGTCCTTCGACGAGATTGCGAAGAGCACCATGTGATAGACAGGAACCAGCGTCCAGAGCAGGACCGGAATGCCGATCAGCAGCAGCTTGGCCTCGGTGGCTACGGCCTTGGGGGTCCAGCGCTTCATTTCGAGAGCCTCTTCATCATGAAGTACACGAGCGGTAGTACGAGTGGAAGTGCCACCACGATCGAAGCCATCGACAGGTCGACCTGGTCCAGCCGCAGGTAGCGAATGCCCAGCGTCGCGAGGACGTGCGTCAGGTCGGCGGGTCCGCCGCCGGTCAGCAGGTAGACGCTGTTGAAGTCGCCCAGGGTCCAGATCATCGAGAGAATCAGCGACGTGACGTACAGCGTCTTCAGCGCGGGCCAGCTCACGAAGCGGAACTTCTGCCACGACGAGGCGCCGTCCACGGAGGCGGCTTCATATTGTTCGGTGGGAATGGCAAGACGCCCGGCCACCAGGATCAGTGTCCAGAACGGCAGCGACTTCCACACATGCACCACCATCGCGAAGGCCAGCGCCAGCGTGGGATCGTTGAGCCAGTTCGGACCATCTGCGCCGGTCAGGCGGAAGATGGTGCTGTTGATCACGCCCCATTCGGGGTTGAGCATGAAGCGGATCGAAAGAATGGTGGGGATCGACGGCATCGCCCATGGCAGGATGAAGATCGCCGAGACGATCTTGATCCACCATCGTGATGTCACGAAGAAGCCCGAAAGCACCAGCGCGACGAGCATCTTGATGTTGATCGCCACGACCAGGAAGATGGCCGTGTTGACCACCGAGCGGAAGAAGATCGGGTCGTCGACCAGCTTCACGTAGCTTTGCGGGTGGCGCGCGAGCCACAGCCCGTACCCCACGGGGTAGAGCACGAACACCACGAACACCAGCAGGTAGGGCACGACCATGACTGCGCCCCAGAACTGCCAGCGCGCGTGCCGCGCCCCAAGATTGACGGTAGGCGCCGGAAGCGGCGCGGCGGTGGCAGTGGAGCTCATGGAAGTCAGGCCGGTGAAGGTGGTTCCGAATGCGGCTTACTGCGCCGCGACCGTCTTGATGCGGGCGATCATCTCGTCGACCGCCTTGTCCACCGGCACCTTGTCGGTGACGATGCGGCTCATAGCCTTGGCCCAGACGTTCTCGTTGTTCAGCACGGTGAACTTGTAGTTCTTGGTGAACTCGAAAGTCACGGTGCCGGCGGCGTACTGGTTGAAGACCGAGAGGCGGTGCGGATCGGCCTTCCAGAAGTCACGCTGCTGCGCAACCTTGGTGACCGGGAACCAGCGGCCCAGCGAACCCTCCACGTACGGCGTGAGGTTTTCTTCCTGCAGCAGGAAGGCAACGAACTCCTTGGCACGGGCCTTGTTCTTCGCGTCCTTGAACACCACGCCGGTCTTCACCGCGGTGCGGTAGACCATCTTGCTGCCGTCCGGCTTGCTCGGGAAACCCGCGGTGCGGATGCGCTCGGTGTAGTTCTTGCGCGCTTCCTCGCGCTGCTCGGGCGTGAGCGACGCGTTGTTGGAGTCGTCGAGCCACTTGGCGGCGATGGAGATGGTCGCGTTGTGCGTCATCAGCGTCGTCTTGTTGTGGAAGGCGACGTTGTTGTCCGGGTCCTTCCAGCTGGTCGACGACGGCGGGGTGCAGCCCTTGGTGTAGGGCGCGGTGTAGTCGGTGAGCGCGCCGATCAGGCCGGTGCGAACCTTCGGGTCGTCGACCAGGAGCTTGCCGTTGTCGTCCACCAGCTTGACGTTGTATGCGTCCATGAAGGTCAGGAACGAATAGAACGAGTCGCTCGAATCCACGCCCATGGGCATGCCGATGCCGAAGGTGCGCTTGCCGCTCTTCTGGCGGCTGGCGGTCTGCGCCTTCTCGCACCAGAAGGTCCAGTATTCCTTCCAGGTGGTCGGAATGTCGGTTTCCTTGAGGCCGGCTTCGGTGAGCATGTCGAGCCAGTACTCGACGTGCATCGTCTGCTGCTTGATCGGGAAGGCGTAGTAGGCCTTGGACTTGGTCTGCTCGTTGTAGAGGTAGGTGGTCTCGAGCGTATTGGGCGCGAAGCGGTCCTTCATGGGCGTGAGCACGCTGCTGAGGTCTTCGAGCTTGCCGTCGTAGGCCCACTTGCCGGTGACCTGGAAGTCGTACACGTCGGCGTACGCCACGTCCGGCGGGCTGCTGGAGTCGAGCGCGGACACGGTCTTGGGGATCATGTCCTGGATCGGGTACTGCGACAGCTCGATCTTCACGTTCTTGTTCTTGTCCTCGAACTTCTTGATGGCGGCGAACAACGCGTCGTCCTCCGCCTTGTAGAAGCCCTTGACCCACCAGACGGTGAGCTTTTCCTGAGCGGCAGCGGGGCCTGCCGCCGCCAACAACCCCAGCGCAAATAACGTCGGCGCTATCAGCGATCTGACGACTTTCATGGTGTCTCCTCTTCTTCGGTGGAAATGCTCGAACACGAGCGTGGGTGAAAAATCTCTTGCAGCCTGCAGCAACGGCTAATGCGCCTTGAGCCGGGGTGGTGGCCGGCTGAGCCGCGGCAGCCGGCGGCGCGAACCGAGCACGTCTTCGATGTCCTGGCGCGCGCCGTCGATCAGGCGGATGACCGCGCGCTCGGCCTTGGCCGGATCGTGTGCGACCACCGCATCGAGCACCGCGCGGTGCAGCGGCAGCGAGAGCGCGGGACCGTCGGGCTTGGTGGTCGAAATCTCGAAGCTGGTGCGAAGCAGCGCGTTGAGCGCCTTGCTCATCTGCGCCAGCATGCGGTTGCGCGCGGCGCTCAGGAGGCCGGTGTGAAAGCGCAGGTCGAAGGTGACGTAGTCGCCGCCGTTTTCCACGGCCTCTTTCATGCCGGCGTAGGCGCGCTCGATCTCCTCGATGTCTTCCGGGCTGGCGCGCTCGGCCGCGAGCCGCACGGCCGCCGGCTCGACCACGCGCCGCAGGTCCTGCAGGTCGCGCAGAAACTCGGGCGTGAGGCCGGCGCGCGACTGCCAGGTGATGACGTCGGGGTCGAACCAGTTCCACTTGTCCTGCGGCAGCACCCGCGTGCCCACCTTGGGGCCCGTGACGATCAGCCCCTTGGCCGCGAGCGACTTGATGGCTTCGCGCACCACGGTGCGGCTCACGCCGAGCTCTTCGCCCAGGATGGGTTCGGCCGGGATCGACGCACCGATCGCATAACGGCCGGCCACGACAGCTTCGCCGAGCAGCTCGAGCGTGCGACCGTGGATGTTCTTGATCATGTGCGTGATATGAAATTTGGTATGCCGACGCTCGAAAACACTAACGCTGCGGCATGTTCTTCACACTTATCATATGATGATTGAAATGGCTGCTCGGCAGGACAAACCCTGAGGTTTGGGGTCGTAAGCGGTCGTAAACGGAGACAAACCGATGAGCACTTCCCCCAAGAAAAAAGCCAGTGAACTGCGCAGCCAGCAATGGTTCGGCCGCAACGACCGCGACGGTTTCATCTACCGAAGCTGGGTCAAGGGCAAAGGCGTGCCGCACGACCAGTTCGACGGGCGCCCGGTCATCGGCATCTGCAACACCTTCAGCGAGCTCACGCCCTGCAACTCGCATTTCCGCACGCTGGCCGAGCAGGTCAAGATCGGCGTGTACGAAGCCGGCGGCTTCCCGCTCGAATTCCCGGTGATGTCGCTCGGCGAGACGCTGCTGCGGCCCACCGCGATGCTGTACCGCAACCTTGCCAGCATGGACGTGGAAGAAAGCATCCGCGGCAACCCGCTGGACGGCGTGGTGCTGCTCATGGGCTGCGACAAGACCACGCCCGCACTCATGATGGGCGCGGCCAGCGTCGACCTGCCGACCATCGGCGTCTCGGGCGGCCCCATGCTCTCGGGCAAGTGGCGCGGCCAGGAGCTGGGCTCGGGCACCGGCGTGTGGCAGATGAGCGAGCAGGTGCGCGCCGGCACGCTCAAGCTGCAGGACTTCTTCGAGGCCGAAAGCTGCATGCACCGCAGCCACGGCCACTGCATGACGATGGGCACCGCGAGCACCATGGCCAGCATGGTCGAGTCGCTGGGCATCGGCCTGCCGGGCAATGCGGCCTACCCGGCCGTGGACGGGCGCCGCAACGTGCTGGCGCGCATGGCGGGCCGGCGCATCGTCGACATGGTGCATGAAGACCTGCACATGTCCAAGATCCTCACGCGCGAGGCCATCGAGAACGCCATCAAGGTGAACGCCGCCATCGGCGGCTCCACCAACCTGGTCATTCACCTGCTGGCCATTGCGGGGCGCATCGGCGTGGACCTGAAGCTCGATGATTTCGACCGCCTCGCCTCCGAGCTGCCCTGCCTGGTCGACCTGCAGCCCTCGGGCCGCTTCCTGATGGAAGACTTCTGCTATGCGGGCGGGCTGCCGGTGGTCATCAAGGAGATCGCGCAGTACCTGCACAAGGACGTCATCACGGCCAACGGCCAGACGCTCTGGGACAACGTGAAGGACGCCGAGAACTACAACCCGCAGGTGATCCGTTCGCTGGCCGAGCCGTTCAAGGAAAACGCCGGCATCTGCGTGCTGCGCGGCAACCTCGCGCCCAACGGCGCCATCATCAAGCCGAGCGCCGCCACGCCCGAACTGCTGGTGCACAAGGGCCGCGCGGTGGTGTTCGAGAACGCCGACGACCTGCACCAGCGCATCGACGACGAGAACCTCGACATCGACGAGCACTGCATCATGGTGCTGAAGAACTGCGGGCCGCGCGGCTACCCCGGCATGTCGGAGTCGGGCAACATGCCGCTGCCGCCCAAGGTGCTGCGCAAGGGCATCACCGACATGGTCCGCATCAGCGATGCGCGCATGAGCGGCACCGCCTACGGTACCGTGGTGCTGCACACCGCGCCCGAGGCCGCGGCGGGCGGGCCGCTGGCGCTGGTCCAGGACGGCGACATCGTCGAGCTCGACGTCCCCAACCGCAGGCTGCACCTGCACGTGAGCGACGAGGAACTTGCGCGCCGCCTCGAAAAATGGGTGCCACCCAAGGCGCCGCTCGACTCCGGCTACTGGAAGCTCTACGTCGACACGGTGCTGCAGGCCGACCAGGGCGCCGACCTGGCCTTCCTGCGCGGGCGCCGAGGGGCTTTCGTGCCGCGCGACAATCACTGACCTCGCCCCTTGCGGGCTTTCCCATGGAGCCGAATTGAAATGAGCAGATTGGTCGCGGTCGACTGGGGCACGAGCTCCCTGCGCGGCGCGCTGCTCGATGCCCGCGGCAAGGTGCTCGAGGAGCGCAGCGATGCGCGCGGCATCCTCAAGGTGCCGGCGGGCGGCTTTCCCGCGGTGTTCGAGTCGCTGTTCGGCGACTGGATGCAGACTGCGGACACGCGCTGCCTGATCTCCGGCATGGCCGGCAGCAAGCAGGGCTGGGTCGAGGCGCCTTATTGCGCCTGCCCCGCCGGACGCGTCGAGGTGGGCCGTCGGATCATCGGCATCGACGCGCTGCCCGGCGCACGCATCTCCATCGTGCCGGGCCTTCGCGACGAGCACGACGGCGTGCCCGACGTCATGCGCGGCGAAGAGGTCCAGATCTTCGGTGCCATGGCGCTGATGGATGCCGATGAAGGCGTCTTCGTGCTGCCGGGCACGCACAACAAGTGGGCCACGGTGAAGAAAGGCCGTGTCACGGGCTTTCGCACCTTCATGACCGGCGAGTTCTACGCCTTGCTGAGCCAGCACTCGATCCTCGCGCGCACGCTCGAGGCCGATGCGCCGCTGGACGAAGCCGCCTTCGTGGAAGGCGTCACCCGCTCCGACAACGGCCAGGGCCTGCTGCACAACGCGTTCGGCGCGCGCACGCTGGCGCTGTTCGAGCGCATGCCGACGGCGGAGCTCGCCAGCTATCTCTCGGGCCTGCTGATCGGCGAAGAGCTGCGCACGCAATCGCTGCACGCCTTCGGCGAAGTGGTACTGATCGGCTCCCCCGCCCTCACGCAGCGCTATACGCTCGCGCTGCGCGCCACCGGCATCGCCACGCGCACGCTCGGGGCCGAAGCCACCTGGGCCGGACTGCATGCGCTGTCCGGTTTTCTCGACGCAGACAGAACATCCTCATGACGACTCCCCAAGAAAAATTCCAGGCCGCGATGCGCGAGCTGCCGCTGGTCGCGATCCTGCGCGGACTCACGCCCGCCGAGGCTGCCGACGTGGGCGACGCGATCGTCGAGTCCGGCTTCCGGCTGCTCGAAGTGCCGCTCAATTCGCCCAAGCCCTACGCCAGCATCACGCTGATGCGCACGCGCTTTCCCGAGGCCCTGGTGGGTGCCGGCACGGTGCTCGATGCGCAGCAGGTGCGCTATGTGCATGCGGCCGGCGGCGAGCTGGTCGTGTCACCCAACTTCAATGCCGAAGTGGTCGCCGAGGCCGTGCGTCTCGGCATGGTCTGCCTGCCCGGCGTGCTGACGCCGACCGAAGCCTTCGGCGCGCTGGCCGCAGGCGCGACCGGCCTCAAGCTGTTCCCGGCCGAACTGGCATCGCCCGCGGTGGTGAAGGCGCTGCTCGCGGTGCTCCCCGCCGGCACGCCGCTGATGCCCGTGGGCGGCATCACGCCCACCAACATGGCGGAGTGGCGCGCCGCCGGCGCGTCGGGCTTCGGCATCGGCTCGGCGCTCTACAAGCCCGGCAAGCAGGCATCGGCCGTGCGCGCGGATGCGCAACGCTTTGTCGCAGCCTGCACCGGCGCCGCTTACGCCTGAGCCCCTTTTCCTTTTAGTTCAACCACGTCCACGAGGTCCCGTCGATGTCCGCAGATTCAGACTACGCCAGCCCCGCCGTGCGCAAGTTGCGCGAAGACCTGTCGCTGGCCTTGCGCGCAGCCGCCCACCACGGCCTCTCGGAAGGCGTCTGCAACCACTTCAGCGTAGTGCTGCCCGGCGCGCAGGACCGCTACCTGATCAACCCGCGCGGGCTGCACTGGAGCGAGATCGGCCCGGACGACATCGTGCTGATCGACGTGCACGGCGAAGTGCTTGCCGGCCGCCACCGGGTGGAGCCGACCGCGCTGTTCATCCATGGCGCGGTGCACCGGCTGACCGGCCACGCGGTCGTGCTGCACTGCCACATGCCCTACGCCACCGCGCTCACGCTCACGGCCGACCGCGCGCTCGATCCCACGCTGAGCCAGAACGCGATGCGCTACATGAACCGCATTGCGATCGATGCGGTCTACAACGGGCTGGCGCTCGACAATGCCGAGGGCGAGCGCATCGCACGCGCCATGGAGGGAAAGGACGTCGCCTTCCTGGCCAACCACGGCGTGATCGTGGCGGGCGCCACCATCGCGCATGCCTACGACGATCTCTACTACCTCGAACGCGCGAGCCTGCACCAGGTGATCGCGCAATCCACCGGGCGCCCGCTGGTCCCGGTCGACGCCAAACTGGCCGCGCTGGCCGCGGCGCAGATCCAGGGCGAACGCGAGCAATCCGACCTGTTCTTCGAGGCTTTGCGGCGCCTGGTGCCCCCGCCGCACGGCTGACGTCCGTTCGGCCGGTTTCGCATGGCAGGAGGAGGCCATAGGATGGCGCACGATGGCGCAAGTGCCGCGCAGCGGCTTACAGCTCTTCATCCGATTTCGCCCAAGCCTTACACGGCGTTCACATGGAGCAACGACGATAGGGCTTCCAACCACTCCACTGGAGTTGCCATGAAAAAGCTCACTTTCGCATTCGGCGCCGCCGCCCTGCTCTCGCTGGCAGCGCTCAGCGCCCCCGCCCAGGCACAGACCGGCGGCCGCTTCATCCAGGCCCAGGTGTATGTGGTGCCCGCACCGCCGCCGCCCCCGCGCCATCACTACTACGTGGCGCCGTCGCCGCCCCACCACTACTACGCGCCCCGCTACCGCGACCATGACCGCTACGAGCACCGCCACCGCCGCTGGGAAGAGCGCCGCGAAGGCCGCCGGGACTACGATGGCGACGGCGTGCCCAACCGCTACGACCGCCGGCCCAACAATCCGTACCGCTACTGATCGCCGGGGCCGGCCGGAGCGGCCCGTTCAGGCTTGTGCCACGCGCCGCAGCAGCCCGGCGGTGGTGCGCGGCCAGCCCACGCGGCCGAACCATGCGCCGCCGGCAATGGCCGAAGCGATGACCACGCCGTACAGCACCATCGCCACGCCCTGCGCCGCAAAGACGCCGGAGAGCCCGCCCCCCCAGCGAAAGACGAGCCAGCCGCCGATGCCCGCCACCGCGAGGCGCGTGAGGTTGCCCACCACGGGCCACAGCAGGCGCCCCGCCCCTTGCGAGGCGAAGTACAGCACCAGCCCGACACCGAAGAAGCCATAGAGCGGCCCCACCAGGCGCAGGTAGTGGGCGCCGGTTTCGAGCATGGCAGGGTCGTTGCCGAAGAGCATCAGCCAGGGCCGCGGAAAGAACGCCGCGGCAAGGCCGATGCTTTCGGTGAGCGCGAACGCGATGGCCGCGCCGGCCCAGGCGGCGCGCAGCGCGCGCTCGCGCTGGCCGGCGCCCATGCAGGTGCCCACCATCGCGACCAGTGGCGCGCCCAGGCCGAACACCAGTGGCACCATCAGGTACTCGAGCCGCGACGCGGTGCCGTAGCCCGCCAGCGCGCCCGCACCGAACGGCGCCGTCAACGCCGTGGCGGTGCCGATGGACAGGTTGGTGGCCACCGTTGCCACCGCGGCGACGAGGCCGATGCGCAGGATCTCGCGGAACAGCGGCCAGCGCAGCTTCAGCGTGGCGAGCGTCGGGCGAAGCAGGCTGCGCGGCGAGCGCAGGTAGACGATCAGCGCCACCGACCCCAGCAGGTAGTAGAGCAGCAGCGCCATCGCTCCGCCCGCGATGCCCATGCCCGGCAGCGGTCCCCAGCCGAAGATCAGGAGCGGCGATGCGGGAATGAGGAACAGCACCCCCACCACCGTCACGTTCGCCGGCACCGACATGTTGCCGGTGCCTCGTATGACGGCCGAGAGCGAGTTGAAAAGCCACACCAGCACCGCGCCCGCGAACACCCAGTTCGAATAGGTCAAGGCTGCGTCCAATGCCGCCCCGGTGCCGCCCATGACGCCGTAGAGCCAGCGCCCGCCGAAGAGCAGCGCAAGCGAGAAGCACAGCCCGAACCCCAGCGCGATGACCACCGCGTGCCACACCAGCGCATCGGCATCGGCGCGGCGGCGCGCGCCCAGGGCACGGGCAATCGAGGAGGCGATGCCGCCGCCCATGGAACCGCTCGATGTCATCTGCATCAGCATGACGACCGGGAACACCAGCGCCATGCCTGCCAGCGCATCAGTCCCCAGCTTGCCGACGAAGTAGGTTTCGATCAGTCCGGCGGAGGCCTGCGCCAGCATCACGAGCACGTTGGGCGCGGCCAGGCGCAGCAGCGTCGGCACGATCGGCGCCTCGAGCAGGCGGCGCGTGCGCGGGTCGAGCTCCTGGCTCATTCATCGGCCTCCGTGCCGTGCACCACGGTGCGCGCTCATGCCGCCGCCAGCTTCGAGCGCGCGAGCCGCGCTTCGCGGATCGGCAGGTGGACCAGCGCGGCGCCTGCGGCCAGCGCGATGTCGATGTACCAGACGATGTCGTAGTTGCCCGTGGCCTGGAAGACATAGCCGCCCAGGAACGCGCCCAGGAAGCCGCCGACCTGGTGCGCCAGCATCACGATGCCGAACAGCATCGCCATGTTGGCCGGCCCGAACATCTTGGCGACCAGGCCGGCCGTCGGCGGCACGGTCGAGAGGAAGGTCACGCCCATCACGGCGGCGAACACCAGCATGACCACGGTCGTCTTCGGCGCCAGCAGGAACACCAGCACGGCGATGGCGCGCGTGGCATAGAGCAGCGAGAGCAGCGACTTCATGCGCCAGCGCCCCACGGCCCAGCCCATCGCCAGGCTGCCGACGATGTTGAAGAGCCCGACCATCCCGAGCGCCCATCCGCCGACTTCGGGCGGCAGCCCGCAGGCCGCGACCACGCCGGGCAAGTGCGTGGCAAGGAACGCGACGTGAAAGCCGCAGACCAGGAAGCCCAGGCTCAGGTAGCGGTAGCTGGGCGTCGCGAGCGCCTGGCCGATGGCCTCGCGCGCACTCAGCGGCCTGGTGCCCGATGCAGCGGCCGAGGCCGCGGCCATCGCCTTCGAATTGCCCTTGAGGACCCATGCAGCCGGCAGCGCCAGCAGCACCAGCACGCCGAGCCACTGCATGGCGCCCGCCCAGCCCACTGCCGCCGTCAGGCCGACGGCGATCGGCGCCATCGCGAACTGTCCGAAGGAGCCGCCGGCATTCACCACGCCGGTGGCAAAGCCGCGCTTGTGCGCCGGCACGAGGCGCGTGGTCGCGGCCATCAGCACCGAAGGGCCCGCCATGCCGGCGCCGCCGGCCGCCACCACGCCGATGGCGAAGATCAGGCCCGCCGTGCTCGTCATGAGCGGCGTGATCAGCGTGCCGACAGCCACCAGCAGCACGCCGAGGAACACCACGCGCCCGGTTCCGATGCGGTCGGCCACGGCGCCCGCAAAGGGCTGAGTGAGTCCCCACCAGAGCTGCCCGAACGCGAAGGCCAGGCTGATGCTGCCGATGCCGAGGGCGGTCGAGGTGTTGAGCGCCGAGAGGAACAGCCCCATCGTCTGGCGCACCCCCATCGTGAGGGCAAAAGCGCCCGCGGCCGCCAGCAGCACGAACCAGAGCGCATGGCGCCGAAGAGTGGTTTCATTCATCGTGGGCTCCTGCCGGGTCTTCCGGCTGTCCATCGCCCAGCCCTGCGCGCTGCAGCAGCTCCAGGCTTTCGTCGAGAAGCGCATGCAGTGCCAGCACGCGCTCCGTGCCGAGGATGTCGTTGAGCGCCAGCTGCGCGCCGTGCCACAGGCGCTGCGCCTCGGCGCGCTTCTCGCGGCCTGCTTCGGTCATTGCCAGCATGCGGCTGCGCGCATCGGGGCCCTCGGTCTGCACCAGGAAGCCCGCCGCGAGCAGCGGCTTGAGATTGCGCGTGAGCGTGGAGGCGTCGACGTTCATCTCGCGCGCCAGGTCGACCGGGCGCAGCGGCCCGAAATGCAGCACGTGCGAGAGCAGTGAATACTGCGTGGTCTTGAGCCCGCTGGGGGCAACGTGCGCGTCATAGAGGCGCGACGCCAGCCTGGAGAGCCGGCGCAGGCGGAAATTGGTACATCCTTGGGGCCTGGACCGAGGCTTCAGAGCGGTGTTCATGTTTTCATTGTACCTACAATAATTGTATATGCAACTATCAAGGAATTTTTCATGACCGAGCCCCAGACCATCGACGCCTGGATCGCCCAGGAGACCGAGATCGTCCAACGCCTCGACGCCGGACCCGGCCCTGGCGTGGCGCGGCCCGAGCAGATCGCCGGCAAGACCGGCCTCGAAATGATGCAGGCCATGCTGAGGGGCGAGATTCCCTTTGCGGCCATCGCCAGGACGCTCGACTTCACGCTGCTTTCGGTGAGTCCGGGCGTGGCGGTGTTCCAGGGCAGGCCGCTGGCGCAGCACCTGAACCCGCTCGGCACCATCCACGGCGGCTGGATTGCCACGGTGCTCGACTCGGCCCTCGGTTGCGCGGTCCACACCATGATGCCGGCCGGCCGCAGCTACACCACGGCCGAGCTCAGTGTGAACTACGTGAGAGCCGTCACGCCCCAGGTGCAGCGGGTGCGCGCCGAGGGCAAGGTGATCCATTGCGGCCGGCAGCTCGCGACCGCCGAGGCGCGGCTCGTCGGGCCCGACGGCAAGCTCTATGCGCATGCCACCACCACCTGCCTGGTGTTCGACAACCCCGCGCCACGCTGAAAAACGGGTCTGCCGCCATGCCTTCCGCTCCCCACGACCCTTCGCTGGCGCCTGCGTTCCAGGCCCTGCTCGACCAGCGCTACAGCTGCCGCGGCTACCTGGCCGAGCCGGTGCCGCGCGAAACCATCGACGCCATCCTGCAACGCGCGCAGCGCACCGGCTCATGGTGCAACTCCCAACCCTGGCAGGTGATCGTGACCAGCGCGGCGGCCACCGAGCGGCTGCGCCAAGCCTTCGATTCCGATGAGGCCGCGGCCGGCGCGGCGTTCGACATTCCGCCACCCGCCGAATACCGCGGCGTGTACCAGGAGCGCCGGCGCGAATGCGGCTTCCAGCTGTACGAGAGCGTCGGCATCGTGCGCGGCGACCGGGAGGCTTCGCAGCGGCAGGCGCGGGAGAACTTCAGGTTCTTCGGCGCACCGCACCTGGCCCTGGTCAGCACCGAGGCGCTGCTCGGCACCTACGGCGCGGTGGACTGCGGCGCCTACGTCAACAACTTCGTGCTCGCGGCCCGCAGCCTCGGCGTGGCCAGCATCGCCCAGGCGGCCGTGGCCTCGCGTGCGCCGTTCCTGCATCGGTGGTTCGACATTCCGGACGATCGCCAGGTGGTCTGCGGCATCGCGTTCGGCTACGAGGACCCCGCGCATCCGGCCAACCGCTTCCGCACGACCCGTGCGCCGCTGGAGCAGGTCTGCCGCTGGGTGGATTGAGCCTCGCACCCGGCGCGGTAGTCCTGCGCCGTGTAAGTGCAAGGATATAAACCCCCGGGGGCAGTGATAATGATTCTCATCGTCAGCCGCGTGCTCGCGATGCTTTTCCAAAACACGTTTCTGCATCTGGAGGATCCTTCATGACCGACCGCTTCGGCGTCCAAGGCCGCGCCGCGCGCGCACTGATCGGCGTCTCCGCCGCCTGGCTGGCGGCTGCCGCCCTGCCCGCCCATGCCGCCAATGACGAACTCACGCTCTATACGACGCGCGAGCCCGCGTTGATCCAGCCGCTGATCACCGCCTTCAGCACGCAGAGCAACATCAAGGTCAACACCGTGTTCGTCAAGGACGGGCTGCTGGAGCGCGTCAAGGCCGAGGGCGCACGCTCGCCGGCCGACGTGCTGATGACGGTGGACATCGGCAACCTGATGGACCTGGTCGACGGCGGCGTGACGCAGCCGGTGAAATCGGCCGCGCTCGAATCGGCCGTGCCCGCCAACCTGCGCGGCGCCGACGGCCAGTGGTTCGCGCTCTCGCTGCGTGCGCGCGTGCTCTACGCCGACAAGAACCAGCCGCTCACCAGCTTCCGCTATGAAGACCTGGCCAACCCGAAATGGAAGGGCAAGGTCTGCATCCGCGCGGGCCAGCACCCCTACAACACGGCACTGGTCGCGGCCATGATCGCGCACGACGGCGAAGCCAGGACCGAGCAGTGGCTGCGCGGCGTCAAGGCCAACCTGGCGCGCAAGGCCACCGGCGGCGACCGCGACGTGGCGCGCGACATCCTCGGCGGCATCTGCGATGTCGGCCTGGCCAACTCGTACTACGTCGGCCAGATGAAGAGTTCGAAGGAAGGCACCGACGCGCGCAAGTGGGGCGACGCGATCAAGGTGGTGCGCCCGACCTTCGCCAGCGCCAAGAGCGGCGGCACGCACGTCAACATCAGCGGCGCGGCCGTGGCAAAGAACGCGCCGCAGCGCGCCAACGCGGTCAAGCTGCTCGAGTTCCTGGTGTCGGAGCCGGCGCAGACGCTGTACGCGCAAGCCAACTACGAATACCCGGTGCGCAAGGGCGTGGCGCTCGACCCGATCATTGCCGCGTCGATCGGCGAACTCAAGGCCGACCCGTTGCCGGTGGCCGAGATCGCCAAGTACCGCAAGCAGGCCAGCGCTTTGGTGGACAAGGTCGGTTTCGACCAGTGACCGGTATGGGCGGGCACGCGTTTCCGGTGCCCCAGTGCTGATCGCGCGGCGCCACTTGCCGGGCCTGCACGCCGCAGGCCCGCTCTGGCGTTCGGCCTCGCTGGCCATCGCCATCGGCGTGCTGGCGCCGGTGCTCACGCTGGCGTGGCTCGCGTTCGGCTCCGGCCTGGGGCACTGGGGCCCGCTGTTCGCGCACGTGCTGCCGCAGGCCGCGCTCAACACGGCCGTGCTGCTGGCGGGTGTCGGCACGCTGGTGCTGGTGATCGGCACCGGCTGCGCGTGGCTGGTCACGGCCTGCGACTTTCCGGGCCGCCGCGTGCTGCACTGGGCGCTGCTGCTGCCGCTCGCGATGCCGACCTACATCGTCGCCTTCGCCTACCTCGACCTGCTGCATCCGATCGGTCCGGTGCAAGGCGCGATCCGCTGGGTGCTCGGGTTCGACAGCCCGCGCCAGTTCCGCCTGCCCGACCTGCGCTCGATGCCGGGCGCGATCTTCGTGCTCGGCTTCGTGCTCTACCCCTATGTCTACATGACCGCCCGGGCCATGTTCATGACCCAGCCCGCGCATCTGATGGAAGCCGCGCGCACGCTGGGCGAAAGCCGGCGCGGCGCCTTCTTTCGCGTGGCGCTGCCGCTCGCACGGCCAGCGCTGGCCGTGGGACTGAGCCTCGCGCTGCTCGAGACGCTCAACGACATCGGCGCTTCGGAATTCCTCGGCATCAACACGCTCACGGTGGCGGTCTACACCACGTGGATCACGCGCTCCGACCTGGCCGGCGCGGCGCAGATCGCCTGCGCCATGCTGTTCATGGTGGTGGCGCTGGTCTGGCTCGAACGCAATGGCCGGCAGCACCAGCGCTTCGGCTCGGCACAACGCATGCGCGCCATGCAGCCGCGCCGCCTGCATGGCAGCGCCGCATGGCTGGCCACGGCTGCCGCCACGCTGCCGGTGCTGGTCGGCTTCGTCGCGCCGGCCCTCTATCTCGTCTGGGAAAGCGCCAAGCGGCTGCGCCAGGGCGGCGGCGTGTCGCATGGCCTGCTCGCGAGCCTGGGCAACACGCTGGCCCTGGCCGCCGGCGTGACGGTGGTGGCCGTTGCCGCGGGACTGGTCGTCGCATGGACGGCGCGAAGCCAGGGCTCGAGACCGGGCCGTGCGCGCTGGCAGGCACGCGTCGCCACGCTGGGCTATGCGGTGCCGGGCACGGTGCTCGCCATCGGCCTGCTCACGCCGGCGCTCGCGGTGGACGCGGCACTGGCCACTGCGCTCGGGCTGCAAGGGCTGCCGCTCATGGGTGCGGGCATCGTGCTGGTGGTGGCGTGCGCGATCCGGTTCCTCGCCATGCCGGTCGGCGGCATCGAGGCCGGGCTCGCGCGCATTCCACCCGCCATCGAACACGCCTCGCGGCTGCTCGGCGAGACCAGCGGCGGCACGCTGCGGCGCGTGCACCTGCCGCTGCTGCAGCCCGCCATCGCAACCGGTGCGCTGCTGGTCTTCGTGGATGCCATGAAAGAGTTGCCCGCCACGCTGCTGCTGCGGCCGGCCAATTTCGACACGCTGGCCACCTGGCTCTACGCCGAGGCCGCGCGCGGCACGTACGAGGAAGGCGCCATTGCCGCGCTGGCCATCGTCGCGGCGGGCCTGCTGCCGGTGATGCTGCTGGCGCGCAATCAACTGGGCACGCCATCGGCGCTGCCCGGTCCGGACACCACATGAGTTCCCCTCTCTTCATCGAATCGATCCAGCTCGCCTACGAAACGCCGCGCGGCCCGCACACCGTGGTGAGCGACTTCTCGCTCTCGCTGCCCGCGGGCGACATCGCCTGCCTCTTCGGCCCTTCGGGCTGCGGCAAGACGACCGTGCTGCGCGCGATCGCGGGCTTCGAGCCGCTGCGCGCCGGCAGCGTCCGGCTCGGCGACGTGCTGCTCTCTTCGACGCATGTGCACCTGCCGCCGGAGCAACGGCGCGTGGGCATGATGTTCCAGGAATACGCGCTGTTTCCCCACCTGTCGGCAAGCCACAACGTGGCCTTCGGCCTGCGCCGCATGGGCCGCGCGCTGCAGCGGTTGCGCGTGGCCGACATGCTGGCACTGGTCGGCCTGGCCGATGCCGGGGAGCGTTTTCCGCATGAGCTCTCCGGCGGCCAGCAGCAGCGCATCGCGCTGGCGCGCGCGCTGGCCCCGTCGCCCGCGCTGCTGCTGCTCGACGAGCCGTTCTCCAACCTCGACGGCGGCACGCGCGAGCGGCTGACGGCGGAGGTGCGCGGCATTCTCAAGCGGGCGGGCCAGACGGCCATCCTGGTCACCCACAACGAGGCCGAGGCCCATGCCATGGCCGACCGCATCGGCGTGATGCACGGCGGCCGGATCACGCATTGGCTGGACACTGCGACATAGCACAAGGGGCTCGTTCGGCGAATGGGCTTTTCGGGAAAAGGTTGTTCGGTGCCGGAAGAATCGCGGCACTCTTCTCCAACTTTTTTCCTTCGTCGAAAACGCACACGCCATGTCCCAGCCACTCACCCTCGTCAGCCACCTGCTGTGCCCCTATGTGCAGCGCGCCGCCATCGCGCTGGCCGAAAAGAACGTACCGTACGAACGCGTCGTGATCGACCTGGCCAACAAGCCGGATTGGTTCATCGCGATCTCGCCGCTCGGCAAGGTACCGCTGCTGCGGCTCGCGCGGCCCGACGGCAGCGAAGCGGTGCTGTTCGAAAGCAACGTGATCTGCGAATACATCGAGGAAACGCAGCCCGGCGCACGGCTGCACCCCGAGGATCCGCTCACCCGGGCCGAGCATCGGGCATGGATGGAATACGGCTCGGCCATCCTCGGCGACCTCTGGGGCTACGAGACCACGCGCGACGCCGAGGTGTTCGAGCAGAAGCGACTGGCAATGGCCGCCAAGTTCGAGCGCGTCGAAGCCGCGCTGGGCGCCGGGCCCTACTTCGCCGGCGCCGGCTTCAGCCTGGTCGATGCGGTGTTCGCGCCCATCTTCCGCTACTTCGAAGTGTTCGACGACATCGCCAATTCGCATATCTTCGATGCCCTTCCCAAGGTGAACGCATGGCGGCATGCACTGGCGGGTCGGCCCAGCGTGCGTAGCGCCGTGGTGCCCGAGTATCCGCAGCACCTGCACGCGTTCCTGCGCAAGCACGAGGCGCACTTGCTCACGCTCGCGCAATAACGAGAATCGGAATTCCTTCCCCCACCAAGATTCCACGAGATGCGACTCCTCCACACCATGCTGCGCGTCGGCAACCTCCAGCGCTCGATCGACTTCTATACCCAGGTGCTGGGCATGAACCTGCTGCGCACCTCGGAGAACCCGGAATACAAGTACAGCCTGGCCTTCGTCGGCTATGGCGGCGGCAACCCCGAGCAGGCAGAGATCGAGCTCACCTACAACTGGGGCACCGAAAGCTACGAACTCGGCACCGCCTACGGCCATATCGCGCTCGGCGTTCCCGACGCGTATGCCGCCTGCGAGAAGATCAAGGCAGCCGGCGGCCAGGTCACGCGCGAAGCCGGGCCCGTGAAGGGCGGCACCACGGTGATCGCCTTCGTGACCGATCCCGACGGCTACAAGGTCGAGCTGATCCAGGACAAGTCGAAGTCCCAGGGCCAGGCGGGCGCCGACGCCTTGCGCGCTTCCTAGCCGTTCGCCGGGCGCCCGTCCGAGCAAATCGGGCGGTCTTCCGCAAGCCGCCGTTCCGAATTGAACGCGCGGCGAATTCGGAGATACAAATGATCACCCTTTTCGGGCGATCGGCATATTCTTTGCTGTTATTTTCTCCGGGTACGCGCCGAGGCTCCAATGCCTCGCGCGCCGTTCTCCCGAAATCGCAATCAAGCTTCTATAGAGTTAGGCGAGCCGCGTTCGAATGAATCGTCCCGGCGGCGGGCCTTTGAACTATTTTCTACCTATTCGGTTATTTCCAGCGGCCAGCCATTGACCATTCTCAGCATTCGCGGCAAAGCCATCGACCCGGCAATATCGCTTCTCATATTTCTTTTTGCCGCGCTGGTCGTGGGAGCAATACCTTTTGCGTACCACGACACGGCCGCGCAGAATTTTCCCGATGAAGAAACGCTGCTGAGTTTCTTCGGCGCCGACTCCTGCCAGATCGCCTCGACCTCCGTGGAGGAGCGAAACTCCTATGCCTGCAGTGCGTTCCTGCTGGAATCGGTGGGGCTGAGCGCCAAGACAGCGCCCATCGCGGGCGCCCTGCTGAGCGTCTCGCTCACGCTCATACCGATATTTCAATTCAGCCGGATACCGCTCGGCGTATTCCTGGTCTCGCTCGCCTGGGGATTCATCAGGGCCATTTTTCTTTCCGTTCTTTCCAAGGACATGCTCTCCGCGTGCGTCGTGCTCTTATCCATCATGGCGGCGCAACAAAGCTGGTTCGGCTTCACCTGGTTCTTGTCCTCGACCGTCTACGGCTGGGTGGTGCGCAAATACTGGCTGCTGGTCAGCGCCACATGGCTCGGATTGAGACTGGTGAGAAACCAGCTCACCGTATTCCGGCTGTTCGTTGTGATCATTTTGATTTACATCGCGCTGTCGCTGACGTTCCAGATCGCATTGGGCGCCACGCTGGACTTCGCGCGGGCCGCGGTCAATGAAAACAGGGATGTGGGCGCCGAAGGATCGCGCACGGTCATCGATGCGGTGATTGCGTCGGACAACGCGATGCTCCAGGCCCTCAATGCCACGATCACCTTTTTCAGGCTGGCATTTCCCCTCGAGCTCCTGCGTTTCGGCTCGGTGAGCCAATTGGCGTTCATTTCGATCATGCCCTTCACCTTCATCTGGATGGTGAAGGCCATCGTCGCGGGCGTGAAATCGGACCGCAAGCACTTGATCCAGGCCGGCAAGGTCGCGCTGGCGCCACTGTCCTTCCTCATCATCGAGGGCGTGTTCGAGCCTGACTTCGGTTCGTTCGCCCGCCACTTCGCCATCGTGAGCCCGCTGGTTTTTTCCGCCCTGGCGCTGGTGCAGAAAAGCGAACTGGCGCAAGAAAAGCGGCTTCGGCGCAGCCAGGCCGCCGCAGCGTTCCCGCGCCAGCTTGCCGAGGATCGCAACGCGTGAAGTCCCAATCGATTGCGGTCGACCAGCGCCAGTACGTCGAGTCCATCCAGGCCGGACGCGGCATCGCGGCGCTTCTGGTCGTCATCCACCATGCGGCACAAAAGGCCCATGCGCTGTCGGGCGGCAGCATCCCCCTGTTCGATTTCGGCATCGTCGGGGTGGACGTCTTCTTCATGATCAGCGGCTTCATCATCTACTTCGTGACCGCGAACAAGACGATGACGCACGTGGAGTTCATGGAAAAGCGCATCGTGAGAGTCTTTCCGCTCTACTGGGGACTCTCGCTGCTGGCGCTGCTGGTGTTCTTCGTCGCGCCCAGGCTCATCAACAGCAACGCGAAAGAGGCGACCGATGTCGCCGCGTCGTTCCTGCTGTGGCCGACTTCCGCGCCGTACCTGGTCAACAACGGCTGGACGCTGACCTACGAGATCCTGTTCTACGCGCTGTGGGCGCTGGTCGCACTGCCGGTGGCAAAGCCACGGAGCGCGTTCATCGCGTGCCTGGTGCTGGCCGGCGCATCGTTCATCGGCCTCGTCTTCGGCATCGACCACCAGGTCATCAATTTTTCGTTGTTCGTGGAGTTCGCGTTCGGCGTCGGTATCGGTGTCGCGTTCAGGAAAGGGCTGCTGCGGCAAAGCATCCCCTTGGCTGTCGTCTTGACCGCCGCCGGTGCTCTTCTTGCGTGGCTGGCCATTTCGCGCGGGCTCGGAAACAGCGAGCTCAGGGGGTTTGCCCTGGCGATCCCGTCCGCGATGATGTTCGTCGGAATCATCCTGCTGGGGTCGGTGTGGGCCCGGGGCCGCACCATCCTGGCCATCGGCGACAGCTCCTATTCGCTGTACCTTTTCCACCCGTTCATCCTGGTGGCCATTCCCATCCCGGTGAAGTCGCTCGGCATCGCGTCGCCGGCGGTGATCCTGGCCATTGCCGCCGCGGTCTGCATCGCGTCGTTCTGGGCCTCGCACATGGTCTACAGGTTCGTGGAGTTCCCGCTCACGCAGATGATGCGCGGCATGATCAGGTCCGCGAAATCGCTGGGCGCGGCCAGGGCCCGGTGACGGCGTTCAGCAGCCCAGCAGGTCGGCCAGCTGGTTGATGTCGCGGGCGTGCAGGTTGTTCTCGGGGTTGGGCGAAACGTCCTTCGGCTGGCCGCGGCCGAACTCATGGGGCCGCTCGATGTAGCCGGTCTTGAGGCCGCACACGCGCGCGGCGGCCAGGTCGTCGTGGTGCGCCGCCGCGAGCATGACCTGCCCCGGCGTCGCGTCGAAGACGCCCGCCACGCCCAGGTAGGTGCGCGGGTCGGGCTTGTAGGCCTTGAACACCTCGGCCGACAGCACGCAGTCCCAGGGCAGCCCCGCGCGCTTGGCCATTTCGGTGAGCAGGCCGATGTTGCCGTTGGACAGCGTGCAGATGGTGAACTTCTTCTTCAGGCGCGTGAGCCCTTCCACCGCATCGGGCCAGGCAGGCAGCCGGTGCCAGGCACGGCTCAGGTGGCGCTTGGCGGCGGTATCGAGCCGCCCGGCCATGCCGAAATCCTGCAGCACCTGCTCGAGCATGCTCAGGTGCAGTTCGTCGAGCAGCGTGAAGCCGCCCTCGCCCGCGGCGATGCGCTCCATCACGGACCGCATGGCGGGCTGGTAGCCCGCGCGCCAAGCCAGCGCAAAGGTGGCGCCATCGACACCCGGCAATGCAAGCTCGGCCTCGGCGGCAATGCCGCTGTGCCAGTCGACCACGGTGCCGAAAACGTCGAACGCGATGACCTTCAGGTCGCTCGCATCGAAGTCCGCGCGCATGGTCAGCGCGGCAGCTGGCTCGCGGCGCGCGCCAGTTGCTCGATCAGGGCCCAGTTGCCTTCGCGGATCGCGTCGGTCGGCACGATCCACGAGCCGCCCACGCAGGCCACGTTCGAGAGCGCGAGAAACTCGGCCGCGTTGCCCGCATGGATGCCGCCGGTCGGGCAGAAAGTGACGTCGCCGAACGGCCCCTGCCAGGCCTTGAGCATGGGCAGTCCGCCAGCCTGCAGCGCCGGAAAGAACTTGAGCTCGGTGTAGCCGTCCTCCTGCGCCATCATGATCTCGCTGCCGGTGGCCACGCCCGGGAGCAGCGGCAGGCCGAGGTCGTGGCAGGCCTTGCCGACCGCGCGCGTGTAGCCGGGGCTCACGCCGAATCTGGCGCCGGCCAGTGCCGAGGCTTGCGCATCGGCGGCGCTGCGGATGGTGCCCGCGCCGGCCACGGCCTCGGGCACGTCCTTGGCGATGGCTTCGATGCATTCGAGCGCCTGCGGCGTGCGCAGCGTGACTTCGAGCATGCGGATGCCGCCGGCCACCAGCGCGCGCGCCAGCGGAACTGCGTGTTTCACGTCGTTCAGAACGATGACCGGAATGACCGGTGCATCGCGCATGACGTCGAGCGCGGTGAGTTTGTTGTTTTCTACAGCCATGAGCAGGCTCCTTCTTCAGCGGTCAGTGCATTGCGCCGCATGCCGGCGAACAGTTCGCGGCCAAGGCCGTGGCCGTCGGCGATGCGCTTGGCTTCGGGCAGCGTGGCGATCCCGCGCTCGGCCCATTCATCGTCGGGCACCAGCACGGCGAGCGTACCCGCCACCGCGTCGAGACGGATCACGTCGCCGTCGCGCACCTTGGCGAGCGGGCCCCCGGCAGCGGCTTCGGGCGAGACATGGATGGCGGCCGGGACCTTGCCCGAGGCACCGCTCATGCGGCCGTCGGTGACCAGCGCCACGCGGAAGCCCTTGCCCTGCAGCACCGAGAGCGGCGGCGTGAGCTTGTGCAGCTCGGGCATGCCGTTGGCCTGCGGTCCCTGCCAGCGCACCACGCACACCACGTCGCGATCCAGCTCGCCGGCCGTGAAGGCCTGGTGCAGCGCGGCCTGCGAATCGAACACCCGCGCAGGCGCCTCGATCACATGACGGTCGTCGGGCACCGAAGACACCTTGATCACGCTGCGTCCCAGGTTACCGTTGAGCAGCTTCAGGCCGCCGGTGGCGCTGAAGGGGCTCTGCACCGGGCGCGCGACGGATTCGTCCTTCGAGGGCGCGGCGGAATGCCAGGCCAGGCGCTTGCCGTCCATCAACGATGGCACGTTGGCAAATTCGCGGAGGCCGCCGGCGCGCACGGTCAGCACATCGGCATGCATCAGGCCCGCATCGAGCAGCTCGCCGATCACGAAGCCCGGGCCGCCCGCGGCCTGGAACGCGTTCACGTCGGCACTGCCGTTGGGGTAGACGCGCGTGAGCAGCGGAATCACGTCGGAAAGACGCGAGAAGTCGTCCCAGTCGATCACGATGCCGGCCGAGCGCGCCACGGCCACCCAGTGGATCAGGTGGTTGGTGGAGCCGCCAGTGGCCAGCAGCGCGACCATGGCATTGACGATGCAGCGCTCGTCCACGACTTCGCCGATGGGCGGGCAGTTGAACTTCGCTTCGCTGGCCTTGCCCAGCACCGTGCGGACCGCCTCGCGCGTGAGCGTTTCGCGCATCGCATCGCCGGGCTGGATGAACGCGGTGCCGGGCACGTGCAGGCCCATGGCCTCGAGCAGCATCTGGTTGCTGTTGGCCGTGCCGTAGAAGGTGCAGGTGCCCACGGTGTGATAGGCCGCCATCTCCGCGTCGAGCAGGCCCTGCCGGCCGACGAGGCCCTGCGCCGCCTGCTCGCGCACCTTGGATTTTTCGCCGTTCGACAGGCCCGAGGGCATGGGGCCGGCCGGCACGAAGACCGTCGGCAGGTGCCCGAAATGCAGTGCGCCGATCAGGAGGCCCGGCACGATCTTGTCGCACACGCCCAGGAGCAGCGCGCCATCGAACATGTCGTGCGTGAGCGCCACGGCGGTGCCCATGGCGATCACGTCGCGGCTGAAGAGGCTCAGCTCCATGCCGGGCGTGCCCTGGGTCACGCCGTCGCACATGGCCGGCACGCCGCCCGCCACCTGCGCGGTGGCGCCGAGGCTGCGCGCCTCCTGCTTGATGATGTCCGGGTAGCCTTGGTACGGCGCGTGGGCCGAGAGCATGTCGTTGTAGGCCGTGACGATGCCGATGTTGGGTGCGCGCTCGGTCACCACCCTGAACTTGTCGTTGGCCGGGATGCTGGCCACGGCGTGCGCCACGTTGGCGCAGCCCATGCGGTCGGAACCCCGGTCGCGGTTGCGGATTTCTCTCAGGCGCTCGAGGTACGCGCTGCGCGGCCCCCGGCTTCGTTCGCGAATGCGTTCGGTAACGTCAACGACGGTGGGATGTGTGCTCATGGGGATGTGTTCGGTCGCGTGGCCGGCCTGTCGGCACCGTCGCCTTGGCGACCTTCGACCCGGGGGGTCAATGGTACCAAGACAGCAAGCGGCGGGCCGATGGAAATCCACCACCCGGGCGATACGGAATTACCATGCGCGCCCGCGCCGTACAGCACGGGCGAGGACGTCAGTCGACCAGCTTGACCTCCACGCGGCGCGCCTCGGCGTTGTTGCCCGACCCCGCGGTGACAGCGGGCTTTTCGAGGTCGACCTTGGCGGCCGGCACGCCCAGGCCCACGAGCACGTCGCGCACCATGTCGGCGCGCTTCTTGGCAAGCTGCTCGTTGACCGCCGCATCGCCCGTGGTGTCGTGAAAGCCGGAGACCACGGCCTTGCGTCCGCTCTCCACGCCCTTGATGACCGCCGCCAGCGCCTCGGCCGCACCGGGGGCGAGATCGGCGCTGCCGCTGGCGAAATAGAAGTTCACCACGCCGTTAGCCACGCGGATGCTCGCGCCGTCGGGGATCACGACCGTCACCGTCTCGGTCACCTCGGCCACCGTGGCGGCCGGGGGCGCGGCGGGGGCCGCCGCTGCCGCGATGGCGGGCCTGGCATTGGCAGGTGCCGCGGCGTGCCCCTTGTGCCAGAGCGCAATGCCGATGACGAAGAAGATCACCAGCGCAATCAATGCCAGGAGAAATCCGAGGATGAAATTTTGCTGGCTGTCGTCGTCGCTCATGAGGGGGCGTGCTCCGTAGGAAAGAGGTCGGTAAATAATGGTGCGGTGAACCATGATCGCGAAATTGTAGGCGCCGGCCCGCCAGGCCCCTTGCCGGACCCCGGTCCGCCGGGGCTCGACCCGATGCCCAAGCCCCTGCGCGACCCGCAACCCATGCTCGAGCAGGCCATTGCCGACTGGGGTGGGCGCGAGGATCTGTGGCTCTTCGGCTACGGCTCGCTCATCTGGCGCCCGGAGTTCGATTTTGTCGAACGGCGCCCCGCCTCGGTGCATGGCTGGCATCGGGCCTTGAAGATGTGGAGCCGCGTCAACCGCGGCAGCGTGCAGACGCCGGGCCTCGTGTTTGGCCTGCTCTCGGGCGGCAGCTGCCGGGGCATGGTGTTCCGCGTGCCGTCGGCGCATGGGCTCGACACGCTGCGCCGCCTCTGGCTGCGCGAGATGCCCACCGGCGTGTACGACCCAAGGTGGCTCCAATGCCGCACGCCGGAAGGGCCGGTGCGCGCACTGGCCTTCACGCTCTCGCGGCGCAGCCCCAACTTCACCGGCGTTCTCACGGACGAGCGCTACCGCCACATCTTCACCCACGCCGTCGGCCGCTACGGCAGTTCGCTCGACTATGCGCGCCAGACCTTGCTGGAGCTGCGCCGCCACGCCATCCACGACGCGGCGCTGGCGCGGCTGGTGGCGCTGGCGCACGAGAAAGAGGAACAAGAGGCGCAGGTGGCGCAAAAAAAGCAGTCCGGGACGCCCGCCGATTGCGATACCCCGCCCGCTCCGGTATATGTTCCGGGGTCTGCGAATCCATCTTCCAAAAAGGAACAACCATGAACCATCGCCTTCTCGTCGCCACCGGCACCGCCCTTCTCGCCAGCGCCCTGCTCTCTGCCTGCGGCAGCATGATGGGCGGCAAGCCGAGCGCGGCCGCCGAGCTGATGCCGACAGCGGCGATCTCGCCCAACCCGACGCGCGGCACCGTGACCTTCACCGCGCTGGACCATGGCGTGCGCGTGGCCGGCGAGGTGCGCGGCCTGGCGCCGGGCAGCGAACACGGCTTCCACATCCATGAAAAGGGCGACTGCGGCGACAACGGCAACGCGTCCGGCGGCCACTTCAATCCGGCCGGCGGCACGCACGGCAAGTTCGGTGCACCGGGCAGCCATGCCGGCGAACTGCCGAGCCTGGTGGCCGACGCCAGCGGCGTGGCGCGCTTCAGCGTCGACGATCACTCCATCTCGCTGACCGAAGGCGCCCCCAACAACGTGGTGGGCCGCGCGCTCGTGGTGCACCGCGACCGCGACGATTTCACGACGCAGCCGGCCGGCAACTCCGGCCCGCGCACCGCCTGCGCCGTGATCGCGCGCCGCTGACCGGCTAGCCGGGCCGCCCGGCCGAGCGCTCCCGCCACAGCGCCTCGGCGCGCGCCAGGGCCTCGGGCGTGTCGATGTCGGTCACGATGCCGATGTCGTCGACCACCAGGTCGGCCACCGCATCGATGGCCCGCATCGCCTTCAGGACTGGCGCCGCACCCAAGTTGCCCCGCAGCGCCGCGAGCTGGGCCCGGCATCCGGCTGAAAAGCCGACCGGGTGTCCGCGCTCGCCCTGGTACTGCGGCTGCGCCGCGCAGATGCGGCCGGTGAGCGCGCCGGCCACGGCGCACAGCGTCTCGGGCCGCACCAGCGGCAGGTCGCCCGGCAGGATCAGCCAGCCGGCCGCCTCCGGCGTGGCGCGCACCGCGGCGGCAATCGAATCGCCCATGCCCGGATGCCCGGCGTCTTCGAGCCGCCATGGCAGGCCGCTGGCGCGGACCGCATCGAGCGTGCGCTCGAGCAGCGGCTTGCCCGCGAGCGGCGCCTGCAGCTTGGAGCCGGTGCCGCCGGCCGCGATGAAGCGCTCGCCGCGGCCCGAAGCCAGCACGATCACCAGCGGGGAATTCGACTTTGTCGCCATGCGCCGAGTATGTGCGTGGAATGGCCGCCGTGCCGCGAAGCATTGCTTGCGCAACAATGCCGGCATGACTTCTTCCGTCCCCACCAACGAAACGCTGGCCGCGCTGCGCAAGAGTTACGAGCGCGCCGAGCTCGGCGAAACCCACAGCGCCGACGATCCGCTGAAGCAGTTCGAACGCTGGCTCGGCGAAGCCATCGACGCCCAGGTGCCCGAACCCAACGCAATGACGCTGTGCACCGTGGCAAGCGACCTGCGGCCCTCGAGCCGCATCGTGCTGATCAAGGGCTTCGATGCGCGCGGCATCGTCTGGTACACCAACTACGAAAGCCGAAAGGGCCGCGAGCTCTCTGGCAACCCGTATGCGGCCCTGCAGTTCCACTGGGTCGAGCTCGAACGCGTGGTGCGCATCGAGGGACGGGTGGAAAAAACCAGCGCCGAGGAAAGCGATGCCTACTTCGCGAGCCGCCCGCTCGACTCGCGCATCGGCGCCTGGGCCAGTCCGCAGAGCGAAGTGATCAGCGGCCGCGACCTGCTGGTGAAAAACGCGGCCGTGGCGGCCGCCAGGCACTTGCTCTCGCCGCCGCGCCCGCCGCACTGGGGCGGCTATCGCCTGGTGCCGGACCGCTGGGAGTTCTGGCAGGGGCGCAAGAGCCGGCTGCACGACCGGTTGCGCTACCGGCTCGAAGGCGGCGCGTGGGTGCGTGAGCGCCTCGCGCCGTGAATCGCGTCAAGCCTCGCATCCCACCACCTTGAACTCCACGCGGCGGTCGAGCGCATCGCTCGCATCGTCCGCCCCCGTGCCCACGATGTTCTCGCGGAACCCCATGCCGGACTCGCGCAGCTTCTTCGACAAGGGCGGCGCCTCGCCGACCAGCCGGGTCTTCACGCTGACCGCGCGCTGCAGCGACAGGCGCTCGTTGACCGATTCGGAACCGGTGCGGCTCGTGTGTCCGGTGACCACCACGCACGAGTCGATCTGCGCCGCCTGGCGCGCGATCTGGCGCAGCCACATCGGGTAGGCGGCGCTGATCTTCGGATCGGCCAGGAAGTCGGTCGAGCCGGGCTTGAACAGGAACTTCACGCTCAGGTTGTTGGTTTCCAGCCCGAGCCGCGCGAGGGTGCCGAAGGTCTTCTCGGCATCGGCCGTGCGGCCCAGTTGCGCCTGGGTGAGGTACAGGCCGCTGTAGATGCGCAGCTGCTGGCCGTCGGGCCGGCGCGAGGCGGCTTCGTAGCGGGCGAGCGCCTCGCTCATGCGGCCTGCCTCGTAGGCGGCAGTGGCTTCCTGCAGCACCGTCGAGGTGGGCAGGCGTTCGAGGTACAGCGCGTCGGCCGCCTGGCCGGGCTGTGTCTCGGCGGTGCGGATGTAGCCTTCCACGCCGCGGTCCTTGCCGTTCACGGGGCTGTCGCGAAAGAATGCCGTGGGCCGGGTGTCGAGCGTGGCGTCGCTGATGCGCGCCACAGATTGCGCAATGACCACGCCGCTCCTGATCTCGGTCAGCGCCAGGTTCAGCCGGTAGCGGCCCTCCGAAGCGTCCTTGTCGCGCACCAGCGTGCCGTTGAGCACGTATTGCGCACGCTCGATCTCCGCGTTGTTGAACGGCGTGACGACGAACTGCTTGAACTGCGACTGCATGCGCTGGACGATGCGCTGCTCGGCGACGCGCGTGACTTCGGTCTGCTGGCCGCTCGAGCCCTCCAGCAGCGGGTCGATCACGATGCGGCTCTGCTTGATCGTCGATTCCACCTTGGCCAGGAAGGCGGGAAGCTTCTGCGTCTGCACGATCAGGTCGTCCACCGCCTGGTTGACGGCCTGTTCGAAGGGCACGGCATTGCCCGGTGCCGGCCGGTGCGCGCACGCGGCGCAAAGCACGGCGCTGCACAGCGCCAGCGCGCGCAGCGCGTTGCGGACGGAACGGGTGGTGTCGGTCATCATCAGCATTGGCTCCTCAGTATCTTCATGTCTTCGTCCGACAGCGGCTCGCCGATCGCTGCGCGCATGTTGATGTCGCTGCATCGCCTGGAGGGCGGCGCCCGCCTGGAGGCTGCGGCCTTCTCGGCTTCCGCCGGCGGAGACGGCGGCTGCGCGGCCACGGCAACGGCCTGCGGCCTCGGCTTCGGCCGCGTGGCTGCCACAGGTGGGGCGGGCGCGGGCCCGGGTTCCGCTGCGGGCGGCACCGGGGCCGGGGTCTCGCGCGGCACCGCGGCCGAAAGGCAGGGCGTGCGGCACGGCTTGGGGTCGGCCGCCGCAGTCGGGGCGGCGCCGTACAGCGCGATCGCCATCGCGATCGGCGCCATGGCGGAAAACGGCGAGGACCGCGCCTGGTAAATCATCAGCCGGCAAATGTAGAGCGCCGGGCGCCTTCCGCCATCTCGCCAAATGGCCACCCTGCCGAACGGCATAGGCATGCACATCGCGCGTTGACAAGCCCCGAGGGGCAGGAAGCTCAGGACAAATTCAGGGGAGCCACTGCACCAGCGTCATCACCAGGGTCAGCGTGGCCAGCGCAAGCACCGTCGACATTGCGACGCTCGCGGTCACGAGGTCTTCGGCCGTGCGGTAGCGCTGCGAAAAGAGAAAGACGTTGGCGCCGATCGGCAGCGCGGCCGCCACCACCATCACGGTGAGCGGAATGCCGCGCACGCCCAGCAGCCAGCCGATGCCGGCCACCAGCAGCGGATGCAGCAGGTTCTTCACCAGCGACTGCACCATCGCGCCGCGCCAGTGCCGGCCGATGGGCGTCAGCGCGAGCGTGATGCCCACCATCACGAGCGCCACCGGACCGAAGGCCTGCCCGAGCAGCATGATCGGCTTGTCGATCGATTCGGGCATCACGAGCCCCGTCTGCGCGAACACCAGCCCCGCGATGATCGGCAGCGGCACCGGATGGATGATGGCATTGCGCAGCGCGCGCAGCACGGTGCGCGCCATGGGGCGCTTCTGCTGCCCGCTCTCGGCCGCATGCTCGCGGGCCACAGCCAGTTCAAGCACCACCGTGGCGCTGGTCAGGAGCACCAGCGAATGCAGCGAGATCAGCGTGAGCAGCACCACCATGCCCTGCTCGCCATAGGCCAGGCCCACCAGCACGATGCCGATCATCACGGTGTTGCTGTAGGTATTGGCCAGTGCGATGACGGCGGCCGTGCGGTTGAAGCCGCGCAGCGCCAGCGTGGCCGCGAACAGCAGCCCCGAGGCAATGAAGTACGCCGCCACCGGCTTCAGGCTCAGCGCCTGCACGTGCACCGTGCTCATGGCGCGAAACAGCAGCGCCGGCGCCAGCAGCAGGAAGATCAGGTTCGAAAGATCCTTCACCGCATTGCCGCCGATCCAGCGGCGCCGACCGGCCACGAAGCCCGCGGCAATGAGGAAGACGACGGGCAGCAGGGAAGAGATGACGAACGAATTCACCCGCCGAGGATAGCGTCTCGCCTGCCCTCCCCTCGCTGCCTGCCGCTTAGAACGTCACGCGCAGGCCGACCTTCATCGAACGTCCCGGCAGCGGCGCGTTCGGGTACACGGTCGTCGTCAGGATCGAGGTCGGGCTGTAGGCCAGCTTGTTGGTGATGTTGTCGATGCGCGCATACCAGGTGAGGTTGGCGCGCTGCACCTTCATGCGGTAGGAGATCGAGGCGTTCCACAGCGTGTAGGCCTCGGTCTCGCGGGCGCCGACGCTCGGCACGTGGCGCTGTGCCGCGTTGTAGTCGAAGCCCAGGCGAGCGCTCCACGGGCCGTTGCCATAGGCCAGCGTCGCGCCCGCGCGGAACGGCGCGATGCGCGGCAGCGGCTCGCCGGTGTCCAGGTTCCTGGCGCGCACCACGTCGCCGCGCCATTCGAGGTCGAGCGTCGAGGCATCGGCCATGCGCGCGAATCCGTCGGGGCCCATGAGGCGCAGGTTGCCGCTGGCCTCGATGCCGGTGAAACGCGCGCGCACGCCGCTGTAGAGGTACTCGGCCAGCGTGTCGGTGGCGGCGGGATCGGTGACCACCTGCCCTTCTTCGTCGAGCGTGCGACCCGAAGCCGTGAGGCCGATGTAGTTGCTGAACTGCGTGACATAGGCGTTCACGCGTGCCGTGTTGGCGCCCGACTTCCATTGCGCACCGACATCGAGCCCGGTGGACTTTTCCTTCTGCAGGTCCGGATTGCCGACCTCCCAGGCCGCGGTGGCCACGTGCGGCCCGTTGGCGAGCAGCTCGTAGTCCTTCGGCGCGCGCTCGGTGTAGGCGAGGTTCGAGGTGAGCTGCCACTGCGGCGCCAGGTTGACCAGCGCGCCGATGGCCGCGCTGTGCGGGTTGAACGTGCGCTCGCCGACGGCAAAACGCGTCACCGTGGGATCGTCCGGGTAGCCGAGCGACCTGACGCGGACTTTCTCGGTGCGTGCGCCGAAGCTCAGCCGGCCCCACGAGGTGCCGAGCTCTTCATAAAGGAACAGCGCATCGGAGCGGGTGCGGCTGTGCGGCGCGAAGGCTTCCTCGCCGTCGGCGGCAAAGCGGTTGCTTTCGCTCGAGAAACCGACCAGGCCTTCGAAGTTGCCGATCTTCCGGTGGCGCGCTTCGATGCGCAGGTCGTTGCTCATGTTCGAGAACGTGGTGCCGGCCTCGCCACCTTCGTATTCGGTGTGGCGGTAGTTGGTGTGGCTGGCCTTGACGTGCACGCTGCTCACGATGCCGCCCGGGCGCCACTCGCCTTCGATCGCATAGCGGTCGGACTTCATGCCGATCGTCACGTCGTCCTCCGCCACGGTGCCGTAGTTGCTGCGGTAGGTGCTGGCCGAGGCGCCGATATAGCCCTGGTCGAAGAACAGCGTGCCGCCCACCGCGCCGCCATGCGCTTCGTTCGCCGAGTTGCAGATCTTGCGTGCGAGCCAGGGACGCCCGGGCTTGCTGCATTCCAGGTCGATGGGCACCGAGACGTCCTTCGAGTCGCGGTTGAACGCATCGACGTGCAGCGCGAAGCGGTCGTTGCCGCCTTCGAGCACCACGCCGCCGCTCTTCTCCTTGTTGCCGCTGGAAAAGCCCAGGTCGGCACGGCCGCCGAAGCCGTTGACCGGCTCGGTCGGGATGCGGTTGTCGATGACGTTGACCACGCCGCCGACCGCGCTGCCGCCGTACTGCAGTGCCGACGGTCCGCGCAGCACTTCGAGGCGCTCGGTGACCAGCGCGTCCACGGGCACCGCGTGGTCGTAGCTCAGCGCCGATGCGTCGGGCGCGCCACCGCCGTTCTGCAGGATGCGGATGCGGTCGCCGTCCTGGCCGCGGATGATCGGGCGGCTCGCATTGGGGCCGAAGTAGCTGCTGCTCACGCCGGGCAGGTTGTTGAGGGTTTCGCCCAGCGTCGAGTCGGAGCGCATCAGGAGCTTGTCGCCGGACAGCGTGGTGGTGGGCGCGATCAACTCGCTGGCGCCCAGCGGATTGCCGGTGACGGCGATCTCGGGCAGCGTGGCGGCCGGGGCCGCGTCGGCGGGTTGCGCCTGGGGTGCGGGCTGGGCCTGGGCCATGCTCGCGAAAGAGGCGAGCGAAAGAACGGCAGCGCCAATGGCGTTGCGACGGAAATTGGGAATCATGAAAAGGCAATCGTTGAACCAAGGGACGGCTTGCCGCCACCCGCAGGGTGCGGGTGCAGCAACCGGAACACGGGGAGATTCAGCGAGTGGAAGGCGGGCCGCGCGCGTCGAACAGCGCAACCCAGCGGGCGATGGCCTCGCCCTGGAGATAGGCAAAGGTGGCGGTCGGCAGCAGCACCGGCAGCACCAGCGTCGGCACGCCCAACGCGCCCGAGCCGTGCGACAGCTGGTCGTACAGCCGGCATTCGGCATCGGAGTGGTCGCCGAACAGGCCGGCGATGCCGCGCGGCGCCGCATGCACGTGCGCACCATCGGAGTCAGCGGCCTGGGCGTTGGCATCGGCCAGCGCATGGGCGTGCGCCAGGCCAGGCGCGTGCAGCGTGCCGTGCACGAGCCCCAGCGTGCCCGCGAACCACAGCGCCACCATCAGCACGATGGCGATCGCGCGCGCGGGCAGGACCGACCGGTTCAAGGCTGGGGTGAGCGCGGTGTGCACGGAAGGCGGGGCCGGGAAAAGATCAGCCCTTGACCCGCGAGGCGAAGGTCTTCTGGAACTTCTCGACCTTGGGGCCGACGACGAAAGCGCAGTAGCCCTGGTTCGGGTTGTTCAGGAAGTAGTCCTGGTGATAGGCCTCGGCCGCCGAGTAGTTGGCGAGCGGCGCCACCTCGGTCACGATCGGCGACGCGTAGGTCTTGCTTGCCTCGATCTCGCGGATGACCTCGTCTGCCACCCGCTTTTGCGCATCGCTTGTCACGTAGATGCCGCTGCGGTACTGGGTGCCTGCGTCGTTGCCCTGGCGGTTCAGCGTCGTGGGGTCGTGCACCACGAAGAAGATCTCCAGGATTTCGCGCAGGCTGATGGCGGCGGGGTCGAACTCGACCTTGACCACTTCCGCATGCCCGGTGCGGCCGGTGCAGACCTGCTCGTAGCTCGGGTTGACGGTCTGGCCGTTGCAATACCCCGATTCCACGTCGACCACGCCCTGAACGCGGTCGAACACGGCCTCGGTACACCAGAAGCAGCCTCCACCGAGCACGATGGTTTCTGTGGGCGACGGTGAAGAGGACATAGGCTGCTCCGGCAGGTGGGAAAAAGGCGAACCCGATATTGTCGCGGCTTGACGGCCCCGATGCGGGTCACTACATTACTAACCCGTCAGTCATTAATCTCATGCCCACGCCCCGTTTCCTTGCCGACAAGCTCTGTCCTGTGCGCTCCAAACGCGAGCGCCGCAAGGAGGCGCGTCCGGGCGAGCTGCTGGCCGCGGCGCTCGACCTGTTCGTCGAAAAGGGCTTTGCCGCCACCCGTTCCGAGGAGGTGGCCGCCCGCGCGGGGGTCTCCAAGGGCACCCTCTTCCTGTATTTCCCGAGCAAGGAAGAGCTCTTCAAGGCCGTGGTGGTCGAGAACCTCAGCGGCCGGTTCTCCGAATGGAACCAGGAGTTCGAGACCTTCGAGGGCAGCACGGCGGACATGCTGCGCTATTGCATGCGCATCTGGTGGGAGCGGGTCGGCATGACCAAGGCCTCGGGGCTGACCAAGCTCATGATGAGCGAAGGCGCCAATTTCCCCGAACTGGCCGAGTTCTACCGCCGGGAGGTGATCCGTCCCGGCCACACGCTGCTGCGGCGCATCCTGCAGCGCGGCATCGACCGCGGCGAATTCGCGCCGGTGGACGTCGACCATGCCATCTACGCCGTGATCGCGCCCATGATGTTCCTCATGCTCTGGAAGCATTCGGCCATGGTCTGCGTCGACGAGGATGCCCCGCTCGACCCCGAAAAATACCTTGCGACGCAGGCCGAGACCGTGCTCTACGGCCTCACGCGCCCGCCGGGAGCCGCGGCATGACGGGCAACAAATGGATGGCGGGCCACCCGCGGGCCGGGGCTGGGCAACCTAAAATTGAAGGTTTGTCCTGAGTCCCACAAGGAAAAGCCCCGCAATGAACCCGACCCCCACCCTCGAGCGCTTGCGCTTCAACATGATCGAGCAGCAGATCCGGCCCTGGGACGTGCTCGACCTCGAAATTCTCGACCTGCTGGCCACCATCCGCCGCGAAGACTACGTGCCGGCCGAGCACCGCGCGCTCGCCTTCTTCGACATGGAGCTTCCGCTCGGCGACGGCTCGGTTCCGGGCCAGGTGATGCTGTCGCCCAAGGTCGAGGCACGCATGCTCCAGGACCTGCATGTGCAAAAGCACGAGTCGGTGCTCGAGATCGGCACCGGATCGGGCTTCATGGCCGCCCTGCTCGCCCATCGCGCGGCCCAGGTGCTGTCGCTCGAGATCGATCCCGTGCTGGCCGCCCGCGCCGCCGACACGCTGCGCCAGAACGGCGTGACCAATGTCGAGGTGCGCAATGCCGATGGCGCCGTGCCGCTGCCCAGCGGCCCGAGCTTCGACGTGATCGTGCTCAGCGGCTCGGTGGCGCGCATTCCGCAAAACCTGCTCGGCTCGCTGAAGGTGGGCGGCCGCCTCGCCGCCATCGTGGGCGACGAACCGATGATGCGCGCCCACTTCGTCACGCGCAGCACCGAAAGCAAATGGGACACCATCCAGCCCTGGGACACGGTGGCACCGCGTCTGCTCAACTTTCCCGAGCCCTCGCGCTTCTCTTTCTGACCGGGCACCACCGCATGATCGATCAAGTCCGCCCGTCCGACCTGGCCGCCTGGTTTGCGCAGAGCCCCGGCGCCGTGCCCGTGCTGCTCGACGTGCGTGAGCCCTGGGAGCTGCAGACGGCAAGCGTCGCCCCCCAGGGCTTCACGCTGGTCGCCATCCCGATGAACGAGATTCCGGGGCGCCTTTCCGAACTCGACGAAGGCCAGCGCATCGCCTGCCTCTGCCATCACGGCGCGCGCAGCCAGCGCGTGGCGGCCTTCCTGAGCCAGAACGGCTTTGCCGAGGTGGCCAACGTGGCCGGCGGCATCGACGCCTGGTCCGCACAGCACGACCCCGCCGTGCCGCGCTACTGATTCTTTCTCCCAAGGACGTTCAATGCCTTCCAGGCCCAGGCTCTTGCCTCTTTCCGCGGCGCTCGCAAGTCTCTTTGCCACGCTGCTCGCATTGCCGGCCCAAGGCCAGACACTGAACGAACTCTACGATTCCGCGCGCGGGTTCGATGCCACCTACCAGGGTGCCCGCGCCCAGTACGAGGCAACCGTGGCGCGCGCCGCGCAGGCCAAGGCCGGCATCCTGCCGGCGGTGGGACTCACCGCCGGCGTATCGCGCAACGCGCTCGACATCGACACGCTCACCGGCCCCGGCCGCGGAACGACGACGCCGCGCGACTTCACCACGCAGAACATCGGCGTCAACGCCACGCAGCCGCTCTACCGGCCCGCCAACTGGGCCACCTACGAGCAGGGCAAGCGCCAGGCCGAGATCGCGGAGGCGGTGCTCACCGCGGCCGAGCAGGACCTGATCGTGCGCGTGAGCCAAGCCTACTTCGACGTGCTCGCGAGCCAGGACAGCCTGACGCTGGTGCGCGCGCAGAAGGTGGCCGTGGCCGAGCAGCTCGCATCGGCCAAGCGCAACTTCGAGGTCGGCACCTCCACCATCACCGACACGCGTGAAGCCCAGGCGCGGTACGACCTCGTCATTGCGCAGGAGATCGCCGCCGAGAACGACCTGCAGGTGAAGAAGGTGGTGCTCGACCAGCTCGTGGGCCGGCCGGGCAGCGTGCCGGTGCCGCTGGCGCAGCCCGTGGTGCTGCCCACCGCCATGCCCGCCAACATCGAGGCCTGGGTTGCGCAGGCCGAGGACGTGCATCCCTCGATCCGCCAGGCGCGGCTCGGGCTGGACGTGGCGGGGCTGGAAATACGCAAGGCCGAAGCCGGCCACAAGCCCACGCTGGACGCCAACCTGGGCTACAACGTCACGCGCAACCCGCAGGGGACCAGCACCAGCACCGTGGGCACGCGCATCAATGCCGCGTCCGTGGGCGTGGTGTTCAACCTGCCGCTGTTCGCTGGCTTCGCGACCGAGAACCGCATCAAGGAAACGCTGGCGCTCGAAGACCAGTCGCGCAGCGTGCTCGAAGGCACCCGCCGCAGCGTGGCGCAGGCCACGCGCGCGGCCTACCTGGGGCTGGTGTCCGGCGCGGGCCAGGTGAAGGCGCTCGAAGCCGCCGAGGCTTCGAGCCAGAGCGCGCTCGATGCGAACCGGCTGGGCTACCAGGTGGGCGTGCGCATCAACATCGACGTGCTCAATTCGCAGAGCCAGCTGTTCCAGACCAAGCGCGATCTCGCGCAGGCGCGCTACAACGTGCTGCTGGGCAACCTGAAGCTGCGCCAGGCGAACGGCACGCTGACGGTGGAAGACATGAACGCGATCAACGCGACGCTGGCGAAGAACGGAAGCACGCCTGCCGCCGCGCCTTCTTCGTCGCCGTCTCCTTCGACAGTGCCGGTGGCGCCGCCCAGCATTCCGGTGGTGCCGCCGGTGACCGTGCCGCCGTTCAATCCGCCGGCACCGACGATGCCCTCGGCACCGCCGCCACCGGTGATCCTGAATCCCCCGGTTCGCTGAGGATCCGGCGCGCGGCTATTCGAGCGTCGGCTCGGCCCGCGTCTCATCGAGCGGCGCGGCTTCGGTCACCACAGGGTCGGCGGCCTGCGCAATGGCCAGCACCGCGGCCGCCGTGCGTTCGGCCGCACCGCGGTTCGATGAAGAGAAGGCCAGCGCGGCCTCCGCCATCACGGCGCGGCGTTCGGGGTTCTCGACCAGCTTGAGCGCCGCGGTCACGGCCTGCTCCATGTTCTCGACGCGCAAGGACGCGCCGGCCGCGAGCGACAGTTGCGCGGCCTCGGCAAAGTTGAAGGTCGATGGGCCCATGACCACCGGGCAACCGCATGCGGCCGGCTCGATGAGGTTCTGTCCACCCAGCGGCTCGAAGCTTCCGCCGAGCAGTGCGACATCGGCCAGGCCGTAGTACAGGGCCATCTCTCCGAGCGAATCGCCGAGCCAGATCTCGGCGTCGGCCGGCTGGCCCGCGGCGCTGCGGCGGGCCACCGCGAAGCCCTGCGATTCGATCAGTGCGGCCACTTCGTCGAAACGCTGCGGATGGCGCGGCACGATCATCCACTGCACGTCGTGCACGCGCTTGGCAATCGAACGCACCGCGCCCTGCTCGGGCGGCACCGGTGCGGTGGCGCCAAAGCGCTTGAGCACCTCGAGAAGCATGCGCTCCTCGCCGTCGCGCGAACTCGCGAGCACCACCATCGGCTTGGGCAGGCGCTCGCGCAGCGCCACGGCCGCGGTGAGCTGGCGCGCATCGGGCGAGGCATCGAACTTGAGGTTGCCGTAGATGCCGGCCACCTTGGCGCCGAGCGACACCAGCCGGTGCGCATCGGCTTCGGTCTGGGCCCACACGGCGGCCAGCGCCGAGTACGCGGGGCGCGCGAGCCAGCCCAGGCGCTCGGCCGCGGCGAGCGATTTTTCATTGAGCCGCGCGTTGGCCAGCACCAGCGGAATGCGGCGTTCGGCGCAGGCCGCCGCCATCTCGGGCCAGACCTCGGTTTCCATCAGCACGCCGATGCGGGGCTGGAAGCGGTCGAGAAAGCGCGCCACGGCGCCGGGCGTGTCCCACGGCTGCCAGACCTGCGTATCGCCGGGTTCGAGCAGCTTGGCGCCTTCTTCGCGGCCCGTGGCCGTGCCGTGCGTGAGCAGGATCGGTATGCCGGGATATTGCCGGCGCAACTCCGCGATCAGGATGGCGGCCGCGCGCGTTTCGCCCAGCGAGACCGCGTGCACCCAGCACTGGCCTTCACCGGTGGTGGCGTCGTCGTAATGGCCGAAGCGCTCTTCGACGGCCACGGCGTAGCCCGGTTCGGCCACCCGCGCGGCGCCGCAGCTTGCGGCGAACCAGCGGTTGCACGGCGGTGGTGAAGGCGCCATAAAGGCGCAGCAGCAGCGAACGCACGGTCTCAGTGCGACGCTTCGGCCAGCGTCGCGTCGGCCTTGACGGTTCGAAGGAGCGCGAGCATTTCGGCTTCGATACGCTTCAGGGCCGCATCGGTCTGGCCCTCGAAGCGCAGCACCAGCACCGGCGTGGTGTTGGAAGCGCGGATGAGCCCGAAACCGTCCGGCCAGTCGACCCGCAGGCCGTCGATGGTCGAGACCACCGCGGGTGCCGCAAAGCGCGCACTGGCGACGAGCTGGTCGACCACCGCGTGCGGTTCGCCCTCGGCGCACTTCACGTTGAGTTCGGGGGTCGAGAAGCTCGTGGGCAATGCATTGAGCGTGTCGCTCGCGTTCGGCGTCTTGCTCAAGATCTCGAGCAGGCGGCAGCCCGCGTAGGTGCCATCGTCGAAGCCGAACCAGCGCTCCTTGAAGAAGATGTGGCCGCTCATCTCGCCGCCCAGCGGCGAATCGATTTCCTTCATCTTGGCCTTGATGAGCGAATGGCCGGTCTTGAAGATCATGGGCTTGCCGCCCGCCGCCTCGATGGCCGGCGCGAGGCGCTGCGAGCACTTCACGTCGTACACGATGGTGCCGCCCGGCACGCGCGAGAGCACGTCCTGTGCAAAGAGCTGCATCTGGCGGTCGGGGAAGATGTTCTGGCCGTCCTTGGTGACGATGCCCAGCCGGTCGCCGTCGCCGTCGAACGCGAGGCCCAGCTCGGCGTCGCCCGAGGCCAGCGCGGCCATCAGGTCCCTGAGATTCTCGGGCCGGCTCGGATCGGGGTGGTGATTGGGAAAGTCGCCGTCGACCTCGCTGAACAGCTCGGTCACTTCGCAGCCGATGGCGCGGAAGATCGCGGGTGCCGTGGCGCCCGCGATGCCGTTGCCCGAATCGACCACGATCTTCAGCGGGCGCGCCAGCTTGATGTCGCCCACGATGCGCTGCGTGTAGGCCTCGGTCACGTCGACCTTGCGCACGCTGCCGCCGGGCGCGAGCCTTGCGCTGCCGTCTTCCATCACCTTGCGCAGGCCCTGGATCTCGTCGCCGTAGATGGCGCGCCCGGCCAGCACCATCTTGAAGCCGTTGTAGTCCTTGGGGTTGTGGCTGCCCGTGACCTGGATGCCGCTCGAACTCAGCGTATGGGCCGCAAAGTAGAGCATGGGCGTGGTCACCGCCCCCACGTCGATCACCTCGATGCCGGTCGCAACCAATCCGCTGATCAGCGCCTCGACGAGCGCGGGGCCCGAGAGGCGGCCGTCGCGGCCCACGGCCACGGTCTTTTCACCGGCTGCGCGTGCGGCACTGCCGAAAGCCCGGCCGAGCGCTTCCGCGACCTCGGCATCGAGCGTGACGGGCACGACGCCCCGGATGTCATAGGCCTTGAAGATCGATGCGCTGAGTTGCATGAAGAGGCATTCCCTGTAGTTCTAAAGACTGGGCCATTGTAGGCAAGGGTTCCGGCGCCCACATGTCCGGAAACGGCCAGTTGAAACGACTCGAAACCTTATCATTTGCCCATGCCTACCCTTCATGCCTCCACCGAAGCGCTCGAGAGCGACGCCTGCTACCTGGCAATGAAGACGCACGACGCGCGCTTCGACGGCTCGTTCTTCACCGCGGTGACCTCCACCGGCATCTACTGCCGGCCGGTCTGCCGCGTGAAGCTGCCGCGGCGCGAGAACTGCAGGTTCTTCCGCCATGCGGCGCAGGCAGAGGCCGAAGGCTTTCGCCCCTGCCTGCGGTGCCGGCCCGAACTCGCACCGCGCGCCGCCAGCTGGTCGACCGAAGACGCATCGCGCATCCTCGCGCTGCAGGCCGCACGGCTCATCGACGAGCCCGATGCCTGGGCCGAAGAAGGCCCGGGCGCGGCGCAGATCGCGGCGCGGCTCGGCGTGAGCGACCGCCACCTGCGGCGCATCTTCGAGGCGCAGTTCGGCGTGTCCCCGTTGCAGTACCTGCAAACGCGCCGCCTGCTGGCCGCCAAGCAGCTGATCGCCGATACGCGGCTGCCGATGACGCAAGTGGCGCTGGCCAGCGGCTTCGCGAGCGTGCGGCGGTTCAACGCGGCCTTCGTGGCGCACTACGGCCTCAACCCCAGTGCGCTGCGGCGCGCCGGCGGCGTGGAGGGTGGCGAAGGCAAGGCCATCGAAGTGCGGCTGGGCTATCGTCCGCCGTACGACGCCGACGCGATGTTCGGCTTCTTCGCACGCCGTGCGCTGCGCGGTGTCGAGGCGGCAAGCACGGCCGATGGCCAGGCGCCCGCCAAGGGCAGCATGCCGACCTATGTTCGCCTCGCCCGCACGCTGCGCGTGCAGCAAGCGGGACAGGCGCATGCCGGCTGGCTGCAGTTGCGCTTCGACATGGCGCGCGAGCAGATGCTGCTGTCGGTCAGCGATTCGCTCGCCGCGGTGCTGCCGATCGTGATCAGCCGCGCTCGCGCCATGCTCGACCTGGACGCCGAGCCGATGGCCATCAACGCGGCGCTGCACGCATCCTTTCCGCATGGCGACGGACTGCGCGTGCCGGGCACGGTCGACGGCTTCGAGCTGGCGGTGCGCGCAGTGCTCGGGCAGCAGGTCACGGTGGCTGCGGCGCGCACGCTGGGCTCGCGGCTGGTCGAAGCTTTCGGCGAGCCGATCGCCACGCCCATCGAGGGGCTGGACCGGCTGTTCCCCACGCCCGCGGCACTGGCCGAAGCAAGCGGTGATGCGCTGGGGCAACTCGGCATCGTGCGGCAGCGGCAGGCCGCTCTTCAGGCCATCGCACGCGAAGTCGCCGCCGGCAAGCTGGCGCTGCATGCGGGGGCCGACGTGCCCTCGACCATCGCCGCGCTGCAGGAGCTCCCCGGCATCGGCGCATGGACGGCGCAGTACATCGCGATGCGCGCACTGCGCTGGCCCGACGCGTTTCCCGCCGGCGACGTCGCGCTGCAGAAAGCCTTGGGCGTGACCACGGCGCGCGCGGCCGGCGAGGCATCGCGGGCATGGCGGCCGTGGCGCAGCTACGCAGTGCTGCGCGCCTGGCACGCGCCGGCGCCGGGTGCGGATGCGGCGCCGTCTTTCAACCACCTCGCAACGGCAGGCGCCACCGCCTGAAACGCCATGAAGTTCAAGAGCAAGACCCTCTACACCTCGCACATCGATACGCCGCTCGGCGGCATCACGATGGCGGCCACCGACGAAGGCCTGGCCGGCGTCTGGTTCGACCAGCAGCGCCACTGGCCCGACACCACGGGTTGGCAGGCGCGGGACGATCATCCGGCACTGGTCGAGGCCGGCATGCAGCTGCGCGACTACTTTGCCGGCAAGCGCGACACCTTCGACGTGAAGCTCGATCTGTCGCACGGCACCGCGTTCCAGCAGAGCGTGTGGCGGGCGCTGCTCGCCATACCGGCGGGCAAGACCATGACCTATGGCGCACTGAGCGCGAACGTGGGCAACCCCACCGCAGTGCGCGCGGTGGGCGCGGCGGTGGGGCGCAACCCGATCAGCGTGATCGTGCCGTGCCACCGCGTGCTGGGTGCCGATGGGTCGCTGACCGGTTACGCTGGCGGGCTCCACCGCAAGACCGCGCTGCTGGCGCTGGAGTCGAAGTAGACAGGGCCCGCGCCCGCGGCGATGCGCACCACCGAACGAGAACGCATGAGCACGACAACAAAAGACAACACCGCCCCCGCCGCTTCATCACCCAAGCCCAAGGCCTGGCTCCTCGATCTCGTGCTGTTGGGCGCGCTCTGGGGCGCCTCCTTTCTCTTCATGCGCATCGGCGCGGCCGAGTTCGGTGCGTTGCCGGCGGCCGCGGTGCGGGTCGCGGTGGCCATGCTGTTCCTGTTGCCGCTGCTCTTCCTGCGCGGCCATGGCGCTGCGCTGGCGCAGCACTGGAAGGCAACGATGGCGATCGGCGTGCTGAACTCGGGCATTCCGTTCGCGCTCTTCTGCTTCGCCCTCTTGACCATCAACAGCGGCCTGGCAGCGGTGCTCAACGCCACGGTGCCGATGTTCGGCGCGCTGGTGGCGTGGGCCTGGTTCCGAGACCGGCCCGATGGCTCGCGCATCGTCGGCCTGGTCATCGGCTTCGCGGGCGTGGCCCTGCTGGCGAGCCGCAGCGCCGGATTGCATGCCGATGCAGGCGGCCATGCCGCACTGTGGGCCGTGCTGGCCTGCCTCGCCGCATGTGCGAGCTACGGCCTGTCGGCCAGCGCCACGCGGCGCTACCTGGGCGGCGTGCCCGCACTGGCCACGGCCACCGGCAGCCAGATCGGTGCCACGCTGTTCCTCGCGTTGCCCGCGCTGTGGTTCTGGCCCACGCAGATGCCGAGCCTGCGTGCATGGCTGGCCCTGCTTGCGCTGGGCGTGGCGTGCACCGGGCTTGCGTACATCCTGTTCTTCCGGCTCATCGCCAGTGCGGGGCCGGCGCGCGCGCTCACGGTGACTTTCCTCGTGCCCGTGTTCGCGGTGTTCTACGGCGCGGTGTTTCTCGGCGAGAGCATCACGCAGTGGATGCTGATCTGCGCGGCCGTCATCGTCTGCGGCGTGGCCCTGTCCACCGGCCTCGTGAAGCTCTGGCCGCGCGCGAGCCCACCGGCCGCTACATCGCCCCCGCGACCACGTTGACGGACAGCGCGAGCACCAGCATGTTGAAGGCGAAGGCCAGGACGCTGTGCACCAGCGTGATGCGGCGCATCTCCCGCGACGTGGCCTGCACGTCGGACACCTGCGTGGTCATGCCGACCACGTAGGCGTAGTAGATGAAGTCGAAATAGTCCGGCTCCTCCTTGCCGGGAAAATCGAGCCCGCCGTCGGGCGAGCCGTCGCGCTGGTCGATGTAGTAGCGGTGCGCATAGTGAAAGGCGTAGATCGTGTGCATCATGAGCCACGAGCCCGCCAGCGCCACCACCCCGAGCGCGATATGCCCCGCGCGCGCCGGCCCGCTCATGAGCTTGACCTGCTGCAGCAGCATCGCGATGGCCACCACGCTCGCCCCGATGACCGCGAGCATCGATACCAGGATCACGACGTTGGGCTGGTCCAGCGACTGCGCGCGCTGGCGGGTTTTCTGTGCATCGAAAGTATCTGCCAGCCACCACGTCAGCAGGAGAAACACCACGCAATTGGTGCACCAGCCTGCCAGTGCCCGTGCCATGCCGTCGAGCGGCCAGGCGCCGGCCGCGACAGCGATGCCCGCCACGCCGGCATAGAGAAGACGCTGCGGACCGGTGGTCGCGGAGAGGTGTTTGCGCATCGTCAAAGCTTAGCTTGAATACTTTCTTCAGACCTGACCGTGCCTGCATCGCCGCCGTCCTACACATGCAACGGCAATCTGCGCATTCGCCTCCCGCGGGCGCGCAGTTAACTTTGGAGGACATCAAAAAGGGAGCCGTCGCCCGGAGCCCGCGCGCATAAATATTGCGTGCCCAGCCCGAGGCGTATTTTTTTGCCTGGAAGGACCCTTCATGCCGCTGCCACGCTCCCGCCCACTTGCCGCCACATCGAGATTGACAACACTGGTCACGTTGGCCGGTGCCGGATTGCTCTTCGCCCATGCCGCGGCCTGGGCCGAGCCTTCACCCGCACTGGACCGCTTCAGCTTCTCGGTGGGAGCCTTCAGCGCCGATCCCAAATTCAATGCCTCCGTCAACTCGCCCTACGGTGCGCTGCGCACGCGCGACCTCGAGCCCGGCCGCGTGACCATGCCCCGCGTCACGGCCGACCTGCTGATCGGCGACAACCACGGCCTCTCGTTCGACTACTACCGCTACAAGCGCGACTACTTCGGCCAGGCCGGCGGCAACGAGTCCTTCGGCGGCTTCGGCACGGTCAGCGCGGTGGGCAACGCCAACCTCAACGTGAAGCTCGACTTCGCGAAGCTCTCGTACAAGTGGTGGCTCGGCTCGGGCAACACGGTGTTCGGCCTGGGCGCGGGCGCGGCCTACTACAGCATCGGCGTGGGCACCAACGCCAACGTCGCGGTGAACGGACGCATCCGAACATTGAACGAAGACTCGAGCGACAACGCCGTTGCGCCACTGCTCGAACTGGGCGTCCGGCATGCCATCAATCCGGACCTGCGCCTGTTTGCCGACCTCTCCGGCGTGCGCAAGGGCGGCGGCCGGTTCCACGGCAGCATCTACAACGCTTCCGCGGGGGTCGAATGGTTCCCGGTGAAGAACGTCGGCGTGGTGCTCGCCTATGGCGTCACCGACATCGACCTCGCGCGCGAGGGCAGCACCACGGAGACCCGCGTCAAGGTCAGGCTGCACGGACCCTCGGCCTTCCTCAAGGCGCGCTTCTGAGGCTGGAGCGCAGCGCCATGCACCGGGAGTGGTGCGCAAAGGTATAGGTGCTTGCGATCATCGGCAGAGACGCGAGCGGCCCCTAAGATCTTTTCATGGACCTCCGCACCCCCACCACCTTCCGCGCAGAGACGCGCGCCACCCGGACAGAAGCCCGCCCCCTCCAACCATCGCTGCGCGCTGCGGCCCACACAGCGGCTGCGCTGCTGCTGGCCGCGGCGTTGCCGGCCCACGCGCTGGTCATCGGCGTGACGGAAGGCGTGAGCTACCAGGTCACCGAAAGCCAGATCGCGCCGCGTTTCGAGCCCATTGCCGAGGTCCTGAGCAAGGCGCTGAAGCAGCCCGTGACCATCAAGGTGTTGATTTCATACAACGGCGCGCGCGAGGCCTTGAAGGAACAGCAGGTCGACATCGCGTTCATCCACCCGGCCCACGTGGCCATGGAAGCCGTGAAGAGCGGCCGCTACCAGGCCCTGGCATGGACCAGCGGCTTCACCGCGTACAAGGTGTCGCTCCTGTGCAAGGAGCCGCAGCCCATCTCCGACTGGAAGAGCATGTCGGGCAAGGGCCTGGTGATGCCCGACCCGGATTCGATCACCTCGGTGATCACGCGCGCCATGCTGCGCGAGCACGGCCTGCAGCCCGCCGCACTCAAGCTCACCAACACGCGCTACCAGGACGCGGTCCCGTTCTATGTGCAGAACAACTTCGCGGCCTACGGCGCCACGGCCGCGTCGGGCGTGGTCAAGACCTGGAAAGACGGCGGCGGCAACGTGTGCGCGGAGTCGCGCGCGGTTCCCATCAAGCAGTGGGTGGCGTCGCGCAAGCTCGATGCCGCCACCGCCAGCGCCGCGCGCGAAGCCCTGCTGGGCCTGGCACAAAGCGACGCCGGCAAGCGCGCGCTCGCCACATCGACCTACACTGGCTTCGTCGCACCCTCCGCCGACGTCGAGACGGCCCTGATGACTTGGCTCGGCATCTGAAGAAAGTTGGCGGGCGCGGTGCCCCACTCCGCATTCCATGAACCGCCCATGACCGACCTGTCCAGCTTTCCCATCACCCAGAAATGGCCTGCCCTCCACCCTGACCGGCTGCAGCTGTATTCGCTGCCCACGCCCAACGGCGTGAAGGTGTCGATCATGCTGGAGGAAACCGGCCTCCCCTACGAGCCGCACCTGGTGAGCTTCGAGACCGGCGACCAGATGTCGCCCGAGTTCCTCTCGCTCAACCCGAACAACAAGATTCCGGCCATCCTCGATCCCGACGGGCCCGGCGGCAAGCCGCTCGCGCTGTTCGAGTCGGGCGCCATTCTCCTGTACCTGGCCGACAAGACCAGCCAGTTCATTCCGCAGGACGCCGCGGGCCGCTACGAAACCATCCAGTGGCTGATGTTCCAGATGGGCGGCATCGGCCCGATGTTCGGACAGCTCGGCTTCTTCAACAAGTTTGCCGGCAAGGACTACGAGGACAAGCGTCCACGCGACCGCTACGTCGCCGAATCGAAGCGGCTGCTCGGCGTGCTCGACAAGCGGCTCGAAGGCCGCAACTGGGTCGCGGGCGACGGCTACACCATCGCGGACATCGCTATTTTTCCGTGGGTGCGCAACCTGGTCGGCTTCTACGAAGCGGGCGACCTGGTGGGCTTCGGCGAGTTCAGGAACGTGGCGCGCGTGCTCGAAGCCTTCGTGGCGCGGCCGGCCGTCGTGCGCGGCCTGGGCATCCCGAAGCGGGCCTGATCGCGGCCTTGCTTCTTCGGCGACGTGGCCTCGTGCGCCCCGCCGAAAACAGAACTATTCATTTCCCGGACAGGTGTCTTTTTCAGGGCACGCGCGGGGGTTGCCGAATCTTTTCCCCGCCTCGTTCAGGCGCGGTTAAGGTTACACTTCAATAAGAATAATTCTTATTCAATGTACCGAGTCGCCGCGCAGATCGCGCCGGTGGCCGGCCCGGGAACACCACTGCGACAACTTGCGAGAAGGCGATCGGATGCGCGACCTCGTCCAGGAACTTGTGGCTCACTATGCGGACCTGCGCCGCCAGCTGACGCGCGACCTGCGGGACCCCCACTACGCGGCGGACATCGCGCAATCGAGCTTCGAGCGGGTGTATGCGCACGCGCTCAAGATCAACGACGGCGTCCGCATCGACGCCGTGCCCGACGGAGCGACCGGCGCGGGCGGCATCGAGTCGCCGCGCGCGCTGCTGTTTCGCGTGGCACGCAACCTCTGCGTGGACGATGCGCGCCGGCGCAAGGTGGCGCAGGACTGGGTCAGCACGCATTTCAGCGCGGGCTCGCGACAGGCGGTGCCGTCGTGCGAATTCATCGCATCGCAGCAGCAGGTGCTGGCGCGCGTGGTCGAGGCGCTGGAAACGTTGCCGCCCCGGCGGCGCGAAGTGTTCCTGTTGTTCCGTGCCTACGGACACACGCGCGCCGAGATCGCGCAGCAACTGAAGATCACCGAGATGGCGGTGGCCAAGCACCTGCTGCGCGCAGCCATCGACTGCTCGCGCGTTTTCGCACGGCTGCGCTCGGAGCTGGTCGAACACACGGCCGTCTCGAACCGCGCGGGCTTCGACGCGAAGCTGGCCGAAGACTTTGCCTGAGCGCCGCATCGCGCCCCGCGCGCCGGACGAAAAGCGCATCGAGCGTGCGCTCGCGCTGATCGTCGAGAGCGAAAGCGCACCGCACGATGCCGCAGCGGCGGCCCGCCTGGCGTTGGCCAACTGGCGCGGCAGGTCGGCCGAACATGCTGCCGCGGCAGAGGAGGCCCGGCGGCGCTGGGATGCGCTCGGCGGCATCGCGGCCGCGCTGCGCGACACGCGTACGTAGCGCCCGCTACTGCAGCCGGCGTTCCTCATGCGCCGCCTCCTCCAGGGCGGGCTTCATGAGCGCGGCACCGGTCAGTGCCCACAGCGTCAGCACGTCGTCCAGCGCGCAGATGTGCCCGGGATCGACGCCGAGCCAGCGCACGAGTTGCTCCGCGCGCTCGGGCGAGGGCGCGTCATGCAGCGTGCAGAAGAGCGTCCATGCGATGTCGAAGGCGGGGCCGTCGCCGGGCGGCCAGGTCGTGCAAGTCTTGTCTTTCATGGCCCTCCTTCACGCGGCGAGGCTTTCCCGCGATGCATGCACCCTGTCTTCCGCGATCTTGCCCGCACGCATCGTGATGACGCGATCGGCCAGGTGAAAGTAGCGGTCGTCGTGCGAGATCACCACCAGCAGGTGGCCCTTGGCACGCAGCTCGGGCAGGAGCTCGGTGTAGAACAGGTGGCGGAAGGCCGGGTCCTGGTCGGCGGCCCATTCGTCGAACACCAGCACCGGGCGGCCTTCGAGGTACGCGTGCACCAGCGCGAGCCGCTTGCGCTGGCCGGTCGAGAGGTCGGTGGTGCTGAAGGCGCCGTTCTTCAGGCTCACCTTGTGGGCGATCTCCAGCCGCTCCAGATACGGCAGCGCCGTTTCGGGCAGCACCTCCATGCCGGCGCCGCCCTCGCTCTCTTCGCCGGCGACGAGATCTTCGAACAGGTAGAAGTCGGAGAACACGGTGGTGAAGAGCTGGCGGTAGTCGTCGCGGCCCTCGGGCTTCACGACCGAACCGTCGATCAGCACCTCGCCGGCCTGCGGCGCATAGAGCCCCAAGAGCAGCTTGACGAGCGTGGTCTTGCCCGAGCCGTTGTCGCCCACCACGAACACCATCTCGCCGCGGCGAAGCTGCAGGTCGATCGGCCCGAGCGTGAAGGCCTCGCCCCCTTCGGGCGCATCGAAGGCATAGCGCACGCTGCGCATGCCGATCTCGTTCTTCAGGATCACGCCGTTGGATGCGCGCGCAAGGTGCAGGTGCGGCTCCGGCGTGGCAAAGCGCGCCGACAGGTCGCCGATGCGCTCGAAGGCCACCTTGGCACGCCCCACGCCGGGCAAGGTGAGCGCGATCTGGTCGAGCGGGCCTTTCAGGAACAGCAGCACCAGCACGAAGCCGCTGACCACTGCCGGCTCGGTCGTGCGGAACGCGGCCCAGCCCAGGATCAGCGCAATCAACAGGAAGAACAGCGCCGAACCAAAGGCCGTCGCAATCACATAGGTGTTGATCGCACGTCCGTTGACCACGCGGATGGTGTCGACGATGCGCTCGATCTGACCCGCGAACATGCGCGTGCGGCGCGCGCGGTGCATGCGCAGTTCCTTGGCGCCTTCGCTGATGGCGCGGTAGGCCTTGTGCAGCTGGTCCTCCTGCTCGCGCGCTTTCCAGAAGCCGGCCTCGCCGCGGATCTGCGCCATGAGCTGCACGGTGATGCCGATCGCCAGCGCCACCAGCATCAGGCCGAACAGCGGCAGAGAGAGGAACGCCAGGTAGCCCAGGCAGCCCAGCGCCACCGCCAGCGCGATCAGCGTTCCCGAGAGCGCAAAGGCCACGTCGCTGATCATGTCCACGTCCTGCGACAGCACCGGCATGAGGCGGTGCGTGCGGTAGCGCTCCAGCGCATCGATGGGCGCCGAGAGGATCTTCTGCGCCAGGCTCTTGCGCACCTGGGCCACCAGCCGCTGGCCGACGAAGTTGGTCGACACGTCCGACACCATGCGCCCGAACAGTGCCACGCCGCACAGGCCGATGAAGGTCAGCAGCAGCCCACCCGCGAGTCCGCCCGGCTGGTTGAGCACGCGGTTGATGGTGCCCAGCAGCGCGACCGTGGCGGCACCGGCGCCGACGCCCGTGACGGCCGACAGCACGATCCACGGCAGGAAGGGTTTCAGCAGGCGCGCGATCTCGGCGCCGTTGCCTGGGGTGGTGGTGGTAGTCATGCAAAGGCTCTTTCCGCCCGGGGGCGACAGCGATGGCTGCGTGCCACCTACTGCCTAGACGGCCGAGCCGCGGCAATGTTCAGCCGGCGCCCGGATGAACAAGCGGCCTTCGAATCCGTCTTGCAGGAATGACCGTGCCGAACGCCGCCCCATGATCCCGCTGCTGGTGCCGCTGTTCCAGGGCGAGCTGGCCGTGCACGGCGAGAAGCTGCAGTGTGCCGACACCGTGCCTGCGGGCATGGTGCGCGTGGCCGACCTTGCGCAGTCACCCGCGCTGCTCGCGGGCGTGCTGGACCGCAATGCCCTCTCCAGAGGCGCGAGCGGAGGCGACCGGCGTGCGGTCGCTTCGGCGTGGAGCCTCGAATACATCGCGATGCTCTTGCCGCCGGTCATGGCCGCGGCCAGCATGCTGCAGCACGTGTTCCCCATCGCGGCGGAACACACCTGGGTGCGGCTGGACGCGCACGGCGGCCCGGCCGGCTTTCACATCCGGCAGCCGGGCCGGCCGCTTCACGGGACCGATGCCGCAGAGCGCTACGGACCGCTGCTGTGGCAGCACCTCGCCCCGCTCTTCGACGCCTTGAGCGGCCTCACGCGGCTGGCGCCCAAGATCCTCTGGAGCAACACCGTGCGGCTCATGGAGCCGGTGTTCGATGCGGCACTGGCCGCGACCGGCGGCGCAGCCTCGATCGCGCAGGACCGCCAGTTGCTGCTGCACACCGCGGCATGGCCGCGCGATCTTCGCGCCAACCCGCTGCACGGCCGCGAACGCCGGGCCCCTGTGAAGCTGCACCGCGAGTGCTGCCTCAACCACCTGCTGCCGCACGAGCACCACTGCAACGCCTGCCCGCTGGCACCGGCGCACCGCGGCTTCGGGTGAACAGATTGCGGGCCATTCCGTCTTCCATCTGTCCATTCCATTCCACATCCATGTCCAAGGCCAAGCTCGTCTACATCCTGTCATTGAGAAATGCCCCGGCCGACCAGGCCGGCCAGCAGATTGCGTACAAGGGCGGGCAGCGCTACATGGCGTCCCCGCTCGAGTACCTGGCGCGGGCGCTCGACGAGACGCCACTGGGCGATGCCTATTCGCTCGAAGGCATCGTGACGGACGACGACCCGCATTCGCCACGCGACCGGGCCGCGCTGCGGGACTACGGCTTCTCGTGCCAGCCCGGCCAGCCGTGGATCTTTCCGCATGGGCTCACAACGCAGGGCAAGCTGCTGGCCGGCCTGTTCCATCCGGTGCCTTCCGAGTACCGCCGCCTGCCGCTCGATGCGGCCGATCGGCCCGCCGGCAAGCGCCGCTTCGAGCGCACGCTGCTCGACAAGCTGCTGACCTTGCAGGCCGATGTCGTCGTACTCGACGGACTGCTCGTCATCCTCGACGAGCTGGTGCGGCCCGGCGCGCCGTTCCACCGCAAGATCGTCAACATCCATCCGGGCATCACGCGCGCCGAGTCGCCCTACGTACGCCGCGGCGCCTGCGCCACGCTCGATGCGCTGCATGGCGCGCAGGGCCGCAGGATCGTCGATTGGGCAACGATGGAAAGCGTGGCCGTGGCGCCGCTTTTCAAGACCGGCGCCTCGCTGCACTACGTGGACAACGGCATCGACTCCGGCGAGGTGATCCACGATGCACTGCGCACAGGCATCGACCCCGCGGACACGATCCTGGAGCTGCGCTGGAACAACTTCAACCACAGCCTCTTCCCCGCCCTGCACGAGGGGCTGGCCCTGCTCGCGGGGCAGCGGCAGCCGCTCACCGAAAGCATCGCATGACGACCCCTGCCCATGTTTCCTATGCGGGCGGCATGCCGCACGCGATCACGCGCGAGGGCGACGGCCTGCTCGGCGTGCGCAATACGCAGCACGGCTCGCGCTCGCTGTGGAAGACCGGCGAGGGTGCCACGCTCGCGTGGGTGGACGGCAGCGATGCCTCCAGCACCCATCTGCTCGCAGCGCTCGAAGGCGCGTTCGAATGCCACCCGGCGAGCAAGACCTTCAACGTGGCCCCGAGCCGGCCGGCCGCGGCGCTCGTTCAGGCCGGCGTGCTGCTTCAAGCCGAAGGCGGCCATGCACTCGCATGCCGCGACATGCTGTGGCAGCAGCCTTCCCTCTGGCTGCCCACCGTGCACCCGCCCATCGCGCTGCGCCATGCGCTGACCCAGGGCAAGCGCCACCCCGTGCGCCCGCCCAAGCCGCGCGGCCTGCTCTACCAGCGTTTCATTCCCTGGCTCGGCAAGACCTTCTCGTTTCGCAGCTTCGACCTCGAGGCCGACCTCGCCATGCTAAACCGCTGGATGAACGACCCCGACGTGGCCGTGATCTGGGAGGAGGAAGGCGACCTCGACAAACACCGCCACTACCTCTCGGCCATCGACCGCGACCCGCACATGTATTCGATGATCGCCTGCCTGGACGGCGAGCCCTTCGGCTACTTCGAGATGTACTGGGCCAAGGAAAGCCGCATCGCGCCGTTCTACGACGTGAACGACCACGACCGCGGCTGGCACGTGCTCATCGGCGAGCCCGCGTTCCGCGGCAGGGCATTCGCCACCGCATGGCTCACCTCCATTTCGCACTACATCTTCCTGTGCGATCCGCGCACGCAACGCGCGGTGGGCGAGCCGCGCATCGACCACCTGCAGCAGATCCGCAACCTGGACAAATCCGGCTACGCCAAGGTGAAGGAGTTCGACCTGCCGCACAAGCGCGCGCTCCTGGTCGTGATGCTGCGCGAACGCTATTTCACCGATGCGCTGTGGCTGCCCCGCAGCGACGCCGCCGCCCCGCCCGCCCAACACTCTGCGTAAAGGAACAACCGCCATGGTGATTCACGACCTCATCGGCATCGGCTTCGGCCCGTCGAACATCGCGCTGGCCATTGCGCTGGACGAGAAGCGCCGCGAAGGCCGGTGCGTCGATGCGGTGTTCATCGAAAAGCAGGCCGGCTTCGCCTGGCACAAGGACATGATGCTGGACCAGGCGCACATGCAGATCTCGTTCATGAAGGACCTGGCGACGCTGCGCAACCCGACCAGCCGCTTCACCTTCATCAACTACCTGCACGAGAGCAAGCGCCTGCAGGACTTCATCAACCTCAAGACCTTCTTCCCGAGCCGCCACGAGTTCAACGACTACCTGGGCTGGGCCGCGGCGCAGTTCGAGGATGCCTGCGTCTACGGCGAGCAGGTCTTCGAGGTGCTGCCCGAAAAGGAAACGCAGGGCGGCGAGGTTTCGCTTTTGCGCGTGCGTTCGCGCAATGGGGCAGGCGCGGTCACCGAGCGCCTCGCGCGCAACCTGGTGGTCGGCATCGGCGGCATGCCCAACATCCCCGAAGGCTTCGGGCCGCTCAGGGACGATCCACGCGTGTTCCACTCGAGCGGCTACCTGCGCGGCATGGCCCGGCTGCCCGATGCCGCAAGGATCGCCATCGTCGGCGCCGGCCAGAGCGCAGCCGAGATCTTCATGGACCTGCAAGGCCGCCCCCATGCGCCGCAGGTCGACCTGATCATGCGGGCGCGTTCGATCCGCCCGTCCGACGACAGCCCCTTCGTCAACGAGGTGTTCAACGTGGAGTTCACCGACTACATCTACGGCCAGCCCGAGGACGAGCGCGCCGCGCTGATCGACGAGTTCGGCCACACCAACTACGCGGTGGCCGACCTCGACCTGATCCAGCAGATCTTCAAGATGTTCTACGAGCAGAAGGTGCGCGGCGAGGACCGCATGCGCTTCTTGCGCCGGCACGAGATCCGCGGCGTGCAGGCCGCGGCGGACGGCATCCACCTGACCCTGTTCGACCAGGACAGCGGCGCCGACGGCACCTCGCGCTACGACGCCGTCGTGCTGGCCACCGGCTACGCGCGCGAGCAGCACAAGGCCCTCCTCGCGCCGTTGGCACCGTACCTGGGCGATTTTTCGGTCGACCGCCACTACCGCGTCGGCAGCACGCCGGACTTCCACCCCGCCATCTTCCTGCAGGGCGCCTGCGAAGCCTCGCACGGGCTGAGCGACACGCTGCTGTCGGTCACCTCCGTGCGCACGGGCGAGATCGGCAGCGCGCTGCTCAAGGCGATTCCGGGTGGTGCGCCGGTGGCGGCTGCGGCCGACGCCGCGAACAGTGCCCTCCGCGAGCGGGAGGCGGTCCGGGCCTAGGCAAAGACCCGCTCCGGCGAGGCAGTCGAAAGAAAAGGAGACAGCGCGCTGTCTCCTTTTTTTTAAGTCGAACGTCTCATGTATGGAAGCACCAGGGCGACGGATTCGGCCGCCCTGGGCGCCGAAACGTGAACACGTCGTATTCAAGCACCTGGAGTCTTCAACCTTATGCGTCCCCTGCCCCGCCAACGTCTGTTGAATGCCGCACTCGCCGCGGCCTTCGGCACGGCCTCCTCCCTTTGCAGCGTGAGCGCCTTCGCGCAAGCCACGGCACAGCCGTCGGGAGCCGCCGACCCGACCCTGCCGGCGATCACCGTGAACGCCACCACGGAAGAATCCGCCACAGGCCACGTCAACGGCTACCTCGCCAAACGCAGCACGGCCGGCAGCAAGACCGACACGCCGATCGTGGAGACGCCGCAGTCGATCTCGGTCATCACGGCCGACCGCATGGACGCCATCGGCGCCACCACCGTCAAGGATGCGCTCGGCTACACGCCGGGCATTGCCATCGCCCCGTTCGGCGCGGATTCGCGCTATGACTGGATCGCGATCCGCGGCTTCGACGGCTATGCGCCCGGCTTCTACCTGGATGGCCTGCCGCTGCGCAACAACGGGACCTGGGGTGTCTGGAAGACCGAGAACTACGGCAGCGAGCGCATCGAAGTGCTGCGCGGCCCGACCTCGGTGCTCTATGGCATGGCGAGCCCGGGCGGCGTGGTCAACATCGCGAGCAAGCTGCCGACGGCCGAGCCGCTGCGCGAAATACAGCTGCAGTACGGCAACGACGCCCGCCGCCAGGTGGCCGGCGATTTCTCCGGCGCACTCGATGCCGAAGGCAAGGTGCTCTACCGCATCACCGGCGTGCTGCGCGATGCCCAGCTGCCCGGCGGCAGCTCGCGCGACGACCGCACCTACATCGCGCCCTCGATCACCTGGAAACCCTCGAGCGACACCACGTTCACGCTGCTGGCCCAGTACCAGAAGAACCGCGCGGGCGCCTACAGCCGCATCCGGCCCATCGAGGGCTCGCTGAAGCCGACGCGCATCGGCACCACCATTCCCAGCGACCTGAACGTGGCCGATCCGAGTTTCGATCACTTCAACCACGACCAGAAGATGATCGGCTACCAGCTGGAGCATCGCTTCAACGACACCTTCACCGTGCGCCAGAAGTTGCGCTACGGCAAGCTCGAGGTCGACTACCGCACCCTGCAGTCGCCGAGCTTCGCGGCCATGGACCCGGCCAACGCGCTGAGCCCCGCCAACTACCGGTACCTGAACCGCGGCGTGTTCGGCAGCCAGGAGAGCACGACCTCGCTCACCATGGACAACCAGCTGCAGGCCGACCTGCGATCGGGCGACTGGCAGCACAAGGTGCTGGTGGGGTTGGACTACCAGCGCACCCGCATCGACCAGTACACCTACAGCAGCATCGTCGGCGCGCCGTTGCTCGACATCCAGGCCCCAGTCTACGGCGGCGCCATCGAGCTTCCCGCTCCCTACGTCAACGGCGTGAACCGGCTGGCGCAGACCGGCATCTACGTGCAGGACCAGATCAAATGGGGCGACCGCTGGTCGCTCACGCTGGGCGGCCGCTACGACACTGCGCAGAGCAGCAACTACAGCCGGTTCGACGGCACCACGCAGCGCATCTCGGAGCACAAGTTCACCAAGCGCGCGGGCCTCGTCTACCTGGCGCCGAACGGACTTGCGCCCTACCTGAGCTACTCGGAATCGTTCGCGCCGATCGGCGCGCTCGATCCCGCCACCAAGACGCCCTTCAAGCCGGAAAGCGGCCGGCAGTACGAAGCCGGCATCCGCTACCAGCCGCCGGGCGGCAAGTCGCTCTACAGCGCGGCCATCTTCGACCTGCGGCGCAAGAACTACATCACCTACGACGCGAGCTTCATGCCCAGGCAGACCGGCGAGATCTCGGTGCGCGGCCTCGAACTCGAGGCCACCACCGAGCTCATGCCGCGCCTGAACCTCACGGCCTCGTACGCCTACACGCCGCGCGCCATCGTCACGGCCAGCAGCCGGGTCGAGGAGATCGGCAAGCAGTCGATGTCGGTTCCGCGCAATCGCCTGTCGGTGTGGGCGGACTACCGCTTCAGCAACGGCCTGAAAGTGGGCGTGGGCGCGCGCTTCAACGGCTCGACGCATGGCGACGGCGAAGTGGTCGCGCCGGCCAAGGTGCCGTCGTACACGCTCCTCGACGCGATGATCGGCTACGACATCGACCGCTGGACGCTGGCGCTGAACCTGCGCAACCTGACCAACAAGGCCTACGTCGCGAACTGCGCCTACGCCTACTGCTACCTGGGCACGCAGCGCACAGCCGTGGCAACGGCCACCTACCGCTGGTAAACGCGGCGCAGCGCAAAGGCCGGGTGCCCTCGCGGGCATCCGGCCTTTTTTTACGCCGCGGTTGGGGCGCTAGCCGAGGTCGAGCGCCCGCAGGCGGTGCTTCACGGTGGCGCCGAACTGCGCGTCGCGGATGATGTCCAGGTGGCCGGTGCCCGCGACCACCTCGGTCGACAGCACGCGCGCGCGGCCGGGCCAGCGGCGCAGCGCGCCCGGCGCCTGCAGCGAGCGCTCGGCATGGAACACCTGCACCGCGAGATCCGTCTTCGCTTCGGCGTAGCATGCGGATTGCACGCGGCTGTCCAGCGTGGCCCACAGCAGATATTCGTAGGCCTCGTCGCCGGTCCCGTCGAGCGGCGAGACCCAGTTCGGGTCCAGCAACTGCTCGGCCACCCAGGCCTGCTCGGCGCCGGTCATGCGGGCGAACAGCGCGTTCCAATGCGCCGCCATCTCCGACCTGGCGAGCCAGGCGGCCAAGGTTTCGTCGGCCTTCGCGCGCTGCGCAGAAGTCAGGTTGCCCGTTGGCACCATCGGCTCCGGCTCGAACACATCGACCGCGCCGAAGAACACGATCTCGATGCGCCCCTCGAGCTGCCGCGCCACCTCGAAGGCCAGGTCGCCGCCGAGCGACCAGCCCAGCAGTGCGCAGCGGCCGCCGATGGCGGTCTTGACGATGAAGTCCGCATAGTCGACCGCGAGCTCGCGGATGGCAAAACCGCGCCAGCGCTTGCGCGTGTAGACATGGCTCACGAAGGCATACACCGGCCGGTCGCCCTTCACCGCGCGCGCCAGCGGCTGGAACTCGCGCGTGTTGACGATCAGGCCCGGCAGGCAGAACAACGGCACGCCAGTGCCTCCGGCATGCAGGCACACCGCATCGCTGGCGACGGCCTCACGCTGGTGCACGCGCGCGGCCAGCGCGCGCAGGCTCCCGGCCTGCATCACGTCGGCCAGGCTCAGGTGCCTGCCGCCGGGCAGCTGCGCGCGAATGCGCGCGACCAGTTTGAGGCTCAGCAAGGAATCGCCGCCCAGGTCGAAGAAATTGTCATCGCGGCCCACGCGTGGAATCCCGAGCACTTCGCACCAGATCGCAGCCAGCGCCTGCTCGGCCTCTCCTTGCGGCGCTTCGTAGGCGCGCTCGCTGTCCAACCCTTCCGGCTCGGGCAAGGCCCTGCGATCGACCTTGCCATTGGCGTTCAACGGCAACGCCGCGAGCGTGACGACCAGGCGCGGCACCATGTAGTCCGGCAGCACCTGGCCAAGGCGTTTGCGCAGCGCCGCGGCATCGATGGTCTGGTCCGCATGCAACGCGATATAGCCGATGAGAGACGTGTTGACCGCCCCTTCGCGCGCCACCACCACCGCTTCACGCACCTCGGGCTGCGCCAGCAGCTGCGCCTCGATCTCGCCCAGCTCGATGCGCAGGCCCCGGATCTTCACCTGGTGGTCGATGCGCCCGAGGTACTCCAGCTGCCCTTCGGTGTTCCAGCGCACCAGGTCGCCGGTGCGGTAGAGCCTGCCGCCTTGCCCCCCGAACGGATCGGCCACGAAGCGCTCGGCGCTCAGGCCCGGCCGGTTCAGGTAGCCCCGCGCCAGGCTCACGCCGCCCAGGTACAGCTCGCCTGCGACCCCTCGGGGCACCCGGTTGAGCTCGCCGTCGAGCACATGGGCGCTGGTGTGGCTGATCGGCGCTCCGATGGGCACCTGGCTTTGCCCATCGTCCCGGCAGGTCCAGCGCGTGACGTGGATGGTGGTCTCGGTCGGGCCGTAGAGGTTTTGCAATGTGGCACCCCCGAGGCGATGCAGGGTCTCCTTCTGCGTCTCGGCCGGCATCGCCTCGCCGCCGCAGAGGATGTGGCGCAGCCGCGTGCTGGCCTCGATGCCTTCGTGCGCGAGGAAGGCCTGCAGCATCGACGGCACGAAGTTCAGCGTGGTGACCTGGTGGCGCCGGATGAGATCGACGATCCGGGCCGGATCGCGCTGGTCGCCGGGGTTGGCCACCACCAGCCGCGCGCCGGCGGTCAGCGGCCAGAAGATCTCCCAGACCGAGACGTCGAAGCCGAAGGGTGCCTTGTGCAGCACGGTGTCCTCGCGCGTGAGGCCGTAGGTGCGCTGCATCCAGGCCATGCAGCTGTGCAAGGCGCTGTGGCGGATGGCGGCGCCCTTGGGCTGGCCGGTGGAGCCGGAGGTGTAGATGACGTAGGCGAGGTTCTCGCCGTGCAGGGCCACCTGGGGGTCGGTGTCGGGCTCGGCGCGCAGGTCGAGGGTGTCGACTTCGAGGGTGGCGAGGCGGCTGCGGTCCTGGAGGCAGCCGCGGGTGGCGCGGTGGGCCAGCAGCAGCTGGATGCCGCTGTCCTGCGCCATGTAGGCCAGGCGCTCGGGCGGGTGGTCGGGCTCCAGCGGCACGTAGGCCGCGCCGGCCTTGAGCACGGCGAGGATCGCGACCACCATGTCGGCGGATCGTTCCATGGCGATGCCCACGCGCACTTCGGGGCCGGCGCCCCGTGCGATGAGGCGGTGCGCAAGGCGGTTGGCGCGGCGGTTCAGGTCACCGAAGCTCAAGGCCTGGTCGCCGAACAGCAGCGCGGTGGCGTCAGGCTGCGTGCGGGCCTGCCGCTCGATCATGCGGTGCACGGGCCCGGTCCCGGGCTCACGGTGCGTGTTCACGCTCCATTGGGTGAGCTGCGCCTGCTCGGGCGTGCTCATCAGCGGGACGTCGCCCACCGCGAGCGAGTCATCGCCAGCCAGCGCACCGAGCATCGCGACATAGTGCGCGGTCAAGCGCTCGATGGTCGCCGCATCGAACAGCTCGGCGGCATGGATGAAGCTCACGTGCAGGCGCCCGTCCGCGTCCTCGCTCGTGCTCAGCACCAGTTCGAACTGCGCCACGGGCGCCGCCAGCGCATGGTCTTCGAGTGCGAGGCCGGGCAGCTGCTTCAGCGTGCGGGCGTCGGTCCGCTCGTGGCTGAACATCACCTGGAACAGCGGGCTCACACTGAGGCTGCGTTCGGGCTGCAGCGCGTCCACCAGCTGCTCGAAAGGCAGGTCCTGGTGCGCCTGCGCGCCCACTGCGGCGTCCTTCGCCTGCGCGAGCACTTGCGCCAGGCTCATGCGGCTTTCGACCGCGCCGCGCATGACCTGCGTGTTGACGAAGAGGCCGACGACGCCTTCGGTCTCCGCACGATGCCGGTTGGTCACCGACACGCCGACGTGGATGTCCTGCTGCCCGGTGTAGCGGTGCAACAGGGCCTGGAACGCCGCCAGCAGCACCATGAAGAGCGTGGCGCCCTGCGTGCGTGCACGCTGGTGAAGACCCTGCGCCAGCGCGGGCGCAAGGTCGACGCCGTGCCGCGCCGCGGTGTAGTGCCCGCCCGGCCGCCGGCTGCGGTCCGTGGCCAGTTGCAGCACCGGGTTGGCCGTGCCCAGGCGCTCGACCCAGTAGGCCAGTTGCCTGTCCTTTTCACCCGCTTCGAGCCAGCTGCGCTGCCATGCGGCGTAGTCCGCATAGCGGATCGGCAACGGCGGCAGGTCCAAGCCTTCTCCGCAAACGCGTGCGCGGTACTGCGCAACGAACTCTCCCACCAGCAGATGCAGCGAGGCGCCGTCCGCAATGATGTGATGCATCACGAGCACGAGCAGGTGCACTTGCGGGGCGAACCGGATCACGCCGACCCGTATCAGCGGGCCCGCCGTGAGGTCGAAGGGCGTGGCACTCAGGCGGCTGCATTCTTCGCGCGCACGCACTTCCACGTCGTGCTGCGCGCTGGCCAGGTCGATCACCGGGATGTCGAGGTCGACGCCCTCCCGCACGATCTGTTCGCACAGCCCCTGCGCATCCGGGCGGAACACCGTGCGCAGCGAGGCATGGCGTTCGAGCAGCGCGCCGAAACTCCGCTTCAGCGCGTCGATGTCCAGTGCCCCACGCAGCTTCAGCGCACCCGAGATATGGTAGGCCGTGCTCTTCGGGTCCAGCTGCCACAGGAACCACTGCCGCAGCTGCGCATAGGAAAGTTCGGCCCGGGCTCCCGCCGGCAAGCGCGCGATCGGCAGCCTGGCAAAGTCCACGCCCTGCTTTTGCAGCAGGCCCAGAAAGGCCTTCTGTTTTTCGCGGGGCAGGCGCGCAAAGCGGTTTGCAAGGCTGTGCTTGTCGATCTCCATCAATCCTCCAGAAGGTCGAGCAGCGCGGCCATCCGGGCGAGGTCTTCGGACCCTCCCGCCGCGGCTGTGCCGACCTCTTCCTGTACGGCGCCCGCCATCGCGGCCAGCCTCGGGTTCTCGAAATAGCGCTTGAGGGGCAACTGCACCGCGAAGCGCTCCTGCACCTTCGCCTGCACCGCCAGGAGGCTCAGCGAGTGGCCGCCCAGTTCGAAGAAGTCGTGGTTGCGCCCCGCGCGTTCCACCTCCAGCACTTCGCACCATATGGCGGCGAGCGCGACCTCCACGTCGCCGACCGGCGCCTCAAAGGCACCGGCGCCCGTGATCTCCGGATCGGGCAGCGCGTTGCGGTCGACCTTGCCGTTCGCATTGAGCGGCACGGCATCGAGCACCGTCAGCGCCGCCGGCACCATGTAGTCGGGCAGCTTCTGCAGCAGCCGCTCACGCAGCATCGCGGCATCGACCGCGTGCCCCGCGCGTGCGCACACATAGGCCACGAGCCGCATGCCGCCCGCGCCCTCTTTCGCGAGCACGACCGCCTCGCGCACTTCGGGCTGCGCGAGCAGTTGCGCCTCGATCTCGCCGAGCTCGATGCGAAAGCCGCGGATCTTCACCTGCTGGTCGATGCGCCCGAGGTAGTCGAGCTGGCCGTCGCCGCGCCAGCGCACCAGGTCGCCGGTGCGGTACAGCCGGCCGCCCTCCTCGCCGAACGGTGCGGCCACGAAACGCTCGGCGCTCAGGCCGGCGCGGTTCAGGTAGCCGCGCGCGAGACCCGCGCCCGAGACATGCAGTTCGCCCGCGACGCCGACCGGCAGCGGATTGAGGTCGCCGTCGAGCACCCACAGGCCGAGGTCGGGAATGCAGGCCCCCACCGGGCTGCTCTGCACGTCCAGGTCGGCGCGCACGATCGGCCGGTAGGTCACGTGCACCGTCGTCTCGGTGATGCCGTACATGTTGACGAGCTGCGGCTGGCGGTCTCCGAAGCGATCGATCCATGGCCGCAGGCTCCCGGGCTCGAGCGCTTCGCCGCCGAAGATCACGCAGCGCAGCGGCAGGCGGTCGCCGGCCGCCAGCGCCGCGCTGTGCATCAGTTGCCGGAAGGCCGAGGGCGTCTGGTTCAGCACGGTGACCTGTTGCGCGCGCAGCAGCGCCACGAAGTCGTCGGGCGAACGGCTGACCCAGAACGGCACGACCACCAGCTTGCCGCCGGTGCACAGCGCACCGAAGATCTCCCACACCGAGAAGTCGAAGGCGTAGGAGTGGAAGTTCGTCCACACGTCCTGCTCACCGAAGCCGAACCAGGGCTGCGTCGAGTCGAGGAGGCGCGTGACATTGCGGTGCGTGAGCTGCGTCCCCTTGGGACGTCCGGTGGAGCCCGAGGTGTAGATGACGTAGACGAGGTGATCGGCATGCACCGCCACCTCAGGGGCATGCGTTGGTTCCGATGCGAGGTCGGCCGTGTCGAGCACCAGCAGGTGCACATCGCCGTTTCGCGGAGGGAGCTTCGGCGCCACCCGGCTTTGCGTCAGCAAAAGGCGGATGCCGCTGTCCTCGATCATGGCGGCCAGGCGATCGGCGGGGTAGTCAGGGTCCAGCGGCACGTAGGCGCCGCCGGCCTTCAGGATGCCGAGCAGGCCGACCACCATCTCGATCGAGCGTTCCACCGCGATGCCGACCTTCACTTCCGGCGTCACGCCGAGCGCGACCAGGCGATGCGCGAGGCGGTTGGCGCACGCGTCGAGCTGGGCGTAGCTGAGGCTCTCGTCGCCACAGACGACGGCTGTCGCATCCGGGTGCAGCGCGGCCTGCTGTTCGAACCAGCGATGCACGGGCTGGCCGGGGTCGGCGGCATCCGCGCTCTTCGCCAACTCCGGCGGGGGTGAACGAACAGGGTCCCGCAGGCCGATGTCGCCCACCCGCGCGCCCGGTGCATGGGCGAGTGCCTCGAGCAGCTCTTCCATGCGGCGCGCCAGCGTCTCCATGCCCGCCGCGTCGAAGCGGCCGCGCGCATGGCTGTAGCTCAGCAGCAGCGTCTCGCCGTGGTTGACCGAGAGCGTCATCGGATAGTTCGTCTCCTCGCGGTTCCGAACTTCGCCGAAGCGCAGGCGGTCCGGTGCGCCCTGCTTCAGCGCCTGGTCCAGCGGATAGTTCTCGAACACCACGATGCTGTCGAACAGGTCCTGCCCGCCCTGCCCCGCCCAGCGCTGGATCTCATAGAGGGGGGTGTGCTCATGCGCCTGCGCGCCGAGGTTTTGCGCCTGCAGTTCGCGCAGCCAGTCGCCCACTTTCTGTGAGGGCCCGACCGTGGCGATCACCGGCAGTGTGTTGATGAAGAGGCCCAGCATCTGCTGTGCGCCGGGCAGCTCCACCGGCCGGCCTGCCACGGTGGCGCCGAAGCTCACCGTGCGCTGCCCCGTGTGGCGCGCCAGCAGCAAAGCCCAGGCGGCCTGCACCAGGCTGTTGAGGGTCACGCGTTCGCGCTGGGCCGCGGCCATCAGCGCACGCGTGCGCGGCGCGTCGATCTCGCGGCGGTGCATGCCATGCCCCGTCTGCGCGTCACGCGGCTTGGGCAGGGCGTCGGCCAGCCACGTGGGCCCCTCGATGCGCGCCAGCTGCTCGCGCCAGTAGCGCTCGCCGGCCCGTCCGTCGCGCTGCTGCAGCCACGCGATGTAGTCCGCGTAGCGCCCGCCTGCCGGCGCAAGGGTCTCGCCGGCGTAGTGCCGCAGCACCTCGCCCAGCAGCTGCGAGGTGCTCCAGCCGTCGAGCAGCAGGTGGTGCATGGTCCAGACGAAGTGGTGCTTGTCCGCCTGCGTGCGCACCAGCACCAGTCGCATGAGCGGCGGCTGCGCCAGGTCGAAGCCCAGGGCGAGCTGCGCCTGCGCGAGATCGTCGAGCGCGCCGGCGATGTCGCTGCGCGCTTGCCAGTCGTGCTCGGCCAGCGGCAAATCGACCTCTCGGGCCACCCATTGCAACGCCGACTCGCCGACAAGGAAGCCGGTGCGCAGCACCTCGTGCCGCGAGAGCACCGCGCGCCACGCAGCCTTGAACCGAACCGCATCGAGTCCGTCGATATCCACGCGCAACTGGTTGACGTAGGCGCTGCCGCCGGGGGCATAGAGACTGTGGAACAGCATGCCGGCCTGCATCGGCGCCAGCGGGTACAGGTCCGCGAGGTTCGCTTGCGGAACCGGCAAGGCATCGAGCTGCTGCATGCCGATGCGGGCCAGCGGAAAGTCCGATGGCGTTGCGCCCTGTGCGCCGCTGGTGCAGTGCGCGACCAGCGCCTCGAGCTCCTGCTGGAACCGCCGCACCCAGCCCTCCACTTCGGCGCGATCGTGCCGCGCCCCGCTGAAGCTCACGCGCAGTTCGAGCACGCCTTCATGGACCTGGCCGTTGACGGCAAACTCGTGCGTCAGCGGTGCGCCGGCATCCACCGGGGCGCCCCCCGGCTCGTGCGCCAGCGACCATGGCGCACCCAGGCTGCCCTCGAACTGGCCGAGGTAGTTGAAGACCAGCTGCGCGCAGGGCAGCGCGCGCAACGCCTCCTGTTGCGAAGCGCTGCCGAAGCGCCTGAGCACGCCATGGCCGAGCCCCTTGTCGGGAATGCCGCGCAGGCTCTCCTTCACGCGCTTGATCGCATCTCCCGGTTCGCCCGAAGCATCGAGCGCCACCGGGAACAGCGTGGTGAACCAGCCCACGGTGCGCGACAGGTCGATGCCGTCGAACAGGTCCTCGCGCCCATGTCCTTCGAGATCGACCAGCACCCTGGCGTGGCCGGCCCATGCGCACAGCGCCCGGCCCAGCGCGGTCAACAGCAGGTCGTTGGCCTGCGTGCGGTAGGCCGCTGGCGCGTCCTTCAGTAGCGCCTGCGTCGTGGCCTGGTCGAGCCGGAGCGCGAGGGTCTGCTGGTCGGCAACGGTTTTGGACGCCTCCGGGTGCGCGCACGGCAGGCGGGCGGGCACATCCGCGAGGCTCGCCCAATGGCCGATGCCTTCGGCATGACCCTGTGCGTAGCCCTGCAGTGCGACCGCCCAGTCCTTGCAGCTGCTGCTCTTGGTCGGCAGCACGATGACCCGGCCCGCAAGGCTTTGGAGGTAGGCATGCTGCAGGTCTTCCAGCAGGATGCGCCACGACACGCCATCGACCACGAGGTGGTGAATGGCAAGCAACAGGCGCGATTCTCCGGCCGGCAGTTCGACCGCGAGCGCCCGCAGCAGCGGCCCGCGCGCAAGGTCGAGGCTGCGCTGCGCTTCGTCGCAAAGCGCTTCGAGCTGCGCCGCGTCGCGGGCCTTGCGCACCCACAGCAACTCGGCGAGTTCGTTGTCGGACATTGCCGAGTAGCGCTGGCGCCAGGCGCCTTCGGTATCCTGGCTGTAGCGCAAGCCCAGGCTGTCGTGGTGCCGGACCACGGCGCACAACGCCTGCCGCAACGCCGGCGGCTGCAGCGGCTCGCGGCACTTCAGCAGCACCGCCTGGTTCCAGTGGTTGCGCACAGGCACCCGCATCTCGAAGAACGCTTGCTGGAAAGGCAAGAGGGGCGCTTCGCCCTGCGCATCGCGCGCGCCCACCGGTTTCGCGTCGCCCACGGGTTCGGCCGCGGCCGCCAGCTGGGCCACGGTCTGGCGCTCGAAGATCTGCCTGGGGCTCAGCTTCCAGCCCGCGAGGCGCAGCCGTGCGACGATCTGCAGGCTCAGGATGGAATCGCCGCCCAGTTCGAAGAAGTTATCGTTCCGGCCAACGCGCTCCAGGCCGATCACGCCGCACCATACCTTTGCAATCGCCTCTTCGACCTCGCCCAGCGGCGCCTCGAAGGTCTTCTCGTCCTGCAGCAGTTCAGGCTCGGGCAAGGCCTGGCGATCGATCTTGCCGCTCGGGCCCAGCGGCAGTGCATCGATCACCACGATGGCGGAAGGCACCATGTAGTCGGGCAGCACGCGCGCAAGCCGTTCTTTCAACACCGGGGTGTCGATGGAACGGCCGGCGCTCGGAGAAACATAGGCCGCGAGCCGCGCGCCGCCAGGCCCGTTGCGCGCGATCACCACGGCTTCGCGCACCTCGGGCTGCGCCAGCAGCCGGGCCTCGATCTCGCCGAGCTCGATGCGGAAGCCGCGCACCTTCACCTGGTGATCGATGCGGCCCAGGTACTCGAGCTGGCCGTCATCGCGCCAACGCACCCAGTCGCCGGTGCGGTACAGCCGGCCGCCCTCGTCTCCGAACGGGTCGGCCACGAAGCGTTCGGCCGTGAGCGCCGCGCGATGCAGGTAGCCGCGTGCCAGGCCTTCGCCGCCCAGGTACAGCTCGCCCGCCACATTGCGCGGTACCAGGTTGAGGTCGGTATCGAGCACGCGGGCGCTGCGCTCCCCCACGGGCCGTCCGATGGGCGTATAGCCCTCTTCGAAACTCGCCGCGCCATCGACCTTCCACAGCATCGGGGTGACGACCGCTTCGGTGGGACCGTAGCCATTGATCAGCAGCTCGGGCTTCAGGTGCCGGCGCACCGCGTCAAAGCCTTCGCGCGGCATCGCTTCGCCGCCGAACGAATACAGCCGCACCGGCGGGCAGCGGCCGGTGTCGCGCGCCCAGTCGGCGAGCTGGCGCAGGTAGGCCGGCGGAAAGCCGGCGTTGGTGACGCCATGGCGCTGCATCGCATCCAGCGTCTGCTCGGCGGTCCACAGCGACGCATCGCGCAGCAGCAGCGAGGCCCCGCAGCACAGCGCCGTGAAGAGGCGCTCGTGCGCGCCGTCGAAAGAGAAAGACAGGAAATGCAGCTCGCACGATTGCGGCCCCATCTCGTACAGCATGGCCGTTTCCACGCAATGCGCGGCGAAGGGGCCGTGCGGCACCATCACGCCCTTGGGCAGGCCCGTGGAGCCCGAGGTGTAGATGATGTAGGCCAGGTTGCCCGCATGCACCGGGACGCCAGGCGCATGGCATGGCTCGGCAGCCAGGTCGAGCGTCTCCAGCGGCAGAACGCGCACGTGCCCGGCCACGGGAATGCGCGCCGCGACACGGCTGTGCGTCACGAGCAGGTCGATGCCACTGTCGGCCACCATGTAGGCCAGCCGGTCCGCGGGGTACTCGGGGTCGAGCGGCACATAGGCGCCGCCGGCCTTCAGGATGCCGAGCAGGCCGACCACCACGTCGAACGACCGCTCCACCGCGATGCCGACGCGCGCGTCCGGCTTCACGCCAAGCGCGATGAGCCGGTGGGCCAGGCGGTTCGCACGGCGGTCCAGCTCGCCGTAGCTCAGCGTCTGGTCGTCGAACAGCAGCGCCGTGGCCTCGGGGCGTTCGCGAACCTGCCCCTCCACCAGGCGATGCACGGGTTCGCTGCCCTGCACATCCTGGGCATTGGCGCCCCAGTGCGCGAGCCGCTCTTTGTCGCCGGCCGAGAGCAGGTCGACATCGCCGACCGCTTGTGAAGGATGGTCCGCCAGCGCAGCGAGCACCGCCAGGTAGTGCCCCGCCATGCTCGCCATCGTCGCCGCGTCGAACAGCTCCTCTGCATGGTGGAAGCTCGCCTGCACATGGCCTTGCGCGTCCTCGATGACGCTCAGCGTGAGCTCGAACTGCGCGGACTGTCCGCCCAGCGCATGGTCCTGCACGCTGAGGCCAGGCAGGCTCTCCAGCGCACCGTGGTCGCGCCGCTGGTGGTTGAACATCACCTGGAACAGCGGCGCGGTACCCAGGCTGCGCTCGGGTTGCAGGGCCTCCACCAGCTGCTCGAACGGCAGGTCCTGGTGCGACTGCGCACCGAGCGCCGCATCGCGCGTGGCGTCGAGCGCCTGCAGCAGCGTCGTGCGGCTCGAGAGCACGTTGCGCAGCACCTGCGTGTTGACGAAGAAGCCGATGACTTTTTCGGACTCCACGCGGTGGCGGTTGGCCACCGGCACGCCGATGCGGATGTCCTGCTGCGCCGTGTAGCGGTGCAGCAGCACCTGGAGACCCGTGAGCAGCACCATGAAGAGCGTGGCGCCCTCGGCTTGCGCGCGCCGGTGCAGTGCGTCCACCAGCTTCTGCGGCAGCGCGATGTCGTGGCGTGCAGCGCGGTACTGGCCGTCCGCGCGCCGCGGGTGGTCGGTCGGCAACTGCAGCACCGGGTGCTCGGCGCCGAGCTGCGTCTTCCAGTAGCCGAGCTGCCGGTCCTTCTCGCCCGCTTCGAGCCACTGGCGCTGCCAGGCGGCGTAGTCGGCGTACTGGATCGGCAAGGGCGCGAGCCGAGGCAACTGCCCGTTGGCGAGCGCGCGGTAATGCGCCGCGAACTCGTCCACGAGAATCTTCAGCGACCAGCCATCGGACACGATGTGATGCATCACGACGACGAGCAGGTGCGTCCGTTGATCGAGCCGGATCAGCGCCACCCGCAGCAGCGAGTCGGCCGTCAGGTCGAAGGGCATTTCGGCAATGCGGCGGGCTTCTTCGTCGGCCCTTGCATCGCGGTCCCCGGCCTGAAGCGCAGCGAGATCGATGAGCGGGATGTCGAGCGCCGCGCGCTGCTGCACCACCTGCTCGACCAGGCCCCCGGCATTCGCGCGGAACACCGTGCGCAGCGATTCGTGACGCTCGACCAGGGCATCGAAGCTCGCCTGCAGTGCCTCGCGGTCCAGCGTGCCCTCGAGTCGCAGCGCACCGGAGATGTGGTACGCGGAGCTTCCCGGCGCCAGCTGCCAGAGGAACCATTGGCGCATCTGGGCATACGAAGGCGCACAGGCGATGCGTTCGGCCTCGCTGCGCGCAAGGATCGGAAATTGCCCGATCGCCAGCCCCTCGGCGCGGATCTTCTGGTACACCGCGCGGCGCTGCGCCGGTTCGAGGCGGGCGAAGCGCTTGCCGATCTGGTCATGGATGGCCGAGATGTCCATCACGCGATCTCCAGGCTGTCCATGAAGGCTTCGATGTCGGAGAGAGACTGGGCCACGGGTTTCCTTTCGGCGGCATCTGCAATGAGTCGGGCCATGTCCATGAGGACGGGCTGCCTGAAGACGTCTGCCACCGTCAGGTCCGCATGCATGGCGGCCTGCACCCGCGCGACCACCTGCACGGCCATGAGCGAATGCCCGCCGAGTTCGAAGAAGTTGTCATGGCGGCCCACGCGCGGCACGCCGAGCACCTCGGCCCAGATCGCTGCGAGCGCCACTTCGCCGGCGCCTTGCGGCGCCTCGCAGGCTTGCGCAGTCGCGCGCTCCGGTTCGGGCAGCGCCTTGCGGTCGACCTTGCCGTTGGCATTCAGCGGCAGGGTTTCCAGCACCATGAAGAGACCGGGCACCATGTAGTCGGGAAGCACCCGGCCGAGCTGCTCGCGCAAGCGGACGGTGTCGATGGCCTGGCCCGCCTGCGCCGAGACATAGGCCACGAGCCGCGCGCCGCCCACGCCCTGGCTCGCGACCACGACCGCCTCGCGCACCTCGGGCTGCGCGAGCAATTGCGCCTCGATGTCGCCCAGCTCGATGCGAAAGCCGCGGATCTTCACCTGGTGGTCGATGCGGCCCAGGTAGTCGAGCTGGCCTTCGCTGTTCCAGCGCACGAGGTCGCCGGTGCGGTACAGCCTTGCGCCTTCGCCGCCGAACGGGTCGGCCACGAAGCGCTCCGCGGTGAGCGCCGCGCGCCGCACGTAGCCGCGGGCGAGCCCTGCGCCGCCCAGGTAGAGCTCTCCCGCGGCGCCCGATGGCACCAGGTTCAGCCCGGCGTCGAGCACATGGACCTGCGTGTCGTCGATCGGCCGGCCGATCGGCACCTGCGTGCGTCCGTCGTCGCGGCAGGTCCAGTGCGTCACGTCGATGGCGGCCTCGGTCGGACCATAGAGGTTGTGGAGCGTGGTCTGCGGCAGCCGCCTGAACACCTCGTTCTGCGCTTCGGCCGGCAAGGCCTCGCCGCTGCAGACGATGCGCCGCAAACTGCCGCAGGCCTCGATGCCGGGGTGCGCGAGAAAAGCCTGCAGCATCGATGGCACGAAATGCAGCGTGGTCACCGCATGCGCGCGGATCAGGTGCACAAGGCGCGCGGGTTCGCGATGGTCGCCGGGCTCGGCCACGGCCAGCCTGGCGCCGAACATCAGCGGCCAGAAGAATTCCCACACCGACACGTCGAAGCTGAACGGGGTCTTCTGCAGCACCGTGTCGGCTTCTCCGAGCCGCAAGGCCTGCTGCATCCAGACCAGGCGGTTGTAGAGCGAACCATGCCGGTTGGCCGCACCCTTGGGCTTGCCCGTGGAGCCCGAGGTGTAGATCACGTAGGCGAGGTTCTCGCCGTCGATCGCCACGGCCGGGTTGCTGTCCGGATGGTCGCCGAGGTCCAGCGTATCGAGCGCCAGCATCGGCACGCCGAAATGCAGCGGCAGGCGTTCCTGCAGGCATGCCTGCGTCAACACCAGTGCCAGCCCGCTGTCCTGCACCATGTAGGCGATGCGGTCCGCCGGGTACCCGGGATCGAGCGGAACGTAAGCGCCGCCCGCCTTCAGGATCGCCAGCAGGCTCACCACCAGCTCGGCGCTGCGGTCCAGCGCCACGCCGACCTTCACCTCGGGACGCACGCCCGCTTCGATCAGGCGGTACGCCAACCGGTTGGCGCGGCGATTGAGTTCGCCGTAGCTCACCGTCTCGGTGCCGAAGAGGAGCGCCGCCGCATCGGGGCATTCGGCGGTTTGCTGCTCGATCAGGCGATGCACGCACTGCGCCTCACCGCGCCGATGCGCATTGACGCCCCACTGCGCGAGCATGGCCTGCTCCGCATCGCCCAGCATGTCCAGTTCACCGAGCCTCGATGCGGGCCGGCCTGCCAGCGCCTCGAGCACACGCAGGTAGTGGCCCGCCATGCGTTCGAGGGTCTGCGGCTCGAACAGCTCGGCCGCATAGCGGAAGTTGGCCTGGATGCCGCCGTCCTCGCGCTCGATGGTTTCCAGCGTGAGCTCGAAGGGCGCGGCCCGCTGCGCCAGGTCGATGCGCCGTACGTTCAGGCCGGGCCAGCCACGCAGCGGCCGGTCCCCCTGCCCCAGGTGGTTGAACATGACCTGGAACAGCGGTGCGGCGGCATGGCCGTGGTCCGCGCGCAGCGCCTGCACCACGCGTTCGAACGGCAGGTCCTGGTGCGCCTGGGCTTCGATCGCGGTGTCGCGGACCTGCGCCAGCAGGTCGCCGAGCGCGGTCTGCGCATCCAGGCGCGCATCGAGCACGAGGGTGTTGATGAAGATGCCGACCACGCCCGCGGTTTCCGGACGGCCGCGGCCCGCGACGGGCACGCCGATGCGGATCTCCTCCTGGCCGGTATGGCGGAACAGCAAGGCATGGAACGCCGCAAGCAGCGCCATGAACAGCGTGCCGCCCCGTGCGCGCGACAGTTGCCTGAGCTGCTGCGCGAGCGCGGCAGGCACATGGAGCGAATGCTGCGCGGCGCTGTAGCAGGGCTCGGGGGAACGCGGCCGGTCGGTGGTCAAGGAAAGCACCGGCTGGCTGCCGCCGAGCCGCTTGCGCCAGTACGCGAGCTGCCGATCGCCTTCGCCATCCGCCAGCCACTTGCGTTGCCACAGCGCGTAGTCGACATGGCTGATTTCCGGTGCGGCCTTCCCGTCCTGTTCGCCCTCTTCGCCCTGCATCCGCAAGGTGTAGGCCGCTGCGAGCTCGTCGAGCATGAGCTCGACCGACCAGGCGTCGGAGACGATGTGATGCATCATGAGCAGCAGCTGGTGTTCGCCGGCGGCCATCTTCAGCAAGGCACAGCGCAGCAACGGACCGGCCGCAAGATCGAAGGGCGCGCGGCAGGCCTGGTCCACCACTTCGCCATGGCGCAGTTCGCGTGCCTCGGGATCCAGCACGCTGAGATCGACGAAAGGAATGTCGATGCGAACCTCCGCGAGCACACGTTGCTCGGGCAGCCCGTCCGGGCCCGGGCCGAACACGGTGCGCAAGGCCGCGTGGCGCCGGACGAGCGACTGCATCGCCTCCTGCAGCGCGGCTGCATCGAGCGGCCCCGAAAAGCCCAGCCCGCCGCCGACGTGATAGGCGGTGTTCGAAGGGTTCATCTGCCACAGGAACCACTGGCCCTGCTGCGCGAACGATACCGGTGCGGGTCCGTCGACATGGCCGCGCACGATGGCATCGCGCGTGGCGGGCGCATCGCCGCCTTGCTGGAGCCGCCGCTGCAGCAGGCTCAGTTGCGCGGGCGACAGCCTGGCGCGCCGCTCTGGAAGAAGTGATGTTTCGCTCATGATGACAATCCGGGGAGGCGATCGGGGGCCGTGCCCAGATCGCCGGTGGTGAGGGCCTCGCGTTCGATCTCGTCGATCAGGCGCAGCTCGATCAAGGTGGCCAACTCGGCCACGGTGGGCGCCTTGAAGAAATCGGCCGGCTGCAGTTCCACGCCATAGGCCTTGCGCACGCGGGACAGCAGGCGAATCGCAAGCAGCGAATCGCCGCCAAGTTCGAACAGGTTGTCGTGCGCCCCGATGGGCGCAATGCCGAGGGCCTCGGTCCACAGCGCGGCCAATCCCTCTTCCAGTTCGCCTTCGGGCGCGGCAAAAGGCGTGGCCAGCACGGGACGCGATTCGCTGCTGCGTGCCTCGGTTGCGCGCACGGCATCCAGCGTGTCGAGCAGGTTGCCGAGTGGACGCAGGCGAGGCGCGAGCGGCGAAGCGGAAACCACCGTCTGCGGCAGGTCGGGCCCATTGACAATGCGCTCGAAGGCGAGCACGCCGGTGCGCTCGTCGAGGCCGACGCCTTCGGGCAGGTCCATGCCGGCCGCGGCGCCGACATCGCGCCAGGCGTCCCAGTTCACCGAGAACACCGGCAGCGCCGAAGTGCGGCGGTGCGCCGTCGCGAACGCATCGAGGTAGGCGTTGGCGGCCGCGTAGTCGCTGCGGCCCAGGCCGCCGACGATGGTGGCGATGGAGGAGCACAGGAGCACGAAATCCAGCGGCTCGCCGCGCAGCGCATCGAACAACGCGCGCGTGCCCGCCACCTTGGGCGCGAAGGCTGCTTCCACCTGCGCCCGGGTGCGCTGGGCGATCATGCCGAGCCCCGGGTCCATGACGGCGTGGACCACGCCACTGATCGCGCCGAAGCGGGCATGCGCGGCCGCCAGCGCATCGCGCAACTGGGCGGCATCGGTCACGTCCGCCGACACGGTAAGCACCTCGGCACCTGCGGCTTCGAGGTCGATCAGTTGCCGCAGCCTGCGGCGCAGCGCGGCGGGCTCGCCGGCCGACGAGACGATGCGCTCCCAGTCGCCGCGAGCAGGCAGCGGCGTGCGGCCGAGCAGCACCAGGCGGGCTTTCCATGCACGGCTCAGGTGCCGCGCCAGCGCAAGGCCCACGCCGCCCATGCCGCCGGTGATGAGGTAGACGCCGCCCTCGCGAAGCCGCGGTGTCGCAGGCTGCGCCGGCAGCGGCTCGTAGCGCTTGGTCCAGCGATGCGGACCGCGGTATGCGACGGCGAAATCGTCGCGCCCGGACGCAGCCTCGTCGGCTATTCGGCGTGCAAGCTCGCTTTCGGCTGCGCTTTCCGGCGCGGGCAATACCAGGTCGACGACACGGCAGTCGATCGACGGATACTCCTGGCCCACGACTTTGGCGAGGCCGAACAGGGTTGACTTCTCCGGCACCAGCATTTCGGTGCCGGCGACATCTTCGAGCCCGTCGGCGACGATGGTCAGCGCCAGGGGACCCCGGGCCGATCTGCCCGAGGCGTCGAGTGCATGGACCAGAGCGAGCAGGCTGAAGTACCCGGCCTCGAAGTTTTCTGCTCGCGGCGACGGCACGGCACGGTCGCCGCTCAAGCTCCAGAGGTGATGAATCCGGCGAACCGGCCCCGCCTCGGCTTCCACCGCGCGCAAAAGGGCTTGGTGGTCGGTGCGCTCGGCCAGCCGCAGCGTGTACTGCTGCGCAGCCGTGCGCTCGAAGCGGGCGCCACGCAAGGCCAGCACCACGCGCACGCCGCGTTCGCGCAACGTGCGTGCAAGACGGTCGGTGAAGCTGTGGGTGTCGCCGAGGATCAGCGTGCAGCCCGTGTGGTCGGCCGGCTGTTCGGCAGGCATCGAGGGCGCACTTCGATGCCAGGCCGGCGCATGGAAGATATCCGGCGCCGCGGACGCCGAGGCCTGCGCGGTATCTGCTGGTTCGACCCAGTAACGCTGGCGTTGAAAAGCATAGGTCGGCAGCGGCACGCGTCGCCGCGCGCGCCGCCTTCGTGCAATGCGGCCCAGTCGATCTCGACCCCGGCCGTCCACAGTGCTGCCACGGCGTTGGCGCATTGCTGGCTGTTGCGCGTGGTCTGCTGCGCATGCGCCTGGCTCGCGACGATGCCGGCGGCCGAGGCGCTGGCCGGGTGCTGGCGCGCGAGCCCGGTCAGCGTGTCACCAGGACCGACTTCGAGCACCACGCGGCCGGGCGCTTCGAAGATGTGGCCGAGGCCGTCGCCGAAGCGCACCGTGTTGCGCAGGTGCCGGCCCCAGTAGGCAGGGCTGGTCGCCTCCTGCGCGGTGATCGGTTGGCCCGTGAGGTTGGAGATGAACGGAATGCGCGGTGCACGGCGCGGCACCGAGGCGACCAGCTGCTCCAGTGCGGCCACGGCCGGATCGACCAGCCGCGAATGGAACGCCACGGCGACATGCAGCCGGCGCGGCAGGTGCTGGCGTTCGCGCAGTGCCTGCTCCACGCGTGCGATGGCCTCGGGTGTGCCGGCCAGTACGCAAAGCTGCTCGCCGTTCACCGCCGCCAGGTCGCAACCCATGGCAAGGAATGGCGCCAGCTCGGCTTCAGGCAGCGGCACCGCAAGCATGGCGCCGGCCGGCAACGCCTGCACCAGGCGCGCGCGCTGCGCGACGATGCCGAGCGCGTCTTCGAGGGAGAACACGCCCGCGATGCAGGCCGCCACGTATTCGCCGAGGCTGTGGCCCATCATCAGCGCGGGCTTCACACCGCAGTGGAGCCACCACTGCGCCATCGCATACTCGACGGCGAAGAGCGCCGGCTGCGCGACTTGGATGTGGAAGAGCCGCTCGTTCGCAAGTGCTTCCTCGCCGGCGGCGGGAAACAGCAGCGGCTGCAGGTCGATGCCGCTGTGCGTGCGCAGCAAGGCCATGCAGCGATCGAGTGCCTCGCGGAACACCGCGCGCTCGCGGTAGAGCGCCACGCCCATGCACGCATGCTGGCTGCCGCTGCCTGGAAACAAAAAGACCACCTCGGGCGCAAGGGCCGTCACCTGGCGCGATGCGGCGGCCGGAGAGGACAGCATCTGCGCGGCCGTCTCCGCATCGTTCGCCACCACCGCGCTGCGCCATGCGAACGCGCGGCGTCCGGTCTGCAGCGTGTGCGCCACGTCTTGCATCGGCTGCGCGGGCTGCGCCTGCAGATGCGCAGCGAGTTGCGCGCGGCCCTGTGCCAGCGCCGCTTCGCTCTTTGCCGACATGGGCAAGACCTGCCAACCGCGCGGCATTTCGGCGTCCGCAACCGCCGGCGCCTCTTGGAGCACCACGTGCGCGTTGGTGCCGCCGATGCCGAAGGAGCTCACGCCGGCGCGGCGCGGCGCCGGTCCCTCGGCCCAGGGCCGTGCCTCGGTATTCACATGGAACGGACTTGCCGCAAAGTCGATCTGCGGATTGGGCTGTTCGAAGTGCAGGCTCGGCGGCAGCACCCGGTGCTTGAGCGCCATCGCCGCCTTGATGAGCCCTGCCACGCCGGCGGCCGCATCGAGATGGCCGATGTTGGTCTTGACCGACCCGATGGCGCAGAAGCCGCGGCGTTCGGTACTGGCCCGAAAGGCCTGGGTGAGCGCCGCAACCTCGATCGGGTCGCCGAGCGTGGTGCCGGTGCCGTGCGCTTCCACGTAGCCGATGGTGTCCGCCGCCACGCCGGCGATGAGCTGCGCCGCGCGAATGACCTCGGCCTGCCCGCCGACGCTCGGTGCGGTGAAGCCGACCTTGCCGGCACCGTCGTTGTTGGCGGCCGAGCCCTTGATCACCGCATGGATGGTGTCGCCTTCGCGCAGCGCATCGTCCAGGCGCTTGAGCACGACCACGCCAGCGCCACTGCCGATGAGCGTGCCCGCGGCCTTGGCGTCGAAGGCGCGACAGTGGCCGTCGGGCGACAGGATGGCGCCGGCCTGGTAGCGGTAGCCGCCCTGCTGCAGCAGGTTGAGCCACACGCCGCCCGCGAGCGCGACGTCGCAGTCGTGGCCGAGCAGCGCCTGGCAGGCGGTGTGCACCGCCACCAGCGACGTCGAGCAGGCGGTCTGCACCGTGACTGCGGGACCGCGCAGGTCGAGCTTGTAGGCGACGCGCGTGCACAGCGAGCCGCTGGCGTTTCCGTTCATCAGTCCCAGCAGGTCGGCGATGCCGCTCTGTGGGTCCAGGCCGAAGGACGGCAGCAGGTTGCGGATCAGGTACAGGTTGGCGCCTTCGCCCGCATAGACGCCGACCTTGCCCTGCGCGCGCGCCGGGTCGCAGCCCGCGTGCTCGAGCGACGCCCAGGCGCACTCCAGGAAGATGCGCTGCTGCGGATCGAGGGTCTCGGCTTCGCGCGGCGTGTAGCCGAAGAAGCCGGCATCGAACCGGTCGAAGCCGTCGAACGGCACGCCGGCCTTCACGTAGTCGGGATCGTCGAGCAGGCTCTGCGGCACGCCGCGCGCGCGCAGTTCGTCGTCGGTGAAGCGCGACACCGACTCCACGCCGGCCTGCACATTGCGCCAGAAGGCATCGACGTCGCCTGCTCCGGGAAAGCGCCCGGCCATGCCGACGATGGCGATCTCGATGCCCGTCGGTTCGGAGGGCTCTTGGGGGATGGACATCAATTCACTCTCTCTGCCGCCTTGCGGCGTTGAAGCATGGCGGCGCGCTGGCGCATGGCGCGCTCATCGCCGAGGGTTGCCGAATCGGCAAACGACGCGGCATCGGCCGGTACCCGCTCGATCCACCTCGCCAGCGATTCGACGGTCGGGTACTTGAAAAGATCGACCACGGAGATCGTGGCTTGCAACCGGTCTTCGAGCAGCCGGTGCGCGCGGATCAGGAGCAGCGAGTGGCCGCCCAGATCGAAGAAGTTGTCGTGCTGCCCGACGCGTTCGACCTGCAGCACCTCGGCCCATACCGCGGCCACGGTTTCCGCGGTGCGGCCTTGCGGCGCGGCATGGGCGCGCGCGTTGCCCATCGGCTCCGGCTCCGGCAGCGCCTTGCGGTCCACCTTGCCGTTGGCATTGAGCGGCAGGCCGTCGAGCACCGCGAAGGCGCGCGGCACCATGTAGTCGGGCAAGGCTTGCGCGAGCCGCTCCTTCAGCACCGCGGTGTCGACGACCTGATCCGCATGCACCGCAAGGTAGGCCACGAGCCGCGCACCACCTGGTCCATCCTTCGCCACCACCACCGCTTCACGCACCTCGGGCTGCGCCAGCAGCTGCGCCTCGATCTCGCCCAGCTCGATGCGCAGGCCCCGGATCTTCACCTGGTGGTCGATGCGCCCGAGGTACTCCAGCTGCCCTTCGGTGTTCCAGCGCACCAGGTCGCCGGTGCGGTAGAGCCTGCCGCCTTGCCCCCCGAACGGATCGGCCACGAAGCGCTCGGCGCTCAGGCCCGGCCGGTTCAGGTAGCCCCGCGCCAAGCTCACGCCGCCCAGGTACAGCTCGCCTGCGACCCCGCGGGGCACGCGGTTGAGCTCGCCGTCGAGCACATGGGCGCTGGTGTGGCTGATCGGCGCTCCGATGGGCACCTGGCTTTGCCCGTCGTCCCGGCAGGTCCAGCGGGTGACGTGGATGGTGGTCTCGGTGGGGCCGTAGAGGTTTTGCAATGTGGCACCCCCGAGGCGCTGCAGCGTCTCCTTCTGCGTCTCGGCCGGCATCGCCTCGCCGCCGCAGAGGATGTGGCGCAGCCGCGTGCTGGCCTCGATGCCTTCGTGCGCGAGGAAGGCCTGCAGCATCGACGGCACGAAGTTCAGCGTGGTGACCTGGTGGCGCCGGATGAGATCGACGATCCGGGCCGGATCGCGCTGGTCGCCGGGGTTGGCCACCACCAGCCGCGCGCCGGCGGTCAGCGGCCAGAAGATCTCCCAGACCGAGACGTCGAAGCCGAAGGGTGCCTTGTGCAGCACGGTGTCCTCGCGCGTGAGGCCGTAGGTGCGCTGCATCCAGGCCATGCAGCTGTGCAAGGCGCTGTGGCGGATGGCGGCGCCCTTGGGCTGGCCGGTGGAGCCGGAGGTGTAGATGACGTAGGCGAGGTTCTCGCCATGCAGGGCCACCTGGGGGTCGGTGTCGGGCTCGGCGCGCAGGTCGAGGGTGTCGACTTCGAGCGCGGCGAGGCGGCTGCGGTCATGCAGACAGCCGCGGGTGGCGCGGTGGGCCAGCAGCAGCTGGATGCCGCTGTCCTGCGCCATGTAGGCCAGGCGCTCGGGCGGATGGTGGGGCTCCAGCGGCACGTAGGCCGCGCCGGCCTTGAGCACGGCGAGGATCGCGACCACCATGTCGGCGGATCGTTCCATCGCGATGCCCACGCGCACTTCGGGGCCGGCGCCCCGTGCGATGAGGCGGTGCGTGAGGCGGTTGGCGCGGCGGTTCAGTTCATCGAAGCTCAAGGCCTGGTCGCCGAACAGCAGCGCGGTGGCGTCGGGCTGCGTGCGGGCCTGCCGCTCGATCATGCGGTGCACGGGCTCGGTCCCGGTCTCACGGTGCGTGTTCACGCTCCATTGGGTGAGCTGCGCCTGCTCGTCGGCATCGAGCAGTTCGATGCCGCCCACCGGCTGGTCGGGCTTGTCGGCCAATGCCTGCAGGATGGCAACGTAGTGCCCCGCCATGCGCTCGATGGTGTCCCGCTCGAACAGCTCGGCCGCATGCACCAGGGACAGCGACAGGTGGCCGTCCGGCCTTTCGCGCGCTTCGAGCGTGAGTTCGAACTGCGCCGCGAGGTCGGGCAGCGCGAGGTCCTCGGCCGTGAGGCCGGGCAGCCGCGCAAGCGCTCGGTGGTCTTCGACCAGGTGGTTGAACATCACCTGGAACAACGGCGTCCGGCTCAGGCTTCGTTCGGGTTGCAGCGCATGCACCAGCTGCTCGAAAGGCAGGTCCTGGTTCTCCTGCGCGCCCAGCACGGCTTCGCGGGCCTGTGCGAGCACCTCCGACGCACGCAGGCGGCCATCGATCTGGTTGCGCAAGACCAGCGTGTTGACGAAAAGCCCGACCACGCCTTCGACCTCCACGCGGTTGCGGTTGGCAATGGGCGCACCGACGCGGATGTCCTGCTGCCCCGTGCAGCGGTGCAGCAGCGATTGCAAGCCCGCGAGCAGCACCATGAAGAGCGTGGCGCCGCGGGCCTCGGCGACACTGCGCAGCCTGGCGGGCAGCCCGGCGGGCAACTCGAAGCGATGGCGTGCCGCGCGGTACCCGGCTTGCGGCTTGCGCGGGTGGTCGGTGGGCAGGTCCAGCACCGGATGCGTGTCGCCGAGATGCGCCCGCCACCAGGCCAGCTGCCGCTCGCCCTCGCCACCCGCAAGCCACTCGCGCTGCCAGAGCGCGTAGTCGGCGTACTGGATGCGCGGCGCCGGCGGCCGCCGATCTTCTCCCCCCAGCTGCGCGGCGTAGCCCGCGGCCAGTTCGTCGATCAGCAACTGCATCGACGCGGCGTCGGAAATGATGTGGTGCATGACCAGCACGAGCACATGGGTGTCGTCGCCGGTGCGGATCAGCGCGGCGCGCAGCAAAGGGCCCTGTGTCAGGTCGAAGGGTTCGGCCGTGAAGCGCCGGATTTCCTCCGTCAGTTCGTTCTCGTGCTTGCCGCGCCAATCGATCGTCGCCAGCGGCACGGCGCCCGAAGGCTTGACCCATTGCTCCGCACGGCCGTCTGCGGCCGCGCTGAACACCGTGCGCAGCGATTCATGGCGAGTGGCGAGGCCATCGAGCGCAGCCTGCAATGCGTTCGCATCCAGCGCGCCCGTGAGGCGGAGCGCGCCGCCCATGTGGTAGGCCGCGCCCGTCGGGTCGACCCGCCAGAGGAACCACTGGCGTTCCTGCGCGTGCGAGAGCGGCATCGGCAACAAGCGGCGCTCTGCCGACAGCACGGGGATGGGCGCGGGCTGCGGACGCGGCCCTTGCGCCCACCGCTGCCGGACGGCCGCGGCGCAGGCCTCCAGGCGCGGCTGCTCGAACAGCATGCGCACGGGAAAATCGATCTGCCATTGCGCCGAGATGCGCGCGGCCGCCTGCGCCGCGGTCAGCGAGCTGCCGCCGCGGTTGAAGAAATGCGCATCGCGCGAGAGAGGATGGTCGTCGCCCCGCTTCAACACCTTGTGCCAGATGCCGGCCACGGCCTGCTCGAAATCGTCCAGCGGCGCCTCGGGTGCAGCTTGGCGCAGCCCTCCCCGCACGAAGGCGCCGTGCTGCCAGATCGCATACGCATCGGCGCTGCCGTCGGTCCAGCTTGCGCGGCAGGCGCTGCGCTGCAGCTTGCCGCTGGTGGTCTTGGGCAGTCCGCCGGGGTTCAGCAGCAGCACCACCGACAGCGGCTCGCCGACCACCTCGCCGACGGCGGCGCCCAGCGCATCGACCAGCACCTCCGGCGGCACCAGCTTCTGCATGCTGCGCGACACCTCGGCCGCAACGCCGATGCCCTCGCCTTGCGGCCCCTGCACGGCGAACACCGCAACGCGGCTCTTGCGCACCGCATCGACCTCGGCTTCGATGAGCCGCTCGATGTCCTGCGGATAGAGGTTGTGGCCGCGCACGATGATCAGGTCCTTGATCCGGCCCGTGACGTAGAGCTGCCCCTCGTGCATGAAGCCGAGGTCGCCGGTGCGCAGCCAGCGCTGGCCCTCGCGCTCCACGAAAGTTTCGCGCGTCTCGCGTTCCTTGCCCCAGTAGCCCAGGCAGATGCTCGGGCCGCGGGTCCATATCTCGCCGATCTTTCCGGGAGCGGCCGGCAGCAGCGAGCCGGCGTCGACGATCTCCACGCGATGGCCCGGCGCCGCCACGCCGCAGCCGACCAGCATCGTGCCTCTGTCGGCCGGCGCTCCGACGCCCTGGGAGAGGCCTTCGCTGGAGAAACTGCGCGCCACCATGCCGCCGCCGGGCACACCGCCCGTGACGAACAGCGTCCCCTCGGCCAGGCCGTAGCAGGGGTAGGCGGCCCGCGGGTCGAAGCCGGCGGCAGCAAAGCGTGCGATGAATTCGGCTTCGGTGTCGGCCCGCACCGGCTCCGCACCCGTGTAGGCCACGCGCCAGCTCGAAAGGTCGAGCTGCGCGAGCCGTGCGTCGTTGACGCGGTCCAGGCACAGGCGAAAGGAGAAATCCGGCCCGCCGCTGTGGGTGGCGCGATGGCGCGAGATCAGTTCGAGCCAGCGCACCGGGCGTTCGAGAAAATACCCGGGCGAAGTGAGCACCAGCGGAATGCCGTTGTACAGCGGCAGCAGCAGGCCGCCGATCAGCCCCATGTCGTGATAGAGCGGCGCCCAGGAGACGAACTTGTCCCCGGGGCCGACGCCCATGCCCAGCGTCATGGCGGCTTCGTTGGCGATCAGGTTGCCGTGCGTCACCATCACGCCCTTGGGCGCCGAGGTCGAGCCCGAGGTGTACTGCAGGAACGCGATGTCGCCTGCCGCGGGGTCGAAGGGGATCCATGCGTCGGCCAGCGCGGTATCGACCGCGTCGGCGGCGATGATTTCGGCATTGCCGAACTGCCCGGCCGCATGCATCACGCCCTCAATGGCCGCGGAGGTCAGCACGCAACATGCCCCCGAATCGGCGGCGATGCCGCTGAGCCGTGCCACGTGTTGCGGACGCAGGGACTCGGGCGGAAACACCGGCACCGCGATCACGCCGCTGTAGAAGCAGGCCAGCATGCAGACCGCGTAGTCGTCGCCGTTGTCGAGCATGACAAGCACACGCTCGCCCCTGGCGAACTGCTGCTGCAGCCGTGCCGCAAGAGCGCGCACGCGGCGCTCGAAGACGCCGTAGCTGATGGGCTCTTCGCGGTACTCGCCATTCACCATGCCGGCCACCGTGAGCCAGATGTCATCGGGCCGCGTGCTTGCCAGCGCGCGCAAGTGCGCCACGAAATTCCTCGGCTGCGGGTTTGCCTTCTGCGGCATCTGGGTCATGTCGATTCCTTTGCGCGCCACGCGAGCGCGGCTGCATAGCCGGTCGGCGCATCGAGCGCCACGGCTTGAAAATGGGTCCACCCGGGAACGCTGCACGCCAGGGTGAAGCGGCCGTGCGCTCCGGGGTGCAGGCCGATCGATTGCAGCTGCTCCGCCACTCCGAGGCCGATGGCTTTCAGCACTGCTTCCTTGCCGGTCCAGCGGCTGTAGAAAGCCTGCAGTGGGTCGGGTGCAGTGCGCACTTCGTCGCGTTCGCACGCGGTGAATGCCAGCGTAGCGATGCCCTCGATGTCCACATCGCTCCCGCATGCTTCGATGTCGATGCCGACTTCGCTCACGGTCCGTTCGTCGCCGAGCGCGATGAGGGCATGCGAGCCGGAATGCGAGAGGTTGAACGGCGGTCCGCTGCCGCCTGCCCACGCGAGATGCGGCTTGCCATGGGGACTCGATGCGAGCGGCACCTCGGCAGGCTCGCAACCCGCACGCGCCGCGAGCAGGCGGCGAAGCGCCGCGCGCGCTTGCGTGAACCGCACGCGGTCGGCGGTTCGCGTGAACCTGTCGGCCCGTGCGCGTTCGCAGGACGTGAGCAGTTGCCGCGCCGCGAAGGTCTCGGCCTCCAGGTCGAAATCGAAGTCGACGCGATAGACCTCGATGCCCGCGGGCAGCGGATCAGGCCAGCGCGTGAGACGCATGGTGCCCCCCTGCAATGGCCCGGCCCAGGTGCTTCGACAGCGCATCGAGGAAGGCCGCTTCCTGCTGCCGGATGAAGAAGTGCCCGCCGTCGAACCAGTCGAGCGAAAAGGGACCGCCCGCCTCGGCCGACCACGCGCAGATGCGCTCGGCGTCGATGTCGTCCTCGCGCCCCGCAAAGACATGCACGGGCATCGGCAGCGGCGCCGCGCCGGAGTACCGGAAGCCGTCGCACACGCGGTAGTCGGCGCCGAGCACGTCGAGGGTGATGCGCATCAGCTCGGCGCTGGCAAACACTTCTTCCGGCGTTCCGCCCTGCCTGCGCAGATCGGCGATCAGTGCGGCGTCGCCCGTCTTGCCAGCGAAACGATCGGGGTCACGCCGCGCGGGCGCCGGACTGCCCGAAGCGAGCAGCGCGAGCGGCAGTGCGCATCCCATCGAACGCAGCCGGCATGCCATGCCATAGGCCAGCAACGCACCCATGCTGTGGCCGAAAAGCGCGAACGGGCCGCGCATGGCCTCGGCCTGTTCGGCGCAAAGCTGCGCCACGAGGCTGTCGAAGTCGCGCACCAGGCTTTCACCCAGCCGGCTCCCGCGGCCGGGCAGCTCCACGGGCACCACGCGAACCTGGCGCGGCAGCAGGCGGCGCCAGCGCAGGTACATCGTGGCACTGGCGCCGGCACAGGGCAGGCACAGCAGCGAGACGCTGGTCTCCACGCGCGTCAGCCGGCCGTGGTCTTCAGGCTGGTGGCGGGAGTTGTTTCCTGCTGCGCCATCCACTCGCGCAGCGAGCGCGGCCGCATATCGGTCCACGCCTCTTCGACATAGGCGAGCACGGTCTTCTTGTCGCCCTCGACGCCGCCGACCGCGGTCCATCCGTTCGGCACGGCCTTCCAGTGGGGCCAGATGGAATACTGGTCTTCGTGGTTGACCAGAACGATGAAGGTCTCGCCTTCGCGATCGAAGCAGCTCGTCGACATGGATACGTCCCTATGGTTGAACAGAGGCGCGGTGCGACGGCCCGGCGGGCCATCTCTTCGCTCCTGCTCAACAAGACGTTTCAGGCCGGGATCTGTTCACTCCGAAGCGGACGGCGGCACCAGGCCGGCCAGGAGCCACAGGCGGGCCGCCTTGTCGTAGGCCTTGCGATGGGCAGCATCGGCAACGAGCCACGCCGTCATCTCGGCGCGCGCGGCCGCATCGAAGTTCTCGCGGTCGTGCTCGCGCTGCACCCACTGCCACGCGGCGCTCCAGAGGGGGTCGTCCTGTTCTTGTGTCATGCGTGAATGATGAAAGGCATTGCGCGGGCGCATGTTGCGCCGGCGCCAGGACTTTTACCTTACACCAATCCCGCTGGTGTCCAGTGGCGCGCGAAGCGGCGCTCAATCGTCCTCGAGCAGCCGGCCGCATGCCTTGATGGCCTCTGCCGCTTCGGCGATGAGCCCGTTCACGAGGCCGAGTGCGCAGCCCATGTGCAGTGCGATCTCGCGCTGCGTGAGACCTTCGAGCCGGTAGAGCTCGAACACCCGCCGCGTGCGCGCGGGCAGGCCAGCCAGCACCTTGTCGATCGCGTGAATGGCCTGCCGCTCGCGCATCAGGCGGTCCGGTGCAGGAGGCCCCGCCACATCCAGCGCCTCGACGTCGATGTCGAAGCTGCGGTAGCTCGCCTCCACGGTGTGGCGCCGGCAGCAATCGAGCGCGACGTTGCGCACCACCTGGCAACAATAGCCGATGGGCCGGTCGGCCTTGCGCACACACGGGCCGTCGGCAATCTTGAGATAGGCATCCTGCATCACGTCGTCGGCCAGCTCCCGCGTGCGGACGATCCGTCGCGCCACGCGCATCAGCTGCGGACGATGGGCGATGAAGACCTCCGCGAGCGTGGGCTCGGACGAATGAAGCGCCATCTCGGCGGGCTCTCTCATCATGCGAGGCGGGGCGCAGGCCGCCCTGAGGAATGCCGGCGAAGGCGCGGACCTGTGACCATGAAGGCGGTACTCCTGAAGTTCTAAATACAAATGAGAATTATTACTAATTGCGGATGCATGAAAGCTCCGTTCCCCACCCTCTTCATGCTCCATACCCCATAGACGTTCGAGCACGCCAAAGCGAGACAGCCATGCTGGCGCTTCCGGGCCGATCGAACGTTCGCCGCCCATCTAGAATTTCGCCCCTTTCCCCGCTCCCTTGCCCATGAACATCGTCGTCAACGAAGAACTCAAAGCCTATATCGACCCACTGACCCCGGAGGAGCACGAGGCGCTGGAACGCAGCATCCTTACCGAAGGCTGCCGCGACGCGCTGGTGCTGTGGGGCGACGTGCTGGTCGACGGCCACAACCGCTACGGCATCTGCCAGAAGCACGGCCTGCCGTTCCAGACGGTGCAGAACACGCGCTTCAAGACGATCGAGGATGTGCACCTCTGGATGATCGACCAGCACCTGGGCCGTCGCAGCATCTCCGACTTCCTGCGCGGCGTGCTGGCGCTTCGCAAGAAGGACATCGTCGACGAGCGCCGCGCACGCGCGCTGGCGCAGACGGCTTCGCCGGACGACAACGACCCGCCCTTCGACACCGATGCGCCGCAGGCGTCACCCGCCGACCGCGCTGCCACCCTGCCTCCACCCGCGCCGCTCGGCAGCCGCGAAGCCATCGCGCGTGCCGCGCGGCTCAGCAGCAACCAGGTGGTGATGATCGAGAAGATCCAGAAGCAGGCCGCGCCCGAACTCGTGGCGGCGGTGAAGGCCGGCGTGATCTCCATCAACACGGCCGCGGCCGTGGCGAGCCTGCCCGCCGACGAGCAGGTCTCGGCGGCCAACGCCGGCAAGGACGAGCTCAGGCAGGCGGCCAAGCGCGTACGCGAATCCAGGCGCAGGCCCCGCGAGGAGGCGGTCGAATCTGCTGGACCGGATACGGCCGAGTCGCCGGCAACCGATGGGGCCGTTTTGCAACTGCAGCAGCGCGTGGCCGAACTGACGGCCGAGAACGCCGCGCTTCAGAGGCAAATTGCCGAGCTGCAGTCGCGGCTCCTCGCGCACGCCGGCGGTTGACGGGCTACAGCCTGATCTCGCTGATCTTCGCGCCCGACAGCGACACGCCCGCTTCGAGGCCGACATTGGTCAGCACAAAGCCGACCACGGGCTGCTGGATGGTGTTGGTGTCGATGCTGCCATTGGCGCCGAAGGTGGCGGCGGCCACGGTGGCATCGGCACCGGCGGTCCAGCCCTTGCTGTTGCGGAACCGGTCGAGCGCGGCCTGCGTGGTGAACACGTAGATCACGGCCTTGGACTGCGCGCCAGCCTGGAAGCCGATCGATCCGGCCGTGGTGCTGTAGTACGCCTGCGTGCGCCCGCCCACGCGCAGCGCGCCGCGGCCGTACTCGGCGCCGATGCCCATGCTGGCGCCGACCACGGCGGGAAACACCAGCACGCCCTTGGACGACGCGACCAGTTCGCGCGAACCCCGCGCGGAGTCGTAGAGCTTGGACAACGCGGCATCCACCTGGGCGTCGATCGATGCGCGCGACGAGGTGCTGCTGGCCTGGTCCTGGGGCCGCGTGGTGGTGCAGCCCACGACCGCGACGCCGCCGACCGCGACGGCACACGCAAGCACGAGGCTGCGGAAACGAATGGATGGCATGGCGCTCTCCTTTGCAACAAGAAATCGATGAAAAGCCGGGTGCGGCGGCCTGCGGTTCGATCCATGCTAGTTCCGGAAAATCCCTTCGGCACCGGCTTGGGAAATCCGCCTACGCGAAGTTGCGCCACCCAAGAAGCACGGTGGGCGCCCCGGGGCATTCAGCCTGGCTTAACGATCGATACAGCTGCGTTGAACCACGCCAGCCCCTCGAATCCTTACAGTAGGGCGCATGCACACACCCACGCACCTCGCGGCGCTCGGCACGCCGGCGGCCCTCATCGACCTGCCGCGCATGCAGCGCAACATCGACCGCATGCAGGCGCGCATGGACGCGCTCGGCAAGCGTTTTCGCCCGCATGTGAAGACCACCAAGTGCACGCCGGTCGTGCGTGCGCAGCTCGCTGCCGGCGCACAGGGCATCACCGTTTCCACGCTCAAGGAGGCCGAGCAGTTCTTTGCCGACGGGATCACCGACATCCTCTATGCCGTCGGGATGGCGCAGCACCGATTGGCGCAGGCACTTGCCCTGCGGCGCAAGGGCTGCGACCTCAAGATCATCACAGACAGCGCGGCCTCCGCCGCGGCCATCAGCGCGTTCGGACGCGCGCAGGGCGAGCCGTTCGAGGTATGGATCGAGATCGACACCGACGGCCACCGCTCCGGCATCAAGCCCGGCGAAGCGGCGCTGCTCGAGGTGGGGCGCATCCTGCATGCGGGCGGCATGGTGCTGGGCGGGGTTCTCACGCATGCGGGCTCCAGCTATGACCTCGACACGCACGAGGCGCTGGCCGCGCTGGCCGAGCAGGAACGCGCGGGCTGCGTGCAGGCCGCCGAGCGGCTGCGCGCGGCCGGCCTGCCCTGCCCCGTGGTCAGCGTCGGCTCCACGCCCACGGCGCTGTCGGCAGAACAACTGGACGGCGTGACCGAAGTGCGCGCCGGCGTCTACGTGCTGTTCGACCTGGTGATGAAGAACGTCGGCGTCTGCGAGCCGCAGGACATCGCGCTCAGCGTGCTGACCACCGTCATCGGCCACCAGCCCGACAAGGGTTGGGCCATCGTCGATGCGGGCTGGATGGCGATGAGCCGCGACCGCGGCACACAGAAACAGAAGCGCGACCACGGCTATGGGCAGGTCTGCAGCGTCGACGGAACGGTGCTCGAGGGCTACCTGCTCAGCGGCGCCAACCAGGAGCACGGCATCCTCTCGCGCGAGGGCGCGCCCGACCCCGACATCGAAGCGCGCTTTCCCATCGGCACGCAGCTTCGCATCCTGCCCAACCATGCCTGCGCCACAGGCGCGCAGTTTCCCGGATATCACGCACTGGCGCCGGACGGAACACTGGAAACCTGGAGCCGGCTGCACGGCTGGTAGGCAACACCATGAGCACCAAGAACACCACCGACATCCAACCCGTCGCACCAGCCGGTCTTGCGGCACCGGGCGGCCACTACAGCCACGCCACGGTGGCCAATGGCTTCGTCTTCGTGTCGGGGCAGCTGCCCATCGCGCCCGACGGCACGCGCCTCGCCAAGGCCTCCTTCGAACAGCAGGCGCAGCAGGTGCTCGAGAATGTGGCGGCCGCCCTGGCTGCGGCCGGAAGCGGGATCGATCGCCTGGTGCAGGTGCGCGTCTATCTCGATGACATCGAGAACTGGCCGGCCTTCAACACTCTCTATGCTGAATGGGCCGGCGATGCGCGGCCCTCCCGCGCCATCGTGCCGACGGGACCGCTGCACTTCGGCTTCAAGGTGGAAGTCGAAGTGGTCGCCCTCGCCGGCAGCCGCTGAAGGCGGCGCAGCGAAGGCGCGCAATCAGCGCTTGATGAGCCGCACGATGAACAGCAGCACCACCGCACCCACGGTGGCAACGAGCAGGCTGCCGACAAGTCCGCTGCCTTGGGCGATGCCCAGTGTGGTGAACATGAAGCCGCCGAAGAAGGCCCCGACCACGCCGACGACAAGATCGCCGATGAGGCCGAAGCCGCCGCCCCTGACGAGCATGCCGGCGAGCCAGCCAGCCACCAGGCCCACGACGAGAAACCAAAGCAAATTCATTTTTCTACTCCCTTGTTGAGGCCGAGTTGGCCGTGAGCGGCGAGCCTAGCAGCCACGAACGCGCGAAAGATCGGTGCCGCATCGAGCCCGTGATTTTTTGCTGCGTGAGGAGGATATTTTTTGCAGCTCGTCCCGGTGCCGCATCGCCCTTCTCAATGCGGCAGGAACTTGAAGTAGTCGCGCGGCGGCCTCGTCTCAGGCAGCACGTAGATGACGCCGGGCGCCCTGCCGAACAAGGGCTTGACATGCGCGTCGTAGAACTTCGCGGGAACATTGATGCATCCGTAGGAGATGCGGTGATCCTCGGCCAGCGTGGAAGCAAGCCGCTCGAGCCGGCGCTCGTTCTTGTTGCCGGTCCGGACCCGATGCATCGACACGGCCGCCTCGTAGTCGATCCAGACGATGTCTTCGCCCTGCAGGTTGACGCCGGGCTCCGAGATGAAACGCCCCGCGGGCGTGGTCCGCTCTTCGGGCCGGATGGCGGACATCTTCCGTTCGCCGATGCCAGGCACCGAGTCGTCACCGCGCGCAAGCCCCAGCAGCACCGGCGACGCGCCCTTGAGGCCGCCGTCCGCGCCATAGATGAACACGCGTGCGCCCTTCTTGTCGACGATGGCGAAGGGCAGGCCTTGGCTGTCGCGCGTGGCCAGGGCTGCCTGCGCGAGTTGCCGGACGTCGGGCGGTTCCGTCTCGGCGCTTCGCGCGGGTTCGGCCGCGGCCGCTGGTTGCAGGAGCGTTGCAAGGCCGACGAGGGCCAGCGTGAGGAAGCGTGAGATGTGCATAAAAAAAGGCCGCTGGAGGGGCAGCGGCCGGGTGTGGAAGCGAGCGAGGATCAGCCGCGGTCGGCGCGGGCACGGCGCATGACCGGCCGATGCTTGTGAGCGGGCGCATAAGCGGCCGAGCGAACCGGCGCACTCACGTAAGGCTCCTGGGCCCTCGTGGGAGGCGTTGCGGATTGCATCGTCGTGCCGGTCTCGCCCATCGGGCCACCGGTCTGGTTCTGCTGGCCCGCCGGCATTTGCGCGTTGCCCGAAACGGAAGGCATGTCTGCCTTCTTTCCCGGTGCAACACCTTGCGCGATGGCAGGTGCAATGGCAAAGGCCATGGCGGTGGCCACCAGGATGCGGCACATCGAACTCTGAATCTTCATGGGATCTCCTTGGGTTTCGAATCGACTGCGTCCACCGGGAGATTCCGATGCCAACGCAGTCCAGCCGAGAACGCCCAAGGGTAAGCAGGCGCGCGACAAGGCACGCGCTTGCAAGTTCCACGGATGTGACTTTTGGCGCGCTTCAACGCGCTGTCTGCGCAGCCGAGCCGCGGCGCGAGCGCCGCGCCGTCGCCAGACGGTGAATGAATTGTTAAACGCCTTCTTTCGTCCGCCGCGGCGATGCGAAGCCCTACTTCTGGATGTCTCCGAGGCAGAGGTACTTGATCTCGACGTAGTCGTCCATGCCATGGTGCGAACCCTCGCGCCCGAGGCCCGACTGCTTCACGCCGCCGAAGGGCACATGCTCGGTGGCGATCACGCCGGCGTTGATGCCGACCATGCCGTACTCCAGCGCCTCGGCCACGCGAAAGATGCGGCCCACGTCGCGGGTGTAGAAGTAGCTCGCCAGCCCGAACTCGGTGTTGTTGGCCGCATCGATGGCCTCCTGCTCGGTCTTGAAGCGGAACACGGGTGCGAAGGGACCGAAGGTTTCTTCGCGCGCGCAGAGCATGTCGGGCGTGGCCTCGGCGATCACGGTGGGCTCGAAGAACTGGCCGCTGATCTTGCGCCCGCCGGCCAGCACCTTGCCGCCCTTGGCCACGGCATCGTCGACGTGGCGCTGCACCTTGTCGATGGCCGCGTCCTCGATCAGCGGGCCCTGCATCACGCCTTCGTCGAAGCCGTTGCCGACCTTGAGCGCCCTGACCTTGGCCGAGAATTTCTCGACGAAGCTGTCGTAGATGCCGTCCTGCACATAGAGCCTGTTCGCGCACACGCAGGTCTGGCCGGCGTTGCGGTATTTGCTGGCCATGGCGCCCTCGACCGCCGACTCGACATCGGCATCGTCGAACACCAGGAACGGCGCGTTGCCGCCGAGCTCGAGCGACAGCTTCTTGACTGTCGGCGCGCACTGGCTCATCAGGATGCGGCCCACCTCGGTCGAGCCCGTGAAGCTCAGGTGGCGCACGATGTCGCTCTCGCAGAGTTCCTTGCCGACCGCGATGCTGTTCTGGCTGTCGGCCGTGAGCACGTTGAGCACGCCGGGCGGAATGCCTGCGCGCACCGCGAGCTCGGCGGCGGCCAGCGCCGTGAGCGGCGTGAGTTCGGCCGGCTTGATGACCACGGTGCACCCTGCCGCGAGCGCCGGCGCCACCTTGCGCGTGATCATCGCGAGCGGAAAATTCCACGGCGTGATGGCCGCGCACACGCCGATGGCCTGCTTCATCACCAGCAGGCGCCGGTTGTTGTCGAACTGCGGCAGCACCTCGCCGTTGACGCGCTTGGCCTCTTCGGCAAACCACTCGATGAAGCTCGCGCCGTAGGCAACCTCGCCCTTGGCCTCGGCAAAGGGCTTGCCCTGCTCGGCGGTCATCAGGCGGCCCAGGTCCTCGGTGTTGGCGATCAAGAGGTCGAACCACTTGCGCAGCACGATGCTGCGCTCCTTGCCGGTCTTGCCGCGCCATGCCGCAAGCGCCTTGTGGGCAGCGGCTATCGCCGCGGCCGCGTCCGCGCGCGAGAGGTTGGCCACGTCGGCGAGCTTCTGGCCGGTGGCGGGGTCGTTCACGTCGAAGCGGCTCGCGCCTTCGACCCATTCGCCGGCGATCAGCGCATCGGTCTTCAGAAGGGTCGGGTCGTTGAGCAATGCGAGGGGGGATGTCTTCGTATTCATGATTTTTCTGTCGTCTTCGTGGAAATATCGGACTGGCCGGGGCCAGCCACACGCATCAGCGGTAGGACACGCCGGGCAGCACGCAAAGCATCTCGTACAGAAGATTGGCCCCCAACAGTGCGGTGTTCCCGCTGGTGTCGTAGGGCGGACTCACCTCCACCAGGTCGGCGCCCACCACGTTCAGGCCGCGGCAGCCGCGCACGATCTCCAGCGCCTGCGGCACCGTGAGGCCGCCGATCTCGGGCGTGCCCGTGCCGCCGGCAAACGAAGGGTCGATGCCGTCGATGTCGAAGCTGATGTAGACCGGATGTGCCGGCCCGATGCGCTCGCGCACCTGCGCCATCAGCGGCGCCAGCGACTGGTACCAGACCTCGTGCGCCTGCACCACGGTGAAGCCTTGCGCGCGCGGCCAGTCGAAATCGTCGGCCGCATAGCCGGTGCCGCGCAGGCCGATCTGCCAGACCTTGTCGCATGCCAGCAAGCCTTCTTCGACCGCGCGGCGGAACGGCGTGCCGTGCGCGATGCGCTCGCCGAACATGTCATCGTTCACGTCCGCATGCGCATCGACGTGCACCAGCGCCACCGGGCCGTGCTTGCGCGCCAGTGCCCGCAGGATGGGCAGCGCGATGGTGTGGTCGCCGCCGAGGGTGAGCGGCGCGCAGCCGGCGGCCAGCACGGTGTCGTAGAAGGCCGAGATGATCTCGACGGACTTCTCGAGCGAATAGGTGTTGATCGGCACGTCGCCGAGGTCGGCCACGTTCAGCCGGTCGAACGGCGCGGCGCCGGTGGCCATGTTGTAGGGCCGCAGCAGGGCCGACTCGGCGCGGATCTGCCTGGGCCCGAAACGCGCGCCCGGCCGGTTGGAGGTGCCGATGTCCAGCGGCACGCCGATGAAGGCCGCGTCCAGGCCCTCGGCCGACGTTGCAGCGGGCAGCCGCATCATCGTGCCGGGCCCGGCAAATCGCGGCATGGTGTTGCCGCCGAGCGGCTGGTTCGGTGTGGCAGCAGGCATGGTGCGGGGGTTCAGCGGCGCCGGCCGCGCAGCCATTCGAGCGCGAGCAGCAGCGTGGTGGTGAAGATGATGAGCAGGGTCGCCACGGCGGCGATCGTCGGCGAGATGTTCTCGCGGATGCCGGTGAACATCTGGCGCGGCAGCGTGACCTGGTCGGGCCCCGCGAGGAACAGCGTGACCACCACTTCGTCGAACGAAGTGGCAAACGCGAACAGCGCACCCGAGATCACGCCCGGCGCAATCACCGGCAGCGTGATGCGCATGAAGGTCCTGAACGGCGTCTCGCCCAAGCTCAGCGAGGCGCGCACCAGGTTGTGGTTGAAGCCCGCCAGCGTGGCCAGCACGGTGGTCAGCACGAAAGGCGCGCCCAGCGCCGCATGCACCACGATCAAGCCGAAGTAGGTGTCGGCCAGGCCGATGGGTGCGAAGTAGAGGTAAGTGGCAACGCCCACCACCACGATCGGCACCACCATCGGCGAGATCAGCACGCTCATGAGCAGGCCCTTGAAGGCGAAGCTCGTGCGCGACAGGCCGACCGCCGCGAGCGTGCCCAGCACCGTGGCCAGCACCGTTGCGGCGGGCGCCACGATGAAGCTGTTGCGCGCCGCGCGTGCCCACTCGGGCGATTCGAACAGGTTGCGATACCACTTGAGCGACCAGCCCGGGATCGGGTACGCCAGGAACGAACTGTCCGAGAAGGACAGCGGAATCACCACGAGGATGGGCGCCAGCAGGAACGCCAGCACCGCGACACAGCCGGCGCGCACCAGCCACCAGCCGAGCTTGTCGGCGAAGGTGGCATAGGCCGGGAATTGAGGAAGCTTCAGCATGCTTTTTCGTCCTTCGTGCCGCTCAGCCGAGGCTCAGCTCGGCCTTGCCGATGCGGCGGTACACGGCATACAGCAACAGCGTGGCGACGAGCAGCACGGCGCCCAGCGCACAGGCCATGCCCCAGTTGATCTCGACGTTGGTGTAGCGCGCGATGTAGTAGCTCAGCATCTGGTCGTCCGCACCGCCGAGCAATGCTGGCGTCACGTAGTAGCCGATGGCCAGGATGAACACCAAGAGCGCGCCGGCGCCGATGCCCGGATAGGTCTGGGGTACGTACACGCGGAAGAAGGCCGCCAGTGGCGAGCTGCCGAGCGAGACAGCCGCGCGCAGGTAGGTGGGGGGCACGCTCTTCATCACGCTGTACAGCGGCAGGATCATGAACGGCAGCAGGATGTGCACCATCGCGATGATCACGCCGGTGCGGTTGAACAGCAGCGCCAGCGGATGGTCGATGAGGCCGATGCCCATGAGCCCGCGGTTGACCAGCCCCTCGGACTGCAGCAGCACGATCCACGCGGCCACGCGCACCAGGATGGAAGTCCAGAACGGCACCAGCACCAGGATCATCAGCACGTTGGCCTTGCGCGCCGGCAGCGTCGAGAGCCACCAGGCCAGCGGATACGCCAGCAGCAGGCAGAAGAAGGTGACCACCGCGCTGATGTTGAAGGTGCGCAGCAGGATGCCGGCAAACGCGCGCTGGTCGGCGGGCATGCGCTCCACCTCGCCAGCCACGTCGCGCCGCAGGTCGACCGAGGCGAGCAGGTAGTCGGGCGTCCAGCGCGATCCGTTCTTGGCAATGGCCTGCCAGAACGGCGCCTCGCCCCAACGCGGATCGAGTGCCAGCATGCGTGCCTTGATTTCGTCCGGCGTGCCGGCGATCGGCAGCGCCCGGAAGGCGCCCATCACGAGCGAGCGGGCGCCCGCGATCTCGGTGTTGAGGCGGCGCGCCAGCGCGCCCGCGTCGGAGCTGTCGGGCAACTGCCCGAGGTCGGCCGCGAAGGCGGCATAGGCCGCGGGCGCGGGCGCCTCCTTGCGGTCCCAGCCATCGAGCGCACGCACGGTGCGCGGCAGCGCATTGGCCACCTCGGGGTTCTCGACCGCGCGCTGCAGCAGCGCCACGATGGGCACCAGCAGCGTCAGCAGCAGGAAGACCAGCAGCGGCAGCGTGAGCGCGAAGGCGCGCCACTTGCGGCGCGACTCGGCGCGTGCCAGCGCACGCCGGAGTTCGCCGGGCGGCGCCTCCGCCGAGGCCAGGGGGACAGACATTGCCGCGTGCATGGCCTCTTCCTCTTGCGTGCTTACTGCGTGGCCCAGGATGCGAAGCGCTTCTCGAGCGCCTCACCCTGGTCGGCCCAGAAGCCGACGTTGAACTGCAGCGCATCCTTGGCGTTGGCCGCCGAGGTCGGCAGATCGGCCAGCACCTTGGGGCTCAGCGCAGCCAGTGCCTTGGTGTTGGTCGGGCCGTAGGCGATGTTCTGCGCATAGACCGTCTGGTTGGCCGGCTGCATCGCGAACTGGATGTACTTGAGCGAGGCTTCCTTGTTCGGCGCGCCCTTCGGGATCACGAGATAGTCGAGGTCGTAGATGCCGCCCGGCCAGTAGATCTTGAGGTCGCGGCCTTCGCGGTTGGCCGCGTCGATGCGGCCGTTGTAGACGGTTGTGAGCACCACGTCGCCGGCCACCAGGAACTGCGGCGGCTGGGCACCGGCTTCCCACCACTGGATGTTGGGCTTGAGTTCGGTGAGCTTCTTGAATGCGCGGTCGGCGCCGTCCTTGGTGCCCAGCACCTTGTACACGTCGGCCGGCTTCACGCCGTCGGCCATGAGCGCGAACTCGAGGTTGTAGCGCGCGCCCTTGCGCATGCCGCGCTTGCCGGGGATCTTCTTCACGTCCCAGAAATCGGCCCAGCTGGTGGGCGCGGTCTTGAGCTTCTCGCCGTTGTAGGCCATCACGGTCGACCACACGAACAGGCCGACGCCGCAGTCGGTGACAGCGGCCGGCAGGAAGTCGGCCTTGTTGCCGATCTTCGAATAGTCGAGCTTCTCGAACAGGCCTTCGTCGCAGCCGCGCGCCGCATCGGGCGATTCGACCTCGACCACATCCCAAGTGATCTTCTTGGTCTCGACCATGGCCTTGATCTTGGCCTGCTCGCCGTTGTATTCGACCGGGATGATCTTGGTGCCGGTCTTCTCGTAGGGCTCGTAGTAGGCCTTCTTCTGCGCGTTGGCATTGGCGCCACCGAAGTTGACCACGGTGAGCTGCTGCTGCGCGAAAGCGGGCAGTGCGAAGCTGGCCGCGACGGTGCAGGCAAGGAGTGTCTTTTTCATGGTGGGTATCTTCCTGGGTGATGGACGGAAACGGGAAACAGCGCCGGCGTCAGAGCGCATACATGCGCGCATGCGCAACGGGAAATTCGAGCGCCACCGATTCGCCGGCCTGCGGCGTGGCAATGCCGCCCACGCCGGTCAGCGGCAGCTTCACGGTGGCCTCGGCCTGGCCGCCGCCCACGCTGCAGAGCAGCCGCAGGTGGTCGCCGAAGTAGATGACACGCGCCACCACGGCTTCGAGCATGTTGGCGCCCTGCGCATCGGGCTTGCGGTGCAGCACCACGCGCTCGGGGCGGATGCAGGCCTCCACGGCCGTGCCCGCGGCCGCGCCGCTGACGTTGAGGCCGTGCAGCACGCGGCCGTCGGGCAGCTTCATCTCGGCCTGCTCGCCGCCGCGGCTCAGCTGGCCCTTGAGCACGGTGTTGTCGCCGACGAAGCCCGCCACGAAGCGGTTGGACGGCGTCTCGTAGAGCCGGCCGACGGTGTCCAGCTGCTGGATCACGCCTTCGTTGAACACTGCCACGCGGTCGCTCATGGTGAGCGCCTCGCCCTGGTCGTGCGTCACGTAGACGAAGGTCACGCCCAATTGGCGGTGCAGGTCCTTGAGCTCGATCTGCATGTGCTCGCGCAGCTGCTTGTCGAGCGCACCGAGCGGCTCGTCCATCAGCACCAGCTGCGGCTCGAACACCAGTGCGCGCGCCAATGCCACGCGCTGCTGCTGGCCGCCCGAGAGCTGGCCGGGCAGCCGGTCGGTCATGCCGCGCAACTGCACCATGTCGAGTGCGCGCTGCACGCGGCGCTGCTGCTCGTCCTTCGACACCTTGCGCACGGTGAGCGGATAGGCCACGTTCTGGCCCACGCTCAGGTGCGGGAACAGCGCATAGTTCTGGAACACCATGCCGAAGTGGCGCTTGTGCGGCGGCGTGCCGGTGATCGGCTTGCCCTCGAGCAGTATCTCGCCCGAGGTCGGCGACTCGAAGCCGGCCAGCATCATCAGCGTGGTGGTCTTGCCCGAGCCCGAAGGCCCGAGCAGGCTCAGGAACTCGCCGCGGTGGATGTCCAGGTCGAGCTGGCGCACCACCAGGTGTTCGCCGTCGTAGGTTTTCTGGACGCGCTGGAAGCGCACCAGGGGTTCTTGTGTCATGGAGGAGCTCAAGAAAAAGTGACCGGTCAGCGCAGCGCGGCGAAGCTGTCCGCGAGAAGCGCCAGGCCTTCGTCCACAAGCAAGTCGGATGCCGTCAGCGGCACCAGCACGCGAATTACATTGCCGTAGGTGCCGCATGACAGCAGGATTAACCCGCGCCGCGCCGCTTCCGCTACCACTTTTCGGGTCAGCGCGGCATCGGGCCGCGCGGTGTCGCCTTCTTCGAACAGCTCGATGGCCACCATGGCGCCGAGCCCCCGCACGTCGCCGATGGCGGGCTCGACGGCCGCGATGCGGCGCAAGCTCGCCGTGAGCCTTTCACCCAGTGCCCGGCTGCGCGCCAACAGTTGCTCGTCGTCGAACACCTTGAGCACTGCCAGTGCGGCGGCGCAGCCGATGGGGCTGCCGGCATAGGTGCCGCCGAGCCCGCCGGGGGCCGGGGCGTCCATCACCTCGGCACGGCCCACCACGCCCGAGATCGGGAATCCGCCCGCCATCGACTTGGCGGTGGTGATCAGGTCGGGCGCCACGGTCCATTGCTCGCTGGCGAACCAGGTGCCGGTGCGGCCGGCACCGGTCTGCACTTCGTCCGCGATGACCAGGATGCCGTGCCGATCGGCGAGCGCGCGCAGGCCCTCGACGAAATCGTTGGGCGCGACGTAGAAGCCGCCCTCCCCCTGAACCGGCTCCAGGATGAAGGCTGCCACGCGTTCGGGCTCGATGTCGTTCTTGAACAGGAGCTCGACCGAAGCCAGCGCGTCGTCCACGCTCACGCCGTGCAGCGCATTGGGGTAGAGCGCATGGAACACCTCGCCAGGAAACGGCCCGAAGCCCACTTTGTAGGGTGCCACCTTGCCGGTGAGGCCCAGCGTCATCATCGTGCGGCCGTGATAGCCGCCGGTAAAGGCAATGACGCCCGGCCGGCGGGTGTAAGCGCGGGCGATCTTCACCGCGTTCTCGACCGCCTCGGCGCCGGTGCTCAGGAAGATCGACTTCTTGGCGAAACCGCCGGGCGCCAGCGCATTCAGGCGCTCCGCCAACTCCACATAGGGTTCGTAGGCCAGCACCTGGAAGCAGGTGTGCGAATAGAGGTCGACCTGCGCCTTCACGGCGGCGCTGATCTCCGGATGGCAGTGCCCGGTGTTGAGCACCGCGATGCCGCCGGCAAAGTCGATGTAGCGGCGGCCTTCGACGTCCCACACCTCGGCATTGACGGCGCGGCTGACGAAGATTTCATGGGCCTGGCCGACGCCGCGCGCCACGGCCGCGCTGCGGCGGGCCATGAGGGCGGCGTTGCTGAGATGGGGTTCGCGCTGCATGGACAAGACCTGTGCCTGGATGAAGAAGCTGGCACTTTAGGTTTCGGGTCCGGCTGCGGCCATGTACAGGGGACGCGATGGTTTTGCGGACTGTGCTGGTCTTGTATCCTGTACATACTTTCCTCAATATGGTGCAGATCGGCCTGCCGGGATACCCTCGATGCTCATTCTTCACCCCGAACAGCCGACTCCGCTCGTGAGTCAGATCGTGGAGGGACTGCGCGGGCTGATCGGCGCCCAGAAACTCAAGGCCGACAGCAAGCTGCCCTCGATCCGGGCCTTTGCCGCAGCCCATGGCGTCAGCGTCTTCACGGTGGTGGAGGCCTACGACCGCCTGGTGGCGCAGGGGCTCCTGGTGTCGCGCGCCAACGCGGGATTCTTCGTCAAGCGGCGCAGCGACGACAACGCGGCCGGCGGCGGACCCGCGGCGGCCCCATCCGACCCGCGCTTCGACGCGCGCTGGTACCTCCGGCAGATCTTCGAGAACCGCAACCTGCCGCTCAAGCCGGGCTGCGGCTGGCTGCCGCACGACTGGCTGTTCGAGGACGGCATGCGCCGCAGCCTGCGCAGCCTCGCAGCCGGCGGCACAGACATAGGCGGCTATGGCCTGCCGTTCGGCCATATGGCGCTGCGCATGGCGGTGGCCGATTCGCTCTGCGAGCGGCAGATCGCGGTCGAGGCCGGCCAGGTGCTGCTCACCCAGGGCTCGAGCCAGGCGCTCGACCTGGTGGCGCGCCAGTTGCTCAAGCCGGGCGACGAGGTGCTGGTGGACGACCCCGGCTATCCCAACCTGATGTTCATGCTGCGCTTTCTCGGCGTGCACATCATCGGCGTGCCGCGCACGCCCACGGGCTACGACCTGCCCGCTCTCGAGGCGCTGCTGGCGGTGCACCGGCCCAAGGCCTTCTTCACGCAGCCGCGTCTGCAAAGCCCGACCTGCTCCCTGGCGTCGATGCCGCAGCTCGTGCGGCTGCTGCAGCTGGCGCAGGAACACCAGTTCGCGCTGGTCGAGAACGACATCTATGCCGACATGGACGCCTCGTCGCGGCCCTCGCTCGCAAGCCTCAGCCAGCTGCGGCAGGTGGTCTATGTCGGCAGTTTCTCCAAGACCATCTCACCGAACCTGCGGGTCGGCTACGTGGTGGCGCAGCCCGAGCTGATGGAAGACCTGGCCCAGCTGAAGATGGTGTCGGGCCTCACCTCGTCGGACATCACGGAGCGGCTGGTCTTCGGCGCGGTGACCGACGGACGCTGGCGCAAGCACCTGAAGTCGCTGCGCGACCGGCTCGCGCAGGCGCATTCGAACGTGGCACGGCGCCTGGAAGCGCAGGGCTTCGAGATTTTCCACGAGCCCGCGGCGGGCCTGTACCTGTGGGCGCGCCATCCGGACATCACCGATGCCGCGGACCTGTCGCGGCTCGCGGCCATGGAAGGCATCATGCTCGGCCCCGGACAGTTGTTCCTGGTGAGCCCTCGCCCGAATGGATGGCTGCGCTTCAACGTGGCCTTCAGCGAGGACGAGCGGATCTGGCAGTTCCTCGCGCGCAGCATCGACGAACGCAAGGGCGAGTGAGGCAGGCCGCGCGGGTGGCGCCACCCGTCAATCCGCAGAGGCGCCCGGCGGCATCCTGTCGAACCGCTGCAACGCCGGGTCCACGGCATCCCAGGCATGGCCGCGCACCGCATACGTCACGAAGTCGGGCTTGTAGCGGCTCGGGTCATCGAGACTCGCGGCATGCACGATGAAGAGATCGGGCGCGGCGGGCAAGGTCAGGTAGACCGGCGAACCGCAGACCGGACAGAAGGCGTGCCGCTTGACCGTGCCTTCGTCGCTGGCAACGTCCCACTCCCGGGCTTCTCCCGTCAGCTTGACCTTGGCGCGCGACGCGAAGGCCATGTACGAGCCGTGGCCCGTGCCGCTTCGGTGCTGGCAGTCGCGGCATTGGCAGTCGTTCATGCCCACCGGCGTATCGGAGATTTCGAAGCGGATGGTGCCGCAGGCACATCCGCCGGAATAAGCGTCGCTCATGGTCGGTTTTCCTTTCGTGGTTTCTTGCCGTCGTGGCTTGCGTTCAATGCAGCGTCTGGGCGATGGCACCGATGCCGGGCACCACCTTCTTCCAGCCCTCGCCCATCGACTTGAGTGCGGAGTCGTTCGTCGGCGTGACGAAACCGGCGTGCACCAGGCGCAGCCGCGTGCCGCCTTCGGTCTTCGCCAAGGTCCAGGTGACCACGGTGTCCAGCGGCGAGCCGTAGCCGACGTTGCCCGGGTGCCCGCCCTTCCATGCGTAGGCGATCGATTCGTTGGGAACGACCTGGAGCACCCGGCACCGGATGACGCCGTCCCACTCGCCGGCGGGCGTCGTCTGGAAGGTGAATTCCTTGCCCTCGACAGGCTCGAAGCCCTTTGGCTCCATGAGCCAGCGCCCGATGAGGGCGCCGGTGGTCAATGCTTTCCAGACGATCTCCGGTGCGTGCGCGAGAGTTTCTTCGACGACGATGTCCCGGAGGCCGGGACGCGAGGCAACTTGGTTCATGGATCGATCTCTTTCAGAAGTTCATGGAGGCCGGCAAACCGCTCGCGCCAGAACACGCCGTAGTGCCCCATCCAGTCGACCAGGGGAGCGAGCCCCTTTGGCTCGGCGCGGTAGAAGACATTGCGCCCTTGCGCGCGGTCGATCACCAGGCCGGCCTGTCTCAAGGCTCGCAGGTGCTGCGAGACGGCCGACTGCGTGACGCCGCTGCCGTGCGTGAGCTCCGCAACGCTGATCTCGTCGGAGGACCGCACGATCCGCTCGAACACGGCGCGCCGCGTGGGATCGGCGAGCGTGCGCATCACGGTGTCCAAGGGGGCGGCAGAAGTCATGGGGAAATATTAGTCTCCGCTAATTCATAAGTCAAGACTACTTTATCTGCGCAATCGGAATTGAATAAGGTGCTCGCGGCGAGCGAGGCGTTGTTCGATAGGAATTCAGCCTCCCAGAACAGGAGGCCCGAAAAGACAAAAGGGCTAGCAGACGCGAATCTGCTAACCCTTGTCGGAACTGGCGGAGTGGACGGGACTCGAACCCGCGACCCCCGGCGTGACAGGCCGGTATTCTAACCAACTGAACTACCACTCCTGGTAGACAACGTTCACTCCTTGCGGAGCCAAGTGCTGACGACTTGTGCCTGCTTCACTTGCGCGAAACTGGCGACCCTACGGGGATTCGAACCCCGGTAGCCACCGTGAAAGGGTGGTGTCCTAGGCCTCTAGACGATAGGGTCAAAACCTTAGGAACCGTGCTGAGATCAGCACTTATCTTCTCGACACTTTGATGGTGGAGGTAAACGGGATCGAACCGATGACCTCTTGCATGCCATGCAAGCGCTCTCCCAGCTGAGCTATACCCCCGTGTGGGTGTCGAGCCTCAAATTATAGCCTGAAAAATCAGGCCCTTTTCAAACGCTCGATGACTTTTTCGCGAGAAAAAATTGCGAGCACTGAATCGAGGGATGGTGTCTGCGCAGTTCCCATCACGAGGACGCGAACCGGCATTGCCAACACTGGCATTTTCACAGAATGTGCGGCCAAAACTTCCTTGATGCCTGCGGCAATCGAAGTTTTTTCCCAGCTCACGCTCGCCAGCTTTTCGGCCAGCGTGGCGATGACGGGCTTCACCGCATCGGTGATGTGCTGCGCGCGATCGGCTTCGCTCACGGTCACGTCGGCATAGAACGCGGCGGCCCAGTCGGCCAATGCCACCGTGGTTTCGCAGCGGTCCTTGAAGAGCGCGCAGATCGCGGGCAAGCGTTCGTCGGCCACGAGGCCGCGCTTTTGCAGTTGCGCCGCGACCAGCGGTGCGAGTTCATCGTCGGCCTTGGCCTTGATGTACTGCGCATTGACCCACGACAGCTTGGCGGCGTCCCACTGCGCAGGACTCTTCGACAGGTGCGAACCGTCGAACCAGCTCACCATCTGCTCGCGCGTGAAGAGCTCGTCGTCGCCATGGCTCCAGCCCAGGCGCGCAAGATAGTTGAGCATGGCTTCGGGCAGGTAGCCGTTCTCTTCGTAGGCGGTGACGCTCACCGCGCCGCGCCGCTTGGAGAGCTTCTGCCCGTCGTCGCCGAGGATCACCGGCACATGGCCGAACGCAGGCAGCGGTGCACCCAGCGCGCGAAAGATGTTGATCTGCCAGGGCGTGTTGTTGATGTGCTCGTCGCCGCGGAAGACATGCGTGATGGCCATGTCCCAGTCGTCGACCACCACCGCGAAGTTGTAGGTGGGCACACCGTCGGGCCGCAGGATGATGAGGTCGTCGATCTCGCGGTTGTTGATGGTGATCTCGCCCTTGACGAGGTCGTTCCAGGTCACGTCGCCTTCGGGCGGGTTGCAAAAGCGCACCACCGGCGGCACGCCTTCGGGCACGGGCGGCAGCACCTTGCCCGGCTCGGGACGCCAGCGGCGGTCGTACAGCGTCTTTTCGCCGCGCGCGCGTTGCGCCTCGCGCATCTCGTCGAGCTCGGCAGGCGTGCAGTAGCAGTGGTACGCGGTGCCGGCCGCGAGCATCTGCGCAATGACTTCGCGGTAGCGCTCGAGGCGCTGCATCTGGTAGACCGGGCCCTCGTCGTAGTCCAGGCCGAGCCAGTGCATCGAGGCCAGGATCTGGTCGGTCGAGTCCTGCGTGGAGCGGGCCACGTCGGTGTCCTCGATGCGCAGCACGAACTCGCCGCCGTGGTGGCGCGCATAGGCCCACGAGTAGAGCGCGGTGCGGGCCGTGCCCAGGTGAAGAAAACCGGTGGGAGACGGAGCGATGCGGGTGCGAACTTTGCCGGTCATTGGATCGATCAGGATTTCAGGGTGCCGAGGCCGCCAAGACCTCGAGAGAGGTCGGCCTTGATGTCGTCGATGTACTCGAGCCCCACCGCGACGCGGATCAGCCCCTGGCTGATGCCGGCGGCCTGGCGCTGCGCTTCGGTGAGGCGGCCGTGCGACGTGGTGCCGGGGTGCGTGACGATGGTCTTGGTGTCGCCCAGGTTGGTGGCAATGCTCACCACGCGCGTGCTGTTGATCACGTGGAATGCGTTGGCGCGCGCGGTTTCGGGGTTGTCGCCCACCACGTCGAACGACACCACCGCGCCGCCCTGCCCCGACTGCTGGCGCATGGCCAGGTCGTGCTGCGCGTGCGAGGCCAGGCCCGGGTAGTAGACGCGCGCAACGCCGGGCTGCGCTTCGAGCCACTGGGCCACGGCGAGCGCATTGGCGCACTGCGCCTGCATGCGGATGCCCAGCGTTTCCAGGCCCTTGAGCACCACCCATGCGTTGAACGGCGACAGCGCCATGCCGGCGGTGCGCACCACCGGGCCGAACACGTCGACGATGAGCTTCGACGGACCGCAGATCGCGCCGGCCATCACGCGGCCCTGGCCGTCCAGGTACTTGGTGCCGGAATGGATGACGAGATCGGCGCCCAGTTCGGTCGGCCGCTGGAGCACGGGCGTGCAGAAGCAGTTGTCGACCGCGAGCAGCGCCCCCGCGCCGTGCGCAAGGTCGGCCAGCGCGCGGATGTCGCACACCTCCGTCAGCGGATTGGTCGGCGTCTCGGCAAACAGCAGCCGTGTGTTGGGCTTGAGGGCCGCACGCCATTCGGCCACGTCGGTCTGCGAGACGAACGTGGTCTCGACGCCGAACTTGGCGAACTCCTTGCCGAACAGGTTCAGCGTGGAGCCGAACACCGAGCGCGAGCACACGACGTGGTCGCCGGCCTTGAGCAGGCCCATGCACATCATGAGGATCGCGCCCATGCCGGTGGAAGCGCCGATGGCGGCTTCCGTGCCTTCCATGGCCGCGAGCCGCTGCTCGAAGCTGGTGACCGTGGGGTTGGAAGTGCGCGTGTAGGTAAAGCCCGCTTCGGTGCCCGCAAAGCGGCGCGCCGACGTCTCGGCGTCGGGCTGTACGAACCCGCTGGTCAGGAACAGCGCTTCGGAGTGTTCGCCGTGCTGGCTCGGCGCCAGGCCGGTGCGCAGCGCGAGCGTGTCGCGGTGCAGGCCGGGCGGCAGGGTGCGTTCGTCAGTCAATTGAGCCCTCACTCGCTGTGATTGGGAAGTGCCAGGCGCGAAGAATCTTCTTCGGTCTCCTCGATGCGCGGACGGTTGCCGTTCATGCGCGAGATGGCTTCGGTGTCGATGTCGCCCGTCACGTACACGCCGTCGAAGCAGGAGGCGTCGAAGCCGTCGAGCTTGGCGTTGAGCGAACCGATGGCGCGCTTCATGGCGTCCACGTCCTGGTAGATCAGCGCGTCGCAGCCGATCAGCTCGCGGATCTGCTCGACGGTGCGGTCGTGCGCCACCAGTTCGTCCTTGGTCGGCATGTCGATGCCGTAGACGTTCGGGTAGCGCACCGGCGGCGCGGCGCTGGCCAGGTAGACCTTGCGTGCGCCGGCGTCGCGCGCCATCTGCACGATTTCGCGGCTGGTGGTGCCGCGCACGATCGAGTCGTCGACCAGGAGCACGTTGCGGCCCTTGAACTCGCTCGCAATCACGTTGAGCTTCTGGCGCACCGACTTCTTGCGCACGCCCTGTCCCGGCATGATGAAGGTGCGGCCCACGTAGCGGTTCTTCACGAAGCCTTCGCGGTACGGCACGCCCAGCAGGTGCGCGAGCTGGGTGGCGCTCGGGCGGCTCGATTCGGGAATCGGGATGATCACGTCTATCTGGTTGGGCGGCACGGTGGACACCACGCGCTTGGCCAGCGTCTCGCCCAGGTTCAGGCGCGCCTGGTACACCGAGATGCCGTCGAGCACCGAGTCGGGACGCGCGAGGTAGACGAACTCGAAGATGCAGGGGTTCAGCGTGGGCGACTCGGCGCACTGCATCGAGTGCACCTTGCCCTCGAGGTCGATGAACACGGCTTCGCCCGGCGCGATGTTGCGCTCGAACACGTGGCCCGAACCTTCGAGCGCCACCGATTCACTGGCCACCATCACGGTGCCGTCGGCGCTGCGGCCCATGCAGAGCGGGCGAATGCCGTAGGGGTCGCGGAAAGCCAGGAGGCCGTGGCCGGCGATGAGCGACACCACGGCATACGAGCCGCGCAGGCGCTTGTGCATGTTCTTGACCGCGGCAAACACCTCGGCCGGGTTCAGCGGCACGCCGCGCGATGCGCCTTCGATCTCGTGCGCGAGCACGTTGAGCAGCACTTCGGAGTCGCTCTCGGTGTTGGTGTGGCGGTGGTCGGTGGAGAACAGCTCCGCACGCAGCGCATGGGCGTTGGTGAGGTTGCCGTTGTGCACCAGCACGATGCCGAAGGGTGCGTTGACGTAGAAGGGCTGCGCCTCTTCCTCGCTGTAGGCATTGCCCGCGGTTGGATAGCGCACCTGGCCCAGGCCCACGCTGCCCGGCAGCCCGCGCATGTTGCGGGTGCGGAACACGTCGCGCACCATGCCCTTGGCCTTGTGCATGAAGAACTTGCGTTCGAGCAGGGTGACGATGCCGGCCGCATCCTGGCCGCGATGCTGCAGCAGCAGCAAGGCGTCATAGAGCAACTGGTTGACGGGTGCGCTGCTGACAACGCCGACGATTCCACACATGAACGATTCCTCTCAGGGCAGGTAGCTTGCCAACTTTTCAGGCAACGCGGGTTTCAGGCCCTGCAATGCCGCATCGAGAACAATGGCGCTGTGCGATTCGTGCCACCAGGCACTGCCGCTCAACGCCAGCAAATGAACAATGACCGCCAGCACGAGCAGGGCAACCGCACCCCGCGCCGCGCCGAAGACCCCACCCAGCAACCGGTCCACCGGCCTGAGGCCGACAGCCGCAATCAACTTCCGCGTCAGCGCGGCCACCAGGCCCACGCCGAACGCCACCGCCACGAACACCAGCACAAAGGCCAGCGGATAGCGCCAGGTGGCCTGCGGATCACCGAAGGGCAGCCATGCCGCGACCCCCGACGCCAGCCACTGGGCGGCAAAGAAGGCAGCCACCCAACCCGCCAGCGAAATCACTTCGAACACCAGGCCCCGCCAGAGGCCGAACAGCATCGACACGACGATGAGCGTGACGGCAATCCAGTCGAGCAAGGCCACGGCGGCGTGCGATGGCTACTACAACGTGAGGATGGCGGCCGACAAAGACAAGCCCTTGACCTTCTCGGCGGCCTTGTCCGCCTCGGCGCGCGAGCCGAACGGGCCCACACGCACACGCGTGCGCTCGCCGTCGGCCGTCTTGGCCACGTTCACATAGGTCTTGAGCCCCGCCTTCTCGAGTTTCTGCCGCACTTCGCGCGCCTTGTCGGCATCGGCAAAGGCGCCGACCTGCACCACGAAGCGGCCGCCGTCTTCGGCGGCGGCGGGCTTGGTGCTGGTGTTGGACGGCTTGCCTTCGAGCAGCGCGCGCGCACGGTTGCCGTCCTCGGCCGAGGCCGGCTTGGCTGTCGCGGGCTTGGGTTCAGGCTTGGGCTCCGGCTTGGCCTCGGGCTTCGGCTTGGGCTCGGGCTTGGGTTCCGGCTTCGGCTCGGGTTTGCGTTCGGGCTTGGGCTCCGGTTTGGCTTGTGCGGTGGGCCGGGTCTCGGCCGGTGGCGTGGCGGCGGCCGGCTTGCCGGGCGTGATCTCGGTGCCGTCGGCGGTTTCGGTGATCATGCCGCCGCTCGATGTGGACGGGGGTGCCGCGGCCACGCGCGTGCCGCTGTCGGCCGCGCCGGTGGTGGGCGCTGCGGGTGCCGGCGCTGCGGGCACGGGCAATGGCTTGACCTTGTTGCGGTCGGGAATCTCGATCGGGATGTCGACCGAGACGGGACGCGGCTGGGTGTCGAACAGAAGCGGAAATCCGATCACGCCAAGCAGCACCAGGACGGCCGCGCCCACCAGCCGGTGCCGCGCGCGGCGACGCATGGTTTCGACACTTTCCGCCGGGACGGCAGCCGGTGCGCTGCGTCCTTCGTTGCCTTGCGGGCCGCGCGTGCGGAACTTGAAAAACGCCATGAAGTTCGATCCCTGAAGGAGTGCAGCGAGGTGGTGCCAGGTGGTGCGGACAGTCCGGCGATCAGCCGCCGGGCAGCAGGTGTTTGGCTTGCAGCCGGGGAGTGCCGTGCTCCAGCACGCCACCCACGGTGAAGAACGATCCGAAGACCACGATTCTATCAGCGGGGTCCGCGTGCTCGATGGCCGCGCGGAGCGCTTCCATCGGTCCCGCATGCACGCTGCCGGAGGCATCCGCGCGCGTGTTCTGCGCCTGCCAGCTCGCGAGCAGATCGCTCGCCCTGGCGGCGCGCGGCGTCGGCAGGTCGGTGAAGTACCAGCGGTCGATCATCGGGCCGATGCGCGCGAGGATCGGGGCCAGGTCCTTGTCGGCCATGACCCCGAAGACGCCATGCGTGGTGGGATAGAAACCCATCGCGTCGAGGTTCTCGGCCAGCGCCGCGACGGCATGCGCGTTGTGCGCCACGTCGAGCACCAGCGCGGGTTCGCCCGGAACGATCTGGAAGCGGCCCGGCAGCTCGACCATCGCAAGCCCGGTGCGCACCGCCTGCGCGGTGATCGGCAGTTGCGGCCGCAGCGCTTCGAGCGCCGCGAGCACGCCCGCGGCATTGAGCAGCTGGTTGGCGCCGCGCAGCGCCGGGTAGGCCAGGCCGCTGTAGCGCCGGCCGCGGCCCGACCAGCCCCACTGCTGCTTGTCGCCCGACACGTTGAAGTCGTGGCCGAAGCGCCAGAGGTCGGCGCCAATGGCGGCCGCGTGGTCGATCACGCTTTGCGGCGGCATCGGGTCGCTCACGATGGCGGGCTTGCCGGGACGCAGGATGCCGGCCTTCTCGAATCCGATGCTTTCACGGTCGGGTCCGAGATAGTCCATGTGGTCAAGGTCGATGCTGGTGATGACCGCGCAATCGGTGTCGATGATGTTCACCGCGTCGAGCCGGCCGCCCAGGCCCACTTCGAGGATCGCCACGTCGGGCTTCTCCTCGGTCATGCAGCGCAGGATGCCAAGGGTGGTGAACTCGAAGTACGTCAGGGGCATGTCGCCCCGCGCCACTTCCACCGCCTCGAAGTTTGCTATCAGTTTGGAAGCATCGACCGCTTCGCCCGAAAGCCGCAGCCGCTCCTCGAAGCGCACCAGGTGCGGCGAGGTGAAAACCGCCGTGCGGTAGCCCGCATGCCGGAGGATCGATTCGAGCATGGCGCAGGTCGAGCCCTTGCCGTTGGTGCCGGCCACGGTGATGACCGGGCAATCGAAGCGCAGGTTCATCCGGACGGCCATCTCTTTGGCACGCTCGAGGCCGAGCTCGATGTTCTTCGGATGGAGTTGCTCGGCGCGCGCGAGCCAGTCGTTAAGGGTTTCCATGGAGGCCGGCATTGTCGCCGACCCGGGAAGGGCCCGGCGCCACGCGTTTTATCGGCATCATTGGCGACCATGACAACCCTCTACGGAATCCCCAATTGCGACACCGTCAAGCGCGCCCGCGCGTGGCTGGGCGATCACGGCGTCGCCTACGCCTTCCATGATTTCAAGAAACAGGGCGTGCCCGAGGCCGAACTCGACCGCTGGCTCCAGGAGCCCGGCTGGGAAGCCCTGGTGAACCGCCGCGGCACCACCTGGCGCAAGCTCGACGAGGCCACGCGCAACGCAGTGGTCGACGCCCCGTCCGCGCGCGCCGTGCTGCTGGCCAACCCCAGCCTCATCAAGCGGCCGGTGGTCAACTGGGGCGCCGAAACCGGCGTTACGACAGGGTTCGACGCCGAAGCGTGGACTGCTGCTGTGAACGCCTTGTAAACCCCGGAACCCCTTCGCGCCGGCCGGCCTCCAACTTCGATCTGCAGGAGAGAACACCATGAACAGACACGTTTTTCGCACCCTCGCCGGTCTTTCGGTGGCCGGCCTGCTGACGGCAGGTGCCGCCGGCGTCGCACAGGCCCAGCAGGTGGTCCAGGCCCGCGTGATCTCGGCCACCCCCGTGCGCGAGACCACTGGCAGCGACGTCAGCTACAACGTCACCTACGAGGTCAACGGGCGCCAGTACACCACCCGCACCACCAGCCGTCCGGGCGCCACGATCCCGGTCGAGGTCGGGTCCTACGGCGTGACGACGGCCCCCGTGTCACCCCAGCCCCAGTTGCAGCCCTACCCCGTCGAGGCCTACGGCCAGGGCCAGCCACAGCAGCAATACCAATACCAGCAACCGCCCCAATACCAGCAGCCGCCGCAATACGCGCAGCCTGGCGGGTCGGCCTGGGACAGCGTGATACCCGAGCCGGGCGTGGTGGTCTCCAATGCGCCGGCCCCGGTCTATGCGCAGCCGGCGCCGGTGTACCCGGCCCCCGTCTACGTGCAGCCGAGCTACGTCTATCCGCAGCCCTACGTGTACCCGCCGGTCGGCATTTCGCTGAACCTCGGCTACTCGCGCGGCTGGGGCGGCTACCGCGGCGGATGGGGTTATCGCCACTGGCGTTGAGTCGCCCGGGGCCGGGGCGGGACGTTCGGTAGCGGCCAAGCCCTAAAATCGGGGACTTTTCCACCCCGGGGGGTGCGCCGCCGCGGTGGCGCGTTCCCGACAAGCCGGCCGCGCATGCGCCGGCGCCATCCAATGACGACGACTACCGACACTCTCAACAGCGCCGCAGTGGCAACCAAGGCCAATGTGTATTTCGACGGCAAGTGCGTGAGCCACAGCCTCACGCTGGCCGACGGCACGAAAAAATCGGTGGGCGTGATCCTTCCGTCCACGCTGACCTTCAAGACCGGCGCGCCCGAGATCATGGAAGGCACCTCCGGCAGCTGCGAATACCTGCTCGAAGGCAGCGCCGAATGGGTCGCCGCGGGCCCTGGCCAGAAATTCAATGTGCCGGGCAATTCGAGCTTCCAGATCCGTGTATCGGGCGAGCCCTACAGCTACATCTGCCATTTCGGCTGAACCGCGAACCGGACACCCCCATGTCGACCATTCTCCAAAACGTTCCCGCCGGCCAGAAGGTCGGCATTGCCTTTTCAGGCGGCCTGGACACCAGCGCGGCGCTGCACTGGATGAAGCTGAAGGGCGCGATCCCCTACGCCTACACCGCCAACCTCGGCCAGCCCGACGAGCCCGACTACGACGAGATCCCGCGCAAGGCGATGCTCTACGGCGCCCAGAACGCGCGCCTGATCGATTGCCGCGCTCAGCTTGCCAACGAAGGCATCGCCGCGCTGCAGGCCGGCGCCTTCCATGTCACGACCGCGGGCGTCACCTACTTCAACACCACGCCGCTCGGCCGCGCGGTGACCGGCACCATGCTGGTGTCGGCCATGAAGGAAGACGACGTCCACATCTGGGGCGACGGCAGCACCTACAAGGGCAACGACATCGAGCGCTTCTACCGCTACGGCCTGCTCACCAACCCCGCGCTCAAGATCTACAAGCCCTGGCTCGACCAGCTGTTCATCGACGAGCTCGGCGGCCGCGCCGAGATGTCGGCGTTCATGACCCAGGCCGGCTTCGGCTACAAGATGTCGGCCGAGAAGGCCTACAGCACCGACTCCAACATGCTCGGCGCCACGCACGAGGCCAAGGACCTGGAGCACCTGGACAGCGGCATGCAGATCGTGCAGCCGATCATGGGCGTCGCGTTCTGGAAGGACGAAGTCGAGGTCAAGCGCGAGACCGTCAGCGTGCGCTTCGAGGAAGGCCGCCCGGTCGCGCTCAACGGCGTGGAGCACGCCAACCTCGTCGACCTGATTTTGGAAGCCAACCGCATCGGCGGTCGCCACGGCCTGGGCATGAGCGACCAGATCGAGAACCGCATCATCGAGGCCAAGAGCCGCGGCATCTACGAGGCGCCCGGCCTCGCGCTGCTGTTCATCGCCTATGAGCGCCTGGTGACCGGCATCCACAACGAAGACACGATCGAGCAGTACCGCGACAACGGCCGCAAGCTCGGCCGCCTGCTCTATCAGGGCCGCTGGTTCGACCCGCAGGCCATCATGCTGCGCGAGACGGCCCAGCGCTGGGTGGCGCGCGCCATCACGGGCGAAGTGACCGTCGAGCTGCGCCGCGGCAACGACTACTCGATTCTCAACACCGTGTCGCCCAACCTCACCTACCAGCCCGAACGCCTGAGCATGGAAAAAGTGGCCGGCGCGTTCACGCCGCTGGACCGCATCGGCCAGCTCACGATGCGCAACCTCGACATCGTCGACACGCGCGAGAAGCTCGCCATCTACACCCGCACCGGGCTGCTGTCGCCGGGCCAGGGCACCTCGGTGCCGCGGCTTTCGAACGACGACGAGACCAAGTAGGCCGACGCGCTGCCTGCAATGACCAACGGGCCCCTCGGGGCCCGTTTTGCGTGGTGCGCGAGGCGTGCGTGCCGTCAGTCGCCGCCGCCTCCTCCGCACCCACCGCCGCAACCGCCGCCGTCGCCGCCCGAGGAGTCCCCTCCCCCGCCATCGCCGCCGCTGCTCGCTTCGCTGCCGCCGAAACCGTTGGCATCGCCCGCGCTACCGCCGTCCGAGGAGGACGATTCACCGAAGCTGGTGCCGCAATGGGCGTCGGAGCCGTTGTGCCGGTCGACCGCCTTGCAGTCGGGCACGTAGTCGAAGCCGCCCGGAATGCCGAACTTCACGTCGAGCGCAAACAGGAGCGGCAGGCGCGCGGGCTTGCGCGGGTCGATGCTCTCTTCCTTGCAGGCCCAGTACCAGCTGCGGCGCAGGCCGTCGTTGCGCTTCGGGTCCTTGCCCAGCACCTCGGCCGGGCTGTGGTGCAGCATGCCGCCGAAGGCCGCGTGGCACCAGTTCTGGTAGCCCTGCGTGTGCAGGATGAACTCGTGCCACGCCGTGTCGACCACCTTGGACGGCATGGCGACGAACTTGCGGCCGCTGCGCAGGTGGGCCATGAAGAACTGGCGCAGCCCGCGCAGCACCAGTTCGGCATCGCGAATACTGAGCCCGGGGTGCGCCGCGCGCAGCTTGCCGATGAGAAACGGCGGCATGCGCGCTTCGCGGATGAACTGGCGGCGCATGCTCGATTCCATGTAGCCCAGCGTGGCGGCAAGAAGCCATCCACCCAGCACCAGGGGCACCAGCACCACCCGGCCGCCGCTTTTGAAGGTGAAGAACACCGCGACCAGCGCGCCCAGCACGATCGCCCGGCGGGCCCAGATCAGCGCGGCGATGCGCCGCCGGTAGTTCAGGTGCAGGAAGTCGAGCTCCATCAGACGACCACCGGCTCCGGTTCCAGCCGGATGCCGAAGCGCTCGTACACGCTCGTCTGGATGGCCTTGGCCAGCGTCATCACCTCGCCGCCAGTAACCGGGTTTTCCAGGCCGCCGCGGTTCACCAGCACCAGCGCCTGCTTTTCGTAGACGCCGGCATTGCCGACCGACTTGCCCTTCCAGCCGCAGGCGTCAATGAGCCAGCCGGCCGCGAGCTTGATGCTGCCGTCGTCCATGGGGTAGTGCACGATCTTCGGGTCGCGCGCGATGATGTCGGCGCACTGCTCGGGCGTGACGGTCGGGTTCTTGAAGAAGCTGCCGGCATTGCCCAGCACGCGCCAGTCAGGCAGCTTGGCGCGGCGGATGGCGCAGACCCAGTCGAACACGTCGGTGGGGCTTGGCGTGAAGTTGCCGTTCTCCTCCATCTTGCGTTCCAGGTCGAGGTAGCCCACCACGGCCTTCCACGGCTTGGGCAGGCGAAAACGCACGCGGGTGATCAGCGCCCGGCCCGAGAGCCCGAAATCGTTCGGCCCGCTGCGCACGTGCTTGAACACCGAGTCGCGGTAGCCGAAGGCGCACTGCAGGGCATCGAGCGTGAAGCTGCGCCCGGTGTCCAGGTCGATGGCGTCGAGCGAATCGAAGCGGTCTTGCAGTTCGACGCCGTAGGCGCCGATGTTCTGCACCGGCGCGCCGCCCACCGTGCCCGGGATGAGCGCCAGGTTCTCGAGCCCCGGGTAGCCATGGGCGAGCATCCACTGGATGGCGTCGTGCCAGACCTCGCCTGCGCCGGCCTCCACGATCCAGGCGCGCGGCGTCTCCTCGACCAGCCGCAGCCCTTTGATCTCGACCTTCAGCACCAGGGGCTTCACGTCGCCCGTGAGCACGATGTTGCTGCCCCCGCCCAGGACGAAACGGGGTGCGTCGCGCCAGCGGGCATCGGCCCGCAGCGCGGCCACGTCTTCCTCGCTGGCGATGCGCACCAGGTTCTGCGCGCGCGCGACGATGCCGAAGCTGTTGTACGGCTGCAGCGGGACGTTGTTCTCCACGATCATGGGAGAATTGTCGCATCCAGCACCCGTGAATCCAGGAGGAGTCCATGCCGTCTTTCGATACCGTCTGCGAACCGAATCTGCCCGAAGTGAAGAACGCGGTCGAAAACACCGCCAAGGAAATCGCAACGCGCTTCGATTTCAAGGGCACGGCCGCCGCCGTCGAGCTCAAGGACAAGGAAATCACCATGATCGGCGACGCCGAGTTCCAGCTTGTGCAGGTGGAAGACATCCTGCGGGCCAAGCTCACCAAGCGCAGCGTCGACGTGCGTTTTCTCGACAAGGGCGACGTCCAGAAGATCGGCGGCGACAAGGTCAAGCAGGTCATCAAGGTCAAGAGCGGCATCGAGACCGAGCAGGCCAAGAAAATCACCCGCATCATCAAGGACAGCAAGCTCAAGGTGCAGGCCGCCATCCAGGGCGACGCGGTGCGCATCACCGGCGCCAAGCGCGACGACCTTCAGGCCGCCATGGCGCTCATCAAGAAGGACGTGCCCGACATGCCGCTGTCCTTCAACAACTTCCGCGACTGAGCCGCGGATGAAATCCCTCGTCGTCGCGGTGCAGCTGCTGGCTGCCGCTGCGGGCGCGCATGCAGCGAGCTCGGTCATGCTGACCGGCACCATCGGCAGCCGGGCCATCCTGATCGTGGACGGCGCGCCGCCCAAGACCGTGGCCGTCGGGGAAACCTTCCAGGGCGTCAAGCTCGTGTCCTTGCAGGCCGAGCTGGCGGTGGTCGAGCTCGAGGGCAAGCGCCTCAACCTGCGCATGGACACGCCCGTGAGCATCGGCGGCGGGGGCGGCACGGGCACCGGCAGCCGCATCGTGCTGCCGGCCGACAGCCGCGGCCACTTCATGACGCAGGGCGCCATCAACGGCCGCCCCGTCACCTTCATGCTCGACACCGGCGCCACCTCGGTCGCGATGTCGGCCGCCGACGCGCAGCGCATCGGGCTGGACTACAGCAAGGGCCAGCGCGTGCAGATGAGCACCGCCAACGGCGTGGCGAGCGGCTACAAGCTGCGGCTGCAGTCGGTGCGCGTGGGCGACGTGGAGGTGTATGACATCGACGCCATCGTCTCGCCGCAGCCCATGCCTTTCGTGCTGCTGGGCAACAGCTTCATCAATCGCTTTTCGATGCGCCGCGACGCGGACCAGATGGTCCTCGAGAAACGCTATTGAGCGCTGGCGTCAGGGCTGCGCGGCCGTGACCACGATCTCGATCTTGTAGGCCGCATTGGCCATCTTGGCCTGCACCGTCGCGCGCGGCGGGGTGTTGCCGGCGGGAATCCACGCATCCCAGACCTCGTTCATGGCCGTGATGTCGGTGATGTCCGCCAGGAAGATCTGCGCCATGAGGATGCGCGACTTGTCGCTGCCCGCCTCGGCCAGCAGGCGCTCGACCATGGCCAGCACCTGCGTGGCCTGGCCGCGGATGTCCTGCGAGGTGTCGTCGGGCACCTGGCCCGCCAGGTAGACGGTGCCGTTGTGCACGGCCGTTTCCGAGAGGCGCGGACCGACGTGGTGGCGGGTGATGGATGCCATGGTGTTCAAGCCTTTTTCTTCGAGCCGAGTTTCGACTCCGTGCCGGCCGCGAGCCGGCGGATGTTTTCGCGGTGCCGCCAGACCAGCAGCAAGCTCATGATGATGATCGCAATCAGCACCGTGCGGTCAAGCGGCCACGCAATGTTTCCGCCCAGCAGGTAGTAGGCCGGCGCAAAGAAGGCCGCCGCCAGCGCCGCCAGCGACGAATAGCGGAAGAACACCGCGATGATCAGCCAGGTGGCGCCGGTGGCCAGCCCGAGCCAGGGCGCAATGCCCATCAGCACGCCGGCCGCGGTGGCCACGCCCTTGCCGCCCTGGAATCCGAAGAATACCGGGTACAGGTGGCCCAGGAAGGCCGCAAGGCCGGCCAGCCCGGCCACGCCTTCGCCCAGGCCCCATTGCGCGCCGAAGTGGCGAATCAGGAACACCGGCAGCCAGCCCTTGAGCGCATCGAGCAGCAGGGTGGCGAGCGCCGCGCCCTTCTTGCCCGAGCGCAGCACGTTGGTGGCGCCCGGGTTGCCGCTGCCATAGCTGCGCGGGTCGGCCATGCCGAGCGATTTGCTCACGATGACCGCGAAGGACAGCGAGCCGATCAGGTAGGAAGCCACGATGGCCAGGAGGGAAGGCAGGTGAAAGCTCAAGGGCGGCGCTCCACGAAGGATGGATGTTCTTATTCGGTCCCGACAGCCGGGCCGGCTATTCTGCCAGCGCGCACTCCACCGGCGTGGCGCCCAGCAAGGACACGCACACCTGCGGGTCGATGCCCACCAGGTAGCCGCGCCGTCCGCCGTTGATCGCGATCTTCGGCAGTTCCAGGATGCTCGACTCGATATAGACCGGCATCTGGCGCCGCGTGCCGAAGGGCGAGGTGCCGCCCACCAGGTAGCCGCTGTGGCGCTGCGCGACCTCGGGCTTGCAGGGCTCGACCGACTTGGCGCCGATCTGCCGCGCCAGGTTCTTGGTCGACACGGTGCGGTTGCCGTGCATCAGCGCGATGAGCGGCCTGGCGTCCTGGTCCTGCATCACCAGCGTTTTCACGACGGTGAAGGGGTCGAAGCCAAGCACCTCGGCGCTGTGCTGCGCGCCGCCGTGCTCCAGGTACTCGTAGGGATGCTCGGTGAAGGCGACCTTGTTCGCGCGCAGCAGCTGCGTGGCAGGGGTTTCAGAAACGTGGGTCTTCTTGATCACGCGGCCGGGTCCCGGATCTCCCACCGGATCCTGTCGATCTCGGCCAGCACCTCGGGCGAGAGCGTGGTGCCGTAGGCATCGATGTCTTCGTCGAGCTGCGCCAACGTGGTCACGCCGATGATCGTGCTGGCCACCTGCCACTTGGTATAGCAGAAGCCGAGGGCCAGCTGCACCGGCGTCAGGCCGTTGTCGCGCGCGAGCTGGTTGTACAGGCGCGCCGCCTTCAGCGCGTCGGGACGGCCCCAGCGCTGCTTGCGCACCGACTCGTAGCTCGAAATGCGCGCGCCCTTGGGCGCGTCGGGCCCCTCGATGCCGCTCTTGTCGTACTTGCCGGTCAACAAGCCGAAAGCCAGCGGCGAATACGCCAGCAGCGACACATCCAGCCGGTGCATCGTTTCGTCCAGCCCGTTCTCCAGGCCGCGGCTCGCCAGGTTGTAGACGTTCTGCACCGTGGCCACGCGCGGCAGGCCATGCTGCTCGGCCAGCCGCACGAACTCGTGCACGCCGTAGGGCGTCTCGTTCGAGAGGCCGATGGCGCGCACCTTGCCGGCCTTCACCAGCTTGCCCAGCGCTTCGAGCTGCTCGCGGATCGGCGTCCTGGAACTTTCCTTGGCGGGGTCGTAGTAGATGCTGCCGAAGGCCGGCACGTGGCGTTCGGGCCAGTGGATCTGGTACAGGTCGATGACCTCGGTCTTCAGGCGCTTGAGGCTGGCATTGCACGAAGCCTCGATGTCCTCGGGCGTCATGCCGCTGCCCTCGCGCACCCAGGGCATGCCGCGCGATGGCCCCGCCACCTTGGTGGCGAGCGTGATCTTCTGGCGCGCACCGGGATTGGCCGCAAACCAGTTGCCGATGATGGTTTCGGTGACGCTGAAAGTCTCCTTGCGCGTCGGCACCGAATACATCTCGGCCGTGTCGATGAAATCGACGCCGCGCGCGAGCGAATGGCTCAAGATGGCGTGGGAAGTGGGTTCGTCCACCTGTTCGCCGAAGGTCATGGTGCCCAGGCAGATCGGGGTGACGTGCAGGTCGCTCTGGCCGAGTTGGATTTTTTTCATGCGCGGGATGCTACCGCCCTCCCCCGCAATGCGCTGGCCCAGGGCAAAAAAACCGGGCGGAGGGCTGTCCTGTGCCGGACTGCGCGCCGGCGCCGGCCTCCGTATCATCGGCGCCCATGTACCAAGCCCTCCGTCCCTCGCGCACCGAATTCGTTCCCGTGCGCAACCTCAGCTACCACGTGCGCCTCTGGGGCGAGCCCTCGGCCGCGCGGCCGCCGCTGGTGCTGCTGCACGGCTGGATGGACGTGGCCGCCTCCTGGCAGTTCGTGGTCGATGCGCTGGCCGAAGATCGCTTCATCGTCGCACCCGACTGGCGCGGCTTCGGCCTCACCGACGGCGGCGGCGTGGACAACTATTGGCTGCCCGACTACATGGCCGACCTCGAATGGCTGCTCGACCACTATGCGGGCGAAGGCGAGGCGGCGCGGCCGGTCGACCTGGTCGGCCACAGCATGGGCGGCAACGTGGCCATGCACTACGCGGGCGCAAGGCCCGCGCGCATCCGCCGCCTCGTCAACCTCGAAGGCTTCGGCATGCCGTCGCGCAAGCCCGAGGAAGCGCCCGCGCGCTACGGCCAATGGATCGACGAGCTCAAGCGGCTGCACCGCGGCGAGATGGCGCTGGCCGGCTACTCGGCGGTCGAGGGCGTGGCGCGGCGGCTCATGAAGACCAACCCGCGCCTCACGGCCGACAAGGCCAAGTGGCTCGCCGGCCACTGGTCGGCGCTGCGCCCGCAGGCCGACGGCAGCGAGCGCTGGGAGATCCTCGGCGACCCGGGGCACAAGATCATCAACGCCAACATCTTCCGCGTCGACGAGACGCTCGCGCTCTATGCGCGGATCTCGGCGCCCACGCTGATGATCGAAGCGGCGGACGACAGCCTGCAAGGCTGGTGGAAGAACCGCTACACGCTCGAGGAGTTCCACCAGCGGCTCGCGTCCGTGCCTTCGGTGCGCATCGAGCGGCTCGACGACGCAGGCCACATGCTGCACCACGACCAGCCGCAGCGCGTGGCCGGGCTGATCGAAGCGTTCCTGGCCGGTTGAGCCGCCTGCCGCGGCCTCAGCCCGAGGCGCGGCCCTGCACCGTGCGCTGCAGCGCCGCGCGCGCCAGGAGGCGCGTCGAATCGAGTGTCGGCAGCGGCGAGTTCACGTCGTTCATGATGAGCGGAATCTCGGTGCAGCCGAGCACCACCGCATCGCAGCCGTCCTCGTCCTTCATGCGCTGGATGACGCGGCGAAAGGCCGTTACGGCGTCGGGCGTGAAGACACCGCAGACCAGCTCTTCCATGATGATGCGGTTGATCTCTTCGCGCTCTTGCGCCGCAGGCCGAACGTAGGCGAGCCCCTTGGCCGAGAGCTTCTCGGGATAGACCTCGCTCTCGACCAGCCAACGCGTGCCCGTGATGGCCAGGCGCTTGAAACCGCGCTGCGCGGCCTCTTCGGCCACGCATTCCGCGATGTGCAGCCACGGCAGCGGCGAGCGTGACTCGATGAAGGGCAGCGCCTGGTGAATGGTGTTGTCGGGGCAGACGAGGAAGCTCGCGCCGATCTTCGCGAGCTTGTTGGCCGATGCCAGCATCACCTCGCCCACGCCGCGCCAGTCATCGCGGTAGATGTGCGCCATGTAGTCGGCGAGCGAGGGCGTGTGCATCGAGACTTCGGGGTGCGCATGCGGGCCCAGCAGCTGGGCGCCCTCCACGCAGATGGTCTGGTAGCAGAGCGCCGCGCCTTCGGCGGAGCATCCGACGATTCCGATGTGCTGGGTCATGGCGCATCCTACAAAAAAGAGCGCCGCCACGCCCACCCCGGCGCTCAGGCGTGGCCTGCCGCCTCGCTGTCCAGATGCGCCATCTGGGACGCGGCGTAGCGCTCACCGGCCGCGGCGCCCTTGGGTACTGCGCGCTCGATCGCCGCAAGATCGTCCGCGCCCAGCGACACGTCGAGCGAGCCCAGCGCCTCTCGCAGGCGGTTGCGCTGCCGTGCACCCACCAGCGGCACGATGTCGTCGCCCTGCGCCGCCACCCATGCGATGGCGATCTGCGCCACGGTCACGCCCTTGGCCTCCGCGATCTTGCGCAGCGCATCGACCAGCGCCAGGTTGCGATCCACGTTCTCGCCCTGGAAGCGCGGGCTGTGCGTGCGGAAATCCGTGGCGCCCGCGCCCTCTTTCTTCCAGTGTCCGCTGATCAGGCCGCGCGACAGCACGCCATAAGCCGTGATGCCGATGCCGAGCTCCCTGCAAGTCGCAAGAATGTCGTCCTCGATGCCGCGCGAAATCAGCGAATACTCGATCTGCAGGTCCGCAATGGGGTGCACCGCCGCCGCCTTGCGGATGGTGTGCGAGCCCATTTCCGAGAGCCCGATGTGCCGCACGTAGCCGGCCTTCACCATGTCGGCAATGGCACCTACGGTGTCTTCGATCGGCACGTTCGGGTCGAGCCGCGCGGGGCGGTAGATGTCGATGTAGTCCACGCCGAGCCGCTGCAGCGAATAGACCAGGAAGTTCTTCACCGCCTCGGGCCGCGCGTCGTAGCCGCTCCAGCCGCCCGCCGGATCGCGCAGCGCGCCGAACTTCACGCTCACCAGTGCGGCGTCGCGCTGCGAGCCCTTCAGGCCCCTTAGCGCCTCGCCGATCAGCATTTCGTTGTGGCCGCTGCCGTAGAAGTCGCCGGTGTCGAGCAGCGTGATGCCCGCATCCATGGCGGCGTGGATGGTGGCGATGCTTTCGCCCCGGTCCGAGGGGCCGTACAGGGCCGACATGCCCATGCAGCCGAGGCCGAGGGCGGAGACTCTGGGACCGGTGGCCCCGAGTTGGCGTGTGTTCATTGCAGCTTCCTTTCGTTGAAGGCCGCTGGCGGTTGCAAGCGGCATGGCTGTAGTTTGGAAGCAGGAGGCCCGTTCGATAATCCGTCCAGCGCTGCACGAGCTGTGCAATAAACCGCACAATCAGCCCCATGACCGATCCCGACCTCTCGGACCTCGGCGCCTTCATGGCGGTGACGCGGGCGCGCAGCTTCCGCGGCGCCGCGGCGCTGCGCGGCGTGTCGCCCTCTTCCCTCAGCGAAGCCATGCGCCGGCTCGAGGCGCAGCTGGGCGTGCGGCTGTTGAACCGCACCACGCGAAGCGTCACGCCCACGGAAGCCGGCCAGCGGCTGCTGGAACGCATTGCGCCGGCGCTCGACGACATCTCGGGTGCGCTCGACACCCTCAACAGCTTTCGCGACAGCCCCACCGGCACGCTGCGGCTCAACGTGCCGACCATCGTGACGCAGCGCGTGCTGCCGCCGCTGGCCGCCCGCTTCCTGGCCGCGCACCCCGGCATCACGCTGGAGGTGACGACCAACGACACCTTCATCGACGTGCTCGCGGCCGGTTTCGATGCCGGCATCCGCTACGACGAAAGCATTGCGCGCGACATGATCGCGGTGCCGCTCGGCCCGCGCGTGCAGCGCTTCGTGGCGGCCGCTTCGCCGGCCTACCTGGCGGCGCACGGCACGCCCCGGCACCCGACCGACCTGCTGCAGCACGCGTGCATCGGCCATCGCTTTCAAAGCGGCGTGCTCGCGGCATGGGGCTTCGTGCGCAAGGGCAAGACCGTGCGCATCACGCCCAGCGGCCCGCTGGTGGCGTCGATGATCGATCTGGAGCTGCACGGGGCCGAAGCGGGCCTCGGCCTCATCTACACCTTCGACGAGTACCTGCGCCCGTCCATCGACCGCGGCGCGCTGGTGCCGGTGCTCGAGGAATGGTGGCAGAGCTTCTCGGGCCCGTTTCTCTACTACCCGAGCCGCACGCACATGCCGGCGCCGCTGCGCGCGTTCGTCGACTTTCTGAAGGCCGAGGCGAAGGCCTGAGCCGGGCGGCGCGTGCCCGCCACGCGTGGATGCAACTACTGCAGGAAGGCTGGCTTGGCGTAGCCCTGGAACTTGCTGTCGACCACGGCCTTGAACTCCTTCGAGCGGTAGGCCTCGGCGATGTCCTTGGCCCATGGCGCATTCTTGTCCGCGCTCTTCACGGCCACCACGTTCAGGTAGTGGTCGGGCGTCTTCTCCAGCACCACGGCTTCTGTGAGCTTGAGCCCCGACGAGATCGCGAAGTTGCCGTTGACGATGGCGTACTCGGTATCGCCCAGCGAGCGCGGCAGTTGCGCCGCTTCCAGCGGAATGAACTTCAGCTTCTTCGGGTTCTCTGCCACGTCTTTTTCAGACGCGCGCAGCGGATCGACGCCGGGCTTGATGGTGATGAGCTTGTTCTGCTCCAGCAGCACCAGTGCGCGGGCCAGGTTGCTCGGGTCGTTGGGCAGCGTGAAGCGATCGCCCTCCTTCACTTCGGCCAGCGTCTTGCGCTTGGTGGAGTACACGCCCAGCGGCGCGATGGGGCCTTGCACCAGCTCCGCGAGGTCCAGCTTCTGGTCGGCCGAGAACTTCTTCAGGTAGACCTGATGCTGGAAGAAATTGGCATCGAGCGAACCCTGTGCGAGCGCAAGGTTGGGCTGCACGTAGTCGTTGAACTCGACCAGCTTCACCTTGTAGCCCTTCTTCTCGAGGATGGGCACGATGCCGGCCTTCAGCTGGTCGATGTTGGAGCCGGCGGTGCCGCCGATCACGAGGTTCTTCCTGGCCTCCTGCGCCTGGGCGAGCGAGAGCCCGCCGAAAGAGAGTGCCACCAGGGACAGGGCGAGGACGGAACGGCGAAGCAATGCGGTTTTCATGGGATCAGAAAAGGAAGAGGAAAAAAATCAACGCTTGTCCAGCCTGCGCGCCGTGGTGTTGCCCACGAACTGCAGGATCTGCACCAGCACCACGAGCAGCGCCACGGTGAGCACCATCACGTCGGTCTGGAAACGGTAGTAGCCGTAGCGGATGGCCAGGTCGCCGATGCCGCCGCCACCCACCACGCCGGCAATGGCCGAGTAGGAAAGAAAGCTCACCGCCAGCACCGTGAGCGCCAGCACCAGGCCCGCGCGCGCCTCGACCACCAGCACGCGCCACACGATCTGCAGCTCCGAGGCGCCCATGGCGTGCGCCGCCTCGATCACGCCGCGCGGCACTTCGCGCAGGCACTGGTCGACCAGCCGCGCAAAGTACGGAATGGCCGCGAAAGACAGCGGCACCGCAGCCGCCAGCGGCCCGATGGAAGTTCCCGCGATCACGCGCGTGAACGGCACCAGCGCCACCAGCAGGATGATGAAGGGGAACGAGCGCACGGTGTTCACGATCCAGTTGAGCACCAGGAACGCCGGCCTGTTGTCGAGCGACTGGCCCGGCCCCAGCAGGAACAGCAGGATGCCCAGCGGCCCGCCGATGAGCACCGCGGCCGAAAGGCCGATCGCCAGCATCAGGAAGGTCTGGCCCGTGGCCACCCACAGCTCGGGGAGGATGGGGGCGATGTTCTCAAACATAGGCCACCTCTTCCGGATTGCGCTGCAACGACGGCGCGCGGACGTCGATGGCTTCTTCGCGCGCATCGCGTTCGCGGCGGCGCACCAGCGCATCGATCTCGCGGCCCAGCGCAGTCTTGCGCGCTTCGCTTGGTGCGTCGAGCACCGCGAACTGCTCGACCAGCCGCCCCTTCTCCAGGATGGCAACGTTGCGGCACAGCACCTCCACCACCGAGAGCTCGTGCGTCACGATCACGATCGTCACGCCGATCTTCTGGTTGATGTCGCGCAGCGTTTCGAGCAGCGCGCGCGTAGTCTCGGTGTCGAGCGCGGAAGTGGGCTCGTCGCACAGCAGCACCTGCGGCCGCGGCGCCAGCGCGCGCGCAATGGCCACGCGCTGCTTCTGCCCGCCCGACAGTTGCGCCGGGTAGGTGTCGATCTTCTCCGCCAGGCCCACGAGTGCCAGGCATTCGCGCACCCGCGCATCGATCTCGGCGCGCGAATGGCGGCCGTGGATCTTCAGCGGGAACGCCACGTTGTCGAACACCGTGGCGTTCTGCAGCAGGTTGAACTGCTGGAAGATCATGCCGATGTGCTGGCGCGTGTCGCGCAGCTCGCGGCGCGAGAGCGTGGTGAGGTCGCGCCCGCCGACGAAGACCTTGCCCGCATCAGGCCGCTCCAGCAGGTTGATGAGGCGCAGCAGGGTCGACTTGCCGGCGCCGCTCTTGCCGATCAGGCCGAACACGTCGCCGTGATGGATATCGAGGGAGAGCGACTCGACAGCGTCGAACACCTCGCCGCTGGGCAGTGCGAAAGATTTCTGCACCGATTGAAGACGGATCACGGGCTCGGCATTGCCGCGGGCCGCATCGGACGAAGGGTTGCTCATGAAAAAGGCTGCGGGCCGGCATGGCGCCGACCGCGAAGGTTTGCAAAAGGGGCCGAGTATGAAAACAAGTGCGCCCCGAGGGAACGAACAAATCGGCTCATGCTTATTCGTTGAACGGCATAAGGCGGGCGGTGCGTGGCCGGCAGATGCCATATCGATATGCGCATTCGTTCGTTCCGGATCGGGCCCGGCGGTGCCACATTCGCGCCTTCCTTTTTCTTGTGATCGCACGGATTTTTTATGCAGAACTTTCTTCGCCGCCGCAGCCTTCTTCTTGCCACCCTGGCCGCCGCGCTTTTCTCGGGCAGCGCCGCTTTCGCGCAGCAGGACAACAACAAGAACACCGTCAAGGTCGGCATCTCGGTCGGCAGCGCCGAGCAGGTGTTCGACGTGGTGAAGAAGGTGGCCGAAAAAGACGGCCTGACCATCCAGCTGGTGGTGTTCAACGACTACCAGCTGCCCAACGCGGCGCTGGCCTCCGGCGACCTGGACGCCAACGCTTTCCAGCACCAGCCGTTCCTGGACAACCAGAACAAGGCGCGCGGCTTCGACATCGTGCCCGTGGGCTTGACCATCACCGCGCCGCTGGGCTTCTACTCGCGCAAGATCAAGTCCATCGACCAGCTGCCCGACGGCGCTTCGGTCGGCATCCAGAACGATCCGTCGAACGGCAACCGCGCGCTGCTGCTGTTGCAGTCCTCCGGCCTCATCACCCTGAAGCCCGAGGCCGTGAGGAACAACACCGCCACGCCGCTCGACGTGGTGAGCAACCCCAGGAAGCTCAAGCTCGTGCCGCTCGACGCCGCCCAACTGCCCCGCTCGCTCGACGACCTGGCCATTGCCGCCATCAACAACGACTACGCCGAGAAGGCCGGCCTCTCGCTGAACAAGGATGCCGTCATCAAGGAATCGGCCAAAAGCCCCTACGCCAACCTGATTGCCGTGCGCCGCGCCGACAAGGACAAGCCCTGGGCCAGGCGCCTGGTGGCGGCGTACCAGTCGCCGGAGGTGAAGAGCTTCATCGAGAACCAGTTCAAGGGGTCGCTGGTTCCGGCGTTCTGAATGCGGCATGCATACCGGAAGTATAACTGCCACTACGCACCATTAAGTATTTGATAAATAAGGCTTATTGCGATACTCTAAGGAGAATTTCAACCGGAACTGATGCCACTCTCCCCGAAGCCTTTGCTGGTCTACGACCAACCCCATCAGTTCGAACCGCTGCTGCCGACGCAAAAACTCGCCGAACTGGGCGAAACAACGCGCCGGATATTCGACAAGTCATCGCAACTGAAAGGCTCCGCGAGTCCGCAAGCCCGTGCGGCGCTGCGCGAGATCGTGCGATCGATGAACTCGTACTACTCGAACCGCATCGAGGGACAAAGCACGCATCCCATGAACATCGAACGGGCGCTCCGGCGCGACTTTTCGGACCAGCCGGATGTCGCCAAGCATCAGCGTGTAGCGTTGGCGCATATCGAGGCAGAGCGGGAGCTCGAAGCGTCGGTGGACGCCGAAGCAGAAACGCTGAGCAGCGGCTTTCTCAAGAAGGCGCACGCAAGCCTCTACGGCCGGCTTCCCGAGGCGGACCGCCTGACCGACGACGGCCGGCTCATCGCTCCAGGGGCCCTGCGCACGCACGACGTTTCAGTGGGCCGCCATCAGCCGCCGGCATGGCAGTCGATCCCGCGGTTCCTGAAAAGGATGGACGAGGTCTACGGCCGCCTCAAGGGCGTCGATGCGGTGATCTACACCGTGGCAGCCGCTCATCAGCGCATGGGCTGGACGCATCCGTTCGAAGACGGCAACGGGCGCGCGGTCCGGCTCCAGACCCATTGCGCATTGCACTTGATCAGCGGCGGTCTCTGGTCTGCCAATCGCGGGCTCGCTCGCGATCGCGAGCGCTACTACCAGATGCTCGACAACGCAGACAGTCCGAGACAGGGAGATCTCGACGGCCGCGGCAACCTGAGCGAAAAAATGCTCTGGGAATGGTGCCGGTATTTCCTGGGACTGTGCGAAGACCAGGTCGATTTCATGTCGTCCATGCTCGACCTGTCAAAGCTCAAGGACCGGATGCGTGCCTATCTGCTGGTCCGCGGCGCCACGAGCGGCATGAACGAATACCGCGAGGAAGCGCTGCTTCCACTGCATACCACTGCTGCCGTCGGGGCGGTTTCGCGCGGCGAGTTCATCCGGATGACCGGGCTGGAAGAGCGAACCGCACGAAAAGTGATCTCGCGCTTCATCAAGGATGGGCTCCTGAAAAGCGACAGCCACCGCTCGGAGGTGAGCATTGCTTTTCCGCTCGAGTCACTCGGCATTCTCTTTCCCAACCTGTACCCTGAAGCGGGAACTGCGGTTCTGGAATGAGCCGCGCCATTTCGGGAACCGCCCCCATCCCAGCCTTCCCCCAGAGGGGGAAGGAGCAATACAGGGGTGTTCCAAGGCGGGTCATCGGTCCATGAGAAAATGTCCGGTTTCCCCCGAACACAGTCAGGACACCCCATGGACGCAGAACAAATCAACCAAATCGGCGCAACCCTCGCGGACCTGAGCGCCCGGACGGCCGATTTACGGAGGTATCTTTGACTACGATGCCAAATCCGAACGCCTGAGGACGGTCAACGCATCGCTTGAAGATCCCAACGTCTGGAACGACCCTAAGAAGGCCCAGGAGCTGGGCCGCGAGAAGAAATCGCTCGACGACGTGGTCGTGACGCTCGACCGGCTCACCAGCGGCCTGTCGGACAACACCGAGCTGTACGAGATGTCGAAGGAAGACGGCGACATGGACGGCTTGCAGTCCATTGCCGATGACGCCGCGGCGCTCGAAGCCGACATCAAGCAGCTCGAATTCCGCCGGATGTTCAACAACCCGGCCGACCCGCTCAACGCCTTTGTCGACATCCAGGCCGGCGCGGGCGGCACCGAGGCCTGCGACTGGGCCAGCATGCTGCTGCGCCAGTACCTGAAGTACGCCGAGCGCAAGGGCTTCAAGACGCAGATCGAGGACGAAACCCCGGGCGACACCGCGGGCATCAAGGGCGCGACCATCAAGGTCGAAGGCGACTATGCCTTCGGCCTCCTGCGCACCGAGACCGGCGTGCACCGCCTGGTGCGCAAGTCGCCGTTCGACTCGTCGGGCGGGCGGCACACCAGCTTTGCCTCGATCTTCGTCTACCCCGAAATCGACGACTCCATCGAGATCGAGATCAACCCTTCGGACGTGCGCACCGACACCTTCCGCGCATCGGGCGCGGGCGGCCAGCACATCAACAAGACCGACTCGGCCGTGCGCCTGACGCACATTCCGACAGGCATCGTGGTGCAATGCCAGGACGGCCGCAGCCAGCACAGCAACCGCGACGTGGCGTGGAAGCGCCTGCGCTCGCGCCTGTACGACCACGAGATGCGCAAGCGCCAGGAAGAGCAGCAGAAGCTCGAGGACAGCAAGACCGACGTGGGCTGGGGCCACCAGATCCGCAGCTACGTGCTGGACAACAGCCGCATCAAGGACCTGCGCACCAACGTCGAAGTGTCGGCCACGCAGAAGGTGCTCGACGGCGACCTGGACGTGTTCATCGAAGCCTCGCTGAAGCAGGGCGTCTGATCGATGAGCCTCATGCACGACAAGGTGGAAGCCCTGATCTTCGACATGGACGGCACCATGATCGACTCCATGCCCTGGCATGCGCGCTCATGGGTGGAGTTTGTGGCGCGCCACGGGCTCACGCTGGACGTGACCGACATCCTCGCGCGCACCACGGGCCGCACCGGCGCCGAGTGCATGCGCGAGCTGTTCGAGCGCGATCTTTCAGACGCCGAATGCCAGGCGCTGGTGCACGAGAAAGAAGAAATCTACCGTGCCATGTTCAGCGACAACTTCACCGAGGTGGCCGGCTTCACGGCCTTTGCCAAGGCCGCCGTGGCGCGCGGCCTGAAGGTGGCCGTGGGCACGGCGGGCGACCGGCACAACATCGAGTTTGCGATGTCGCGCCTGAAGATGGACCCGCTGCCCTTGGCCATTGTGGGTGGCGACGAAGGCTTTGCCGGCAAGCCCACGCCCGAGATTTTTTTGGAGGCCGCGCGCCGCATCGGCGTGGCGCCTGCGCGCTGCATCGTGTTTGAAGATGCGCCCTTCGGCATCGAGGCCGCACGCCGCGGCGGCATGCGTGCCGTGGCCGTGTGCAGCACCCATACCGCCGCCGAGCTTGGCGGCCCCCATGTGATTGCCGCGGTTCGCGACTACGACGAACTCGCCCATTCCAACTTTCTGGAGACACTCGATGCTGCTGCAGCGTGACGCACAAGGGCAACCGATTGCCATTCGCCGCGAAGACTATGCCCCTCCGGCATTCTGGATCGACACCGTCGACCTGACCTTCGACCTGGACCCCGCCAAGACCCGCGTGCTCAACCGCATGCAACTGCGCCGCAACCCCGACGCGCCGGCCCAGCCGCTGCGCCTGGACGGCGACGAGCTGAACCTGGCGCGCGTGCTGGTCAACGGCCAGGGCGCATCGTTCCGCATGGAAGGCGAGCAGCTGGTGCTGGACGGCCTGCCGTCCGCTGAAGAAGGGGCCTTCGAGCTCGAGATCTTCACCACCTGCTGCCCCATCAAGAACACCAAGCTGATGGGCCTGTTCGTGAGCGAAGACACCTTCTTCACGCAGTGCGAGGCCGAAGGCTTCCGCCGCATCACGTACTTCCTGGACCGCCCGGACGTGATGGCGATGTACACCGTGACCTTGCGCGCGAGCAAGGCCGCGTATCCGGTGCTGCTGTCGAACGGCAACCTGGTCGAGCAGGGCGAGCTGCCCGAAGGCCGCCACTTTGCCAAGTGGGTCGACCCCTTCAGGAAGCCCTGCTACCTGTTCGCGCTGGTGGCCGGCAAGCTGGTGGCGCGCGAGCAGCGCATTACCGCGCGCAATGGCAAGGAGCACTTGCTGCAGGTGTACGTGCGCGCCGGCGACCTCGACAAGACCGAGCATGCGATGAACTCGCTGGTCAACTCCGTGCTGTGGGACGAAGTGCGCTTTGGCCTGCCGCTGGACCTGGACCGCTTCATGATTGTTGCGACCAGCGACTTCAACATGGGCGCCATGGAGAACAAGGGCCTGAACATCTTCAACACGAAGTACGTTCTGGCCAACCAGGCCACCGCCACCGACGCCGACTACAGCAACATCGAGAGCGTGGTCGGCCACGAGTACTTTCACAACTGGAGCGGGGACCGCGTGACCTGCCGCGACTGGTTCCAGCTCTCGCTGAAGGAAGGCCTCACCGTCTTCCGCGACCAGGAGTTCAGCCAGGACCTGTGCGCCGATGCTTCGGCGCGCGCCGTGAAGCGCATCGAGGACGTGCGCGTGCTGCGCACCGCCCAGTTCCCTGAAGACGCCGGCCCCATGGCCCACCCGGTGCGGCCCGACAGCTACATCGAGATCAGCAATTTCTACACCGTCACCATCTATGAAAAGGGTGCCGAGGTGGTGCGCATGATGCAGACGCTGGTCGGGCGCAAGGGCTTCGAGAAGGGCATGACGCTCTACTTCGAACGCCACGACGGCCAGGCCGTGACCTGCGACGATTTTGCGCAGGCCATTGCCGACGCCAACCCCGATTCGGAACTGGCCCGCCTGCTGCCGCAGTTCAAGCGCTGGTACAGCCAGGCCGGCACGCCGCGCCTGGCCGCCCACGGCGTGTACGACGCGCAGAACCGCAGCTACACGCTCAGCGTGGTGCAAAGCTGCCCGCCCACCCCCGGCCAGCCGGGCAAGGAACCCTTCGTCATCCCCCTGAACATCGGCCTGCTCGATGCCAGCGGGCGCGAGCTGCCGATGCAGATCGAAGGCGAAGAGCACATCACGCACGGCACGCGCACGCTGGTGCTTTCGCGCGCCGGCGAGCAGATCACCTTCGTGGGCCTGGAAGCCGAGCCCGTGCCGTCGATCTTGCGCGGCTTCAGCGCGCCGGTGATCCTGGACTTTGCCTACAGCGACGCCCAGCTGCTCACCCTCCTGGCCAACGACCCCGATCCGTTCAACCGCTGGGAAGCCGGCCAGCGCCTGGGCCTGCGTGCTGCGGTGCAAGGCATTGCCGCGCAGGCGACCGACACCACCCCGGTGCTGAACGACGCCTACATCGACGCCATGCGCAGCGTGCTGCGCAACCCGAGGCTCGATGCTGCGTTCAAAGAGCTGGTGCTCACGCTGCCTTCTGAAACCTACATTGCCGAGCAGCTCGACGTGGTCGATCCGCAGCGCGTGCACCTGGTGCGCGAAGCCATGCGCGCGCAGCTGGCCGCCGCCCTCTTCCAGGACTGGCAGCAGGTCTACGAAGAGAACCACGACACCGGCGCCTACACGCCCGACCCGACCTCGTCGGGCCGCCGCGCGCTGGCCGGCATGGCGCTCAACTTTCTGTGCCTGGCGGCGCGCGCTTCGGGCGACACCGTGTGGCCCGGCAAGACGCTGCAGCGCTTCAAGGACGCCGGCAACATGACCGACCGCTTCAACGCGCTCAACGCGCTGGTGTCGTCGGGCCACACGCTGGCCGCGCAGGCGCTCGCACGCTTCCACGCCCTCTTCAAGAATGAGGCGCTGGTCATCGACAAGTGGTTCTCGCTGCAGGCCGGCGCGCCCGACCGCGGCGGCGACGTCTTGCCGCTGGTCAAGCAGCTGATGAAGCACCCGGACTTCTCCATCAAGAACCCGAACCGCGCCCGCAGCGTGATCTTCAGCTATTGCAGCGCCAACCCCGGCGCATTCCACCGCCCGGACGCGGCCGGCTACGTGTTCTGGAGCGAGCGCGTCATCGAGCTGGACGCCATCAACCCCCAGGTGGCCGCCCGCCTCGCCCGCTCGCTCGACCGCTGGAGCAAGCTGGCCGAGCCCTACCGCAGCGCCGCGCGCGAAGCCATTGCCCGCGTGGCCGCCAAGCCCGACCTGAGCAAGGACACGCATGAAGTCGTGACCCGCGCCCTGGCCGGAAACTAACCAAGGAACCTACCAAGCACATGGCTCAACAACAGAAGATCTCCCTCACCCGCTACCTCGTTGAACAGCAGCGCGCCGACGGCCTCATTCCGGGCCAGCTGCGCCTCTTGCTCGAAGTGGTCGCCCGCGCCTGCAAGAGCATCAGCCAGGCCGTCAACAAGGGCGCGCTGGGCGGCGTGCTCGGCACCGCCGAAAGCGAGAACGTGCAGGGCGAAATCCAGAAGAAGCTGGACATCATCGCCAACGAAGTGCTGATCGAGGCCAACGAATGGGGCGGCCACCTGGCGGCCATGGCCAGCGAAGAGATGGACAGCATCTACGTGGTGCCCAACCGCTACCCGCAGGGCGAATACCTGCTCATGTTCGACCCGCTCGACGGCAGCAGCAACATCGACGTGAACGTGAGCATCGGCACCATCTTCAGCGTGCTGAAGAAGCCCGACGACACCCCCGGCGTGCAGGAAGCCGACTTTCTGCAGCCCGGCACCCAGCAGGTGGCCGCCGGCTACTGCATCTACGGCCCGCAGACCACCCTGGTGCTCACCGTGGGCAACGGCGTGGCCATGTTCACCCTCGACCGCGAGCAAGGCAGCTTTGTGCTCACGCAGGAAGACATCCAGATTCCGGCCGACACCAAGGAATTTGCCATCAACATGAGCAACATGCGCCACTGGGACGAGCCCATGAAGCGCTACATCGAAGAGTGCCTGGCCGGCAAGGAAGGCCCGCGCGGCAAGGACTTCAACATGCGCTGGATCGCCAGCATGGTGGCCGACGTGCACCGCATCCTCATGCGCGGCGGCGTCTTCATGTACCCGTGGGACAAGCGCGAGCCCGAAAAGGCCGGCAAGCTGCGCCTCATGTACGAGGCCAACCCCATGAGCTGGCTCGTCGAACAGGCCGGCGGCGCCGCCACCAACGGCAAGCAGCGCATCCTCGACCTCAAGCCCACCAAGCTGCACGAGCGTGTGAGCGTGATGTTGGGTTCGCGTAACGAAGTCGAGCGTTTGACCAGGTACCACGCCGAGAAGGCCTGAAGCTCTTGCTATAATCGCAGGCTTAGCCGGTGTAGCTCAGTCGGTAGAGCAGCTCATTCGTAATGAGAAGGTCGGGTGTTCGATTCATCTCTCCGGCACCAAAAAGTTAAAAAGCCCCGCTATCACTGGCGGGGCTTTTTCGTTTGCGTCCTCGCACTCGGCGACCACTGTTGTTGCTCCGAAAGCCTTGTAGCCCCCGCTTATTAGGGCACGCAGTTCGGGAAGTTCTTCGCATCCTTTATCCGGAGCTTTCGTGAACTTCCGTTGGCACTCTTGAGCTCCCCCCTTTTTTTGCACTTGTCCTAGGGACGTCCCTAAGAGGTAAGCTACGTTACGCCACATTCTGAAAGTGAATGTAAGATGTTGTTTCCGACCGTTGCGCACATCTGCCCGGAAGTTTCAGAACTGGGATCCCCGGAATCAGCCTCATTGGCGCGCGAACAGAAGACGTTTCGAATATTCAGTGGAGCTTGGAGAAGATGGAACAACACAGCATGGCCGATCTCATAAACGAACCGGATCCATCGAGACTGATCTTCGGCTTGCGCGACACGGGCTACAACGTACGCACTGCCGCTGCAGACATCATCGATAACTCGATTGCGGCGAAAGCCGATCGCATTAACGTCGAAATCATTCTGCGATCTGACGGGCGGAAGATTGTCTACTTCGGCGACAACGGCGAAGGTATGGATGCAGACGGAATTTACCGTGCAATGCGCTATGGTGCCCCCGAGCGTGACAATCCAGAGAGTCTTGGAAAGTTTGGTTTGGGCCTGAAGACAGCATCGAGTTCAATATGTCTCAAATTCACTATTATTTCAAGAAAGTCAGCTAACCACCAGTTGGAGAAGCTTGCTTGGGACCTGGATCATGTTGCCAAGCAAAGACGATGGGAAATGCTGCGAGAGCCAGTAACTCCCGATGAACTTGAGGCATTTGAAGAGTCCTGTGGGGACCATGGGACATTAGTTGTCTGGGAAAAATGCGATCGAATACTCTCCAAAGATTACGACGCGGGAGGGACAAGAGAGCAGGCGGCAATCAAACGTCTTGGAGAGACACTGAGCAAACACCTTGCTCTTGTTTATCACCGCTTCCTTGACAAGAAAGACGCGCGCGAGCGGAATATCGAGATTTTTGTTAATCAGCTTATAGTTACGCCATGGAATCCGTTCTATCCCGAACGAGCAGAGCAAGTCCTTCCGGAGAAAAAGCAAAACTTGGTGGTGGAGATGCCGGATGGCTCGGAACAGGTCGCGAAAATCTGTGCCTGGATACTCCCTCACCGGAGCGAAATGAGCAAAGCCGAGGAGCAGCTATACGCACGCATTTCCAATAAAGCACAAGGCTTTTATGTCTATCGCGAAGGCCGGCTCATTCAAGATGGAAGCTGGATGGACGTGTTTGGCGCGCCGGAGCCACACACCTCGTTGTTGCGGATCGAGTTCGATTTTGGCCATGCTCTAGACGATGCGTTTCGCATTGACGTCAAGAAGTCACGCATTCTCTTTCACCCTGACCTCGAAGACGGCCTGCGCGAACTTCTGCAACCCGTCTACCGAGAAGCGGGAAAGCGCTACCGGCGACAGACGCGCGACAAAAATACGCAGCAAATTGATCACACCAGCGCGAACAAGAACATCGCCGATACAGCGAATGCCGACAAGCCGCAAGTCACGTCTGTAGACAGTGTGACCCAATCTGCAGTGGTCTCCAACAATCTGGGTGCCAAGATCAAGCTCAAGCTTGCTGTCCAAAACAATGTGAGCCCCGAAACCATACATGTGGATGCGGTTGATAGCATCACCACAGGGGAACTCTGGCAGCCGGCAATGCGCAGTTCCGGAGAAGTAGGACACGTACCGGCGGTATTGCTCAACAAGCATCACGACTTTTACCAAAAGATTTACCAGCGAGCTGCTGCGAATGGCTTTGCCGTCGAAGGAATGGATTTATTGCTCTGGGCATTTGCCGTTGCCGAGCAGAACAATACCAACGCAGAGATGGAGCCAATATTCGAAGACATCCGGGCCGAAATCTCGAACAATCTGAGAAAGCTGCTGCGCAATATCCCAGATTTGGAGCCCGGGGACTTGGCTGCTGCCGACGAGGAATGAAATGCTTCTCGGCAAGAAGGATCTGATCATCCAAGCCCTCCAGCAGGGAACCGGCGCTGCAATCGACGCGGCTCTAACGCATGGAGGACTGCGCACTGGGATCAGGATCTGGTTCGGAGATCTGGACGAAAAGCATGGGCCGGTGGCTGAGTTGCGTCCGTACGGATTAGCCGGCTATCGTGTCGAACTCACCTTCGGAGGCTACTCGCGACCGGTGATCGACAAGATTCGCAGCGCTTCCCCAGAAGACGTGCAACTTGCCAGAGCATTGGTGGAGTCTATCCGCAGCGATGTTGAAGTCCAGATTCCGAATCAGGAACTCTCCCATTGGACGGTCGACCACGGCGCCTTCAGGATGATCGCCACTATCCGCCTCAAGGATCAGTCGAGCGAAGACGTTGCGCTAGTCAAGACCTGCAACGACGTGATCGTTCCGATCATGGCCGCAATGGCGGAACTCATCGGATACGACGTGATAGCTGAGTCCACACAAGACGAGTCACCGGCGATCGAAGGAGCGATCCTCCAATCGGTGGTAAATCGCAGGGAGCGAAATCCTCGGAACAGACTACTTTGCATCCGCATTCACGGCGAGAGATGCGCAGTCTGCGATATCGAGCCGCAACGAATCTACGGGAGCGCGGGGGACATCATCGAAGTTCATCACCTTGAGCCTCTCGCATTGACGACAACCCCAAGACCTTACGACCCGCGAATCGATCTGGTGCCTGTGTGCCCAAGCTGCCACAGAGCTCTTCACACCAGACGACCGGTGCCTCTCTCGCTTGAAGAGTTAAAGGTGCTGGTGGAGTCGCCCGATGGTTGACCTGTCTATCTTTCCGCATTCGTTTGAGGAGCTGCGCCTCAGTCTTCCAGAGGGTTTTTCACTTTCCGAGCGTCTGCTCGATCCAGTGATTTCTATCGACAGGCGCGGAGACACCATCGTTGCCAGCCTTGCGGGTATTCGGGTTGTCCGAGGCGAGCGCCAAGTCCACGTTGCGCCCAGCAACCGCCATACATGGGTTGCAGACGGCACGACTATCCGTCCTTTGCCGCGTGATTCGGCTGCCCAGTTCTCAAGCATGTTGCAGGGCGCAAATCCGGACAGCCTTTCCTATGGTGAGTCCTTGCGGCTCGTGCAGCAGGTATCAGTTGGTATTGCGGCGGAGATCCGAGAGAGCCTCCTTGAACCTGGACGAATTGCAGCAGAGCGGTATGCCGGAACGATTTCGGTGCCGGGCCTGAATGCGACGCTGTTTCCCTATCAAGCACGCGGCGTGCTCTGGATGCGGGAGACCATCGGCCGTATGGGCGGACTGATACTTGCTGATGAAATGGGTCTCGGCAAAACCCTGCAGATTATCGCCCTTCTCCAGTTGGAGCCCCCGCTCATCTTGGCACCTGCATTGATCGTGTGCCCGACGAGCCTAATCGCAAACTGGGTCCGCGAAATCGCCCGATTCGCTCCAACGCTCAGTGTAATGGTGCACCGAGGCGCAAACAGGGCTGGAATTTACCGAGACCTCCAGATAGCGAATGTCGTGGTCACAACCTACGACACGATGGTGAACGACATTTCCATCTTCTCGTCCTTTGAATGGTCATGGCTAATTTGCGATGAAGCACAGGCAATCAAGAATCCCGATTCGAACCGTCGAGGTGCAATCAGTCGAATACCACGCCGCAGGTCCATTCCAATGACGGGCACTCCCGTCGAGAACAGCCTCTTGGATCTCTGGTCACTGACAGATTTCTGTATTCCCGGACTTCTCGGTTCACGTCACGATTTCGAAGCTAACTACCCCGACAGCATTGAATCTGCGCAAGCGCTGGCAGTCGTCACTGATCCGATCGTGCTCAAGCGGAAGGTCGCCGATGTTGCCAGCGATCTCCCCGAGCGCATCGATATCGACGTGCCACTAGAGTTGGACAGTGATCTTGCAGAGCACTACCGCAGCGTGAGGAGGGCCACTATGGCCAAGTACCCTACCGCTGGGGCGTTAGTCGCTACGCTGCAGCTGCAGCTTGTCTGCGCTCATCCTTGGCTACGTAACTCGGATCAGGACACAGACCCGTTGGCGGAGAACGCCAACCTCGTACGCGTGCCTGCCTATCCCCTCATAACCCCAAAAATGGAGCGTTTACTCGCTATCCTTGGTGAGGCTTTTCTCAATCAGCAAAAAGTGATCGTCTTTGCACTTTTCAACCGTATTGGTGAACTCGTTCGCGAAGCGATGCCGGCCAGTTCCCTGATCCACTGGGACGCAATCAACGGGTCCACGCCTCAAGAGGAGCGCCAACTTATCGTTGACCGGTTTACCGCGCATGAAGGACCTGCCTGCCTGGTCCTAAATCCCAAAGCAGCGGGTACAGGACTGAATATCACTGCGGCCACGATCGTGGTTCATTTCACCCCCGTCTGGAATCCTGCGATCGAGGCGCAAGCAAGTGCGCGCGCGCACCGCCGAGGACAAATCAAGCCGGTCACGGTCTTCCGCCTTTTTTATAAGGACACGGTGGAAGAAGTCATGATCGACCGCTCGCTCTGGAAGACCGAGCTGGCGAATGAAAGCGTACCTGTCTCTACGAGAGACGCCGGCGACTTCAGACGAGCTCTCGAAATCGAACCAGGAAAGCCATGACTGTCATCACTTTCCGTAAAACACTAAGCGCCAACGATGTAGGTGCAACCGGCGGGCACCAAGGCGGAGTTCTCATCCCCAAAACCAATCTTGAACTGCTCGCGTTCCTGCCGGAGCTCGAGCCGACCATCAAGAATCCTGACGCTTGGATCGATTGCATTGATGAGATTAGCAAGCCCCGACGGTTCAGGTTCGTCTACTACAACAATTCGCTGCACGGGGAGAATGGAACTCGCAACGAATATCGCATTACCTACATGACTCGCTACTTCCGCGAATGCGGTGCGCGTACGGGCGACACGTTCGAGATTTCCCGCGGCAAAGGTCAAGTTCGCTACTCAATAAGGGTAGTCAAGCAGCAAGTCGTACCACCCGCAAAGTCCGAGGAAGACAGAGTCCGCATCAAGATTTCATCTACTTGGCAGCGCGTGCACTGATCGATGACGCGTTCCGGAATCTTTAGTGGACGCGATTCCACCCTCCAATTCTGACCCTCGGCGCCTCGTTTTCATCCCGGTAACCATTACCTCGCGCCTGCCCCAAAATCTGCAGCGCGGCAATGGATTGCCGTTCGGAGGGGATCCGCCCGTTTGCGGCCGAGCACGCTCGAATGATGCTGATCTCTCGCGACGAGAACGAGCCGTTTCCTTCACCCCATGCGCGCAGGCGCGTCCAAAAATCATGTCCCGCTGATACGACCTTTGACTGTGCTTCGATGCCAGAGATGAATGCAGCTTCTCGCCGCCCCTCCCTAACCGCCGCGCGTGCGTCCTCAGCTTCAACAAGGCACTCGCGCAGTAATGGGCCGTACTCGATTTGCTGTTGTCGGAGCCGTTCCCAACATGCTTGCTTCTTCGCCCATTCTGTGGTGTTCTTGATCCCAAGAATAGGTTCGGTAAGGACAATAGAAGCAGCCTCGGCAGCTTTCAGGAGCGAGGCTCCGAGGGACTCGGCAACGGTTTGAATCTTCCAGACAGCGTCAAGATCCATGATGCAGCCAGTTGCTTCGGCATCCGCCGCGAGTTTCGCGATCGCATAAGTGACGATGTTCGCGCGGTAGCCCCCAGGATACCAGCTCTGCTTGGGAACAGCCTTCTCAAGGTAACGAAATACGATCAGCTTCGCAATGAGCCTACGATACCAAGTCTCATCGAAGCGCGCATTGCTTTTCGTCCACGCTTCACCCGTATCCTTAGCAAATTCCGCGAAGTTCTTCTGCGCTCCCTTGCTCACCGTTTCCGGCTTGCAGCGGAAAGAGTATTCCACTTTGGCGAGATCTGTTTTCGCAAAAAACTGCTCTTTGGGGAAACTTATATCAAACTGACGCTTCTCTGCGTCCGAACACTTTGACCGCTCGACCAGATACTGCCCACGTGCTCGCTCATAAAACCAGTGTGTTTCCCGATTCGAGCCTTCCAGTGCAGGGGCAAGCACTTTTCGGGAATACTCCTCTATGCGCACATGGAACGGATGATTCGAGAAAAAATCCGCTGCACTCACTTTGTTCTGGCTATTCGCGTTTTGAGAGATTCTGGGGACTATTTCTTCGGACCGAGAAGGGGGCACTACCGTCAACTTCATCTGCACATGAAGATTCTTCAGGCTGACAGGTGACAGTCTTTTGGCGGCGTGAAGTGATGCAGTAGTCTGGCCGCCATTCACGATCTGCAGGTTTTTGGCCGATACGATGCGTAGCCCCTCTTGGGATTTTTCCGTCGTAACCTCTTCTGCTGTTGCGGAAAGGCCGTTGTTATAGGAGAAAAACATCCCGGGCTCATTCTTGATCGTGTCCCGAATCCCCTGATTAACCTTGCCTCTGGCCTGCAGAAAGCTACGAACATTCGACTCAAGAAGACGTGCGCCCCATTTGTCGTAAATCTCCGCTAACTGCGTGCCTGGAATAACCATCAGATAGCTCTCTAATTCATTGTCGTGTCGGGAGGCCGCGAGCGCCGGAACCGCGCCGCCATAGTCACTACTGAAGTCGATCACCAGCCCTTCATGCGCCTGCCCGGACAACTCATAGCGGTGGAACCTCGAAAGATCCCAGACGTTGTACGTCACTGCTACTCCATTCAGGAGACCTGCGTGTACTGCGTCGGTCCTCGCGCTGTACACGGCATTCGTAACGAGGATCAGCTTGACCTTAGAAATTGTGGTCCATGTCAGTGCAATCGTTTCTGCGAGGCCTGACACCGGGCTGCCGCTTCGAAGTGAGCCACGAAAATCTTCTTGGCGACAACAAACCAGAAAATTAACGAGGTGACCGAAAAGCCGCTTCGTATCCGCGGCGTTCACTGTGACCAGCTCTCCTGCGCCGTGGAAGTCGCAGATTATGACGCTCAGCACGCCGTCCGAATCCCGCGGATCTCCTCCGCTCCCATCTACACGGATTGTCTTGACGCCGCTCGTTCCTTCAAAACCGGCCCTTTCAACCATCTCGATCTCTCCGGCTGACTCAAGTCGCGCGGCCATGTGCTCGAAGAAGACCTCTGCAGGTTCAATACCGCTGTCTGCGACCTCCCGCGAAACGGCCTCTTGGAGTGCTTCGCCAAATTCCGCGATGGTGCTCAAGTCCGCCTCCAGATGCATCAGGATGTACAAAGAAGTTGTATTCTGCAACGGCACTTCAGAGTTGCAAAGCCTGACCAACCCTTCCGGTCCTGCTCAGGCGGGACCTACTCGGGACACCTCAACTTGACAGCACTTCGAATGTTGGATAGCCCTTGCCGCGAAAGACACCCAAGACCTATCGCGCCGCAACATGGCATGCAGCTTCGAATCAGATGATCAGCCCTCGGGATCGCCACAAGGGGTAACGCTCCTTGCGGACCCGTGTCCGAAAGAACTCTCCGAATGCAATCACATTGGCCTGTTGTCGATACACAGCAGCATCCGAAACCTTTAACGACTCGGGCACGACAAGAGTGATGCCTGCTTCGCCCATTTCGCCAATAGCGCTTGCAGCAACGTTTTCGTCAACCGTTGCGAGATAGAGCTCGCAGTCGCGAATCTCAGCGTGAACCTGCTTCCAGCGCTCACGTAGCGTCGTCTTTGCGCTGAGCACCAAAGCCTCTTCCCGCATGCGAGTTGCATCGGCGTACAGACGGATGTCAGGAAGTACGAAGTCCGGCCGCTTCTTCGACTCGATCACCACCTGAGCCTCGTAAGGGATACCCCCGTCCTTCAATAGCCGTTCGATGTGGAGTTCGAAGGATTTGCCCGCCCGAGACTTGCGCTGCTGAGCAGCAGACAGTAGAACCTTGTCGATACGTGGGAACTCGGTAATCAGGGCCCGCAGGCTCCGTTCCACAGACATGCTCGCGTTGTTCATACCGAGCACAATGCGTATCAGCTCCATCGATCTCGCCTTGAGTTCAAAGTCTCTGAACAGTCTGTACTCGATATCGCGGCTGATGTGCATGACTGCGTCGCCCGGGGCACCCAGCGCAAAGGGATCCAGTGACTGCAGTTTGTTGGCTTCAAGATACTCCCGTTGCGCCATCGCCGCCATCTGACCGGTTCCTGGAATAACTGCATGGAACTGAGCGAACGCATCCAACGTCCCTGCGCGCCATGCGAGAACGGCCTGCTCAACATAACCCAGCACGCGGTCCTCGGAATTCTTCGCCGCGACTTCAGGGATGAAGGATCCGGAAATGAAGTCCGATCCGAAACGGAAGAGATCGCGCAGATAGTCAACGCCGGCACCACCCGAGTCCGCAACGAGCGCAGTGAACCGGAACTCACCCGTCCGCAGCCGCTTGCGCGCAATGACGAGAAACGATGCCGGACTAACACCTAGGAACGGATCTTTAACCACATTGGTAAGGTGTGTCTCCTGTCCTTTGCTGGTGTAGTGAACAAGACGTGCTGTCTTCGTCTCGGCGACTTGGGGCCATTCAAGGTCAAACCATATTTCGCGAATCGGCGGCTCGCCGCCTGGCCGGTCCTTCATTCCGAGTGGGGGAAAAAATCCGCTGTCACGGTCCTCACGCGGAATGTAGACACCACCTTGGCGTGCCAGCGGGTTCTCGCTCCATTGCCAGTCATTGAGTGAAAGCTTTTTGAGGTAGACCAGCTCCGCCCCTTGAAGAACGTCAACAAGGTCATCGATGAGCGCTTCTGGCTCTACGGCGCGCAGGCCATCCCTCAACAAATTGCGAGTCATTCGCTAAATCTCCTTGCGCACGGGGTTCGCCGAGAGCACATCGGACAGAGGCCCCCTGAGATCCAGATTACCGGAACCTTTGCGTATCCATTCCTCAAGCTGGTCGAGCAGATCAACAAAGCCTTCCATTGGCCGGTTGCGAATCGAACACTCCCAGACGACCGCGGTGCGCCACCCTAGCGCGTGTAGCGCCTCAAGGGACCTGACGTCGCGCACCCGGTTAGCTTCGATCTTCGCCTGCCAGAACTCAGTGTTCGAAGCAGGCAAGCGAAAGAACGGGCAGTCATGGCCATGCCAGAAGCAGCCATTCATGAAGATGACTGCCTTTGCCCCGCTGAAAGCCATGTCTGGCCTGCCGGGCAACATGCGGTTGTGCAGCCGATAGCGCAGACCCCGTGCATGCAGCGCCTTACGCACCACCAGTTCGATCTTCGTGTCGCGTCCCCGGATGCCCGACATCATCCGGCTGCGCGTGGCACGGTCGACGATATCCACTTCAAGCCAGCGTGAGCTGGGCCGCGTTCTTCTGTTCTTCGATGAGAGTCACGATAGCTGGCTTCATAGCCGCCGCGGCTGCCGCCATGACCGGCATCACCACTGAATTGCCGAACTGCCGATATGCCTGCGTGTCGCTCACGGGAATGATGAAGTCTTTTGGAAAGCCCATGAGACGGGCGCATTCACGCGGCGTCAGTCGGCGCGGGTTTTTCCTGCTTCCCTGCGAAACGAGAATTTCGGAACCGTCTTTGTGATACCGCGCGGACAGCGTCCGTGTCACGGAACGTCCGTCGACCAGACCAAAGCCGAAGCCGTTGCCAGCTGCCTTGTGCTTGGCTGCATAGGCTTGAAGATAGGTCCAGAGGTTGTCTGTCAACGTGTAGCGCTCAGCCACCTTACCTTTGGGTCCTGTCGTGTAAGGCTCCTCAGCTTCTTCGCTGCCATCTTGCGGATGCAGGATCGATTTCAAGCGAGGGCCGTGCTCAGGCAGATGAACATCGCTCCAGCGGAAACCTGCGTCACGGCGGAAGCCAGCGATCAGGATGCGTTCGCGATGCTGTGGCACGAAATGCTGGCCATCAACCACACGGTATTCAATGTGATAGCCGAGCTCCTTTTCAAGCGTCTCCCGGATGATGCGGAAGGTATTTCCTTTGTCGTGACCGATAAGGTTCTTGACGTTTTCCAGTAGAAACGCTTTAGGCCGTTTAGCCGCCAGGATGCGCGCCACATCGAAGAAAAGCGTGCCCTGCGTCTTGTCCTTGAAACCGTGATCGCGACCAAGAGAGTTCTTCTTGGAAACCCCAGCAATCGAGAACGCTTGGCAAGGAAAGCCTGCCAGCAACACATCGTGATCGGGAATGCTGTGCTCATCGACCTTGGTGATGTCACCTTCAAAGTGGTGATCGTGTGAAAAATTCGCCTTGTAGGTCTTCACGGCGAAAGGATTCCATTCGCTCGTGAAAACGCATTGCCCGCCTGCCATCTCGAAAGCCTTGCGATTGCCACCGATGCCTGCGAATAGATCGATGAACGTGAAGTCTGCAGCAGGGCTGGCCGCCTTACGTTTCTCGGCGGCCAGGATGTTACGGATGGCAGGCATCTCTAGCGCAGAAGGATGCGTCTCTTGTCGTTCCCAGCGACCGATTGTTTTGGGATCGAGATCGAGGAGTTCGGCGAGCTCCTTCTTGTTAAATCGCGTCAGCGCGTCGCGCAGGATATCGAGGAAGTCGTTCGAGTTGCCCATGTGTATGCTCCAATATCTGGGAAGAATAGCAGACAGGATGTCTTTTTTACGTCCTACTGTATTTTTTTCCAGTATTTCGGGCCGCAGGAACTATCCAGGAGCTCTGCTCCACACTAACGATGAAGAGCCAGACAAGCTTTTTCAAACCGACAAGCGACTGCATGCACTTGACGTCACGCGTATGGCAAGTCTGGGGGCCAAGCGGTCTTCATTTCGATCTGTAGCAAATTGGCAGCCTCGGCCGCCAGATCCGCCGCAATCCACATGATGTTGTCCCGATGCCTAGCCCCGATCACGTCGAACCACTCACTCCCATCCCCATAGCAGCAACTCAACAGCGATTGCAATTGGGACAACTTGTTCTCAAGAATGTCTGATGCGTCCAAGGTGGGCTCCCGCTTTTACTAAGTATTCCTTAGTGTAGCGAGCACCAGAAACTTTGAGCATCCCTGATCGAATTTGTTAGGGGTGCTTTTTTTGTCGGTACTTGCAAAGCGCCTGAAAGCGGCTCGGCTTCGAGCCGGGTTGTCTCAGGAGAAGTTGGGAATCATGGCGGGCATCGACGAGATGTCTTCGAGCGCCCGGATGAACCAGTATGAACGGGGCAAACATGCGCCGGATTGGCTGACCGTCGAACGACTGGCTGCCGTGCTCGATGTCCCGGTCGCCTACTTCTACGCCACGGACGACGATGCGGCAGAACTGCTGCTCGCGTTCTATGCGCTCGCGCCCGATGCGCGCGGCCGCGCGCTCGAGGCGGTCCGGGCCATGTCGTGACCTAAGAACTGCCCGTCCTCCGGAGCCTGCATGCCGTCTTCATTGCCCTCATCCCCCGCCCCCACCCACCCCCACTACGACCGCCTAATCACCGCAGCCCGCGCCCTCCCTCCCCTGCGCGTCGCGGTCGTCCACCCCGCCAACGCCGTCTCCCTCGAAGCAGCCCTCGCCTCAGCCGCCCTCGGCCTCATCGCCCCCACCCTCATCGGCCCGCGCGCAAAGATCGAAGCCGCGGCACGCGAGGCCGGCGTGGACCTCTCCAACATCCCCATCGTCGACGCGCCGCACAGCCATGCCGCAGCCGACGCGGCCGTCGCCATGGCGCTGCGCGGCGAGGTCGATGCGTTGATGAAGGGCAGCCTGCACACGGATGAGTTGATGGGCGCGGTGGTGCGGCGCGAGGGCGGGCTGCGCACGTCGCGGCGCATCAGTCATTGCTTCGTGATGGACATTCCGGGGCACTCGCAGCCGCTGATCATTTCGGACGCGGCCATCAACATCGCGCCGACGCTCGACGAGAAGGTCGACATCGTGCAGAACGCGATCGACCTCGCGCATGCGCTGCAGATGCCGGCGGTGCGGGTGGCGATTCTCTCGGCCACGGAAACGGTGAACAGCAAGGTGCCTTCGACGCTGGACGCGGCCGTGCTGTGCAAGATGGCGGACCGCGGGCAGATCACGGGCGCTGAGCTGGACGGACCGTTGGCAATGGACAACGCCATCGACCCCGAGGCGGCGCGCGTCAAGGGCATCGTCTCGCCGGTGGCGGGCCGCGCCAACGTGCTGATCGTGCCCAGCCTGGACGCGGGCAACATGCTGGCGAAGAGCCTGGCCTTTCTTGGCGGCGCCTATGCGGCGGGCATCGTGCTGGGCACCCGGGTGCCGGTGATCCTCACGAGCCGGGCCGATTCGGAACCGGCGCGGCTGGCCTCGTGCGCGGTGGCCTCGATGCTGGCCAAGGCGGGGCGCGAGCGGCTGATCAAGGCGGTGGGCTGAGCGTTTCCGCTTTGCACCGCCCGAACCCGGGGAACAACGGGTTGTATGCCAAGGCGGCGGACGTCCGCCATAGGTAGTTCCTCCGACACAGAAGATTGCGAAGCGCACGCGCCAATCGGCCGCGGAAAGCGCATCATCGCGATGGACGAACCCCCGGTTCAAGACTGTGCGAGGCAGCATGACAAGGTTCAAGAAGGTCTTCTGGATCGGCGGTGGACTCGCCGTGCTGGGTGCGCTTGCGGCGTACGCGGTGGTCGACGAGCTGAAGACTTCCCGATGGCAATCGGCGCTGTGGCGCGACTTTGCCAGCGGTGCCGGCTACACGGTCGATGCGGGTGCGAGCGACGCGATCCGCTTTCCCCAGGCCGGGCCCTACGACCAGCGCATGGGCTACCACGACCTGCCCGATTTCATCCAGCGCCTGCAGCCCGAAGGCTACGTGGTCACCCGGCAGGCGCGCATGTCGCCGCGCCTGGTCGAGCTGCAGGAGCAGGGGCTTTTCGTTCCCTACCGCGAGAAGAACCAGGCCGGCCTGACGGTGCGCGACTGCCGCAACGACGCGCTCCTGCACACGCGCCTGCCCCGGCGGGCTTACGAGCGCTTCGAAGACGTGCCGCCGCTGCTGGTCAGCGCCCTGCTGTTCGTCGAAGACCGCCACCTGCTCGATGCGCAGCCGGCACAGCGCAACCCGGCGCTGGACCCGGAGCGCTTTGCCAAGGCGGCGGTGGAACAGGCGCTGCGGGTGTTCAGCCCGGGCCAGTCGGCCACGGGTGGCAGCACGCTGGCCACGCAGATCGAGAAGTACCGCCATTCGCCGCACGGCCGCACGGTGTCGGTGCGCGAAAAGCTGCGCCAGATGGCGTCGGCCTCGGTGCGCGCCTACCAGGACGGCGACGACACGCTGGCGCGGCGCCGCCAGATCGTGGTCGACTACCTCGACACGGTGCCGCTGGCCGCGCGCCCCGGCATGGGCGAGGTGCACGGCCTGGGCGACGGGCTGTGGACCTGGTACGGCCGCGACTTTCGCGAGGTGAACCGGCTCCTGGCCGACAACGCCGAGGGCGCGGCAGCGCCCACGCCGGAGATGCTCCAGCGGCAGGCGGAGGCCTTCAAGCAGGCGCTGTCGCTGATGATCGCGCAGCGCCGCCCGTCGCAGCACCTGCTGGGCGACGGCGCGGGCCTGGCGCGGCTCACCGACAGCTACCTGCGGCTGATGACCGAGGCGGGCCTGATCCCGCCCATGCTGCGCGATGCGGCGCTGACCGTGCCCCTGAACCTGCGGCCCGCGCTGCCGGCCACGCCCCGGCCCGACTTTGTGCAGCGCAAGGCCGCGACCGCGCTGCGCACCCACATCTCCACGCTGCTGGACGTGCCGCGCGCCTACGACCTGGAGCGCATCGACATGGAGGCCGAGACCACGCTGGACGCGAATGCGCAGGCGGTGGCGACGCAGGTGCTCACCAGCCTGCGGGCGCCCGCCGCGGCCAAGGCGGCGGGGCTGTACGGCCCGCACCTGCTCGATGCGGGCGCCAACCCGGCCCCGCTGATCTACAGCTTCACGCTGTTCGAGCGCGGCCCCCAGGCCAACCTGCTGCGCGTGCAGGCCGACAACATCGACCAGCCTTTCGACGTGAACCAGGGCGCGCGGCTGGACCTTGGGTCCACCGCCAAGCTGCGCACGCTGGTGAGCTACCTGGAACTGGTGGCCGAACTGCACGGCCGCTGGAGCGAGCTGGGCCCGGCCCAGCTCAAGGCGATGAAGCCGAGCCTGCGCGACCCGCTGGGCGCGTGGGCGCAGCAATACCTGCTGCGCGCCAAGGATCGCCGGCTCGCGCCCATGCTCGAGGCGGCCATGGAGCGCAAGTATTCGGCCAACCCGGGCGAGGCCTTCTTCACCGGCGGCGGGCTGCACCAGTTCGAGAACTTCGAGCGCTCGCGCAACAGCGAATTCATGACCGTGCGAGAAGGCTTCAAGCACTCGGTCAACCTGGTGTTCATCCGCCTGATGCGCGACCTGGTGCGGCACCGCATGTTCGGCGGCGCATCCGACGCCGAGGCCATGCTGCAAGACCCCGCCGACCCGCGCCGGCGCGAGCTGCTCGCGCGCTTTGCCGACCGCGAAGGCTCGGCCTACCTCATCCGCTTCTATCGCAAGTACCAGGGCCTGCCGGCCGACAAGGCGGAGGCACGGCTGCTGCGCGGCGTCCGGCCCTCGGCGCCGCGGCTGGCGAGCGTGCTGTTCACCATCGAGCCCCAGGCCACCGACGACCGGCTCGACGAACTGCTCACGCAGCGGCTGGGCCGGGAGGCGCCCTCCCCGCGCGCGTTGCAGGCGCTGCGCACCACCTACGCGGGCCTGTCGCTGGCCGATCGCGGCTACGTGTCGCGCGTGCATCCGCTGGAGCTGTGGCTGGTCGGCTACATCAAGCGCAACCCCGGCGCCACGCTGACCGACGTGCTGAATGCCAGCGCCAGCGAGCGCCAGGAGGTCTATGCCTGGCTCTTCAAGACGCGCCACAAGAGCGCGCAGGACAAGCGCCTGCGCGAGCTGGTGGAGATCGACGCCTTCGCGCAGATCCACCGCTCGTGGCAGCGGCTGGGCTATCCGTTCGAATCGCTGACGCCGTCGTATGCGAGCGCCATCGGCGCATCGGGCGACCGGCCCGCGGCCCTCGCGGAGCTGATGGGCATCATCGCCAGCGACGGCGTGCGGCGGCCGATACAGCGTGTCGGCGCACTGCACTTCGCGCGCGAAACGCCGTACGAAACGCGGCTGGAGCAGCGCAACGCCAGCGCCGAGCGGGTGCTGCCCGCCGAGGTGGCAGCCTCGGCGCGCCGCGCGCTCTTCGAGGTCGTGCAAGACGGCACCGCACGGCGGCTCAAGGGCGCACTCGTGGATGCGAACGGCCGCGTGATCGAGATCGGCGGCAAGACCGGCACCGGCGACCACCGCTACGGGCACAACGGCCGCGGCGGGCGGAATGCGGAGCGCACCATCAGCCGATCGGCCACGTTCGTCTTCATGATCGGCGACCGTTACTTCGGCACCATCATGGCCTACGTGCCCGAACCCCACGCCGCGCGCTACCGCTTCACCAGCGCGCTGCCGACCCAGCTGCTGAAGTCGCTCGGGCCGCAACTGCTGCCGGTGCTGGAGCGCAGCGGCTGCGGGGGCGACTGACCGATGCGACCGATTCCACCGATGCCACCGATGCGGATCCGCGAACTCGCCACCGGCCTGCAGTTTCCCGAAGGGCCCGTCGCCATGGACGACGGCTCCGTGCTGCTGGTCGAGATTGCCCGCGGCACGCTCACGCGCGTGCGGCACGACGGCCTCGTGCAGGTGGTGGCCGACCTGGGCGGCGGACCGAATGGCGCGGCCCTCGGGCCCGACGGCGCGGTGTACGTGTGCAACAACGGCGGCTTTCGCTGGCACACCGAGGCCGACGGCTGTCACCGCCCGATCGGCCAGGCCGACGACTATTCGGGCGGGCGCATCGAGCGCGTGGACCTGGCCACAGGCCGCGCCGAGCGGCTCTACGACACGGCCGACGGTGGCGCGCTGCGCGGGCCCAACGACATCGTGTTCGACGCGCAGGGTGGCTTCTACTTCACCGACCTGGGCAAGACGCGCGAGTGCGACATGGACCGCGGCGGCGTGTTCTACGGCCATGGCGGCGGCAGCGGCGCGCATGCCATCGCACGGCCGGTGATGACGCCCAACGGCATCGCGCTGTCGCCCGACGGCCGCACGCTCTACTACGCCGAGACCGAGGGCGCGCGGCTCTGGGCCTTCGACATCACGGCGCCGGGCCGCGTGCGCAAGGACGGCTGGCCCTCGCCGCACGGCGGCCGCATGCTCTGCGCGTCGCCGGGCGGGCACTACCAGCGCTTCGACTCGATGGCGGCCGATGCGCTGGGCAACCTGTGCGTGGCCACGCTGCTGCACGGCGGCATCACCGTCGTCGCGCCCGACGGCAGCAGCTGCGAGCACCTGCCGCTGCCCGACCGCTACACCACCAACATCTGCTTTGGCGGGCGCGACATGCGCACGGCCTACGTCACGCTGTCGGGCAGCGGAAGGCTCATTGCCATCGACGATTGGCCGACGCCGGGGCTGCGGTTGAACTTCCAGGCCTGACCCGGCCGTGGGCTGCGAGCACGCGCGCGGTGTGCCGCGCGATCACCGCTTCTTCGTCGGTCCTGAACACCCAGGCGCTGACGCGGCTCTGGGCGGTGGTCAGCCGCGCGGCGCCGCCGGCGTTTGCATCCGCTTCGATGCCCAGCCAGCTGCACTCCCGGAGAATGTGCGCGCGCAGCGCGGCGGCGTTCTCGCCGATGCCTCCGGTGAACACGATGGCATCGACCCCGCGCAGCGCCGCGGCCAGGCTGCCCATGTGCTGCACCACCTGCTCGACGAAATGCGTGATCGCCTCGGCCGCGGCGGGCAGCTGCGAGGCTTCGAGCGCGCGCATGTCGCTCGACACGCCCGAAAGCCCCAGAAGGCCCGACTCGCGGAACAGCAGCGTCTCCACCTCGTCGGCCGACATGCCTTGCGAGCGCATCAGGTACAGCACCACGGCCGCGTCCAGGTGGCCGCAGCGCGTGCCCATGGTGAGCCCGTCGAGCGGCGAGAAGCTCATGGTCGTCGCGACCGAGCGCCCCCCGGCCATGGCGCACATCGAAGCACCGTTGCCAAGGTGCGCGACGATCACGCGCTGCTGCGCGGGCGGCGGCGCCAGTTGCGCGAACTGCGCCGCGATCGATTCGTAGGACAGGCCGTGAAAGCCGTAGCGCCGCACGCCGGCATCGTGCAGCGCGCGCGGCAACGCGAAGCGCCGGTTCACATCGGGCTGCGCCGCATGAAAGGCGGTGTCGAAGCACAGCACCTGCGGCACCCCGCCGAAGGCCTGCATGGCGGCGCGCACCCCCGCCAGGTTGTGCGGCTGGTGCAAGGGCGCGAGCGGCTCGAGCGCGGCCAGCTCGTGCAGCACCGCGTCGTCGGCGCGCACCGGCGCCACGAAGTTCACGCCGCCATGCACGATGCGATGCCCGACCGCATCGATGCGCCCGCCGCCGCCCTGCCTCGCATGCCAGCCGAGCAGCGCGGCGAGCGCGCCCTGGTGCGAGCGGCCGTCGCCTTGCAGCGCTGCGTCGTGCAGCATGCGCCCTTGTGCATCGCGCACGCGCAGCCGCCCTTCCAGGCCCGTGCCCAACCCGTCGGCCTGGCCCGACCATCTGGCGGCAGGCAGCGCACCGGCGCTGGCGTCCACCTCGAACAGCGCCACCTTGATCGACGACGACCCGGCGTTGAGTGTGAGCAGCAGTGAACTGGCCATGGCCTACTTTAATCCGCCGCCGCCCGCACGGCCATGCTCAGGCGGCGGCCGGCGCGTGCCTCAGCGTGAAGAGCCCGACATCGACGCGCTCCGACAGGAAGCCCGCCTCGCAGTAGCTGAGGTAATACTCCCACAGCCGCTTGAACGCGGCGTCGAACCCCAGTGGCTCGATGGCCGGCCAGGCTGCGAGGAACCGGTGCCGCCATTCGGCCAGCGTGGCCGCGTAGCTGGCGCCGAACGATTCGGCGCGCTCCAGCGTAAGGCCGGCGCGCGCGGCCTGCGCTTCGAGCGCCCCCACCGAAGGCAGCATGCCGCCCGGGAAGATGAAGCGCTGGATGAAGTCGGGGCTGCGGCGGTAGTGATCGAAATGCGCATCGGCGATGGTGATCACCTGCACCACGGCGATGCCGCCCGGCGCCAGGCGCTCGCGCAGCGTGTCGAAGTACACCGGCCAGTAGCGCTCGCCCACGGCTTCGAGCATCTCGATCGACACGATGCGGTCATAGCGCCCTTCGACGTCGCGGTAGTCCTGCAGGCGCAGGTCGACGCGGGCCGACATTCCCTCTTCCTCGACCCGCCGGCGCGCATGCCCGAGCTGCTCGGTGGAGAGCGTGAGGCCGGTCACATGCGCGCCGTGCCGGCGTGCCAGCGCCAGCGCGAGTGCGCCCCAGCCGCATCCGATCTCGAGCACCTTGGCCTCGGGTGCGGGCGCGAGCAATTCGGCCACGCGTGCGATCTTGGCGGCCTGCGCCTCTTCGAGCGATTCGTCCCCGGTGGCGTACAGCGCGCTCGAATAGATCATCTCGGGATCCAGCCACCGGGCATAGAACGCGTTGCCCATGTCGTAGTGGAACGAAATGTTCTGCCGGCTGCCGCGGCGCGTGTTGGCGCGCAGGCGGTGCACCGCGCGGCCGAACAACCTGGCAGGCAGCGAGGCCTCGAAGACGCGGCCCCAGCCGGACTCGTTGCGAATGCCGAACTCGAGCAGGGCCGGCAGGTCCGGGCTCGACCAGTCACCGTCGCGGTACGACTCCGCCAGGCCGATGTCGCCGCGCAGCAGCATGCGCGCGAGCGGCCGCCAGCGGTGCAGGCTGATGGCCGCGTGCGGGCCTTCCGTCGCGCCGCGCCCTTCCACCCGCTCGCCATTGGGCAGTTCCACCGCGATGGTGCCGCAGCGCACGCCGCGCAAAAGGCGCACCAGCAGCCGCCGCAGCGGCCGGCGGGTCCAGGCCGCGGGAGCGAACGCCGTGGAGGGACACAGGGCATCGGCCTCGAGGCCGTTCGACGGAGAAGAAGGTGAAGTGCTCATGAGTCCTTGGTTCCAACGATGCTCACCGGTTGCGCGGGCGCGGGCGGACACGGGCGAAAGCGCGCGCCCTTGGCCCACAGGCGCAGCGCTTCCCAGTGAATGGCGGCCACCACCTTGAGGGTCAGCAGCGGATGCGAAAAGAAGACCAGCGCCAGCGCCGCATCGCCGAGCGGCCGGCGCCGTGCATCGAAGCGCGCGGCGAGCACCGGCCCCTGCGCATCCGAAGCGGTGATGCCGATGCCGAGCCCCTGGCGGTCCGCGTCGGGCAGCTCGACGCGGAAGGCATAGCGCATGTCGAGGTCGAGAAAGGGCGAGACGTGGAAGTGCTTGGCGCAATGCTGCTCGATGCGTTGGGCGTGGCGCCCAGCCTCGTCCACTGCAATGAGGTAGCTGTGGCGCTGGCCGAAGGTGTTGCTGACCTCGTAGAGCACGGCCTCGAGCCCGCCTTCGGGCCGGTCGCAAAAATAGACGCTCAGCGGATTGAAGGCGTAGCCGAGGATGCGCGGCATGCTCAGCAGCCGGATGGTGCCACCGGTGCGCAGGCCCGCCGCATGCAGCTGTTGCTCCACGTGCGGGCGCAGGCCCAGCCCATCGCCGGCGCCATAGTCGCTCTCGTGCAGGCTGAACAGGTTGAAGCGGTTGAAGGAGAAGAGCCGCAGCTTCTGCGACAGCGCCGGCAGCTCGTCGACGTCCACCAGCATCGAGAACACGCGGTAGCTCAGGCGGTGGCGCGCCGGGCGCAGCCGCTGGTGCATGACGCGCCCGACGTAGAGCGCGGAATCGTTCTTCAAGCAGCCTCCGCGGCCACGGTGGGGCGCAGCCGGATGCGGCCCGACTCGTTGGCCACGTTCCATGGCCGGCGCACGCCGCCCAGCTGCTCCGCGACGGCAAGGCCCGCCTGCAGGCCGTCCTCGTGGAAGCCCGATCCGAAATACGCGCCGCAGAACCAGGTGCGGTGCTGTCCCTGCAGCGACCAGAGCTCTTGCTGCGCGCGCATGGCGCGTGCGTCGAACACCGGGTGCTCGTACACCTCGCTGCGGATCACCTGCCCGGCGCCGGGCTCGCGCGCCGGATTGAGCGTGAGAAAAAGCGGCGTGGTGTCCTCGATGCCCTGCAGCCGGTTCATCCAGTAGGTCACACAGGGTGCCGCGTCCCGGCCGCGGTCGGCCGCGTAGTTCCAGCTCGACCACACGGCACGCCGCCTGGGCATCAGGGCCGGGTCGCTGTGCAGCACCGCGCGGTTGCGGCTGTAGCCGAAGGCGCCCAGCAGCCGGGTCTCGGCGCCGCTCGCGTCGGGCAGCAGGCGCAGCGCCTGGTCGGCATGGGTGGCGACCACCACGTGGTCGAAGCGCCGGGGAACGGCCGAACCTTCGGCGCGCACGTAGACGGCATCGGCCTCGCGCCGCACGTCGAGGGCGGCGCTGTCCAGCTGCAGCCCCAGGCCGACGCTTTCCGCCAGCCGCCGCACATAGCACGCGCTGCCGCCGGTCACGGTGCGCCATGCGGGGCGATTGCCAAGGTCGAGCAGCTGGTGGTTCTCGCAGAAGCGCACGAAGGCCTCGGTCGGGTAGTCGCCGATGCGGGCGGCCGGGGCCGACCAGATCGCCGCGGCCATCGGGTACAGGTGGTCGTCGCGGAAGGCGCGTCCGTAGCCGCGTGCATCCAGGTAGCTGTCGAGCGGCTGCAGCCCGAAGCGCGCGGCATCGGCCGGCGCCTGCCGGTAGAAGCGCACCAGGTCGCGCAGCATCGACCAGAAACGCGGGCGCGCGAGGTTGGCAGGCTGCGCGAACAGGCCGCGCAGCCCGCTGCCCGAATATTCCAGCCCGCCGCCGTCCAGGCTCACGGCAAACGACATCTCGGAGGGCTGCGTGGCCACGCCCAGGTGCGCGAACAGGGCCGTGAGGTTCGGGTAGGCCGATTCGTTGTAGACGATGAAGCCGGTGTCGACGGCGATCGCCCCGGCGCCGGCGCCCACCTGCACGGTGTTGCTGTGGCCGCCGGGCCGGCTGTCGGCCTCGTACACCGTGACGCGGTGCCGCTGCGACAGCAGCCAGGCCGCCGACAGCCCCGAGATGCCGCTGCCGATGACGGCGATGTCGAGCGCCGCCCCGCCGGCGGCTCGGGTGGACGGCGGGGACGCGTCGGGCGCGGCGGCAACGGTCATGAAAGCTCCGGAAACAACATGTGCCCACTTGTACGCAGCCGCCGCGATTTTGGATTTGCGGTCGAGCCTGCTGTGATCTAATTCCGCCGACGGTGCGTAGGAGCAGCATGAACACCGCCCGACACCCCCAGGCACCGGTCCTCTCGCGGACTCGACCGCGAGCGCCCTGGCTGTCGATCGTGACACTGCATCAGGGCCGCGACGCGATGCCGACAAGCGAAGAACTCAACAGCCTGGCCGAAGCCGTGGCGCGAAACGCCGACAGGCAGGCTTTCGCCGCGCTGTTCAAGCATTTCGCGCCGCGCGTGAAGTCCTATTTGATGCGGCTCGGCACGTCCGAGGGCCTGGCCGAGGAGCTGGCGCAGGAGGCCATGGTGAGCGTCTGGCGCAAGGCGCAGAGCTTCGACGCCGGCCGCGCCAATGTCTCGACCTGGATCTTCACCATTGCGCGCAACCTGCGGGTGGACCATTTCAGGCGCATCGGCAACCGCACGGCCGAAGTGGACGAACTCGACGGCGACGAGACGCCCGACACCCTTCCCCAACCCGACGAAGTGCTGCTCACGCGACAGCGCGAGGCCGGCGTGCGCGAGGCGATCGCGCAGCTGCCGGCCGAGCAGGCGCAGGTGCTGCGCCTTTCCTTCTACGAGGAGCAGCCGCATTCGCAGATCGCAGAGGCGCTGGGCCTGCCGCTCGGCACCGTGAAATCGCGCGTGCGCCTGGCCGTTCGCCATCTGCGCCGGCTGCTCGACGGACTCGAACCATGACCATTCAACACCATCCTGGCGACGAACTGCTGCTGGCCCATGCGGCGGGCAGCCTGGAGCTCGGGCATTCGGTGGTCGTCGCCAGCCACGTCGAAGGCTGCGCGCATTGCCGCGAGCGGATGCGCGTCTTCGAGGCGGCCGGCGGCGTGCTGCTCGAAGAACTCTCGCCCCAGGCCCTGGCACCCGACGCGCTCGCGCGCACCCTGGCCGCCATCGACGCGCCGCCGCAGCCACGGCCGCGGCCCGCTCCCGTGCCGCAACCCCCTCTTCCGCCCGGCATGGCCTGGCCGCGCTCGCTGGCGGGGTGTCCCGCCACGCGCTGGCGCTGGCTCGGGCCGGGCATGCGCTGGAGCCGCGTGACGCTGCCGGACGACCCGGCGGCCAACGTGTTCCTGCTGCGCATCGGCGCGGGCAAGAACCTACCGATGCACACCCACAGCGACTCCGAGCTCACGCAGGTGCTCTACGGCACCTTCCATGACGGGCGCTCGATGTTCGGACCGGGGGATTTCGACGAGGCCGACGGCAGCTTCCATCACCAGCCGGTGGTGCAGGCCGGCGGCGAATGCATCTGCCTGGCCTCGGTGCGCGGGCGGGTGCTGTTCAACGGCGTGGTGGCGCGCACGCTGGGCGCGCTGGTCGGCATGTAGCTGATGCCGGGCAGGCCCCTTGGGGCCCGCCGCTGCGTCAGCGGCCGGCGCCCAAAGCCAGCGTGATCCTGGCGGCGGCGGCCGCAGCCGCGGCGGTGACGAAAGTGCCCCAGCACAGGTCTGCGATCGTCACCGTCCACGCCCAGTCCTTGAGCGTTGCCTGGTTGGTCAGGTCGTAGGTCGCATAGGCCATCAGCCCGAGCAGCGCGCCGAGGCCGAGCGCGGTGAGCCATCGGCCGCTCGCGAGCGCGGGCGACACCGCGAACACCACCACGCCGGCCAGGTAGATCGCGTAGAACGCCACCGCCGGGCCGAGCGCGAAACGCTCGAGCATCAGGTGGCCGATCGCGGGGCGATAGAGCCGGTCGGCCATGACGGTGAGCCAGATGGCGTCGAGCACCAGGAAGACCACGGCGGAGGCCGCGTAGGCGATGGCGAATTGCCGGAGGGACATGGAACGCTCCTGATGAAACAAGGACAAGAACCGATGGATGCGGCGGATCACTTCAGGCGATAGGACAGATTGCGCCCGCCGTCGACGGTCGAATCCAGCCCGAGCCACTCGCCCTCGGCCGAATACCAGACGTCGATCGGCTGTGCCGGCCCTTCGATGCGCCAGCGCGTGCCCGCCACGCGCCGTCCGCGCACGTCGAGCATGCCGCCGCCCGCTGCGCGCACCTGCACGCTCTCGCTGCGGCCCGTCTGCGCATTGAGCAGCCGCGCCTGCCGCTGGATGGCGGGGTTCCAGTACGCGAAGCTCATCACGCAGCCCTTGAGCGCCTGCGTGCCCGCGTCGGTGACCACCGCCAGGCCGTCGCCCTCGGCTTCGGCGCGCACGCGGCTGGACTTGCCGTCGTCGTCGGTCGTCGCATCGAGCCCGGCCAGGCAGTCGCCCCGCCAGCTCTCGACCGCGCGATGGCGGTAGCGGTAGACGGTGAGGCCCAGCAGTTTCACATTGAACGCGGCCTCGCTCACCACCTTGCGCGCATCGGCGGGGCCGGCCACGCTGAAGCGGTGCTCGCCGATCGGCTTCTCGTCGAGAAAGACGCTGAAGTTCCAATCGTTGGCGTGCACGGCAAGGGGCGCCGCCGCGCAGGCGGCCAGCACTGCGGCACGCCGCAGCCAGCCGTGCCGGCCCGGCGTCATGGCGCCTCCTTGCGCACGGGGCCGGGCACGAAGGCGTTGGTGCGCGCGATGTAGGCGCGGTACGCGGGGCGACGTTCGGCAATGTCTTTCTCGAGCAGGCTCACACCCGAGACCTTGAGCAGCAGCACGGTCATGAGCACCGGCGACACGGCGCTCCATGCGCCGCCCCAGCCCGAGCCCGCCATGGCCATGAGCCACAGCCCCCACCAGACGCAGGCCTCGCCAAAGTAGTTGGGGTGCCGCGTGTAGCGCCAGAGGCCCCGGTCCATCACCTGGCCCGCGCTCGCGCGGTCGGCCTTGAAGCGCGCCATCTGCGCATCGCCGACCGCCTCGAAGCCGATGCCGAAAACTGCGATCGCAAGGCCGGCCACGTCGAGCAGGTTCAACGCGGGGCTGCCCACCATGCCGGCCAGCAGCGGCGCCGAGACGATCCAGGCCAGCACCGCCTGCAAGCCGAACACGAGCCAGAGGCTCTTGAGGCCGAAGTTCGGCTGGTTGCGCTCGCGGATCATGCGGTAGCGCCGGTCTTCGCCATGGCCCCAGTTGCGGCGCGTGATGAAAAGGCTGAGCCGCAACGCCCATGCAGCAGCCACCAGCAGCATGCAGAGCCCGCGCGGCCCCGCCTGCGGCTGCAGCAAGAAGAAATACACCGCGCCCGCACCCGCGATGCACAGCGCCCAGACCCGGTCGACCAGGCTCGCATCGCGCCGCACCAGGCTCGCAAGCCAGGTCGCAATTGCCAGCGCCGCGGTGAAGGCGAGCCCGGCGAGGGCCGTGCCGGCAAGGCCCGCGTTCTCAGCCACGTTGCGGCTCCGGAACGCTGACCCCGTCGAAGCGAACGGAAAGCCACACCAGCGCCGGCATGAGCATCGCCCAGACCAGCGCCAGCGTGATCAGCGCGGGCTGCGCATCGACGAAGCGCGCGCCGCCAAGCCGCACCCCCGAGGCGAAAGCCAGCGGACCGGCAAGCGCGCCGAGCCCCGCGGCCAGCCAGGGCCGTGGACGGAGCCAGCGCATCGTCACGTTCAGTGCAATGGCGAGCAACCCCCAGAGCGCCACCATCCAGTAGGGTGCCAGCTGCGGCACCGGCTGGCCCGACGGATAGGCCACGTGGCCCTGCAGCACGACGGCGGTTTCGATCGCGAAGCCCGCGAGGCAGGCCAGCGCCACCAACCGCGCCTCCTGCACCGGCCGCGCCGATACGCACAGGTGCCAGCCGATGGCGGCCGCCACGCAGGCCGTGCCGGCCAGTGGCATGCCATGCGCCGCGCCCAGCACCGCGGCGAACCACGCCAGCTGGAACACGACGAAGTTGGACAGCTGGACGGCGCGCGTGGGCCTTGCCGTCATGCGCGCCGCTCGAACAGGTAGTGGCTCACCCACCAGCGCTGGCCGTCCTCGAAGCCGAACAGCTCGGCCACCGACATGAAGAAAAGCCGCCAGCGGGTCCACCACACCTCGGCGGCGTCGCCGTAGGTCTTGCGGAACAACGGGAACAGCATGGTGCGGCGGCCGTCCATGTTCCGCAGCCATGCCTCGGCGGTGCGTTGGTAGTGCGTGCCATCCCAGCGCCACTGCTCGAGCACGCGGAGGTCGTCCTGGCAGCGCAGTGCGAGATCGTCGCTCGGCATCATGCCGCCGGAAAAGAAGTGGCGGCTCATCCAGTCGCTGGCGTCGCGCTCCTCGAAGGCATAGGGTGCGTCGCGGTGCGCGAACACGTGCATGAAGAAGCGGCCTTCGGGACGGAGCCAGCGCGCCACATTGGCGAAGGCGCGCGGCCAGTTGCGCAGGTGCTCGAACATCTCGACCGAGACGATGCGGTCGAAGCGCTCGGCCGTGTCGAAGCGGTTGAAGTCGCGGGTGACCACGCTGAGGTTGTGCAGCCCGAGCCGCGCGGCTTCGATCTCGATGTACTCGCGCTGCGAATGCGAGTTGGAGAGCGCCGTGATCCGGCTCGCCGGGTAGTGCTGCGCCATCCAGAGCGACAGCGAGCCCCAGCCGCAGCCCAGTTCGAGCACGTCCTGCCCGTTGCGCAGGTCGGCGCGGGCGCAGGTGGCCTGGAGCGCCGCGGTCTCGGCCTGCGAAAGGCCGTCCACGCCCTCGGGCCAAAAGCAACTGCTGTACTTGCGGTGCCGGCCCAGCACCGCGCCGAAGAAGCCCGCCGGCACTTCGTAGTGCTGCTCGTTGGCCTTTTCGGGCAAGGGGGCGAGCGCGGCGGAGCGCATGCCGCGCAGGAACTCCCCGGTGAGCTCTGCGGTGCCGGCCGCGGCGCCGCCGTGCAGCTCGGCCAGCCTCGCCTTCAGCAGGCGGCGGATGCCCAGGCGCACCAGGCGGTCGGGCACCAGGCCCTGCTCGACCGAGCGGATGGCGATTTCTGTGGCTTGCGGCATGCGCATGGGTCCTTGTTCGCGGCCCCGGGAGCGGTGCCGCCACGCCCTATACGCAGCAACCCGCCGGCTGGATCAGCGCCCTTTGGCGGGAACTGGAACAATGCAGCCACCATGGACGGCCTCGATCTCATCAAAACATTCCGCGAAGTGGCGTTCCGGCGCAGCTTTTCCCGCGCAGCCATCTCGCTGGGCATGTCGAAAGCCACGGTCAGCCGCTATGTGGCCGAGCTCGAAGAGCGCAGCGGCGTGCGCCTGCTCAACCGCTCCACCCGTTCGCTGAGCCTGACCGATGCCGGCCAGGTGCTGCTGGACCGCAGCGCCGAGCTGGTGAACATGGCCGAGGCCACGCTGAACGACCTGCAGGCCCACGCCTCGAGTCCGCGCGGGCGGCTGCGCATGAGCGCGCCGCACGGGCTGATTGCCGGCTGGCTGTCCGACGTGATCGCGGAGTTCATCCAGCTGTACCCCGACGTGTACGTGAGCCTGGTGTTCACCAACAGCGAGATCGACCTGATCGAGGAAGGCATCGACATCCACCTGACGGGTGGGCGCATCGACGACATGAACCTCATCGTGCGCCGGCTGGTGCCGTTCGACATGGTGGTCTGCGCGAGCCCGGCCTACTGGGCCCGGCGCGGCATTCCCCGCGTGCCCGAGGACCTGGCCCGCCACGACGTGCTGAGCTATTCGGCCAAGCCCACCACCCACCTGCCCTTCGAGACCGATGGCAAGGCCGTCGACGTGCCGGTGCACAGCCGGCTGGAGGCCAACGACGCGGTCGCGCTCATCGAGCTGGCGCTGCGCGGCGCGGGCGTGGCCTACGTGCCGGAGCCGCTGGCGCAGTCGCACCTGGAGCGCGGGGCGCTGGTGCCGGTGCTGCGCGAGCACATGCCGCACGACCACTGGCTGTATGCGGCGTACTCGCAGCGGCGCCACAACAGCGCGGCCATGCGCACGATGCTCGATTTTCTCGAAGAGTCGATGGGGCCGGCCGGCGAGCCGCCCGTGTTCCCGCCGCTGCCGAACCTGGCGCCGGTGACATGCGCCCTTTCCAGGGAAGCCGGCCTTGCGCGAGCCACCGCGTCGGCAGATAGAACAGACAGGCCACGACGCCAGGCACGATGATGCCGATGATGACCACTTCTCCCGCTTCCCTCGTGATCCGCCCTCCCACGCGCGACGACTTCGCGCGATGGAAGCCGCTTTGGGATGGCTACAACGCCTTCTACAAGCGCGAGGGTCCCACCGCCCTGCCCCACGAGATCACGCAGGCCACATGGCAGCGCTTCTTCGATGCCTACGAACCGGTGCATGCGCTCGTGGCCGAGCGCAACGGCCAGTTGGTCGGGCTCACGCACTACCTTTTTCATCGCAGCACCACGCGCATCGAACCGGTCTGCTACCTGCAGGACCTGTTCACGCTGCCCACCGAGCGCGGCCGCGGCGTGGGACGCCAGCTGATCGAGGGTGTATGCGCGCACGTCAAGGGCGTGGGCGCACACCGCCTCTACTGGCAGACGCACACCACCAACGCGGCCGGCCGCAAGCTCTACAACAAGGTCGCCACGCACGACGGGTTCATCGTGTATGGGACTTACGTCTGAGGGCCTGCCCGGCGCCGTCTTTTCTCAGTACTTGATGGTGACCCCGGCCTTCACGCCGTTGTTGGTCTTGCCATCCGACAGCACGCCGCCCGTGAGGGAGACGTTGCCGCCGGTGCTCGCGCCCAGCGAATAGGTGGGCCGGGGCGTGGAGGTGTCGGTGCCGATGTAGGTTCCGCTGCCGTCGGGCCGCTGCACGCCCACGGTCGCGCCCTTGGTGTAGGCCGAGGTTTCGGTGGGATTGATGTTGGGGGCCACGTAGAGGGTGCCTTTCTCGTCGCTGTCGACGGGCAGCTTCACGGGTTCCGCCATGGCAGCGGCGGCGGCCCAACAGGCGGCCGCGCCGAGGCACGCAAGGATCAGTTTGCTCATGCCTCCATCCTCACGGCTGAGCGACGCCGTGCCTGTAGGACAAGAGGAGGCACGCGGCACGCGACGCCCTTGCGCGGGCAGGCGATTTGTCACCCTTCCCGGCAGATGCCGCGGGACGCTTGTCTCGCCTCGAAAGTGACGCACGGCCCATGTGCGCGGGCAGCGCAATTCCTACAGTGACTCCACGGCGAAACGCCCGTGCCCAGCGCAGGGAACGGGCGGCGCCGGTCGGCCATAACCACCGGGGACACGCATGGAACCGCTCGAACCGCGGCAAATAAATTTCGCGAGCCTGCTTCGGGAAGACGCAGGCATGTCGTTCGTCGAGTTCGCCCTGCTCGGGTCGCTGGCGGTGGTCGTTTTTCTGCTCCTGCTGCTTGCAGCGCGGCGCGCCGCCTGAAGGCGCGACAGACCGATCCCACAGGAAGGTGAAACCATGAACAGGATATTCCGCACTCTCTGGAACCCCGCCCGCGACGCCTGGGTGGCCGCACCCGAAATCTCACGCGGCCATGCGCGCTCGGCCAGCGTGGGCAGTGGCCATCGCGCGGCTGCGCTGTGCGGCCTGCACGCCATCGCCATCGCGGTGCTGTCCCTCAGTGCCGCCACGGCGCTGGCCGCTGGCGGCGTGGGGGGCCAGCCCACCAACACCGACCTGCACGGCGGATCGGGCGGCAGCGACGGCAGCGGCGGCGCGGGCGGCCTGAACGACATCAACCTCGGGGCCCGCGGCGGGGACGGCGGCTCGTCGACCGAGGCAGGCGTGGCAGCGGGGTCCGCCGCGAGCATCGGCTCTTTCGCGGGAGCGACCGCAGGCGCGGGCGGTGCGGCGGGCGCGTTGCCGGGGGCCGACGGCAGCGCGGGCGAATCGCAGACGGGCGGGTTCGGCGCGGGCAACGGCTATGGCGGCGGGGGCGGCGGCGGGTCCTACGGGCTTGCGATCGGTCCCGGCACGGCCACGTCCTTCGGCAGCATCACGGGAGGCCGCGGCGGCGCCGGAGGCGATGGCTTCTGGGCGGCCGGCGGCGGCGGCGCGGGGGGCTACGGGTCGACGCTGACCGGCCCCGTCGGCAACTACCATGCCTTCGGCAACTCGACGGGCGGCGCCGGCGGCAAGGGCGGCGATGCGTATTCGCAGGGCGGTGGCGGCGGCAGCGGAGGCGGCGGATTCTTCCTCCGCGCAACAGCGCCGGGCCTCGGCTTCGCCAACAGCGGCACCATCGCCGGCGGTGCCGGTGGGGCCGGCGGCTCCGAACTGCTGCCGGCCCGCTTCAACGCGGCGGGCGGCGGCGGCGGTGCCGGTGGGCACGGCGTCACGCTGGCCGGCAGCACCGTGGCGGTCGAGAACACCGGCCAGTTCATCGGCGGCGCCGGGGGCGCGGGTGGTGCCAGCGGCGGCGGAGCGGGCGGCAGCGGCGGGCCCGGCAGCGGCGGCGATGGAGGCATCGGCTTCTGGTCGACCGGCGCGGGCGCCACGCTGGTCAACGGCGGCACCATCGCCGGAGGAACCGGAGGCATCGGTGGCGCCAACAGCAATGGCGGTGCGAGCGGCGCCCATGGCACCGGCGGCGAGGGCGTGGTGGGCGCCAACCTCTCCATCGCCAACAACGGCACCATTGCAGGTGGCCTCGGCGGCGATGGCGTCACGCGCGCCGCGGCCGTGAGATTCACCGGCGGCAGCAACAGCCTGACGGTGAACGCGGGCTCGTCGCTCACGGGCGCCATCGGCATCGACAGCGGCGCCACCGCCCGCGTGATCGCCGGCGCCGGCGGCCTGGACATGGCCAACGCGCTGCGGATCGATGGCACCGGCACCATCGACACCCACAGCCATGCGATGGCGTGGTCGGGCCCGATCTCGGGCGTCGGCGGGCTCGTGAAGGATGGCGCGGGCACGCTGACGCTCGGCGCAGCCAGCACGTACACGGGCCCCACCAACGTCGCCGCGGGCACCCTGCGCGCGGGCGCGGCCAATACCTTCAGCCACGCCAGCAACTTCACGGTGGCGCCGGGCGCCACGCTCGACCTGGCCGGCCACAGCCAGACCATCGCATCGATGGCCATCGGCGGCACCGTCTCGCTGCTGAGCAGCGTGCCGGGCGCCACGCTCACGGTGCAGGGCCCCTGGGTCGGCAACGGCGGCACGCTGCGCCTGGGCACGGCCCTCGGCACGAGCAGCAGCCTGAGCGACCGGTTGATCCTGTGCGGGTGCTCGGCCGTCGCGAGCGGCACCACATTCATACAGATCACCAACCTGGGCGGCCTGGGCGCGCTGACCACCGGCAGTGGCATCGAGGTGGTGACCGCGATGGACGGGGCCACCACGACCGCACAGACCACCCGCAGCGCCTTCGTTCTCGCGGGCGGCCACGTCGACGCCGGCGCCTACGAGTACCGCCTGCATGCGGCCGACGCTGCAGGTGCGGGCGAGAACTGGTACCTGCGCTCCGGCATCATCGTCGTGCCGCCGCCTCCTCCTCCTCCTCCGCCGCCGCCTCCTCCTCCACCTCCACCACCTCCGCCGCCGCCCGCGCCACCGGGACCGCCTGCGCCTCCAGGACCGCCTGTGCCGCCTGCGCCACCGGCACCGCCTGCGCCACCAGCGCCACCGGGCCCGCCGACGCCTCCGGCTCCGCCGGGGCCACCACAGGGCAACGGCCGCGACGGCAACCCGCTGGGCGAAGACGTCGGCACGCCATCGACCGTGGCGGTGCCCACCTACCGCGTCGAAGTGCCGCTGTACGCCGCGCTGCCCGAGCAGTTCCGCCAGGCCAACCTGGCCATGGTCGGCAACCTGCACCAGCGCGTGGGCGACGACGATGGCGCGGCCCATGCCGCCACCGCCGCGAACAGCCAGGGATACCGCCAGGTCTGGGGCCGCCTCATCAGCATGGACCGCACCATCGGCCAGGCCGGCACCGCCAGCGCGCGCAGCGAGGGGCGGCTCACGGGCTTCCAGGCCGGCGTCGACCTCTGGGCCAACCCGGCCTGGCACGTGGGCCTGTACGTCGGCGAGCTCGAGGGCCGCATGGACGTGAACGGCTTTGCGCGCGGCCTGCCGAACTACGCGGTCGGTTCCAGCCAGCTGCGCAGCCAGTACCTCGGTGCCTACGCCACCTGGAAGAACGACGGCGGCCTGTACCTGGACGGCGTGCTGCAGGCCGGCCGCCACCGCTACACCGCATCGACCGCGCTGGGTTCCGCGGGCTCGGGCAAGGGCAACAGCCTGCTGGCGTCGATCGAGGTGGGCCAGGGCTTTCGGATCTCGCCGGACTGGATCGTCGAGCCGCAGCTGCAGCTGGTGCACCAGCGCGTGAGCCTGGACGACGCCAGCATCGCCGGGGCGCTGGTGCAGCAGGACAGCCACAGCGGATGGGTGGTGCGCGCGGGTGTCCGCATCAAGGGCGAGATGACCACGGGTGCCGGCCCGCTGCAACCCTATGCGCGGCTGAACCTCTACCGCAGCAGCAGCGGCACGGACGTCACGCGCTTCATCGGTCCGGCGGGCTACACCGACATCGCCAGCCGCACCGGCGGCACCAGCACCGAGCTGGCCGCGGGCGCCACGCTGCGGCTCACCCCGGCCATGAGCCTCTATGGCGAGGTGGGCAAGCTGTGGGCCTCGGGCGGCGGGGCGCGCGTGAAGAGCGGCATCAACGCCAGCGTGGGGCTGAAGGTCCGCTGGTGAGGCGCCGCGCCTCCGGCGCTACGGCCTTGGCTGGGTCGTCACGGCCGCGGGCGCACCCGGCATCGCGAGCGGGTTGAGTCCCGGCGCCGCCACGCGCGTCAGCGTGTTGCGATCGGTGTGGTGGAACGGCTCGGCCTGCCCCTGGATCTGCATCACGGTGTCCTGGTCGTACGACCAGGTGCCGTCGGCATTGAGGGTCACCGTGATGTTCCACGCCACCGTGGTGAAGGCGTGCTCGATGAAGGGGTTGGACACGATGCCGTTCACCAGGCTGCCGCGCTCGGCACTGAGCGTGAAGCGCGTGTCGCCGGCCTTGGCATGGCCGCTGGCCATGGCCACCTGCCCGCGCGGGATGGCCAGCGTGTGCAGCACGGTCTCGGTGGCCGGCTCCCAGAGCCAGTAGCCCACCTGGTCGTGGTACATCTTGGTGAGGCCGGGCTTGTGGATGTAGGTGTGGTAGCGCAGCCCATACAGCAGCTGCGGGCCGTTGGTCTGCGGATCGATCGGCTGGAGCTCGTAGCGCTCGATGTAGACCTGCGTCTTCGGGCCTTCGCGCTTGGGCTTGACGTCCACGCCGCGGCTGCCCTCCCAGACGCCGGCCATGGCCCGGAGCGGCCCGAGGTTGGCCAGCGTGTCGGGGTCGGCGTCGGGCTCGGTGTAGATGTCTTCGGACGGGTTCATGGTGGGCTGTCGGTCGTGGTGATGGCTTCGGATTCTGCTTCAGAGCCGGGCGGCTTCTTCAGGAATCGTTCCCCGCATGCAAGGACCGCACCGCGCCGCGCGTGGGCCCGAACGCGCCATGGCGCACGCGCCGGCCGCTCAGCGCTTCGACACGCTCGATCCATGCCTCGGCATCGGCGATGGCATCGGGCTCGTAGAGCGGCTGCGCGCTTTCCAGCAAGCGGGTCAGGCGATGCTGCCGGTCGAGATCCGGCGCACCGCCGGTGAACGGAAGCGATGCAAGGCGGGTCCCGTCATCGGCGCTGCGATAGCCCGCGCACCAGCGCAGGCCCGCACCGGCCACCGCGTCCAGGTGGCTCGCCACCAACCCGTCGAGCGGGCCGACCGCGTCGAGCGCATAGCGCAGCAGCACCGCATCGGGATGGCCGCGGCGGAACGCGCCCTGCCAGCCTTCGTCCGCGTTGTGCGGTTCCGCCATCCGCGCGTCGAGCGCGCGGTCGTGCGTGGGCAGCGGCCCGGGGCCGTGGCGCGTGAGATAGCTGCGCAGCACGCCCAGGTGCTGCACGGGGGCGCCGATGCCGGCGTCCCGCAGCACGGCTTCGACGGCGGCGGTGGAGATGGTGCTCCAGGTGGTGTGCGGATGAAAGCCGCGCCACTCGTCCAGCAGCACGCCCTGCGCGCCTTCGAACAGCACGCTGCCGGGACGCGCGAGGCGCTGGCCGATGGCATCGGCACTTGCGGGCGGCGACAGCCGCAGGCATGGCGCCGCCGCATCGAGCCAGCGCCGTCCAACCCCCGCATCGCCGAGCAGCGCCAGCTCCTGCGCGGCTTCGGCATGCGGCGCTGCGAAGCCTTCGAATTCGCGCCGCAGCGTGATGCGCAAGGCCTCGAGCTTGTCGAGCGCGAGCGAGGGCTGCCGCAGGTCGCCGTAATGCAGGGCCGTGCCGGGTGAGGCCAGCGCCTGCCGCACCGTTTCGCCGACACCCACGCCGCAGCTGCCATGCGCCGCCGCGCCCCGGGCCCATTCGCGCAGGCGACCCGCGGCCTGGTGGAACGGCGTGGTGACGCGGCAGCGCGCATCGACCAGCAGGCGAGCGAAGGCGTCGCCCACGCCCACGCGGCAGAGCGCTTCTTCCTCGACGCGCAACGCGGTCGGGTGCACCACGACGGGGCTGGCGAGCACGGTCGCCACGCCGGCGTGGAAGCTGCCGGCGCCGAACTGGGAGAAGGTGTGGTGGCGGCCATCGGCCAGCACGACGTTGTGGCCGGCCTGCGCGCCGCCGTTGAAGCGCACCACGGTGTGGGCGCGCAGCGCGCCGCACAGGTGGTCGGTGAAGAGGCCCTTGCCGCAGTCGCCGAAGCCGAGGCCGAGCAGCGAGACGTAGCGCGCCGGGTGCGCCGCGGAGCTCACACTGCCGTCAACCGAAGAGACGCTTCCACCACGAGGAGCGCGGCGCCGAGCCGGCCGAAGGCGGCGCACGCCGGGGCGCCAGCGGGTCGAGCAGCGCGGCATAGCCATCCAGCGCATGCAGCACGCCGGCGACGCGCTGCTTTTCCATGCCGGTGGCGGACATCACGCGGGCCAGGCCGTCGAGATTGGGCACGGCCTTTTCGGTCAGCGCCACGATGCCGGCCGCCACGGCGCAGGCATCGTCGGGCGAATCCATGCAGATCACGTGGTCGCCGAGCAGCTCGCGCCAGCGCGGCTCGCAGCGGCGGCGGCGCTGCGCATCGGGAATCAGGAAGAACAGGTGGCAGGTCTCGGCCGCGGCGGCGATGGCTTCCTCGATCGGGATGTCTTCATCGAGCTTTTCGCCGATCAGCCCCTCGACCTGGCGGTGCGAGACGGCGGGATACGGCAGCTCGTCGCCCGTGACGAACAGGTAGCCCCGCTTGCCGCGCTTGACCCAGCAGTCCATGTCGGTGTGCTGCGCCATCACGTAGAAGGCCAGCTCGTAGCTTTCTTCGCCGCTGCCGCCGCCCCCGCCTTCGAGGTAGCTCCAGGTCAGCCACTGGTCCATGAGCGGCGCGGTCGATTCGAACTGGCCCACCTGCAGCGGCGCATGGTCGGAGTTGGCGTCGCCGATGGCCATGAACAGGAGCTGCGGATCGGCCACGCCGCAATCGGTCAGCAGCTTCATGAAGGTGGGCAGTTCGCGCCGCGCGAGGATCTGCGGGATGTCGCCCATCGAGCCCGTGACGTCGAGCGCGAACGCAATGCCCAGCGAATTGGGATGGTCGGCGTTGTCGCGCGACTCGCGCACCTTGAGCCCGTGCGGGTTCATCAGCGGGTGCGTGGCGGTCTGGGTGAACACCTCGGAGCCGGACTTGGCCGCGCGGTCGGCAATGAGTGCCGTATGAGCGGCGTGCGAGTAGTTTCCGTAGCCCATGGGTGTGTGCTCCTCTGTGTTTTTCTGCCGGGTTGTCTTCAGGCGCCGGGCGTCGGATCGAAGTGGACGAACTGCGGCGCGCCGAAGGCTTCGTGCGACGCGCTGGAGAGCGCCTGCTCGATGCCGCGCGCGCCGAGCCGCTGGCATTCGGCGGCGTCTTCGCTGCAGCGGCGCAGCAAGGCGGCCAGCGGCGCGGGCGTGCGGGCGCCGAGGCCGGGGCTGTCGTCCGACGTGCCGCCGTGCAGCACTGCGCGCACGGTCCAGGCGCTTTGCATCAGGTCGCGCGCCGCGGCGGCGGCATGCGCCGAGCCCGATGCCTGCCGCGCCCGCGACCAGCCGACGAGCAGGACGCCATGGTCGCGCGGATGCACGAGCGCATGCGCGGGTGACAGGTCGCCGTGGGTCCAGTCGGCGTCGTGCACGAAGGCCAGCACCTCGAGCATGCGGCGCCAGAGCCACACGGCATGGCGCGCATCGATGCCATTCGGCTGGGCCTGCCGCACGTCGTGCAGGCTGCCCCAGAAACCCGCCGGGTGGCGCAGCACCAGGGCCTGGCGTACGCCTTCGGCAAGCCCTTCGGCCAGCCCGGTGCCCACGGGTTGCGGCAGGCGCCGGGTGAAATACGCAGCGCCCGGCAGGGCCAGCGCCTGCAGGGCTTGCAGCACCGCGGCCTCGCGCAGCAGCACCGCGCCATCGGCGGACTCGCGCGCCAGCTTGACCGTGACGCGCTCGGGCAGTGCGCCGAGCCGCTGGGCCAGCAGCACCTCGCTGTGCTCGCCGAGGGCCAATGGTGCCAGCACCCGGTAGCGCGCGCCGCGCCATTGCAGCATGCGCCCGGTGTCGCCATTCGCGGCATTCGCCCGGCGCAGCGCTGCGCGGAAGCTCTCGCGTTCGACGGTTTCCCCGCCGCGCGTGATGGTGGCGCCGCAATAGCTGCAATTGACGGTGCGCCAGCGCGCGGCACGCGGCAAGGGCGCCGAGCATTGCGGGCAGGCAAGGGCAAGCAGCGTGAGCATCGCGAGGGCCTAGTCGTTCTTCGACGCCAGCGCGTCGGGCGCCGCCAGCACGCGGTCGATGCGGCGCCCCTCGAGCGCGGCAATTTCGAAGTGCCAGCCGGCGCAGTCGATGACCTCGCCGGTTTCGGGCAGGTGGCCCGACACGGCCATGAGCAGGCCGGCAACGGTGTTGTAGCGCCCGCGCTCCTCGTCGGGCAGCTCGCGGATGCCGAGCCGCGCCCGCAGCTCGGAGACGGGCATCAGGCCGTCGAGCTCCCACACGCCGTCGGGCCGCTCGCGCGCCCAGGCGTCGGTGAGGGTGCCGGGCTGGAGTTCGCCGGTGATGGCTTCGAGCATGTCGCGCGGCGTCATGAGGCCCTGCACCACGCCGTATTCGTCGACCACGAAGACCAGCCGGCCGCCGCGCTCGCGGAACTGCTCGAGCAGCTCCATGCCGGTCAGCGTCTCGGGCACGAACACCGCGGGCGCGGCTTCCTGCCCGAGCACGCCGTCATGCGCGGTGCCCAGGCGCAGCAGGTGCGCCACGCTGATGACGCCCACCACGTCGTCGAGCGAATTGCGGCACACGGGGTACCACGAATGCACGATGTTGAGGGCTCCCGCGTCCGCCACCTTCTGGAGCGCCTCTGCCACGGTGTCCGACGCGTCGAGCCATTCGATGTCGGCGCGCGGGATCATCAGCGACGACAGCCGGCGGTCGTCCAGGTGGAACACGTTGCGCACCATCTGGTGCTCGTGCTGCTCGATCACGCCGGCATCCACGCCTTCTTCGAGGCTGGCGGAGATTTCTTCCTCGGTCATGGAGCGCGCGGCGTTGGCGTCGATGCGCAGCAGCTTGAGCACGGCGGCCGTGGCGCTCGCAAGCAGCCAGACGAAGGGCTTGGCGCCCTTGGCCAGGCCGCGCATCGGGCGCGACACCCACAGCGCCACGGGCTCCGGGTAGAGCTGGCCGATGCGCTTGGGCACCAGCTCGCCGAAGATGATGGTGAAGAAGGTGATGCCGGTCACCACCACCGCGGTGGACACCACGCTGGCCGTGCCGCGGCCCATGCCCAGGCCCTCCATCCAGACCGCGAGCGGCGCCGCAAAGGCGGCCTCGCCCACGATACCGCTGAGCATGCCGATCGAGGTGATGCCGATCTGCACGGTCGAGAGGAAGTGCGTAGGCTCCTCCATGAGCCTGAGCGCAGCCTCGGCGCCGGCGTCCCCTGTCTCGGCCAGCGCCGCCAGGCGCGCGCGCCGGCTGGTTGAAAGGGCCATTTCGGACATTGCGAACAGCGCATTCAGCGTGGTCAGCAAGGCCAGCAGGAGAACATCCATGAACGGGGGGTGAAAATGAGGACATGGCACTTTACTTGATCGGCGATATCCAGGGCTGCGACGCCGCGCTCCAGAGGCTGCTCGCGACGATCGGTTTTTCCCCCAGCCGAGACACTGCCGTGCTGCTGGGCGACCTGGTCAACCGCGGGCCCGACTCGGCGGCCGTGCTGCGGCGCGTGCAGGGCTACGGCGCCTCCGCGCTGAGCCTGCTCGGCAACCACGACCTGCACCTCTTGGGCGTGGCACACGGCGCGCGCAAGCCCGGCCGCAAGGACACGCTGGCGGCGCTGCTCGAGGCGCCCGACAGCGAAGCCATGCTCGAATGGGTTCGCCAGCAGCACATGGCGCTGCACATGCAGATCGGCGGCGGCGACCTGCTCATGGTGCACGCAGGCGTGCTGCCGCAGTGGACGGTGGGCGACACGCTGGTGCTGGCGGCCGAAGTCGAATCGGTGCTTCGCGGCCCGGCGCTGGGCGAGTTCCTGCTGGACATGTACGGCAACGAGCCGGCGCAATGGAACGACGCGCTCGCGGGCAGCACTCGGCTGCGCGCCATCGTCAATGCGCTCACGCGCATGCGCTTCTGTTCGGCCGATGGCGTGATGGAGTTCGACGCCAAGGACGGGGCCGCGACCGCGCCCGACGGCTTCATGCCCTGGTTCGACGTGCCCGGCCGCAAGACCGCCGGTGCCACGGTGGCCTTCGGACATTGGTCCACGCTCGGCTGGCTTTCACGGCCCGACCTGCTCTCCACCGACACCGGCTGTGTCTGGGGCGGCTGCCTGAGCGCCGTGCGCATCGGCGGCACGCTGGACGAGCGCGAGCTCATCCAGGTGAAGTGCGAGCAGGCGCAGAAGCCCGGCCAGCCAGGCTGAAGATCGTCAGGTGCGCGGCAAGCGGAAGCGGTCCAGCGCAATGCGCTGTGCGCCTTGCGCATCGAAGTTCCCGGGCGCCAGCCAACGTTCGAAAGCGGTGCGCAGCGCCGGCCACTCGCCGTCGGTGACCGAGAACCACGCGGTATCGCGGCTTCGGCCCTTGTAGACGATCGCCTGCCGGAAGATGCCCTCGAACTGGAAGCCCAGCCGCGTGGCCGCGCGCCTCGACGGTTCGTTGCAGCTGTCGCATTTCCATTCGTAGCGCCGGAAGCCGAGTTCGTCGAAAGCCAGCTTCATCAGCAGGTACTGGGCTTCGGTCGACATCGGCGTCTGCTTCAGCAGCGGCGAGAAAACGACGGCGCCGACCTCGATCGTGCCGTGCGCCGGGTCGATGCGCATCAGCGCCAGCGTGCCGACGGCCCGGCCGCTCTGGAGGTCGATGACCGCGAAGTGCATCGGATCGGTGCCCTGCGCGGCGCGTTCGACGTAGGCGCGGGTGCTGGCCAGGTCGGCGGGCCGTTCGAAGAACAGGTACGTCCAGTCGCGAGCGTCGGGTGCCAGCGCATAGGCGGCGTGAAGGTCGTCGGCGTGCCTGGCGGCATCAAGCGGTTCGAGCACGCAGTAGCGCCCCACGATGGGGCGGCGCGGCGGCTGGGAACGGGGCGTCCATCCGGGCACCAGGGGACCGATGGATTGGCCGTATTCGTTGTGGCGAGCTGACATGGGAAGGCTTTCGGAAGCAAGGGAGCGGCGGTGCCGGGGAACGCTAAAGTACGTTCCTCGTGGCGCTACAGGAAGTGCCACGCCATAGCCAATTCATGGTGCCACGTTCCAACGCATGAGCAAGCTGCCCCACCTCGACGCCGCCGCACTGTTCGAATCCCCGCTGGCCCGGCATCGCGAGGCCGGCCCGATGCAGCGCCAGCTGCACGAGCGCCTGAAGCGGGCCATTCTCGACGGCAGCCTGGCGCCGGGCTGCCGGCTGCCCGGCTCGCGCGCACTGGCGGAAGCGCTCGCGATCTCGCGCAACACCGTCACCGCCACCTACGAGCACCTGGCCGCCGAGGGCTACGTGCGGCCGGACCGCCAGGGCACGCGCGTCATCGAATTGACATCGCCGGCATTGCCGGAGCACATCGGCAAATCCACCGGCGCGCCGGCCACCGCGCGTCGCCTGGCCGGCATCAAGCCGGGCACGCCCTTCCCGATACCGGACGCGGCCCTGCGCCCCGGCGTGCCCGCGCTGTCGCACTTTCCGTCCGCGGCCTGGCGCGGTGCGCTGGACCGGGCCATGCGTGCCGCGGGCCCGGCCACGCTCGGCTACGGAGATCCGCTGGGCGAACCGCCGCTGCGCGCGGCCATTGCACGGCACCTGGCGCTTGCGCGCGGCGTCCGATGCGACCCCTCGCAGGTGGTGATTGCCGAGGGCGCGCAGGAGGCCATTTCGCTGTGCGTGCGGCTGCTCGCGAATCCCGGCGACACGGGTTGGGTCGAAGACCCGGGCTATCGCGGAGCGAAGGCGGCCATGCATGCCGGCGACATGCGCATCGTGCCCATGCGGGTCGACGCCGAAGGCCTGTGCGCCAGTGCGGCCGACTGGCGGAAGCACCCGCCCCGCCTGGTCTACACCACGCCTTCGCACCAGTACCCCGCTGGCGCGGTGCTGAGCATCGCGCGCCGCCTGGCGCTGATCGCAGAGGCCCGGCGGCACGGCGCATGGATCATCGAGGACGACTACGACAGCGAATTCCGCCACACCGGCGAACCCATCGGCGCCATGCAGGGGCTGGTGGACGACGCACCGGTGCTCTACATCGGCACCTTCAGCAAGACGATGTTCCCGTCGCTGCGGCTCGGCTTCCTGGTGCTGCCGCGGCAGCTCATGGCGGTGGTGCAGGCGGCGCTCGGGGAAATGCTGCGCGGCGGCCACCGCCACGAGCAGCTGGCCATGGCCGGCTTCATCGAGAGCGGGCAGTTCAGCCGCCACCTGGGCCGCATGCGGCGGCTCTACCGCGAGCGGCAGCAGGCCTTGCGGCTGGCGCTGGCCCGGCACCTCGAGGTGCCGCACGAGATCGACGGCGGCCACTGCGGGCTGCACCTCACGGTGCGGCTGCCGCCGCGCTTCGACGACCGGCGGATCGCCGAAGAGGCACTGCGCCATCGACTCGCGCCCGTGCCGCTGTCGAGCTTCGCGATGGAGCCGACGGCGGCGGACAACGGCCTGGTGCTGGGCTACGGCAACACCTCGGCGGAACGCTTCGAGCCGCTGGTCAAGCGGCTGTCGCAGCTGGTGCGGGCCGCGGGGCGCGGCCGTGCATGATCAACCCTGCGCCGCGACGCCGAAGCCCGAGTCGAAGGTGCCCTTCACATCGAGCGGCTGCCTGATGAGACCGACCTGGCGGTAGAAGTCGGCCGTGCCCTGCTGGTCGGCGACGACCTGTGCATCGATGGGCACCCACTTCTGCTGCCGGCGCTCGAACTGGAGCTTCGCCGCTTCGGGCGGGATGCCGATGATGCGCGCCAGCGCGGCCGAGTAGGCGTCGACATTGCGGTACGACCAGAGCTGCGCCTTCACCACGCGCTGCAAGAAATCCTGCAGCACCGGCCGCTTGGCGGCAATGGCCGCATCGGTGGCCGCGAGGTAGCTGAGCCCGGGCAGCAGCCCGCGCCCGCTGACGAGCACGCGCGCGTGATGGCTCACCTCGGCCAGCGCGGTGTAGGGCTCCCAGGTGGCCCACGCATCGACCGAGCCTTGCGTGAGCGCGAGCTTGGCGTCGGCCGGCGCAAGGAAGCGGATGTTCACCTCCTCCGGCTTCAGGCCGGCCGCGGTGATGGCCTTGAGCGTGACGTAGTGGCCGATGGAGCCGCGGTTGGTCGCGATGCTCTTGCCCTTGAGGTCGGCGGCGGTCTTGAGCGGCGAGTCGGGCCGCACCAGCACCGCCGTGCCGTAGGAATCCGAGCGGTTCGCACCGATGGCCTTGACCCGTGTGCCCGCGGCGAGCGCGAAGATGAGCGGCGCATCGCCGATGGGCCCGGAGTCGACCGCGGCCGCGTTGAGCGCCTCGGCCAGCGGCGCGGCCGCGGGAAACTCCGACCACTGGATGTCGTAGCCGAGGCCTTCGAGGCCGTTGGCCGCTTCGAGCAACGCGCGCAGTCCGCCCTTCTGGTCGCCGGCCTTGAGCACCGGGCGGCCCTGCGCGCGGGCCTGCAATGAGAAAGCCGGCAAGGCCAGCGCCGTGGCGGCGGCAAGGCCCTGCGCGAGAAGTTGCCTGCGTGGCCGGCTGGGTTGCAATGGGTTCATGGGTTCTCCGTGTGCGGTCGAGAAAAGAAAAAAGAAATCAGTGGATGAAGCCGCCCTTGACGAAGCGCACCGGCTGCGCATCCATGCGCGCGATCAGTGCGCCCAGGCCGTCGGGCGGTTGCGCGCCGCGCTGCGCCGCTGCGGCGGGCGCTCCTTCGCTGCGGCACAGCAGGTCGTCGTCGGACTAGGCCCCGCTGCCCGGTTGGCTGCGCGCGCGCAGCCAGCCGTCGCGGTCGGCAATCAGCTGCGTACCGGCCAGTTCGTCTGGGCCGGCGATCAGCGCCAGCGCCTGCCATGCAGCGGGCGCATCGGCCACGCAATCGCCATCGGCTCCGCCGCCGGCCGAAGGCAGCAGCCGCACGGTGACAAGCCGCGGGTCTTCTGCGGTTGCTTCGGTGCCGGCCACGATGCGCACGCGCTGTCCGCGCCAGCTCGCGAGCGTGCGCACAGGCTGCGAACCGCAGCGCACCGCCATGTCCGGCAGGCCGATGGGCTGCGGCCAGTTGCCGAGCGCGCGCAGGCTCTGGCCCGCGCCGAGCGCCTTCATGTAGTCGATCAGTGCCCAGGCGTCGGCCTCGTCGAGCACCGCGCCGAAGCCGGGCATCGCCGCCCCGCCAGCCTGCCGCGCACCGGGCGTGCCGTGAAGAATGCGCCAGAGCAGGTCGCCGTCGGCGCGCCGCCAGAGCAAGGGACCGCCGAGGTTCGGCGGCCACACCGCCAGCGATGCCGCGCGCGGTCCTTCACCCTTGCCGTCGGCGCCGTGGCAGGCCGTGCAGTTCTGCGCATAGAGCGTGCGGCCCCTGGCAATCGAAGCGGCCGTGAAGCCGGTCGGCGACGACTGGAAGCTGGTGGGCGTGGCCGGCACCAGCACCACGCGTGCGTCCGGCCAGGGCGCGGCGATCAGCAGCATCGGCACCAGCGCGAGAAAGTAGAGGCGCGCACGCCGCCAGGCCAGCGCCAAAAGCAGCGCCAGCACCGCCACGGCGACGAACCCCAGCGTCCACGCAAGGTTTCGCGCCTGTCCCAGGTCGATCAGCAGGTTCTCGCCCGACAGCCGGTGCGGCCACGGCCATGCCGGCTGGCCATGCACCTGCGCTGCGAGCCCGAGCGCATCGAGCGCGCGCAAGAGCTGCAGCTGCGCGCCCTGGAGCAGGCCGATCAGCAGGTTGAGCCAATCGGCCCCGGGTGCGCCGTTCATGTCACCACGTTGCGTCGAGCCCCAGGTGCCGCAGCGCTTCGTGCCGAAGCTCGGCCAGGCGCGCATGGCCGCGATGGCGCGGGTACGGCAGGTCGACCACGATCTCCGCCGCGATGCGCGCCGGCCGGTCGCTCAGCACGATCACGCGGTTGGCGAGGAACAGCGCCTCTTCCACGTCGTGCGTGACCAGGAGCGCCGAGAAGCCCGCGCGCTGCCACAGGTTGACGAGCTCGCTCTGCATCGCGATGCGCGTGAGCGAGTCGAGCTTGCCGAGCGGCTCGTCGAGCACCAGCAGCTGCGGATCGTTGACCAGCGCGCGCGCCAGTGCCACGCGCTGCGCCATGCCGCCCGAGAGCTGGTGTGGAAAGGCCTTGGCAAAGTCGGTGAGGCCGACGAGCCTGAGCGCCTCGTCGACACGCCCGCGCTGCGCCTTGAGCACGCCGCGCGCCTGCAGGCCGAGCGCCACGTTGTCCCATACGCTGCGCCAGGGGTAGAGCGTCGGGTCCTGGAACACCACGATGCGCGACGGATCGGGCTTCGTGATCGGCGCACCGTCCTGCGCGATGCGCCCGGCCGTGGCGGGTTCGAGCCCGGCCACCAGGCGCAGCAGCGTCGACTTTCCGCAGCCGCTGGGCCCCAGCAGCGCGACGAACTCGCCCGGCTTCACCGTGAGGTCGATGTCGTCGAGCACCTGCAGCGGCCCCGCCGGCACGTCGAACCAGTGGCTCACGCCGCGGATGTCGATGCGGGCGCCGGCCGGGCGCACGCCTGCTTCGGCAACGGCTACCACTTCACGGTCCCCTTCTGCCACGACAGCACGCGGTCGCGCACCTTGAAGAGCAGCGTGATCAGGCCCGAGCACAACACGGCCATGACGATGAGCGCGGCATACATGTTCGAGTACGAGGCCCAGCCCTGCGCCCACGACAGGTAGAAGCCGAGGCCGGCCTTCACGCCCATCATCTCGGCCGTGACCAGCACCGAGAACGCTGCGCCCAGCCCCATGAAGAGCCCCACGAACACCTGCGGCAAGGCCGCCGGAATGGCCACGCGCAAGACCAGGAAGCGCTCGCTCGCACCCATGGTGCGCGCCACGTCGTAGTAGTTGCGGTTGACGCCCGCGACACCCGACCAGGTGAGCACCGCAACCGGGAAGCCGGTGGCCAGCGCGATCAGGAACACCGCGGCCGCATAGCTCGATGGAAAGAAGAAGAACGCCAGCGGCAGCAGCGCCGAGGCCGGCACGGGCCCGAGAAATCGCAGCACCGGGTGCACCCAGTAGCCCGCGATGCGCGACCAGCCGATGGTCACGCCCGTGAGGAAGCCCGCGAGCGCACCCAGCACGAAGCCGTGCCCGAGCAGGCGCGCCGAGTGCAGCAGGCTCTCGCCCAGGCGGCGCCAGTCGTCGATGTAGGTTTCGACGAGGCTCTGCGGCGGTGCGAAGAACGGCGTGGGAAGCAGCGCGAGCTTGGCCGTTGCGATCTCCCAGACGGCGAACAGCACGGGCAGTGCGACGAGCCAGGGACCGGCCGGCCGCAATGCGCGTTCGATGCGGCCGGCGCGCGGGCCGAGCAACGCGACGGCCAGCAGCAGTGCACCGCCCACGAGGGCGGCGATGCCGAACTCGTCGGTGTAGGCCCAGTCGCTGAAGCCCACGGCATGGTTCGGCCAGTAGAGGGTGACGAGGCCGAGGGCGAACCATGTGGCGGCGGCGACGAAGCCGATGTGCCATAGGGGCAGCGCTGCCTGGCTACGGCGCGATGCCGAAGCAGGAGCGGTCGTGCGTTCGGGCGCCGTGGCTCCTTGCCTCGCCCTCTCCCGGAAAGGGTGGGCATCGAAGCCCAATGCGGGATCGGGGGTGCTCATGCGAGGGGATCGAAAGAGACGTGCTCGGCGAAGCGCACCGGGTCGGTGGTCTTCTTGAGTACGCCGACACCGCGGAAATCACGCGCATAGAACTCCACCTCGTCGCGCAGCTTCCTGCCCAGCGGATGGTGGTTGTGCGTGAGCGTGCCGAGCAGCGCCCGCAGGTCCTCGATCGGCACCTTGGGCGAATACCTGGCGAAGAGCCTGGCCGATTCGTTGGGGTTCTCCGCCACGTAGTCGGAGGCCTGCGCAATCGCGCGCACCAACGCCGCCACCGCCGGCTTGTCCTTGCGCACCAGTTCGCCGCGCGCGCCGACGATGCAGCAGACCTTGTCCTTGTATTCGCCCGAGAGGTTGCTCGCGATCTCCACGAACGCGCCCTTGTTGCGCTTCTCGATCAGGTAGACGTTCGGATCGCCATCGGCAATGGCGTGGATCTCGCCCTTCTGCACGGCGATGTCGAGCAGGTCGGCCGGGTATTGGCGCCAGGTCACGTCCCGCTCGGCATCGATGCCGTTCTTGGCGAGCAGGATCGAGAAGAAGTTCTTGCCCGGGCTCGCGATGTCCGACACGCCGATGATCTTGCCCTTGAGGCTCGCGAGACTGGTGGCGCCCGCGGCCTTGGCGCCCACCAGCCGCACGCAGCCGCCGTGCGAGCTGCCGACGATCTTCACGTCGAAGCCCGACTCCAGCGGCTTCAGCCAGCGATGGATCATGCCCACCGCCGCATCGGCCTTGGCCGTGGCCAGCGACTCCAGCAGCTGGTCGGTGGAGCCGGTGTAGTTGATCAGGTCCACCTGCAGGCCGTTGCGCTCGAAGTAGCCGCGCTCCTGCGCAACGACCACGGGCGACAGGCAGAACGCCGCGGCGTTCCATGCGAAGGTGAGCTTGCGGGCCTGCTGCGAGAACGCCTGCGAGGCGATCAGGCCGCCCGAGGCGACCACCGCGGCAGCGCCGCCCGCGCGCAGCACGCCGCGGCGTGAAAGAGAGACTGTCATCGGGAACTCCGGTAGTTTTTCTTTAGAGCAGCAGTTCGGGTTCCGCTTCGACCAGGCCTTCATAGAGGCTGTCGAAGGAATGGATGGCCCCCTCCGGGCCGCCGATCTGGCTGTGCGTGTGGCGCGCCGTCGCCTCGTCGATGGGCTGCGGCTTGCCCGCGGCTTCGGCCAGCAGCTGCGTGTGGCAGGCGTTGTCCAGCGCGATGTACCACCATGCCGCGGCCTCCACCGTCGGACCCGCGGTCAGGATGCCGTGGTTCTTGAGGATCGCGCCCTTCCTGTCGCCCAGCGCGTGTGCGATGCGGTCGCCTTCGCTGGTGTCGACCACCATGCCCGTGAAGTCGTCGAACAGCGCCACGTCGTCGTGGAACACGCAGCCGTCCTGGGTGATCGTGTCGAGCTTGCGGCCCAGCGTGGACCAGGCCTTGCCGTAGGTCGAGTGCGTGTGCGCGGCGGCAACGATCTTCGGGTTGTGCTCGTGGATCGCGGCGTGGATCGCGAACGCGGCCTTGTTGAGCGGCCTGTCGCCGATCACCGTCTCGCCCTTCGCATTGACCAGCAGCAGGTCGGAAACCCTGATGCGCGAGAAGTGGATGCCCAGCGGGTTGACCCAGAAATGGTCGGCAAGCTCCGGGTCGCGCGCCGTGATGTGGCCCGCAAGGCCCTGCGCAAAGCCGAAGCGTGCGAACAGGCGGAAGGCGCCTGCGAGGCGCTCCTGCCGGTGGCGGCGCTCGGCCTGCACGCTGGTGCGCGGCGGGATGGGGTCGAACCAGTATTTCTGCTGCGGGTTCGGGTTGAGCCGGAGCGGCTGCGGCGCCTGGCGGTCGATGGAAAGAACGGCACTCATGAACAGGAACTCCTCGGTATTCGGTATTGCTCCTTCCCCCGAAGGGGAGGGAGAAAGACAAGCTAAGCCGCTTTGCGGATCGACGCCGCGCGCTGCGCCACCAGCTCACGCGTGCGCGGAATCAGCTCGCGCCCGTAGTCCGCCGCATCCTCCAGCGGATCGAAGCCGCGGATCAGGAAGGTGGTCACGCCCAGGTCGTAGTAGTCGAGCAGCGCATCGGCCACCTGCTCGGGCGTGCCGACCAGCGCGGTGCTGTTGGAGCGGCCGCCGATTTCCTGCGCCACCGCGGTCCACAGCCGCTTGTCCAGGCGCGAGCCTTTCTCGGCCGCGGCCAGCAGGCGCTTTGCGCCCTCGCTCTGCTGCGGGCCGCCGCGGTTGTAGCCCTGCACCACGCGCAGGCGTTTTGTCTCGGCCAGGATGCGTTCGGCGCGCGCCCATGCGGCGTCTTCGGTCTCCGCGAGGATCGGCCGGAACGACACCGAGAAGCGCACGCTTCGCCCATGCTTCGCGGCTTCTGCGCGCACGCGCGTGGTGAGTTCGCGTGCCTGGTCCAGCGACTCGCCCCAGAGCGCGTACACGTCGGCGTACTTGCCGGCCACGGGAATCGCAGCCTCCGACGCACCGCCAAAATACACCGGCACATGCGGCTTGCCATGGCGCGTCTGCACCGGCTTCACTTCGGAGAACGCGTTCTGGAAACGGTAGTGCGCGCCTTCGTGGTCGAAGGGCTTCTCGGCGGTCCACACCTTGTGCAGCACCTCCAGGTATTCGTCGGTGCGGGCATAGCGCTGGTCATGGTTGAGCCAGTCGCCGTCGCGGCGCTGCTCCTCGTCGGAGCCGCCCGAGATGTAGTGCACGCCGAGCCGCCCGCCGCTGAACTGGTCGAGCGAGGCGAACTGCCGCGCGGCCAGCGTGGGCGCGACGAAGCCGGGGCGATGCGCGAGCATGAAGTGGATGCGCTCGGTGACGGAGGCGGCGTAGGCCACCGTCAGCGTGGCATCGGGGCTGGTGGAATGGTGCGGCACCAGCACGCGGTCGAAGCCCGCGTTCTCGTGGGCCTGCGCAAAGGCGCGTACATACTCGCGGTCGATGGCCGGGCCCTTGGCCGCGTGGATCTCCGAGACCTTCTGGCCCTGGATCATGCCGATGAATTCAACGTCGTTCTGGCTCATGGTGTCCTCGTGTTGTCAGTGTGGATGCGGGGGTGTTCAGGCGGCGGGGAGGCGCAGCACGTTCTCGAAGCTGCGGTCCCACAGCGGCCTCACGTCGGCCGGCCCGTCGAGCACGCCGATCTTCAGGAAGGTGTCGGCCACCTGCTGGTGGCTGCGCACCACGGCGTCGGTGACGGGGCCGAGGCTGTAGTCGCCGCTGCGGCCGTTGAAGAGTTCGACCAGGTCGCCGACCGGCACGCGCGTCTCGGCCGATTGCGCGCGCGCATAGGCCAGGAAGTTGCCATTGATCCATGCGAACGACCGCTGCAGCCGCTGCAGCAGGTCGCTCAATGCCGCGCGCCGCAGCGCGTCGTCCAGCGCGCGCGGGTTGGCGTAGATGGGAAAGTTGCCCGACAGATAGCCCACGCCGGTCTTGATGGTGCGCGCGCCGTACTGCGTGCGCGCAAGCTGGCCGTTGTAGCCATAGATGGCCCAGGCATCGAGGTCGCCGCGCGCAAAGGCAGAAAGACCGTCCGACGGCGTGAGGCTCACGGCCTGGATGTCGCTGAACGAGAGCCCCGCCTCGGCCAGTTGCCGGGCCAGGTAGTAGTGCGAGGTGGTGGCGCGCACATAGCCCACGCGCTTGCCCTTGAAGTCGGCAATGCTGCGGATCGGCGAATCCTTGCGTGCCAGCGTGGCCTGGTTGTTCAGGTCTTCATGCGTCACCGCCACCAGCTTCACGCTCGATTTCTGGCGCGCCGCGAAGACCGGCGGAATTTCGCTGCCCGAGCCCAGGTCGAGCGCATCGCCGTTGATGGCCTCGATGTGCAGCACGCCGTTGTTGAGCTCGCGCCAGTCGATCCTGTAGGGCGTGTTGGCCTGGCCCGATGCCTGCAGCAGCGGCCGCCAGAGCCCCTTGTAGGTGCCCACGCGCAAGGTCACGCCCGCGAGGTCGCGCGCCGGCGCCGCGGCCTGCGCCCCGGCTGTCGCGACCACCGTGCCCCAGGCCGCGGCGGCCTGGAGCAGTCGCCGCCGGTCCATCGATAAATCAGTTTTCATGGCCCGGACGGTACCGAGGCGGGCACCGAAAGCGAACGCAGAAAAACGAGTTTGCATATGCGGGATGCGTCGTTTTCGTGGCGCCCGGCCGCCGCTAACGTGCCGGACCATGAGTGCACTCCCCTTGCGCCGCCCGCCGGCCACGAAAGAACATCCCGCCCCTGCCGCCGTCGATGCCGTCGACGTAGCCCTGCTCGCGCGGCTGTCGGCGCAGTTCGCCGCCACCGCGGCCGACCACGACCGCAGCGCCGCCTTTCCGCGGCCGAACTTCGAGGCGCTGCAATCGCACGGCCTCGTCGGCCTGGTGGCACCCGCGGCGTACGGCGGCCAGGGCGCCACGCTGGCCACGGCGCGGCGCGTGATCGCGGCGGTGGCACGCGGCGAGCCGGCCACCGCGCTGATCCTCACGATGACCTACCTGCAGCACCACGCCATCGCACGCAGCCACAGCCGCTGGCCGCCGCACCTGCGCGAACGCGTGCTGCGCGAGGCGGTGGACCGCGGTGCGCTCATCAACGCGCTGCGCGTGGAGCCCGCGCTGGGCTCGCCCGCGCGTGGCGGTTTGCCGGCCACGGTCGCTCGCCGCGAAGGCAGCGGCTGGAAGATCGACGGGCACAAGCTCTACACCACCGGCATCGAAGGCCTCTCTTGGCTCGCCGTGTGGGCGCGCACCGACGAGACCGCACCGCGCACCGGCGTGTTCCTGGTGCCGCGCGACGCGCCCGGCGTGCGCGTGATCGCGAGCTGGGACCACCTGGGCCTGCGCGCGTCGGGCAGCCACGAGGTGGTGTTCGAGAACGTGGCGGTCGACCTCGGCCATGCCGTGGACCTGCGTGCGCCGGCCGACTGGGCGCCCGACGCCGGCAGCCAGACCGACATCGACGCCCATGCCACGCAGCAGGCCTGGATGACGGTGCTGCTCGCGAGCCTCTATGACGCGGTGGCACAGGCCGCGCGCGACTGGCTCGTGAACTTCCTGAACCAGCGTGCGCCCGGCAGCCTGGGCGCGCCGCTCGCGAGCCTGCCGCGCGTGCAGGAGCATGTGGGCGAAATCACCGCGCTGCTGCGCACCAACCGCGTCTTGCTCGACGATGCCACCCGCGCCGTGGACGAAGGCCGCGCACAGCCCGCCGCCGAGAGCGGCCTCGTCAAGTACACCGTGACGAACAACGCGATACGCGCCGTCGAGCTCGCGCTCCAGCTGAGCGGCAACCATGGCCTCACGCGGCAGAACCCGCTGGAGCGGCACTACCGCGACGTGCTGTGCAGCCGCATCCACACGCCGCAGAACGACGCAATCCTCATTGCCGCAGGCGTGCGTGCCTTGCTGAACCCTGGAGCCGCCGCATGACCGACCTGATCTTTTCGAAGGCCTCGCGCCGCAACTGGCTCAAGCAGGGCGCCGCCTTCTCCCTCGCCGCCACTGGCGCGCTGCGCGCATGGGCGCAGCCGCAGGCCGCGCTGGTGCTCGGCGACCAGGCGGGCGGCTTGCGCGCGCTGTTCGAGGCATCGAAGGCACTCGAGGCTGCGCCCTTTGCCTACAAGTGGGCCAACTTCCAGGGTGCGGCGCCGCTCTTCGAGGCGCAGCGCAGCGCGGCAGTCGACACGGCCGTGGCCGGCGACCTCCCGGTGCTGGCCGCGGCTGTCGGCCGCACGCCGCTCAAGATCGTCGCCACGCGCGTGGGCAAGGCCGATGCGCTCGGCATCGTGGTGCAACCCGATTCCCCGTTGCAGAAGGTGGCCGACCTGCGCGGCAAGACCGTGATCGTGTCGTCCGCGCGCGGCAGCATCTCGCAGTACCAGCTCTACGGCGCGCTCGAAGAAGCCGGCGTGCGGCGCGACGAGGTCACGGTGAAATTCGTGCTGCCGACCGATGCGGCCGCAGCCTTCGCCTCGAAGCAGATCGATGCCTGGGCCGTCTTCGATCCCTACTACACGATCGCGCTGCAGCAGGGCGGGCGCATCCTGCGCGACGGGCGCGGCATCAACACGGCGCTGGGCTTCATCACCGCCAGCGAGCCGTCGCTGGCCGACCCGACCAAGCGCGCGGCCATCGTGCAGTTCCTGGACCGGCTCGCGCGCGCCGGCGAATGGGCGCTGGCCAATCCGGAGGCCTATGCGCAGGCCTACAGCCAGCTCACGCGCCTGCCGATCGAATCGGCCCGGATCATCACGGCGCGCGCCTCGGTCACGGGCCGTCCGGTGTCCGAGGCCGACATCGTCGCCCTGCAGACGGTGGCCGACCGATCGGCGCGCGACGGCATCCTGCCGGTGCGCGTGGACGTGCGCGCCATCACCGACGCGCAGGTCTGGAAACGGCCGGCGTGAGCGCGGCACCCGGCATTGCGCCGCTGCGCGAATTCGTGGGCGCGTTCGGCCGCCTGCTCGACGCTGCGCCCGACGAGCCCCGCATCCTTCATGAAGGCGGGGCCCTGCTGCGGGCGCTGGTCGCACGCGACGACTGGCTGCCCGATGCCTTCGCCCAACCCGACCCGGTGCACTACCGGCAGTTCCTGCTGCACGCCGACAGCACCGAACGCTTCTCGGTCGTGAGCTTTGTGTGGGGGCCGGGCCAGGCCACGCCGGTGCACGACCACACGGTGTGGGGCCTGATCGGCATGCTGCGCGGCGCCGAATACAGCCAGGGCTACGCGCTGGGGCCCGATGGCCATGCCCGCCCCGAGGGCCCGGTCGTGCGGCTGGATGCGGGGCGCGTCGAGGCCGTGTCGCCCCGCGTCGGCGACCTGCACCGCGTGCACAACGCGCACGCCGACCGCGTGTCGATCAGCATCCACGTGTACGGCGCCAACATCGGCGCCGTGCGGCGTCATACTTACCCGGCCGAGGGCGGACGCAAGCCCTTTGTCTCGGGTTACTCCAACACGCTTCTTCCCAATCTGTGGGACCGCTCCGCCGAACTCAGACCGACGACCGCCGCATGACGACCACTGCATCCGCCTTTCCCCTCGTGACCTTTGCCGCCGTTCGCGCACGCCTCGACGCGCGGAGCGAAACCGCGCTGCTCGACGTGCGCGAGGAAGATCCCTTTGCGCAGGAACATCCGCTGTGGGCCGCGAACCTGCCGCTCTCGCGCATCGAGATCGAAGCCTGGCGGCGCATTCCGCGGCTGGACACCTTCATCGTGCTGTACGGTGCGCACGGCGGCACCGACCTCGCGCCGCTGGCCGCGCGCACGCTGGCCTCGCTGGGCTACACCAACCTGCACCTGCTCGAAGGCGGCCTCGATGGCTGGCGCGCGGCCGGCGGCGAGCTGTTCCGCGACGTGAACGTGCCGAGCAAGTCCTTCGGCGAACTGGTCGAGCACGAGCGGCACACGCCGTCGCTCTCCGCGCCCGAGGTGAAGGCGCTGGTCGATGGCAAGGCCGACGTGGTGGTGCTCGATGCGCGCCGCTTCGACGAGTACCGCACCATGAGCATCCCGTCGGCCACCAGCGTGCCCGGGGCCGAACTGGTGCTGCGCGTGCGTGAGCTCGCACCCGATCCCGCCACGCAGGTGATCGTCAATTGCGCGGGCCGCACGCGCAGCATCATCGGCACGCAATCGCTGGTGAACGCGGGCATACCCAACCCGGTGGCGGCGCTGCGCAACGGCACCATCGGCTGGAAGCTCGCGGGGCAGGCGCTCGACCATGGCGCGGACCGCAAGGCCCCCGCTGCGGTGTCCGATGCGCATCGCGCGCAGGCACAGGCCGATGCGCGGCGCGTGGCGGACAAGGCTGGCGTGCGCCGCATCGCGCTCGATGCGCTGCACGCGCTCGAAGCACCGGACCGCACGCTGTACCGCTTCGACGTGCGCACGCCCGAGGAATACGACGCAGGCCACCTGCCCGGCTTCGCGAGCGCGCCGGGCGGGCAGCTGGTGCAGGAAACCGATCACCAGGTGCCGGTGCGCGGCGCACGCATCGTGCTGGCCGACGACGACGGCGTGCGCGCGTCAATGACTGCGTCGTGGCTCGCGCAGATGGGGTGGGAGGTGTATGTGCCCGACACGGTGCCGGCCGCCTCGGTCTTCGGCGAGAAGGCCGCGCCGCCGCCGGCCTATCCGCTGCCTCCGCTCGCCATCCGCGAGATCTCGCCCAACGACCTCGCGGGCTTGCTGAAGCAGCAGGCCGCCACGGTGATCGACGTGACCACCAGCGCCAACTACGTCAAGCGGCACATTCCGGGCGCCTGGTATGCCATTCGCGCCCAGCTGGCAGCGGCGGTGGGCACGGCCATTCCGCCGGCGCCGCGCTACGTGCTGACCTGCGGCAGCAGCCTGCTCGCGCGCTATGCCGCGGCAGACCTGCGCCAGCTTCTCGATGCGCGCGGCCAGCACGATGTGGAAGTGCTGGTGCTGGCGGGAGGCAACGCGGCATGGTTTGCAGCGGGCTTCGAAGCCGAGGCCGGCGAGACGCGGCTCGCGACGCCGCGCACCGACCGCTACCGGCGGCCCTACGAAGGCACGGACGCGCCGGCGGAAGCCATGCAAGCGTACCTGGACTGGGAGTACGGCCTGGTCGCGCAACTGGGCCGCGACGGCACGCACCATTTCCATGTGATCTGAGTGGGCCGGCCTGCAACGGGCCGGTCACAATATTTCGGCGGGGTAAAGGCGGTCATCCGCCGCTCGCGCGGGGCGTTTCCTGGGAATACCGATCCACTCTTTCCAGGAGCATCCCATGAGACTGCCTGTACTCGCACTCCCCGCCGCCGCGCTGGCGGCCGCTCTCAGCGGCTGCGTGGTCGCACCTGCGCAACCGGTCTATGCCGCGCCACCCGGGGTGGCCTATGTGGCACCGACCTATGCGTCGCCGGGCGTGGGCTTCGTATGGAACTACAACCCGCGCTACGGCTACGGCTGGCACCATCCGCGCTACGGTTGGCACCGCGGATGGAGATAGCCCGAAGCGGGTTCAGAGGGTCTCGGCGCTCTTGAACAGGGCCGCGACCTTGCGCTTGCTCTTGATGTTGCTCGAGATGCCGCGCGCGGGGGCCGCCTTGGCGGCGGCTTCCCAGGCTGGCGTGGCGTCGGCCTGGCCCGGTTCGTAGGGCTTGTCGAAGAACGGATCGCGCGATGCCTGCGGCGCGCGGTGCGGGCGTCCGCCGCCGCGGCGCGCATCGGCGCCGATGCTGCTGCGTTCGCGCGGCTGGTCGAGCACGTCGCGCGCGTCGCCGGCCTCGCCCTCTTCGCGCCAGTGCCGGCGGCCGTCGTTGATGCGGCCGCGCGGCTTGTCTTCCTCGAACTCGACCGGTTCGAGCTCGATCTTCTTCTTGATCAGCTTCTCGATGTCGGCCACCAGGCGCGCATCGTTGCCGCCGCTTGCAAAGCTCACGGCCAGGCCAGAGGCGCCGGCACGGCCCGTGCGGCCGATGCGGTGCACGTAGTCTTCGGCGTTGAACGGAATGTCGAAGTTGAACACCGCCGGCACGTCCTTGATGTCGAGCCCGCGGGCCGCGACGTCGGTGCACACCAGCAGGTCGACTTCGCCAGCCTTGAAGGAGGCCAGCGCCTTCAGGCGCTCGTCCTGGCTCTTGTCGCCATGCAGCGCGGTGGTGCGAAGGCCATCGCGCTCCAGCGAGCGTGCGAGGCGCGCGCAGCCGAGCTTGCTGTTGACGAACACGAACGCCTGCGTGATGCCGCGCTGCGTGACGATCTGCTTGAGCGCGCGGCGTTTGTCGTCGTCGGACACGCTGTAGAAGTGCTGCTCGACGGTGGAGGCCGTCTCATTCGGCCGCGCCACCTCGATGGTGACGGGGTTCTGCAGGTAGCTGCCCGCAAGCCGCTTGATCTCGGGCGAGAACGTGGCCGAGAACAACAGCGTGGTGCGCTGCTTGGGCAGGTAGCTGAGGATGCGCTGCAGGTCGGGCAGGAAGCCGATGTCGAGCATGCGGTCGGCCTCGTCGAGTACCACGTACTCCACCTGGTTGAGCACCGCGTTCTTGGCCTCGATGTGGTCGAGCAGCCGGCCCGGCGTGGCCACCAGCACTTCGACGCCCTTCTTGAGCTCGAGGGTCTGCGGCTTCATGTCGATGCCGCCGAACACCACCGTGCTGCGCAGGTTGGTGTACTTGGCATACAGCTTGACCTGCTGGGCCACCTGGTCGGCCAGTTCGCGCGTGGGCAGCAGCACCAGTGCACGCACCGGGTGCCGCGCGGGCGACGTGGACGTGTTCTCGTGCTTGAGCATGCGTTGCAGCAAAGGCAGCGAGAAAGCCGCGGTCTTGCCGGTGCCGGTCTGCGCGGCCCCCATCACGTCCTGGCCCGAAAGCACGACCGGAATGGCCTGCTCCTGGATGGGAGTCATGGTCTCGTAGCCCATTTCGGCTACGGCGCGCGCCAGCGGTTCCGCCAGCGATAGATTGGAGAAGGAGCTTGTCATTAAGCCTTCTATTGTCGCATTGCCGCAAAAAATGGCAGTGACGATGGTGTGACAACGCCCGCGATGGCGGCGTTGCTATTTATTCAATAGCACCGAATCCAGGTATGACGGGCCTTCAAGCCGATCAATTGTCAAAGGCTGCGTGCGTTGAAGGTGTCGCAGGACTTGATGTCGCCGCTCTGGTACCCCGCGCCGAACCAGCGTTGGCGCTGCGCGCTGGACCCGTGGGTGAAGCTGTCGGGCACCACGGCACGGCCCGCGGAACGCTGCAAAGCGTCGTCGCCGATCTTCTGCGCAGCATTCATCGCGGCCTCGATGTCGCCCGGATCGAGCCACTTCTTCGACTCCTGCGAATGATGGGCCCAGATCCCCGCGAAGCAGTCGGCCTGCAGCTCGACGCGAACGCTCAGCGCATTGTTCTGCGACTGGCTCAGGCGACCGCGCATGCCGTCGACCTTGGCGGTGACGCCGAGCTCGTCCTGCACGTGGTGGCCGACCTCGTGCGCAATGACGTAGGCCTGGGCGAATTCGCCGGGCGCGCCGAGCTGGTTCTTCATCGTGTCGTAGAAGCCCAGGTCGATGTAGACCTTCTTGTCGCCGGGGCAGTAGAACGGCCCCATGGCCGCCTGGCCCGTGCCGCACGCCGTGGCCGTGGCGCCGCGGAACAGCACCAGCCGCGGCGGCTGGTAGGTGCCGCCGTTCTGCTTGAAGATGGCAGTCCAGACCACTTCGGTGTTTCGCAGCACGGTCGATACGAACGCCGCCTCGCGATCCCCGGAAGGCGGCTTGGGCGCGGGGCCTTGCTGCACCTGCGCCTGCTCGACGCCGCCACCGCCGCTCAGCATGCTGAGCACGGTCAGCGGATTGATGCCGAAGATCCACCCCGCGACCAGCGCCACCGCGATGGTGCCGATGCCGATGCTGCGCCCGCCGAAGAAGCTGCCGCCGCCCCCGCTGCTGCGCCGGTCCTCGACGTTCTCCGATTGTTCGTTGCCTTCCCATCTCATCGCGGTCTCCTTGCCGGCGTTGCTGAAGTTGCCGGAGCGTCGCTGGATGGTACTTTGTCCGTGCCGGGCCCTTGTAAGCAAAACAGGCATTCGGATGCCTGCGGGGACGCCGTCGGAAAGCGGGCGCCGCGCAGGCTCCCGGGGGTGCTCAGGTCTTGGGCAGCGTGACGCCGCGCTGGCCCTGGTACTTGCCGCCGCGGTCCTTGTAGCTGGTTTCGCAGACCTCGTCGCTCTCGAAGAACAGCACCTGCGCGCAGCCTTCGCCCGCGTAGATCTTCGCCGGCAGCGGCGTGGTGTTGCTGAATTCGAGCGTCACGTAGCCTTCCCATTCGGGCTCGAACGGGGTCACGTTGACGATGATGCCGCAGCGCGCATAGGTGCTCTTGCCAAGGCAGATGGTGAGCACGTTGCGCGGGATGCGGAAGTATTCGACCGTGCGCGCCAGCGCGAAGCTGTTGGGCGGAATGATGCAGAAGTCGCCGTGCATGTCGACGAAGCTCTTCTCGTCGAAGTTCTTCGGATCGACCACGGTGCTGTGGATGTTGGTGAAAACCTTGAATTCAGGTGCGCAGCGGATGTCGTAGCCGTAGCTCGAAGTGCCGTAGCTGATGATCTTGTGGCCGGCGGCCTCGCGCACCTGGCCGGGCTCGAAGGGCTCGATCATGCCGGTCTGCTCGGCCATGCGCCGGATCCATTTGTCGCTCTTGATGCTCATATGCGGTCGCTGATCTGCGGGGGGAGGAATGGCACGAATTGTGGCATGCGCATGACCGCGCCCCCGCCGCGGCGGGCCGCGGCTAGCCCGCCTGCGAGATCACCGTGCGCTCGACCAGGCGGTCGTCGCCGAGCACGATCATCGCGAACAGCAGCTCCTCGAGGCTCTCGGCGCGCGCGGCCTTGCGCCCCAAAAGCGGCGTGGAGGCCGGGTCGAGCACCAGGAAGTCGGCCTCGCAGCCGGGCTGCAGGTTGCCGACCACGCCATCCAGGCCCAGCGCGCGCGCCGCGCCGCCGGTGTGGCGCCACCAGAGCTGCGAAGGCGCGATGCTCACGCCCGTCTTGGTCTGGCCCTCACGGCCCACGTAGTAGGCAGCCATCATCGTGTGGAAGGGGCTGAAGCTGGTGCCGCCGCCCACGTCGCTGGCCAGCCCGTAGGGATATCCGACGCGGTCGGCCGCGTCGAAGTCGAAGAAGCCGCTGCCCAGGAACAGGTTGCTGGTCGGGCTCACGGCCGCGGCGGTCTTCGTGTCGCGCAGCAGCGCGCGGTCGGTGTCGTCCAGGTAGATGCAGTGCGCGTACACCGCGCGTTCGCGCATGAGGCCGAAGCCCGCATACACGTCGAGGTACGAACGCGCCTCGGGATAGAGCTCGCGCACCCACGCCACCTCGTCGCGGTTCTCGGCCACGTGCGACTGGATCCAGGTGTCGGCGTACTTGGCGGCCAGCTCACCCGCGCCGCGCATCTGGGCATCGGTGCTCGCAGGCGCAAAGCGCGGCGTGATGGCATAGCCCAGGCGATCGACGTTGTGCCATTTGCGAATCAGCGCCTCGGAGTCGATCAGGCTCTGCTCGGTCTGGTCGCGCACGCCGTCGGGCGAGTGCCGGTCCTGCAGCACCTTGCCGCTGATCATGCGCAGGCCGCGGCGCTGCGCGCCTTCGAAGAACGCATCGACCGACGCCACGTGCGAGGTGGCGAAGGTGAGCGAGGTGGTCACGCCGTTGCGCAGCAGCTCGTCGAAGAACACGCCTGCCACCTCGTTCGAATGCGCGGGATCGGCAAACTTCGCTTCCGCGGGAAAGGTGTAGTTCTCGAGCCAGGGCAAGAGCCCGGACGACGGCGCGCCGATGATGTCGGTCTGCGGGAAGTGGATGTGCATGTCCACGAAGCCCGGCGCGAGGATGCGGCCAGGCAGATGCGTCAGCTCCGCATCGGCGTGGCGCGGCGCCACGGCGGCATGGCTGCCGGCATCGAGCACGCGCTGGCGGCCGGCGCCGTCGGGCGCCACGACCAGGAGGCCGTCTTCATCGAAAACCGGCAGGCCGGCATCGTCGAATCGCAGGAGGGAGGCGCGGTAGGCTTTTTTCATCGTTGCCGTGGAGGGTAAACCAGCCCCGGCGCGCCGCAATTTCCATGCGCGTATGAGTGCTATATGCCAAAGCCGCTCGGGGCTCGCAGACGCTAGCGCCCGGCGCGCCCCTGCACGCCCTCGGCCAGCCAGTTCATCTTCAGGACCTGCTCGTCGGTCAGCTGCGCGCCCCTGGCAATGGCGACGCGGCCTTCGTTGTCGCGCACGTCGCCCGCCACGGCGCGGAACGGCTGCAGCCTGCCGGCCGCGATGTCCTGCTGGCGCGCGAGCACTTCCTGCTGCACGGCCTGCGGCACCTTGCTGCCGAAGTCGCCGACGCGGATCATTCCTTCCTTCACACCGCCCCAGATGTTGCCGCTCTTCCAGCTGCCATCGAGCACCGCCTGCGCGCGCTGCGTGTAGTAGCCGCCCCATTGGTGCGTAACGGCGACGATCTGCGCGTCGGGCGCGATCTTGCGCATGTCGGAGTGGTAGGCGACGGCCATCTTGCCGCGCTCCTGCGCCGCGGCCATCACCGCGGTGGAGCCGGTGTGGAAGGCGAGCACGTCGGCGTTCTGGTTGAACAGCGCCATGGCGGCGTCGCGCTCCTTCGGCGGATCGAACCATTCGTTGAGCCACACCACGACGACCTTGGCGTTCGGATTGACCGAGCGCATGCCGAGCGTGAACGCATTGATGCCCTGCAGCACCTCGGGAATCGGAAAGCCCGCCACGTAGCCCGCGATGTTCGTCTTCGTCATGCGGCCTGCCGCAATGCCCGCGAGGTAGCGGCCCTCGTAGTAGCGCGCATTGGCGGTCGCCACATTGGGCGCGGCCTTGTAGCCGGTGACCGACTCGAACTTCACGTCGGGAAAGTCTTTCGCCACCTTGAGCGTCGGCTCCATGTAGCCGAAGCTGGGCGTGAAGATCAGCCGGTTGCCCTGATGCGCCAGGTCGCGGATCACGCGCTCGGCGTCGGCGCCCTCGGGCACGTTCTCGACGAAGGTGGTCTTCACCTTGGCGCCCAGCGCCGCTTCGACGGCCTTGCGGCCTTCTTCATGCTGGCGCACCCAGCCGGCATCGGTCACGGGCGTGACGTAGACGAAGCCGATCTTCAGCGGCTCTTTCGGCGCCTGAGTCTGCGAAAAAACGGGAGATAAAAAACAGGCGAAAAAGCAAGCGGCCAACCACGCCAGGACGGCGCGGCCCGCGAGGTTTTTGTACATGGTGGTCCTCTACATGGCCCCGGAAAAGCACGAACCCGCAGCCGGCCGGGACGCCCGGCTGCGGGGTGCGGATTCTAGTGCGCCGCCGCCTGCACATGCTGGCGCACGGCTTCGAGCAGCAGCGTGGCCAGCCGCCCCACGGGCGCTTCCGCCGACGCCTGCGCGCGATAGAGCATGAGCGACATCTGCGGCAGCGCCGGCAGGCCGACCGCGGTGCGGTCGATGGCGCGCACGTGCGCAGGCAGGCCGAACGGCGTGCGCACCGAGAGCCCGAGACCGGCCGAGGTGGCGGCCCACAATGCCGCGAGGCTGGCGCTGGTGAATGCGTGGCGCCATGGGGTGCCGGCACGGTCGAGCGCGGCGGTGACGATCTCGCGCAGCGGGCACGGCGCATCGAGCAGCACCAGCGGCAGCGGCTCCCTGCTCTTGCGCGCACCGGCGCGCTGCTCCCGCTCCTTCCACCAGGCCGCGTCGAGCGCGTCGGGCGACCGGGGGCCGATCCATTGCAGCGGCAGGCGCGCCACGCGCTCGCCATGTGGCGTCATCTGCTCGCCGGTGTCCCACGCGAGCGCCAGGTCGAGCTGCCGCAGTTCGAGCCGTTCACGCAATTCGGCGCTGCGCGCCACGCAAGCCTCGATGCGCACCTTGGGATGCGCGCGCGAAAAGCGGCCCAGCACCGCGGGCAGCAGCGTCTCGCCGAAATCTTCCTGCAGGCCGAGCCGCACCCAGCCCTGCAGGTCGGCACCGCGCATCGCAGCGCCGGCTTCTTCGTTGAGCTCGAGCATGCGGTGCGCATAGGCCAGCAGCGTTTCGCCCGCGTCGGTGAGCTCCAGGCCCCGGCCGGCCTTGCGGAACAGCACGGTGCCGGCCTGCGTCTCCAGCTTCTTGAGCTGCGCGCTCACGGCCGACGTGGAGCGGCCCAGCTTGTCGGCCGCGCGCGCATAGCTGCCGAGCGCGATGCCGGTGGAAAAGCTGCGCAGCACATCGAGATCGAACATCACCTGGGACATGGATACCTTCTCCTTCAACCGTCCTGTTTTTTGGAACGATCACCTCATTATTTTCTGATTTTCAAAACCTTTGCAACCGCGGAAACTGCGCCTCGACATGACGCAACCCTTCCCCTCCCTTTCGCACCTGCCGTCCCACCGCTGGAAAGTGCTGGCCGCGGGCGTGGCTGCCAATGCGGCCTTCTCCGTGGCCTTCAGCGGCATCCCGATGACCGCCGTGCTGATGCGCACCGGCTACCAGCTCGACAACGCGACCCTCGGCCTGGTGCTCGGCCTCATGGGCCTGGGCATCGCGGTGAGCGAGCTGCCATGGGGCCTCCTGACCGACCGCTGGGGCGACCGGCCGGTGCTGCTCACGGGCCTGGGCAGCACCGCGATCGCGCTCGTCGCGATGGCCCTCTGGGCAGCGCCCGGCGCGCAGCACATTCCAGGTCTGGGCTGGCTGGGCGGCGGACTGCTGCTGGTCGGCCTGCTGGGCGGCAGCGTCAATGGCGCGAGCGGCCGCGCGGTCATGACCTGGTTCGAGGCCGGGGAGCGCGGGCTCGCCATGAGCATCCGGCAGACGGCCGTGCCTCTGGGCGGCGGCATTGGCGCGCTGGTGCTTCCGTTCGTGGCACTGCACTTCGGCTTCGCTGCGCTCTACGGCCTGCTGGCGCTGCTGTGCGCGCTGAGCGCAGCCATGAGCTGGGCCTGGGTGCATGAGCCGCCGGTGGCACCGCACACAAACGCCGGGCCGGCGGATGCACCGAAAGGCGGCGGGCCGCTGCGCGATGCGCGCGTCTGGCGCATCGTGGCCGGCATCGGGATTCTTTGCGCGCCGCAGTTCGCGGTGCTGTCCTTCGGCACGGTGTTCCTCCATGACTTCGGCCGCGCCGGCCTCGCGACCATCACGGCCACCATGGTGTTCGTGCAGATCGGCGCGATGGCGATGCGCGTCTGGAGCGGCCGCTGGACCGACCGGCGGCGCAACCGGCCGGCCTACCTGCGCGCATGCAGCGCACTCAGCGTGCTGCTGTTCGCGGGTCTCGCAGGGCTGGTGCTGGCCGCGGGCACGCACGCCCCCGATTCAGCGGCGCTGCGCATCGCACTGGTGCTGCTGCTGGCCGCGAGCGGGGTCTGCGTCTCGGCCTGGCACGGCGTGGCCTACACCGAACTCGCCACGCTGGCCGGTGCGGCGCGCGCGGGCACCGCGCTCGGCATGGCGAACACCAGCGTGTTCCTGGTGTGCTTCGTCACGCCCTTCTCGATTCCGCACCTGCTCGCGCTGCAGGGTTGGCCGCTGGTGTGGCTGGCGGCCAGCGCCTGCGCCCTGGTCGCGATGCCGCTGCTGGTGCCGCGCTCCGCCGCCGCTGATCAGAAGCTCGCGAAGACGGCGTTGAGCCGATCGACATAGGCGCGCTTGGCCGCCGCATCGATGAAGCTGCCCTCGAAGCTGTTGGCCGCGAGCTGCCAGGCCTGCTGCACGTCGAGGCCGGTGGCCGCGAAGGTCTGCGTGAAGTTCTGGTTCATGTAGCCGCCGAAGTAGGCCGGGTCGTCCGAGTTGACGGTGGCGACCAGCCCTGCATCGAGCAGCGCGCCGAGGTTGTGCTGCGCCAGGTCGGGAAACACGCAGAGCTTGAGGTTAGACAGCGGACACACTGTGAGCGGGATGCGGTCCTGCGCGAGCCGCTTCATGAGTGCCGGGTCTTTCGCGCTCTGCACGCCGTGGTCGACGCGCTCGACCTTGAGCACGTCGAGCGCGCTCCACACGTAGGCGGGCGGGCCCTCTTCGCCCGCATGCGCGACGAGGTGGAAGCCCAGCTCGCGGCAGCGCGCGAACACGCGCGCGAACTTCTCGGGCGGATGGCCGACCTCGCTCGAGTCGAGCCCCACGCCGATGAATTTGTCGCGATGCGGCAGCGCCTGCTCCAGTGTCTCGAAGGCCTCTTCCTCGCTCAGGTGGCGCAGGAAGCACAGGATGAGCGCCGCGCTCACGCCGAGCTTCGGCCCCGCGTCGGCACACGCGCGGTGCAGCCCGTGGACCACGACTTCCATCGGCACGCCGCGCGCGGTGTGCGTCTGCGGATCGAAGAACATCTCCGTGTGCACCACGTTGTCGGCCGCCGCGCGCTCCAGGTAGGCCCAGGCCATGTCGTAGAAGTCCTGCTCCTTCAGCAGCACGCTGGCGCCCGCATAGTAGATGTCCAGAAAGCTCTGCAGGTTGGTGAAGGCATAGGCCTTGCGCAGGTCTTCGACGCTCGCATACGGAATGGCCACGCCGTTGCGCTGCGCGAGCGCGAAGATCAGCTCGGGTTCGAGCGAGCCTTCGATGTGCATGTGCAGCTCGGCCTTGGGCATGGCGCGCAGCAGCTCGGGCAGGCGTTCGGCCGCGATCCTGCTGCCGAGGCTCGGGTCGAAAAGGGGGCGATGGTCGGTCATGGTGGGAAAATCGGCGTTGTGATCTCGCACAGCATAAGCGCAGCCGCCCCACCGAAGATGCGCCAGAACGTATACGCCCCATGACGCCTTCCAAGCTCATCCACCGGCTCCTTTTGCCCTGCCTTTTCGCCTCGTTGCCGATGGCCAAGCCGGGTTTTGCGGCCACGGTCGACAACGTCCAGGCGCTGGCGCGCGAGCGCGGGTGCCTGGCCTGCCACGGCATGGCCCACAAGCAGGTGGGCCCAGGTTTCGCGCAAGTCGCGGCCCGCTACCGCAACGACCCCGCGGCACCCGCGCGGCTCGCGGCCAGGATCCAGGCGGGCAGCGTCGGCGCCTGGGGCCGCGTGATCATGCCCCGCCAGCCCCATGTGGCCGATGCCGAGGCCAAGGCCCTGGCCGGATGGATTCTTTCCCAGCCGCTGCCACCCCCGTGACCGTCACCACGCCGCCGCGTCCTCTTCCAGCGCACGCCGCGCCAACAGGAAGGTCGCGGCATTCCAGCTCTGGCCGGCCATGCCCATCGGCGCCAGCGTGCGGCCGTGGAACCATTCGGTGAAGCGCCAGCCGCCGAGCTGGTTCACATGCGCGAGGCGCGCGAGTTCGGACCAGGCCATCTCGTGCAAGCCCACGCGGGCCAGTGCCATGACCCAGAACCCGCCGACGAAGGGCCAGATGCCGCCGTTGTGGTACTGGTGCACCACGTTCTGCTGGTGGCGCGCCATGTAGGGCCGCCAGAGCTCATGCTCGCGCGTGAGAGGGTGCAGCACCACGCGTATCGGGTAAGGATCGCAGGCGCGCGCCGCGGCAATCGTCTTGACGATGCGCTTCGCCATCGCGGCATCGGCCAGCCCGCTCTGGATGGCCAGCACGTTGCCGAACACGTCGCCCTCGTTGCCGACGAAGGAAAGATTCACGAAGCTGAGGTACAGGCCCGGATCGGTTCGGCCGCGGCGCGCATAGTGCCGCAGCAGCCGGGCGCGGTGGTACTCGGGCAGGTCCTGCTGGTAGGGGTGGAACAGGTGGTTGAAGTGATGCCCCGTGGCTTCGGCATGGTCGAGCGCGAAGCGGCGCTTCACCTCGTACCAGAGCGCATTGGTGTACAGCACATAGCCGGAGCGCGGCATGATGTCGGCCCAGTCGCTGGCCTCGTTCTGCTGCAGCAGCCGGAAGTGCTGGTGCTCCTGCGCCAGCAGCCAGCCGATGGCGCGCTCCACCCCGCCGCTCCAGTGCGAGGCGCCGACCTGGCCATGGCGCCGCACGTGGTCCACCGCAAGCAGCCACCACAGCGTGGCGTCGATGCAGCCCAGGTACCAGAAGTCGGCGTCCTGGCCTTCGGGGTCGACGTACTTGGGAATCTGGCCGTTGGCCGCCTGCTGGCCCGCGAGCGCGTCGAGGCTGGCCACCGCACCCTCTTCGAGCGCGGGCACGCCGCTGCCGCACATGGCCATCACGCAGATGGCCGCGTCGCGCCCGAAGATGCGCGTGTAGCGCCGCGCCACGGCCGCCTCGGTCCGGCTGGCGGCCAGGATGCCGTGCGGCGTGAGGTTGTGTTCCAGCAGCTGGAGGGAAGCCCGCGTGCAGTCGTCGATCAGCGCGCGGCCGGAGGCATCAGGATGGGTCATGGATTCGATAGGCTTGCGGCGTGAGGCCGTCTCGGCCTCGAGCGCACGCGGACAGCGAGCGCCTTCACCGGGAGATTGTGCTGCGGATGCGCGCGGGTCCGGGCCCGATGGCGCTCACGCCGACGAGCGCAGCAGGCCCGGCAACGGCTTGCCACGCGTGCCGTGGGGGAACAGCACCCGCGCAAGCCGTTCCGGCTCCAGCGCGAAGCTCTCCGCGCACGCGGACGTGACCAGCGCGTCGAGCGCCAGCGTCGGCTTCAGGTCGCGTCCGTCGAGCAGGTTGGCGCTGGCAAGACCGGGCCAGTCGGCCACGACGCGCCCGCCCTGGACCGCACCGCCGGCCATCATCGCGACCGCACCGGTGCCGTGGTCGGTACCGCCGGTGCCGTTGGCCGCCACGGTCCGGCCGAACTCGGTGGCCACGAGGATCACGGTCTTGTCCCATGCCGCGCCCAACCCTTCCTGGAGCGCACCGAGCAGGTTGTCCAGGTTCCTGAGCTGGGCCGCCAGCCGTGCGTTCTGGCCGCTGTGCGTGTCCCATCCGCCGGTCTCGATCATCGCGATGCGAGGGCCGTCGGCCCGGCCGAGGAAGCCCGCCGCCATGCGTCCCAGCGCGGCCGCGTCCTGCCGCTTGGCGCCATCGGCCATGCCGCCCGCCATGCCGCGGGCCTCCAGGGCCGAGGACCACAGCGCATGCAGCTGGCCGTCCGTGGCATAGAGCTGCGCCACGCGCGCCATCAGGTCTTCGTTGGCCTGGGGCAGCGCGGAAGGCGCATACGACGTCACCTCGACCGCGCCGCGAAGCGCCATGGGAATGGCGGGCGAGAACGCAATCGCCTCCTTGCCCGTGCGCGGCAGCACGCCCAGCAACCGGTTCATCCAGCCGTCCTTGACCTGGTAGGGCGCGTTGCCACCGGTCTCCAGCACATTCTGGCCGTCGAAATGGGAGCGCTCGCGGTAGGGGGAAGCGACCGCATGGAAGAAGCTCGCCTGCCCTGACGCGTACAGCCTATGGAGATTCGCGAGCGAGGGATGCAGTGCGAAGGTGCCGTCCAGCTTCAGGGCGCTGGCGGGGTCGATCGCCAGGGCGCCGCGCGCACTCGCGTAGGCCGGCTCCGCATAGGGAATGACGCTGTTCAGGCCGTCGGCCGCGCCGCGCTGGACGATGAAGACGAATCGCCGTTCGGTGGCGGCCTGCGCAAACAGCACGGTGGGGGCGGCGAGCAGCGCGGCGGCGCCCAGGAAGCTGCGTCGGTGCAGGGTCATGCCTATCTCCTCAGGAACTCGGGGGAGACCAGCAACAGCGCCAGGGCGGTGCTGCCGCTGTCCGCGCGGGCGATCGCGTCCGCGGTGGCCGCGCCCAGCGCGCCGCCCGGCAGGACCCGGGGCGCCAGCGCCCTGGCGTCGACGGCATCGCCGGCCTGCTCGGCAAAGCGCTGCGCGGCTTCCACGCGCCGGATCAGCGCGTCGGGCGCGGCCCAGGTGCCGGCCAGGTCGCCATAGCCGGCCGGCGAGCCGGGCCGCCACACGGGCTGGCCGAGCTGGTTCATGAGCGTGGTGGATTGCCTCGGCGGCAGCTCGCGCCGTCCTGCCGCGCGCAGGCTGGAAATGCCCCAGTCCCACGGCGACTTGAACTTGGCCGGCACGGGCTGCCAGGCCTCGGGCGACGCGACCAGTTCGCGGTACACGCGCGGCAGGTCTCCGCCGGTGCGTGAGAAGGTGTCGGCCAGGCGCTGCACCAGCGCGGGCGGGGGATCGTCGGCAACGAAGTGGCGCGCGAGCTTGGTCGCGACGTGGCGGGCCGTTGCCAGTGCGGTGGCCAGGTCGTGGATGATGGCCAACGCCTGCTCTTCGCCGCCCTCGGCGTAGCTGCGGCCGAGCACCGTCCGGGCGCCGGGCTCATGCAAGGCGCGCACGAAGCGGAAGGGGGCTTCATTGCCCTTGTCCGGTTCATCGGCCGGCAGCGTCAAGCCGGTGAGTGCGCGCGCGAACTCGGTCACGTCGTCTTGCGTGTAGCCGCTGCGCACGCCCAGCGTGTGCAGCTCGAGGATCTCGCGCGCCAGGTTCTCGTTGAGGCCGCGCACGCGCGCCTGCCGCTCCTGCGCACGCTGGGCGGCGGGACTGCCGGGGCCGACCGATTGGGCCTGGTCCAGGTACAGCAGCATGGCCGGGTGGCGCACCGCGGCCAGCAGCAGGTCTTCGAAGCGGCCGAGCACGTTCGGGCGAATCGCGTCGGCTTCGAAACCGCCCGCAAGGCCCACCACCAGCAGCTTGTCGACCGACACGGCAAAGTGGTTGGACCAGAAGTGAACGAGGCGCTCCACGAAGGGCGCGGAGGCCTGCAGGGCGCTGTGGGTGCGCGCGGCCACGGCCGCCACGTAGTCGTCCCGGCCCTGGCGAAGGTAGGCTTCGCGAATGCCGGCGCGCTGGCCCTCGGGGGCCTGCCTGACCGCGCGCTGCTGCGCGAGCCAGGCCTCGACCAACGCGGGCGTGTGCGCCGCGGACTGCCACGGCGCGGGCAACGCCTCGAAGCGATCGAGCTGCGAAAGCAGCCACCGCTGCGGGTCGGCCGGCGCCGGCTCGTCGGGCCGGGCGCCGAGGCCGAACCGGTTCAGGGCAATCGCGGGAGCGCTCATCGCGGCATTGTGATGCCGCGGGTCGCAACTGAAAATGTCGCGCGCGTTTCCGGAAGGTAAAGCGAGCGCGGCTGCTGCTGCCTACTTCTTGTCGCCGCCCGGCACCTTGCCTTCCACGCCCTTGACGTAGAAGTTCACGCCCGAAAGAAACTTGTCGTCGGCCACGGCGTCCTTGGCAACCACTTCCTTGCCATCCTGGCCGAGGATCGGGCCCTTCCAGATCACGAAGCTGCCGTCCTTCAGGCCCTTCTTCACTTCCTCGACCTTGGCCTTGGTTTCGGCCGGCACGTCTTCGGCGATCGAGACGATGTCGATGGCGCCTTCCTTCACGCCCCACCAGCTCTGGCCCGTGGCCCACTTGCCGTCGAGCGCGTCCTGCGTGGCCTTGATGTAGTACGGGGCCCAGTTGATGGTGGCCGAGGCCAGGTGGGCCTTGGGGCCATAGGCGGTCATGTCCGAATCCCAGCCGAACGCGCGCTTGCCTTTTTCCTGCGCGGTCTTGAGCACGGCCGGCGAGTCGGTGTTCTGGAACAGCACGTCGGCGCCGCCGTTGATGAGGGCGGTGGCGGCTTCGGTTTCCTTCGGCGGGCTGAACCATTCGTTGACCCACACCACCTTGGTGGTGATCTTCGGGTTGACCGACTGGGCACCCATCGTGAAGCTGTTGATGTTGCGCAGCACCTCGGGAATGGGCACCGAGCCCACCACGCCCAGCGTGTTGGTCTTGGTCATGGCACCGGCGATCACGCCGGCCATGTAGGCGCCTTCATAGGTGCGGCTGTCGTAGGTGCGCATGTTCTCGGCCGTCTTGTAGCCGGTGGCATGCTCGAACTTCACGTCCTTGCTGTCGGTCGCCACCTTGAGCATGGGCTCCATGTAGCCGAAGGTGGTGCCGAAGATCAGCTTGTTGCCCTGGCCGACCATGTCGCGGAACACGCGCTCGGCGTCGGCGCCTTCGGGCACGCTCTCGACGAAGGTGGTCTTGATCTTGTCGCCGAATTCCTTCTCGAGCGCCTTGCGGCCGTTGTCATGCGCAAAGGTCCAGCCGCCGTCTCCCACCGGGCCGATGTAGGCGAATGCGATGTTGAGCGGCGCAGCCGGTGCCGGTGCGGCGGCCGCGGGTGCCGGCGCCGGTGCGGGCGTGGCGGCCGGTGCAGCGGCTTCCTCTTTCTTGCCGCAGCCGATCAGGGCCGCCGAAGCGACCGCCGTGAGGGCGGCCAGCTTGAGCAGGGAGCGCTTGTTCAGATCATTCATTGTCGGAAATCCTCAAAAAGGACAGGTTGGCGGAAATCGAGATGCGAGATTATGAGCCGGGGTAGAACGGCTTCCCTATCGAGGCCGGCATGTTGATGCGGATGAAGGCCGGATTGCGCGAGATCAGCGCCAGCACCACGATGGGCGCGATGTACTGCAGCATGCTGAGAAACTGCGGCGGCACGTCGACGCCGCTGCTCTGAAGGTGGAAGCCCAGCATCGAGACGCCGCCGAACAGGTAGGCGCCCAGCAGCACGCGGATCGGCCGCCAGGTGGCAAAGGTGGTGAGCGCCAGCGCGATCCAGCCGCGGCCGGCCACCATGCCTTCGACCCAGAGCGGCGTATACACGGTCGAGAGGTAGGCACCGGCGAGCCCGCACAGCGCACCGCCGACGATGACCGCCAGGAAGCGGATGCGCCGCACCGGATAACCGAGCGCATGCGCCGATTCGGGCGACTCGCCGACCGAGCGCAGCACCAGCCCGGCGCGTGTGCGGTAGAGAAACCAGATGAGCCCGAAAGTCAGGACGACCGCGAAATACACCATGGGGTGGTGGCGGAACAGCGCGGGTCCGACGAGCGGAATGTCGCTGAGCACCGGCACGGCATAAGACACGCTCTCGGGCAGCTTGGCCTGCACGAAGTTGATGCCCACGAAGGCCGAGAAGCCGACGCCGAAGAGGCTGAGCGCAAGCCCGGTCGCGTACTGGTTGGTGTTGAGCCAGATCACCAGCACCCCGAAGAAGGCCGCGAGCAGCGCCCCGGCCGCCATGCCTGCCAGGAAGCCGAGCCAGGGGTTGTGCGTGATGACGACCGTCGCGAAGCCCGCGATGGCGGCGCAGAGCATCATGCCCTCGGCGCCGAGGTTGACGATGCCGGCTTTCTCGTTGATGAGGAGGCCCAGTGCGGCGATCGCCAGGACGGTGCCGGCGCTGAGGGTGGAACCTAGCAGGAGTGCGTAGCTGTCCATGTCATTTGCTCCAGCACTGGTTGCTTGATTGACGTTGTTGTTCAGGGCGAGTGCACAGGCCACCGGGTACTCCCCTCCGCGAATGTCCCCCGGCTTCGCCTCCTCCTTTATTTCGCTGCGGGGAGCACCCGGCGCCCTGTGCACACCAGGCGCTGCGGTTGTTCCGCCCGATCAACCACCGCCGTGTACAACGAGCACGCCGATGGGGTGCCTTGCGCAGCGAAATAAAGGGGGAGGCCGCAGGCCGGAGGACATTCGCGGAGAAAGGTACCCCGTCGGCGGGATCGCGCCCCGAACAAGTACGCACAGCGCGGCGAACATAAGTACAGGCGTTCATCCTAGAGCGCTCCTTCAGTAGAACGCGCAGCAGGCGCAGTCATCGGCGTGCTGGCCTGCAGCGAAGAAGTCGCCCCTCCGGCCGTGGGTGCCTTGACGGCCGCCTTGCCCCGGATGCGATAGGCGATGAGCGTGTCGCAGGCCAGCAGCGTGAACAGCAGCAGCCCCTGGAACACGCCCGTGAGCGACTTGGGCAGGCCGAGCCGCGATTGCGCGAGCTCGCCGCCGATGTAGAACATGCTCATGAGGATGGCCGAGAACACCATGCCCACCGGATGCAGCCGGCCGACGAAGGCCACGATGATGGCCGCGAAGCCATAGCCCGCCGGCACGTACGGCGTGAGCTGGCCCAGCGGGCCCGCGACTTCGAGTGCGCCGGCCAGGCCCGCCGCGCCGCCCGAGGTGAGCAGCGCGATCCAGATGGCGCGCCGTGCCGAGAAACCCGCATACCGCGCGGCCGCCGGCGCAAGACCGCCGACCTGCTGCGCAAAACCCGCGCGCGTGCGGAACAGGAACACCCAGAGCGCACCCACGCCCAGCAGCGCGATGATCAGCCCGATGCTCACGCGCGAACCCTTGAAAAGGCGCGGGATCTGCGTCACCGCCTCGAAGGTCTTGGACTGCGGGAAGTTGTAGCCCTGCGGATCCTTCCAGGGGCCGAACACCATGTAGCCGAGCAGCAGCGTCGCCACGTACACCAGCATCAGGCTCACCAGGATTTCGTTCGCGTTGAATCGGTCGCGCAGGAACGCCACGATACCGGCCCACAGCATGCCGCCGACCGTGCCCGCGACCAGGATGGCCACCACGATCCACGAGCCCGTGGTCTTGTCGGCCAGCAGCGCCACGCCGCCCGCGGCAATCGCGCCGAACACGAACTGGCCCTCGGCGCCGATGTTCCAGACATTCGAGCGGAAGCACACCGCGAGGCCGAGCGCGATGATGAGCAGCGGCGTTGCCTTGATCGTGAGTTCGCCGATCGCGTAGCCGCTCTTGATGGGTTCGTAGAAGAACACCAGCAGGCCCTTCACCGGGTCCTTGCCGAGCGCGGCGAACAGCGCCACGCCGATCAGCACCGTGATCAGCAGCGCCAGGATCGGCGAGGCGAAGGTCCAGAAGCGCGAAAGCTCCGGACGGGGTTCGAGCTTAAGCATGGGTGGGTTCCTTCACTGCGGCCGATGCGCCGCCGCGGTCCCAGAGGCCGCTCATCCATTCACCGATCTGCGGCAGCGTGGCGGCGGCGCGGTCGATCGAGGGCGACAGCCGCCCCTTGGCAATCACGTGCAGCCGGTCGCTGATGTCGAACAGCTCGTCGAGCTCTTCGCTGACCACCAGCACCGCGCAGCCCGCATCGCGCAGCGCAAGGATCTCGCTGCGGATCAGCGCCGCCGCGCCCACGTCCACGCCCCAGGTCGGCTGCGAGACGATGAAGAGCTTGGGGTTGGCGTCGATCTCGCGGCCGACGATGTACTTCTGCAGGTTGCCGCCCGAGAGCGAGCGCGCCGCCGCGCCGGGCCCGCCCGCCTTGACGTTGAAGCGCGCAATGATGGCCTTGGCATGCGCCTCGAGCGCCGCCGTCCGGATCCACCCGCCCTTGCCCACCGCGTTGCTGCGCGTGAGCAGCAGGTTGTGCGCGAGCCCCAGCGTGGGCACCGCGCCGCGGCCCAGCCGCTCCTCGGGCACGAAGTGCAGGCCCATGGCGCGCCGCGCGCGCGGCCGCAGCCGGCCGGCCGGTTTGCCGAACACCTGCACCATGGCCGCATCGGCCCGCACGTCTTCGCCCGAAAGCGTGTAGAGCAGCTCCTTCTGGCCGTTGCCCGACACCCCCGCGATGCCGACCACCTCGCCGGCCCGCACCTGGAACGAGATGCCTTCGAGGTCCACCCCGAACTGGTCTTCGCGCGCAAGCGTGAGCGCATCGACGCGCAGCGCCACCGCGCCAGCATGCACCGGCCGGTGCTGCAGGGGCGGCGGCTCGCTGCCGATCATCAACCGCGAGAGCGACTCGTTGCTTTCGTTCTGCGGGTTGCACACGCCCGTGACCTTGCCGCCGCGCAGCACCGTGCAGGCCGTGCACAGCTCGCGGATCTCGTGCAGCTTGTGGCTGATGTAGAGAATGCTGCAGCCTTCGGAAGACAGCTTGTTGAGCACGCCGAACAGCTTGACCACGGCCTGCGGCGTGAGCACCGAGGTCGGCTCGTCCAGGATCAGCAGCTTGGGGTTGGTGAGCAGCGCGCGGATGATCTCGACCCGCTGCATCTCGCCCACCGACAGCGTGTGCACCGGCCGCGAAGGATCGATGTCCAGCCCGTATTCGCTCGCCTTGGCCGTGATGCTGCGCGCCACCTCGGCCAGCTGCAGCGACTTGTCAAGGCCCAGCCACACGTTCTCGGCCACGGTGAGCGTGTCGAACAGGCTGAAGTGCTGGAACACCATGCTGATGCCCAGCGCCCTCGCCTGCTGCGGATTCTTCAACGCAACGGCCTGGCCGTCGAAGGTGACCGTGCCTTCGTCCGGCTTGACCGAGCCGTAGATGATCTTCATCAGCGTCGACTTGCCGGCGCCGTTCTCGCCGAGCACGGCATGGATCTCGCCCGGTGCCACGGCCAGCGAGATGTCGCTGTTGGCCACCACCGCGGGGTAGCGCTTGGTGATGTTCGCGAGCTGGAGTCTGGGGGTTGTCATGCCGGGTTTCGTGGGTTTGTCTCGTTCAACATCAACATGCGGGAACAGCCATGAGTTTAATGACGTCCCGCGTCCATCGGCGCCCGACGGCGCTCCGCTCAGTGTCCTCCTACATAGGCGAACTTGAACAGGAAAATCGCCGCGATCACCCACACCATCGCATGCACTTCCCGTGCCCGGCCCGTGAAAAGCTTGAGCACCGCGTAGGTGATGAAGCCGAAGGCCAGGCCGTTGGCGATCGAGTAGGTGAAAGGCATGGCCAGCGCGGTCACCACGGCCGGGATCACCTCGGTCGTGTCTTCCCATTCGAGCTCGACCAGGTCGCGCAGCATCAGGCAGCCCACGAAGAGCAATGCCGGTGCGGTGGCATAGGCCGGCACCGAGCCCGCGAGCGGCGAGATCATGAGGCAGGCGAGAAAGAGCACCGCCACCACCACGGCCGTGAGGCCGGTGCGCCCGCCGGCCTGCACGCCCGCCGCGCTTTCGACGTAGGCCGTGGTGCTCGAGGTGCCGAGCAGCGAGCCCGCGAAGATGGCGCCGCTGTCGGCCAGCAGGGCCTTGTTCATGCGCTCCATCTTGCCGGGCACGAGCAGGCCGGCGCGCTTGGCCACGCCCATCAGGGTGCCGGTGGCGTCGAACATCTCGACCAGGAAGAACACCAGCACCACGTTCAGGATGCCGCCCTTGAGCGCGCCCAGTATGTCCAGCTGCATGAAGGTGGGCGCGATCGACGGCGGCGCATCGAACACGCCATGGAACTTGTTGCCGCCGAAGAAGAACGACAGCACCGTCACCAGCATGATGCCGATCAGGATGGCGCCGCGCACCTTGAGCCGGTCGAGCACCACGATGACCAGGAAGCCCAGCGTCGCGAGCACCACCGGCGCCGAATGCAGGTCGCCCAGCGTGACGAAGGTGGCCGGCGAGGCCGCCACCACGCCCGCGCTCTTGAGCGCGATGAGCGCGAGGAACATGCCGATGCCCACGGTGATCGCCGTTCGCAACGAATGCGGTATGCCCTGTATGAAAAGCTCCCGCAGCCCCGTGACCGTGACGATGAGGAACAGGCAGCCCGAGATGAACACCGCCCCCAGCGCCACCTGCCAGGTGTAGCCCATGCCCAGCACCACCACGTAGGCGAAGTAGGCATTCAGGCCCATGCCCGGCGCCATGGCGATCGGATAGTTGGCGTACAGGCCCATGATCAGCGTGCCCAGCGCCGCGATCAGGCAGGTGGCCACGAAGACCGCGCCCTTCGGCATGCCGGCATCGCCGAGGATCGACGGGTTCACGAAGATGATGTAGGCCATCGTGAGGAAGGTGGTCAGCCCCGCGATGACTTCGGTGCGCACGGTGGTGTTGTGCTCGGTGAGCTTGAACATGCGTTCAAGCCAGTTCGCGTTGGCGTACGGCGCGGTGCCGGCCGCGCTGCGCGTGCGCGCGGCCTCGGTGCTCCCCGAGGCACGGGAGTCGGTGACCTTGGGCACCTCTTCAAACCTGTTCATGTCGCTTGTCTCCAGCTGTTGTATTTGGCGATTGATTTCATCGTTGCCCATGCCGCGTCGCCGGCGCGGCCGAAGGCTTCAGGGCGGATCCGGAATCTCAGAGAAGGCGGCGCCGCGCGAGGCCGGGGCCGAGGCGGGTGGCGGCGCCGCAGGCCGCAGCGACGCCGCCACGCCCTTGATGCAGTCGCGCAGCCAGCGCGCGGAGCTCGACGAGTGGGTGCGCTCGTGCCAGAGCTGGTAGTACATGAGGCGCGGCAGCGCCACGGGGCAATCGAGGATCTTCACCGGCAGCCGCGCCGCGAAGCGCTCGCAATACTGGCGGCCGGTGGTGAGCACCAGCAGGCTCGACGCCACCATGTCGGGAATGAGGCTGAAGTGCGCGCAGCGCGCGGTGATGTTGCGTTGCCGCCCGAGCTCGTCGAGCATCTGGTCGATGATGCCGCGCCCGCCCGGGTGCATGGGCGTGGGCGCGATGTGCTCGGCCGCGAGCCAGGTTTCCAGGTCCCAGCCGCGGCGCACCGCCGGATGGTCCTGGTTCACCAGAGACACCACCTCGTCGCCGAAGAGCCGCGCCATGTGAAGGTCTTCCGGCGGCTTCAGCCAGTTGCCGATCACCAGGTCGACCTGCCCCAGGGCCAGGTGGCCGTGGTAGTCCGAATCGGGCGTGAGCGCGTGGATCTCGATCTGGCACAGCGGGGCTTCGCGCTTCACGTGCGCCACCAGCATCGGCAGGAAGAGCGGGTCCATGTAGTCGCTCGCCGCGATGCGGAAGGTGGTGGCCGCCGACTGCGGCTCGAAGCCGCGCGCATCGGAGAACAGCATCTCGGCGGCGCGCAGGATGCTGGCCGCGGGCTCGATCATGCGCAGGCCCGCATCGGTCGGCACCATGCCCGAGCCCGAGCGCACCAGCAGCGGATCGCCCGACAGCTCGCGCAAACGCTTCAGCGCGGCCGACACGGCCGGCTGGTACATGCCCAGGCGGATGGCGGCACGGGAGACGCTGCGGTCGGTCAGCACGGTGTGGAGCACCCGTATCAGATGAAGATCGATCTTGTCGAACAGGGCCTGGTCACGCATGGCGGTCCCCCGCGGCAGCGGCCACCCGCGGCCCGGCAGGGCCGGTTCCGCGCTGTTTCGCGAAGGTGATCAGGACGTAGGGCATTGGGAGGACTTTGGACATGCGCCAAAGTCTACGAGTGGCTAGGCAGACTGCACGGCGGTGACCGCGCGAAGAATCGACTCGCTCGTGGCCGGCGCCTGGAGCGGCGGATCGACCCTGTGGCCGCCTGCAGCGGACACCGCATCGCGGATCGCGAAGAAGACCGAGAACGGCAGCAGGAGCGGCGGCTCGCCCACGGCCTTGCTGCGGTGGATCGAGTCCTCGAAATTCTGGCCTTCGAACAGGCGCACGTTGAACACCGGCGGGCAGTCGTTGGCCGTCGGGATCTTGTAGGTGCTGGGGGCGTGCGTGGTGAGCAGCCCGGTCTTCGGATGCCACACCAGCTCTTCGGTGGTGAGCCAGCCCATGCCCTGGATGAACGCGCCTTCGACCTGGCCGATGTCCACGGCCGGGTTCAGCGACTTGCCCGCGTCGTGCAGGATGTCGGCCCGCAGCAGTTTCCATTCGCCGGTGAGCGTGTCGACGATCACCTCGCTCACCGCCGCGCCGTAGGCGTAGTAGTAGAACGGACGGCCCTGCATCTTGTCCTTGTCCCAGCTCAGGCCGGGCGTGGCGTAGAAGCCGTCGGACCAGAGCTGCTTGCGGTCGAGATACGCCTCGCCCACCACGGTGCTGAAGGCCAGCGAGCGGCCGTTGACCTCGACCTTGTCGTTGGCAAAGCGCACCTCGGCCGCCTTGCCGCCGTGGCGCTCGGCCGCGCTTTCGGCCAGCCGCTCGCGGATCTGCCGGGCCGCATCCTGCGCAGCCTTGCCGTTCAGGTCGGCGCCGGTCGATGCGGCCGTGGCCGAGGTGTTGGCCACCTTGGTGGTGTCGGTCGCGGTGACGCGCACGCGCTCGAAGCTCACGCCCAGCTCGTGCGCCACCACCTGCGCCACCTTGGTGTTGAGGCCCTGCCCCATCTCGGTACCGCCGTGGTTCACGAGGATCGAGCCGTCGGTGTACACATGCACCAGCGCGCCGGCCTGGTTGAAGTGCTTCACATTGAACGAGATGCCGAACTTGAGCGGTGCCAGCGCCAGGCCGCGCTTGAGCACAGTGCTCTTGGCGTTGAAGGCGGCAATCTCCTCGCGCCGCGCGCGGTAGTCGCTGCTGGTCTCGAGCTCGGCGACCAGCTCGTGCACGATGTTGTCGGTCACGGTCTGCCGATAGGGCGTGACGTTGTTCTCGGCCTTGCCGTAGAAGTTGATGCGCCGCACGTCGAGCGGATCGCGCTTCAACTCGCGCGCCACCGAGTCCATGATGTTCTCGACCGCGATCGCGCCCTGCGGCCCGCCAAAGCCCCGGAACGCCGTGTTGCTCTGCGTGTTGGTCTTGCCCGAATAGCCGTGCATCGCCACGTTGGGCAGCCAGTAGGCATTGTCGAAGTGGCACAGCGCGCGCGTCATCACCGGGCCCGAGAGATCGGCCGAGTGGCCGGCGCGCGAGACCATGGTGATCTCCGCACCGAGGATGCGGCCCTCGTCGTCGTAGCCCACCTCGTACTCGTACCAGAAGCAGTGGCGCCGGCCGGTGATCATGAAGTCGTCGTCGCGGTCGAGCCGGAGCTTCACGGGACGGCGCAGCTTGCTGGCCGCCACCGCCGCCACGCAGGCAAAGAGCGCCGACTGCGATTCCTTGCCGCCGAAGCCGCCGCCCATGCGCCGGCATTCGACATGCACCTCGTTCGACTGCAGGTGCAGCGCGTGCGCCACCAGGTGCTGCATCTCGCTCGGGTGCTGCGTGGAGCAGTGGATGTGCAGCGCGCCGCCTTCCTTCGGAATGGCGTAGCTGATCTGGCCTTCGAGGTAGAACTGCTCCTGACCGCCCACGTCCAGCGTGGCCTTGTGGCGGTGCGGTGCCTTGGCGATGGCCGCGCGCACGGCGGCCTCGTCGCCCTCGTTGGCCGCGCCGCCGCTGCGCACGATGTGCATCGGCGGCACCACGTACTGGCCGCGCGCATGCGCGTCCTGCGGGGTGAGCACGGGGGGCTCTGCCTCGATGGTCATCGCCTCCCTGGCCTTGGAAGCGGCGCGGCGCGCGGCCTCGCGCGTTTCGGCAATCACCGCGAACACGGGCTGGCCGAGGTAGCGGATCTCGCCGCCCTCGTTCACGGGCAAGAGGATCGGGTCATCGTGGATGATGGAGCCGCAGTCGTTGGTGCCCGGGATGTCGTCGGCGGTGAGCACCGACACCACGCCCGGCATGGCGCGGATCGCATCGAGCGACAACGCCGTGACGCGCCCGTTGGCCGCGGGCGAGAGGCCGAGCGCGCAATGCAGCGTGCCGGTGATTTCGGGAATGTCGTCGATGTAGGTCGCTTCACCGGCCACGTGCAGGTGCGCCGATTCGTGCGGCCGGCTGATGCCGACACGCGCGCCCTGGTCGTGCGCCAGGGATTCGGCGCCCTGGTCGATGCGGGCGGCGGTGTTCTTGAGGTAGTCGGAAAAAGCCTCGGAGGGCTGCAGCAGGCGGGCGTCGATGGGCTTGTTCATGTCAGACCCCTTGCGCGGCCTTGTCGGCCTTGATCGTTGTCGAATGCGGCATCGCGCTCCAGACACTGGTTTCTTCGAGCGACAGCGCGTCTTCGGTGCGGGTTTCGAGCCAGAAGCGCTGGATCAGGTTCTGCGCCACCTGCAGGCGGTAGCCGGCCGAGGCACGCATGTCCGACAGCGGCTGGAAGTCTTGCGAGAGCGCCTGCCTGGCGGCGTTGACGCTGGCCTGGGTCCACGGCTTGCCCACGAGCGCGGCCTCGGCGGCCGCGGCACGCTTGACCGTGGCGGCCATGCCGCCGAAGGCCAGGCGCACGGCTTGGACCATGTCGCTGCCGGCGTCGAATTCGATCGCGAAGCCCGCGCACAGCGCCGAGATGTCGCAATCGAAGCGCTTGCTGATCTTGTAGGCGCGAACCTGGCGCTGCATGGCCGCGAGCGGAACCGCCAGGCCCTGCACGAACTCGCCGGACTGCAGCTGGTTCTTCATGTAGTCGACATAGAACGCCGAGAGCGGCATGCGGCGCACGGCGTCGCCGCGGCGCAGTTCGATCTCGGCATCGAGCGACATCAGCACCGGCGGCGAATCGCCGATGGGCGAGCCGTTGGCCACGTTGCCGCCCATGGTGCCGGCATGGCGGATGGGCGGCGAGGCAAAGCGCAGCCATACGTCCTCGAGGCTGGGCACGCGCTGGACCAGCGCCTCGAAGGCGGATTCGAGCGAGGCGCCGGCGCCGATGTAGAGCTCGCCGTCCGTATCGTCCTGGCGGACTTCGACGGTCTTCATCTCGGCCACGTCGCCGACATAGATGATGTCGCCCAGGTCGCGGAACTGCTTGTTCACCCACACGCCGACGTCGGTCGAGCCCGAGAGCAATTGCGCACCCGGCTTCTCCTGGCGCAGCGCCGCGAGCTGCGCGATCGTCCGGGGCGCATGGAAATGGTCCATGCGGGCGCCGAGCGGCGCGGCGTAGTCGAAGCCCTCGCTGCCGCGCAAGGCCGTGAGCGCGGCCACCACGGGCTCGGTATCGAGCCGCACCGCGGGCAGGTCGAACATGCGCTGGCCCGCGTCCAGGATCGGCCGGTAGCCGGTGCAGCGGCACAGGTTGCCCGACAGCTCGTCGGCCAGCTGCTGGCGCGTGGGCTGGGTGCCCTCGGCCTGGTGGTGCTCGTACGCGGACCACAGCGACATCACGAAGCCCGGGGTGCAGAAGCCGCATTGCGAACCGTGGCAATCGACCATGGCCTGCTGCACCGGATGCAGGCGGTGCACGGGATGCGGGCGCTTGTCCTGCCCCTGCACTTCGGTGGCGGCGGGTGCATTGGCGGGGCACTGGTCCTTGAGGTCTTCGACGGTGAAGAGCGCCTTGCCGTGCAGCGTCGGCAGGAACTGGATGCAGGCATTGACCGTCTGGAGCTGCAGCCCGCCGACAGCGCCGGGCGCATCGGCAGCCGAGGCCAGCTCGCCGATGACGACCGTGCAGGCGCCGCAGTCCCCCTCGTTGCAGCCTTCCTTGGTGCCGGTGCAGTGCGCGTCCTCGCGCAGCCAGTCGAGCACCGAGCGGGTCGGATGCACGCCGCGGATCTCGACGATCTTGCCGCGATGGAAGAAGCGGACCGGTTGGATGTTGTTGCGCTCTGTGCTCATGCTTTTTGGCTCGTGGTCGACCGGTTTTCCCGGCCATGCCCGGACGTTAGCCGGTTGCGCCCCGGCCCACATACCGTGGGAGCCATATTGCGTATGCCGGCGCGGGTATGCGACCTAGGGAGAAACCCTCAAAAGCAGGAGCAATTCCCGGGCCATGGGGCCCGGGGGGACCCTTTCAGCGCACCAGGTCCCATCCCATCATCAGCGCCGCGAAGCCCATCAGCGCCGTGCCGCCCCAGCCGAGCCAGCGCGTGCGCCGCCCCGAGGTGAACGCGCCCATTACCTTCTCGCGCGTCACCAGGATCATCATGGCCGCCATGATCGGCACCGCGACCACGCCGTTGATCACGGCGCTCCAGTAGAGCGCCTTCATCGGGTCAATGGGCGTGAAGTCGAGCGCGGTGCCGACGAGCGTGGCGACCGCGATGATGGCGTAGAACTCCTTGGCCTCGCGCCAATGCCGCTCGAGCCCCTCCTCCCACCCGAAAGCCTCGGCCACGGCATAGGCAGCCGATGAAGCCAGCACCGGAACGGCCAGGAGGCCGGTGGCGATGATCCCGCCGGCAAAGAGCCAGAAGGCGAAGTCGCCGGCCAGCGGCCGCAGCGCCTCGGCCGCCTGCGCTGCCGAGGTCACGTCGTGCACGCCTGCCGCAAACAGCACCGAGGCCCCGACCACCATCACGAAGAACGCGATCAGGTTGGAGAAGGTCATGCCGATCCAGGTGTCGAGCCGCACGCGCCGCAGGTCGCGCCGCACGTCGTGCTCGGTGCCGCGCTGGCCGCCCTTGAGCCGCAGCTCCTCGACTTCCTGCGAGGCCTGCCAGAAGAACAGGTAGGGCGAGATCGTGGTGCCGAGCAGCGCGACGATCATCATCCAGTAGTCCCCGCTCCATTGCAGCCGGGGCACGACCAGGTCGTGCAGCACCCGCCCCCACTCCACCTGCACCGAGAACACCGCCGCCACGTAGGCGAACAGCGTGAGCGTCAGCCACTTGAGGATGTGGGCCAGCTTGCGGTAGGGAACGAACACCTGCAGCAGCACCGTGACCACGCCGAAGACCAGCGAATAAAAGTGCGCGCCGCCGCCCGCCACCAGTTGCATGGCCTCGCCCATCGCCGAGATGTCGGCCGCGATGTTGATGGTGTTGGCCGCCACCAGCAGCGCCACCAGCACGACCAGGAAGCCGCGCGGCATGTGTTCCCGCATGTTGGCCGCCACCCCCTTGCCCGTGACCCGGCCGATGCGCGCCGACACCAGCTGGATCGCCACCATGAAGGGCAGCGAAAGAAACACGGTCCAGAGCAGCCCGGTGCCGAACTGCGCCCCCGCCTGCGTGTAGGTGGCAATGCCCGACGGATCGTCGTCCGCCGCACCGGTGACCACACCGGGACCCACGTGGCGCAGGAAGGAGGGAATGCGTTTCTTCATGGGCGGCGATGGTGGCATCCCAGCCTGACCGCTGCATGAACGGGGGTCCGGCTTCACGAGCGCTCCGAGAACAATGCCGTGATCGCCTGGCGCAGCCACCGGTTGGCCGGATCGGCCTCGAAGCGCTTGCTCCAGTGCAGCGACACCGTGAAGTCGCGCAGCGGGAACGGCGGCTCCACGATGGCGTAGCCCCCTCCCTCGGCAAAGCCGCGCGCGATGTTGCGGGGCATCACGACGGCCAGGTCGGTGGCGCGCACGATGGCGGGCAGCACCATGAAATGCTCGGTGGTCAGGCGCAGCCGGTCCTCGAGGTTCAGCAGCTGCAGGATGCGCAGGGTGTCCGCATGGGTGCGCACCGCCACGTAGTCCAGCTCGTGCAGCGCCTCGAGCAGCGCCTGTCCGCTGCGCCGCCGCCTGGCGAAGGGATGGCCCTCGCGCAGCAGCACGATGTAGCGGTCCTTCAGCAGCTGGGCGCGCTGCGTGTCCTTCACCCGGGGCAGGAAACCGAAGGCGAAGTCGATGCGCCCGCCGTCGAGAGCCGCGGCGATGTCGCCGGTGGCCAGCGGCATGGTCTCGACGCGCACGCCCGGCGCCAGCTCGCGCAGCCGGGCCATCAGCGCCGGCAGGAAGCGGCCCTCGCCGATGTCGCTCATGTGGATGCGGAACAGCTTGCGCGACGTGGCCGGGTCGAAGCGCTCGGGTTCCGACAGGGCCTGCTGCAGCATGGCCAGCGCCGCCTGCACGGGCACCGCCAGCCGCTCGGCCCGGGGCGTGGGCGCCACGCCGCCGGGCGTGCGCGTGAAGAGCGCATCGCCCAGCAACAGGCGCAGCCGCGTGAGGCCGTGGCTGGCCGCCGGCTGGGTCAGGCCCAGCGCCTCGGCCGCACGGCTCACGCTGCGGGCCCGGAAGACCGCATCGAAGAGCCGCAACAGGTTGAGGTCGAGCTTTTCAATATGCATGAGGTTCATGTCGCATAGCTTGCTTATTTTATTGATGTATGGCGATGCGGCGACCACACTGCACGGCTCCCACGAGAAAAAGAGACACGATGGAAGTTTCATTCAGCAAGGAAGTCGAGCTGCTGCGCCTGGGCGCCGGCGACACCTTCCATGGCGAGGGCATCCTCGCGATCACCAAGGGCCTGCTGCAATCGGGCGTGGCCTACGTGGGCGGCTACCAGGGCGCGCCGGTGTCGCACCTGCTCGACGTGATGGTGCAGGGCAAGGCCTACATGGACGAGCTCGGCGTGCATGTGGAGGCCTGCTCCAACGAGGCCTCGGCCGCGGCCATGCTCGGCGCGTCCATCCACTATCCGCTGCGCGGCGCCGTCACGTGGAAGTCGATCGTCGGCACCAACGTGGCGGCCGATGCGCTCTCCAACCTCTCGTCGCCGGGCGTGACCGGCGGCGTGCTGGTGGTGGTGGGCGAGGACTACGGCGAGGGCGCCAGCGTGATCCAGGAGCGCACGCATGCCTATGCGCTCAAGTCGAGCATGTGCCTGCTCGATCCGCGGCCCGACCTGGGCGTGATGGTGCGCATGGTCGAACACGGCTTCCGGCTCTCGGAGGCCTCGAACATGCCCTGCCTCATGGAGCTGCGCATCCGCACCTGCCACGTGCGCGGCAGCTTCGAATGCAAGGACAACGTCGCGCCCGCGGTCTCGACCCGCGCACCGATGAACGAGCCCGCGGGCTTCGACTACATGCGGCTCGCGCACCCGCCCGTGACCTTCCGCCACGAAAAGCTCAAGGGCGACGAGCGCATTCCGGCGGCGCGGCGCTACATCGTCGAACAAGGGCTGAACGAGCTCATCGCGGGCGACCGGCATGCCGACCTCGGCATCGTGGTGCAGGGCGGGCTCTACAACGCGCTGGTGCGCAGCCTGCAGCAGCAGGGCCTGGCCGATGCGTTCGGCGAGACCGACATTCCCATCCTGGTGCTGAACGTGGCCTACCCGCTGGTGCCCGAACAGGTGGCCGACTTCTGCGTCGGCAAGCGCGCGGTGCTGGTGGTGGAAGAAGGCCAGCCCGAATACATCGAGCAGGACATCGCGACCCTGCTGCGCCGGCGCGATATCCAGGCGCCGCTGCACGGCAAGGACATGCTGCCCTCGGCGGGCGAATACGGCGTCGAGGTGCTCGCGGGCGGCATCGGCAAGTTCGCGGCACGGTACATCGAACATGGCGAAGCGCTGTCCTCGGCCGAGGCCTGGCTGGCCGGCAACAGGGAGCGCCGCGAAGCGGTGGCGCGGCAACTGGCAACGCTGCTGCCCGCCCGGCCGCCGAGCTTCTGTGTCGGCTGTCCCGAGCGCCCCGTGTTCTCGGCCCTGAAGCTCGCGCAGCTGGAGACCGGACCGGTGCACATCGCCGCGGACATCGGCTGCCATGCCTTCGGCACCTTCGAGCCGTTCTCGATGGGGCATTCGATCCTCGGCTACGGCATGAGCCTGGCCAGCCGCGCGGGCGTCGCGCCGATGATGAACCGCCGCACGCTGTCGATCATGGGCGACGGCGGCTTCTGGCACAACGGCCTGCTCACCGGCGTGCAGAGCGCCCTCTTCAACGGCGACGACGCGGTGCTGCTGATCTTCAAGAACGGCTACACCTCGGCCACCGGCACGCAAGACATCATCTCCACGCCCGACGACGAAACCAAGGAGCGTGCCATCGACAAGCAGCAGAGCCTGGTCGACAAGAACCAGACCATCGAGGCCACGCTGACGGGCCTGGGCGTCAAGTGGATGCGCACCGTCACCACCTACGACGTGGAGCGCATGCGCAAGACGCTGACCGAGGCCCTGACCAGCGACTTCGACGGCCTGAAGGTGGTGATTGCCGAGGGCGAATGCCAGCTCGAGCGGCAGCGCCGCATCAAGCCCTGGATCGCCAGCCTGCTGAAGAAAGGCGAACGGGTGGTGCGCGTGAAGTACGGCGTCGACGAAGACGTGTGCAACGGCGACCACGCCTGCATCCGCCTTTCAGGCTGCCCCACGCTCACACTCAAGGACAACCCCGATCCGCTGAAGGTCGACCCGGTGGCCACCGTGATCGACGGCTGCGTGGGCTGCGGCCTGTGCGGCGAAAACGCCCACGCGGCCACGCTGTGCCCGAGCTTCTATCGCGCCGAGGTGGTACAGAACCCCAAGTGGCACGAGCGCCTGCTGCATTCGCTGCGCGGCGCCTTCGTGCGCGCGCTGCAACCCGCATGAAGGGCCAGGACATGGAACAGAACCGTCCCCTCACCCTGCTCGTCTGCGCCCTGGGCGGCGAAGGCGGCGGCGTGCTCACCGAATGGCTGGTCGACATCGCCCGCCATGCGGGCTATGCGGTGCAGAGCACCTCGATTCCCGGCGTGGCGCAGCGCACCGGCGCCACCACCTACTACATCGAGGTGTTTCCGGTGCCGTTCGCGCAGCTCGGGGGCAGGCGCCCGGTGTTCAGCCTGAGCCCGGTGCCGGGCACGCTAGACGCCATCGTGTCGTCGGAGCTGCTCGAGACCGCGCGCCAGATCGGCAATGGCATGAGCGCGCCGCTGCGCACGCTGGTCATCAGCTCGTCGGCGCGCATCTTCACCACGGCCGAGCGCATGCAGCCCGGCGACGGTCGCGCCGATGCGCAGCAACTGCTCGACGTGGTCAAGGCGTTCAGCCGGGAGCACCATGTGTTCGACATGAACGCCGTGGCGCGCGAGGCCGGCACCGTGGTCAGCGCCGTGATGCTCGGCGCCATCGCGGGCAGCGGCCTCTTTCCGTTTCCGCGCGCGGCCTATGAGCACGTGGTGCGCGGCGGCAACACCAGCGCGCCCGAGAAGCTGGGCAAGATGGCGGCGGCCAGCCTGCGCGGCTTTGCGGCCGCCTTCGATGCGGTGAGCGCGCCGCGTGCACAAGCCGCCTTCGTGAGCAGCGTGATGGCGGGCGATACGCACGATGCGCCGCCGCCCGCGCGTCCGCTCGCCGATGAACTCGCACAGCGCTTTCCGCCCGCCGTGCACGACATGCTCGCGCTCGGCCATGCGCGCGTGCTCGACTACCAGGACGCCGCCTATGCCGAACTCTATGCGGCGAGGCTCGCCAGGGTGCTCGATGCCGAGCGCATCGCCGATCCGGCAGGCGCCCAAGGCTTTGCCGTCACCCGCGAAACCGCGCGCTGGCTCGCGCTGTGGATGGCCTTCGACGACATCGTGCGCGTGGCCGCGCTCAAGGGCCGCGCGAGCCGCGCGCAGCGCGTGCGGCAGGAAGTGCGTGCCACCGACGACGACCTCGTGAAGGTCTACGACCACTTCAAGCCCGGCACCGCCGAGTTCGCCGCCCTGCTGCCGCCGGGCCTCGCGCGCCGCATCACGGCCTGGGACCGCCGGCGGCAGGCCAGCGGCCGGGAGCCCTGGGCGCTGCCGCTCAAGGTGGGCAGCCATTCGGTCTTCGGCATGGCGTCGCTGCGGCTCCTGTCGTCGCTCAAATGGCTGCGCCGGCGCGGCCAGCGCTTTGCCGACGAGCAGGTGCTGATCGAACGCTGGCTCGCGGCCGTGGAGACCGGCACGCGCGAAGCTTGGGCCCTGGGCCGCGAGCTGGCGCTGTGCGGCCGGCTCATCAAGGGCTACGGCAGCACCAACGAGCGCGGCAAGCACAACCTTCTGCACGTGATCGACGAGCTCGCGGCCCGCGCGGCCTTGCCGGCGGCAACGCGCGCCGACGCGATCGCCGCGGCACGCGAGGCAGCCCTGGCCGACGAAGGCGGCAAGGCGCTCGACGCCGCGCTGGTGCGCCACGGCGCGGCGCCGCGGCCCATGCAGGCGCAGCCCATCCGCTGGATGAAGCGGCCGCCGTCCACCACCGCCTGACCTGCAATCTTCATAACGAACAGGAGACACCACACCATGACCCGCAACACCCTCGCCTGGCGCCGAAGCCTGCTCGCCGCCGTGGCCTGCGCGCTGCTCCCCGCGGTGCAAGCACAGACGCAGCCCACCGCCTGGCCCACCAAGCCGATCAAGGTGGTCGTCAACTTTCCGCCGGGTGGCGCCGCCGACCAGATCGCCCGCGCGGTGTCGCAGCCCTTGCAGGAATTCCTCAAGCAGCCCGTGGTGGTCGAGAACCGCGCGGGCGCCAACGGCAACGTCGGCGGCGAGGCCGTGGCGCGCGCGCCGGCCGACGGCTACACGCTGCTCATGAGTTCGGGCGGCATGGTGTCGGTCAATCCGCACCTGTATGCGCGCATGAGCTTCGACCCGGCCAGGGACCTGGTGCCGGTGGCCGCGGCCGCGCGCGTGCTGGTCTTTCTCGTGACCCGGCCTTCGCTGCCGCCCACCAACGTGCGCGAGTTCATCGCCTACCTCAAGGCCAATCCGGGCAAGCTCTCCTATGGCTCTCCCGGCAACGGCAGCTCGCCGCACCTGGCGGGCGAGATGTTCAAGGGCCAGGCCGGCGTCTTCGCGCTGCACGTGCCGTACCGCGGCGCGGCGCCTGCGCTGCAGGACCTGCTGGCGGGCCAGATCGACTACGCCTTCGACCCCGGCATCGGACTGCAGCAGGTGCGCGCCGGCAAGCTCCGGCTGCTGGCGGTGGGCAGTCCGCACCGCTCCGCGCAGTTTCCCGACGTGCCCACGCTCGACGAGGCGGGCCTGCGCGGCTTCGACGCCGATACCGTGTTCGGTTTCTACGCGCCTGCCGGCACGCCGCCCGAGGTGGTGGCGCAGCTCAATGCGCAGATCAACCGGGCGCTCGCGCTGCCGGCCGTGAAGGAGCGCATCGCTGCGCTCGGCGGCGAAGCGGTGCCGGGCTCGCCGGCCGAGTTCCACCAGCGCGCCGCGGCCGATTCGCAGCGCTTCGGCGCGGTGATCCGCGACCGCAAGATCAGCGCGGACTGAACGCCCTCGACAATGACCCGATGAGCAGCAGCAAAGAAATCACCTACACCGCGCGCGTCGAGTTCGGCGACTGCGATCCCGCCGGCATCGTCTGGTTCCCCAACTTCTTCCGCTGGATCGATGCGGCCTCGCGCCACTTCTTTGCCGAGTGCGGCGTCCCGCGCTGGGAAGAGACGGCGCAGACGCTGGGCGTGATCGGCACGCCGCTGGTCGACACCCACACGCGCTTCGTCAAGGCCGCGAGCTACGGCGACACGCTGCAGATCGCGGTGCGCATCACCGAGTGGCGCGACAAGAGCTTCGTGCAGACCTACCGCGTGGCGCGCGGCGACGACCTGATCCTCGAATGCGAAGAGGTGCGCATCTTTGCGGCCAGGCGCGAAGGCGGCGGCATCCGCGCGGTGCCGATCCCGCCTTCGATCCGCGCGCTGTGCGAAGAGGTGGCGTCTTAGAATGGCCCGATGAACTGGCGCACCCTTCTTCCTTTTGCCCTGCTTGCCTTGCTTGTCACGGGCTGCTCGTCGACTCCCAACGAAGTGGTGCCCATGCGCAACGGCGCCCTGCGTGCCCCGACCTACACCCAGGCCGGCGACTATTGCAGCGCCAAGGGCGCAGAGCCCCGCTGGCTCGGCAAGGCACCGGCCGAATCGGGCGTGCTGTTCCAGTGCAACTGAGCCGGCGCGCCGTGCGCAATGCCGCGGCCAAGGGTTGACGGCACTCATGACGCAGTGCAACAATCCCGCATCTTTATTTCGGAGCCCCGTGCGTGGACAGTGCCAGTTGGATCAGTGACAAGACGCGTGCCTCGGCAGGCGTGACACATCCGGCCCTCTAGCGCAGGCTCCTTGCGCTGCGGCCGCCGTGCACGCAGCGTGACCCGTTCGCCGTTCAGGCCCACGGTTCTCCCCTTCCCAAATCCCGCGGTTCTTCGTCACTGACTTTTTCAGTCAGCTTGCGTGTGTCCGTGCACGAGGCCCTTCATTGCGAAGGAGCCTTGCCATGCGTCAATTCCAGTCCCGTCAGCAGCAACAGCCGCAAGCGCAGCGGCCGGTGCGGGAATCCGCTCGCCCATCGGCGAACGCACCTGCGCGCACCGCGTCCACCAGGCAGGACACCGAGAACGAAATGCTCGACCGGGCCGCCGCGCTCTGGACCACGCGGCGCATCCGCAGCTTCTTCCTGCTGCTGGAGCAACCGTCCCGCACGGCGCAGCGCTGAAGCGCCGCCTCATCGCAACACCCCAACGCCCGCATCGAGCACCCAGGAGGCCTTCCATGGAACCCGCTTCTCCTTGGCGCCGCTCGGCGCCGCCCCCCTGTTTCGCCCGATCGATGACAACCAAGTGCAGTGCGCCGCACCGCCAGGGGATGCCCACGCCTGATTGACGCGGGAGGTTCTTCCCTTCGCGGCCGGCGCCGTGAAGGAAAAAAAGTGAAGAACGTCCTGAAGTCCGTTTTCGAGAGCTTTCTGCGCAGCCGCCGCATGCTGCACCACTTCGAGCGCTGGCAGGTGCTGCTGGGCGCGAAACCGGTGGGCGTGGCCTCGGCCGCCGTGCCGCCCGGCATTGCCACGGCACTGGCCGCCGCATCGCACGCCGGTGCCGGCGAACTGCTCGCCAGCCTCGGCAGTTCGCCGCAAGGCCTCGAGGAAAGCCATGCACAGCTGCTGCGCAAACGCATCGGCAGCAACGAAGTGCGCCACGAGCAGCCGCTTTCCTGGTGGACGCACCTGTGGCAGTGCTACCGCAACCCCTTCAACCTGTTGCTCACGGTGCTGGCGCTGATCTCCTATGCCACGGAGGACATGAAGGCCGCGCTCGTGATCGGCAGCATGGTGGTGCTGTCGACCGTGCTGCGCTTCCTGCAGGAGTCGCGTTCCAACAGCGCGGCCGAGCGCCTGAAGGCCATGGTGAGCAACACCGCCACCGTGCTGCGGCCCGGCGCCGGCACCCAAGGCGCGGTGCGCATCGAAGTGCCTATGCGCGACCTGGTGCCCGGCGACGTGATCGCGCTCTCGGCCGGCGACATGATCCCGGCCGATTGCCGCCTGCTGGCCACCAAGGACCTGTTCATCAGCCAATCGGCGCTGACCGGCGAGGCGATGCCGGTCGAGAAATTCCCCCTCGACCGGTCCGGCCGTGAAGCGGGCGTGCTCGAACGCGAGAACCTGCTGTTCATGGGCACCAACGTGATCAGCGGCACCGCCACGGCGCTCATCGTGCACACCGGCGAGCGCACCTTCTTCGGCGCGCTCGCGGAGCGCGTGACCGCCGCCGACAGCGGGCCGAGCGCATTCCAGGCCGGCATCAACCGCGTGAGCTGGGTGCTGATCCGCTTCATGCTGGTGATGGCGCCGCTGGTGCTGGTGATCAACGGCGTGGCCAAGGGCGACTGGTGGGAGGCGGCGCTGTTCGCGCTGTCGATCGCGGTCGGCCTCACGCCCGAGATGCTGCCGATGATCGTGACCGCCACGCTCGCCAAGGGCGCGGTGGTGATGTCGCGCCGCAAGGTGATCGTGAAGCGGCTCGAAGCCATTCACAACTTCGGTGCCATGGACGTGCTGTGCACCGACAAGACCGGCACGCTCACGCAGGACCGCATCGTGCTGGAACGCCACACCAACGCATGGGGCGAGGTGTCGGACCATGTGCTGCAGCTCGCCTACCTGAACAGCTTCCACCAGACCGGCCTGAAGAACCTGCTGGACAAGGCGGTGCTGGACCATGCCGAGCTGCAGCCCGGCGCGGGGCAGGAAACGGCGTGGCGCAAGTTCGACGAAGTGCCTTTCGACTTCTCTCGCCGCCGCATGTCGGTGGTGGTGGAGAACCGCGGCAAAGAGCACCTTCTGATCTGCAAGGGCGCACTGGAGGAAATCCTGTCGGTGTGCACTTTCGTCGAGCGAGGCGCCGAGGTGCTGCCGCTCGATGCCGGCCTGCTCGCGCGCATCCACCGCGTGGCGTCGGAGCTGAACGCACAAGGATTGCGCGTGGTGGCCGTGGCAAGCTGCACGCGTACGGCCGAAGCGCGCAAGCCGGCTTACGGCGTCGCCGACGAATCGGGACTCACGCTGCTGGGCTACGTGGCGTTTCTCGATCCGCCGAAGGAGTCGACCGCGCCCGCGCTGCGCGCGCTGGCCGCGCACGGCGTGGCGGTGAAGGTGCTGACGGGCGACAACGAACTGGTCACGCGCAAGGTCTGCGGGGACGTGGGCATCGATGCCGGCCGCATCGTGCTGGGCCGCGAGATCGAGGCGCTGGGCGACGATGAACTGCGCACGCTCGCCGAGCGGCACCAGGTGTTCGCCAAGCTCACGCCTGCGCACAAGGAGCGCATCGTGCGCGCGCTGCATGCCAACGGGCATGTGGTCGGATTCATGGGTGACGGGATCAACGATGCACCGGCCCTGCGCGCCGCGGACATCGGCATCTCGGTGGACGGCGCGGTGGACGTGGCCAAGGAGTCGGCCGACATCATCCTGCTGGAGAAGAGCCTGATGGTGCTGGAGCAAGGCGTGGTCGAGGGCCGCCGCACCTTCGCCAACATGCTGAAGTACATCAAGCTCACCGCAAGCTCGAACTTCGGCAACGTTTTTTCGGTGCTGGTGGCGAGCGCGTTCCTGCCGTTCCTGCCGATGCTGCCGCTGCATCTGCTGGTGCAGAACCTGCTGTACGACGTGTCGCAGATCGCGATCCCCTTCGACAACGTGGACGAGGAGTTTCTCAAGAGCCCGCAGCAGTGGAACCCCGCCGACCTGGGCCGCTTCATGGTGTTCTTCGGCCCGCTGAGCTCGGTATTCGACATCCTGACCTACGCGGTGATGTGGTTCGCTTTTTCGGCCAACACCGCGGCACAGCAGACGCTGTTCCAGTCGGGCTGGTTCATCGAGGGCCTGCTGTCGCAGACGCTGATCGTGCACCTGATCCGCACGCGCAAGATCCCGTTCCTGCAAAGCCGCGCCGCCTGGCCGCTGCTTGCAATGGGCGCCGCCATTGTCGCGGCCGGTATCTGGCTGCCGATGGGCCGGCTTGCGCACTACTTCAGGTTGCAGGCGCTGCCGCTGGCCTACTTTCCGTGGCTGGCCGCGATACTGGCGGGGTATGCGGCGCTGACGCAGGCGGTCAAGGGCTGGTATGCGAGGCGGTATGGGTGGCAGTGATGTTTGCTCTTGGCTCTTTGTTCGGGGCGCTGCTGTGCAGGGCGCGGGAGCGGCGCCCCGAACAACGCGATGCACGAAAAAAAACGGCACCGCCGCGAAGCGATGCCGTTCTTCCGAAAGAACCCGAGCCGGCGAACGAGCCGCTCAGATGCTCATGATCGACACAGCCTTGGTGTTCAGGTAAGCCTCGAGCGCTTCCGGGCCGCCCTCGGAACCGTAGCCCGAATCCTTCACGCCGCCGAACGGCATTTCCGGCGAGGGGGCGGCGGGCTGGTTGATCCACAGCATGCCGAGTTCGAGCCGCTGGCTCAACAGGTGCGCGTTCTTGATCGACTTGGTGAATGCGTAGCCGGCCAGGCCGAAGGGCAGGCGGTTGGCTTCTGCAATGGCTTCCTCGAGTGTGTCGAAGCCGCGGATCGCCGCGATCGGGCCGAAGGGTTCGTTGTTGAACACATCGGCATCGAGCGGCACGTCCGTCAGCACCGTGGGCGCGAAGAAGTTGCCCGAATCGCCGACGCGTTCACCGCCCGCGGCCACGGTCGCGCCCTTCTTGCGCGCGTCGTCCAGCACATGGGCCATGGCCGTGAGGCGGCGCGCGTTGGCGAGCGGGCCGAGCGTCGTGCCTTCGGCGAGGCCGTCGCCGAGCTTCAGGCCTTCGGTGTACTTGACCAGCGTGCGGGCGAATTCCTCGCGCAGGCTGTTGTGCACCAGGAAGCGGGTGGGCGAGATGCAGACCTGCCCCGCGTTGCGGAACTTGGCGGCGCCCGCGGCCTTGACGGCCAGCGCCACGTCGGCGTCTTCGGCCACGATGACCGGTGCGTGCCCGCCCAGCTCCATGGTGACGCGCTTCATGTGCGAGCCGGCCAGCGCCGCCAGCTGCTTGCCGACCGGCGTCGAACCCGTGAAGGTCACCTTGCGGATGATCGGGTGCGAGATCAGGTAGTTAGAGATCTCGGCAGGGTTGCCGAACACCAGGCCCACGGTGCCGGGGGGAATGCCCGCATCGACGAAAGCCTGCAGCAGCGCGGCCGGCGACGCCGGGGTTTCCTCGGGCGCCTTCACCAGGAACGAGCAGCCGGTGGCCAGCGCCGCGCCGAGCTTGCGCACGATCTGGTTGATCGGGAAGTTCCATGGCGTGAACGCGGCGACAGGGCCGAGCGGCTCCTTGATCACCAGCTGCTGCGCGGCCAGGTTGCGCGAGGGCACGATGCGGCCGTAGACGCGGCGGCCTTCGTCGGCGAACCATTCGATGATGTCGGCGGCGGCCAGCGTCTCGCCCTTGGCTTCGGCCAGCGGCTTGCCCTGTTCCTGCGTCAGCAGCCTGGCGATTTCAGGCGCGCGTTCGCGGATCAGGCCGGCGGCGCGGCGCATCACGGCGGCGCGCTCGTTGGCGGGCGTGTTGCGCCACTTCTCGAAGCCGCGCTGGGCGGCGGCCAGGGCACGGTCGAGGTCGGCGATGCTGGCATGCGCCACCTTGCCGATGGCCTTGCCGGTGGCGGGGTTCACGACGTCCAGCGTCTTGCCGCCGGTGGCGTCGACCCATTCGTTGTCGATCAGCAGGCGGGTGTCGGTGTAGGTGGCGGTCATGGCGAACTTTTCCTTCGAGGACGGGATGTGGGTGGAAAAAGGGGAAATCTGGATGCGCGGTGCGGCACCTGGAGGGTGCGCTTGCGTCAGCGGCGGCAATTTGCCGCCGGGTGCATAGATTAACCCGAGTTCACAAAGCCCGCCGGCGCAGGGAAACCGGCCTTCCTGCGCGCTACAGGATCAGGAGCGCGCGGAAGTCGTTCACGTTGGTGTTCGTGGGCCCGGTCACGAACAGGTCGCCGATGGCCTCGAAGTAGCCGTAGGCATCGTTGCGGTCGAGGTGGTCCGGCAGCTTCGTGCCCGCGGCCGTGGCGCGCGCCGGCGTGTCGGGCGTGACGAACGCGCCGGCGTTGTCCTCCACGCCGTCGATACCGTCGGTGTCGGCGGCCAGCGCCCACACCTGGGGCTGGCCCATCAGTGCGCCCGCCAGGCCCATGCAGAACTCGCCGGCGCGGCCGCCGCGGCCCTTGGCCTGGCCGGGTTGGCGCGGCCGGATCGTGACGGTGGTTTCGCCGCCCGAAAGGATGACGCAGGGCCGCGCGAACGGCTGGCCACGGTGCGCGACGGCGCGCGCCAATGCCGCATGCACCTTGCCTACCTCGCGCGACTCGCCTTCGATCTCGTCGCTGAGGATGTGCGCCTCGATGCCGGCCTCGCGCGCCGCCCTGGCTGCCGCTTCGAGCGATTGCTGCGGTGTCGCGATCATGTGCACTTCGTGGCCCTGGAAGACCGCGTCGCCGGGCTTGGGCGTTTCGAGCGCCCCGCTTTCGAGCTGGGCGCGCACCGGCGCCGGCACCTCGATGCCATAGCGGTCGAGGATCGCGAGCGCATCGGCGCAGGTGGTGGCGTCGGGCACAGTGGGGCCGCTCGCGATGACGGCGGGGTCATCGCCCGGCACGTCGCTGATGGTGAGCGTCACCACGCGCGCCGGCGCGCAGGCCGCGGCGAGGCGGCCGCCCTTGATGCGCGACAGGTGCTTGCGCACGCAGTTCATCTCGCCGATGCCGGCGCCGCTGTCGAGCAGCTGCTTGTTGATGCGCTGCTTGTCGGACAGCGTGAGGCCTTCGGCCGGCAACACGAGCAGCGACGAGCCGCCGCCCGAGATCAGGCACAGCACGAGGTCGTCGGCCGTGAGCCCCTGGGTGAGCGCGAGGATGCGCTCAGCCGCCTGCTGGCCCGCCGCATCGGGTACCGGATGCGCGGCCTCGACGAGTTCGATGCGCTGCGGCACGCCTTCGGGGCGCGGAGGGATGTGGCCGTAGCGCGTGACGACAAGGCCCGAGAGCGGCGCGTCGGCCGGCCACAGGGCTTCGAGCGCCTGCACCATCGAACCGCCGGCCTTGCCGGCACCGAGTACCAGCGTGCGGCCCTTGGGCGGCGGCGGCAGATGCGCGCCGAGCGTGGACAACGGCAGCGCGCGGTCCACCGCCACGCGGTAGAGGTGCTCGAGGAAGGCGCGCGGTGCCTCGCGCGGATCGGGGGCGGGGCCGAAGGAAGGGGTCGATGCGCTCATGGCTTGCTTTGTCTCCAGCCGGCGATTGTGCTGCGAGTGCCGTGCCGCGCTCTTGACCGCGGTCATCGCTGCGTCTAATTCGTCTTGGCGCCGGCCTGGAACCAGCGGCCGACCAATGCGCGTTCTTCCTCGGTGATGCCCGTGGCATTGTTCATCGGCATGATCCTGGTCACCACCACCTGCTGGTAGATGGCCTGCGCATGCGCCGCCACCTGGTCGGGCGTATCGACGCGCACGTTCTTCATCTGCACGGTCGCGCCGTGGCACATGAAGCAGCGCTGCTCCAGCACTTTCTGGACGTCCTTGTAGGCAACGGCCGGTGCAGCTTGCGATGCGGCCGGCGCGGCCACCGGCTCGGGTTTCATCCAGACGATGGTGAGCCCCAGCACCACGATGCCGATCAGCGCATAGGGCAGCGGATGGCCCGCATTGCCGAGCTTGAAGCGGTGCCGCACCACGAAGAACTGGCGAATGGCCGCGCCGCCCAGCATGATGAGCAGCAGCACGATCCAGTTGTACTTGTGCGTGTAGGTGAAGCTGTAGTGGTTGCTCAGCATCGCGAACAGCACCGGCAGCGTGAAGTAGGTGTTGTGCACGCTGCGCTGCTTGCCGCGCTGCCCGTGCACCGGGTCGACCGGCCGCCCTTCGCGCAGCGCCTGCACGTTCTTGCGCTGCCCCGGAATGATCCAGAAGAACACGTTGCCGCTCATCGTGGTCGCCATCATGGCGCCCACCAGGAGGAAGGCCGCGCGGCCCGCGAACCACTGGCAGGCCAGCCAGGTCGCGAACACGATGAAGACGGCGATCAGCACGCCGACGATGGTGTCGCCGTTCTTGCGCCGGCCGAAGACCTGGCAGATGCCGTCGTACACCATCCAGAACACGACGAAGAAGGCCAGCGCCACGCCGATGGCCGCGCCCGGCTGCCAGTCCATCTTCGACTTGTCGATCAGGTAGGTGCTGGCGTTCCACAGGTACGACATGGTAAAGAGCGCAAAGCCCGTGAGCCAGGTGCTGTAGCTTTCCCAGTACGACCAGTGGAGGTGGTCCGGCAGCTTCCTGGGCGCCAGCGCGTACTTCTGCATGTTGTAGAAGCCGCCGCCGTGCACGGCCCATTGCTCGCCGCCCACGCCCTTGTCGAGCGATTCGGCGTCCTGCGGCTTCTCCAGGCTGTTGTCCAGCATCACGAAGTAGAAGGAGGCGCCGATCCAGGCGATGGCGGTGATGACGTGGACCCAGCGCAGCAGCAGGTTGGCCCAGTCGAGGTAATAGCTTTCCATGGGGGGTGCTCTTTCTCAACCCCGTGGGCGCATGGAGGCGCCGCGAAGGGGTGTCTTCAGCCTGCTCACCACTGCGGGCGCTGTAAGCAGAGAAAGTGCCGCGAACGCAGGCTCCATGAGATGGGCCTCGCTCCGCTGCGGCTTGTTGTGGACCGAAAGTGTATACAGTTTTGGCAAGTGGCGCGATAGTTTTTTTGTCGTCGGGGCCGGCGGGAAACCCTGTTCACCCCAGCGATTGCAACAACTGTGCCGCCACCGCCACGGCGATGACTTCGGGCTCCTTGCCCGTGATGCCGGGCACGCCGATCGGGCAGGTGATGCGGGCCAGCTCGTCGGGCCTGAAGCCGCGCGCCTCGAGCCGGTGGCTGAAGGTCGCCCACTTGGTCTTGCTGCCGATCAGGCCGATGTAGGGCAGGTCGTTCCGCTCACGCAGGCGCCGGAGGCAGGCGATGACGATGTCCAGGTCTTCGGCATGGCTGAAGCTCATGATGAGCACGCGGCTTTCGGGCGCGAGCGCGGCCACGGCGTCCTGCACCGGTTCCGAGTGCTCGGTTTCGACCTGCGCCGGCAGCGCCTCGGGAAACACGCCGTCGCGGCTGTCGATCCAGCGCACGGTGAACGGCAGGCTGGCCAGCAGCCGGGCCAGCGCGGCGCCCACGTGGCCGCCGCCGAACAGCGCCACGGGCTTGAGCGGCGCGACCAGTTCGCGCCGCAGCGCCGCCGCATCGGCGGTGCCGATACGGCGGTACGAAAGAAACACCACGCCGCCGCAGCATTGCCCCAGGCTCGGGCCGAGTGGATAGCGCCGGATGCCGTCGATGGTGCGCTTGCCGGCCAGCAGCTCGCGAGCCTCGTCCGTCGCCTGGAACTCGAGCTGCCCGCCGCCGATGGTGCCGGTGAGCCCTTGGGCCCACACCGCCATCCAGGTGCCGGCCTCGCGCGGCGCCGACCCTTGGGTGGATTCGACGCGCACCAGCACCGCGTCTTCATGTGCCAGTCGGGCCAGCAGCTGATCGACCATGCCGTTCATTTCCGATACCTTCGGTTGCGGTGTTGCACTGGAGTCACGGTATAACCCCGGCGATGAATCGCCAGCTTACGCCGCGCCGCCTTGCATGGGCGGCATCCGTTCTTTCTTCCGCCCTGTGGCTCGCCGGCTGCGGGAGCACGGGCACCGTTCCCGGCCAGTTGAGCGACGCCAGCCCCGGGCGCGGCGCGTCCGGCGCGGTGCCCCGCGCATCGAATGCGGCCACCGCGCGCGAGTACCGCCGCGATGCCGCCCGCCACATCTACGAGGCCAACCGCTCGCGCATCTACGGCGGCCAGATGCCGCCCATGCTCTATGCCGTGGGCACGCTGCAGGTCAACCTCGACGCGGGCGGCAAGGTGCTGTCGCTGCACTGGATGCGCGCGCCCAAGCATGCGCCCGAAGTCATTGCCGAGATCGAGCGCGCCGTGCTGCAGGCCTCGCCCTTCCCGCCCGCCACGCGCCTGGGCGCGGTCACGTGGACCGACACCTGGCTGTGGGACAAGAGCGGCCGTTTCCAGCTCGACACGCTCACCGAAGGGCAGCAGCAAGGCGACTGACCTCAGGAGCCGCGGTACGTGGAATAGCTCCACGGGCTCACCAGCAGCGGCACGTGGTAGTGCTGGTCGGTGTGGGCCACGCCGAAGTCCAGCGAGACCTTGCCGAGGAAATTGGGCTCGGGCAGCTTCACGCCCCGCGCCTTGAAATACCCCGCCACGTCGAACACCAGCCGGTAGGTGCCGGCCTGGAGCGAAGCGTTGTCGTAGAGCGGCCCGTCGCTGCGGCCGTCCGAATTCAGCGTGAACCGTTTCACCAGCGTGGCGGCGTCGCCCTGGGTGGTGTACAGCGCCACCTCCATGCCGGCCGCGGGGCCGCCGTGCATCGTGTCGAGTACGTGGGTGCTCAGGCCCATGGGGCGCTCCTTCGTCGAAAATTGGTGCGGGAAATTCCGGTGGACAAAAGTGTATACAGTTACCGGCTTTGGGTCTATCATGAAAAAAATGGAGTCCTCCACCACACGTTCGATCGTCGACGCGCTGACCAAGGCCATCGTCGAGCACCGGCTGCAGCCCGGCACCAAGCTGGCCGAGCAGAAGCTGGCCGACCATTTCGGTGTCTCGCGCACGCTGGTGCGCCAGGCGCTGTTCCAGCTGTCGCAGAACAAGCTCATCCGCCTCGAGCCCGCGCGCGGCGCCTTTGTGGCAGCGCCCGCGGTCGACGAGGCCCGGCAGGTGTTCAAGGTGCGGCGCATGCTCGAGGCCGAGATGACGCGCGAGTTCGTGCGCACCGTCACGCCCGCGAAGATCAAGGCGCTCAGGGATCACGTGTCGCTCGAAAAATCGGCCGTGTCGGGCGAAGACATCTCGGGCCGCACCGAGCTGCTCGGCGACTTCCACGTGCGCATGGCCGAGCTCATGGGCAACCAGGTGCTGGCGCAGATCCTGGGCGAGCTGATCTCGCGCTGCGCCCTCATCACGCTCATGTACCAGAGCACCAGCGCGGCCGAGCACTCCAACGACGAGCACGCCGACATCGTCAAGGCGCTGGCCGCGCGCGACGAGGAGCGCGCCGTGCGCCTCATGACCGAACACCTGGAGCACGTCGAGGCCAACCTCACGTTCGACCGCAAGGTTCCCACCAACGACATTGCCTTGGCGCTGTCCTGATCCACCCATGACCGTCTACGACACCACCCTGCCCTACCCGCGCGACCTCGTCGGCTATGGCCGCAACCCGCCGCACGCCCAATGGCCCGGCGGCGCGCGCATTGCGGTGCAGTTCGTCCTCAACTACGAAGAGGGCGGCGAGAACGCGACGCTGCACGGCGATGCGGGCTCCGAGCAATTCCTCTCCGAGATGTTCAACCCGGCCAGCTTTCCCGACCGGCACATCAGCATGGAAGGCATCTACGAATACGGCTCGCGCGCCGGCGTGTGGCGCATCCTGCGCGAGTTCGAGAAGCGTGGCCTGCCGCTCACCGTCTTCGGCGTGGGCATGGCGCTGGAACGCTATCCGGAGCTCACCGCGGCCTTCAAGGAACTGGGGCACGAGATCGCCTGCCATGGCTGGCGCTGGATCCACTACCAGAACCTGGACGAAGCCACCGAGCGCGAGCACATGCGCCTGGGCATGGAAGCCATCGAGAAGCTCACGGGCGAACGCGCGCTGGGCTGGTACACAGGCCGCGACAGCCCGCGCACGCGGCGGCTGGTGGCCGACTACGGCGGCTTCGAATACGACAGCGACTACTACGGCGACGACCTGCCGTTCTGGATGAAGGTGCAGAAGACCGACGGCACGGTGGTGCCGCAGCTCATCGTGCCCTACACGCTCGATTGCAACGACATGCGCTTTGCGCTGCCCCAGGGCTATTCGCACGCCGACCCGTTCTTCCAGTACATGAAGGACACCTTCGACGCGCTCTATGCCGAAGGCGATCCGCAGGGCGACAACAGCCCCAAGATGATGAGCATCGGCATGCACTGCCGGCTGCTCGGGCGGCCCGGCCGCATCACGGCGCTGCAGCGCTTTCTCGACCACATCGCCCAGCACGACAGCGTGTGGGTCTGCCGGCGCCTGGACATCGCGCGCCACTGGAAGCAGGCGCACCCGTTCGAAGCGGCCGCCAAAGGAAGCTGACCATGAGCCTCACCCTCGAACAACTCAACGCCGCCACGCCCGACGAAGCCGTCGCGCTGCTCGACGGCATCTACGAGCACTCGCCCTGGATCGCGCGGCGCGCGTTGGCGGCACGGCCATTCCGCTCGCTTGCCCACCTCAAGCATGCGCTGGTGCAGGCGCTGGCCGGGTCGTCGGCCGATGAACAGATCGGCCTGATCCGCGCCCACCCCGAGCTTGCGGGCAAGGCGATGGTCAGCAAGACGCTCACGGCCGAGTCGACCCACGAGCAGAGCAAGGCCGGCCTCACGGACTGCACGCCCGAGGAGTTTGCGAAGATCCAGCAGCTCAATGCCGGCTACAACGCGAAGTTCGGATTTCCGTTCATCCTGGCCGTGCGCGGGCCGCGCGGCACGGGCCTTGCCAAGCGCGAGATCATCGACACCTTCGAGCGCCGGCTGCACCATCACCCCGCGTTCGAACTGGGCGAGGCGCTGCGCAACATCCACCGCATCGCCGAGATCCGCCTGGACGACAAGCTTGCCGCCGACGTCTCGCTCGGCAACGACGTGTGGGACTGGCAGGAGGCGCTCTCCGCGCACACCGATCCCGGCTACGCGGAAAAGGGCCAGCTCACCGTCACCTACCTGACCGACGCGCACCGCGCCTGCGCCGCCCAGATCGCCGGCCTGATGCGCGACTGCGGCTTCGACTCGGTGCACATCGATGCGGTGGGCAACGTGGTCGGCCGCTACGAGGGCAGCACGCCCGGTGCCCGGGCCCTGCTCACCGGCTCGCACTACGACACCGTGCGCAACGGCGGCAAGTACGACGGCCGCCTGGGCATCTTCGTGCCGATGGCCTGCGTGCGCGAGCTCAAGCGCCAAGGGAGGCGCCTGCCCTTCGGCTTCGAGGTGGTGGGCTTTGCCGAGGAAGAAGGCCAGCGCTACAAGGCCACCTTTCTCGGGTCGGGCGCGCTCATCGGCCACTTCGATCCGCGTTGGCTCGACCAGAAGGATGCCGACGGCATCACCATGCGCGAAGCCATGCAGCACGCGGGCCTGGACGAAGCCGAGATCCCGAAGATCCAGCGCGATCCGTCGCGCTACCTGGGCTTTGTCGAGGTCCACATCGAGCAGGGCCCGGTGCTCACCGAACTCGATCTTCCGCTCGGCATCGTCACCTCCATCAATGGCAGCGTGCGCTACGTGGGCGAGGTGATCGGCATGGCGAGCCACGCGGGGACCACGCCCATGGACCGGCGCCGCGATGCCGCCGCCGCGGTCGCCGAGCTCATCCTGTACACCGAGCGCCGTGCCGCCAGGGACGGCGATTCGGTCGGCACCGTGGGCATGCTCGAAGTGCCCAGCGGCTCGATCAACGTGGTGCCGGGCCGCTGCAAGTTCAGCCTCGACCTGCGCGCGCCCAACAACGCGCAGCGCGACGCGCTGGACGCCGACGTGGTCGGCGAACTCAAGGCCATCTGCGAGCGCCGGGGCTTGCGCTTCGAACTCGAGGAAACCATGCGCGCCGCCGCCGCGCCGAGCGCACCCGACTGGCAGAAGCGCTGGGAAAAAGCCGTCGATGCACTGGGCATTCCGCTGTTCCGCATGCCCAGCGGCGCCGGCCACGATGCGATGAAGCTGCATGAAGTGATGCCGCAGGCCATGCTCTTCGTGCGCGGCATCAACTCGGGCATCAGCCACAACCCGCTCGAATCGAGCACCAACGACGACATCCAGCTCGCGGTCGAAGCCTTCCGGCACTTGCTGGACGACCTGGCCGCCGAACAAGCCCACTGAAAAGAAAAGACATGACCGACTACGCCAAGCTCGACGCCTGGATCGACGCGCACTTCGACGAGGAAGTGCAGTTCCTGCAGCAACTGGTGCGCGTTCCCACCGACACGCCGCCCGGCAACAACGCGCCGCATGCGGAGCGCACCGCCGAGCTGCTGGAGGACTTCGGCCTGGACGCCGAGAAGCACGCGGTGCCCGCGCAGGAGGTGAAGGACTACGGCCTCGAATCGATCACCAACCTGATCGTGCGCCGCCAGTACGGCGCGGGCGGCCTCACCGTGGCGCTCAATGCGCACGGCGACGTGGTGCCGCCCGGCGAAGGCTGGACGCACGACCCCTACGGCGGCGAGATCGAAGGCGGCAGCCTCTACGGCCGCGCCGCCGCCGTGAGCAAGAGCGACTTCGCGAGCTTCACCTTCGCGCTGCGCGCGCTCGAGGCAGCGGCCAGGCCCACCCGGGGCAGCGTCGAGCTGCACTTCACCTACGACGAGGAATTCGGCGGCATCCTCGGCCCGGGCTGGCTGCTCAAGCAGGGGCTCACCAAGCCCGACCTCATGATCGCGGCCGGCTTCAGCTACGAGGTGGTCACGGCCCACAACGGCTGCCTGCAGATGGAAGTGACCGTGCACGGCAAGATGGCGCATGCGGCCATCCCCACCACGGGTGTGGATGCCTTGCAAGGCGCCGTGAAGATCCTCAACGCGCTCTATGCGCAGAACACGCTCTACCAGCAGGTGACGTCGCAGGTCGAAGGCATCACGCACCCCTACCTCAACGTGGGACGCATCGAAGGCGGCACCAACACCAACGTGGTTCCGGGCAAGGTGGTGTTCAAGCTCGACCGCCGCATGATCCCCGAAGAGAACCCGGCCGAGGTCGAAGCAACGATCCGCAAGGTGATCGCCGACGCGGCCGCCGAGAGCACCGGCATCACGGTCGAGATCAAGCGCATGCTGCTGGCCAATTCGATGAAGCCGCTGGCCGGCAACAAGCCGCTGGTCGATGCGATCCAGAAGCACGGGCAGGCGGTGTTCGGCGAGCCCATCAAGGCCATGGGCACACCGCTCTACACCGACGTGCGCCTGTACGGCGAAGCCGGCATTCCCGGCGTGATCTACGGCGCCGGCCCGCGCACCGTGCTCGAGTCGCACGCCAAGCGCAGCGACGAGCGCGTGGTGCTCGAAGACCTGCGCCGCGCCACCAAGGTGATTGCGCGCACGCTGAGCGACCTGCTGGGCTGAATCTCCGAGCAGGTGCTGCGCGCCGCGTTGCGTGCGTCCGACGCGGCGCATCAGCAGCCACCTACACCCGCCGGCACGCACCGGCGTGCAGCATGGCGCGCATGAACGAACGCAGTCCCATGCCCTCGTTGCCCGCCGATGCGCATGCGGTCGCGCATCGATTCATCGATGTCGACGGCATGCAGATCTTCTACCGCGAAGCCGGCCCACGCGATGCACCGGTGCTGCTGCTCCCGCACGGCTATCCATGCTCGTCCTTCCAGTACCGCCGGCTCATGCCCGCGCTCGCGGACAGGTGGCGCCTGGTGGCGCCCGACTACCCGGGCTTCGGCCTGAGCGATACACCGTCCGGCGATGTCGGCTTCGACTTCGATGCGTATGCGGGCTTTCTCGAAGCCTTCTGCAACAGGCTGGGGCTCGACAGGTACAGCCTGTACCTGCACGACTACGGTTCGCAGATCGGCCTGCGCCTGGCCATCCGGCACCCTGGGCGGGTGGCCGCGCTCATCATCCAGAACGGCGACATCTACGAGGACACGCTCGGCCCGAAGTACAAGGCGATCCAGGAATTCTGGCGCGACCCGTCGCCGGAGAACCGCGCAGTCCTCGACGAAGCGGTGAGCGAAGACGGCTTTCGCGCCGAGTTCGTCGGCGAGGTGTCACAAGCGCAGGCCGCGCAGATACCGCCGGACCTTTGGAAGCTGCATTGGCCGCTGATGAACACGCCGCCGCGGCGGGAGCTTGCGCGCAAGCTGATGGAAGGCCTGAAGCAGAACCTCGAATGGTTTCCGCGCTACCAGGCCTATTTGCGTGAACACCAGCCGCCCGCGCTCATCGTCTGGGGGCCGAACGACGGATACATGCCCGAGGCTTCCGCGCGCGCCTACCTGCGCGACATTCCGAATGCCGAACTGGTGCTGACGGACGGCGGGCACTGGCTGCTCGAGACACACCTCGATCAGGTGGTGCCGGTCATCCGGCGCTTCCTGTCTTCCGCCCATTCGCGCTGACGGCAATGTCCTGGGTCACACGGAGAAATTTCTCCATGTCGGCGAGCGAGTTGCAATGCAGGGGCGACACGCGCACCGTGCCTTCGAGCCCGAAGGAGTCGAGCATTCGCCGGGAGTAGATGCTGCTTGCCACGCGCTCGTACACCGTCACGCCGCGCTTGCCGTACTCGACCACCGCCTGCGTGCAGTCCAGGTGGTCGAAGCCGATGCCGATGATGAGGTCGCGCTTGGTCAGGTCGGGGTGATCCAGGAAGACCTTCACGCCTTCGATGCTGCGCAACCCCGCGGCATTGGCGGTTCCGTCGAGCAGCGCTGCGAGCAGCGCCCGCTCGTGCAGCTCGATGTGCCCAATGCCGGCTTCGAACAGTGCCCGCCGTTCGGTCGCATCCGAAAAGTGGCGGCCGAGCCAGCACACGTAGTCGACGATTTCGGTGACCACCGCAAATTGCCACGGCGCGGAACTGCCGAGGTCCCAGAAGTCGGGCTTCTTGCCCGCGAGCTTGTGGTGCGGCAGCAGCGCGGCGCGCGCCGACACCCATGACAGCCCCGAGCCCCGGCAGCCGAAGAACTTGTAGGGCGCCATGTTGATGCCGTCGACAGGCGTCTTCTGCAGGTCGATCAATCCATGGGGCGCGTGCTGCACGGCGTCCACCACGATGTAGAGATCGGGCTTGATCTCGCGCGAACGCCGCACGATCTGATCCATGTCGAGCTTGGCGCCCGAGATGTTCGACGCATAGATCACGTTGAGCAGGCAAGTGTCCTTGTCCACCAGCCGCACGATCTCGTCGGCATCGACACCGCCGGTCTGGGGGTTGCTCCGCGCCACCCGCAGCTCGCGGCCGGTCTTGCCGGCATAGAGGCTCATGGCATCGAACGACGAAGGATGCTCCAGCACGGTGGTGACCATGTTCGTGCCCGGCACGTTCTCGGCCACTGCGCGCACCATGTCGAACATCGCGCCCGATGCCGTGAGCGACGCATAGACGCTGCCGCCTTCTGCGTTGAGGATGGTGCGCAGGTCGGCGGCTGCCGTGGCCTGGATCTTCTGCAGCTCGACCGCGGTGGCGTGGATGCGCTCGGCGTTGTCGGGAATCGCATCGACCTGCATGAAGCGCTCGGCCGCCGCCTTCAGGCGGAACGAGCCGCCCGCGTTGTCGAAGTAGAGGCGCTCCCGCCCGTGGTGGTCGTGGTCGACATGGAGAAAGCGATTCTTCACCTCGCGCATCAGCGCATCGGGAAACGCCAACCCGCGGGCATGGTGAGTAGTGGCCGGCATTCTCAGACGCCCTTGTTGTTCGGGTTCTTGTAGGCCTCGCGCACGGCGTCGGACATCGGGAAGTTGAGGTTCACGTTGCGCGGCGGAATGGGCGACATGAACCACTTGGCGTAGAGCTTGTCGATGGCGCCCGACTTCATCATCTCGGTCACGGCCTGGTCGACGATGGCCTTGAACTCGGGATCGTCCTTGCGCATCATGATGCCGTAGGGCTCCTGCCGCAGCACGTCCTTCAGGAGCTTGTAGTCGGAGGCGTTGGGCTGGTTGGCGATGAGGCCAGCCAGCTGCACGTCGTCCAGCACATACGCCACGGCGCGGTCGCTCGCGAGCAGCAAGAAGGCATCGGCCGTGTCCTTGCCCGCGATTTCCTGCACCTCGATGTTCTCGGTCTTGCGGAAGCCGCGCAGCAACTGCATCGAAGTGCTGCCCGCCACCGTGGCGACGGTCTTGCCCTGCAGGTCGGCGATCGAGTTGATGCCCGAGTTCTTCTTGACCGCAGCGGTGATGTTGGTGACGAAGTGGCTCGGCGCAAAGTCGACCTGCTGCTGGCGCTGCACCGTGTTGGTGGTGGTCGCGCAATCGAGATCGACCGTGCCGTTCTGCACCAGCGGAATGCGATTGGTCGAGTTGAGCAGCGTGTAGCGCACCTCAATCTTCTGCAGGCCGAGCCTGGCCTTGATCGCGTCGACCACCTTCAGGCAGATCTCGTTGGTGAAGCCGATGGGCGCGCTCTCCGCGCCGGTCTTGTAGGAGAACGGAATCTGCGTGTCGCGGCTGCCGATCTGCACCGTGCCGCTTTCCTTGATCTTGCGCAGCGTCGGGCTTTCTTGCGCGAAAGACGTACCGCAGAGCAGCGCGATGCTGGCGCCGAGCGCGAGGGACAGTTTGAGGTTCATGGCATGGTCCTTTGGAGATGAGGCAGGAAGTACACGGGCGACGAGGCAACGGGACGAATCTTCGGCGTCGCCTCAAATTTCCAAAAGCGATTTTTTGTGATCGAATAACATGAATAAAACGAATCAATACCCAGCCGCACCGTGATGACCTTCAAGCAGCTCGAAGCCCTGTACTGGATCGCGAGGCTCGGCGGCTTCGCGCAGGCGGCCAACCAGCTTCACACCTCGCAATCGGCCGTGTCCAAGCGGGTGCATGAGCTCGAACTGCTGTTCGATACCCCGCTTTTCGACCGCAGCCAGCGCACCGCGCGGCTGACCGAAAAAGGCGAGGAGATGTACGTGCTCGCGGCACGGCTGCTCGAGCAGCGCGATGCGGCCGTCGAGCAGTTCAGCAAGCCGGGCGTGGTGGAACGGCGGCTGCGCATCGGCGTGACCGAACTCACGGCCATGACCTGGCTGCCCCGGCTGGTCGGGCTGATCCAGCAGCACTATCCCAAGGTCATCCTCGAGCCCGACGTGGACGACAGCCTCCAGTTGCGCGACAAGCTCCTGGCCGACGAGCTCGACCTGGTGATCGTGCCCGACACCTTTGCCGATTCGCGCATGCAGAGCAAGGCCATCGGCCAGGTGAAGAGCGCCTGGATGTGCAAGCCCGGCGTGGTGCCCGCCACCGGCAGCATGCGGCTGCACGAGCTGGCGCGGTACCGCATGCTGGTGCAAGGCAAGAACTCCGGCACCGGCCGCGCCTACGACGCCTGGATGAAGGACCAGGGCGTGCAGCCGTCCGACACCATCGTGGTGAGCAACCTCGTGGCGCTGACCGGGCTCACGGTGTCGGGCCTGGGCGTGAGCTACCTGCCGCGCGAGTGCCTCGAGCCGCTCGTCTCGGCCGGCATGCTGGCCGTCATCGAGGTCGTGCCGCCGCTGCCGGTGGTGCGCTACGTGGCCATGCACAAGGGCGAGCACCGCAGCGCGCTCACCTCGTCCATCGTGATGCTGGCGCAGGAATGCTGCGACTTCACGCGCATGTTCCAGGCCCAGGCGGGCGAAGAGCCGAATGGATGAGCGGGCGCTGGTGCACACTTGGCGCTTGCCCCGCCCGCCCTCTCCACAGCTCCTTTGCACATGAAACCCCGCAAGCAGACATCGTCCACGCCCAACATCCGCGTCGCCCCCAGCGGGGTGCACGGCCTGGGTGCGTTCGCGACGCGCGACCTGCCCGCCGAGGCCTTCCTCGGCCTCTACGAAGGCCGCCGCTACACGCGGGAGGAGATCGCCGCCAGGTCGTGGAACGACCAGCTCACCTACCTGTTCACGCTGTCCAACCACGAGACGATCGACGGCGCCAAGGGCGGCAACGGCACGCGCCACCTCAACCACGCCTGCGACCCCAATTGCGAGGCGGTCGAGGAGTACGACGACGCGGGCGAGCTGATGCTGAAGTTCCAGACCCTGGTGCCGGTGGATGCAGGCGACGAGCTGTTCATCGACTATTCGCTGACCGCGGACGACGGCTCGACGGCCGACAAATACCCCTGCCACTGCGGCTCGCCGAACTGCCGCGGGACCATGCTAGCCCCGGTCGAGGCGGAGTGATCGCCGGCTAGATTCACCACGTCCGCACCGCGAGAGGCGCCATGGCTGCAAGCCATCGGCGCCGTTTTTTCGTCCGCCGCGGCATCAGGGAATCTACGGATATATGAATCGCGGGATGGACTTGATTGCACACGGTTTTTGTATACAAATAACGCACCCGATCCTCCGGCGCGCAAAATGTGCCGGACAGCGGTCCCTCAACCCACCATTCGCACGAGGAAAGACCATGAGCACAGTCGTCAGCCAGGCCCCCACGGGGGCGAGCGAAGCCGGCCATGCGCCGCATGCCGAATCCAACGCGCTGATCAAGCCCGGCTACCACCCCCGGCTGACCAACGAAGACCTGGCGCCGCTGAAGAAGCAGACCTGGGGCCAATACAACATCTTCGCGTTCTGGATGTCCGACGTGCACAGCGTGGGCGGCTACATCACGGCCGGCAGCCTGTTCGCGCTGGGCCTGTCGAGCTGGCAGGTGCTGGTGTCGCTGCTCGTGGGGATCGTGATCGTGCAGTTCTTCTGCAACCTGGTGGCCAAGCCCAGCCAGGTGACGGGCGTGCCCTACCCCGTGGTGTGCCGCGCCCCCTTCGGCGTGCTGGGCGCCAACGTCCCGGCCATCATCCGCGGGCTGATCGCGGTGGCGTGGTACGGCGTGCAGACCTATCTCGCATCGGCCGCCTTCATGGTGCTGGCGCTGCACATGTTCCCCAACCTGGCACCGTATGCCGACGTGGCGCAACACGGCTTCGCGGGCCTTTCGACCCTGGGCTGGGTGGCGTTCATGATCATGTGGGTGCTGCAGGCCTTCGTGTTCTGGCACGGCATGGAAGCGATCCGCAAGTTCATCGACTGGGCCGGCCCGGCCGTGTACGTGGTGATGGCCGTGCTCTGCGGCTGGCTGGTGTGGAAGGCGGGCTGGAGCAAGATCGACCTGAACCTGGGCGGCATCAAGTTCCAGGGCTGGGATGCGCTGCCCGTCATGCTCTCGGCCATTGCGCTGGTGGTGAGCTACTTCAGCGGCCCGATGCTGAACTTCGGCGACTTCTCGCGCTACACGAAGAGCTTCGACGCGGTGAAGAAAGGCAACTTCTGGGGCCTGCCGATCAACTTCGTGTTCTTCTCGCTCCTGACCGTGATCACCACGGCCGCCACGCTGCCGGTGTTCGGCGAGCTCATCACCGATCCGGTGCACACCGTGGGCAAGATCGACAGCACCACCGCCGTGGTGCTGGGCGCGCTGACCTTCATGATCGCGACCATCGGCATCAACATCGTCGCGAACTTCGTCTCCCCGGCCTTCGACTTCTCGAACGTGGCGCCGCAGCACATCAGCTGGCGCACGGGCGGCATGATCGCCGCCGTGGGCTCGGTGTTTCTCACGCCCTGGAACCTCTACAACAGCCCCGAAGTGATCCACTACACGCTCGACGTGCTGGGCTCGTTCATCGGCCCGCTGTTCGGCATCCTGATTGCCGACTACTACATCGTGCGGAAGCAATACATCGACGTGGACGCGCTCTACTCGATGAGCACCCAGGGCAAATACTGGTACAGCGGCGGCTACAACCCGAAGGCGATCCAGGCGCTGGTTCCCTCCGCGCTGGTGCCGATCCTCTGCGTGATGGTGCCGGCGCTGCGCGGTGGCGCGAACTATGCATGGTTCATCGGCATGGGGCTGGGCTTCGTCCTCTATGTCCTGCTGAACCGCAGCAACAAGACCTGAAACACCGAAAGAGAAGGACCGCGCCGTGCGCATCAAGATCATCAATCCCAACACCACCTGGAGCATGACCGAGAAGATCGGCGCCTGCGCCCGCGCGGTGGCGCACGCCGGCACCGAGATCGTCGCGGCCAGTCCCGCCATGGGGCCGCTCTCCATCGAGAGCCACTACGACGAGGCGCTGGCCGTGCCCGGCCTGCTGCAGGAGATTGCGGCGGGCGAGCGCCAGGGCGTCGACGGCTACGTGATCGCCTGCTTCGGCGACCCGGGCCTGAAGGCGGCCCGCGAGCTGGCCCGCGGACCGGTGGTGGGCATCGCTGAAGCCGCGATGCACCTGGCCAGCATGGTGGGGAGCCGCTTCAGCGTGGTGACGACGCTGGGCCGCACGATGGGCCAGGCCTGGCACCTGGCCGAGATCTACGGCATGGAGCGCTTCTGCGCCAACGTGCGCGCCTGCGAGCTGCCGGTCCTCGAACTCGAGGAGCCCGGTTCCAATGCTCGCGAACGCATCGTGGGCGAATGCCGGCGTGCGCTCGACGAAGACGGCTCCGACTGCATCGTGCTCGGCTGTGCGGGCATGACCGACCTGTGCGAACACATCGGCGGGCTGCTCGGCGTGCCGGTGATCGACGGCGTGGCCGCGGCCACCAAGCTCGTCGAATCGCTCGTCGCCCTGAAGCTGCGGACCAGCAAGCACGGTGAACTGGCCCACCCGCTGCCCAAGCGGATGACGGGCGCGCTCGAAAGCTTCACGCTGCCAGCGGCATAGAAAGAATCAGGGGAGAACGATGCGGGCGCGCCGGCCACGCTGCTGAGCCACAATCCCGGCATGCCCCGCGCCAGCTCCAAATCTCCCGCCTCCCCTGCCACCGCCGCCCCGGCCGACAACGGGCCCGCTGCCACCACCGACAAGGGCAGCTCGATCGAGGGCATTGCGCAGGACATCGCCACCGCCATCGTCGAGAAGCGCCTGCCGCCCGGCACCTGGCTGCGCGAGGAAGCGCTGGGGCGGGTCTATTCGGTGAGCCGCACCAAGATCCGTGCGGCCCTGCTGATGCTGTCGAAGGACAAGCTCATCGAGATGATCCCCGACAAGGGCGCGTTCGTCTGCCAGCCCACGGTGCAGGAGGCGCGCGAGGTGTTCGCGGTGCGCCGCATCCTCGAGAGCGAAGTGGTGCGCCTCTTCATTGCCCATGCACGCCCGCGCGACTACCAGGTGCTGGAGCAGCACATCCGCTTCGAGCGCACCGCGCTGCGCCAGACCACCACCACGGGCACGGTGCGCGAGAAGGTGCTGGGCGATTTCCACGTGGCGCTGGCCGAGGCCACGGGCAACAAGACGCTGGCCGAGCTTGTGCGCGAACTGGTGGCGCGCAGCTCGCTCATCGCCATGCTCTATCACTCGTCGAACGACCCGCACTGTTCGTCGGACGAGCACTCGGAGTTCCTGCGCATCTGCCGCAAGGGCGACGCGGAAGGCGCCGTGGCCTGCATGACCGAACACCTTGAGCGCATCGAGGCCAGCCTGGCGCTGGGCACCGAAAAGCCGGACCGGCAGCTCGACCTGGTCAAGGCCCTGCTCGCCTGACAGCGCCGCCGCACCGGTGCGGGTTTTCCTGCATCCATATTGCGGCATAAATTGTATACAGTTTGGCGTACACACTTGGTGGACGCACGGACTCCCGCGCCGCCCACGCCCGTTCCCCTTGCTGCGCCAGGAGATGCACGATGACGGCCGAGACCTCTTCCACTGTTCAGACCATCCATCCCGTGGACCAGCGGCTGCCGTCAGGCAAGCTCGCGGCCCTGGGCCTGCAGCACGTGCTGGTGATGTACGCGGGCGCCGTGGCGGTGCCGCTGATCGTCGGGCGCGCGCTCAAGCTGTCGCCCGACGAGGTGGCGCTGCTGATCTCGGCCGACCTGTTCTGCTGCGGCATTGCCACGCTGATCCAGGCGCTGGGCGCCACGCAGTGGTTCGGCATCAGGCTGCCCGTGATGATGGGCGTGACCTTCGCGTCGGTCGCCCCGATGGTCGCCATCGCCAATGCCAACCCGGGCCAGAACGGTGCGCAGCTGCTGTTCGGCGCCATCATCGGCGCGGGCGTGGTGTCGATACTCATCGCGCCGCTGGTGAGCCGCATGCTGCGCTTCTTTCCGCCGGTGGTCACGGGCACCATCATCGCGGTGATCGGCATCAGCCTGATGCGCGTGGGCATCAACTGGATCTTCGGCAACCCGGTGGGGCCGACCGCACCGGCGCTGGTCGATCCGGTCTACGCGAAGTGGCTGGCCGAAGTGACGTCGCCGGGCAGCTCGATTCCCGCGGTGCCCAAGGGCTTTGCCATCATGCCGACGGTGCCCAACCCCAAGTACGCGGACCTGTCGGGTTTCGGCGTGGCGGCGCTGGTGCTGGTGTCCATCCTGCTGATCGTCAAGTACGCCAGGGGCTTCATCGCCAACATCTCGGTGCTGCTGGGCATCGTGATCGGCGCGGTGGTGGCGTCGATCACGGGGCTCATGACCTATGAGAAAGTCGGCAAGGCGGCGTGGGTGGACGTGGTGCTGCCGTTCCACTTCGGCATGCCGCAGTTCGACCCGATCCTGATCCTCACCATGACGCTGATCATGATCGTTGTGATGATCGAGTCGACCGGCATGTTCCTCGCGCTCGGCGAGATGACCGACCGCAAGATAACGCAGAAAGACCTTGCCAAGGGCCTGCGCACCGATGGCCTGGGCACGCTCATCGGCGGCATCTTCAACACCTTTCCGTACACCAGCTTCTCGCAGAACGTGGGCCTGGTGGCGGTCACCGGCATCAAGAGCCGCTATGTCTGCGTGGCCGGCGGCGTGATCCTGGTGGTGCTGGGCCTGCTGCCGAAGATGGCGGCGCTGATCGAGTCGCTGCCCACGGTGGTGCTCGGCGGCGCCGGGCTCGTGATGTTCGGCATGGTCGCGGCCACGGGCATCCGCATTCTCTCGGGCGTGGATTTCAAGGGCAACCGGCACAACGCGATGATCGTGGCGGTGTCGATCGGCATCGGCATGATCCCGCTCATTGCGCCCAACTTCAAGCAATGGATGCCGCACGCGATCCACTCGCTGGTCGAATCGGGCATCCTGCTGGCGTCGATCAGCGCGGTGCTGCTGAACCTGTTCCTCAACGGCGCGAAGCAGGACGACGAGGCCGTGATCGCGGCGGCCAAGCAGGCCGAAGCGCACTGAGGGCCGTCAGATCATCGCCAGCGGCGTCTTGCGCTGCGGCGGCGGGTGCAGGCGATCCAATTCTTCGAGCGTTGCCGCGTCCAGCACCAGCCGGGCCGCGGCGAGGTTCTCTTCGAGGTGCGTGCGGCGCACGGCCTTCGGAATCGCCACCACGCCGGGCCGCGCAATCACCGCGGCCAGCGCGAGCTGCGCGGCGGTCACGCCGAGCCGGGCGGCCAGTTCTTCCAACGCGGCATCCGCGGCCAGCGCGCCCTGGTCGATCGGGCTGTAGGCCATCAGCGGCATGCCTCGTTCGCGCATCCAGGGCAGCAGGCTGAATTCAGGACCGCGTTCGCCGAGCGACAGGTACACCTGGTTGGCCGCGCAGCCGGGGCCCTCGCCCACGGCCTGCGACAACTCCTGCATGTCGTCGACGTCGAAATTGCTCACGCCCCAATGCGCGATGCGCCCACGCGCTGCCAGCGCCTGCATGGCCTCGGCCGTTTCGCGCAGCGGATGGCTGCCGCGCCAGTGCAGCAGGTACAGGTCGATCATGTCGAGCCCGAGGCGCTGGAGGCTGCGCTCGCAGGCCTCCGGCGTGCCGCGCCGGCTCGCGTTGTGCGGATAGACCTTGCTCACGATGAAGAGCTCGTCGCGGCGCACGTCGCCCGTGCGCAAGGCTTCGGCCAGCGCCTGGCCGAGCACCGTTTCGGCGCCGCCCTCGCCGTACATCTCGGCGGTATCGATCAGGCGGTAGCCCATGGCGATGGCCTCGCGCACCGCGGCCACCTCGGCCTTGCGGCGGCCGGAGGCCTCGCCCATGCGCCAGGTGCCGAGGCCGAGGACCGGAATTTCGCTGGATGTGGAGAGGGGCAGTGTTCGCATCCTGCAAATCGTAAACCGCGCAGCCCGCAACGCCAGGGCCCCCCGGCGTTGGCGCAAGTCCTACAGCGCTTCGGCGTCCCGCCGACACACAGGGCGCGAGTTGAACCGCGCAATCTGCAACCCGGATGCGGCGCGCTCCTCCGGACTCCCTGCTGTGCTTTCGTGTGATCCATCAGGCACGAAACAAAGGGACATTCGGACAAGCCGGTGGACCCGCCCAATGAGCCTGGCTCGTGGGCCAAAGCGCATGGCATGAAGAGCGCGCCGCATCCCCCTTCAGGTCGGGCCATGCGGCGCCATGGCTAATTGACCTTGACCGGCGCTGGCACCGCCGCATTGCCGCCGGCCCCGCCGACGTTCGGCGCCAGCGTGCCCTTGACCGCATCGGGGAAGGTGTACATGCCACCGGACGCTGGATCGATGATCAGCATTCCCAGCAGCCCTCCGAGCATGAGGTTGCCTATGTACCAGCCGCTGACCTGGCTGTCGACTTGTTGCGATACGTCCGCGAAGCCTTCCTTCTTCATGGTGACCTTGTAGGCGTCGGACTTGAAGTACCCCGCGCCCCGCTTGAGCGTGACCGTGGACTTTCGCCTCGTTGATCCGGTGCGGGAATACCCTGCTGCGCAGCCGGCCATTCTTGCCTACATTGCTTGTATGCAAGATTGTGGTGATCTTGCATTCAACTGCTGGAAGGTCCGCCATGCCCCGCTTTGCCAAATCCCTCTTCGGCCAGGTCGTCATCGCGCTGGTGCTCGGCGTGCTCGCCGGCCTCTTCGCGCCGGAGTTCGCCGTCAAGCTCAAGCCGCTCGGCGACGGCTTCATCAAGCTGATCAAGATGATCATCCCGGTGCTGGTGTTCTGCGTGGTGGTGCACGGCATCGCGGGCGCGGGCGACCTGAAGCGCGTGGGACGGGTCGGCGTGAAGGCGCTGATCTACTTCGAGGTGCTGACCACCATTGCGCTGGGCATGGGCCTGGTGCTGGCTTTCGTGTTCCAGCCGGGCGCGGGCATGAACGTGGACCCGGGCAAGCTCGACGCCACCGCCATGAGCGCCTATGCGTCGAACGCCGACAAGCTCACGAGCGGCGGAACCGTCGAATTCCTGATGAAGCTGATCCCCACCACGGTGGTGAATGCCTTCGCCACGGGCGACGTGCTGCAGGTGCTGCTGTTCGCGGTGCTGTTCGGCTGCGCGCTGTCGCTGCTGGGCGACCGGGGCAAGCCGGTGGGCGCGGTGGTGGATTCTCTGTCGCTGGTGCTGTTCAAGATCATGGGCATCATCATCAAGCTGGCGCCGCTCGGCGTGCTGGGCGCCATCGCCTTCACCGTGGGCAAATACGGCATCGGCTCGCTCAAGCAGCTGGGCATGCTCGTCGCGCTCTTCTACGGCGCGGTGCTGGTCTTCGTCTTCGTGGTGCTCGGGCTGGTCATGCGCATGTCGGGCTTCAGCCTCTGGAAGCTGCTGCGCTACCTGCGCGAAGAGCTCGCCATCGTGTTCGCCACCACCTCGTCGGACAGCGTGCTGCCCCAGATCATGGCCAAGCTGCGCCGCATGGGCATCCGCGACTCGACGGTGGGCCTGGTGATTCCCACGGGCTACTCGTTCAACCTGGACGCGTTCTCGATCTACATCACGCTGGCGGCGGTGTTCATCGCCCAGGCCACCAACACGCCGATCTCGATGGCGGACCTGTTGACCATCCTGGCGATTGCGCTGGTCACTTCCAAGGGCGCGCACGGCGTACCCGGCTCGGCCATCGTGGTGCTGGCGGCCACGCTGCATGCGATTCCGGCCATTCCGGCCATCGGGCTGGTGCTGGTGCTCTCGGTGGACTGGTTCATGGGCATCGCGCGCGCACTGGGCAACCTGATCGGCAACTGCGTGGCGACGGTGGCCATTGCGGCGTGGGAGGGCGACATCGACCGCGAACGGGCCCATGCCGTGCTGGACGGCTCCTACTCGCCCGACGACGAGCCGCTGGCCGAGCCCGAGCTGCCGGTGGCGCCGCTGGGCGCTGGCGCCGCCAGCCACTGATGCCGATGGCCACCGACGTCACTCCCACCGCCATTGCCGAGCGGGTGGTCGAAGCCATCCTGGCGCAGAAGCTCGCGCCCGGCGAGCGGCTCGGCGAGCAGGCGCTGGCCGAGAACTTCGCGGTCAGCCGCACCATGGTGCGCGAGGCGCTCATGCAGCTGCAGGCGCGCGGCTTCGTCGAGGTGCAGTCGCGCCGCGGCTGGTACGTGGTGGAGCCCTCGGCCGAGGAGGCGCGCGATGCGTTCTCGGCGCGGCGCATCGTCGAGGCCGGCATCCTGGCCGAGAGCGAGGGCCGGCCGCTGCAGAAGGTGATCCGCAAGCTGCGCGACCACATCGCCGACGAGCGCCGCGCCATCGAGGGCGCCGACGCCGCCACGCGCGCCTTCCTGCTGGCGGACTTCCATGTGTGCCTGGCCGAGCAGATGGGGCACCAGCTGCTGGTCGACGTGCTGCGCGACCTCACGGCCCGCACCACGCTGGCCGCCACCCTCTACCAGTCCCGGCACGAAGCCGGGCAGTCCTGCGCGGAGCACGACGCCATCGTCGCTGCGCTGGAGGCCGGCGACACGGCCCGGGCGCGCACGCTGATGCTCGAGCACATCGGCAACGTCGAGCGCTCGCTCGAAGTGGACACCGCGGCCGGCCCCGACGCCCCGGCCCGGCTGCGCGCCACCCTGGCACCGGTGGCGCTGCCGCGCGCCCGGCGCTGATCCGCGGCCGGCGAGGTCCGGCCCCGGGTGCCGGCGCGGCGACGAACACAAGGGCATCCCGGCCGACACGGGCGTGCATTCCGGCTCGGCTACAGTCCGGATCACCTATGAATTCACCCCAACTCCAGCGCGGCGTGTTCCTCGCCCTGCTCGCCATCGTCACGGTCGCCTTCCTGTGGGTGCTGATGCCGTTCTTCGGCGCGGTGCTGTGGGGGGTGGCGCTTGCGATCCTGTTCACCCCGCTCTACAAGGGGCTGCTGCGCAAGATGCCCGGCCGGCACAACATCGCGGCGCTTTCCACCCTGACGATCTGCCTGTTCATCGTGATTCTTCCGCTGGCCATGGTCGGCGTGTCGCTGGTGCAGGAAATCGTGCAGGTCACACAGAACATCCGGTCGGGGCAGATCAATTTCGCGTCCTATTTCCAGCAGATCCTCAATGCACTGCCGCAATGGGTGCTGAGCCTGTTCGACCGCTTCAACCTCGGCGACATGGAAGCCTGGCAGGCCCGCATCTCCGCAGGCGCCGCGCAGGGCAGCCAGCTCATCGCGGGGCAGGCGCTCACCATCGGCCAGAACACCTTCGACTTCGTGATCAGCTTCTTCGTGATGCTGTACCTGCTGTATTTCCTCGTGCGCGACGGGTCTTCGCTGTCGAAGATGATGCGCGAGGCGGTGCCGCTGGCCAAGCCGCACACCCACTACCTGCTGAACAAGTTCACCACCGTGATCCGCGCCACCGTGAAGGGCAACGTGGCGGTGGCCATCGCGCAGGGCGCCATCGGCGGCATCGCGTTCTGGCTGCTCGGCGTGCAGGGCGCGCTGCTGTGGGCCGTGCTCATGGCCTTTCTCTCGCTGCTGCCTGCGGTGGGCGCGGCGCTCATCTGGGGGCCGGTGGCCATCTACTACCTCGCCACGGGCCATTTCTGGCAGGGCGGCATCCTGATCTTCGTCGGCGTGTTCGTGATCGGGCTGGTCGACAACATCCTGCGCCCCGTGCTGGTGGGCAAGGACACGCAGATGCCCGACTACATCGTGCTGATGTCGACCATCGGCGGCATGGCGATCTTCGGCATCAACGGCTTCGTGATCGGGCCCGTGATCGCGGCGCTGTTCATGGCAGCGTGGAGCCTGTTCATCGAGTCGGGCCAGCTGGAAGCCGAGCCCGGGGACGACAAGAAGAACAACTGACACAAGGCCCGGGCAGGGCTGCCCGGGGCGCCAGTCGAATGCGCGCCGCGCCTTCCGCGTGCACTTCGCGCAGGCATTCCTGGGTTTCATCGCAAGGCACTGGCGGGCACATGTCGCCTGCGGGATCGTCGAGGCTTCAATCACTGCGATGAGGCCCTTTCGATGAACTTCCTTCTCTCCCGTAACGGTGCACGCGCCCTGTGTGCCGCCGCGCTGCTTTCGCCGCTGGCCGCACTGGCGGCCGACCTGAGCCTTTCCGTCGCCGACGGCCCGGCCACCGAAGCCACGCTCTATGTGGCGCTGTACAACGACGCCGCCAGCTACGCCGACGGCAAGGCCGTGGCTTCGCAGACCGCGCCGATGCAGGGCGGCAAGGCCCGGCTCGTGTTCACGGGACTGGCGCCGGGGCGCTATGCACTTCGCGCGTTCGCCGATGAGAACGGCAACGGCAAGCTCGACGCCAACCTCATGGGCATGCCGACCGAGCGCTACGGCTTCTCGAACGATGCGAAGGGCAACCGGGGCGCGCCGGCCTTCGATGCCGCGGCGATCAGCGTCGACGCCGACCTGCAGACCCTCATCCACCTGCGCTGAGGAGCATCGCCATGGAACGACGCGAACTCCTGCGCCTGCTGGCGACGGCCGGCGCCCTCCCCCTCCTGGCACCGCTGGCCCGCGCGGCCGCCACCGACGACTGGCAAGCCCGGTTCGAAGCCTCGGGCGCGCCCTGGAAGACCGGCTTCGCCACGCCGCGAGGCGACCTGCCGCTGACCCGCGCCACGGTGCGCGGGCGCTTTCCCGATGCCGTGGCCGGCACGCTGTTTCGCATCGGCCCGGCGGGCCACGACCTGGGCGGCGAGCGCTACCACCACTGGTTCGACGGCGATGGCATGGTGCACCGCTTCGTGATTGACGGGGCCGACGTGCGGCACCAGGGCCGCTATGTCGCCACGCCCAAGCGCGAGGCCGAGGTGCGGGCGGGCCGCCGCCTCTTCGAAGCCTTCGGCACCATGCCGCCAGGTGTCGAGCCGCCCGCCTCGGCCGACAGCCTGAACGTCGCCAACACCAGCGTGCTGCCGATGCAGGGCGAAGTGCTGGCGCTGTGGGAAGGCGGCTCGGCCACGCGCGTCGACGCGCATACGCTGGCCACGCTGGGCGTGAAGACCTGGCGCGCCGACCTCGCGGGCATGCCGTTCTCGGCGCATCCCAAGATCGATCCGGACGGCACCGTGTGGAACTTCGGCGTGAGCGCCGGCCAGGGGCTGCTGGCGCTGTACGAGATTTCGCCAGGCGGCACCCTGCGGCGCGCGGCGGTGGTTCCGGTTGCCGACATGCCGATGGTCCACGACTTCGCGGTGACGGATCGGCACCTGGTCTTCCTGATGCCGCCGCTGGTCTACGACGGCAAGCGCAAGGAGGCCGGCGCGAGCTTTCTCGACGCCCACGTGTGGCGGCCGGAACTCGGCATGCGCGCGCTGGTGGTCGACAAAGAGAACTGGGAGCGCCGCCAGGTGCTCACGCTGCCGGCCGGCTTCCTGTTCCACGTCGGCAACGCGTGGGAAGAAGACACGCCGCGCGGCACGCTCATCCACATCGACTACGTGCGGTCGGACAACGCAAGCTCGGTCTTCACGACCAGCCGCGAAGTGATGCGGGCACGCCGCGTGAAGAGCCCCGATCCGCGCCTCACCGTTGCCACGCTGGACCTGGCCGCGGGCAAGGCCACGCAGCAAGCGCTCGCGCCCGAAGCCGAGTTTCCGCGCATCGACCCGCGCCGCGTCGGCCTGCGCCACCGCCATGTGTTGCACGCCACGCAGACCCGCCCCGATGTGCCCGGCTTCGGCGCCATCGCGCGAACCGATGTCGAAAACGGCGGCAGCGAACGCTTCAGCTACGGCGCACAGGCCATGGTGGAAGAGCATGTCTTCGTGCCGGACGGCGCCGGGCCCGGCTGGGTGCTGGGCACGGCGTTCGACTTCGGCCGGCAGAAGACGCTGCTGTCGTGCTTCGCGGCCGATCGGCTGGCGGCGGGACCGGTGGCGCAAGCGACGCTGCCTTATGCGCTGCCGCTGGGGCTGCACGGCGCGTTCGTGCCGGCTTGAGCATTGCGCGAAAGATCGGTTGCCTCGAACAAGCCACGATTCACGGGCCAGCAAACCCGTGGTTTCGCTCATTCAACGGATGTAGCGCGTCAGCACGGCAAGCACCGCCACGCCGAGCACAACGCTCCCCAGCGCGTTGCGCCAGCGCAGATAGCTCAATGCGACGCAGCCCAAAGCCAGAACTTGCAACGCCATCTGTGACCACAACGGGCCACCTCCTCGCGACCCTGTCAAGGTGGTTGAAACCAGGATCACCATGACGCAAAGCGGCAATTCCTGATTCAGGCGCAGCATCCATGGCGCCCGCAGCAAAGACTTGCTCATGAGCAGCGGAACCGCCCGCAGAAGGATGGTGATTCCGCTCATTGCGGCCAGAGATAGCCAAGGATCAACCGATTGCATCAATTCTCGACCTCTTCGTTGCTCGACACCGGTGGCGCGGCAACCGCACATGCCAACAGAACCACCAAGCCAAGGGCTAGTGCGCAGATCAACTCATAGCCGGGAAACCACGTGATCGCCAGGAGGACGCTGACCAAGCCTATGAGGACGGGCATCCAACGTCGGCGTGCAAGGTACTGTTCGATTGCCAGGATGGTGAAAAGCGCCGGAAGCGCCAAGTCGAGATTCGGAATCCAGCCACCCGCCTGACCGCCGAGCACCACGCCGAGACCCGTTCCCAAAATCCAGTAGGCGTGATTGCACAGGCTGATGCGTGTTGCAAGCCGTGGGCGTTCGGAAGCTGGCAGCGTGGTCAGTACGGAATAGTTTTCGTCCGTTAATGCGGCAACCACATAGGCCCTGCTGAGGCGCCGCAGCGGCAGATGATCAATCAACGGAACTGCGTAGAGCACATGCCGAAGATTGACGAGCAAGGTCGTCAAGACCAGTGCACCCAACCCCACGGGAGAAGTCAGCATGGCGATTGCCGCAAATTGCAGGGCACCTGCAAACACGAACATGCTCATCGCCACTGCGAGCAGCGGCGAAAGACCCGCTTGTACAGCCAGCACGCCAAATGCAAAACCTGTTGGGAGGTATCCCATGCCCACCGGCAAAGTCCGTTGGAAAACTTCAGCCCAGATCTGGCGCCTCATGGACGCCGAGAATTCCGTATTGCGCCATTCTTAAGCCTAGTCTCAGAATCCTTTGTCTGCCGCTCTATTCGGCTTGGAAGGCGTCTTATACATGTCGGTTGAGTTTTTCTGAGGTTCTGCATTTGCTTCATCTTTTTTGTCGGAACAAGCAAACAGGAATGTGCTCACGACGAGGATCAGAAACGGTTTCATTGAGATCAATCTCGCTACCGAGACGAGCGAAATGGTTGAGCGAAGAGGTGACGGCGAGTAGCGATCTGCCGACATGAGGCAGTGAGTCGACTGCTAGTTTGCAGTGGAAGCCAACGCGGCCGTAAACGTCGATTGTTTATCGCTGGCGAATTCCTGCAATTTCGCACAGAAGAAACAGGCATGCGAGGCACACGCAAGGCGGCACGTCCAAATCACAATTCGGCAACAAGATCCCAAATGGCTCGAGTCGCTTTGCAGGTGCGGATCTATCGCCCCCACCACCCCTCGGCAAACCGCCCCTGCAGGAACGCCACGAAGCCCGACACCTTGCCCGGCACCAGCTTGGGCGAGGGAAAGACGGCGTGGATCTCCTGCTCGGGCAATGCGTGGTCGCCCAGCACCTCGACCACCTTGCCCGCCGCGAGCGATTCGCTCGCAACGTAGCGCGGCATGAGCGCAATGCCCAAGCCGTCGCGCGCGGCGGCCAGCACGGCGGACAGGTTGTTGGAGCGGAAGCGGCCCGAGACGGGCACCGTCACCGCATCGCCCTTGGGCGTGTGCATGCGCCAGAACTCGTCGCCCACCACGCTGCTGTAGATGAGGGCCACGTGTGCGCTCAAGTCCTGCGCCCGCTTGGGCGTGCCGTGCTTCTTCAGGTACCCCGGCGCGGCGACCATGGCCCAGGGGTTGGTGCCGAGATAGCGCGCGCCCAGTGACGAATCGGCCAGCTTGCCCATGCGGATGGCGACGTCGATGCCCTGCGCGATGAGATCGACATAGCGGTCCTCGAAGCTCAGGTCGAGCTGCACCTGCGGATGCCGGCGCATGTACTCGAGTGCCAGCGGCACCACCACCCGGCGGCCGAAGGCCACGGAGGTGCCGACGCGCAAGAGCCCTTGTGCCTGGTTCTGGCGCAGCTGCACGATGCTCTCGGCCTCCTCGGCCTCGCGCACGATGTTCTTGCATTTCTCGTAGTAGAGCGCGCCCGGTTCGGTGAGGCTCACGCCGCGCGTGTTCCGGTTGAGGAGCCGCACCTTCAGCCGCGCCTCGGTGGCCGCGACCTGCTTGGTCACGGTGGGCTGGGTGGTGTGGAACTCGAGCGCCGCTTTCGAGAAGCTGCCGGTCTCGACCACGCGCACGAACATTTCCATTGCCAAGAGTCGGTCCATGGCCGGATGGTAGCCAGTTATTCCAAGACGGAATAGGTTTTATGGTCCCCAGCCGTCTTCTTCGAATGGCCTTCGCTTCCTAAAGTGGGCCCAACTCAAGGAGACAGTCCCATGGCAAAAATGAAAGCAGTCCAGGCCGCCGTGCTGGTGATGGAAAAAGAAGGCGTGACGCAGGCCTTCGGCGTGCCCGGTGCGGCCATCAACCCGATGTATTCCGCGCTGCGCCAGCGCGGCAGCATCGGCCACATTCTCGCGCGCCACGTCGAGGGCGCCTCGCACATGGCGGAGGGCTACACGCGTGCCGTGGCCGGCAACATCGGCGTGTGCATCGGCACCTCGGGGCCCGCGGGCACCGACATGATCACGGGCCTGTATTCGGCCTGGGCCGATTCGATTCCGATCCTCTGCATCACGGGCCAGGCGCCGCGCGCCCGGCTCTACAAGGAAGATTTCCAGGCGGTCGACATCGAGTCGATCTCCAAGCCGGTCACCAAGTGGTCGGTCACGGTGCGCGAACCCGGCCAGGTGCCGCAGGTGTTCCAGCAGGCCTTCCACCTGATGCGCTCGGGCCGCCCGGGCCCGGTGCTGATCGACTTGCCGTTCGACGTGCAGATGGCCGAGATCGAATTCGACATCGACAGCTACGAACCGCTCACGCCCTACAAGCCGGCCGCCACGCGGGCGCAGATCGAGAAGGCCATCGGCATGCTCAATGCGGCCGAGCGTCCGCTGATCGTGGCCGGTGGCGGCGTGATCAACGCCGATGCGAGCGACCTGCTGGTGCGCTTTGCCGAGGCCACCGGCGTCCCGGTGATTCCCACGCTGATGGGCTGGGGCGCGATTCCCGACGACCATCCGCTGATGGCCGGCATGTGCGGCCTGCAGACCAGCCACCGCTACGGCAACGCGACCATGCTGGCGAGCGACTTCGTGCTGGGCATCGGCAACCGCTGGGCCAACCGGCACACCGGCTCGATCGATGTGTACACCAAGGGCCGCACTTTCGTTCACGTGGACATCGAGCCCACGCAGATCGGCCGCGTGTTCACGCCGGACTTCGGCATCGTGTCGGACGCCAAGGCTGCGCTGGAGCAGTTCGTGGCGGTGGCCGAGGAGATGAAGGCCGCCGGCAAGCTGCCCGACCGCCGCCCATGGGCCAGGGACTGTATCGAGCGCAAGAAGACCATGCTGCGCAAGACCAACTTCGACAGCGTGCCGATGAAGCCGCAGCGCGTGTACCAGTGCATGAACAACAACTTCAGCAACGACACCTGCTACGTGAGCACCATCGGGCTCTCGCAGATCGCGGCCGCGCAGTTCCTCCACGTGTACAACCCGCGCCACTGGATCAACTGCGGCCAGGCCGGCCCGCTGGGCTGGACCATTCCGGCCGCGCTGGGCGTGCGGGCCGCCGACCCGTCGCGCAAGATCGTCGCGCTTTCGGGCGACTACGACTTCCAGTTCATGATCGAGGAGCTGGCCGTGGGCGCGCAGTTCAAGCTGCCGTACATCCACATCGTGGTCAACAACTCCTACCTCGGGTTGATCCGCCAGGCGCAGCGCGGCTTCGAGATGGACTACTGCGTGCAGCTCGCGTTCGACAACATCAACGCGGGGCCCGATGCGGGCATCGAGAGCAGCTACGGCGTGGACCATCTCAAGGTGGTCGAAGGCCTGGGCTGCAAGGCGATCCGCGTGAACAAGCAGGAAGAGATCGCACCGGCGATCCAGCGCGCCGAGGCGCTGATGGCCGAGTTCAGCGTGCCGGTGGTCATCGAGGTGATGCTGGAGCGCGTGACCAACATCGCCATGGGCACCGAGATCGACAACATCACCGAGTTCGAGCCCCTGGCCGAGCACCCGGCCGATGCGCCCACCGCCGTTGCGGCCGAGATGCTGGACTGAGCACGGAGACACGCACCATGCCCAAGTTCGCAGCCAATCTCACGATGCTCTTCACCGAGCTGCCGTTCATGCAACGCTTCGAGGCCGCCGCCAAGGCGGGTTTCGAGGCGGTGGAATATCTGTTTCCCTACCCCTTCGAGAAGAAGGAACTCGCGGCCGCGCTGCGCGCCAACGGCCTGCAGCAGGTGCTGCACAACCTGCCGGCCGGCGACTGGGACAAGGGCGAGCGCGGCATCGCCTGCCATCCGGACCGCACCGGCGAGTTCCGCGAAGGCATCGCGATGGCCATCGACTACGCCACCGCGCTGGGCTGCCCGCAGCTCAATTGCCTGGTCGGCAAGCTGCCGGCGGGCGTGAGCACCGAGGCCGCCCACAAGACCGTGGTCGAGAACCTGCGGCTGGCCGCCGGCGAACTCGAAGCGGCCGGCCTGCGGCTCTTGATCGAGCCCATCAACACCTTCGACATCCCGGGCTTCTTCCTGACGCGCACCGACCAGGCACTCGCCCTGATCGAGGAGGTGGGATCGTCGAACCTGCGCGTGCAGTACGACATCTATCACGCGCAGCGCATGGAAGGCGAGCTGGGCAACACGCTGTCCAAGCACCTTGCGCGCATCGGCCACATCCAGCTGGCCGACAACCCCGGGCGCGGCGAGCCGGGCACGGGCGAGATCAACTACCCCTGGCTCTTCAGGCACATCGATTCGATCGGCTACGAGGGCTGGATCGGCTGCGAATACAAGCCGCGCACCGACACGGTCGACGGACTCGGATGGCGCCAGGCCCTGGCCCCGCAGAAGTGAACCCAGACAACAGCACCCAAGGAAACTGAAGACATGTCGCAATCGCAAAAAATCGGATTCATCGGCCTCGGCATCATGGGCGCGCCCATGGCGGGCCATCTGCTCGACGCGGGCCACCAGCTGTTCGTGAACACCCAGGGCAACACGCCCGAGCCCTTCATCTCGAAGGCGACCATCTGCGCCTCGGCCGCCGAGGTGGCGCGCCTGGCCGACGTGATCTTCATCATGGTGCCCGACACGCCCGACGTGGAGAAGGTGCTGTTCGGCGAGCCGGGCACGCAGGGCGTGGCAGAAGGCCTGAAGGACTCATGCGGCAAGATCGTGGTCGACTGCAGCTCCATCGATCCGATTGCCACCAAGGCCTTTGCCAAGCGCATCCTCGCGCTGGGCTGCGGCTACATCGATGCGCCGGTGTCGGGCGGCGAAGTGGGCGCCAAGGCCGCGAGCCTCACGATCATGTGCGGCGGCGACGAAGGCACTTTCGGCCAGGTGCGCCCGCTGCTCGAGAAGATGGGCAAGAACGTCACGCTGGTGGGCAACGTGGGCGACGGCCAGGTCTGCAAGGTGGCCAACCAGATCATTGTGGCGCTGAACATCGCGGCCGTGGGCGAGGCGCTGCTGTTCGCGTCCAAGGCGGGCGCCGATCCGGCCAAGGTGCGCCAGGCGCTGATGGGCGGCTTTGCCAGCTCGCGCATCCTCGAGGTGCACGGCGAACGCATGATCAAGCGCACCTTCGCGCCGGGCTTCCGTATCTCGCTGCACCAGAAGGACCTGAACCTCGCGCTGCAGAGCGCCCGTGCGCTGGGCGTGGCGCTGCCCCAGACGGCCGGCGCGGCCCAGTTGATGAATGCCTGCGCGGCGCTCGGCCACGGTCAGCAGGACCACTCGGCCCTGGTGCGCGCGCTCGAGGCGCTGGCGCAGCACACGGTGACCCCGGACTGAACCTCCGGCTCAGGTCTTCGCGGCCTCGAGAGATTCCTTGAGGTTGCGCCGGCGCCATGCCCAGGTCTTGATGGCCTGCGGCAGGATGCCGATGCACGAGGCGTAGTAGGTCACCTTGAAGCCCCAGAAGCGCGGGCCGATGGGCGTGTCGCGGAACAGGTCGCCCGCCAGGATGGACAAGAGCGCCTCCTGCATGCGCCAGATGTTGCGCGGCGCCATGAAGAGGCGGCGGATGGCGGGCGAGGTGATGCGGTAGATGAACCACGAGAACATCTTCGGCCCGTGCTTCATGACCTTTTCATAGTGCCGGAAGGCGCGCTCGGCTTCCTTCGCCTCGCCCTTGAGCCATAGATCAGCGGCGGCGGCAGCCTCGAAGCCGCTGTTCATCGCCAGGTATACGCCCGACGAGAACATCGGGTCGACGAAGGCATAGGCGTCGCCCACCATCATGAAGCGGTCGCCGCGGCAGAACTTGGAGTCGTAGGCGTAGTTTCCGGTGGTGGTGGCGCCTTCCATCAGCGTGGCGTTCTTCAGGCGCGCGGCCAGCTTGGGCGCGAGCGCAATGGTCTGCATGAGGAAATCTTCCAGCGACGCACCCTGGCGGCGCTTGAAGTACGCGGGCGAGGCCACGGCGCCGACGCTCACGGTGCCGTCCTTGAGCGGGATGTACCAGAACCAGCCGTGGTCGAACCAGAACAGCGAGATGTTGCCCTCGAAGCGGCCCGGCCGGCGCTCGGCATTGGCAAAGTGGCCATAGAGCGCCGCGCTCGCATGCTTGCGGTTGCGCTGCTTGGCATCGAACTGGTTCGACAGCAGCGTGTCGCGTCCGCTGGCATCGATCACGAAGCGCGGGCGCCACTGGATCTCGGCGCCGTCGTCGGCCTTGACCTTCACCAGCGGCCGGTTGCCGGGCGTGCCCTTGCCGGCGTCCATGTCGACGCCGGTGACCCGCTGGCCTTCGAAGGTGCGCACCCCGCGCTTGGCGGCGTGGCGGAACAGCAGCTCGTCGAACTCCGAGCGGCGCACGTGCACGGCATACGGAAAGCTCTTGTCCATCGCCTCGCCGAAGTCGAAGTGGCTGGTGTGGTCGTGCCACGGCGAGACAAACTCGGCGCCGTGCTTCTTGATGCCGATCGCCTCGACCTCGGTGCGGACGCCGAGCCGGTCGAACAGCGGCATGTTCATGGGCAACAGCGATTCGCCGATATGGAAGCGCGGGTGCTGCGCCTTCTCGATCAGCACCACGTCGTGCCCCTTGTCGGCCAGCAGCGCCGCCACGGTGGAGCCCGCGGGCCCGCCGCCGATGACCACGACGTCGGGCTCTGTGCTGGTGAAAGGTCCTGGCGTCATGCGCTCCATCCTGGGTCGTTCTTCATTGTTGACGTTGGCCGGCCGGTGGGCCGATGCACGGGGATGCCGGCCAGGCAACCCCGGCAGCAGCGCGGAGTTTAGCGAGTCGGGCGCCCGGCGCTTGCGGCTTGTTGCATCACGGCTCGCTCTCCCTGAGGCGGAAGGCCATGCTTTTGCGGTAGCCTCATTGCCCGTCAGAAACAAGGAGACTTTTCATGGCTGCACCCCTGTCACCCGCAGAAGAAGCTCTTCGCGAAGCAGCGCGCGAATACCACCGATCCCCCGTCCGGGGCAAGATCTCGATCACCCCGACCAAGCCGCTCCTGAACCAGCGCGACCTGTCGCTGGCGTATTCGCCGGGGGTGGCCTACCCGTGCCTGGACATCGCGGCCGATCCGTCGATGGCGGCCGAATTCACCGCGCGCGGCAACCTCGTGGGCGTGGTCACCAACGGCACGGCGGTGCTGGGCCTGGGCAACATCGGCCCGCTGGCCGCCAAGCCGGTGATGGAAGGCAAGGGCTGCCTGTTCAAGAAATTCGCCGGGATCGACGTGTTCGACATCGAACTGGCCGAAAACGACCCCGACAAGCTGGTCGACATCATCGCGGCGCTGGAGCCCACGCTGGGCGGCGTCAACCTCGAGGACATCAAGGCGCCCGAGTGCTTCTACATCGAGAAGAAGCTGCGCGAGCGCATGAACATCCCGGTGTTCCACGACGACCAGCACGGCACCGCCATCATCTCGGCCGCTGCGCTGATCAACGGCCTCGAACTGGTGGGCAAGAAGATCGAAGACGTGAAGATCGCCGTCTCGGGCGCCGGCGCGGCCGCCATCGCCTGCCTGGACGTGATGGTGGGCCTGGGCGCCAAGCCCGCCAACATCCATGCCTGCGACTCCAAGGGCCTGATCTACATGGGCCGCGCGGGCGGGTTCGACGAATCGAAATCGCGCTACGCCCAGAAAGACACCGGCGCCCGCACCCTGGCCGACGTGGTCAAGGACGCCGATGTGTTCCTGGGCTGCTCCGCGCCCGGCGTGATGAGCGCCGACATGGTCAAGACCATGGCCGGTCAGCCGATCATCCTGGCGCTGGCCAACCCGGAGCCCGAGATCCGCCCCGAGCTCGCCAAGGCCGTGCGGCCCGACTGCATCATCGCCACAGGCCGGTCGGACTACCCGAACCAGGTCAACAACGTGCTGTGCTTCCCGTACATCTTCCGCGGCGCGCTCGATTGCGGCGCGAGCAAGATCACGGAAGAAATGAAGCTGGCCTGCGTGCGCGAGATCGCCGAGCTCACCAAGGCCGACATCAGCGAGGAAGTCGCCACGGCCTATGCCGGGCAGGAGCTGTCGTTCGGCCCCGACTACATCATTCCCAAGCCCTTCGACTCGCGGCTCATCCTGCGCATCGCGCCGGCCGTGGCCAAGGCGGCCGCGGCTTCGGGCGTGGCCACGCGCCCGATCGAAGACCTGGATGCCTATCGCCAGCACCTGACGCGCTTCGTCTACCAGACCGGCATGTTCATGCGGCCGGTGTTCAGCGCCGCCAAGATCGCGGCCTCCAAGCGCGTGGCCTACGCCGAGGGCGAGGACGAGCGCGTGCTGCGCGCCGCCCAATGGGCCATCGACGAAGGCCTGGCCCAGCCCATCCTGGTGGGACGCCCCGCGGTGATCGAGGCGCGCATCCAGAAGGCCGGCCTGCACATCCGCGCGGGCACCGACTTCGAGATCGTCAACCCCGAGGACGATCCGCGCTTTCGCACCTACTGGGAGAGCTTCCACCAGCTCATGGGCCGCCGCGGCGTGACGCCGGAGGCCGCCAAGACCATGGTGCGCCGCTCCAACACCACCATTGCCGCGCTGATGATGCACCTGGGCGATGCCGACGCCATGATCTGCGGCCTGGTCGGGCGCTTCGACGTGCACCTGGAACACATCCGCAACCTCATCGGCCTGAAGCGCGGTGCGCCGGGCTTTGCGACGCTGAATGCGCTCACGCTCGAGAAGCGCACGGTGTTCATCACCGACACCAACGTGAACGAAGACCCGAGCGCCGAACTGCTCGCGAGCATTGCGCTGATGGCGGCCGAAGAGGTGCGCCGCTTCGGGCTGCCGCCGAAGGTGGCGTTTCTCTCGCACTCGAACTACGGCACCTCGAGCCGCGGCTCGGCCCGCAAGATGCGGCTCGCGCGCGACCTGTTCGCGCAGCTGGCGCCCGACATCGAATGCGACGGCGAGATGCACGGCGATGCGGCCCTGTCGGAAGAAGTGCGGCGCACCGCCCTGCCCGACAGCACGCTCACCGGCGAGGCCAACCTGCTCGTGTGCCCCAATCTCGATTCGGCCCACATCCTCTACAACGTGCTGAAGATGACGGGTGCCAACGGCATCACGGTCGGCCCCATCCTGCTGGGCGCCGCGGGCTCGGCGCACGTGCTCACGCCTTCGTCGACCGTGCGGCGCGTGGTCAACATGACGGCACTGGCGGTGGCCAACGCGACCACGGCGCTGAAGTAGGCGCTCGCCGCAAACCCCCGGGTGCAACCCGGGGGTTCGCACCAATCGCGTGCGGGCACCGTTTTTGCTTGAATGCAGAAGCATTCACCTTCCACGGATCCCGCATGAACAAGCGCCAACTGCTCCAGTCCTTCCTCGCCGCCTCGGCCCTCAGCTTCGGCCTTTCTCCGGCCTTGGCCCAGACCACGACGCCGATCAAGTTCCAGCTCGACTGGCGTTTCGAAGGTCCGGCCGCGCTGTTCCTGCACCCGGCCGCCAAGGGCTACTTCAAGGCCGCGGGGCTGGACGTGACCATCGACGCGGGCAACGGCTCGGGCGGCACGGTCACGCGCGTGGCATCGGGCGCCTATGAAATGGGCTTTGCCGACCTGGCCGCGCTGATGGAATTCCACGCCAACAACCCCGACAGCCCGAACAAGCCGGTGGCGGTGATGATGGTCTACAACAACACGCCGGCCTCGGTCATGGCGCTCAAGAAGAGCGGCATCGCCAAGCCGGCCGACCTGGCCGGCAAGAAGATGGGTGCGCCGGTATTCGACGCCGGCCGCCGCGCATTCCCGATCTTCGCCAAGGCCAACAACATCGGCGCCGTCAACTGGACCGCCATGGACCCGACGTTGCGCGAAACCATGCTGATCCGCGGCGACATCGACGCCATCACCGGCTTCACCTTCACCTCGCTGCTGAACCTGGAGGCGCGCGGCGCCAAGGCGGCGGACATCGTCGTGCTGCCCTACCCCGACTATGGCGTGAAGCTCTACGGCAACGTGATCATCGCGTCGCCCAAGCTCATCAAGGAGAACCCCGAGGCGGTGAAGAAATTCCTCTCCGCCTTTGCCAAGGGCGCGAGGGAAGTCATCGCCAATCCCGCGGTCGCCATCGAATCGGTGAAGGCGCGCGACGGCATCATCGACAGCAAGCTCGAAACCCGCCGCCTGCAGCTGGCCATCGACACCGTGATCAACAGCGCCGACGCGCGCAGCGAAGGCTTTGGCGCGGCCAACGCGGGCCGCATGTCGCTGATGGCCTCGCAGGTGTCGGACGCCTTCAACACCAAGACGCGCGTGAGCCCCGACGCCGTATGGACGGCCGCGCTGCTGCCGCCCGCGGCCGAGCTCAACGGCGTGCTGCGCAAGTGATGGCGGAGGCACCGAGCGCGGCCGCTGCTTCCTTCGTCGATTTCCAGGACGTCTGGCTCGCCTACAACGAGGAGCTGCTGCGCGCCAACCACTTCGCGGTCGAGGCCATCGACCTGAAGGTGAAGCGCGGCGAGTTCATCGCCATCGTCGGGCCGTCGGGCTGCGGCAAGTCGACCTTCATGAAGCTCACCACGGGCCTGAAGATGCCGTCGATGGGCAAGATCCGCATCGACGGCCAGCCCGTGACCGGACCGCTCAAGATCTCGGGCATGGCGTTCCAGGCGCCCTCGCTGCTGCCCTGGCGCACCACGGTGGACAACGTGCTGCTGCCGCTCGAGATCGTCGAGCCCTACCGCTCCAGCTTCAAGGCCAGGCGCAAGGAATACGTCGAGCGTGCGCGCAAGCTGCTGCAGAAGGTGGGCCTTGCGGGCTACGAGGACAAGTTTCCGTGGCAGCTCTCCGGCGGCATGCAGCAGCGCGCGAGCATCTGCCGCGCGCTCATCCACGAGCCCAAGATGCTGCTGCTCGATGAGCCCTTCGGCGCACTCGATGCCTTCACGCGCGAGGAGCTCTGGTGCATCCTGCGCGACCTCTGGACCGAGCAGCAGTTCAACGTCATCCTGGTGACGCACGACCTGCGCGAATCGGTGTTCCTGGCCGACACGGTGTACGTGATGAGCAAGAGCCCCGGCCGCTTCGTGGTCAAGCGCGAGATCGAGCTGCCGCGTCCGCGCGAGCTGGAGCTCACCTACACCAAGGAGTTCACCGACATCGTGCTGGAGCTGCGCGGGCACATCGGCGCCATCCGCAACACGGGCATCAGCGCGGCGCAAACCGCGGCCGCTGCCGCGTCCCACTGAGCCGCGCCATGAAGAACACCAAGCAACTCGAACGCTGGTCGCCCTGGCTGCTGCTCGTGGCGGTCATCCTGCTGTGGCAGGTGATCTGCGCAGGCTTCGGCGTCTCGGACTTCATCTTTCCGAGCCCGCTGCGCATCTGGACCCAGTTCTGGGAATTCAAGGAAATCATCGCGGGCCACGCGTGGCGCACCTTCTGGGTCACGATGGCGGGCTTCGGCCTGGCGATCGTCGTCGGCGTGCTGATGGGCTTCGTGATCGGCAGCTCGCGCATCGCGTATGCGGCGATCTATCCGCTCATGACGGCGTTCAATGCACTGCCCAAGGCGGCCTTCGTGCCGATCCTGGTCGTGTGGTTCGGCATCGGCGTCGGGCCGGCGATCCTCACGGCCTTCCTGATCAGCTTCTTCCCGATCATGGTGAACATCGCCACCGGACTCGCCACGCTGGAGCCCGAACTGGAAGACGTGCTGCGCGTGCTCGGCGCCAAGCGCTGGGACGTGCTCATGAAGATCGGCCTGCCGCGCTCCATGCCCTACTTCTTCGGTTCGCTCAAGGTGGCGATCACGCTGGCCTTCGTCGGCACCACGGTCAGCGAGATGACCGCCGCCAACGAAGGCATCGGCTACCTGCTGATCTCCGCCGGCTCGGCCATGCAGATGGGCCTGGCCTTCGCGGGCCTGATGGTGGTCGGCGCCATGGCCATGCTGATGTACGAACTCTTCAGCGTGATCGAGAAGCACACCACCGGCTGGGCGCACCGCGGATCGCAAAACCAATGAGGCACTGCAGATGACACGCGACCAGATCATCCGCGCGCTGCGCCGCGCCGACGACGTGGCCCGCCGCGCCATGGGGATGGGCCGCCATCCCTTCGGCGCCGTGCTCGTCGCCCCTGACGGCGAAACGATCCTCGCCGAGCAGGGCAACATCGACACCGTGAACCACGCCGAAGCCACGCTGGCGCGCCATGCCGCGCAGAACTGGCCGGCCGACTACCTGTGGCAGTGCACGCTGGTCACCACCTTCGAGCCGTGTGCGATGTGCGCGGGCACCAGCTACTGGGCCCACATCGGCCGCGTCGTCTACGGCGCCGAGGAAAGCGCGTTGCTCGCGCTCACGGGCGACCATCCCGAAAACCCCACGCTGAGCCTGCCCTGCCGCGAAGTCTTCGCGCGCGGGCAGAAGAAGATCGAGGTGATCGGGCCGGTAGCCGAGGTGGCGGAAGAAATGATCGCCACGCACCGCGGCTTCTGGGAAGCGCGTTAGGTCGCACTAGCCCAGCAGCAGCGAGGCCTCGTCGCGCCAGTACGCGATGGCCGCGAGCCAGCCTTCCCACACGCAGCCGTTGCAGCCGCGCCCGCAGCAGGTGGTGGGCGCGGCGGGCGGCGCGCGCAGGGCGAGCCGCTGCGCCGCGGCTTCGGCCTGCACCGCCTCGATCAGTGCCTGGGCGCTGGCAAGGTCGACGGGGACGGACAGGTCTTTGGCTGCGAAGGACATGGGCGGTCAGCGGCGGCCGTGCACCGTGCGGCGCGCTTGCGCCCTACCAGAAGATCCAGAGCGCCAGGCCGCCGAAGATCGACCACTTCACGAGGTAGTACGCCCGCTTGTCCCAGGCCTTGAGCCGCTTGCCGATGACGCGGATCTGGTAGATGTACTTGAACGCGCGGTTGATGCCGCCCGTCTTGTCGCCCGCATCGTTGGGCGAAGCGGCTGCCGCGAGCAGGTTCTTGGCGAACCAGCGGTTCACCGCACTGGCCCAGCGGTATTTCAGCGGGCGCTCGATGTCGCAGAACAGGATCACGCGGTCGTGGTCGGTCGTGTTCTCGGCGTAGTGGATGTAGGTTTCGTCGAACACCACGGCCTCGCCGTCGCGCCAGTGGTAGCGCTGGCCATCCACGTCGATGTAGCAGCCCTCCACGCCGGGCGTCCACAGCCCCAGGTGGTAGCGCAGCGAGCCGGCGAACGGGTCGCGGTGGCGCACCAGGCGGCTGCCCGGCGGAAGCTCGGCGAACATGGCGGCCTTGATGGTGCCGATGCCCTTGAGCAGCTCGGTGGTGCGGGGGCACAGGATGGCCGCCGAGGGATGCGCCTCGTCGTACCACTTGAGGTAGAAGCGCTTCCAGCCGCTCTTGAAGAAGGAGTTGAAGCCCACGTCGTTGAATTGGCTCGAGGCCTTGATGCTGCCCCCGTTGCGCATGGCGAGCGCCTCTTCGCGGATGACCTGCCAGTTTTCCTCGAGCACGCGCATCTCCGGAAACTGCGCGGGCGACAGGTACGGCGTGCTCGGCACCTTCGAGAAGATGTACATGAAGGCGTTCAGCGGCGCCAGGAAGGTCGAGTGATCAGACAGCTGCCTGAAGAAGCGATGCCGCACCTGGCCGCGGAAATGAACGTAGAGCGCGCTGAGCGCGAAGATCGCAAGAATGACCCACTTCATTGTTGAAAGTGTCCTGTAGAGGGCGCCCGGGGGGAACCGGGTAGTGTAAATCGTCGCCCCGCATCGGACCTGACCAGGGGTTTCAGGCCCAGCCGGTCTCGATTTCGGTCTTGACCTCGGCCATGAGCCGGTGCACCGGGCACTTGCCCGCCACGCGCAGCAGCTCGTCGCGCTGGGCCTCGGTGAGCTCGCCCGTCACGCGCAGGCTCGACTTCAGGCGGTAGACGCCCTTGCGCTCCTCGCTGTCGTCGCGGTCGACCACCACCTCGATGTCTTCCACCGGCATGCCCTTGCGCCGTGCGTAGATCAGCACGGTGAGCGCTTTGCAGGCGGCCAGCGAGGCGTCGTAGAGGTCGTGGGGCTCGGGCCCCGCATCGCTGCCGCCGCCCGCCGGCGAGGCGTCGATGGCGATTTCGTGGTTGCGGATCTTGAGGATGTGACGCGTACCCGTGGTGCCGTCGCGCCGGACCGTGATGCTCATGCCGATGTCCTTGTGGGGTGTGGATGCCGCGCCATCGTAGCCCGCGGCAGCCCCGCTCAGCGGTCCACCGCGAGCATCAGCGTTTCCTTGATCTCCTCCATCACCACGTAGCTGTGCGACTCCGCCGCCACGGGCAGCTTCTTGAGGATGTCGCCCAGGAGGTGCCGGTACTCGCTCATGCCGCTGAGCCGCGCCTTCACGAGGTAGTCGAAGCTGCCCGACACCAGGTGGCATTCGAGCACCTCGGGCATGTGCAGCAGCTCCTTGCGGACCTTGTCGAACACGTCGCCCGACTTGGCCGACAGCTTGATCTCGACGAACACCAGCAGCGTCTTGCCCAGCGCCTCGGGCGACACATGCGCGTGGTAGCCGCTGATGACGCCCTCGCGCTCCATGCGCTTCACCCGCTCGGCGCATGGCGATGCCGAGAGGCCGATGCGCTCCGCCAGCTCGGTCATGGAAATGCGCCCCTGGCGCTGCAGCAGGTCGAGGATCTTGCGGTCGATGCGGTCGAGTTCGGGCATTTCACTTCAGAGGGGGCATGAATCCGATTTCTTTCAGCGGATTTCACTGCAAAACGATAAACAACGATGAAATCCACCGCATTGTGCACTTTAGAGTCCATCTATTCACCTTCATTCGCGGAAATACCCATGAAAGTCATCGTTCTTGGCGGCGGCGTGATCGGCACCACGACGGCCTACTACCTCGCGCGCTCCGGCGCCGACGTGACGCTGCTCGACCGGCAGTCCGGCCCCGCGGAAGAAACCAGCTTCGGCAATGCCGGGCAGGTGTCGCCGGGCTACTCGACGCCATGGGCCGCGCCCGGCATCCCGCTGAAGGCCCTCAAGTGGATGTTCCAGAAGCACGCCCCACTGTCCATCCGGCCGGACGGCACGCTGTTCCAGCTGCGCTGGATGGCGGCGATGCTGCGCAACTGCTCGCCCGAGCGCTACGCGGTCAACAAGGAACGCATGATGCGCGTGGCCGAATACAGCCGCGGCTGCCTGCAGCAGTTGCGTGCGGACACCGGCCTCGACTACGAACACCGCACCGGCGGCACGCTGCAGCTGTTCCGCACCCAGGCGCAGCTCGATGCGGTGCAGCGCGACATCGCGGTGCTCGAGGAATGCGGCGTGCCCTACGAGCTGCTCGACCGCGATGCGCTGGCGCGTGTCGAACCCGCGCTGGCCGGCGCACGCGACCGGCTCACGGGCGGCCTGCGCCTGCCCAACGACGAAACCGGCGACTGCCACCTGTTCACCCGCGGCCTGGCGGACATCGCACGCGGCATGGGCGTGGACTTCCGCTTCGGCCAGGCGGTCGAGGGGCTCGAAATGGCGGGCGACCGCATCACGGGCGTGCGCACCAGCGCCGGCAAGATCCTCACGGCCGACCGCTACGTGATGGCCTTCGGAAGCTATTCGCGCGCCGCCGTCGCATCGCTGGGACTCGACATTCCGGTGTACCCCGTCAAGGGCTACTCGCTCACCGTGCCGCTGCTCGACGAGTCGCTGGCGCCGCAATCGACCGTGCTGGACGAGACCTACAAGGTGGCCGTCACGCGCTTCGACAACCGCATCCGCGTGGGCGGCATGGCCGAGCTCGGCGGCTTCGACCTGCGGCTGAACCCGCACCGCCGCGCCACGCTCGAGAAAGTGGTGAGCGACCTGTTCCCCGGCGGCGACCTGCCGCGCGCCACCTTCTGGACCGGCCTGCGCCCGATGACGCCCGACAGCACGCCCATCGTCGGCGCCACGCGCTATGCGAACCTGTTCCTCAACACCGGCCACGGCACGCTCGGCTGGACCATGGCCTGCGGTTCGGGCAAGCTCATCTCCGACCTCGTGACTGGCCAGCGTCCGGAGATCCGTACGGACGGGCTGGCGATGGACCGCTACGAGACCCGTTCGCCGCGGGCAACGCGCCCCAATCCGGCCACGGCACACGCTTGATACAGCGGCCGCTCACGCGGCTTTTGCAATTGGAATGGTCGCGCTCGTCATGCCGCGGTACACCTCCGCCTCACCGTGCTTCGACAATAGCTGCATCAGGTGCTTGCGGATCAGCATCCCCGGCCGGTCCGATTCCATCGAATATTCAACACCCCGCCGGCGCGTGTCGACCAACGCATCGGGGTCGGTCGATTCGAGGATGTCCTTGTCCTCGCGCGTGATCTCCTCGTCGAAGTCGATCAGCATCTGCGCCGCGCAGTCGGCCTCGGTGTCGTTGCGGAACAGCCATTGGCACAGCTGCATGCGGCCGTCGTCGATGGGCGTGAAGCAGTTGATGATGATGTGGCGCACGCCGCTCGGGTATTCGATGTCGAGCCGGCGCGAGAACGGCAGGAAATAGGCGTTGCGCATGTGGCGCGTGGTGATCGGGTCCGCCACGCCGCTGATCGCGTGGAACCTGGCCGGATTGGCCGCCTCGATCACCGTCTCGGCGCAGAAGCCGCCTTCGTTCTCCACCAGCTCGTACCTGCTCGGTTTCGGACTGGCGGCCACGCCGAAAGTGGCGCGGTGCACGAAGCTGAAATGCGAGTTGTCGAAAGAGTTCTCGAGCGCGCGCATCGGGCTGGTCTGCCACTCTTCATAGAACTGGAAGATGGTGCGGTAGCCCGGTTCGCCGAACTCCGGAATGTCCGGGATGTCGGCAATCGGTTCTTCCAGCGCCACCCATGCATAGCCGTAGCGCGCAGTGCAGCGGTAGGCGGTGGTCTTGTACTCCGGCGATATCTTTCGGTCGGCCTCGTACTGCGGAATGCGGATCACCTGCCCGCTGCGGTCGTAGGTCCAGCCGTGATAGCCACACTGGATGGCGCCCTGCCCGCAGGCCCGGCCCTCGGCGTCGACACACCAACCCTTCGACAGCTTCGCGGTGCGGTGGCAGCAGCGGTCGCGCAAGGCGGCCGGCTGGCCCTCGGGGTCGAGGAAAAGGACGATGTCTTCGCCCAGCAGCCTGAAGGGCTTGGGGCCGCTGGCCAGCTCGGTGAGCGGCATGACGGCATGCCAGAACTTGCGAAAGACGGGTTGTCGGGTGACGAGCATGCGTGGGGACTCCTTCGGTTGCGCGTGGGTACGAACGAACGTGAAAGAGCAATTTCCTGCCGCGGGGGCTGAACGCTTCTACTCTGCGCCTTCTGCCTTGCAAATTGCGCGCCCGCATTGTGGCGCGGAGTGGCATCTCCCAAGCGTTCGGTCGCAACGTCAGGGTGCAGGACGGCGGCAAGCGGCTTGGCACGTGTCGTGCATTGCCTCGTGCAAGAGTAGAAGCGTTCAGCAGCGCACGCACCATGGTTGTGCGCCCGCCCGGAAATTGCTCTTGAAGCGCCCCCTGCCTTGTGCGGGGGATTCAAGACCCAGGAGATTCCGAGGCTTCCCATGCAACGTCGATTCTTTCTTGGCGCCAGCGGCGCCGCCCTGCTTCCTCTCGCAGCCCCCGCCGTGTTCGCCCAGGGCGGCGGCAAGCTGACCCCGATCAAGTTCACGCTCGACTTCCGCATCAACGGCCAGACCGCACCTTTCTTTCTTGCGCACAGCAAGGGCTACTACAGGGACGAAGGCCTGGACGTGAGCATCGACACCGGGGCGGGCTCGGTGGCCTCGATCACGCGCATTGCGAGCGGCGTCTACCAGATGGGGCTCGGCGACATCAGCTCGCTGGTCGAGTTCAATGCGCAAAATCCCGGCACGCCGATGGTGCAGGCCGTGTACCAGTACTACAACCGCGCGCCTTTCGTGATCATCGGCCGCAAGGACCGCGGCGTGACGAGCGACTTCAAGAGCCTCGCGGGCAAGAAGGTGGCCGCCGCGGCCGTCGAATCGACCCGCCGCGCCTGGCCCATGGTGGCGCGCAAGCAGGGCATGCGCAGCGACGCGTTCCAGTGGCAGACCACCGACTTCAGCGCGCGCGACAACGTGATGGTGCGCGGCGACGTGGATGCGGCCACCTACTTTCACGATTCCGCCATTTCGCTTTTCGCGCGCATGAAGAGCGAGGAGCTCTCGGTGCTCAAGTATGCGGACGCGGGCGTCAACCTCTATGGCAACGCCATTCTCGCGAGCAGCAACCTGATCGCGCAGAATCCGAAGCTGGTCGCGGCCTTCCTGCGCGCCACCAACCGCGCCATCGTCGAGACCTTTGCCAACCCCGGGCCCAGCATTGCCGCCATGCGCCAGCGCGAACCCATCCTCGACGAGAAGCTGGAGCTGGAGCGCTGGGGCGTCACGGCGCAATACGTGGGCGCGGCGGACACGCGCAGCCACGGCCTGGGCGATATCAAGAAGCTCACGCTCGAGCTGCAGGTCGACGAGGTCGTGGAAGTTTTCGGCCTCAAGGTCAAGCCCGCGTCCGACGCGATCTTCAATACGTCGATGCTGCCATTGCGCAGCGAACGAACCCTGATCAAGACATGATCGAAGACATGAATTTCACTGGCAGCCCTACCGCATATCCCGAAGAAACTGCGCTCGACGAACGCGACGAGCGCTACCTGCGCAAGGCCATCGTCTGGTCGCATGCGGCCCGGCGCCGTGGCAACCGGCCCTTCGGCTCCGTGATCGTCTCGGCCGACGGCGAGGTGCTGGCCGAAGCCGGCAACAGCAATACCGAGACCGGCGACTGCACGGCGCACGCGGAGGTGAATGCCCTGCGCGCGCTCGCGGGGCGCGGGCTCACGCGCGAGGCGCTCGCCAGCGCCACCCTCTATGCATCGGGCGAGCCCTGCGTGATGTGCGCCGGCGCCATCTTCTGGTCGAACATCGGCCGCGTGGTGTACGGCATCGACGCCGAGCGGCTGCGCGTGTTCCGCGGCGAGCGCCAGGACCAGCGCGACGCGGAGCTGTCGTGCCGCGACGTGTTCCGTGCCTCACCGCATCCGATCGAATGCATCGGCCCCGCGCTGCTGCACGAAGCCAGCGCGGCGCACGACGGTGCATGGAAATAGGCTCGCCCCCAGTCTTCGCGCACTTCGTGTCGCTACGCCAACCCCCTACCGGGGGCAACACCAGTGGCCCGGCGAAGCCGGTTCCACGGTGTTTCTGGCGAAGAAACGGGGCGAATAGACTCGTTGGATGTCCTGGCACGCCCATCTTCATCTCGACTACCGGCACGAATCCTCCCGCAGCGTGGCGCGCTTTCGGCATGACGGGCCGCTGCGCATCCTGCAAAGCCTCTATCCCGAGGGCGATGCGATCTGCCACAACGTGCTGGTGCATCCGCCGGGCGGGCTGGTGGGCGGCGACACGCTGGACATCGACATCGAGGCGGCGGACGGCAGCCACGGGCTGATCACCACGCCCGGTGCCTCGCGCTTCTACCGCTCCGAAGGCGAGCTGGCGCTGCAGCGCACGCGCATCCGGCTTGCCGCGGGCGCGCGGCTCGAGTGGCTTCCGCTGGAGGCCATCTGCTACAGCGGCTGCCGGGCCGAGAACCGCCTCACCATCGAGGCCGAAGCCGGCGCCGAGATGATCGGCTGGGACGTGACGGCGCTGGGCCTGCCCAACGCCAACCAGCCCTTCGAGCGCGGCACCTACCTGCAGCACATCGAAGTGCCCGGCGTCTGGCTCGAGCGCGGGCGCATCGACGCGGCGGACCAGCGGCTGCTGCAAAGCCCGCTGGGCTTTGGCGGGCACCGCTGCATCGCGTCGCTGTTCTTCGTGGCGGGCACGCCGGCCACGAAGGCGCGGCGCGAGGCGCTGCTGGCGCTTGCACGCAGCGCGATCGAGGCGCATGGATTGGAGGAGAGCGCGGGCGCGACGAGCCCGCATGCCGAGATCGTCGTGCTGCGCGTGCTCACGCCGGTGGTGGAGCCCGCGATGCAGCTGCTGCGGCAGGTGTGGCAGGCGTGGCGCGCCGAGCTATGGCAATTGCCCGCGAGCACTCCGCGCATCTGGGCCACGTAGGCCCTTTGCCGTTCAGGCCGGCATGTCGGTGCGCGGCAGCCGCAGGTGCTTCTTCAGCGTCTCGAACACCTGCCGCGTCACCGGGTTCACGACGTGGCTGCGCACGTACAGGTAGTAGGCCAGGTCGGGCAGGCGCGGCATGCCGTCGCCCGCGCCGAGCACGCGAAGGCCCGCATCGAGCTGTTCCACGCCGCGCGCCGTCACGCCCAGGCCGGCGCGCAATGCGGCCTTGATGCCGATCAGGCTGGACGAGGTGTAGCGCGGCGTCCAGGCCACGCCCGCCGCATCGAGCGCCTCGTGCCCGATGCGCCGGAAGATGCTGGGCCCGTCGGCCATGATCAGCGGCACCGGCTTGGCCGGGTCGTGCACGTAGCTGGCGGCACATAGCCACACGGTCGGTGAATTGCGCAGCACCACGCCGTCGAACTGCGGATCGGCGCGGTTCGAGATGATCATGTCGACCTCGCCACTCTTGAGCGATGTCATGAGGTAGGGGCTGCGGCCGATGTGGATGTCCAGCTGCAGCAGCGGCGACGTGCGCGCCACCTCGGTCAGCAGCAGCGGCAGCATGGTCTCGGCCACGTCGTGCGGCGCGCCGATGCGCAGGTTGCCCTCCAGTTCGCCCTGGCGCAGGCTGCGCAGTGCCTCGTCGTTGAGCGCGAGCAGATGGTGCGCATAGGTCAACAGCCGCTCGCCATGCTCGGTCAGCCGCTTTTGCCGCCCCTGCCTCGCAAACAGCGGATGGCCCGCCTGTTCTTCGAGCCGCTGCATCTGCTGCGTGATGGCCGACTGCGTGCGCCCCAGGTGCACGGCCGCGGCCGCAAAGCTGTGGTGGCTGACTACCGCCGCAAAGGAGCGCAGCAGTTCAAGATCGAGCGTGGGCATACATTAATTTTATTGATGTATTTCGTGCGCGGGCTGGATTGTCGGGCCAGGCCCGCGTCACTACAGTGAATGCACACCTCGACAAGCATCCCCACTGGAGAAACTGCATGAGCACCCTGTCCGACCAGCGCCACGAGGCGGTCGCCGCGTCCATCGACCAGATGAAGAAAGCCATTGGCGGCGCTGAACCCACGCGCGAAAAGCTCGATGCGGTGCTCGATGCGCTCGTCGCGCTGGCCGCACGCACCGGCTACTGGGGCGCGGCCGACTTCCCGGCCCCCGAAGCCGGCGAGCACCAGGCCCGCTACCTGATTGCCGAAGACCCGGACCAGAGCTATGCGCTCTACCTGAACGTGATGCGGCCGGGCAAGAAGATCGTGCCGCACAACCACACCACCTGGGCCTGCATTGCCGCGGTGGAAGGCACCGAGCACAACCGCGTGTACGAGCGCCGCGACGACGGCGCCGTGCCGGGCGTCGGCAAGCTCGAGGAAACCGCGCTCGTGGTCGTTGAACCGGGCAAAGGCATCGCGCTGATGCCCGAGGACATCCACTCGGTCGAGATCCAGGGCGAGCAGGTCATCCGCCACCTGCACATGTACGGCCGCGCGCTCGAGACGCTGAACCAGCGCACCGCGTACGACCTGGCGGCCGGCACGTACCAGACGATGGGCATCGGCGTGCAGACGCGGCGCTAGTCGCCCCGTTTTCCGTTTTTCGATGCGGGCCGCGGTGCGGCGCCGCACGGCGTTGCTCGCCCGGCCGCTTTCGCTTCACTGATTCTTTCTCCTGCCCATGACGACTTCCTTCATCGATCCGAAGACCCTCAAATCCTGGCTGCACGACGGCGGCGAGATCGCGCTGCTCGACGTGCGAGAGCATGGCCAGTACGGCGAGGCGCATCTGTTCTACGGCATTCCGCTGCCGTTCAGCCGGCTCGAACTCGATGCGCCGCGCCTGGTGCCGAGGCGCGGCGTGCGGGTGGTGGCGTACGACGATGGCGATGCCGGCGTGGCCGAGCGAGCCGCGGTGCGCCTTGCCGCGCTGGGCTACACCGGCGTGCATGTGCTGCAGGGCGGCACCCGTGCCTGGAAGGGCCGCGGGCCATGCGCTCTTTGCGGGCGTCAACCTGCCGTCGAAGACTTTCGGCGAGCTGGCCGAAGAGGTCTATCACACGCCCCGCGTCAGTGCCGACGAGCTGGCCGGCATGCTGGCGCGCAACGAAAAAGTCGTGGTGCTCGACGGCCGGCCCGTGAGCGAGTTCCACAAGATGAACATCCCCACGGCCACCTGCTGCCCCAACGGCGAACTCGCCTACCGCGTGCGCCATCTGGTGCCCGACACCGCCACGCCCATCGTCGTCAATTGCGCGGGCCGCACGCGCAGCATCATCGGCGCGCAGACGCTGATCAACCTCGGCCTGCCCAACCCGGTGTTCGCGCTGGAGAACGGCACGCAGGGCTGGTACCTGAACGACCACACCCTGGAGCATGGCGGCACGCGGCGCTACCCGGCCGACAGCGGCAACGCCGATCTCCGGCCGGCCGCCAGGGCACTGGCCGAGCGCTTCGGCGTGCCCACGGTCACCGCGCGGACTGTGGCGCAATGGGCCAGCGACGCGAGCCGCACGCTCTTTCTCTGCGACGTGCGCACGCCGGAGGAATTCGCGGCCGGCAGCCTGCCGGGCGCACAGCACACGCCCGGCGGCCAACTGATGCAGGCCGGCGACCAGTACGTCGGCGTGCGCGGCGCGCGGCTGGTGCTCTTCGACGACGACGGCGTGCGCGCGCCGACCGTCGCGAGCTGGCTGCGGCAGATGGGCCACGACGCCTGCGTGCTCGAAGGCGGCCTTGCGAGCGGCCTGGCGCTTGCGCCTGCCGACGCTCCCGCGCCGCCGCCATTGGCGACCATCGATGCGCAGGCACTGTCGGCGCGCCTCGCTCGCGGCGACGTGGCGCTGATCGACCTGCGGCCGAGCATGCAGTTCCGGGCCGGCCACATTCCGCAGGCACGCTGGTCGATCCGCTCACGCCTGGCCGCCGATGCCGACGCCCATACCGGGAGCGAAGCGCGCCAACTCGTGCTGGTGGCCGACGACGCCGCGCTCGCGGCCTGGAGCGCAGCCTCCGAACTTGCCGGCCGCTTGCCCGCCCCGCTGCTGCTCGAAGGCGGCGTGGCCGCATGGCGCGGTGCGGGCCTGCCGGTGGAAGCCACGCCCGGGCTGCCCGCCGACGCCGAGTGCATCGATTACCTGTTCTTCGTGCACGACCGCCATGACGGCAACAAGGAAGCGGCGCGCCGCTACCTGGCCTGGGAGACGGGCCTCGTCGCGCAGCTCGACGCCGAAGAGCGCGCGGCCTTCAGGCTGCCCACCGCATCGCACGCCTGAGCCGGTTTCGTTTCCTTCTTCGTTCGCCATTGTCCGTTTCCTCACCCCGGAGTCCCGCCATGCCGTCTGTCCATCGCGTTCCGCGCCTCGCCCGCCTCTGCATCGCCGCCGCATGGCTCGCGGCCTTGGTCCTGCAGCCTGCCTCGGCCCAGCCGCTGCCGGCGCGCAACGGCTTTCCCTCGCAGACGGTGAAGTTCGTCTCGCCGTTTCCACCCGGTGGCGGCAACGACGCCACGGCCCGGCTGGTGACCACGCGCCTGCCCGAAATCATGGGCCAGGCCGCAGTCGTGGACAACCGCGGCGGCGCGGGCGGGAACATCGGCGCCAGGTCGGTCGCCGAGGCCAAGCCCGACGGCTACACGGTGCTCACCTCGCAGGTCTCGATCATGGCGGTGAACCCCTCGCTCTACTCGGCGCCGGGCTTCGATCCGCTGAAGAACTTCGTGCCCATCACGCAGGCCAATGCGGCGCCGCTCGCACTGGTGGTGGACGCCAACTCGCCCTACAAGACCTTTGCCGATCTCGCCACGCGCGCCAAGGCGAGCCCCGGCAAGGTCACCTATGCCACGCCCGGCAACGGCACGCTCTCGCACCTGGTGGGCGTGGTGCTGCAAAAGGACAGCGGCGTGGACATGACCCACGTGCCCTACAAGGGCGCAGGCCCCGCGCTCACCGACCTGCTCGGCGGCCAGGTCGACGTGCTCGTGACCTCCACCGCGTCCGTCGCGGGCATGGTGCAGAGCGGCAAGCTGCGCGTGCTGGCCGTCACCAGCCCGCGCCGCATCGGCGTGTTCGCCAAGGTGCCCACGCTCGAGGAGCTGGGCTATGCGAATGCGCGGTTCGAAGACTGGTACGGCTTCTTCGCGCCCGCCGGCACGCCGCCCGAGCGCGTGGCCTACCTGAACGAAGCCATCGTGCGCACGCTGCGCCTGCCCGAGGTGAGCAAGCTCGTGACCGACGGCGGCAGCGAAGTGGTGGCCAACACGCCCGAAGCCTTTGCCGCGCAGTTGCGCCAGGACATCGAGCGCTGGTCGCGCGTCGTCAAGCTCTCGGGCGCCAAGGCCGATTGACGCACCATAGAGGCCCCGCGCACCACGCCCTGCGTTCCACCACCATGTCCGATTCCTCGCACGCTTCCTCGCACAACGATGCCCCCGCGCAGGCGTTGGAGACGCGACTTGCCCATACCGGCAAGCAGTCTCTCCACACGGGCGGCAAGCCCGTCAACCCGCCGCTGGTGCGCGCGAGCACCGTGGTGTTCGACAGCGTGGCCGACATGCGCGATGCCCGCGCGCGACGCGGCGACGAGCGCGTGTTCAGCTACGGCGCACGCGGCACGCCCACCACCTTCGCGCTCGAAGATGCGGTGAGCGAACTCGAAGGCGGCTTTCGCACGCGCCTCTTTCCGACCGGCCTCGCAGCCATCGGCATGGTGCTGCTGTCCTACCTGAAGCCGGGCGACCACGTGCTGATGTCCGACAGCGTGTACGAGCCGGCACGCAACCTCGTTCATTCCTTTCTCGACCCCTACGGCATCCGCTGCACCTTCTTCGCTGCGGACGGCAGCGGGGTGGAAGAACGCTTCGAGCCGAACACGCGGCTCGTGTACGCGGAGTGCCCCGGCTCGCTGGTGTACGAGATGTGCGACCTGCCCCGGCTGGCCGGGCTGGCACATGCGCGCGGCGCGCTGCTGGCGGCGGACAACACCTGGGGTTCGGGCGTGCAATACCACCCGCTCGCGCTGGGTGCCGACATCTCGCTCATGGCCGCGACCAAATACCTCTCGGGCCACTCCGACGTGATGATGGGCACGGTGGCCACCACGCGCGAAGCCTGGCAGCCGCTCAACGAGCGCTGCGATGCCTTCGGCATGACGGTGAGCCCCGACGACGCCTGGCTGGTGCTGCGCGGCATCCGGACCCTCTCGGCGCGGCTGCAGATGCACGAGCGGCATGCGCTGGCAGTGGCAGCCTGGCTCGAGGCGCGGCCTGAAGTGCAGGCGGTGTTCTGCCCCGCGCTGCCGCAGCACCCGGGCCACGCACTCTGGAAGCGCGATTGCCGCGGCACCAACGGGCTGGTCTCGTTCGAGCTGCGGCCCGGCATCGCGGATTCCGCTGTCGAGCGCTTCGTCGACGCCCTTTCGCTGTTCGGCCGCGGCTCGTCGTGGGGCGGCTACGAAAGCCTCGTGGCCTGGGCGAACATGCGCACGGCCCGCAGCGTGACCGACTGGAGCGCGCGCGGCGCCGTGCTGCGGCTGCACGTGGGGCTGGAGGCACCCTCGGACCTGCTCGCGGATCTGGAGCGCGGCTTTGCGGCCTTGAACCAAGGCTGAGCGGGCGTCTTCCGCCCGGCTCAGGCGGCCACGGGCTCGACGGGTTCAGGCTCCGGAAGAATGGCCGTCAGCGCGAAATCGATCAGGTGAAGCCAGGTGGCTTCGAGCCCCATGATGCTGTGATGGTCGGAACCCGGAACGGTCTGCACGCTCACAGGCGTCGGCCAGGCCGCGATGAGCTTTTGCGAGCGCTCGGGCAGCACCACGTCGTCGCGTTCGGCCAGCAGCACCTGCGTCTTCGCGGCCACTTCCTTGCAGTGCGTGAGCGAATCGAAACGATGCCGCAGCAACAGCGACAGCGGAACCAGCGGAAAGCGCCGCTTCGCGACTTCGAGCATCGAGTCGTAGGGCGTGACCAGCTGCAGGCTCGAGAAATGCTGCTGCGCCACCAGCTGGATTGCCACGCCGGTTCCGAGGCTGCGCCCCACGACATGCAACCGCGCCTTCGGGAAGGCCTTGCGCAAATGCCCGGCGAACTGGATGGCGTCCGCCACCGAGGCGACCTCGGAAGGATGGCCCTGCGAATCGGCCACGCCGCGGTAGTTGACCGCGGCGAACCCGAAGCCATCGGGCAGCCAGTGCAGCGCCTGCGCGGTGGCGCGCACGTCTTCGCCGCGGCCGGCAAAGTAGATGAACAGGTCCTGCAGCGCGTCTTCGCCCTCCGGGTGATAGACGTAGCCGCGGACCATGCCGCCGGGCACCGTGTGCGAGTAGGTCGAGAAATCGTCGGACAGATGGACGACGGGGAGCTTCCTGGCGTTGAACAGGATGTGGCCCTGGCGCACGGCCAGGAGGCCCCAGTACGCCGCGATGCTTCCGATGGCGGCGGCCGAAGCCGAGAGTGCGATGCGAGAGACTTTGCTGGACAAGAACGGGCTCCGGAAAAAGTTGCGGCGGGCGGACGGCGGCAGCCTACTGCCTGCAGCTGCCGCCGACGGTCACCGTGCCGTCCTTGCATTCGGTCAGGATGCGTTCGTTTGCGGGGGCCGATGCGGGGCGCGCCGGAGTGCCGTCCGTTTGGGAGGCGGCTTCGCGCTGGTAGACGATCTTCTTGCTGCCGAGATCGCAGCTGCCCACCACCTGTCCGCCGGCTTGTGCGTTGGCATCGACGGTGGTGACGCTGAAACGCGTCACGCCCGATGCGGCAATTTTCGATTCGATCTGCGCGCGCAGGGCTTCGCAGTTTTCAGCGCCATGGGCGGCGCTGGCCAATGCCAGCGCGAGGGGAATGAACCAGGGTTTCATGATGAGTCGGCCTCGTGCCGAGGATTGCGTGAACGAAGAGTCTAGCCCCGCATTCGCCGATGAGACATCCTCCCACACGCGCTGGTAACCGCACGTGACGGCTCCCCTGGATGCAGGCTCACTCGCAGGCGTTGCTGCCGGCCGGGGCGTGGCGCAGCCTGTTCAGGAACGTGAGCTGGACTCGCGCCGTGTCGCTGCCCTGCGATGCGGCCCGAAGCATCCAGCGGCGGGCTTCGCAGCGATCGGCCGCGATCGCGTTGCCGTACAGCGTGGGACCGGCCAGCAGCACCATGCCCAGCATCTCCTGCGCCTCGGCATTGCCCTGCGATGCCGACTGCCTGAGCTCCTGGAGCATGGCGCGGTAGTCGCGGGCCGACTGCGCTTCCAGCGCCAACTGAAAGCGCTGCTCGGCATGCAGCACCACGCCCGGGCCGGGCGGCTGCGCCGCGGAAAGCGCCGCCACGAGACACAGCACGCCCGCAAGAAAAATGCGCCAGCGCAGCGACCAGCTCGTGATCAGGTTCAGTTCGGATGCCATCGATGTTCTCCACCATTCGGTTGTGTGTGGAAGGCATCGTGACCGCAAGCGCTTGCAAAAAGAAACTGGATTTCGCACAGCCGGGCTCAGCCGGCGCCTGAGGCTAGCAGCAGCGTCCCTTGCCCGCGCCGTAGCGCGCCTCGAGCCGCTCGCGGAAGAAGGCCTCGTAGCTCATCGGCGGCCGGTCCGGGTGCGTGGCCGCCATGTGGGTCAGGTAGGCGTCGTAGTCGGGCATGCCGACCATGAGCCGCAGCGACTGCTTGAGCGAGCGGGCGAAGTAGCGCCCGGCTTCCGGCAATGCGAGACCCATGGCCATGCTCAGCGCGCGGCCGATGCGGCCAGCGGCTCGAACGGCGTCTCTTGCGCGGTCGGCCGGTTGGCCGCGCGGGCCGCGAGGCATGCCTTGATGCTGTAGACCAGCACGCTCAGCACCACGAACATGAAGAGCGCGCACAGCGCCGCATCGAGCCGGTCGTTGAAGACGATGCGCGACATGGCCTCGGGCGTCTTCGCCGGCGCCACCAGCACGCCGTTGGCAAGGCCTTCGGTGTACTTGGCCGCGTGCGAGAGGAAGCCGATCTTCGGATCGGGCGAGAAGATCTTCTGCCAGCCCGCGGTCAGCGTGCAGGCCAGGAGCCACATGGCCGGCGCAATGGCCACCCACGCATAGCGCTCGCGCTTCATGCGGAACAACACCACCACGCCCAGCAGCAGCGCCACCGCGGCCAGCATCTGGTTGGAGATGCCGAAGAGCGGCCACAGCGTGTTGATGCCGCCCAGCGGATCGACCACGCCCTGGTAGAGGAAGTAGCCCCAGGCCGCCACGCACAGCGCCGTGGCAAACAGGTTGGCCGGCAGCGAATCGGTGCGCTTGAGCGCGGGCACGAAGCTGCCCAGCAGGTCTTGCAGCATGAAGCGGCCGGCGCGGGTGCCGGCGTCCACCGCCGTGAGAATGAAGAGCGCCTCGAACAGGATCGCGAAGTGGTACCAGAAGGCCATCATGGCCTGGCCGCCGATCACCTGGTGCAGGATGTGGGCCATGCCCACGGCCAGCGTCGGCGCACCGCCCGCGCGGCCGAGGATGGTGCTTTCGCCCACGTCCTTGGCGGTTTGCACCAGCATCTCCGGCGTGACCACGAAGCCCCAGCTCGAGATGGTCTGCGCCGCCTGCTGCGCGGTGCTGCCCACCAGCGCGGCGGGGCTGTTCATTGCAAAGTAGATGCCGGGTTCGATGCATGAAGCCGCCACCAGCGCCATCACCGCGACAAACGATTCGGCCAGCATGCCGCCGTAGCCGATGAAGCGCGCGTGGCGCTCGTTGTCGAGCATCTTGGGCGTGGTGCCCGACGAGATCAGCGCATGGAAGCCCGACACCGCGCCGCAGGCGATGGTGATGAACAGGAACGGGAACATGCTGCCCGCCCACACCGGCCCGCCGCCTTGCGCGAACTGCGTGAGCGCGGGCATCTGCAACGTCGGCATGACGAACACGATGCCCAGCGCCAGCGCGATGATGGTGCCGATCTTCAGGAAGGTCGACAGGTAGTCGCGCGGCGCCAGCAGCAGCCACACCGGCAGGCTGGCGGCAACGAAGCCGTAGCCCACCAGCATCCACGTGAGCGCCTTGCCATCGAAGGTGAAGAGCGGCGCCCACGCGGGGTCCTGGCTCACGGCCTGGCCGCCGAAGATGGCGAGCATGAGCAGCACGAAGCCGATCACCGAGACCTCGCCGATGCGGCCCGGGCGAATGAAGCGCAGGTACACGCCCATGAAGAGCGCCACCGGAATGGTGGCCGCCACCGTGAAGGTGCCCCACGGCGATTCGGCCAGCGCCTTGACCACGATCAGCGCCAGTACCGCGAGGATGATGATCATGATCATGAAGGTGCCGAACAGCGCGATCATGCCGGGCACGGTGCCCATCTCCTGCTTGACCAGGTCGCCGAGCGAGCGGCCGTCGCGCCGCGTGGAGATGAACAGGATGATGAAGTCCTGCACCGCGCCCGCGAACACCACGCCCGCCAGCACCCACAGCAGCCCGGGCAGGTAGCCCATCTGCGCGGCGAGCACCGGGCCCACCAGCGGGCCGGCGCCCGCGATGGCCGCGAAGTGATGGCCGAACAGCACGTTCTTGTCGGTGGGCACGTAGTCGAGCCCGTCGTTGTGGCGGTGCGCCGGCGTCTTGCGGTTGCCGTCCAGCCCGAGCACCTTCTCGGCGATGAAGAGACTGTAGTAGCGGTAGGCGATCAGGTAGGTGCAGATCGCGGCGGTCACCACCCAAAGGGCGTTGACGCTTTCACCACGGGTCAGGGCGACGGTGGCCAGCGCGAATGCGCCGGCCACGGCCACGACGAGCCACACCAGGTGGCGGCGGATGCTGTGCATTGGGAATGTCTCCTCGGGATTGGAACCCGGGAGTGTTCCCCGACGGCCGCGAAGCCGCATCCGTCGGACCGCGTGGGCGCCCTGCGTGGGAACTCTTAATGGAAAACCCTAGCCGCGCGACGCGCCCCTGCGCTCCCTGCGCAGCGACCGCGTCAGCGGACGGTCGACATGACCGTCGCGCGGCAACGTGGCTGGTCGCGCGGCGCCAGCAGGTTGCAGTTGTCCAGTGCGCGCTGCTGCATGTCGCTCAGACGGGGCTGCTCGCCGCCCTGCGGGCCGTCCCACTGGCGGTAGGCCGGCGGCGGCGGCGGTTGTTCGGCCCAGCGCTCCCGGCGCTCGTATTCGCGCCGCTGCTCTCTCTCGTAGGCGCGCTGTTCGCGGCGGTCGTAGCGCTGCTCGCGGTCGCGCTGCATGCGCCACATGCAGGTGTTGAAATCGACGCCGGAGCGGCCGCTGGCGCAGTAGCGTCGGTCGCCTTCAGGGGAATCGTCGCGCTGCGCGAACGCCGGAACGGCGGTGACAAGGCCAAGAACGGCCAGGATGATGAGTTTTTTCATGGGGACCTCTCCGAGGTTCGGTGATACCGGCACAGCATGCCACACCGATCGTTCCGCCCCAAGGCAGGCATCCCCGTAGAACCAATGTCAACGCTCGTCCGTTAAGTCGGATTGAGCGGGGCGTTCCAAACCCCTAGAGTCGCCGCGCCTGCATCGGCTGGCGCGACCAGTAGACACCATCGAGCCGGTCGAGCCGCACCTCGCCGCCGGTCGATGGGGCATGCACGAACTGGCCTGCACCCACGTAGATGCCCGCGTGCGTGGGGGTGGAAGCGCCGAAGATCACCAGGTCGCCCGAGCGGATGTCGGACGCGGCCACCGGCCGGCCGAACGCCGCCATGCGGGCCACCGTGCGCGGCGTGGCCTGGCCCGCGCTGTTCTGGTAGACGTAGCCGATGAGCCCGCTGCAATCGAAACCGCCTTCCGGCGTGTTACCACCGTAACGGTACGGCGTGCCGACCAGGCCCAGCGCATGGATCGCGACGCCGTTCGATTGTTCGGCCGTGAGCGGCGAGCTGCTGTAGCCGGCCGAAGGCGCCGGCGCCCGGGGGCTGGCGCAACCCAGCGCGAGCAGGCAGGCGCCTATGGAAAGCAGCCGGAGCAGCAGCGGCATGCGGCGACGGGTGGGTGCGGATGCGTCATCCATGGGGCATGGCGGGTCTTGTGGACGTGGCCGCACTCTATCGCATCGCCCCTGCGAAGGCTCGCCCTCCGCAGGGCCGCAACCGCCCCCGCGTGCTTCAGAAACTCAAGGTTGCCGCGCCCTGCTTGATGAGCTCGTGCATCACGCTCGACCCGGCGATGACGACGCCTTCGAGCAGGTTCTCCTGCGTGTAGCCGCGGCTCTTGACGCAGGGGGTGCAGGCCCAGAGCGTGCCGCCGCGGCCGATGAAGTCGCGCAGCATGTCGGCCAGCGGCTCCAGCGGCTTGACGTGTGTGCTGTCGGACGCGCCGCGCCGCACGAGGTCGACGCCCGCGCTCGTGAGGAAAATGGATACCTTGAGGCCCGAGGTCATTCCGCCCAGCGCGATGACGAGCCCGACGGAGGACAATTCATGGTCGATTCCATGCGTAATCACCACAACCAGATCGCGTGCATCGGTGTTCATTGCTGTCTCCATCGAATGAGTTTGAGTGAAGGCAGCGTACGCTTCGTGCCGGAGGCCGACCATGACCAAAATGCCGGAAGTCTTGACCCAAACAGCGCCAGGCCCTGCGAACGACATGCTGTCCGACCTGCTGGAGAGCATGCAGGTCAGCGGCATGGTGCTGTTCCGCGCCGAGTTCCGCGAACCGTGGTCGGTGACCAGCGCCGATTCGGGCCAGCTGGCCGCGATGCTCTCGCTCGGCACGAGCCGGGTGATTCCGTTCCACGTCATCGGTTCGGGCGGCTGCCGGCTCGACCTGCCCGACCGGGAACAACCCGTGTGGCTGAACAGCGGAGACGCCGTGCTGCTGCCCTATGGCGGCCTGCATCGCCTGAGCGGCGCGGACGCCACGGCGCCGGTGCACATCGGCCAGTTGCTGCCGCAGCTCCCGTGGGCCGGCATGCCGGTGGTCGAGCATGGCGGAGGCGGCAATTGCACCAGCATCATCTGCGGGTTCATCCGCTGCGACGAGCTGCTGTTCCACCCCGTGCTGCGGCACCTGCCCGACGTGCTCCACATCAGCCCCGACACCACGCCGGCCGATCAATGGCTCGCGACCACCATCCGCCATACCGTGACCGAAGCGAGCCGGGCCCAGCCCGGCTGGCGAAGCATGCTGCCGCGCCTGACCGAGTTGATGTTCGTGGAGATCCTGCGCAAGCACATGCAGGGGCTGTCGGCGGACGAGGTGGGCTGGTTCGCGGCATACAACGATGGCGTGGTCGGGGCGGCGCTGAGGCTCTTGCATGCAGAGCCGCTGCAGGACTGGACCCTCGAGAGCCTGGCACGCGGCGTGGGCGTGTCGCGCACGGTGCTGAGCGAACGCTTCAGGCATTTTCTCGACCAGCCGCCCATTCAATACCTCGGGCACTGGCGCCTGCAGCTCGCGGCAAAGCACCTGAAGAGCAGCGAACTGCCGATCAAGACCATTGCCGATCATGCGAAGTACGAGTCGGAGGCGGCCTTCAGCCGCGCGTTCAAGCGGCGCTTCGGCCTGCCACCCGGGGACTGGCGAAGGCGGCAGGCCGTGCGCTGACGCATGGCACGATCAGCGCATGCCCGAGCCATCCCGCCGCATACCGTACCGCACCTGGCCAGCGGCGTTCGCCGTTCTCCTGGCCATGGCCGCCTACGTGGGCGGCCTCGTGTTCTGGGACAGGCACACGCCCGCCAACCGGCCCTTGGCTGCGGGTGAGATGATCGAGGTCGGCCGCGCGCGATTCGTTCCCGCCAGCGGATGGGAGATGGACGTGTCGCGCTCGAAGGCGGGCCGGTCGCTCATGCTGTTCAAGGGCGGCCACAAGTTCATGGTGACGACCGGCCCGTGGTCGGGCGGGCCCGACGGTCCGCTGGTGCGCCAGCAGCGCCTCATGGAGCGCGCCCAGCGGCTGCGCATCGATGGCGATGTCTCGGACTTCGTCACGCCCTGGGGGTTGCAGGGCAAGACCTTCGCCTACTACAGCGCCACGCTGGCCGGCCGCTTCTGGCAGGTGGTTGACCTCCGGCGCCGGTCGCTGGTGCAGGTCGACTTCTACGGTGCCACCGACGGCCTGAGCGAAGCGATGGAGGACGCCAGCAGCATGCTCGAGTCGATGGACCTGGAGGCGCCGCCATGAACCGCCACGCCGCCGCGCGACGCGAGCCGGGCGACTGGCCCGTCGGCACCGACCCGTTCTTCCAGCCGCGCCGCGCAGCCTTCTGGGTGCTGGCGGCGCTGATCGTCAACGGCCTGTTCTACACGGCCCACATGTTCTGGACCGGGTTCCGCGTGGTCCCCGTCACCGCCGTGCTCGGCATCCTGGTGTGGGCCATTTACACCCTGGCCTTTCTCCTCGTCTTCCGGGCGCTGGACCTGCTGGAGCAGCACCCGCCAGCAGCGTTTGCGTTGGCTTTTGCATGGGGCGGGCTGGGCGCGGTGTACTTTGCGGCGCCGGCGAACATCGCGATCCAGAGCCTGTGCGCCAAGCTGGTGTCGCCGGATTTCGGCGCGGCCTGGGGGCCGGCCGTCGCGGGGCCGATCACCGAGGAATTCTTGAAGCTGGCCGGCGTCGTGCTGGTGGTGCTGGTCGCGCGCAACCAGTTCCAGACCTGCCTTTCGGTGCTGATCGTGGGCGCCATGACGGGACTCGGCTTCCAGGTGGTCGAGAACCTTTGGTACACCGTCAATGCATCCATGCACTTTCCGCTCGAGAACCAGGTGTACCCCGTGCTCCTCAACCTGCTCACGCGCGGGCTGCTGAGCGGGCTCTGGAGCCATGCGGCCTACACCACGATCTCCTCCTTCGGCGTTGCGTGGTTCCTGCTCCACCCACAGCGCCCGATGGCAGCGAGGATCGCATGCGCCCTGCTGTGCTTCGCGCTCGCGTGGGCCATGCACTTCATCTGGAATTCGCCGTGGCTCGAGGATCTGTTCGATGGCGGGTACGGCCAGATGGCACTGCTGCTGGCCGTCAAGGGCATTCCCGCGATGGCCGCGGCCTGGCTCTTCTGGCGCGAAGCAGCGCGCGAAAACGGCAGCTACCTTCATGCGCAGGCGGCCTACTTCGTGCCGGAGCGCGACCTGATCCGCGACGACGAATGGCTGCGCCTGGGCGCGCCCTTGCTGCGCTACAGGGTGCGCAGGCAGATCGGCTGGCGCTTCGGCCTGCGCGCGCGGCGGCTGAAGACGCAACTGCAGCGCGAGCAGTTGCGGCTCGTGCGCAAGGCGATGACCTACGGACGCGGCGCACAGACGCTGCGGCACGAAGTCGCGATCCGGCGCCTGCGGGCCGAGCTGGACCCGCTGCTTGCCGCACAGCCCTGACGCGGCACGCAGGATCCGCGGCATGGCGCCTTCCGACGACCCGGTCGAGCCGACGGCATCGCGCCGCAAGCGCCGGCTCGGCGCGGCCATGGCTTGCGCCGCGCTCGCATTGGGCGCGGTGGCTGCGTGGGCCGTCGCCACCGGCGCCGTCGAGATTCCGGAGCGCTTCAACCCGTGGGCGCCGCTGGACGTGGCCGCCCCACCCGACTGGCTGACCGGCTTCAAGCTCTCGCGTGCGCGCCGCGACCCGGCGCGCTGCCTTGCGGCGCTGGCGCAAACCGGCATGCAGTACGACCGGCTGCCCGATCGCGTCACCGGCCCCGGCTGCGGTTTCGAGAACGCCGTGAGGCTGCGTTCCGCCGGCGTGCGCCTGGGGACCGCACCCTCGCTCAGCTGCCCGATGGCGCTGTCCTTCTTCATGTGGGAGACGCACGCGCTGCAGCCCGCCGCCATGCAGCGCTTCGGCCAGCCGGTGGTGGCCATCGACCACCTCGGCAGCTATGCCTGCCGCAACGTGAACCGCGGCGAAGGCGCCGTGCCCGGTGCGTCGCGCAGCCGGCACGCGACGGCCGATGCGCTGGATGTGGCGGGCCTCGTGCTGGCCGATGGCAGGCGCATCACCGTGCTGCAAGCCTGGCCCCGCGACCGTGCGGCCACCGGTGCCGAGACCACCAGCGATCCCGCGGCGATGCTGCTGCTCGACGCGCACCGCGGCGCCTGCCGCTTCTTCAATGGCGTGCTCGGCCCCGACTACAACGCCGTGCACCGCGACCACCTGCACCTGGAGACCGGCGGCTACGACATGTGCCGTTGACAACGTCGGCCCGGCTTGCCCGCACCGGTGAGAACCTTGGAGCTACATCGCATGCGCGGCCGTTGAAAAGCGCTGGCCGGCCGCAGGGTATTCACACAGAATGCCGCGGGTGCCGACCCTGCTTGCGGCACATCCATCGCTTCCCGCGAAGACCCAAGGACCCGCCCATGAAGTGCTCGCTCCGCCATTCACTCGCCACCATTGCCGCGGCCTTCGGCCTTGCCGTCGTGCTGGCCTCCTGCGGTGGCGGGGGTGGCGGCGGCGGTGGGGGTGGCGCAGGCATCGGCCTTCCAATCGCGCCCGCGCCGCCCACCACGGCGCAGCTGCCCGAACGCGAGGCGCTCATCGCCCGCGCACGGGCCCTCGAAATCAACACGCCCTACGTGCCGCCACCCGGCAACGTGCTGGAGCACAACACCTCCGGCTATGCCAAGGCGATGTGCTCCGCGGTGTTCATCACCGGCATCGACCCCGACGTTGCGGCCGAAAGCCTGGGCTACTTCGTCGGGCCGTACGACCAGCGCAAGAACGTCGGCAAGCCGGTGGTCGACCGCGCCAGGAAAGAAGTCCGCATCTCGATTCCCAATGGCCCGACGCTGGTGGCGCGCCACTTCGGCTCGCAGGGCTGCGTCACGCTGCCGGCCGGCCGCGACGACGTGTTCTTCACGCCCGTGGTGGTGACGAGCACGCTGCCCGATCCCGCGACGCAACCCTGGCCCATGGGCGACGTGCTGCCCGGCGACGCGCCGCCTGCGCAGGTCAACATGGCCAAGGTCAACGAGGCCGTGGAGGCCGCCTTCAGCGTGCAGGAGGCCTACACATCGGCCTTCGTGGTCACGCACAAGGGACGCATCATTGCCGAGCGCTACATGAACGGCATCGGCGCCACGACGCCGCTCGAATCGTGGTCGATGGGCAAGAGCGTGGTCGCCACGATGATGGGCGTGCTCATCAAGCAGGGTGTGTACAGGCTCGACCAGCCCGCGCCGATACCCGAGTGGCAAACCGCCGGCGACGAGCGGCAGAAGATCAAGATCTCCGACATCCTGCAGATGTCGAGCGGGCTGCGCATCAAGGCGCCGGACGACCCGGACTTCGATCCCAACGGCACCTACCCGGACCACATCTACTACTACACCGGCCGCATCAACGCCTTCAACTATGCGGCCACGCGGCCGCAGCAGTGGCCGCCCGGCGCGGTGGGCCGCTACCGCAATACCGATCCGGTGCTTGCCAACTACCTGGTCCGCCTCGCGGTGGAAAAGCGCGGCGAGGAGTACCTCTCGTTTCCCCAGCGCGCGCTCTTCGACAAGATCGGCATCCGCTCGATGGTGATCGAGACCGATCCCTACGGCAACTTTCTGACCCAGGGCTACGACTTCATGTCCGCGCGCGACTGGGCCCGCCTTGGCAATCTCTATCTGCAGGACGGCGTGTGGAACGGCGAGCGCCTCCTGCCCGAAGGCTTCGTCAACTTCGTGAGCAGCGTGGCACCGGCATGGGCCGCGGACAAGCGCCCGATCTATGGCGGCTTCTTCTGGCTCAACGGAACGGGCGCGCTGTCGGTGCCGACGTCGGCCTACTACATGCTTGGCGCCGGAGGCCAGTTCGTGGTCGTGGTGCCGTCGCACGATCTCATCGTGGTGCGCATCGGGTACTCGAAGGGAGAACGCTTCGCGGCCTCCACGCTGAACCAAGCACTTGCGCTGCTGACGTCCGCGGTTCCGCGCGTGCGCTGATCTGCCGGTCAGGCCGCAGCGGGTCCCTTGCGCAAGGTCGGCAGGCCGACTCCTGCGGCGTCGAAGCCGCCATCCACGGCGATCACCTGGCCATTGATGTAGCTCGCCGCGTCGCTGCACAGAAAGCCGACCGTGTGGGCCATCTCTTCCGGCGTGCCGTAGCGGCCCAGCGGAATGGTGTCGTAGTAGTCGGAGCGGATCGCCACCGTGTGGACCAGCTTGGCCATCTCGGTTTCCACCGGGCCCGGCGCGATCACGTTCACCCGCACGCCCGCATTGCCCAGCTCCACCGCATGCTGCTTCGTCAGGTGGATCAGCGCCGCCTTGCTCGTGCCGTACGCCACGCGCAGCGTGCTCGCGCGCAGGCCCGAGATCGACGCGACATTGACCACCGCCCCGCGCCCGCGCGCCACCATCAACGCGCCGAACGCCTGCGTGCACAGGAACGCGCCGTCAAGGTTGGTTGCGAGCACCGCGCGCCATTCTTCGAACGAGGTCTGGAGCACCGGCTTGAACACCGCAATCCCCGCGTTGTTGACCAGCGCATCGACATGCCCGAAGCGCACGACGACCGCCTCCGCCGCACGGCCGACCTGCGCAGGGTCCGAGACATCGCAATGCAAGCCAAGCACCCGCTCTGGCTCGGCCAGGCCGGCCACCGCCTGGTCGAGCGTGACGCCATCGATGTCGAGCAGCGCGACGTTGTAGCCATGCGCGAGGAACCAGCGGCCGATCGCCAGGCCGATGCCGCGCGCGCCGCCGGTGACGACGGCGACGCGGGAGGGGGTGGAGGGATTGGTCATGGGTATCTTTGCGGTGGACTATCTGTTGCCGGGCATCGAAGCGCTGCTGGAGGAAGAGTCTAGGAGTTCATGCTATTCCGTGCCAAAAGTCACGTCGACCCGCGATCTCCCGACTAGGAAAATGTCACCCCCGCGAGATACTCCTCACGCAAATAACTTTCAGGAGGAGATGCCGATGGCAACGCATGTCGAGGAGCCGGGTACGTACCCATGCGTCAAGGAGCAGTCCGCGTCGAAGCTCAACTACGCGTTCTCAGCGCCGGCTGCCTTGCTCCCTGGCGCAATCCATTCCGGCGGCATTGCGCGGCATTCCTACGACGAGTTCTCCCTCGACCTCGACGGCCATTGGAAGGCGGTGCCAAGCGCGGAAGCCGGAACCTTCACCTTCCGGTCGGAGGAGGAAGGTGCAACGATCGTCGTCAAGCTGGGCCTCTTCTCGATCGCGGAAGACCAGGGCTCCAAAGTGGCCGAGACGAACATGAACGGGCAGATCGCGGCGTACAGGCAGCAGTGCCCCGGCGGCGTGGAAGTGCTTCGGTGGATGGTGAGGCCGCACCCGAACGGCAAGGGAACGGAGATGACCTATGCCGTTGAAGTCAACGCCGAACGCCTCTTCCTCTACTTCGGCTATGTCTCCAGCCGCAAGCTGATCGGCCTGCTGCTGATCTGCCGGCCCGACAGGGAAGCCTCGGCGCGCTTGTTCGGACAAGTGGTCGATGGCTTTCGTGCCAAATGCCCCTGACCACCCTTGTCGCCTCAAAGGCCAAAGACCAGGAGAAGGTTGTTCGCGGGCATGGGATGCCGCTCCCGCAATGCGAGGCCTGAGCGATGGGCCACTGCCACCACGTCTTCCAGGCGGCGTATGCCCCAATCGGGATTGCGGGCACGCAGGTCTTCGTCGAACGCCAGATTGCTCGGCGCGGTCGGCACTCCATCTTCGAAGTAAGGCCCGTACGTGATCAGCAGCCCGCCGGCAAGCAGATGCCGCGCGGCGCCTTGCATCAGCGCGGCGCATGTGGCCCAAGGCGCAATGTGCAGCATGTTGGCGCAGTAGATCGCATCGAACCGCTCATCCTGTTCATCGCCCCGCAATGGCCAGCGCGACGCCATCACATCGAGCAGCAGCGGCGGGCGCAGATTGGGCAACGCGGCTTCCGCGACCCGGTCAGCGAGCGCGGGAAGCATGCGCGCATCGGCGTCGGTGGGCTGCCAGGTCCATCGAGGCATGCATGCCGCGAACCACGCCGCGTGCTGGCCTGTACCGGAAGCGATCTCCAGCGCCATGCCGCAATCGCCGAGGATGCGTTTCAGGGCATCGAGGATGGGCTGCTTGTTGCGGTCGGCGGCGGGACTGTGGGGGAGATTGGGCATTTGGATGCAGGTTCGGAGCGGGGCCGGCAGGGGTAAGCAGGAGGGTATCCGACGATGCGTCGGTGCAGCGAGAAGACCATGAGCCAGGCACACGAAAACCGCGTGCTTACATAAGGGGGAAGAAAATGTGCCGATGGTGCGAAATCCTGACCCGGAGCGTTTCGCCAACACGCGGCGGGCAACAGTTCACTCCCGCCCAAACTCCCTCGCATGCTCCACCGCATACTTGATGAGTTCGGCCTGCCCCTCGATGCCCAGCCGCCGCTTGATGCTCTGCCGGTGCGCCTCCACGGTGCGCACGCTCAGGCCCAGGTCGCGCGCAATTTGCTTGCTCGATTCGCCCCGGCCTAGTGCGCTGAGAATCTCGCTCTCGCGCGGCGTGAGCAGCGGCCTGGGCGCCTGGTTGCGGAACAGCTTCTTCGACACGGCCGGGCTCAGGAAAGTCCCGCCGCCTGACACGGCCTCGATGGCTGCGACGATCTCGGCCGCTGGCGCGTCTTTCAGCACATAGCCGCGCGCGCCGACCTGCAGCGCCTTCTGCACGTACTCGGGGTTGTCATACATGCTGAGCATCACCACGTGCGGCGCGGGCTGGCGTTGCAACACCAGCGCGGCCAGGTCGATGCCGTTCATGTCTTTCATGCCCACGTCCATCAGCAGCAGGTCGGGCTGGAGCGAATCGACCAGCGCCAGCGCCTCGGCCGCGCTGCCGGCTTCGCCGACGATCTCGAGATTGGGCATGGCACCCAGCCGTGCGCGCAGGCCGTCGCGCACCAGTGGATGGTCGTCGACCAGGAACAGGCGGATGGGCGGGGCGTGTTGGTTTGCCATGGTCTGACTGCGGCCTACTCCGGCTTTGCGCTGTGGGTCGGCACTTCGGCGACGATGGTGGTTCCGCCTTCGCCGGAGGTCACGCGAAGGCGCCCGCCGATGGACTCCATGCGCTCGCGCATGTTGCGCAGGCCGATGCCGCGCCGCGGATCGAGTTGCATGGCGTCGACGTCGAAGCCGATGCCGTCGTCGCCGATCTTGAGGCGCACGCCTTCGACGTCGGAGAAGCCCAGGTCGATGTGCACGCGGTGCGCCTTGGCATGCTTGCGCACATTGGTGAGCGCCTCTTGCGTGACGCGGAAGAGCGCGGTCTTGGCTTCCTGCGAGAGCTCGTAGGCCTCGCCTTCGATCATGATGGATGCATCGATGCTGCCCTCTTCGGCAAACTCGTCGCCCAGGCGCTGGAGCGCAGCGGGCAGGCCGAGCGTGTCGAGCAACGCGGGCCGCAGGCGGTGCGAGATGCGGCGCACTTCGAGCAGCGAATCGTTGAGCCTTTGCAGCGCCTTCGCAAGTGCGGGCGGCGCGGCCTTGCTGTCGCGGAGCAGCGCTTCCACGGCGGATTCGATCAGAAGCTTGGCGGACACCAGGGTCTGGCTGGTGCCGTCGTGCAGTTCGCGCGCAAGGTGGCCGCGCTCTTCTTCCTGCGACTGCACCACGCGCCGCGCGAGCAGCCGCAGCTTGGCTTCGGCCACGCGGTGTTCGCTGAGGTTGAGCAGCAGCCCGGTGGCGCTCACCACCGCCAGGCACAGCGCCGCAATGCCGGCGATCCAGAGCAGCGTGGTGGTGACGTTAGCGCTCATCTGGCGGTCGAGCGCCTTCATGGTCGTTTCGATGTCGTCCAGGTACAGCCCGGTGCCGACCATCCAGTTCCAGCGCGGCAGCGCCGTGACGTAGCCGAGCTTGGGCGCCATCTGCTCGCTGGACGGTTTGCGCCACTCGTACTCGACGTAGCCGCCGCCCGCGCGTGCGCCCGCAATCAGGTCCTGGATGGTGAAGCGGCCGTGCGCGTCGCGCAGGTCCCAGAGGTTCTTGCCGACGAGGTCGGGCTGGCGTGAATGCATGAGCGACCGGCCCTGCATGTCGTAGACGAAGAAGTAGCCGTCGTCGCCGTAGTCGAGCGCGGCGAGGCGGCGCAGGGCTTCGGTGCGGGTCTCTTCGTCGTCCTGGCCGGCGTCGTAGAGCGGCCGCACGGTACTCACGGCCAGGTCGACATAGCTGCGCAGTTCGCTGCGCCGCTGGTCCATGTAGCTTTTCTCGATGAGGGCGCGCTCGCGCCGGGCGAGGTCATGTTCCTGGTGGCGCACCGCCAGGGCCACCAGCACCAGCGCCACCAGCAGCGGTGCCACAGCCAGCGCGACGATCTTGGTGCGGAGGTTCATCGGGGGGCAAGACTACCACCGGGTGCGGCCGCGAACCGCCGCCTGACGGGCGTTCACTCAATGCACGCTGGTGGGCCGGCCCGACGCGACCCAGGCGTCGAGCCCGCCTGTCAGCGGCAGGGCCCGCCGCGCACCACGGGCCAGCAGCACGCGTGCCGCCTGGGCCGCGGACACCTCGTTGGGGCAGTTGCAATAGAGGACCACGTCGCGCCCGCCGACGAGCGGCAGTTCCGCATGGCGCTGCTGCAGCGCCTTGAGCGTGTAGGGCAACGCACCGGGAATGCGGCGCGGATCGACCTGCACGCCGGCCTCGCCACGCACGTCGATCACCAGCGGCGGCGTCTCGCCCGCGAGCAGCTCGTGCAGTTCGTCCACGGTGATGCGCGGCATGCCGGTGAGCCGCATGAACGCACGCCGACGCCAGAAGCGCACCGCCAGCATCACGGCCAGTACCACCGCCAGCGCCAGGGTGGCAATGCCGCCGGCCTGGGCCAGCATGGCCAGCACCTCTTGGATCTGGTCGCGAAACACCCAGCCCAGCCCGAGGAAAACCCCGGTCCAGACCAGTGCCGCGCCAATGTCGAAGACGATGAAGCGCCACACCGGCATGCCCAGTGCGCCGGCCATCGGGGGCGCAACCACCGACACGCCCGGCACGAACTTGGCGGCCACCAGCGAGAGCCCGCCCCAGCGGCCGATGAGCGATTCGCCGCGCCGCACGCAGGAGTCGGGCGACAGCGAGATGCGGCACAGGAGGCGCATGAAGCGGTAGCCGAAGCGGCGCCCGGCATAGAACCAGGCGCCGTCGCCCAGCAGGTTGGCCAGCACCGCCGCCATCACCACGCCCGCCACCGACACGCTGCCCGCCGCCAGCAGCGCCCCGGACACCACCAGCACCGCGGCCGCGGGCACCGGCAATCCGAGCCGCGCGGCAAAGCTCGCCGCGAAGACGATCGCGATCGCGTTCTGCACCAGCAGCGACATCAGCTGTGCCATGGCAGCAGCGCGGGATTGGGTTTCACTCGACAGGCCTAGCGTGGCGCGTCGCCCTTGCGGTAGTCGGCCGTAAGCTCGTCGAGCTTCTGCTTCAGCGCGGGGTCCAGCTTGTAGTCGGCCGCCGCGATCGTGGCATCGAGTTGCTCGGGCCGGCTCGCGCCCAGCAGCGGCGCGGTGATCAGCGGGTTCGCCATCACCCATGCCACGGCCAGCGTCGCGAGCGGCACGCCGGCTTCGTCGGCCAGCTGGTGCAGTTGCGTCACGGTGTTGAAGCTGCGCTCGTTCCAGTAGCGGTCCTGGTACATGCCGCCGGCGGTGCCGAGCGTGAAGCGCGTGTTTTCCTCGGGCTTGGCGCCGGGCTTGTACTTGCCGGTGAGCAGGCCGCCGGCCAACGGGTTGTAGGGAATCACGCCCAGGCCCTCTTCGCCCGCCAGCGGCAGCAGCTCGCGCTCGATCTCGCGGAACAGCAGGCTGTAGCGCGGCTGCACCGACACATAGCGCGTGAGCTTGTGGAGCTCGGCCCTGCCGAGCGCGCGCGCCAGCCGGTAGGCCAGGAAGTTGGACACGCCGATGTAGCGCGCGCGGCCCGACCTGACGATGACGTCGAGCGCCTCCAGGCTCTCTTCGAGCGGCGTCTCGCGGTCGTCGCTGTGCAGCTGGTACAGGTCGACATGATCGGTCTGCAAACGCTGGAGCGAGGCGTCGATGGCATCGAGCAGGTGCTTGCGCGAGGCACCCTGGTCCCAGCTGTTGGGGCCGACCTTTGCCGACCGCCTTGGTCGCCACCACGAAGCGGCGACGGCCCGTGGGGCCCTGCTTTTGCAACCAGCGGCCGATGATTTCCTCGGTGCGGCCGGTGGTTTCGACAGTGCCGCCGAGCGGGTACACGTCGGCCGTGTCGAGAAAGTTGATGCCGCCTTCGGCGGCCTTGTCCAGGATGCGGTGCGACACCGCCTCGTCGGTCTGCAGGCCGAATGTCATGGTGCCGAGCGCAAGCCGCGACACGGTGAGGCCCGTGCGGCCGAGGCGGGTGGTGGGGATGCTCATGGTGGTCTCGATCGAGGGAGATGACGGAGAGAAAGGGCGGCGGCCATCATAGACACGGCCGCGCAAACCTGCTGGCGGCCCGGGATTCAGGTCGCTTCGAGGTGCACGCCGGGCGCGCCGCGCTCCACCGCGAAGCGGGCCATCGTGCTCACCGCGCTGTCCGCGGATTTTTCGTCTTCCACGGCGCGGAACTCGACCGTGCAGCCGTGCGCGTCGAGTGCCATGTGCGCATAGCCGCGCTTGTCGCCGCGGCCGTAGCGAAGGTGTTCGTTCTTCGCGAGCATATGGGCCACGTTGGCGGCGCTGGGCCCTTCGGAGGTGATGGCGCCGCCGACGAATTCGGTCGCCACCGCCGGGCCCTGCGGCTCGCGGCGCAGGTCGGCGGCCCAGAAGGCATGCACGTCGCCGCTGATGACCAGTGCATCGCCACCGCGCGCCTTGATGGCGGCCACGCTGTCGAGCAGCCGCGCGCGGGACGCGGCGTAGCCGTCCCAGCCGTCCATCCAATACCCATGCGCGGGGCCGCGCTTGCGGTCGGCCTCGGCCATCAGCGTGGGCTGCGCAATGACGGTCCAGCGCGCGGGCGGCGCGGCCAGTTCGTTCGCCAGCCAGGCCTCCTGCTTCTTTCCGAGGAAGCTGCGCTCGGGCGCAAGCCGGTCGGCGCAGTCGGCCAGCGGCGAGGCGCTGCGGCCTGCCAGGCAAGCGTGGTGCGAGCGGTACTGCCGCCCATCGAGCAGCAACACGTCGAGCATGCGGCCGAAACGGTGGCGGCCGTAGATGGTGGCCGCGGCGCCGGTCGGCCGCATGCTGGCAGGCACGGGCATGTGCTCGTACCACGCCTGGTAGGCCGCGGCGCGAACGGCCAGAAACTGCGCGGGATCGGCGGTGCGCGGCGACACGTCGTCGGTGTAGTCGTTGGCCACCTCGTGGTCGTCCCAGGTCACGAGCCAGGGGAACGCGGCGTGCGCGGCCTGCAGCTGCGGGTCCGTCTTGTAGAGCGCATGGCGATCGCGAAACTCCGCGAGCTGCGTGGGAATGCCGCCCTGGTGGCGGCGCACGTGGCGCGATCCCCACGAGCTTTCGTAGATGTAGTCGCCCAGGTGCACGACGAAGTCGAATGGCTGCTCGGCCATGTCGCGGTAGGCCGCGTAGTAGCCCTGCTCGTACTGCTGGCACGACGCGAAGGCAAAGCGCAGCGGCTGCGGTGAGGCGTCGGTTTCGGCCGGTGCGGTACGGGTGCGGCCGGCCGGGCTTCGCACGCCTTCGGCCGTGAAGCGATACCAGTAGGGTCGACCCGGCGCGAGGCCTTGCACTTCGGCATGCACCGAATGCGCGAGCGACGCATCGGCCGTGGCACTGCCCTTCGCGGCGATGCGCGCAAAGTTCTCGTCGTGCGCCACTTCCCAGCGCACCTCGACCGGCGCCTCGCCCATGCCGCCGCCCTGCAGCGGATCGGGTGCGAGGCGGGTCCACAGCACCACGCCGTCAGGCCGCGGGCTGCCCGATGCCACGCCGAGCGTGAAGAGTTCGCGCGCGCTTTGTGGCTGCGCGTTCAGCCGCAGGAACGGGTGGCCGAGCGATGCGGCGGCCATCCCGCCGATCAGCAGTCGGCGCTTTTGCGAGACAGGCCGGGCCGCGTTCATTCGCTTCTGCGCACGGGACGCGCCCGCATGGGTCGGACGGTGGCGAGCAGGTGCATGGGCATGGTGGGCGCCATTGTGCAATCACTTCGCGCCCATGACGCGAGGCTTTCCGGCGGCCTTTGCGCTTTACAAAATGCCCGTCGCGCGCTGGGCGCCGCCGGGCTGCACGCTCGCGCGTGCACTCATCACGGCCCAGCCGAAGATGCCCACGCCCGCGAGCGCCAGCAAGGCGCCGACCCAGCCGGTCGATGTCCAGCCGAGGCCCGCTGCAATGGCCACGCCGCCAAGCCACGCGCCAAGCGCATTGGCCATGTTGAAGGCCGAGTGGTTGAGCGCGGCGGCAAGCGTCTGCGCGTCGCCGGCCACGTCCATCAGGCGGATCTGCAGGGCCGGCCCGATGGCGACGGTGGTGCCGATGAGGAACACGTTGAACGCCGCCGTGAAGACGTTGTGCGCCGCGAAGGTGAATGCCGCGAGCACCAGCGCCGCATACACGAGCAGGCCGCCGATGGTGCGCATCAGCGACCTGTCGGCCAGCCGCGACCCGACGATGTTGCCGGTGACCATGCCCAGGCCGAACAGCGCGAGCACGAAAGGCACGCCGCCCAGCGGCAGGCCGGCCACTTCGATCAGCGTGGGCTTGATGTAGCTGAACACCGAGAACATGCCGCCGAAGCCGATGGCGCCGATGCCGAGCGTGAACCACACCTGCTTGCGCTTCAGCGCGCCAAGCTCGCGCCAGGGGCTCGCGCCCGCGGGCGCGGCAAGGTCGGGGATGTCGCGGCGCAGCAGCGCCATGGCGATCAGCGCGATCACGCCCACGAACACGAAGGCCGCGCGCCAGCCGAAAAGCTGCCCGAGCCACGCGGCGATCGGCACGCCGACCAGCGTGGCGCCCGTGAGCCCCAGCATCACGAGGCCCACCGCCCGCGCGCGGCGCCCCGGCGGCGCGAGCGTGGCGGCCACCAGCGCGGCAACGCCGAAGTAGGTGCCGTGCGGCAGCCCGGTCGCAAAGCGCAGCAGGTTGAGCGACATGTAGCCCGGCGCCATGGCGCTGGCGAAGTTGCCGGCGGCAAACACGGCCATGAGCGCGATCAGCAGCGCGCGGCGGCGCCAGCCCGCGGCCAGCACCGCGAGCACCGGGGCGCCGATCACCACGCCGAGCGCATAGGCGCTGATGACGTGGCCGGCCTGCGGAATGGTGACGCCGATGTCGCGTGCCACCTCGGGCAGCAGGCCCATGATCACGAACTCGCCGGTGCCGATGGCAAAGCCGCCGACCCCGAGGGCCAGCACGGCACGCATGAAGTTGGCGCGCGAGGCGGAAGACGAAGCGGAAAGGTCGGTGTCCGCGCTGTCCAGCGCGGGTGGGGAGGCGTTCAAGGCCGGGCTCCTGGGAGGGTGCCCGGCGACGCGGGCAGAAGCCGAATTTTAGGGTAAACCCTGAATCCCTGCCGATACGCTGTCGATGTGCGGCCGGTACCGCTATGCGGCCCGGACCCGATCAGATGGCCACGAGCTGGCGCACGCCCTGCGCTTCCATGTCCTTGCCGAGGCCACGCGCAATCACTTCGCCGCGCTCCATCACGAGGTAATCGTCGGCCAGTTCCTGCGCAAAGTCGTAGTACTGCTCGCACAGCACGATGGCCATGTCGCCGCGGTCGGCCAGCATGCGGATCACGCGGCCGATGTCCTTGATGATGCTGGGCTGGATGCCTTCGGTCGGCTCGTCCAGGATCAGCAGCTTGGGCCTGGGTGCCAGCGCACGCGCGATGGCCAGCTGCTGCTGCTGCCCGCCCGAGAGATCGCCGCCGCGGCGGTTGATCATCTGCCTGAGCACCGGGAACAACTCGAACAGCTCGGCCGGCACGGGCGTGCTGCCGCTCTTGTAGGCCAGCCCCATGCGCAGGTTTTCCTCGACGGTGAGGCGGGCGAAGATCTCGCGGCCCTGGGGCACGAAGCCGATGCCCGCCCTTGCCCGTTCATACGGCGTCGCCTTGTGGATCGGCTTGCCCTGCAGCTCGATGCTCCCGCTCTTGATGGGAACCAGGCCCATCAGGGATTTCAGCAGCGTGGTCTTGCCGACGCCGTTGCGGCCGAGCAGCACCGTGACCTTGCCCAGCGTGGCCTCGAAGCTCACGTTGCGCAGGATGTGGGAGCCGCCGTAGTACTGGTGGATGTTCTTGACTGTCAGCATGGCATCGGTTCCTCAGCGGCCCAGGTAAACCTCGATCACGCGCTCGTCGGCCTGCACTTCGTCCAGCGTGCCTTGCGCCAGCACGGATCCGTCGCACAGCACGGTCACGATCTCGGAGATGGTGCGGATGAAGCTCATGTCGTGCTCCACCACCATCAGCGAATGCTTGCCCTTGAGCGTGAGAAACAGCTCTGCCGTGCGGGCCGTTTCCTCGTCGGTCATGCCGGCCACGGGCTCGTCGAGCAGCAGCAGCTTCGGGTCCTGCATCAGCAGCATGCCGATCTCCAGCCACTGCTTCTGTCCGTGGCTCAGGTTGCCGGCCAGGCGCGACACGCTGTCGGACAGGTGGATGGTGTGGAGCACCTCGGCCAGCCGGTCGCTCTGCGCCGAGTCGAGCCGGAACAGCATCGACGCGCGAACGCCCTTGTTGGTCTTGAGCGCGAGCTCGAGGTTCTCGAACACGGTGAGGTGCTCGAACACCGTCGGCTTCTGGAACTTGCGGCCGATGCCCAGTTGCGCGATGTCGGCCTCGCGGTGGCGCAGCAGGTCGATGGTGCTGCCGAAGAACACCGTGCCCTCGTCGGGCCGCGTCTTGCCGGTGATGATGTCCATCATCGTCGTCTTGCCCGCACCGTTCGGGCCGATGATGCAGCGCAGTTCGCCCGGCGCAATGTCGAGCGAGAGCTTGTTGATGGCCTTGAAGCCGTCGAAGCTGACGCTCACGTCTTCCAGGTACAGGATGCGGCCGTGCGTCACGTCCACTTCGCCCGGCGTTGCGATGCGGCCGAAGCCGGCCGAGCGGCCACCCGACTCGGTGCTGCCGCTCATCGGGTGCAGGCCCTTCGCGCGTGCGGCGCGCTCCGCGCCGGCTTCCATCAGGTCGGGCGTCATGCGCGCGCTCCCTTCGCTTCGGGCGCGACCAGCGGCACGTGCAGCACCTCCGGCTCCATGCCTTGCGCGGCGGCGACGGCGCGCTGCGCTTCTTCGCGGCCGGCGCTCGGCAGCTTCCTCTCGCGGGACAGCCACTTGCGTACCAGGCCCACGATGCCGTTCGGCAGGAACAGCGTGACGGCGATGAACAAGGCGCCGAGGAAGTACAGCCAGTATTCCGGGTAGGCCACCGTGAGCCAGCTCTTCGCACCGTTGACGATGAAGGCGCCGATGATCGGCCCGATGAGCGTCGCGCGCCCGCCGACCGCGGCCCAGATCGCGATCTCGATGGAGTTGGCCGCGCTCATCTCGCCGGGGTTGATGATGCCGACCTGCGGCACGTACAGCGCACCCGCCACGCCGCACATGATGGCCGAAATGACCCAGATCGTGAGCTTGTAGGGCAGCGGGTTGTAGCCCGAGAACATCACGCGCGTTTCCGCATCGCGGATGGCCTGCAGCACGCGGCCGAACTTGCTGCCGATGAGCCAGCGGGCAAACAGGAAGAAGCCGAGCAGCGTGAGGCCGGTGAGCGCGAAGAGCGTCATGCGCATCTCCTGCGTGGCAACTGGAATGCCCAGGATGCGCTTGAAGTCGGTGAAGCCGTTGTTGCCGCCGAAGCCCGTCTCGTTGCGGAAGAACAGCAGCATCGCCGCGAAGGTCATGGCCTGCGTGATGATCGAGAAATACACGCCCTTGATGCGCGAGCGGAACGCGAAGAAGCCGAAGACGAAGGCAATGAGCCCCGGCACCGCGACGATGAGGACCAGCGTGGCGATGAAGCTGTCGCTGAAGGTCCAGTGCCAGGGCAGCGTCTTCCAGTCGAGAAACACCATGAAGTCCGGCAGGTCGCTCTTGTAGTTGCCGTCGCGGCCGATCTGCCGCATGAGGTACATGCCCATCATGTAGCCGCCCAGCGCAAAGAAGAGCCCGTGGCCCAGCGAGAGAATCCCGGTGTAGCCCCAGATCAGGTCCATGGCCAGCGCGCAGATGGCGTAGCACATGATCTTGCCGACCAGCGCCACGGCGTAGTCGCTCATGTGCAGCGGGCTGCCGGCAGGCACCACCATGTTGAGCACCGGTGCCACCGCGCACACCACGATCAGCGCGACGAAGAAGGCTGTCCAGCCCTTGCCGCTCAGAAGCGGCCCCTTGGTTGGCAATACGACCTTGCTCATGCCTCTGCACTCCGGCCCTTCATCGCGAAGATGCCTTGCGGACGCTTCTGGATGAAGATGATGATGAAGACCAGCACCGCGATCTTGGCGAGCACCGCACCCGCCCAGCCTTCGATGAACTTGTTGAGAATGCCCAGGCCCATGGCCGCGTACACCGTGCCCGCGAGCTGGCCCACGCCACCCATCACGACCACCATGAAGCTGTCGACAATGTAGCTCTGGCCGAGGTCGGGCCCGACGTTGCCGATCTGGCTCAGCGCGCAGCCCGCGAGGCCGGCAATGCCGGAGCCGAGCGCGAAGGCGTAGGTATCGATTCGCGCGGTGTTCACGCCCATGCACGAGGCGATCGGGCGGTTCTGCGTCACGCCGCGCACGAACAAGCCCAGCCGCGTGCGGCCGATGAGCCAGCCCATCGCAAGCAGCACCAGCACCGCGAAGACGATGATGCAGATGCGGTTCCACGGCAGCGTGACGTTGCTCAGCATGGTGAAGCCGCCGCTCATCCAGCCCGGGTTTTCGACGCCGACGTTCTGCGCGCCGAACAGCGAGCGCACGAGCTGCTGCAGCATCAGGCTGATGCCCCAGGTGGCAAGCAGCGTCTCCAGCGGCCGGCCGTAGAGGAAGCGGATCACGCCGCGTTCGAGCACCGCCCCCACGAGCGCCGATGCAAGGAACGCCACCGGAATGGCGGCCACCAGGTACCAGCCGAAAGCCGCCTCGGGCATGTAGCGCTGGAAGATGCCCTGCATCACGTAGGTGGCATAGGCACCGATCATCATCAGCTCGCCGTGCGCCATGTTGATGACACCCATCAGCCCGTAGGTGATGGCCAGCCCGAGCGCCGCGAGCAGCAGCACCGAGCCCAGGCTGATGCCGCTGAACACGGCGTTGATGCGGTCGCCCCACACCAGCGAGCCGTCGATGCTGGCGATCGAGGCGACGATGGCGGCCTTGACGTCGGCCTCGGTCTCGTCGGCGAGCCGCTGGTTGAGCAGCAGCTTGGTGTCGGGGCTGCTGTTGGCACCGAGTTCCTTGGCCGCGGCCAGGCGCTTGGCCTTGTCGGCACTGGTCAGCATGCCGGCGGCGCGCACCAGCTGGAGCTGCGCCTTGATGGCGGGGTTGGTCTCTGCGGCCAGCGCCTTCTCGACCATCGGGATGCGCGATTCGTCGGGCTCCTTGAAGAGCGCCTGCGCGGCTTCGGCGCGAACCGCGTCGTCCTTGCTCGTGAGCTTGAGCGCGGCCTGCGCGGCATCGAGCGCGCCGCGCATCAGGTTGTTGTTGACCACGTCCTCGGCCGTGTCGGGCACCTTCACTTCGGCGCCGGTCACGGGGTCGTAGCCTTTGTCGTCCTTCATCACGAAGACCTTGTCTTCGGTGTACTTGACCGTGTCGTCGGACATGGCCTGGATGAAGGCCGCTGTCTTATCGTCGGCCGTGAGCACGGCCTTGTTGAGCGCGGTGATGCGCGATTCGGATTCGCCCGAGGCGATGGCCCTGGCTTCGTCGGCGGTCAGCGCGTGGACGGCCGTTGCCATGAAGAGCATGGCGGCGAGTGCACAGTGAAGGGGTCGTCGAAGCATGTTCAATTTCGTGTTGCCCCCTCTCCCCCCGGGGAGAGGGTTGGGGTGAGGGCCGGGGGCCTTCCATAAGACGCGGCGGCCCGATGACCGCCGCTGCCCTCACCCCTGCCCTCTCCCCAAGGGGAGAGGGAGCAAGGCAAAGGGCTTTCCGATGAAATTACATCGACTTGCCAGCCGGCTGGTCAGGCTTCTTGTCGTTGCCTTCGATGTACGGGCTCCATGGCTTGGCCTTGACCGGGCCCGGCGTCTTCCACACCACGCTGAACTGGCCGTCGGCCTTGATCTCGCCGATGAACACGCTCTTGTGCAGGTGATGGTTCTTCTCGTCCATCTTCGACACGATGCCCGAGGGCGCCGTGAAGGTCTGGCCGGCCATGGCGGCGATCACCTTGTCGGTGTCGGTGCTCTTGGCCTTCTCCACGGCCTGCTTCCACATGTGGATGCCGATCCAGGTGGCTTCCATCGGGTCGTTGGTGAGCGGCTTGTCCTTGTGGCCGGCGATGTTCTTGGCCTTGGCGTAGTCGCTCCACTGCTTGATGAACGCCGTATTGGTCGGGTTCTTGATCGACATGAAGTAGTTCCATGCGGCCAGGTGGCCGACCAGCGGCTTGGTGTCCACGCCGCGCAGTTCTTCTTCACCCACCGAGAAGGCCACCACGGGCACGTCCTTGGCCTTGAGGCCGGCGTTGCCGAGTTCCTTGTAGAACGGCACGTTGGAGTCGCCGTTGATGGTCGACACCACGGCCGTCTTGCCGCCGGCCGAGAACTTCTTGATGTCGGCGACGATGGTCTGGTAGTCGCTGTGGCCGAAGGGGGTGTACTTCTCGTCGATGTCGGTGTCCTTCACGCCCTTGCTCTTGAGGTAGGCGCGCAGGATCTTGTTGGTGGTGCGGGGGTACACGTAGTCGGTGCCCAGCAGCACCCAGCGCTTGGCGCCGCCGCCTTCCTTGCTCATCAGGTAGTCGACGGCCGGAATGGCTTGCTGGTTGGGGGCCGCACCGGTGTAGAACACGTTCTTGGACAGCTCTTCACCTTCGTACTGCACGGGGTAGAACAAGAGGCCGTTCATTTCCTCGACCACCGGCAGCACCGACTTGCGCGAGACCGAGGTCCAGCAGCCGAAGATCACCGACACCTTGTCCTGGCCGAGCAGCTGCTTGGTCTTCTCGGCGAACAGCGGCCAGTTGGAAGCCGGGTCGACCACCACGGGCTCCAGCTGCTTGCCCAACACGCCGCCCTTCTTGTTGATGTCCTCGATGGCCATCAGCACGGTGTCTTTCAACACGGTTTCCGAGATGGCCATCGTGCCCGACAGCGAATGCAGCACGCCGACCTTGATGGTGTCGGCGGCAAAGGCCGGCGCAGCGGAGATGCTGGCCAGGGCGACGGCGGCGGTGAGCGCCTTGAGTGTGAAACGACGTTGCATGTGGACTCCTGCTCCAGGGTGGTTGAAACCTTTGTCGCCGGGCCTGCCGGACGATGGAGAGAGTCTGCGGATTCGCCCGCTTGCCAGAAATACGCCGGGTGGCGTACACGGAGGTACTCAGGCGACGGATCCGCACTCCGGCTCGTTCATGCGTTAGCGTGAAGTCACTCGAGGTCATAAAGCCCATTTTGGGCTTTAAAATGCCCAGAATGGGTAAGTCCTTGTCGTCCGCCGCGCAGATCCAGAAAGGCACTAGCTTGGCGGACGCCCTTTTCACGTCCACCCAGCAACGTGTGCTTGGCTATCTTTTCGGGCAGCCGGACCGCAGTTTCTTTGCCACCGAATTGATCAGGCTCACGGGCGCAGGCTCCGGCGCGGTGCAGCGCGAACTCAAGCAGCTGACCGCCAGCGGCTTGCTCATCACATCGCGCGTAGGCAACCAGAAGCACTACCAAGCGAACGCCGCGGCGCCGATCTACGACGAGTTGAGCAGCATTGTCCGCAAGACCTTCGGCCTTGCAGGTCCGCTGCGCGAAGCCTTGGAACCGCTTGCCGCGCAAATCGAAGCCGCCTTCGTGTTCGGATCGGTAGCCAAGAACAAAGACACGGCTGCCAGCGACATCGACTTGCTGCTGATCAGTGAAAAACTTGCGTATGCGGACCTGTTTCTTGCCCTCGATGCAGTGTCGGCACGCCTTGGCCGTACAGTGAACCCGACCATGTTCACAAGAAAAGAACTGATGCGAAAGCACAAAGACGGCGAGTCGTTCGTGAAGCGCGTCATGGAACAGCCCAAGCTCTGGGTCATCGGTGACGCGCGTGACCTCCCCGCTTGAGAACCTCTGCGGCCCGGCCAAGCCGCTCGCCGCAGAACCCCCGGATGCTCGCGAATTCGCGGGCCTGTTGCGTTCCGGCCTTGCACGCCTGGCGGATGCCCAGGTGATGCAGATCTCCGTCGAAGGCCGGTTCGATCTCGCCTACAACGCAGCGCATGCCATGTGCCTCGCAGCGCTGCGCTGGCATGGCTACCGGTCGAGCAACCGCTTCATCGTCTTCCAGGTGTTGCCTCATACGCTGGAGTTGGGCCCCGAGGTGTGGAGGGTCTTGGCCAAAGGCCACGAAATACGAAACCTCGGTGAATACGAAGGCGACATGAATGTGGATGAGCGCATCGTTCGCGACCTGATCGCCGCATGCGTGCGCGTGGCCTCGAAGCTCTCTGAACTGCCGCCGCCCACGCAGGACTAGGCTTTCGCGGGCTTGATCGAATTTGCGGCCTCGCGCTTGAACTGCGCGACCGCAAAGGCCCACGCCATGCGCGTGGCGTCAGGCCCCTCCGGGTCGCTGAACAGCAGGCGCGAGGCGCCGCCGCTCCACGCGTGCCCAAGGCGCGCGATCTCGCACAGCGTGACCAGCGTGCGGCCCTTGCGCCGGAACTCGGTGACCTGCATGGGGTGCCGCTTGCCGCGCTGGAGCGTGCGCGGCTTGCCCGGGTTCGCACCCAGGGCCGTGGCCCACACGGCCGCGCTGTTGACAGCGTTGCTGGGCGCCACCACCCCGTCGGCGGTGCCGTGCAACACCAGCATCGGCGGCAAGGTCGCAAAGACGGCGGCCGCGCCCATGGCCTTGCCGACGGCGGTGGATGGCATGGGGGGCGTGTGCTGGCCGCGCATGGCGCCCAGGGCGGTGGCCGAAGACTTGGCCGCGCCCGGCGCCACGCCCGAATGCATGACGACGGCCTTGAAGCGCAGCGGATAGCGCGTGGCCAGCAACGCGGCCATGCTGGCGCCCGCCGAAAGGCCCGCCAGTCCAATGCGCTCGCGGTCCACCGGGTACAGCACACAGGCCTGGTCGACGGCGGCCATCAGCGTGCCGGCCTCCGCGTCGGCCTTGCCCGAGCGGCGTTCGTACCAGTTCCAGCAGCCTTGGGGATGCGCGAGCCTGTCCTGCTCCAGGTAGAGCACCAGGAAGCGCTGCCGCACGGCGAGCGCATTCATGCGCGTGCTGGCCGCGAAGTCGCGCCCCGTCTGGCCGCAGCCGTGCAGCATGACCATGAGCGGCAGCTTTTCACCCGCAGCGAGCTTCAGGTCCGCAGGCCGGAACAGGTGATACCCGCGCGCGCCGCCCGGGCCCAGCGCCACGCCGCTGAGCCAGTCGCCCCGGCCCGGCGGCGGCTTCAGGCGCTTGGCGGTGGCGCGCTTGACCTGGCCCGTCACGCGCTTGCTGTTGCTGAGCGTGAGCTTGGTCAGCGCCTTCAGGTTGCGCTCGTAGGCGCGGGCGAAAAGGGTTGCGGTGGAACGACGGACCATGGGCGCAGTGTGAGGGCAAAGCGCCGGCCGGCCAAACGGCCGCAGGGCTCAGTGGATTTCCGGCACGATCATGTGGGCTGGCACGGGCTGGCGCAGGTAGTCGGCATGGCGCTCCCGCGCCGGCAGTTCGACCGGCGGATGCGGCACCTCCTGGTAGGGCAGCTGGGCCAGCAGGTGGCTGATGCAGTTGAGGCGCGCCTTCTTCTTGTCGACCGCCTGCACCACCCACCAGGGCGCTTCGGGAATGTGCGTGCGCTCCAGCATGGTCTCTTTGGCCTTGGTGTATTCCTCCCAGCGGCGGCGGCTCTCCAGATCCATCGGGCTGAGCTTCCATTGCTTGAGCGGGTCGTGGATGCGGCCGAGAAAGCGCATGTGCTGCTCGTCGTCGGTGATGGAGAACCAGTACTTGATCAGCGTGATACCCGAGCGCACCAGCATCTTCTCGAACTCCGGCACGGTGCGAAAGAACTCCTCGTACTCGTCGTCGGTGCAAAAGCCCATCACGCGCTCCACGCCGGCGCGGTTGTACCAGCTGCGGTCGAACAGAACCATCTCGCCGGCGGCCGGCAGGTGCGCGGCATAGCGCTGGAAGTACCACTGCGTGCGTTCGCGGTCGTTGGGCGCGGGCAGTGCGGCCACGCGCGCCACGCGGGGGTTCAGCCGCTGGGTGATGCGCTTGATCACGCCGCCCTTGCCTGCCGCGTCGCGGCCCTCGAACAGGATGACCACCTTCTTCTTGTGGTGCTGCACCCAGTCCTGCAGCTTCACGAGTTCGCCCTGCAGCCGGAACAGCTCCTTGAAGTAAGCCTGCCGCGCAGCCTTGTCGCCCGGGTGCGCCGCGGGTTCCAGCCCATCGATGCCGCGGTCCTCGATCTCGAGCTCGAGCTCTTCGTCATAGCTGTCGATCAGGTCGCGTGCGATGCGTTGCATCAGGTCTTCGTGGTCGGGAAGTGCGCTCGTCAGCATCATGGCAGGGCAGGTAGGAAGAGGTGGACAAGGCATGCTGCCCGCCGCACATGACCGTCGCGTGACGGACCGCGGCGCATGGACACGAAGTTGTCATGTGGCGCGAACACCATCGGGCCAACCATTCGCCCGTCTTCCCTGACCCACTCGCACCTTGCCGGCACTCCATGACCTGGCCGCCAACTCCTACGGCGGCGACGAAGCCGGGCTGATCTGCGGCTACCTGTTCGACGCCGGCGCGCCGGAGCCCGTGCGCGCGATCGATTCGGCCCAGGCTGCGGCCTGGCTGGGCACCGGCGCGCCCGCATCGCAAGAGCCCGCCTACTTGTGGTTGCATTTCAACCTGAGCCATGCGCACGCTGAGCGATGGCTGCTGCGCCACGCGCGGCTCTCCGACACCTTCTACGAAACGCTGCACGAGGGCTTGCCCTCCACGCGCATCGAGCGTGCGGACGATTCGCTGATCGCGGTCATCAACGACGTGCACTTCGAGTTCAGCTTCGAGCCGTCGGACATCTCCACGCTCTGGATCAGCGTGGGCCCGCGGCTGGTGGTCACGGCGCGCGCCAAGCCACTGCGCTCGGTCGATGCGCTGCGAACGGCCGTCAAGGCCGGCGACGCGCCGCGCTCCAGCACCGAACTGCTCGAGCACCTGCTGCGCGCACAGGCCGACGTGCTGGTGAAGATCGTGCGCGGCGTCACGTCGCGCATCGACCGCATCGAGGACGAGCTGCTGGCCGGCCGGCTCGACCACAAGCGCGCGCGGCTCGGGGTGTTGCGCCGGCTGCTGGTGCGGTTGCAGCGCCTGCTGGCGCCCGAGCCCGCGGCCCTGTTCCGCCTGCTTCAGGGGCCACCGGCGTGGATGGCCGAGGCCGACGTGCAGGAATTGCGCGGCTCGACCGAGGAGTTCTCGGTGGTTCTGCGCGACATGCAGGCCTTGCAGGAGCGCATCAAGCTGCTGCAGGAAGAAATTGCCGCCAACGTGAACGAGGACAACAACCGCAGCCTGTTCGTGCTCACGGTGGTGACCGTGCTCGCGCTGCCGATCAACATCCTCGCGGGCCTGTTCGGGATGAACGTGGGCGGCATTCCGCTGGCCGAGCACAAGCACGGGTTCTGGATCGTGGTGGCGATCGTCGCGAGTTTCACCGCCGCGGCCGCCTGGGCAGCTTTCCGCAAGAAGCGCTGAACCGCGCCGGCACGCGCAGTAATGCTATTTATTTAATAGCAACCCCAATAGCATCCATGCGCCCGCATCGATTTCCAGACCCAATAGAATGACGATGTGTCCACCATTCTCAACGCCGATCTGCACTGCCACTCCGTGGTCTCCGACGGCACGCTGACGCCCGAAGAACTGGCCGCGCGCGCGGCAGCCAACGGCGTCGAGCTCTGGGCGCTCACCGACCACGACGAGGTCGGCGGCCAGCACCGCGCGGCTGCCGCTGCGCGCGCCAACGGCCTGCGCTATCTCACCGGCACCGAGATCTCGGTCACTTTCGCCAACGAGACGGTGCACATCGTCGGGCTGGGCTTCGACGCGGACGACGCCGCGATGACCCAGGGCCTGTACGACACGCGCGGCGGCCGCGGCAAGCGCGCGCAGGAAATGGCCGAGGGGCTGGCCAGGGTCGGCATCCACGGTGCCTACGAAGGCGCGCTCAAGTTCGTCGGCAACCCCGAGCTGATCTCGCGCACCCACTTTGCGCGCTTCCTGGTCGAGCAGGGGCACTGCCGCGACACCTCCGAGGTGTTCCGCAAGTACCTGACAGAAGGCAAGCCCGGCTACGTGCCGCACCGCTGGGCGTCGCTGAAGGATGCGGTGAAGTGGATCACGGCCGCCAAGGGCATGGCCGTCATTGCGCATCCCGGGCGCTACAAGTTCACCGCCAACGAGGAATACGCGCTGTTCCTCGAATTCAAGGCGCATGGCGGACGGGCGATCGAGGTCGTCACCGGCAGCCATACGACAGCCGAATACGTCGAGTACGCCGACAAGGCGCTCGAATTCGATTTCGCCGCCTCGCGCGGCAGCGATTTCCACAGCCCGGGCGAAAGCCATTGCGATCTCGGCAAGCTGCCACCGTTGCCCGGCGCGCTCACGCCGGTGTGGGAACTGCTCAGCGACCGAATCCAGCAGTGAGCCAGAGCCCCGGGCCCGGCACCGACAGCGCAGCCACAGCGGCACTCGCGAACGCCCGCGCCGCTTCGCGCCAAGCGCGCGACGCGGAGTCCGGACGCATCCTCGCGGGCATCGGCCTGGTGCTGGTGGCCGTCGCCTGCTTTGCCACGCTCGACACCGCCACTAAGACTTCGACCGCCGCCGTGCCCATCCTCATGGGCGTGTGGTTCCGCTATGCCTTCCAGGCCGTGGCCACCACCGCGGTGCTGCTGCCGCGGCATGGCACCGCACTGCTGCGCACGCAGCACCCGCGCTACCAGCTGCTGCGCGGCGCACTGCTGCTGGTGTCGAGCACGCTGGCCTTCCTGAGCCTGCGCTACATGCCGCTGGCCGAGTTCACGTCGATCGTGCTGATTGCGCCGCTGGTCATCACGCTGCTAGCGGCCACCACGCTCAAGGAATATGTCTCGCCGCTGCGCTGGACGCTGGTGGCCGGAGGCTTCATCGGCACGCTGGTCATCCTGCGGCCGGGCGGCGATGCATTCAGCTGGGCCGTGCTGCTGCCTGTGGGGCTGGTGCTGACCAATGCATGGTTCCAGGTGCTCACCAGCAAGCTGGCGCAAACCGAGAACCCGCTGACCATGCATTTCTACACCGGCTGGGTCGGCGCGCTGATTGCCTCGCTGACCCTGCCCTTTGTGTGGACCGCGCTGCCGTCGTGGCATTGGTGGGCCTTGCTGTGCCTGATGGGGTTCATGGGCACCGTGGGGCATTTCATTCTCATCCTCGCCTACCAGCGCGCGCCGGCCTCCACGCTCACGCCGTATCTCTACGCGCAGATCGCCTTTGCCATGCTCGGCGGCTGGCTCGTCTTCTCGCATGTGCCCGACCGTTTCTCGCTCATCGGCATGGCGATGATCGCCGTGTGCGGCGCCGCCGGCGCCTGGCTCACGGTGCGCGAGCGCCGCGTGCCCATCGAACCGGCGGAATCCTGATCAGGAGTTTTTTTCCTCATGGCCCAGTACTTCGAAGTCCATCCCGAGAACCCCCAGCAACGCTTGCTGAAGCAGGCCGCGGCGCTGCTGCAGCGCGGCGAGATCGTGGCCGTGCCCACCGATTCGAGCTACGCGCTGGCCTGCCACCTGGACGACAAGGACGCCGTCGACCAGTTGCGGCGCATCCGCCAGGTCGACGAGAAGCACCACCTCACGCTGATCTGCCGCGACCTGAGCGAACTGGCCAACTACGCGCGTGTCGACAACAAGCAGTACCGGCTGCTGAAGGCCGCGACACCGGGGCCCTACACCTTCCTGCTCGAAGCCACCAAGGAGGTGCCGCGGCGCGTGAGCCATCCGCAGCGCAAGACCATCGGCCTGCGCGTGCCCGACCACAAGGTGCTGCTCGAACTGCTGATGCTGCACGGCGCGCCGCTGCTGGCCACCACGCTGATCGCGCCCGGAGAAACGGAGGCGCTGAACGACGCGCAGACCATCCGCGAGCGCTTCGAGAAACAGATCGGCGCCGTCATCGACGCGGGCGCCTGCCCGTCGCAACCCACCACCGTGGTCGATCTCACGCCCATGGGCTCGGGCGACGATCCGGTCGTGGTGCGGCAAGGCCGCGGCGCGCTGGCGGTGCTCGGCCTCTGACAAGCGGCACCGGGGCCTTCAACTCTGTCTGAGACAATTGCACAGTGGATATTTCCAACCTGATACAGACCGTACTTATTTACGCACTGCCCGTGATCTTCGCGATCACGGTGCATGAAGCGGCGCACGGCTATGTGGCGCGTTATTTCGGCGACAACACCGCCGAAGTGATGGGCCGCGTGACGCTCAATCCCATGAAGCACATCGATCCCATCGGGACCATCCTGATGCCGCTGATGCTCTACTTTGCCACCTCTGGAGCCTTTCTCTTCGGGTATGCCAAACCGGTGCCGGTGAACTTCGGCCGCCTGCGCCATCCGAAGCGCGACATGATCTGGGTGGCCCTGGCCGGGCCGGCATCGAATTTCGTGCAGGCCATTTTTTGGGCGCTGGTGTTGGTCGCACTCATTGCGGCCGGCGTGAATGAAACCTTTTTCATCAAGATGGCGCAAGGCGGCGTGCTGGTGAACCTCGTCATGTGGGCTTTCAACCTATTTCCGCTGCCTCCGCTGGACGGCGGCCGGGTGCTCGCGGGGCTGCTCCCCAACGGCCCGGCGCAGAACTTCCTCGCACGCATCGAGCCCTTCGGGTTCTTCATCGTGATGGGCCTGGTGATCGCGGGCGTCGTCAGCACTTTCTGGCTGCGCCCACTGATGGACGTCGGCTACATGGTCATCAACCTGCTCATCTCTCCGCTCACGGCCTTGCTAGGTTAAGTTCACTCTCCCATGGCTACCTCCCCCTCCGCTCCCCTGCGCGTCCTGACCGGCATCACGCCGTCGGGCACCCCGCACCTCGGCAACTACGTCGGCTCGATCCGCCATTCGGTGCGGCAGAGCGTCGCGCCGGGCGTGGAGAGTTTCTTCTTCCTGGCCGACTACCACGCGCTCATCAAGGTGCAGGAGCCGGCGCTGATCCAGCGCTCCACGCTCGAGATTGCCGCGAGCTGGCTGGCCTGCGGGCTCGACCCCGAACGCGTCACCTTCTATCGCCAGTCCGACGTCGTCGAGATCCCCGAACTCACCTGGTTTCTTACCTGCGTGACCGGCAAGGGCGTGCTCAACCGCGCGCACGCCTACAAGGCGCAGCTCGACAAGAACATCGCCAAGGGCGAAGACCCGGACGCCGACGTGACCGCCGGCCTCTTCATGTACCCGGTGCTGATGGGCGCCGACATCCTGATGTTCAACGCGCACAAGGTGCCCGTGGGCCGTGACCAGGTGCAGCACATCGAAATGGCGCGCGACATGGCGCAGCGTTTCAACCACCAGTACGGCGAGCACTTCACACTGCCCGAAGCCGAGATCGACGACGCTGTGGCCACGCTGCCCGGCCTGGACGGCCGCAAGATGAGCAAGAGCTATGGCAACACGATCGCCATGTTCGCGCCGCGCGCGCAGCTGCAAAAGCAGATCGCCAGCATCGTGACCGACTCGCGCGCCCCCGGCGAGCCCAAGGACACCGAGGGCTCGGCGCTGTTCCAGATCTACCAGGCCTTTGCCACCGCCGACGAAACCGAGGCGCTGCGCAAGGCCTTTGCCGAAGGCATCGGCTGGGGCGACGCGAAGCAGATGCTGTTCGAGCGCATCGACCTCGAAGTGGCGCCGCTGCGCGCGCGCTACGAAGCGCTGATGAACGACCCGGCGGAGATCGAGCGCATCCTGCTCGTCGGCGCCGAAAAGGCCCGTAAGCTCGCGCGCCCCTTCATGGCCGAGCTGCGCCATGCGGTGGGCCTGCGCAACCTTGCGGCGGGTAGCGTCAAGGCCGGCGCGCGCAAGGCCAAGGTGGCCAGGCCAAGCTTCAAGCAGTACCGCGAGCGCGATGGCCTGTTCTATTTCAAGCTGCTCGATGCGCAGGGCGCAGCCTTGCTGCAGAGCCGCGGCTTTGCCTCGCCGCAAGAGGCCGGCCGCGCCATTGCCGCCCTGCAGCAGCAGCGCGGCGCGGCGCTGGCCGGGATGGCCGATCAGCTCGAGCCCTCGAGCCCCGAAGAATTGCGCGCCGCGAACGAGGCGCTGGAAGCACTGGCGGAAGCAACGGCCCCTACCAACGGGAGCTGACCCGGCCATATCCATCGGCTTACCCGCCGAGGAAAAACGAGAGAAGACGGTGCGATCACTAAGGAAGAAAACATGAGCATTTATGTCATCGACGACCACCCCCTGATGCGCGACGCCATCGTGATGGTGTTGCGTCGCCTGCGGCCGGCCGAGAATATCGTCGAGCTCGAGCGTCTCGACAAGCTCGCGAGTTCGGTCCAGCAGCGCGGTGCGCCCACCCTCTTCTGCCTGGACCTGAAGCTGCCCGACACCAACGGCGTTTCCGGCGTGGTCGCCGTCAAGCAGGTGTATCCCAACGTGCCGATCGCCGTGTATTCGGCAGCGCCGGCGGCGGACATGGAAGACGCCTGCATCGAAGCGGGTGCCGACACCTACATCGAGAAATCGGCGAGCTCCGCCGAGCTGGCCGCGGCCCTGCGCGGCCTGCTGATGGCCGGCTCCGAAGAGGCCGACGAGCCCGCGCTGGCCAGCAACAGCAAGCTCTCCAAGCGCCAGACGCAGTTGATCGCGATGCTCGACAAGGGCATGAGCAACCGCGACATCGCCACCGACCTGGAGATCAGCGAGCACACGGTGAAGGTGCACCTGTGGCGCCTGTTCCGCCGCCTGGGCGTGAAGAGCCGCACGCAGGCGCTGCACTATGCGCGCACCAATGGGTTGATCTCGAACAATTAGAGCTCGCCCCCAGGCTCCGCGCACTTCGTGCGCTCCTCCCTCCCCCTACCGGGGGCAACACCAGAGGCCCGGCAAAGCCGGTTCCTCGGTGTTTCTGGAAGGGACAGGTCGGCCGTTAGGAGGCTGCTGAAAACCGCGCTCTTGCGCGGTTTTTTTATGGGTGCGGGAGTCGTCAGCCGCCGGAGGCGCTGACGCGGGCTTGGGCGACGGCTTCGTCGGCGTCGTGCAGTGCGACGCGGAAGACGCTGCCGCTGCCGAGGCGGGAGCGCACGCTGACGGGGTGGCCGAGCACGTGGGAGAGGCGGGCGACGATGGCCAGGCCGAGGCCGAAGCCGTCGGACGTGCCGGCATGGTCGGCCACCTTGTAGAACTCCAGGAACACGTCGCGCAGGTTCTCGGGCGCAATGCCGATGCCGGTGTCCCACACCTCGATGCGCAGGTCCTCGCCCGCTCCGCGCGAGGCCAGCAGCACGCCACCGTCGGCGGTGTACTTGATGGCGTTGGCCAGCAGGTTGCCGATCATGCGGCGCACGCGGATCGGATCGGTGAGAAAGCTGCCTTCGGTCACGTGCACGCGGAAGTCCAGGCCGCGGCTTTCGGCCACAGGACGGTATTGCAGCTCCAGGTCATGCAGCAGCTCGCCCACGTCCACGCGCTCGATGTGCAGCCGCACCTGGCCCGAGTCGATGCGCGCCAGGTCGAACATCGAATCGAACAGCGCGTTCACGGCATGCGTCGCGCGAACGATCTTGGGCGCGAGTTCCAGCACCAGCTCGGGCTCGTTGCGCAGCCAGTCGGCATAGAGCGACAGTGCCAGCACGGGCTGGCGCATGTCGTGCGCGGCGCTGGCGAGAAAGCGGTTCTTCATCGCCACCGCCGCGACCGCCGCTTGCCTCTGCTGGGTCAACGACTTGATCAGGATGTGGTTGTGGAACAGCAGCTCCAGACTGTTGCGCGCCGTCTCGTGGATGTGACGCCCCGCCCGCAGCAGCAGGAACCAATGCAGGATGGGCAGGATGGGCATCAGGAAGCCGTACTGGAAATGCGGCTCCACGATGTTGATGCTCAAGAGCCGGATCAGCACCGCGCCCAGCATCGTGATGAACAGCGTATTGACGTAGCGCTTGAGCAGTGGCGGATGCAGCGCCAGCCCGTTGAGCGGAAAGGTGCCCACGCCGGCCACGATCAGCCAGCTCATGAACTGGTTGACCTGCGGCGTGCGCTCGAAGAACAGGAGGACCGACGTGCCCCAGACCACCGCGCTGGTGCTCCAGATGAAGCCGTAGCGTTCGGTGAACTGCTGCTGCGCGGCCGCGCTCCGGCCCGCATAGCGCACGGCATAGACCTGGGCGCCCCACGCGCGGCATGCGGTGGCAATGAGGCCGGCGGCCAGCCACGTGAGCAGTTCCCAATGCGGGATGTAGCTCCAGTTCAGCCCGACCATCAGCGGCATGAGCGCCGCCGAGACGATGTAGGAGCCTCGCGCCGAGCGCATCAGGCTGCGGATCAGTTCGCCGCGTACCCACGATTCAGCTTCGTCGGCCGAAGCCGGAACCGGTGTGCTCGCGATCGACGCATTGGCCATGTGGCGCTGATCCCTCTTTTATTGATTTTCTGACGACAGGAACTGCCCGCTCCATGCGGGCATAAAGAGGTGGCGATCTTAACGGGCCGATGCCGCCGTTTCGACGCTGCCAGGGCGAGGCAAACCCGGGGTCGCTGCGAGGCGTACAGAGCGATGAACACGAAAGTCTTCGCTTTGGCCGAGGCCCGGCGGGGCACAAGCCGCCCGGTCGGCCACACTCGTGCGCCGGCCAGTAGATCGGCAGCCGTTCTTATGCCTATGAATCAACGAGACAAGCACTAGCTATCGTGAAGCCGCGAGCTCTGCGGCAGGTGCGCCATCAAAAACTCCATCTGGTCCGCCAGGATGCGGCGGTTCCTCAAGATGAAGTCTTCCCAGAGGCTGGGCACATAGGGCGCGTACAGGAGCGGCATGTTGGCCTGCTCGGGCGTGCGGCTGCTCTTGCGATGGTTGCAGGGCTTGCATGCCGTGACCACGTTCATCCAGGTGTCGATGCCCTTTTGCGCGAACGGAATGATGTGCTCGCGCGTGAGCTCGTCTTCGTGGAAATGCCCGCCGCAGTAGGCGCAGACATTGCGGTCGCGCGCAAAGAGCTTGCTGTTGGTGAGCCCTGGCCGCTGGGTGAAGGGGTTGATGCGCGGCACGCCCTTGGTGCCGATGATGCTGTTGATCGCGATCTGCGATTGCTCGCCCGTGATGGCGTTGTGGCCGCCACGGAACACGGCCACCTGCGCGCCCACTTCCCAGCGGACTTCGTCCGCCGCATAGTGGATGACCGCCTGTTCGAGCGATATCCATGACTGGGGCAGCCCTTGGGCCGACAGCTTCAAGACCTTCACCACACGCCTCCTCAAAAAGGGAAGAATCACGGAAAGACCAGGGACACGGAGCGCGCCGGAGACCACTTCAGGCGACGCACTGAGTCACAATATACCGGCTTTGTGACAAAACGGCCTGGTTCGCCCGTTCGACGGGCGCAAGGCGCTATCAAAAAGATACTCACCAATGCAGGTTTTCCGCGGCTTCCGGCACCCGGGCGTGGCTCCGGCCTGCGCCCTCACCATCGGCAATTTCGACGGCGTGCACCGTGGCCACCAGGCCATGCTCGCACTGTTGCAGACCGAGGCGCGACACCGCGGGCTGCCCAGCTGCGTGCTCACCTTCGAGCCGCACCCGCGCGATTATTTTGCTGCCGTCACCAAGAAACCCGATCTCGCGCCTGCGCGCATCGGCACCTTGCGTGACAAATTGACCGAACTCGCGGCCTGCGGCGTCGCACAGACCATCGTGCTGCCGTTCGACAGCCGGCTGGCGTCCCAATCCCCCGAGCAATTCATCCAGAACGTGCTGATCGAGGGCCTGGGCGCGCGCTACGTGCTGGTGGGCGACGACTTCCGCTTTGGAGCCCGGCGGGCCGGCGACTACGCCATGCTCGATGCGGCGGGCGATGCGCACGGCTTCGACGTGGCGCGCATGAACAGCTACGAGGTCCATGGCCTGCGGGTTTCCAGCTCGGCCGTGCGCGATGCGCTGGCCGAAGGCCGCATGACGGACGCCCAGCACCTGCTCGGCCGGCCCTACACGATCTCGGGCCACGTGGTCCATGGCCGCAAGCTCGGCCGTGCGCTGGGCGCCTCCCAGCCCGGCAAGGACGACGGATTCCGCACCCTCAACCTGCGCTTCAAGCACTGGAAGCCGGCCGCCAGCGGCATCTTCGCGGTGCTGGTGCACGGGCTGGCCGACCAGCCGCTGCCCGGCGTCGCCAACCTCGGTGTGCGGCCTTCGTTGGACGCGAACGACGTCAACGCCGGCCGGGTATTGCTGGAGACGCATTGCCTGGAGTGGCCCTCGCATCTGGGAGCCGAAGGGGCCTACGGTAAAATCGTCCGCGTGGAACTCCTGCACAAACTGCACGACGAATTGCGCTACGCCAGCCTCGAGGCCCTCACAGCGGGCATCGCCAAGGATGGGCGCGACGCGCGCGCGTTCTTTGCATCGACCCACGCCGAAACCCATCGCCAGACGACGCGGGATCGAATTTAGCCCTGCACGCACCGTGCTGCCGCCCTTCGACAAGCTCAGGGCGAACGGCTTTTCTTCCGCACCGACCGCTCAATGCAGTTCGGGCTGAGCCTGTCGAAGCCCCTCTGTTTCGCACCCCAACATGTCTGACGCCGCTTCCCCCACCGACTACCGTTCCACGCTGAACCTGCCCGACACCCCCTTCCCGATGCGCGGCGACCTGCCCAAGCGCGAACCGGGCTGGGTGAAGGAATGGAACGACGAAGGCCGCTACCACCGCCTGCGCGACGCCCGCCACGGCGCGCCCAAGTTCATCCTGCACGACGGCCCGCCCTACGCCAATGGCCAGATCCACATGGGCCACGCGGTGAACAAGATCCTGAAGGACATGATCACCAAGGCGCGCCAGCTCGAAGGCTACGACGCGCTCTACGTGCCCGGCTGGGACTGCCACGGCCTGCCGATCGAGAACGCCATCGAAAAGCAGTACGGCCGCAACCTGAGCCGTGACGAGATGCAGGCCAAGAGCCGTGCCTACGCCACGGAACAGATCGCGCAGCAGATGCTCGACTTCCAGCGCCTGGGCGTGCTGGGCGAATGGGACCATCCCTACAAGACGATGGACTTTGCCAACGAGGCCGGCGAGCTGCGCGCATTCAAGCGCGTGATCGAGCGCGGCTTTGTCTACCGCGGCCTGAAGCCCGTGTACTGGTGCTTCGACTGCGGCTCGTCGCTGGCCGAGTTCGAGATCGAGTACGCCGACAAGAAGAGCCAGACCCTGGACGTAGCCTTCAAGGCGCATGAGCGCGAGAAGGTGCTCAAGGCCTTCGAGACCGATCACACAATCCTCGGCGACATCTTTGCCGTGATCTGGACCACCACCGCATGGACCATCCCGGCCAACCAGGCAATCAACCTGAACCCGGAGATCGAGTATTCGCTGGTCGACACCGAGCGCGGCCTCTTGATCCTCGCCAACTCGCTGGTCGAGATGTGCATGACGCGCTATGCGCTGGACGGCAAGGTGCTGGCCACGGTCAAGGGCGAGAAGCTCGGCGGCCTGGAGTTCGAGCACCCGCTGTACGACGCCGATGCTGGCTACAAGCGCCTGTCGCCGGTGTACCTGGCCGACTACGCCACCGCCACCGACGGCACCGGGCTCGTGCACTCCTCGCCCGCCTACGGCGTGGACGACTTCAACTCCTGCATCGCGCACGGCGTGGCGTACGACGACATCCTGAACCCGGTGCAGGGCAACGGCAGCTATGCGCCCGACTTCCCGCTCTTCGGCGGGCAGAACATCTGGAAGGCGGTGCCGGTCATCATCGCGGCACTGCGCGACGCCAACCGCCTGCTCACCACCGAAACCATCACCCACACGCTACCCGCACTGCTGGCGCCACAAGACGCCGGTGATCTACCGGGCGGCGGCGCAGTGGTTCGTCCGCATGGACGAAGGCGAAGGCGTGTTCACCAAGGACAAGGCGCCCAAGACGCTGCGCCAGACCGCGCTCGAAGCCATCGAGAAGACGAGCTTCTATCCGGAGAACGGCAAGGCGCGGCTGCACGACATGATCGCCAACCGGCCCGACTGGTGCATCTCGCGCCAGCGCAGCTGGGGCGTGCCGATCCCGTTTTTCCTGCACAAGGATTCGGGCGAGCTGCATCCGCGCACGATGGAAATCCTCGACCAGGCCGCCGACATCGTCGAGAAGGGCGGCATCGAGGCCTGGAGCCGCGTCACGGCCGAGGAAATCCTCGGCGCCGAAGACGCGCCGCACTACACCAAGAGCACCGACATCCTCGAGGTGTGGTTCGACTCGGGCTCGACCTTCTATCACGTGCTGCGCGGTACGCACCCCAACGTGCACCACGCCGCCGGCCCGGAGGCCGACCTGTACCTCGAGGGCCACGATCAGCATCGCGGCTGGTTCCACTCGTCGCTCCTGATCGCCTGCGCGCTCGAAGACCGCGCGCCTTACCGCGGCCTGCTCACGCACGGCTTCACGGTGGATGCCAAGGGCATCAAGATGAGCAAGTCGCTCAAGAACGGCATCGATCCGCAGGAAATCAGCAGCAAGCTGGGCGCGGAAATCATCCGCCTCTGGGTGGCCGCGAGCGACTACTCGGGCGACATCGCGGGCGACGACAAGATCCTGGCGCGGGTGGTGGACTCGTACCGCCGCATCCGCAACACGCTGCGCTTCCTGCTCGCGAACACCAGCGACTTCGACATCGCGAAAGACGCGGTGCCGCTCGACCAGCTGTTCGAGATCGACCGATACGCGCTCGCGCGCGCTTCGCAGTTCCAGGCCGAGATCCTCGCGCACTACAAGGTGTACGAGTTCCATCCGGTCGTCGCCAAGCTGCAGATCTACTGCTCCGAAGACCTGGGCGGCTTCTACCTCGACATCCTGAAGGACCGGCTCTACACCACCGCACCGGGCTCGCTCGCGCGCCGCAGTGCGCAGACCGCGCTCTGGCACATCTCGCAAGCCATGCTGCGCTGGATGGCGCCGTTCCTGAGCTTCACCGCCGAAGAGGCGTGGAAGTTCGTCAGCACAGGCGAGCCGGGCGAGTCGATCTTCGCAGAGACCTACAGCCAGTTCGCCGCACCCGACGAAGCGCTGCTCGCCAAGTGGGGCCGCATCCGCGAGATCCGCGACGTGGTGAACAAGGAGATCGAGGCGGTGCGCGCAGAAGGCAAGGTGGGCTCGTCGCTGCAGGCCAATCTGCAGCTCAGCGCACCGGCCGACGACTTCGCGCTGCTGGGGTCGCTGGGCGATGACCTGAAGTTCGTCTTCATTGCTTCGGCCGTCGAGCTGGCCGCGGCCGAGGCCTTGTCCACCGTGGTGACGCCCAGCACGTCGCAGAAATGCGATCGCTGCTGGCACTACCGCAGCGACGTGGGCCACGACGCGGCGCATCCGACGATCTGCGGCCGTTGCACGAGCAACCTGTTCGGCGCCGGCGAGCCCCGGAGCTTTGCGTGATGGCGGGCGCACGCACCATGTCGGCCTCGCGTTCGCGCAGCGGGAGCATCTGGCCCTGGCTCGGGCTGGCCGCGATCATCCTGATCATCGACCAGTTCACCAAGACGCTGATCCTGGGCTACTACAAGCTCGGCGACGCCACCTACGTGACGAGCTTCTTCAACGTGGTCCGCGCGCACAACACGGGCGCGGCGTTCTCGTTCCTGGCCGACCATTCGGGATGGCAGCGCTGGTTCTTCACGGCCATCGGCGTGGCGGCCGCGATCTTCATCGTCTGGATGCTGAAGTCGCACGCGGGGCAGAAGCTGTTCTCGTTCTCGATGGCCTGCATCCTGGGCGGTGCCATCGGCAACGTCATCGACCGGATGATGCACGGCTACGTGGTCGACTTCCTGAGCTTCCATGCCGGCAACTGGTATTTCCCGGCGTTCAATGCGGCCGACAGCGCGATCACGCTGGGCGCGATCTGCCTGATCCTCGACGAGATCCGGCGGGTCCGCCGGGGAAAATAGAGCCGGAAGCCGGAACTTCCGCAAGCCCACGGGGGCTCGGCGCGCGGGCGCCGGCTCGCCCTTTTCCGTTCCATGACAACGGTGTTTGATCGTTGAGCCCATACATGTGGAAAATGGGGTCGAAAACGAACCCAAACGAAAAGGACAGAAACCGCCCCCCATGAAGCATCTCCTGAACCTGCTGGCCGCCGTTGCATTGCTGGTGTGGGGCACGCACCTCGTGCGCACGGGCGTGCTGCGCGTGTTCGGCGCCAACCTGCGCAAGATCCTGGTGCAGAGCATGCGCAACCGCTTCACGGCCGCCCTGTCGGGCATCGGCGTCACGGCGCTGGTGCAATCGAGCACCGCCACCTCGCTGATGACTTCCTCCTTCGTGGGGCAGGGGCTGGTCACGCTGCCGGCGGCGCTGGCGGTGATGCGGGGGGCCGACGTGGGCACGGCGCTGATCTCGGTGCTGTTCTCCGCCGACCTGTCGTGGCTTTCGCCCATGTTCATCTTCGTCGGCGTGGTGCTGTTCATCTCGCGCTCGGCCAGCGTGGCCGGGCGGGTGGGCCGGGTGCTCATCGGCCTGGGCCTGATGCTGCTGGCGCTGCAGCTGGTGGTGGAGGCCACGGAACCGCTGTTCTCCGCGCCGGCCGTGCGCGCGCTGCTGGCCTCGCTCAACAGCGACGTGCTGCTCGAGATCACCATCGGCGCGGCCCTCGCCATCGTGGCGTACTCGAGCCTGGCCGTCGTGCTGCTGGTGGCGGCCATGGCCAGCTCCAATGTGGTGCCGCTGGACGTCGCGCTCGGACTGGTGCTGGGCGCCAACCTCGGCAGCGGCCTGCTCGCGGTGCTCACCACGGCCAAGTCGGCCGTGTCGGTGCGGCAGGTCACGGTGGGCAACCTGCTGTTCAAGGCGCTGGGCGTGGCCATCGTCACGCCCTTCGTCGGGCTCTGGCTGCGCTACGTGCAGCCGCACGTGCCGAATGCGACGCACGGCGTGGTGCTGTTCCACCTGGCGTTCAACGTGGTCATCAGCCTGGGCTTCATCGGCCTCACGCAATGGGTCGCGGCCCTGGTCACCCGGATGCTGCCGGTGCCGCAGCAGCCCGCCACGTCCATGCGGCCGCACCATCTCGATCCCTCCGCGCTCTCAACGCCTTCGCTCGCCATTTCGAATGCGGCGCGCGAGGCCCTGCACCAGGCGGACATCGTGGAGACGATGCTCATCGGCACGCTCGACGTGATCCGCCACAACGATCTGCGCCTGTCGCAGGAGCTGCGGCAGCTCGACGACACGGTGGACGAGCTCTATTCGGCCATCAAGTACTACATGACGCGCATCTCGCGCGAAGCACTCGGGGAGGAAGAAAGCCGGCGCTGGACCGACATCATCAGCTTCACAATCAACATGGAGCAGATCGGCGACATCATCGAGCGCGTGATCATCGACATCGAAGACAAGAAGATCAAGCCGCAGCGCAATTTCTCGGAAGCTGGCATGGCCGAGATCGTCGAGCTGCATGGCCGGCTGGTGGCCAACCTGCGGCTCAGCATGAGCGTCTTCCTCAACGGTAATGTGCGCGACGCGCAGAAGCTGCTGCAGGAGAAGGCCCGCTTCCGCGATCTCGAGCGGGCCTATGCCACCACCCACCTCGACCGGCTCTCCGACCGCACGACGCTGAGCATCGAGACCAGTTCGCTGCACATCGACCTGATCAGCGACCTGAAGCGCATCAACTCGCACATCTGCTCCATCGCCTACCCGATCCTGGAGTCCGCAGGGGCGCTGGCGCCGAGCCGGCTGCGCGAATCGCGCCTGGGCAAGATCGAAGGCTGACCCGCGCCGATCCGGATCGGCGGCCAGGGGCAAGCCACCCCCGGCTGTGCGGCGGGCGTCAGAGGGCTGCGGGCATCGAGGCCATGAACTGCTCCTGCCGGCGGCGCAGGCAGAAGTCGATCAGGTCGTCGATCTCGGTGGCCTTGTCGAACACCGCATCGGCGCCCAGCTGCATGCATTTGCGGCGCGTCTCGGGCGTCAGGTGGTTGCTGAGCACCACCATCTTCTGCGTGGGCTCGCGGTTGCGGCAGGCTTCGAGCACGCTGAAGCCGGTGCCGTCCCGCAGGAACAGGTCGACCACGGCAAGGTCCCACTGCGACAGGTTGCCGGTCAGCCAGCGAATGCCTTCGCGCTCGGAGTCCGCCTGCCCCACGGGGTCGACCCGGGCGACTTCGCGCAAGGTGCCGGCAAGGGCGTCGCGGATGGTCGGGTTGTCCTCGACGATGAAGGTTCTGACAGTGTCCATGGGCTGGCCTCCCGGGCTTTGTCGAAGGCTACAAAGTACGTCTCAGGCGATACGAAGGCATGACACCCCAGCACGGGTAGGACAAGGCTGGCCCGCGGCCTGCGGCGCGGCCGCCCTGCCCTCGCGTCAGAGCGTGAGGATGGTGCAGCCGGTGGTCTTGCGCGCTTCCAGGTCCCGGTGCGCCTGTTGCACGTCGGCCAGTGCATAGCGCTGGTCGATCGGTATTTTCACGGCACCGCTCTGCACCACGGCAAACAGGTCGTCGGCCATGGCCTGGGTGCTTTCGCGCGTGGCGATGTGCGTGAACAGCGTGGGCCGCGTCACATAGAGCGAGCCCTTGGATGCCAGCGTGCCCAGGCTGATCGGCGGCACCGGGCCCGAGCCGTTGCCGAACACCGCCAGCAGGCCGAACGGGCGCAGGCACTCGATCGAGCCTTCCCAGGTGTCCTTGCCCACCGAGTCGTACACCGCCTTCACGCCCTTGCCGCCGGTGATCTCCTTCACGCGGGCCGTGAAGTTCTCGGTGCTGTAGTTGATGGCGTGCGCGGCGCCATATTGGAGCGCGAGCTTGCACTTGGCGTCGCTGCCCGCGGTGCCGATCAGCTGCAGGCCCAATGCCTTGGCCCATTGGCAGGCGATCAATCCGACACCGCCTGCCGCCGCGTGGAACAGGATGAAGTCGCCTGGCTGCAGGCCTTCCGCCGGCAGCGTCTTCTTCAGCAGGTACTGGGTGGTCAAGCCCTTGAGCATCATGGCCGCGCCGGTCTCGAAGGAGATCGCGTCGGGCAGCTTGCACACGGTCTTGGCGGGCATCACGCGCAACTCGCTGTAGGCGCCGGGCGGCTGGCTCGCATAGGCTGCGCGGTCGCCGGCCTTGAGATGCGCCACGCCCTCGCCCACGGCCTCGACCACGCCCGAGGCTTCCATGCCCAATTGAAGCGGCATCTGGAACGGATAGAGCCCGCTGCGCTGGTAGGTGTCGATGAAGTTCAGGCCCACGGCCTTGTGGCGGATGCGGATCTCGCCCGGCCCGGGCTCGCCGACTTCCACGTCGACGATCTTGAGTTCTTCGGGACCGCCGTGGCGGTCGATTCGGACGGCTTTGCTCATCATCTGTGCAGTCTCCAGGCAGGCGGAAAAAAGAGATGCGCATCCTGCCACGTTTGGCCCTGCCGCGGCGGCCAAGGGCAATGCCCGGTAGAGTCGTCAGCCATGCAGACACCGCCGCAGCGCCTCACGCTTTCCACCGTCTTCCTTCTCACCGTGCCGCCGCTGCTCTGGGCCGGCAACGCGGTGGTCGGCCGCCTGGTGCGCGAGCTGGTGTCGCCGCTCACGCTCAACTTCGTGCGCTGGGTCATCGCCTTCGCGCTGCTGCTGCCGCTCGCGTGGGCGGTGCTGCGCCCGGCGAGCCCCATGTGGGCGCACTGGAAACGCTACGCCTTGCTGGGGCTGCTCGGCATTGGCTCCTACAACGCGTTCCAGTACCTGGCGCTGCAGACCTCCACGCCCATCAATGTCACGCTGGTGGGCTCCAGCGTGCCGCTGTGGATGCTCGCGACCGGCGCCATCTTCTTCGGCGCCCGCATCGGCGCGCGCGAGATCGCCGGCTCGCTGCTCTCGATGCTGGGCGTGCTGCTGGTGCTGTGCCGCGGGGAATGGCGCCAACTGCTCGGGTTGCAGCTGGTGCCGGGCGACCTGTACATGATCCTGGGCACCATCGCGTGGGCCTTCTACAGCTGGACACTGGCGCGCACGCGGGAGCCCCAGGCCGTGCGGCAGGACTGGGCCGCTTTCCTGATGGCGCAGATGGTCTTCGGCCTTGCGTGGTCGGGCGTGTTCGCGGCCGGGGAATGGACGCTGACCGATGCCTATCTGGTGCCCGGTTGGCCGCTCTTCGCGGCGCTGGCCTTCATCGGCATCGGACCCGCGGTGCTGGCCTACCGGTGCTGGGGCAGCGGCGTCCAGCGTGCGGGACCGCAGGCCGCGAGCTTCTTCATGAACCTCACGCCGCTGTTCGCCGCGCTGCTGTCCGCGGCCTTTTTGCGCGAGCCGCCGCACTGGTACCACGGCGCGGCCTTCGCGCTGATCGTGGGCGGCATCGTGGTGTCGTCGCGGCGCTGATTCGACAACGCCCGGGCGACGGCTGGGCGAGCTCAGTAAGTGCCCGGGTAGGCGCCGCCGTCGGCGAGCACGTTTTGCCCGGTCATGTAGCCGGCCTGCATGCTGCACAGGAAGGCGCAGATGGCGCCGAACTCGGCCGGCGTGCCGAAGCGCCGGGCGGGAATGTTCTTCTTCCGGGCTTCCCACACGGTGTCGAAATCCTGGCCTGTCTTCTGGGCCGCGCCGGCCATCGTGCCCTTGAGGCGGTCGGTGTCGAACGATCCGGGCAGCAGGTTGTTGATGGTCACGCCCTGCGCCGCGATGGGCGTGCGCGCCACGCCGGCCACGAAGCCGGTGAGGCCGCTGCGCGCGCCGTTGGAAAGCCCGAGGATGTCGATCGGCGATTTGACCGAGCTCGAGGTGATGTTGACGATGCGCCCGAAACCCCGCCTGGCCATGCCGTCCACCGTGGCCTTGATGAGCTCGATGGGCGTCAGCATGTTGGCGTCGACGGCCTTGATCCAGGCCTCCCGGTCCCAGTTGCGGAAATCGCCGGGCGGCGGCCCGCCGGCATTGGTCACGACGATGTCGAAGTCATGGCCCAGCGCGAACACCGCGGCGCGGCCGGCCTCGGTGGTGATGTCGGCCGCCACGTGCTTGACGAAAGGCGCCGGCGAACCGGCTGCCGCCGCCGCCAGCCGGGCAGCCGCTGCGTCGAGCGCCTCGGCGCCGCGCGCCACGATCACCACGTTCACGCCTTCGCGCACCAGCGCCTCGGCGCAGCCGTAGCCGAGTCCCTTGCTCGCGCCGCACACCAGCGCGGTCTTGCCTGCGATGCCCAGATCCATGTTCCTGCTCCTGATTCGCCGGGGCGCTAGCGCCCCGTGCGTGTGAAAACGAAGATGCCCGCAATCACGAGCACCGTGCCGGCCGCAATCCACGCGGTGAACGGCTCGCCGAGAATGACCACGCCCATGAGAATGGTCGACAGCGGCCCGATCATGCCGGTTTGCGCCGCCATGGCGGGGCCGATGCGCTCGATGGCCATCATGACCATCAGGACAGGCACCGCCGTGCACAGCGTGGCATTGAGCACCGACAGCCAGATGACTTCGGGCGCCACCTGCAGCGCCGCGCTCATCGGCCGCGCCAGCACGAACTGCAGGATGCACAGCACGCAGGCGACGGTGGTGGCCAGCCCCACGAGCCTGAGCGACCCGAGGCGCTTGACGAACTCGCCGCTGTAGACGAGGTAGCCCGCGTAGCTCACCGCGCTCAGGAACACCAGGAACGCACCCCAGGCCGCCGCGCCGCCGCCCTTGCCGCCGCCGCCGATCCACAGCTCGTGCCCGAACACCAGCAGCACGCCGGCATAGCTCACGATCATGCCCAGCACCTGCGGCCGCGTGGCGCGCCGCCGGTACATGAGCCAGCCGAACAGCAGCACCAGCGTGGGGTTGAGATAGAGGATCAGCCGCTCGAAGCTGGCCGAGATGTAGGCGAGCCCCGCAAAGTCGAGAAAGCTCGCAAGGTAGTAGCCCGAGAAGCCGAGCCCGATCACGCCGAGCCAGTCGCGCAAGGTGAGCGCGGGCTTGCCGCGCCCGGCCCACCATGCCATGACCGCGAACAGCGGCAGCGCGAACAGCATGCGCAGCATGATGAGCGTGATCGCGTCCACGCCATAGCGGTAGGCCAGCTTGACGATGATCGCCTTGCCGCTGAATGCGATCGCACCCAGCGAAGCCAGCACGAGGCCGGCCCCGATGCTCTTTTTTGCGCCGCCTGCGGAAAAGGGAATGCCGGTCTGTACGGCGGACTTGGTCATCCCTCGATCATCACGCGTGCGTCAGAAGCCCGCGGCCACGCCATCGCGGCGCGGATCGCTGGCCGCGAGGTAGCCTTCCACCGACGGATCGCCCGCGCGCCAGATGAACTGGCCGGCGCCGAAGTCCTGGTAGGAGTCGTCGATCACGTCGAGCTGGTGGCCCAGCGCGCGCAGCCCCTGCACCGTGTTCGGGTTCATCGCGGCCTCGACGTTGATCTCGAGCCCCGCGTTGAAGCGCCAGCGCGGCGCATCGCAGGCGGCCTGCGGGTTCTGCTTGTAGTCGAGCATGCGCACCAGCGTCTGCATGTGGCCCTGCGGCTGCATGTTGCCGCCCATCACGCCGAAGCTCATCACCGGTTGGCCGTCCTTGGTGAGGAAGGCCGGGATGATGGTGTGGAACGGACGCTTGCCCGGCGCCACGACGTTCGGGCTCTCGGCCTGGAGGCTGAACCCGTGTCCGCGGTTCTGCAGGCTGATGCCGAACTCGGGTTCCACGCAGCCTGAGCCGAAGCCCATGTAGTTGCTCTGGATGAAGCTCACCATCATGCCGCTCTCGTCGGCGGCCGTGAGGTAGATGGTGCCGCCCTTCACGGGGTTGCCGGCCTTGAAGTCCTGTGCCTTTTTCACGTCGATGAGTCTCGCACGCGATGCGAGGTAGGCGTCATCGAGCATTTGCGCGGGGGTCACCGTCATCGACGATGGCTCCGAGACGTAGCGGTACACGTCGGCAAAGGCGAGCTTCATGGCCTCGATCTGCAGGTGCTGCGAAGCGACCGAGTCGACCGGCAGCGAAGCAATGTCGAACTTCTCGAGGATGCCGAGCGCGATCAGCGCCGCGATGCCCTGTCCGTTGGGCGGGATCTCGTGCAGCGTGTGGCCGCGGTAATCGCGCGAGATGGGCTTGACCCATTCGGGCTGGTAGGCCGAGAGGTCGGCCACGGTGAGGGCGCCGCCCTGCTCCTTCGAGAACCTGGCCAGCGCTTCGGCGATCTCGCCGTTGTAGTAGGCCTCGCCCTTGGTGCGGGCAATGGCCTTGAGCGCGCGTGCCGCGGCCGTGAAGCGGAACAGTTCGCCCACCTCCGGCGCGCGGCCCCAGGGCATGAAGGCCTGCGCGAAGCCCGCCACGGATTCGAGCACCGGCGTGGCGGCCGCCCATTTTTGCTGCACCACGGGCGGCACCAGGTAGCCGCGCTCGGCGATGTCGATGGCCGGCGCCAGCAGGTCGGCGAAAGGCAGCTTGCCGAACCGATCGGAGAGCGCCCCCCAGGCGCGCACCGCGCCGGGCACGGTGACGGAGTCGATGCCTCGCATCGGCGGCGTGGTCGCATCGGCGCCGTACTTGGCCTTGAAGTACTCGGGCGTCCACGCCCTGGGCGCGGGACCGGAGGCGTTGAGGCCGTGCAGCTCCTTGCCGTCCCAGAGGATGCAGAACGCATCGCTGCCCAGGCCGTTGCTGACCGGCTCGACCAGCGTCATGACGGCAGCGGTGGCAATGGCCGCGTCGACGGCATTGCCGCCCTGCTGCAGCATGCGCAAGCCCGCCTGCGAGGCGAGCGGGTGCGAGGTCGACACCACGTTGCGCGCAAAGATCGGGATGCGGGTGGAAAGGTAGGGGTTGCTGAAATCGAAGTTCATTGGTGCGTCTCGTCAGTCGTTGGTGATCTTGCGCTCGACCACGATTTTTTTCCATTTGGCGGCGTCGGCGGCCACCATCTTCGCGAACTGCTCGGGCGTGCCCGGGGCCGCAGGTTCGATGCCCAGGCGCGAAAGCTTTTCCTTCACTTCGGGGTCGGCCAGCGCTTCGTTCGCGGCCTTGTTGACACGCGCCACGATGTCCGCCGGCAGTCCCTTCGGCCCGTAGAAGCCGAACCAGGTGTTCGATTCGTAACCCGGCAGCGTGTCCGCGATCGGAGGCAATTCGGGTGCGAGCGGGCTGCGCTTCAGCGAGGTGACGCCGAGCGCGCGCAAGCGTCCGTCGCGCACGTGCGGCATGCCGGTGGGCAGCGAGTCGAACAGCACGTCGACCTTGCCGCTGATCAGGTCGGGAATGGCCAACGCCGTGCCCTTGTAGGGAATGTGCGTCACGAACACGCCGGCCTGCGCCTTGAAGAGCTCGGCGGTGAGCTGCACGATGGTGCCGTTGCCGCTGGAGGCATAGTTGAGCCTGCCCGGGTTCTTCTGGGCGTAGGCGATCCATTCGCGCACGGTCCTGGCGGGCGAGTCGACCGGCACCAGCATGATGCTGGGCGCATCGCCCACATGCGCGATGGGCGAGAAATCGCGCACCGTGTCGTAGGGCAGCTTGCTGGTGATGGCCGGGCCGATCGAATGCGTGCTGGTGGTGGCCAGCAGCAGCGTGTAGCCGTCGGGCGGCGCCTTGGCGGCCAGGTCGGATCCGATGGCACCGCCGGCGCCCGGCTTGTTGTCGATGACCAGCGTGGTGCCGAGCTTCTCGCTCATCTTCTGCCCCAGTGTGCGGGCAAAGAGGTCGGTCGCGCCCGCCGCCGGGAACGGCACGATGAGCCGCACAGGCTTGTTGGGGTAGCCCTGGGCCAGGCTGGCCGTCGATGCAGCCATGCAAAGCGCAACGGCAACGCCCTGAAGGAACCGGATTCGTTTCATGGTGCTTGGAGTCTGGCCGTGTGGAGAAACCTTGCATGCTATGCAGCCGTGGTGCATCAAGCCAGATAATCGGGCTTATTCAACTATGAGCGTTGTTTATGGCAAGGTCGCCCACGGAAGATATCTCGCTGCAGCAGTTGCGGGCGCTGGCAGCCGTCGCCGAATCGGGCAGCTTCACGCTCGCGGCGGAAGCCTTGCAACTCACGCAGCCGGCCATCAGCCACCTGGTCAAGCGCATGGAAGAAGAACTCGGCCAGCCGCTGGTGGTGCGGGGCCGCCGCATCCGCCTCACGAGTGCCGGCCAGGTGATGGTCGAGACCGCCGTGCGCGCGCTGCGGCTCATCGATGAGTCTGTCGACGCCTGCCGCTCGCAATCGCAGTTGCGCGAAGGCCGCGTGGTGCTCGCGGTGGGCCATCTCACAGCGGGTGCCCTGCTTCCGCCGATGCTCGCCCGCTTTTCGCGCGAGCACCCCACGCTCGCCACCACGCTGCTCGACAGCACGGCGGAGCAAATGATCTCGCGCATCCTCTCGCAGGAGGCGGACCTGGGCTTCGGCTCCGACATTGGCCAGAAGCATTCCGAACTGGCCACCGAGCCTCTCTTTTCCGAACGCATGGCGCTGTTCGTGCGCGACGACCATCCGCTGGCGCAGCGCGTGGTGGTCGATGCCAAGCACCTGGAATCGCTGCCCTTCATCCATGTGAACCCGGACGCCAACGTGTGGCGGGCCGTGAGCCGCCAGCTCTCGAGCGTGGCCAACATCTATCCCCGGGTCGTGCACCACGTGTCCATGCTGTCGACCGCGTTCGGGCTCATCCAGGCGGGCGCGGGCGTGGCGCTGCTGCCGCGCTATGTCGAGGTGCTGATGCCGGGCAACCTGCGCGCGGTGGGCGTGACGCGGCCGGTCCTCGAGTACCCGGTCGTCGCCATCCGGCTGGCCAAGCATCCCCTGAGCCCGGCGGCGATGGCTTTTCTCGCCATGGCCAGGCAGCACATGAGTCCGCCGAAACCGGCCAGGCCATGAAAAAGAAACGGCGCCCGAAGGCGCCGTTCTCAGCATCGGTCAGCGAGGCTCAGTCGACTTCGACGAAGGCTTCCTCGCGCTTCGACTTGACGGCCGGCAGCAGCACGATCACCAGCAGCAGCGCCGCGGCGGCCAAGAGGCTGGCGGAGATCGGACGCGTGACGAACACGCTCCAGTCGCCGCGCGACAGCAGCAGCGAACGGCGCAGGTTCTCTTCCATCATCGGCCCGAGGATGAAGCCCAGCAGCAGCGGCGCAGGCTCGCAACCCAGCTTGAAGAAGCTGTAGCCCACCAGGCCGAAGATGCCCACCATCCAGATGTCGAAGGTGTTGTTGTTGGTCGAGTACACGCCAATGGCGCAGAACAGCACGATGGCCGGGAACAGGAACTTGTAGGGCACCGAGAGCAGCTTGATCCACATGCCGATCAGCGGCAGGTTCAAGATGATCAGCATCGCATTGCCCAGCCACATCGAGGCGATCAGGCCCCAGAACAGCTCGGGGTTGCTGGTCATCACCTGCGGGCCCGGCTGGATGTTGTGGATGGTCATTGCGCCGACCATCAGCGCCATCACGGCGTTGGGCGGAATGCCCAGCGTCAGCAGCGGGATGAAGGAGGTCTGCGCACCGGCGTTGTTGGCCGATTCGGGAGCCGCCACGCCGCGGATGTTGCCCTTGCCGAAGGGCACTTCGCCCGGGTGCAGCTTGGTCTTCTTCTCGATGGTGTAGGCCGCGAAGGCCGCCAGCAGCGCGCCACCGCCGGGCAGGATGCCGAGCGCCGAACCCAGCGCCGTGCCGCGCAGCACCGCGGGGACCATGCGCTTGAAGTCTTCCTTGGTCGGGAACAGGCCCGAGACCTTGGCCGTGAACACTTCGCGCTCGTCGTCGGGACGCGAGAGGTTGGCAATGATTTCACCGTAGCCGAACACGCCCATGGCAATGGCAACGAAGCCGATGCCATCGGTGAGTTCCGGAATGTCGAAGCTGTAGCGCGCCACGCCGGAATTCACGTCGGTGCCGACCAGGCCCATCAGCAGGCCCAGCACGATCATGCCGATGGCCTTGAGCAGCGAGCCCGAGGCCAGCACCACGGCGCCGATCAGGCCCAGGATCATCAGCGAGAAATACTCGGCCGGGCCGAACTTGAAGGCCAGCTCGGTCAGCGGCGGCGCGAAGGCCGCCAGGATCAGCGTGCCCACGCAGCCCGCGAAGAACGAACCCAGGCCTGCCGCGGCGAGCGCCGGGCCCGCGCGGCCCTTGCGCGCCATCTGGTAGCCGTCGATCACGGTCACCACCGACGATGATTCGCCCGGCAGGTTGACCAGGATCGCAGTGGTCGACCCGCCGTACTGCGCGCCGTAGTAGATGCCGGCCAGCATGATCAGCGCCGACACCGGCGGCAGTGCATACGTGGCGGGCAGCAGCATCGCGATGGTCGCGACCGGCCCGATGCCCGGCAGCACGCCGATCAGCGTGCCCAGGATGCAGCCTGCCAGGCAGTACAGCAGGTTGGTGAAGGTAAAGGCAACGCCAAAACCCATCGAGAGGTGTTCAAACAGTTCCATTTGCGCGCTTTCTCAACCGGTGATGAAGGTCGGCCAGACCTGGATCTGCAGCTTGAGCGCCCAGATGAAGGCCACATAGCTGCCGATGGCCAGCACGGTGGCCAGGATCAGCACGCTCTGCAGCTTGAACTCGTGGCCCGCGAGGCTGGAGATGATCACGAGCGCGTAGATCGCGATGATCATTCCCATGGCCGGCACGCCGATGCTCGGCAGGCCGCCGAGCAGGATGCCGAATGCGAGGTTGGCGCCCAGGATGAACACCACCTGCTTCCAGGCCCACTTGCCGATCTTCTCGCCGTCGGCGGTTTCGACGGTCAGGCCGCTGAACATGATCCCCAGGCCGATGAGGGCCATCAGGATGCCCAGCATCAACGGGAAGTAGCCCGGCCCCATGCGGGCGCCGGTGCCTACGCTGTAGGTGGTGGCGCCCCATGCGAACGCCGTACCTACGACCGTAAACATCAGGCCCGAGAAAAAGTCTTTCTGACTCTTGATTTTCACGAACAGTCTCCTCGAACAGATTTCGATGCGAGATTGTCGAGTCAGCTGGTGGTCAGCCCGATGTGGATTCCACTAACCGAAAGGCTAGGGATAACCCCCAGCACGCATCCGGTGCGCGCTCACTCGAGCGGGGGTGTGGCGCTCAGCACTTCCTCGATGGTGGTGACGCCCTCGGCCACGCGCAAGGCGCCCGCCAGGCGCAGCGGCCGCATGCCGTCGATCACCGCTTGCCGGCGCAGCCCCGCGAGGTTGGGCTCCTTGTTGACCTGGGCCTTGAAGTCCTCGCTGATGCTCAGGAGCTCGTACAGGCCCATGCGTCCCATGTAGCCGGTCATGCGGCAGTCGACGCAGCCCACGGGCTTGTAGGCGCGCACCGAGCCGGTGATCTGCCATGGCTTGACGATGGCCTCGAGCTTTTCGCGCGTGACCGTGTCGTCGGGCTGCTTGCAGTTGGGGCACAGCGTGCGCACCAGCCGCTGGGCAAGCACGCCGAGCATCACGGCGTTGATGAGGTAGGAAGGCACGCCCAGTTCCATCAGGCGCGTGATGGCGCTCGGCGCGTCGTTGGTGTGCAGCGTGCTGAACACCAGGTGGCCGGTGAGCGCTGCCTGCACCGCCATTTCGGCCGTGGCAAGGTCGCGGATTTCGCCGACCATGATGATGTCCGGGTCCTGCCGCATCAGCGCGCGCAGGCCTTCCGTGAAGCCGAAGTCGAGCTGCGGCTGCACCTGCGTCTGGTTGAACGAAGGCTCGATCATCTCGATCGGGTCTTCGACCGTGCTCACGTTGACTTCTTCGGTGGCCACGCGCTTGAGCGTGGAATACAGCGTGGTGGTCTTGCCCGAGCCGGTGGGCCCGGTGACCAGGATGATGCCGTTGGGTCGCGTGACGAGCTGCTCCCAGCGGTGCGCATCGTGCTGCGCGAAGCCGAGCGCATCGAGGTCCTTCACGGCCGTGTCGGGGTCGAAGATCCGCATCACCATCTTCTCGCCGAACGCGGTCGGCAAGGTCGACAGGCGCATCTCGACCTCGTCGCCGCGCATGTTGCGGGTCTTGATGCGGCCATCGAGCGGACGGCGCTTCTCGACCACGTCCATCCGGCCCAGCAGCTTGATGCGCGAGACCATCGCGTTCATCACGCCCATGGGCATCTGGTAGGCGGGATGCAGGATGCCGTCGATGCGAAAGCGGATCACGCCCTGCTCGCGGCGCGGCTCCAGGTGGATGTCGCTTGCGCGCTGGTCGAAGGCGTATTGCCACAGCCAGTCGACCACCTGCACCACGCTCTGGTCGTTGGCGTCGAGCTGCTTGGTGCTCTTGCCCAGCTCCACCAGCTGCTCGAAGCTCGCGCCGCCGGTGTTGCCGCCGGCCTTCTGCGCGGCGCGCACCGACTTGGCAAGCGCGAAGAATTCGGCCGTGTAGCGCTGGATGTCGGCCGGGTTGGCCACCACGCGGCGCACAGTGCGGCGCGACTGGCGCTCCACTTCGGCGATCCAGTCGGTGAGGAAGGGCTCGGCCGTGGCCACCACCACCTCGGTGGGCAGCACCTGCACCGGCAGCACCTTGTGGCGCTCGGCATAGGCCGCGCTCATGGTGTCGGCCACCTTGCCCACGTCGACCTTGAGCGGATCGATGCGCAGGTAGGTCAGCCCCGCACGCACGGCGAGCCACTGCGTGAGCATTTCGAGATCGAGCGGCTTGCCATCGCTTTCGCGCGTCATCGCGACATTGGCGAGCCGCACCAGCGGCGCCTGCCGGCTCTGGGCCTGGGCGCAGCGCGCGATGGTGCGCTTGGCTTCCACCGGGGAAATCACGCCATCGGTGGCGAGCCATTCGATCAGGCGCCTGAGGTCGAGCGGGCCTTCATGGCGCGCGGCCAGCGGGGCGGGGGCGGAAACGGCGGGGACAGCGCTCATGGGCCGGAGGGTCGGGTGAGTGTGGGATTCAGCGGTTTGAAGACGCGCAGCCATTTCGGCGCGGGCAGGCCCCATCGAGTCTGGATCGTTTGGCCGCGCTCGGCAAGGGCTTCGCGCTTTGGCCGGCTCGCCGTGCGCTGCGCCAGCACCACCGTGTTGCCTTCGCGCGTCGGCTTGAAGGCCCAGACCGCATCGGCCCCGAACGCACTGGCGATCTTCTCCAGGCTGCGCTCGTAGCTCGACGAGCGGCCGAAGAGGTTGACGGTCATGCAGCCGTCTTCGGTCAGCAACGCGCGGCAACCGGCATAGAAGTCTTCGCTGTCGAGCACCGGCGCAGCGGCTTCGTGGTCATACAGATCGACCTGCAGGGCATCGACCGTTCCGCGCCATTCGGGCTTGCGGATCTCGAGCGCGGCGTCGGCAATCACCACCCGAAGCTTCGGGTCGTCGGCCGGCAGCTTGAACCAGCCGCGGCAGGCCGACACCACCTGCGGATTCAGCTCCACCGCCGTGGTGCGCATGCGCAGCGTCTTGCGGCAGAACTTGGTGAGCGTGGCGGCGCCGAGGCCGAGCTGCATCGCATGGCGGCTCGCCACGCTCTTGGGATCGGCGAACAGCAGCCAGGCCATCATGCGCTGCACGTATTCGAGTTCGATCTCGAACGGCGCATCGAGCTTCATGGAGCCCTGGACCCATTCGGTGCCCAGGTGCAGGTAGCGGATGTCGCCCCAGTCGGAAAAATTGACTTCGGGAAGGACGGGGGTTTTGCTCGAGGCCATCAAAGAAGGTGGTGGGCGACAAAGACCTCGCGCCAGGCCGCGAGCTTGCGCTCGAAGCTCCACGACGCGTTGGCGGGGCTGGTGGAAGGCAGCTGGTAGACCGGCACGCCCAGGGTGCGCGTGTGGCGCGCATGCTTGAAGCTCTCGCCGCCGTTGTGCGCGATGGCGGCGAGCCGTGGCAGGTGCAGTCCCGCGATGTCGTTGGCCACCGGCGCGCGGATGGCGGAATCGAGGCTGCCTTCGCGCTCGCAGGCGGCATACACATCCCACACGCCCAGGCCGCGGTCGAGCAGCCACTGCTTCTTTTGGGGGTAGCTGTCCGCGCCCATCGGGAGCGGGTGGTGGGGCCAGGCGGCTTGCAAGATTTTCCAGAACTGGTTTTGCGGATGCGCATAGTACTGCTGCAGCGCGAGCGAGCGCACGCCCGGGAAGCTGCCGAGGATCAGTACCACGGTCGCGGGCGAGACGACGGGCGCAAGGCCCGTGAGCACCTGGCTGGCTGCGTCGGATGCGGCGGGTGGTTTCATGATTGCGCTCTATCTTGGCACTGTCCGGCCGCCCATGAAAAAACCCGCCGAAGCGGGTCTTGTGCGGAAGGCGGGCGCCAATTACTTCTTGGCGGCTTCGTTTTCCGCCGTGCCAGGGATCTTTTCGCCGATGGCCTTGCCGGTGCTGCGCATGCCGTCGGCGGTCTTGTGGCCGGCGGTCTCGATCGCGTCGCCCGTCTTGACGGCCACGTTCTTGGTGGCGTGCGTGGCCTTCTTGGTGGTGCGCTTGGTCGCGTTCCAGGCCTTCTTGGTGCCGCGCTCGGTGGCGTTCACGGCCTTCTTGGTCGTCGTCTTGGTCGCATCGACCGCGTCCTTGCCGGCTTCCTTCACCTTCTCGGTGGTGGTGGGTTCGGCGGTGGCCGGGGTGGCGGTCTGTGCCACGGCGGACACGCCGATGGAAGCGAGGGCGAGAGCAAGCACGACGGGCAGGGTGCGAACGAAAGTTGTGGGCATCTGAGAACTCCTTTTTTGGATGGATTGTCGGAGTGGCGGACTTGCCACTGAACAAGCAACGGCACTTCGAGCAGCAAGGATGACAGCAAAAATCGAGGGCCCGGCTGCGCAAGCGCAAGACGGCGCCTCGGCCTACGCGTGGTGCGGCCGGCCTTCCGACAAAGCGAGAAGACTTTCGAGCCGAGGCATGGCGTGGAACGCGTTTTTCGTCGTGGCCGCGGCCAGTTCGTCGATGCCGATGCCGCGCAATTGCGCCACCACTTCGGCGATGCGCGGCAGCTCGCCGGGTTCGTTGCGGCCCTGCGGCTCACCGGCCGTGCGCTGCGCTTGCGTGCGGTAGATCCAGTGCGGCTGGATGTCTGGCGCATCGGTTTCCATCACCAGCGAATCGAGCGGCAGCGTGGCGGCCAGCCGCCGCAGCTGCAACGCGCGCTCGAAGGTCACGGCGCCGCCGAAGCCCAGCTTCAAGCCGATGTCGATGCAGGCGTTGGCCTGCTGCTCGCTGCCGTTGAATGCATGGGCAATGCCGCGCCATGGCCGGCCGCCCGCCGTTTGCCGCAAGTGCTTGAGCACCTTGTCGACCGACCGGCGGACATGGATCAGCACGGGCAGGTCGTGCTTGCGCGCGAGTTGCAACTGAGTGTGAAAGAAATGCGCCTGCTTGTCGCTGTCGAGGCCTGCGACGAAATAGTCGAGCCCGATCTCGCCGACCGCGACCAGCCGCGGGTCGCCGCGGTGCAAGGAAAGTTCGGCATCGAGCGCCTCCAGGTCGGACGCCTGCGCATCGCCGGTGCACAGCGGGTGGATGCCGAGCGCATAGGCGTCGCCCTGCACCCGCGCGAGCTCGCGCACGGTGCCAAAGTTGAAGACGGCCACTGCAGGAATGACACACAGTGCCACGCCCCGCTCGGCCGCCCGCGCGCGGATGACCGGCATCTCCGCACCGAATTCGGGCGCATCGAGGTGGCAGTGGGTATCGATGAATACAGCCATGGCGAGATGATGCCCGAAGGGATGCAAGGCAGAAGAAAGCGTGCTACTGTGACTCCCTGATCACCCGTCATCCCTTGCCGGAGGTGCCCCGATGCGCAGGCCCGCTTTGTACAGCCGTTCGCCCGGCACGCAGCCGCAAGCGGTCGACCCTCGTGCCGACCAGGCTGCCGTGCCCGCATCCGGGGGCGGGGGCGATGGCGCCCCTCCCGCGCCCCCCGTTGCTCCGCGGCCCGGCAAGCCGGGCTGGCAGCCCGGCCGGCGCACTTTTGCAATCTCCGTCGTGCTGAGCGCCGCACTCGCGGCCGGCGGCGCCGCGTGGTGGCCCCGGCATGGTGCCAAGGCCCTCACGCAGAAGGACATCGACGCGGCCGTGCTGCGCACGCTGCAGACCAATACCCTCCCCTCTCCCGCGGCCAAGGCGGCCGAGATCGTGCGTCCCTCCGTCGTGCGCGTGGTCGGCTACGGCCCCGAGAAAGCCACGCCCGAGGCCAAGACCCAGAAGCGCGGGCGCAATCTTGCCAACGGCAAGCCGCCCGAAGCCGATGCGCCGCCGGGCGAGGTCGAGCGCGGCGTGGGGACCGGCGTGGTCATCGTCGACAAGGGCGTGATCCTGACCAACCTTCATGTGGTGGCCGGCGCGGAGACCATCAAGGTCACGTTCTCCGATGGCCTCGAAGCCGTGGCCACCATCACCGGCGTGCAGCCCGAGAACGACCTCGCGGTGCTGCAGGCCCAGAAGATTCCCGACGACCTCATTCCGGCCGTGATGCGCTCGACCGCCGACCTGCAGCCCGGCGACCAGGTGGCCGCGGTCGGCTTTCCGTTCGGCATCGGGCCGTCGGTATCGGCCGGCGTGGTCTCGGGCCTCAAGCGCTCGTTCCGCTCGCCCGAGGGCAAGCAGGAACTGGGCAACCTGATCCAGTTCGACGCCGCGGCCAACCCGGGCAATTCCGGCGGCCCGCTCATCAACATGGACGGCGAGGTGCTCGGCATCGTCACCGCCATCCTCAACCCGACGCAGCAGCGCACCTTCATTGGCATCGGATTTGCAGTGCCGATCGAAAACGCGGCGTCGGCCGCAGGTTCGCCGCCCTTCTGACACCGCCCCGCCCTTCGATCGTTCATCCAGAGAGACCATCGCATGAGCACCGAGACCCCTTTTTCCACCTCTACCGCCACGGCCGAGCTGATGGAGCAGATCCTCTACGAGGTCAAGCGGGTGGTGGTGGGCCAGGACCGCTTCCTGGAGCGCGTGATGGTCGGCATGCTCGCGGGCGGCCACCTGCTGGTCGAGGGCGTGCCGGGATTGGCAAAAACGCTCACCGTCAAGACGCTGGCCGACACCGTGCGCGGCCAGTTCAAGCGCATCCAGTTCACGCCCGACCTGGTGCCGGCCGACCTGGTGGGCACGCGCATCTACAACCAGAAGACCGGCGAGTTCAGCACCTCGCTCGGGCCGGTGTTCGCCAACCTGCTGCTGGCCGACGAAATCAACCGCGCCCCGGCCAAGGTGCAGAGCGCACTGCTCGAGGTGATGCAGGAGCGCCAGGTCACCATTGCCGGCGAAACGCACCGGGTGCCGCGGCCGTTCCTGGTCATGGCCACGCAGAACCCCATCGAGACCGAAGGCACCTACCCCCTGCCCGAGGCGCAGGTCGACCGCTTCATGATGAAGGTGCTGGTCGACTACCCGAGCGACGAGGAAGAGTTCGTCATCGTCCAGCGCGTGATCGGCCCGCAGGTCCAGGCCAACCCGGTCGCCACCACCGAGCAGCTTGCCGCGCTGCAGGCCGAGGCCCGGCGCGTGTACGTCGATCCCTCGCTCATCCAGTACGCCGTGAAGCTGGTCTCGGCCACGCGCACGCCCGACCGGCACGGCCTGAAGGACATGCAGCGCTTCATCACCTTCGGTGCCAGCCCCCGCGCCAGCATCAGCCTCACCGAGGGCGCCCGCGCGCTGGCGCTGCTGCGCGGCCGAAGCTACGCGCTGCCCGAGGACATGACCGCGCTGGTGCCCGACGTGCTGCGCCATCGCGTGACGCTTTCCTACGAAGGCTTGTCCGAGGGGCTCACGCCCGACAGCCTGATCGAGAAGATCATGAAGGCCGTCCCCGCTCCTCCAAAACCGCTCGAACATGAAAAGCTGGTGGCATGAGATGACCCACCCCCGTCCCTCGCTCACTTCGTGTAGCTCGACTCCCCCCTCGAGGGGGCAACACCAGCGGCCCGGCAAAGCCGGTTCCGCGGTGTTCCCCGGTCCATATGAAAAGCTGGTGGCGTAAGGCCCCCGCGGCCGCCAACGACGAACGGCTCATCGCGGAGGCCGGCGGGGCGGAGCGTGCGCTGCGGCGGCTCGAATGGACGGTGATCCGGCGCCTGGACGGCCTGCTGCAGGGCGACTACCGCACGCTGATGCGCGGCACCGGGCTCGACCTGGCGGACCTGCGCGAATACCAGCACCACGACGACGTGCGCCACATCGACTGGAACGTGACGGCGCGGCTGCAGACGCCGCACGTGCGCGTCTTCACCGAAGACCGCGAGATGTCCGCGTGGTTCGTCCTCGACCTGAGCCGCTCGGTCGATTTCGGTTCGGGCCAGAAGGCCAAGCGCGAGATCTCGGCCGGCTTCGTCGGCGTGCTGGCTCGCCTGCTCACGCGCCACGGCAACCGCGTGGGCGCGCTGGTCTACGGCACCGATCTCGAAGCGGTGATCCCGCCGCGCAGCGGCCGCCGCCATGTGCTGCACCTGCTGCACGCCATGGAGCGCCGCGCCGACAGGATCGAGGCCGCGCCCAGCCAGAAAGGCATGACGCGGCTGGCCGACCTGCTCAAATCCGCCGGCACGCTGATGCCGCGCCGCTCCACGGTGTTCGTGGTGTCCGACTTTCTCAGCGAGCCCGGCTGGGAGCGCCCGCTCGGCCAGCTGGTGCAGCGCCATGAGGTCATTGCCGTGCGGCTGTTCGACCCGCTGGAACTCGAGCTGCCCGATCTCGGCCTGGTGCCGCTGCGCGATGCCGAGACCGGCGAGCAGCTCTGGGTCGACACCCATGACGCGGGCTTTCGCAAGCGCTTTGCCCGCTTGGCGGCCGAACGCGAAGCCACGTTGCGCGCATCGCTCGCGAAGGCGGGCGTCGACGCACTCGAGCTTTCGACCAGCGACGACCTGGTGGAAGCCATCGTTCGTTTTGCCGACATGCGCAAGCGCCGCACGCGCATCGGCTCCAGCGCAGTGAAGGCGGTGGCAGCATGACCTTTCTCTGGCCTCAATTCCTTTGGCTGCTGGCGGCACTGCCGCTCCTGGTGTTGCTCTACATCTGGCTGATCCGCCGCAAGAAGAAGCTGGCGGTGCGCTATGCCAGCCTCTCGATCGTGCGCGAGGCCATGGGCGCCGGCCAGAGCATCCGGCGGCACATTCCGCCCTTCCTGTTCCTGCTGGCCATGGCCGCCATGCTGGTGGCCGCCGCGCGGCCCATGGCCGTGGTGATGCTGCCGTCGAACCAGCAGACCATCATCCTCGCGATGGACGTGTCCGGCAGCATGCGCGCGGCCGACGTGCTGCCCAACCGCCTGGTCGCGGCCCAGGAGGCGGCCAAGACTTTCATCAAGGACCTGCCGCGCCACGTCAAAGTCGGCATCGTCGCCTTCGCGGGCAGCGCGCAGGTGGCGCAATTGCCCACCACCAACCACGACGACCTGGTGACCGCGATCGACAGCTTCCAGCTGCAGCGCGCCACGGCCACGGGCAATGCGATCGTGGTCTCGCTCGCCACCCTGTTCCCCGATGCGGGCATCGACGTGTCGCAGTTCAGCGCGCCGAGCCGCCAGCGCGGCACGCCCATCGACCAGACGGAGAAGCAGGCGAAGGAGTTCACCCCGGTGGCGCCGGGTTCCTACACCTCGGCCGCGATCATCATGCTGACCGACGGCCAGCGCACCACCGGCGTCGATCCGCTCGATGCCGCCAAGGCCGCGGCGGATCGCGGCGTGCGCATCTACACGGTGGGCGTAGGCACGGTGGACGGCGAGACCATCGGCTTCGAGGGCTGGTCGATGCGCGTGCGGCTCGACGAGGAAACGCTCAAGGCCGTGGCCAACAAGACCCAGGCCGAATACTTCTACGCCGGCACCGCGGCCGATCTGAAGAAGGTCTACGAGACGCTGAGCTCCCGGCTCACGGTCGAGAAAAAGGAAACCGAGATCTCCGCGCTCTTCGCGCTGGGCGCGGCCATTCTCACGCTGCTGTCGGCGGGGCTGTCGCTGCTCTGGTTCAACCGGATTCTCTAGCCGAGGCCTTGGCGCCGGCGGGAAGGCCGGCCAGCACCTCGCGCAGGATCTCTTCGGACAAGGCCGCGTCGTCCACGGCGCGCGCCAGCACCACTCCGCCATACATCGAGGCCAGCGTGCGGATCGCGTCGGCCCGGGCGTTCTTCTTCGATCGCCACGGAAAGTTGCTGGCAAAGCGGCCGATGGCCAGCTTCAGGTACACCGTCAACGGCGTTCCCACGCTCCGCTCGCTGCCCGGCTGGCCCGCGTGCGCGGCAAACGCAGCCAACAGGCAGCCATCGGCGCGCGAGTCGCGGTGCTCGGGGCTGAGATAGTTGCGCACATAGGCGCGCATGCCTTCGGGCGTCTCGCCGGCCGCATCGAGGTCGGCCAGCGCCGCATCCCCGGCGAAGGCGATGCATTCCGCCATCAGCGCCTCCTTCGAGTCGAAGTGGTTGTAGAACGGCCCGTGCGTGAGGCCCGTGGCTTTCATGATCTCGCTCACGCTCACGCCATCGAAGCCGCGCTCCTTGAAAAGGCGCGAAGCCTCGGCAAGGATCTTCTGGTGCTTTTCGGCGGTTTCTGCTGCGGGGTATCGCATGCGACCTCTTTCTGTTCCGGGGTACTTCGGGAGCGGCTTGACGTTAAGCATGATAACCATCATGCTTCGCCACTTCAAACATGATGGTCATCATGCTTGCAATCAGCCGGTCTTCCAACCCAACTTCTCTGAATGGATTTCAAATGAGCGAACAAGCAACCCTCGGCACCGCCGTCGTCACCGGCGCATCGGCCGGCCTCGGCAAGATCTATGCGGACCGCCTGGCCCGCCGCGGCCATGACCTGCTGCTGGTGGCGCGGCGCGCCGACCTGCTGGAAGAAGTCGCCGCCGCCCTGCGCGCCCGGTACGGCGTCAAAGTGCAGACGCTGGCGGCCGACCTGGCCGCCCCTGCCGACCTCGAACGCGTCACCCACGCGGTGGCCGCCGATCCGTCGATCGCTTTGCTGGTCAACAACGCCGGCGTCTCGACGCTCGCGCCGGTCGCGCAGACCACGGGCGCGCAGCTGCAGAACATGCTGGACGTGAACATCAACGCCCTCACGCACCTGAGCCACGCCGCATTGACCGCCTTCAAGGCGAAAGGCCAGGGCACGCTGGTGAACATCGGCTCGGTGCTGGGCGTGCACACGCTGCCGATCAGCAGCATCTACAGCGGCACCAAGGCCTTCGTGGCGGCATTCACCCGCGGGTTGCAGGAAGAAGTGGCGGGCACGGGCGTGAAGGTGCAGTTGGTGCTGCCGGCGGCCACCGCCACCGACCTCTGGGAGCTCTCCGGCGTGCCGGTCTCGGCGTTGGCCGAAGGCACGGTCATGCAGGCGGACGATTGCGTCGACGCCGCGCTGGCCGGCCTCGACCTGGGCGAGGCGATCACGATGCCGTCGGTGAACGACGCCGCCCTTCTCGCCCGCTTCACCGGTGCGAGCCTCGAGCTGTTCGGTGCTTCGCAGTCCGGCAAGCCGGCGGCGCGTTATCTGGCGGCGGCCTGATCGGCGGCTTGATCGGCCGCCTGGACCGGCGCGGCCATGGCCGCGGGGTCCGGTGACTTCACGGCGCCGATGCCGCCCAGGAACAGGTCGGCCACGATCGGTGCGATCGTCGCGTGGTCGAGCCGTCCGCCGGGCTTCATCCAGGTGAACATCCAGTTGATCATGCCGAACAGCAGCATGGTCAGCGGCTTGGCAAGGTCGTCGCTCGGCGCGCCCGGCCGCAGGGCGGACACCGCGCGCGCAAAGCCCGCGACCACCTGGCGCTCCTGGTCGAGCACGCGCTCGCGGTCGGCTTCCTCCAGAAAGCGCACGTCGTCGGTCAGCACGCGATGCGCATCCTGGGCGCCCGCGTATTCCTCGACGATGCGGTAGATGAAGCGGCGCAACCGCTCTTCATCGGTGTGGATCGAGGCCTCTTCCTCGGCCACCAGTGCGGCCAGCCGCGAGACGTGCGTCTCGGCAATGCTGATCAGCAGGCTGCTCTTGTCCCGGTAGTAGTGATAGAGCGTGGCCTTGGAGAGGTTGCAGGCCTCGGCCACCTGGTTCATCGACGTGGCCGGATAGCCGCGGCGCGCGAACAGCTGGGCGGCCTGGGCGAGGATCAGTTCGCGCTGGTCGTCGTAGGTGGCGGATCTTCCACGCGGCATCGGGTGTTCTTTCTTCCTGGATGGGCAGTTGCGGGCAACCCTCGATCTTGCATGAAGCGCGCCGGGCTAGCCGCGCCGCGTCGCGATCAGCGAGCGCACCTCGGTCGCGGGCAGGCGCGGCCGTCCGGGTTCCACCTGCGCGAGCGGCGCGACTTCATGCAGGCTCGCGAGGCTGCGCACGGTGAGCGCCTGGTAGGTCTGCGTGCCTTCGAGCTTCCAGGCAATTTCCTCGTCGCTGAGCATCTTCTTCAGCTTGGCCGGAATGCCCGCCACCAGCGAGCGCGCCGGCACCTTCATGCCGGCCGGCACGAAGGCGCAGGCCGCCACGATGGCCTGCTCGCCGATCTCGGCCTCGTCCATCACCACCGCGTTCATGCCGACCAGTGCGTCGCGCCGCACCACGCAGCTGTGCAGGATCGCGCCATGGCCGATGTGGCCATTGACCTCGACCACCGTGTCCTGGTCGGGAAAGCCATGGATGCAGCAGTGGTCCTGCACGTTGGAGCCCTCCTGCAGCACGATCCGGCCGAAATCGCCGCGCAAGCTCGCGCAGGGGCCCACGTAGCAGCCGGGGCCGACGATCACATCGCCGATCAAGACGGCGCTGGGGTGCACGTAGGCCGTGGGGTCGACGACGGGGATCACGCCGTCGATGGAGTAGCTGGGCATTCGGTCGGTCTCCTTTTGAGGCGGCCCAGGGTTTACCCCGAACCAACCCGCTTGTGCGGTCATCGCCGACGATCTTAAAATCTACCGTCCGGTCGGTCAATAGTGTTTGCATGTTGATCGACCCCCACCCCTTCGGATGAGAGACAGCCCATGCCAGAACCTTCAGTTCTCACCAGCAACGACGGTCCGGTTCGCACCTTGCGCCTCAACCGCCCCGCGGCGCTCAACAGCTTCACGACCGAGCTGCATGCCGAACTGATGGCGGCGCTCGACCTTGCCGCACAGGACGAAGGCGTGCGCTGCCTCGTGCTTACAGGTGCCGGCCGCGGCTTCTGCGCCGGACAGGACCTGGCCGACCCGTCGGTCGCGCCCGACCCGACGCCCGGTGCCGCGCCCAAGGACCTGGGCCACGTCATCTCCACCTACTACGCCCCACTGGTCGCCCGCCTGCGCTCGATGCCGGTGCCGGTGATTGCAGCCGTCAACGGCGTGGCCGCCGGAGCGGGCGCCAACATCGCGCTGTGCTGCGACCTCGTCGTGGCCGCGCGTTCGGCGAGCTTCATCCAGGCCTTCACCAAGATCGGGCTCCTGCCCGACACCGGCGGCACCTGGCTGCTGCCGCGCCTCGTGGGCTCGGCGCGCGCGCTGGGCATCGCGATGCTGGGCGACAAGCTGCCCGCCGAAGAAGCCGCGCGCATCGGCTTGATCTGGCAGTGCGTGGACGACGCGGCGCTGGCCGAAACGGTGGCCGCCCTGGCGCTGAAGCTGGCCGCCATGCCGACCCGTGCGTTGGTCGCCACGCGCGAGGCCATGGCCGCGGCGCAGGACATGGGCCTCGAAGCCGCACTCGGCGAAGAAGCCCGCATCCAACGCGACCTGGGCAACGCCAACGACTACCGCGAAGGCGTCGAGGCCTTCCGCGCCAAACGCGCGCCGGTGTTCAAGGACCGCTGATGACCGGCACGACCCGCACACCCCAGCAAACCGCCGAATACGTGCGCGACGGCATGTTCGCGAACGACAACGCGAGCAAGGGCCTCGGCATGCGCATCGTCGAGATCGCTCCGGGCCAGGCCACGCTCGAGATGCGCGTGCGCACCGACATGCTCAACGGCCACGCCATCTGCCACGGCGGCTTCATGGCCACGCTGGCCGATTCCACCTTTGCCTTCGCCTGCAACTCGTACGACGAACTCACGGTGGCCTCGGGCTTCTCGATCGACTTCATCGCGCCGGCACGCGAGGGCGACGTGCTCACCGCGCGCTGCTTCGAGGTTTCGAAGGCCGGCCGCACGGGCGTGTACGACACCGAAATCACCAACCAGCGCGGCGAACGCATCGCGATGTTCCGCGGCCGTTCGTATACCGCCAGGGGCCGCCCCGCCGTGGCCGCCTGAGGAGACCATCCATGACAGCCAGACACCCCGCACCGGGCGAGCTCGAGCCCATCGAAACCGCGAGCCGCGACGAGATCACCGCACTGCAGGTCCGGCGCCTTCGCGCCACGCTCCAGCGTGCCTACGACAACGTGCCGCACTACCGCAAGGCCTTCGATGCCAAGGGCGTGCACCCTGAAGACCTCAAGTCGCTCGCCGACCTGTCGAGGTTTCCGTTCACGGTGAAGAGCGACCTGCGCGACAACTATCCCTTCGGCATGTTCGCCGTGCCGCGCGCGCAGGTGGCGCGCATCCATGCGTCGTCGGGCACCACCGGCAAGCCGACGGTGGTGGGCTACACGCTGAAGGACATCGACACCTGGGCCGGCCTCGTCGCGCGCTCGATCCGGGCGGCAGGCGGGCGGCCCGGCGACATGGTCCACGTGGCGTACGGCTACGGACTCTTCACCGGCGGCCTGGGCGCGCACTATGGCGCCGAGCGCGCGGGCTGCACCGTGGTTCCGATGTCGGGCGGCCAGACCGAGAAGCAGGTCCAGCTGATCCAGGACTTCAAGCCCGACATCATCATGGTCACGCCCAGCTACATGCAGGTGATCATCGAGCAGTTCGAGCGCCAGGGCCTCGATGCGAAAGACAGCTCGCTCAAGATCGGCATCTTCGGCGCCGAACCGTGGACCGAGGCGATGCGCCGCGACATCGAAGGCAAGGCCGGCATCGACGCCGTCGACATCTACGGCCTGTCCGAAGTGATGGGCCCCGGGGTGGCCAGTGAATGCGTCGAGAGCAAGGACGGCCCGGTGATCTGGGAAGACCACTTCTACCCCGAGATCATCGACCCCGACACCGGCGAGCCGAAGGCCGACGGCGAAGAAGGCGAACTGGTCTTCACCTCGCTCAGCAAGGAGGCCATGCCCATCGTGCGCTACCGCACGCGCGACCTCACGCGCCTGTTGCCGCCCACCTCGCGCGCGTTCCGCCGCATGGGCAAGATCGTCGGGCGCAGCGACGACATGATGATCATCCGCGGCGTCAACGTCTTTCCCACGCAGGTGGAAGAAATCGTGCTCGCGCACGAGCGCCTCTCGGGCATCTACCAGGTGCACGTGCGCCGGGACGGTCCACTCGACGAGGTCGAGGTTCACTGCGAGCTCGACCACCGCAACGGCGCCAGCAACGAAGCCGAACGCCAGGCGATCGCCGCCTGGGTGCAGGAGCGCGTGAAGACGCTGGTCGGCATCTCGACCACCGTGCGCGTGTTCGACCCCGATTCCATCGAACGCACGCAGACCGGCAAGGCCCGCCGCGTGATCGACATGCGCCCGCGCTGAGCGCCGCGCGCGGTTCATCAACCTCTTTGCAGACAAAGGACACGCACATGTACACCCAGGCAATGGACACCATGGGCAAGGACGCCGGCGACGACGGCAAGAAGAAAGCCGTGCGCTCGGCCGACGAGATGCGGCTCGAGGAACGCTTCGACGCGCACATCGACGCCGGCGACTTCATCGAGGCGAAAGACTGGATGCCCGAGCACTACCGCAAGACACTGGTACGCCAGATCAGCCAGCACGCGCATTCCGAGATTGTCGGCATGCTGCCCGAGGGCAACTGGATCGGCCGTGCGCCCACGCTCAAGCGCAAGGCGATCCTGCTGGCCAAGGTGCAGGACGAAGGCGGCCACGGCCTCTACCTGTATGCCGCGGCCGAGACGCTGGGCACCTCGCGCGACCAGATGTTCGACGCGCTGCACAGCGGCAAGGCCAAGTACAGCTCGATCTTCAACTACCCCACGCTGACATGGGCCGACATGGGCACCATCGGCTGGCTGGTGGACGGCGCGGCCATCATGAACCAGGTGCCGATCTGCCGCTGCTCATATGCGCCGTATGCGCGCGCCATGATCCGCATCTGCCGCGAAGAGAGCTTTCACCAGCGCCAGGGCTATGAGGCGCTGCTGACGATGATGACGCACGGCACCGCGGCGCAGAAAGCCATGGTGCAGGACGCGGTGAACCGCTGGTGGTGGCCCTCGATCATGATGTTCGGCCCGCCGGACGACCAGTCGCCCAACTCCGCGCAATCGATGCGCTGGGGCATCAAGCGCTTCAGCAACGACGAGCTTCGCCAGAAGTTCGTCGACGCCGCCGTGGAGCAGGCACGCATCCTCGGCGTGACCTTGCCCGACCCCGACCTGAAGTGGAACGAAGAGCGGCAGGCGCACGACTTCGGCGCCATCGACTGGAGCGAATTCTGGCGCGTGATCGGCGGCGACGGCCCATGCAACCGAGAGCGCCTGCAGGCCCGGGTGGACGCCTGGGAAGAAGGCGCGTGGGTGCGCGAAGCCGCCATGGCCCATGCCAACAAGCAACCGATGAAGGAGGCCGCATGAGCGCCGAACAGAAACAAGAGTGGCCCCTGTGGGAAGTGTTCGTGCGCAGCAAGGCCGGCCTCGACCACAAGCATTGCGGCAGCCTGCATGCGGCCGACCCGAAGATGGCGATCCAGATGGCACGCGACGTCTACACGCGCCGCCAGGAAGGCAGCAGCATCTGGGTGGTGCGCTCGGACCAGATCGTGGCCAGCGACCCGGGGGACAAGGACATGTTCTTCGATCCGGCGGAAGACAAGGTGTACCGCCATCCGACGTTCTATGCCTTGCCCAAGTCCGTGGACCACATGTGAGCGGCGCGCCATGCAAGCATCGATAGAACTCAACCGCACGCCCGCCGTGCAATACCTTCTGCGCATCGGCGACACCTGCCTGGTGCTCGCGCAACGGCTCGGCGAATGGTGCGGCCATGCGCCTGTGCTGGAGGAAGACATCGCGATGGCCAACATCGCACTCGACCTCGTCGGCCAGGCCCGCGCGCTGCTCACGCACGCCGGCCAGCTCGAGGGCGAAGGCCGTGCGCACGACGAAGACCAGCTCGCCTACCTCCGCGACGAGCGCGACTACTTCAACCTCACGCTCGTCGAACTGCCGCGCGGCGATTTCGCCTTTGCCGTGGTGCGCAACACCATCGTTTCGACGCTGCTCAAGCTGTTGTGGCAACGCCTTGCCGCATCGAGCGATGCCGAGGTGGCCGCCATCGCCGGCAAGGCCGTGAAGGAAGCACGCTACCACCAGCAGCACTCGGGCGACTGGGTGGTGCGCCTGGGCGACGGCACCGATGAATCGCGCCGCCGCACCGAGCGTGCGTTGAAGCAGCTCTGGCTCTACGTGCCCGAACTGTTCGAGAGCGATGCGGTGGACGAAGCCGCGAGCGCCAGCGGACTCGGCCCGGCCTGGAGCGAACTGCGCGAACCCTGGTTCGCCGAGATGCAGCAGGTGCTCGACGCGGCCGGCCTCGACATGCCCAAGGAGACCGGCTTCCGCAGCACCGGCAAGAAGGGCGTGCACAGCGAGCACATGGGCTACATCCTGGCCGAGATGCAGCACCTGCAGCGCTCCTACCCGGGAGGCATGTGGTGAACGCCGTCGCCTCGCGCACCGATTCGGCGTGGGCCGTGCTGCACACCGTGCCCGATCCCGAAGTGCCGGCCGTGTCGGTCTGCGACCTGGGCATCGTGCGCGAAGTGATCGAGCACGACGACGGCCTCGAGATCGTTCTCACGCCCACCTACTCGGGCTGCCCAGCGACGGAAGCCATCGCGCACGACGTGCTCGCCGCCATCGAACACGCCGGCCTCGGCCGCGCACGCACCACCTTGCGCCGCGCGCCAGCCTGGAGCAGCGACTGGATCAGCGAGGAAGGCCGCGCCAAGCTCAAGACCTACGGCATCGCGCCACCGGCCCACCTCACACCCGAAGCGGCGGCCGGCACCGCCATGCCCATCCGCCTCTTCGGCCGCATGGCAGGCCGCGAGAAGAGCATTGCCTGCCCGCGCTGCGACAGCGAGCGCACCGAGCGGCTCTCGGCCTTCGGTTCCACCGCCTGCAAGGCGCTCTACCGCTGCATGGCCTGCCGCGAACCCTTCGAACATTTCAAGCCGATCTAGACGATGAGCACCCTATTCCACCCGCTGCGCGTGAAGGCTGTCGAGCCCGACACCCCGGAGGCCGTCGTCGTCTCGTTCGAGGTGCCGCCCGAACTGCGCGAAGTGTTCGGCTTCACGCAGGGCCAGTACCTCACCTTGCGCGGCGACATCGACGGGCAGGACCTGCGCCGCTCGTATTCGATCTGCGCCGGCCTGGACGACGGCGAGCTGCGCGTGGGCGTGCGCAAGGTTCGCGGCGGCGTGTTCTCCAACTGGATCAACGCGCACCTGCAGCCCGGCGACACGGTGCAGGTGATGGCGCCGCAGGGCCGATTCTTCGTGCCCATCGAGCCAGCCTCCGCGCGCCACCATGTCGGCATTGCCGGCGGCAGCGGCATCACGCCGATCCTGTCGATCATGAAGACCGTGCTGGCGCGCGAGCCCCGGAGCCGCTTCACGCTGATCTACGGCAACCGGCAATTGCAATCCACGATGTTCAAGGAAGAAATCGAGGACCTGAAGAACCGCTACATGACGCGGCTGGTGCTGCTGCACGTGTTCTCCGACGAGCACACCGATTCGCCGCTGGGCTTCGGCGTGATGGACCGCGAGAAGATCGGCGAGTTCCTCGGCACGCTGGTGCCGGCCGCCAGCATCGACCATGTCTACATCTGCGGCCCCTTCCAGATGAACGACGAAGCCGAGGCGGCGCTGCTTGCCGCGGGCGTGCCCGAAGAGCGCATCCACATCGAGCGCTTCGGCGTCGCCCTGCCAGCGGGCGCAGCGAGCGGCGAGGTGGGCGCGGTGGGCGCGGTGGTGCACGAGGCCCTTCCGGGCGACGCCAAGCAGGCGCGCATCACCATTGTGCGCGATGGGCTCCAGCGCGAGATCACCTTCACCGAAGGACAGCCGAGCATCCTGGATGCGGCATCGGCCGCAGGGCTCGAGGTGCCGTTCTCCTGCACCTCCGGCGTGTGCGGCACCTGCCGCGCAAAACTGGTGGAGGGGGAAGTCCGCATGGAAAGAAATTTTGCGCTCGACAAGAATGAAGTCGCCGCCGGATTCGTGCTGACCTGCCAGGCACACCCGCTCACCGAACGCGTGACCCTGTCGTTCGACGAACGCTGACGCACAACGATTTTTCAACCGGAGACAAAGCAAAATGAAATTCCTCAAGCCCCTGCTGATTGCCGCCCTGTGCGCCACCGCCGTTGCCGCATGGGCCGACATCAACGTCGGCGTGACGCTCTCGGCCACGGGCCCTGCCGCTTCGCTCGGCATTCCCGAGAAGAACACCATCGCGCTGATGCCCAAGACCATCGCGGGCCAGAAGATCAACTACATCGTGCTGGACGATGCCTCCGACACCACGGCGGCCGTGGCCAACACGCGCAAGCTCATCGCCGAGAACAAGGTCGACATCGTGCTGGGCTCGACCACCACGCCCAACTCGCTCGCGATGATCGACGTGGCGAGCGAAGCCAAGACGCCGATGATCTCGATCGCCGCCTCGGCCCGCATCGTCGAGCCGATGGACGCCAAGAAGCAGTGGGTCTTCAAGACGCCGCAGAACGACATCATGATGTCGCTCGCCATTGCCGAGCACATGGCCGCCAACGGCGTGAAGACGGTGGCCTTCATCGGCTTCTCCGATGCCTACGGCGAAGGATGGTCGCAGGAGTTCGCCAAGGCGGCCGACCTGAAGAAGCTCAAGATCGTGGCCAACGAGCGCTACGCGCGCACCGACACCTCGGTGACCGGCCAGGCACTGAAGATCATGGCCGCCAAGGCCGACGCGGTGCTGGTCGCGGGCTCGGGCACGCCGGCCGCACTGCCGCAGAAGACGCTCAAGGAGCGCGGCTATGCCGGCAAGATGTACCAGACCCACGGCGTGGCCAATGCCGACTTCCTTCGCGTCGGCGGCAAGGACGTGGAGGGCACCTTCCTGCCCGCCGGCCCCGTGCTGGTGGCCGAGCAACTGCCCGCGAGCCATCCGGTGAAGAAATCGGCCCTGGCCTATGTCACGGCCTACGAGGGGGCGAACGGCAAGAACACGGTGTCGACCTTCGGCGCACATGCGTGGGACGCAGGCCTCTTGATGACCTCGGCCGTGCCGGTTGCGCTCAAGAAGGCCCAGCCCGGCACGCCCGAGTTCCGCGCCGCGCTGCGCGACGCGCTCGAGCAGGTCAAGGAAGTGTCGGGCGCACACGGTGTCTTCAACATGACGGCCAACGACCACCTGGGCCTGGACCAGCGTGCGCGCGTGATGGTCAAGATCGAGAACGGCGCCTGGAAGTACCAGCCCTGAACCGTCCCGCGCCTCCCCTTCGAGGGGAGGCGCACTACAAGCCTGGCTGCAACACAAGCGCCGGACACTGATTCGACACACGGGCCAGGCCCGAAGGTATTTCTATGGATCTGCAGATCGCCCTGCTCCTGGGGCAGGACGGCATCGTGAACGGTGCCGTCTACGGATTGATGGCGCTCGCCCTGGTGCTGGTGTTCTCCGTCACGCGCGTCATCTTCATCCCCCAGGGCGAGTTCGTCGCCTTCGGCGCGCTCTCGATGGCCGTGCTGCAGACCGGCCGCGTGCCGGCCACGCTGTGGCTGCTGGTGGCACTGGCGGCCATGGTGCTGGTGGTCGAGGCCTGGCGCTGGAAGCGCGGCACGGTGGTGGACTGGGGCTCGGCGCTCACCTGGTGCGTGGCACTGCCGGCGCTGGCCTCCGTGCTCGTGCTCTGGCTCAAGCCGACCTCGATGGCGGCCCAGGCCCTCACCACGCTGGTGCTGATCGCGCCCCTCGGCCCGCTGCTCTATCGCCTTGCCTACCGGCCGCTGGCCGATGCCAGCGTGCTCATGCTGCTGATCGTCTCGGTGGCGCTGCATGGCGTGCTGGTGGGCCTGGGCCTGCTGTTCTTCGGTGCCGAGGGCTACCGCACCACCGCGTTCTCTGAAGAGCGGCTCGACATCGGCGGCATTCCGGTCAGCGGTCAGTCGCTGGTGGTGGTGGGCATCACGCTGGCGCTGGTGATCGCGATGTTCTTTTTCTTCGGCCGCTCGATGGTCGGCAAGGCGCTGCGGGCCACCGCCATCAACCGCGTGGGCGCGCGGCTCTCTGGCATTCCGACGGAGCTGTCCGGCGACCTGAGCTTCGCGCTCGCGGCGCTCATCGGCGCGGTCTCCGGCCTTCTCATTGCGCCGCTCACCACGGTGTACTACGACACCGGCTTCCTGATCGGCCTCAAAGGCTTCGTCGCCGCCATCGTGGGCGGGCTCGCGAGCTATCCGCTGGCGCTCGCGGGCGCAATCCTGGTCGGGCAGCTCGAGGCCTTTGCCTCGTTCTGGGCCAGCCCGTTCAAGGAGGTGCTGGTCTTCACGCTGATCATCCCCGTGCTGTGGTGGCGTTCGCTGCACAGCCACCACGTGGAGGACGAGGAATGAGCGCGCCTTCCAATCCCATCGAGGCCAGCGCACTGCCGTCGGGCAAGCCGCTGGCCACGCCGCGCCAGCTCACGCTCGTGCTCGTCGTGCTGCTGGCGCTGTCCTGGGGCTTCCTGCCCGAGTTCACGGTGTCGGTGCTCAGCAACATCGGCCTCTATGCGCTGGTCGCGGCCGGGCTCGTCATGCTGACCGGCGTGGGCGGCATGACCTCGTTCGGCCAGGCCGCCTTCGTCGGCGTGGGCTCCTACGCCACCGCATGGATCTGCACATCGCCCGCGGCCACGGCGTGGCTGGGCGGCCTCTTCGGACCGGCACTCCTGCCATGGGCGGGATTGCTGCTCGGCCTGCTGCTGACTTTCGCGCTCGCATGGGCGCTGGGCGCCGTCACGCTCAAGCTGCAGGGCCACTACCTGCCGCTGTGCACGATCGCCTGGGGCCTGAGCCTGTACTACCTGTTCGGCAACATGGACTTCCTCGGCGGCCAGACAGGCATCACCGGGGTGCCGCCCATCGTCATCGCGGGCTTTTCGCTCGCGACACCGCGCGCACTGGGCGTGGTGATCTGGACCGTGCTGCTGCTCGCGCTCTGGGCCCTGCACAACCTGCTCGATTCGCGCGAAGGCCGCGCCATCCGCGCGCTCAAGGGCGGGCGGCTCATGGCCGAATCGATGGGCGTGGACACCGCGCGCCACCGCGTGAAGCTCTTCGTGCTGGCTGCCCTGATGGCGGCGGTGTCCGGCTGGCTCTATGCGCATCTGCAGCGCTTCGTGAACCCGACGCCCTTCAACCTGAACATCGGCATCGAGCTGCTGTTCATGGCCGTGGTGGGCGGCGCGGGCCACCTGTGGGGCGCGGTGCTGGGCGCCGCGCTCATCACGCTGCTGAAGGAAAAGCTGCAGGACGTGCTGCCTTCGTTGCTGGGCAGCAGCGGCAACTTCGAAGTGATCGTGTTCGGCCTGCTCATGCTCTTCGTGCTGCAGCGTTTCGCGGAGGGGCTCTGGCCCACGCTGGCTCGCATCGCGGCCCGCTGGGTGCGGCCGCACGCCGCTGCCGACGACGGCACCGCGCGGCCTGCCGCGTCCACCGTGCGGCTTGCGCATCGCGAGCTGCCCGCCAAGGGCGAGGTGCTGCTGCAGGCGACCCGCGTCAGCAAGCGCTTCGGCGGCCTCGTGGCCAACAACGAGATCTCGATGACGCTGAAGGCCGGCGAGATCCATGCGCTCATCGGACCGAATGGCGCGGGCAAGAGCACCTTCTTCAACATGATCTCGGGCGTGGACGACCCGAGCGCGGGCGAGGTGCGGCTTGCGGACCAGGCGATGACGGGCAAGCCTTCGCGCGTGTTCGCCGCGCTCGGCCTCGGGCGCACCTTCCAGCATGTTCGCCTGCTCGGGCAGCGCAGCGTGGCCGAGAACGTCGCGCTCGGCGCGCACCTGCGCGCCAGGCGCGGCTGGCTCGCGGCCATGCTCCGGCTGGACCGCGGGGAGGAAGCGGCACTGATGGCCGAAGCCCGCCGCCAGATCGAGCGCTGCGGCCTGGGTGCGCAGGCCGATACGCCGGCCGCATCGCTCTCGCTGGGCCAGCAGCGCGTGGTCGAGATCGCGCGCGCGCTGGCCGGCCAGCCTTCGGTGTTGCTGCTCGACGAGCCCGCCGCGGGCCTTCGGCACCTGGAGAAGCGCGCGCTCTCCGTGCTGCTGGGGCAGCTGCGCGCCGAAGGCCTCGGCATTCTCGTGGTGGAGCACGACATGGAATTCGTCATGAACCTGGCGGACCGCATCACGGTGCTCGAGTTCGGCACCGTGATTGCCACCGGAACCCCGGCCGAAGTGCAGGCCAACCCGCGCGTGCTCGAAGCCTACCTGGGCGGCGCCGACGACGAGCTGCTGGAGGAGACGCGATGAGCGCCGCGCCGGGCCGCCCCAAGCTAGCTCGAACCGCAGCCGAAGGCGAAGGTAATTCAATGTCCGTCCCCGTTCTCCAGCTCGACGGCTTCAGCGTCGCCTACCGCACCGTGGAGGCGGTGCACAGCGTGCGGCTGCATGTAAACGAAGGCGAGATCGTCACGGTCATCGGCCCCAACGGCGCCGGCAAGACCACGCTGCTGTGCGCGGCGATGGGGCTGCTGCCTTCCAGCGGCAGCCTGTCGCTGCATGGCGAACGCATCGCACGTCCCGGTGTCGAGACCATGGTGGCGCGCGGCGTGGCGCTGGTGCCCGAGCGGCGCGAGCTGTTCGGCGACATGTCGGTCGAAGACAACCTGCTGCTCGGCGGCTTCTACCAGTGGCGCAAGGGCAAGCGCGACCAGCGCGCGCGAATGGAAGAGGTGTTCGGCATCTTTCCGCGCCTGCGCGAGCGACGCCCGCAATTGGCCTCGACCCTTTCCGGCGGCGAACGGCAGATGCTCGCCATCGGCCGCGCGCTGATGGCGCGTCCGCGGCTCCTGATGCTCGACGAACCCTCGCTCGGCCTGGCGCCGCTGGTGGTGCGCGAGGTGCTGCGCGTGGTCTCGCAACTGCGCAGCCACGGCGTCTCGGTGCTGCTGGTGGAGCAGAACGCGCGCGCCGCCTTGCAGGTGGCGGACCGCGCCTACGTGCTCGAAATGGGCGCCGTGGCACTCGACGGCAATGCGCGCGAGCTGATGCACGACCAGCGAATCATCGATACATACCTGGGCATCGGCAAGAAGGAATGACCCCGGGGTTTCTCCCTCCCCTGCGGCGGAAGGAGCAATACCAAGACAGTGAAAGGACACCTCATGACCACCACACTCCAAAGCTACATCGCCGGCCGCTGGATCGGCCAGGAGCGCGCGCAGCCACTGCGCAGCGCCATCAACGGGCAAGGCGTGGCCAGCACGCATGCCGAGGCCATCGACTTCGCCGAGGCGCTGCAGCACGCGCGCCGCGTCGGCCTGCCGGGGCTCATGGCGCTCGACTTCCAGCAACGCGCCGAACGCCTCAAGGCGCTCGCCAAGTTCCTAGCCGCGAACAAGGAAACGCTCTACGCCATCTCGGCCCACACCGGCGCCACCCGCGCCGACAGCTGGATCGACATCGAGGGCGGCGCGGGCACGCTGAGCGCCTATGCCGGCATCGGCACCAACGAGCTGCCCTCGGGCAACCTGGTGCATGAAGGTCCGGCCTTCCCCCTCGGCAAGAAGGGCGGCTTCGCGGGCACTCACATCCTGGTGCCGCGCGGCGGCGTGGCGGTGCACATCAATGCTTTCAACTTTCCGGTCTGGGGCCTGCTCGAGAAGTTCGCGCCGAGCTTTCTTGCGGGCATGCCGTGCATCGGCAAGCCGGCCACGGCGACCAGCTATGTGACCGAAGCGCTGATGCGGCTCATCGTGCAGTCGGGCATCCTGCCCGAGGGCAGCCTGCAACTGGTGGTCGGCGGCACGGGCGACCTGCTCGACCGGCTCGAGGGCGCCGACGTGGTCACCTTCACCGGATCGGCCGACACCGCGGCCAGGCTGCGCGTGCATCCGAACCTCGTGCGCCAATCGATCCCGTTCAACGCCGAGGCCGACTCGCTCAACTGTGCGATCCTCGCGCCCGACGTGACGCCCGACGACGAGGAGTTCGACCTCTTCGTGAAGGAGGTGGCGCGCGAGATGACCATCAAGGCCGGCCAGAAGTGCACCGCCATTCGCCGCGCCATCGTGCCGCGCCAGCATCTCGATGCCGTGGCCGAGCGCCTGCGCGCGCGGCTCGCGAAGACCGTCATCGGCGATCCGTCGCGTGAAGAGGTGCGCATGGGCGCTCTCGCCTCCCACGCACAGCAAGCCGATGTGGCCGAGCGCGTCGCCACGCTGCTGCAAGGGGCGGAGCTGGTGTACGGCGAACGCGACGGCTTCTCGCCCGTGGGCGACGGCGTGGGCGAAGGCGCGTTCTTCGCGCCCACGCTGCTGTTGAGCCGCAAGCCGCTCGACCATGACGCGGCGCACGACGTCGAAGCCTTCGGCCCCGTCAGCACGCTGATGCCCTACGACGGCATCGACGAGGCGCTGGCGCTCGCGGCTCGCGGCCGCGGCAGCCTCGTCGGCACGCTGGTCACGCGCGACCCGGCACTCGCTGCAAAGGCCATTCCGGTGGCCGCCGCATGGCACGGCCGCCTGCTGGTGCTCGACCGCGAGGCCGCGGCCGAATCCACTGGCCACGGCTCGCCGCTGCCGCAGCTCAAGCACGGCGGCCCGGGCCGCGCGGGCGGCGGCGAAGAACTCGGCGGCCTGCGCGCGGTGAAGCACTACCTGCAGCGCGCCGCGGTGCAGGGCTCGCCCACCATGCTGGCCGCCATCACGGGCGAGCACGTGCGCGGCGCGGCGGTGCGCGAGAGCGACGTGCATCCGTTCCGCCGCCATTTCGAAGACCTGCGCATCGGCGACTCGCTGCTCACGCACCGCCGCACCGTCGGCGAGGCCGACATCGTCGCCTTCGGCGGCATCTCGGGCGACTATTTCTACATGCACTTCGACGAAGTGGCGGCGAAGGAATCGCCCTTCGGCAAGCGCATCGCGCACGGCTATTTCGTGCTGTCGGCCGCGGCCGGGCTGTTCGTCTCGCCCGCGCCGGGCCCGGTGCTGGCCAACTACGGCCTCGATACGCTGCGCTTCGTCAAGCCCGTGGGCATCGGCGATACCATCCGCGCGCGGCTCACGTGCAAGCGCAAGACCGACCGCAACAAGAAAGATGCGAGCGGCCAGGGCCAGGGTGTGGTGGCCTGGGACGTGGAGGTGACCAACCAGGACGGCGAGCTGGTCGCGAGCTACGATATCCTGACGCTCGTCTCCAAGAAACCTACCCCCCTCTGATGTTCGATCTCACCGGAAAAACAGCACTCGTCACCGGCGGCAACGGCGGCATCGGCCTCGGCATGGCGCAAGGCCTCGCCCAGGCCGGCGCCCGCGTCATCGTCGCCGCGCGCAACGCGCAGAAGTCGGCCGCCGCGGTGGAAGCGCTCAAGGCCCTGGGCAGCGACAGCTTCGCGATCGAGGTCGATGTCGCCGACGAAGCCTCGGTGCAGAAAGCCTCCGACGAAATGGCCGCGCGCTGCGGCAGGCTGGACATCCTCGTCAACAACGCCGGCACCACGGTGCGCAAGCCCGTCGACCAGCTCGCGCTGGACGAATGGCACAAGGTGATGGACACTAACCTGACCAGCGCCTTCCTGTGCAGCCGGGCCGCGCATCCCCACCTGAAGAAGGCAGGCGGCGGCAAGATCATCAACATCGGCTCGATGATGTCGATCTTCGGTGCGCCCTATGCCCCCGCATATGCCGCGAGCAAGGCCGGCATCGTGCAGCTCACCAAATCGACCGCGCTCTCGTGGGCGGCCGACAACATCCAGGTCAATGCCATCCTCCCGGGCTGGTTCGAGACCGAGCTGACCGATGGCGCCCGCAGCCAGATTCCAGGCCTGTACGAGCGCGTGGTGGCGCGCGCCGCCGCCGGGCGCTGGGGCAAGCCCGCCGACATTGCCGGTACGGCCGTGTTTCTTGCCAGCCAGGCCTCGGACTACGTGACCGGCACGGCCATACCGGTGGACGGCGGATTTTCCATTTCTGGCTGAAGCCGGGCGGCCCGTGTAAATTCGGCCGCCATGCTTCTCTGGTTCCAGCTCATCCTTTTCGTCGCCGGCACGGCCGCGCTGCTGTACGTCTCGCGCGGGCCGCTGCGCCAGCCCGGATCGCACGGGTTCTACCGCTTCTTCGCGTGGGAATGCATGCTGGTGCTGATCATCGTGAACCTGCCGGTCTGGCATGTGGACCCGCTGTCCTTCACGCAGTTGCTCTCCTGCGTGTTCCTCGCACTGTCGATCTGGCTGCCGATCCATGCCTTCAGGCTGCTCAAGGCAGAGGGCAAGCCGACCGAGGCGCGCAGCGACGACCCTGCGCTCTACGGCTTCGAAAAGACCTCGTCGATCGTCAGTGCCGGCGCGTTCCGCTACATCCGCCACCCCATGTACACGGCGCTGATGCTGCTGGCCTGGGGTGCCTTCCTGAAACAGTTCACCTGGCTCACGCTCGCGCTGGTGCTGGCCGCCACCGCGCTGCTCGTCCTCACGGCGCTGCGCGACGAAGAGGAGTGCATCGCGCATTTCGGCGAAGGCTACCGCGAGTACATGCGCCGCACCCGGCGCTTCATTCCTTTCCTGCTGTGAAAAGCCAGGGCTTTCCCAGCGCGGCGCAAGCCGCTCTCCTGTTCCTGGCGCTCTTCCTGTGCGAGCTCGTCGTTGCGCTGGCGCTGCGCGATGCCAACCGGTGGCTCGGGCTGAACGAGATGCAGATGGGGGTGCTTGCCGCGGTCCTGGGCAACGGCTGCGTGTTCGCCGGCGTCATGCACTACCAGAAGCTCACCTACCGCGCGCTCTTCCACCAGTCCGCGGCCTCTGCCAGGGCCACGCTGGTGCTGGTGGTGCCGCCCGTGCTGCTGCTGGTGCCGGGGCTGATGCTCGTGATCGTGACCGCGATGAACCTGCTGGTGCGGGTGGTCCCGCTTTCTGCATGGGAAGAATCGATGTTCAGCCGCATGGCCGACGGCAGCGTCGCGGCCACGCTGGCGGTGTGCGTCATGGCGCCGCTGCTCGAAGAAATGCTGTTCCGCGGCATCGTGCTGCGCGGGTTCCTGCAGCGCTATTCGCGGTGGCAGGCCATCATGGGCTCGGCGCTGCTCTTCGGGGTGGCGCACATGAACATCTACCAGTTCGTCGTCGGCCTGGTGTTGGGCGCGGTGCTCGGATGGCTTTATGAGCGCACCCGCTCCCTCATCCCCTGCATTGCGCTGCATGCGGCGTACAACACCGGGACGATCCTCGTCAGCGACCTGCCCGAGACCCTCTCGTTCGCGGACACGGTGATGGGCCTGCTGGCGATCGGCCTGGCGACCGTGTGCGGCGCGCTGGCTTTGCGGCACCTGCTGGTGGCGCCCGTCGCGCGCTGGCCGGCGCCCTGAACCAGGCCGGCGCCCGGAAGACCAGGGTCAGAGGGGCGGGAGCGGCTTCGCATCCACCGCGTCGCCATCGACGATGAAGTGCCCGCCCGCGACGTGATGCAGCGTGCGCAGTTCGTCGTGCCCCGTGAAGTTCCAGCGCCCTTCGGCGAACACGCGCGAGTCGGCCTGCGCCGCGATCACTTCGCCAAGGAACAGGTCGTAGCGCTGCTGGATCGGCGGCTCGGGCAAGAGCCGGCATTCGAGCCAGGCCGCGCAGCCTTCGAGCAGCGGCGCATCCGTGGCCTCGCCTGCGAACACCTGGAGGCCGTAGGCTGCGAACTTGTCGTGGCCCGAACGCTCGACGATCTCTCGGCCCGAGCTGTTGCCCAGCGCCTCGGTCAGGTCGAGCTGCGCGCGCGTGGGCACCTGGAGCGCGAAGGTGCCCGCGCCCTCCAGCAGCACGCGCGTCCAGGTGCTCTTGTCGAGCACCACGGCCACCTTGGGCGGATCGAAGTCCAGCGGCATCGCCCAGGCCGCCGCCATGATGTTGCGCTGTCCGCCGTGCGCGGCGCTCACGAGCACGGTGGGGCCGTGGTTGAGCAGGCGATAGGCCTTGGCGAGCGGAACGGGCTTTCGGTGATTCGCATTCATGCGCACATCGTAGCGGCGCGCGTCAGCATGCGCCCGGCGCGCGCAAGCACCTGGGCGCCTTCGCCTTGCCCGCCGCGATACGCCAGCACGCCGTTCACGAACACCCGTTCGATGCCCAGGCTCACGCCCATCGGCTTGTCGTAGGTGGCGGTGTCGGCAATGGTATCGGGGTCGAACACCACCACGTCGGCCATGGCACCCGCGCGCAGCAGGCCGCGGTCGGCGATGCGCAGGTTGCGCGCGGTCATGCCGGTCATCTTGTGCACGGCCTGCTCGAGCGTGAACAGGCGGCGCTCGCGCCAGTAGCGCGCGAGCACCCGCGGAAAGGCACCCCAGAGGCGCGGATGCGGATGGCGGTCATGCGGCAGGCCGTCGCTCCCGATCATGGTGAGCGGGTGCGCAATGACGCGCTCCACGTCTTCTTCCTGCATCTGGAAGTAGCAGGCGCCGCCGGGCTTCAGACGCAGGCAGGCCTCCTTTTCGGTGGTGCCCCACTCGCGCGCAATGTCGGAAATGAGGCGGCCGGTCATCGCCGGATGCGGATCGGACCAGGTCAGCAGCACGTCGATGACGCCGTCGACCAGGTCCTCGCGCAGCACGGTGGAGCCGGCCACGTAGGGGTACACGTCCATCGAGATCTTCTGCCGCTCGGCCAGCGCCTCGATCAGCGGCAGCGTCTCCTTGGTGCGGCCCCAGTTGGCCGGGCCGGCGCACTTGTGGTGCGAGATCACGAGCGGCACGCCGGCGCTGAAGGCCGTGTCGCCGGCCTCGTGCAGCGCCTCGATGATCTGCTGCATCTCGCTGCGCAGGTGCGTGGCGTAGATGCCGCCATGCCGGGCCACGACGCGAGCGAGGGCGGTCACCTCGTCGGCGGGCGCGGCAAAGGCTTCTTCGTAGAACAGGCCCGACGACAGGCCGTGCGCGCCCTCGGCCATGCAGCTGTCGAGCAGCGCCGCCATGCGGGCGAGCTCGTCGCCGCTCGCGGGCCGGTCGAGCGCCTCCATGGCTGCGAAGCGCAAGGTGGTGTGGCCCACCAGCGCGGCCACGTTGAGCGCGGGATGCGCCGCATCGACGGCCGCGCGGTACTCGGCCATGGTGGCATGCCTGAACGAGTCCGCGCCCAGCAGCGTGAGCGGCGGCCTGGACTGCGGCGTGCGGTACGGCGCGAGCGAAATGCCGCAGTTGCCGGTGACCACGGTGGTGATGCCCTGCGACACCTTGGGCAGGCACAGCGGATCGCGCAGCACGATGGCGTCGTCGTGCGTGTGGGCGTCGATGAAGCCGGGTGCGATCACCTTCGCGCGGCAATCGACGATCTCGACCTCGACCAGCGCGAGCCCGTCGGGCAGGCGCCCGCGCAGCCCTTCGCCGAGTGCGGCGATGCGGTCGCCCCGCAGCAGCACATCGCCGCGCCACGAAGGCCCGCCCGAGCCGTCGACCACGAGGCCGGCTTCGAGCAGGACGGCTCCGGCCCCGCTCACGATGCGCGGCCTTTGCTGTCGATGCCGCCGCCGTCCCAGCTTTGCAGCGGGTGCGTGGAGGCGTCGATGCCGTGGCGCTGGAAGGCCTCGCGTGCGCGCTGCAGGCGCTGCACTGCGGGCTCGCCGCGGCGCTGCGCCACCAGCACCGTGAGAATCTCGATGGCGGTGAGGTGCGTCAGGTAGGCATCGATGCCCACGTGCATCACCGCGTCGTCCGGCACCGAGAGCCCGAGCAGGAAATCGGCCCTGGCTGCCAGCGCGGTGCCGGGCCGCGTGAGCGCCACCACCTTGGCGCCCTGCCCGCGGGCGATGTCCACGGCATCGAGCAGCGAAGGCATGCCGCCCACGTGCGAGATGGCAATGACCACGCCGCCCGGACGCTGCGCCGCGCCCGCCACCTGCTGCAGGTGATAGTCGGTCCAGGCGTTGGCCGAGAGGCCCAGCCTGAAGAGCCGCGCCTGCAGGTCGTTGGCCATGAACCACGAGGTGGCGCCCGCGCCGTACAGGTCCACGTGCGGCGCGGCCGCGATGGCGGCGACAGCGCCTTCGAGCACCTGCATGTCGAGCTGCCCGCGCACGCCCGACACCGAGGCCGCGGCGCTGCGCGCGATCTTGCCGACCACCTCGTCGGCCGCGTCCTCGATGTTCACGCGCCGGTGCAAGGGCGAGCCGCCGAGCGCGAGTTCCTGCGCCAGCGCGAGCTTGAATTCGCGCAGCCCCGCAAAGCCCAGGTCGCGGCAGGTGCGCATGATGGTGGGCACCGAGCTGCGCGAGCGCTCGGCCAGCTGTTCGAAGCTTTCTTCGAGCGCGCGGTCGGGGTCTTCGAGGATCAGGTCGAGAATCGCGCGCCGCGTGGCGGGCGCGCTGCTGCGGAGCCCGGCGATCTTCTGAAGCAGGGAGGGGGTCATCGGCACGCGTTCAGAAGTGCATGGCGACGGCGTCGCTCACGCGGTAGTTCTCTTCGACCACCGGCATCCAGTGCCACTTGTCGAAGGTGGTGCACGGGTGCGAGATGCCCAGGCCCACGCGGTCACCGACCACCGGTGCCTCCGCTTCTTCGGAGGCATCCCAGCGCAGGTAGGCATGTTGGTCGTTGAGCGCGGTGATCTTCCAGCCAGCGGGAACGGCCTGGGCTTCGAGCATGCCGCGCGCGGCGCGCGCGATCGGCACCGGCATCGAGAGATCGAAGGAGATGTCGCGCTTGCCGACCGCGAGGATGGCCAGGCCGGTCTCCGGACGCGACTGCACCGTCGCCCACACTTCCATCGCCGGGCGCAGGCTCTCGCCGCAATCGCAGCCCAGGCGCTCGTCGACCGCGCTCACCATGCGCTTGTAGAAGCCATGGTCGTGCGTGACATAGCAGCCCGAGCGCAGCAGGCCGCGCACCGGCGAACCGAGTGCGGGCTTCAGGCGGCCGGCGACCAGGTCGAAGATGGCCGAGCCGCCGGCCGAGACCAGCACCTCGCCGGTCTCGAACAGCTGCTGCGTGTCGCAGTGGCGCGCAATGGCTTCCACGCGGTCCATCAGCGTGCTGGCGTAGGCCGTGTCGGGCTCGCTGGCGCCCGTGGCGCCCTGCCCTTCGTAGGTCTCGATGCCCACGAGCTTGACCGCGTCGCTGGCGCGCAAGCGGGTGGCAAGCGCCACGGCTTCTTCATGCGTGCGGCAGCCGGTGCGTGCGCCCTCGACGCCGATCTCGAGCATCACTTCGAAAGGCACGCTCTCGGGATGCCGCGTCGACCAGCCTTCGATCAGCGCAAGCTGCGCGAGCGAATCGACCAGGAACACGATGCGCAGGTCTGCATGCGCTTGCAGCAGCAGCTGGATGCCCGCCAGGTCTTCGTCGCTGACGACCTGGTTGGCGATGAGCGTGCGGCGCGCCCCGGCCGCCACGCCGACGGCAAGCTGCGTCACCGTGGCGAAGGTCAGGCCCCAGGCGCCGGCATCGAGTTGGCGCTGGAAGAGCTGCGGCGACATGGTGGTCTTGCCGTGCGGCGCAAGGTCGATGCCCCACGCGCGCACGCGCGACTGCATCCACGCCAGGTTGTGCTCCAGCGCCTCGCGCTTGAGCACGGCCAGCGGCAGCGGCAGGTCGCCGGCCAGCACGTTCCAGCCCGCGGCGCCCACCTCGCTGCGCCGGCGCGGCGGCTGGGTGCGCGGGTAGCCCTTGTAGCTGCTGCCCAGCAGCGGGTCGTTGAAATCCTGGTCGGCGGCAGCGGTGGTGTCGTTCATGGTCATGCGGCAATGTGGGAGAGCAGCTCTTTTCGGATACAGGCGCTGTAGTGTCCGGGAGAAATCTCGTCGAGCGGCGGCACGGTCTGCGCGCAGGCCTCGATGGCATGGGGGCAACGGGTGCGGAACACGCAGCCCGAGGGCGGCGAGATCGGGCTGGGAATGTCGCCCTTGAGCGCGATCCGTTCGGTGGCGAGCGTGGGGTCGGGCTTCGGGCTCGCGGCCAGCAGCGCTTGCGTGTAGGGGTGCGAGGGCCGTGCGAACAGTTCGTCGGTCCCGGCCACTTCCATCACCTTGCCGAGGTACAGCACCACCACGCGGTCGCACAGGTACTCGACCACGTCGAGGTCGTGCGAGATGAAGAGCATGGTGAGGCCGAGCCGCTCGCGCAGGTCGGCCAAGAGGTTGATGACCTGCGACTGGATCGACACGTCGAGTGCCGACAGCGGCTCGTCGGCCACGATGAACTCGGGCTCGACCGCGAGCGCGCGCGCCACGCCGATGCGCTGGCGCTGCCCGCCCGAGAACTCGTGCGGAAAACGGCTCGCATGCTCGGCACGCAGGCCCACGGTCTCCAGCAGCTCGGCAATGCGCTTGTCCCGTGCCGCGGCGCCCTTGTGCAGCCCGTGCGTGGACAGCGCCTCGCCGAGGATGGCGCTGATGCGCATCTTCGGATTCAGGCTCGCATACGGGTCCTGGAAAATGATCTGCAGCTTGCTGCGCAGCTTGCGCATGCGCTCGCCCGAGAGCGCGCCGATGTCGTCGCCGCGGTAGAGCACCTGGCCGCCGGTGCGCTCGACCAGCCGCAGCACGGTGCGCCCGATGGTGCTCTTGCCTGAGCCCGATTCGCCGACGAGGCCCAGCGTCTCGCCGGGCTGGATGGCGAACGACACGTCGTCCACCGCACGCACCGGGCGGGCGCTGGTGCCGAAGTATTTCTTGAGTCCGCGGACTTCGATGAGGGGGGCGGCGGTGGTCATGGGGATGTCGTGTTGGCTCCTTCTCCCGCTTGCGGGAGAAGGCGGGGGATGAGGGTGCTTGCGAGGGGCGCAGGAGGCACCCTCACCCCAGCCCTCTCCCGCGCGCGGGAGAGGGAGCAAGACCGGGGCAGCGCGCGGGTCATGCGGCTCTCGCAAGGGTCGCATCGGGCTGCACGCGAACGCATCGCGCCTGGCGGCCCTCGCGAACATCGATCAGCGGCGGGATTGCTTCCCTGCACGCCGCCATCGCAAGGTCGCAGCGCGGCTCGAAGGCACACCCCGGTGGCGGCGCGAGCGGGCTCGACACCTGGCCGCGAATCGCGAACAGGCGCCTGGGCTTGGGCTGCCCCGGCACGCGCGCCTTGCCCGGCAGGCAGGCCAGGAGGCCCTGGGTGTACGGATGCTCGGGCTGCGCGAACAGCGGCCGCACGGGCGCGCTCTCGACCACGCGGCCCGCATAGAGCACCACCACGTCGTCGGCATGGTGCGCGACCACGCCCAGGTTGTGGGTGATGAAGAGAATGCTCATGCCGGTCTCGGCCTGCAGCCGGCGCATGAGCTCGAGGATCTGCGCCTGGATGGTCACGTCGAGCGCGGTGGTGGGCTCGTCGGCAATCAAGAGCGTCGGGTCGCAGGCCATCGCCAACGCGATCATCACGCGCTGGCGCATGCCGCCCGAGAGCTGGTGCGGGTACTCGTGGATGCGCTGCGCCGCGGCCGGGATCTCGACCAGTTCGAGCATGCGCAGCGCATGGGCCATGGCCGCCTTGCGGTCCAGGCCCTTGTGCAGCCGCACGCTTTCGGCAATCTGCTCGCCGATGGTGAAGACCGGGTTCAGGCTGGTCATCGGCTCCTGGAAGATCATCGACAGCTGGTTGCCGCGCAGGATGCGCATCTCGCGCTCGCCGATCTGCAGCAGATCGAGCGTCTTGCCTTCGCGCGTGACGAATGAAGCCGAGCCGCTGACCTGCGCATTCGCGGTCTTGGGCAACAGGCGCATCAGCGTGAGGCTGGTGACCGATTTGCCCGAGCCCGACTCGCCCACCAGCGCGGTCGTCTGGCCAGGCTGGATCGAGAAGCTCACGTCGGCCACCGAGCGGATCAGGCCGTCCTCAGTGGGGAAGCTGGTGCTCAGGCTGCTGACCTGGAGACGGGGTGGTGTCGTGGTCGTCATCACAGGGTCTTCTTGAGCTTGGGGTCGAGCAGGTCGCGCACGCCATCACCCAGCAACTGCAGCGAGAGCGCGGTGAAGATGATGGCAAGCCCCGGGAACAGCACCACCCAGAAGGCCTGGTGCGCATACTGCTGGCTGCCCGCGACCATGGTGCCCCAGGTGGGAATCTCGGGCGGCACGCCGACACCGAGGAACGACAACCCGGCTTCGGCGAGGATGGCGTAGGCGAAGATGAACGACACCTGCACGAGGATCGGCGACATCAGGTTGGGAAGGATGTGGCGCCACAGGATGCGCGAGGTGCGCACGCCCAGCGCGCGCACTGCTTCGACGAACAGCAGCTCGCGCACCACCAGCGTCGAGGCGCGCACCACCCGCGCCACGCGCGGCGTGTACACCAGCACCAGCGCCAGCACGGTGTTGATGAGCGACGGCCCGAGAATGGCCACGAGCGCGATCGCCAGGAGGATGTCGGGGAACGACATCATCGCGTCGACCACGCGCATCAGCGGCGTGTCGAGCCGGCGGAAGAAACCGGCCATCAGGCCCAGCACCGTGCCGGCGATCACCGAACCCAGCGCGGTGAGCGCGGCAATGGCGAGCGAGTAGCGCGCGCCGTGCACGATGCGCGAGTACATGTCGCGTCCGAGCTCGTCGGTGCCCAGCAGATGCTCGGCGCTCGGGCCTTTCAGGCGTTGCAGCACGGCCGTGTCGTTGGGATCGATGGAGGCGAAGAGCGGCGCGCCGATGGCGAGCACCGCGATCACCAGCAGCACCAGCGCGGAAACCATCACGATGCGGCGGTGCATCAGCTGGCGGAGCATTCGGGGCATTGGCATCTCAAACCTTCACGCGCGGATCGACCACGGCGTACAGCAGGTCGATCGAAAAATTGATCAGCACGTAGATCGCCGCAATCACGAGCAGGGCGCCCTGGATCACCGGATAGTCGCGCCGCAGCACCGCACTCACCACCAGGTTGCCGACGCCCGGCAGCCCGAACACGGTCTCGGTGATGACGGCGCCGCCGATCATCAGCGCGACCGTGAGTCCGATCACCGTGACGATCGGCACCAGCGCATTGCGCAGCGCGTGCTTGAGCACCACCGTGCTTTCGCTCAAGCCCTTGGAGCGGGCGGTGCGCACGTAGTCCTCGCCCAGCACGTCGAGCATCGAGGCGCGCGTGAAGCGGATGATGAGCGCCGAGTTGAGCAATCCCAGCACCGTGGCCGGCAGCACCAGCGCATGCAGCCGCTCGGCAAATGGCGCATCGGGCGCGCCGTAGCCCGACACCGGGAACCAGCCGAAGGACACCGCGAAGACCTGGATCAGCACGATGCCGAGCCAGAAGCTCGGGATGCTGGCGCCGAGCATCGCGATGCCGGTGAACAGCTGGTCGACCACCCGCCCGCGGAACACCGCCGAGACAATGCCGCAGGGCACGCCGATCAGCGCCGCGATGGCGACGGCCATCAACGCCAGCAGCGTGGTCGGTTCGGCGCGCTCCCACAGCGCCTGCGTCACGGGCCGCTGCAGAAAGATCGAGGTGCCGAGGTTGCCCTGAAGCACTTCGCGCAGCCAGTAGCCGAACTGCACCGGCAGCGGCTTGTCCAGGCCGTACTCTTTCTGCACGCGCGCGACGTCGGCCGCGGTGGCCTGGTCGCCGAGCAGCACCGAGACCGGGTCGCCCGAGGCCGCGCGCGTGAGCACGAAGACGAGCACCGCCACGATGGCCAGCACGACGAGCATGCCGGCGGCGCGGGAGGCGAGATAGCGGAACATGTGGGGTGGACTCCAGGGCGCCGGGCTTTACTTGATGCGCGCGTTCCAGAAGAACGGCCAGGTGGCGGGCTGGTAGTTGTCCAGCGCCGGGCTTTTGGCCGAGAGGCCGTTGAACTTGCCGACGTTGATGTACGGCACTTCTTCGTAGACCACCTGCTGCACCTTGCCCCAGAGCGCGCCGCGCTTGGCGGGATCGCTCTCGACGTTGAAGGCCTGCAGTGCCGACTTCTTGGCCGGCGAATCCCACCAGCCGGGTGCACCGTCGCCAAGTTGCGGCGGCGAGAGCATCGGCTCGGGGAACTGGCCCGAGTGGGTGACGTAGATGTCCCACAGCTTGGGGTCGTTGCGCCGCTGCACCAGCGTGGCCCAGTCCACCACGTTCAGGTCCACCTTGAAGCCGGCGCGCTTGAGCTGCTCGGCCATGAGCAGCGACATGTTGTAGTGGAAGTCGTACTGGCGGCTGGTGAGCACGCGGATCGGCTCGCCCTTGTAGCCGGCCTTGGCCGCCGCCTCCTTGGCCTTGGCCGCGTTGCGCTCGTTGTACAGCGTGGTGCCGGCGGTCGAATAGAACGGCGAGCCCTTGGGGAAGTGGTTGCCTTCGGCGACGAAGAAGCGCGTGTCGCCGAAGCCGGCCGCGAGCATCTCGCCTTCGCCGAGCGCGGACTGAATAGCCTGGCGCACGGCCTGGTTCGCGGCCACGCCTTCCTTGGTATTGAGCACGAGGTACGGAAAGCCGAACGACGGCGTCATGATCGGCACGGTCTTGCCGCTCGACTTCTCGAGCCGCGGCAGGGCCTCGACCGGCAGCAGGTCGGCAAAGTCGTACTGGCCTGCCAGCGCGCCTTCGACGCGCGTGCTGGCGTTGGGCACGGGCACGAAGCGAAGCTCCTCGATGGCGGCTTCGCGCTTGCCGCCGTAGCCGCTCGCGGGCTCCTTGCGTGCCGTGTACTTGTCGAAGCGCGTGAGCAGCACGAACTGGTCGGGACGGCGCTCCTTGAACTTGTAGGGGCCGGTGCCGACGAAGTCCTTGAGCGGCGAGGCGATCGAATCCTTCGCCATGATGGCGGCCATGCCGCTGGGCAGTGCGAGCTGCGACAGCAGCGGCGCATAGGGCGCCTTCAGCACGATCTCCACGCCCAGCGCGCCCTTGGCCTTGAGGCTCTCGATCTCCTTGCCTACGGCCTTGCCGCGCGGCGACTGGTCCATCCAGCGCTGCAGGCTGGCCACCACGTCGTCGGCGTTGAGTTCGCGGCCGTTGTGCAGCGTCACGCCGTTGCGCAAGGTGATGGCGTAGCTCTTGCCGTCGGCGGAGATCTTCGGCATGGTCTCGGCCAGCATCGGCACCACGTTCCACTTCGCATCGAAGGTGTAGAGCGTCTCGTACACGTGCTGCATGATGGTTCCGACCAGGTCGGCCGTGGAGGCCATCGGGTCGAGCGTCTGCGGTTCGGCCACCATCGCCAGCGTGGCGAAGTTGCGGGCTCCCTGCGCCTGCGCCGGCGAGTGAGGCAGCGCGGCACAGAGCAGTGCGACGAGGGACGCGCCCAGCAGGCTGCGCTTCGACAGCTTCGGCAGGCGCTGGACTAGACCGGCGTGGGACATGGGGAACTCCTTCGGTGGGGCAGGCAAGATTTGAAAGAAACTTTCTGTTCGGCCCGCACTTTGAAGCAGTATCTGTGCCAAATCATCCGTGTTAACCCTTGTTTTACGGCATTTCTGAAATATCTTTTCAGTTTCAACCGATACTCGGGTCCCTCGTTTTCCATTTGTCTTGCTTCAGGAGTTCACACCATGCCGCTCGAATACCTCGGCGCCCCGCCCGTCGCCTCGGACCGCCAGGCGCGTCCCTTCTCCCCCGCCGTGCGCGCCGGCGATTTCATTTATGTGTCGGGCCAGGTGCCCGCCAATGCCGAAGGCGAGATCGTGGTGGGCGGCATCGAGGCACAGACACGCCAGGTGATGGAAAACCTGAAAAAGGTGCTCGCACTGGCCGGCGCGACGCTCGACGACGTCTGCAAGAGCACCGTCTGGCTGCAGGATGCGCGCGACTTTGGTGCCTTCAACCGCATCTACATGGGTTACTTCGGTGAAAACAAGCCGGCCCGCTCGACCACCGAGGCGCGGCTCATGGTCGATGCGAAAGTCGAGATCGACGTGGTGGCCTACAAGCCCAAGTAATTACAGGAGCTCGGTCTTGCGCTGGATGATGCGCGAGACGAGTCCGTATTCGACCGCCTCCGCGGCCGAGAGCCAGCGGTCGCGCTCGATGTCGGCCAGCACCACGTCGATCGGCTTGCCCGTTTCGCGCGCGATCTCGTGCGCGATGCGGTGCCGTGCCTTGATGATTTCCTGCGCCTGGATCGCGATGTCGGTCGCCTGCCCGCCCGCGCCGCCGCTGGGCTGGTGGATCAGGAAGCGCGTGTTGGGCAGGCACACGCGCCGCTCACGCGGCGCTGCGAGGTAGAGATGCGTGGCGGCGCTGCCGACCCAGCCGGTGCCGATCATGTTCACGGGGGCGCTGATGAAGCGCACGATGTCGTGGATGGCGTCGCCTGACTCCAGGTGGCCGCCCGGCGAGCTCACCAGGATGTCGATGGGTTTTTCGGCGCTGTCGGCATCCAGCGCGATGAGCCTGCGCGTCACGTCGGCGGCCACCGCATCGGTGATGCTGCCGAAGATCAGCAGCGTGCGCGACTTGAAGGCTTTTTCTTCCAGGTAGGAATTGCGCGGCTCGGCGGTGGCCGCGGGTTGGGTGTCGTCGTCGGTTTCCATGATGAGAGAGCGCTCCTGTGATAGAACGGCATCATGCCGCCAGACCGACAGTTTCGCGGCATTTCGCATCGGCTGCACCTGGCCTCCGATTTGTTCGAATGGCGTTTGCGCCCGCAGGCTCCGGAGCGGCCAGCCGGCCGCCCCCCCCCGCCTAGACGACCATGTTCTGTTCGACCTCGAGCGTCCTGCGGCGCGCCATGGCGAGGTTCGACTTGGCCTTGTCCAGCACCAGGTAGACGAACAGGCCTTCCTTCTTTTGCATCGGGCGGATGATGTGGTATTGCTTGCCAAGGGTGATGAGCATGTCTTCGATCACGTCGTTCAGCCCGAGGTCGCGCATCGTGCGCATCTTCGCGCGGACCACTTCGGTGTTGCCCGCGGCAGCCACCTCGAGGTCGACGCCCGAGCCGATCTGGCCCAGGATCATCCCGCTGCCCGAGTCGACCACCGCCGCGCACTGCGCGCCATCACAGGTCATCAGCTCTTCCATGGATTGCTTGATTGTTGCCATCGAAATCTTTCCTAGTCCTCGCCCCTGAAAGTCGGCAGCCACCCGGGCGAAGGGAATGGGCGGCCACCGATATGGAATGGAAGTGCGCAGATGCGGGTGTCAGGCCTGCTGCAGCAGCAGCGTCGCCTGCTTCGCGAAGTAGAGGACCTGGCCGATGATGGCTTCGCGGCTGGTGACCACACTCACGATCAGCGTCATCTCGGGGTGTCGCGCCTGCAGCATCAGGATGTGGCCGTGGGTGGCTTCGATCGCCACGTTGTCGCACTGGCCCAGCTGGCTCTCTTCGCCGGCCACCGCACCCAATGCGGCCAGTGAACTGGCGATGGCCGACAGCCGTGCGACCTGCGCGGTGTTCTCGACACGCGCGGCCAGCTCCAGGCCGTCCTCGGTCGAGATCACCACGGCTTTCACACCCTTGATTTCACGCATCAAGGTGTCGATGGCCGATTCGGCCGCCAGCCTGAGTCTTGGTGTGGTGTTCATTGCTGCTGAATTGAGTAAGGGGAACAAGCAGGAGCGCCGCGCCGTCAAACCTCGAGTTGGAGCAGGAGCAGTTCCAGCAACTGCACGACCTGGCGCGCATCGGTGACGTTGGCCGCCAGCACCGGGCAGACCACGCCCTTGTCCTCCATGCGTTTCGCATAGGCATCGAGGCCGGGATTCGGATGCTTCTCCATGCGCCCCACTCCCACCACGCAGGCGGTCTGCGCGATCAGTTCGGCGAAGCCGTCGAGGTAGATGTCGAGATCGGCCAGCGGGTCGGGGCGGCTGTTGTCCACCAAGATGACCACGCCCAGCGCACCGCGCGCCAGGATGCGCCACATGAAGTCGAAGCGCATCTGCCCCGGCGTGCCGTACAGCCGCAGCTTGTCGCCGTTGTCGAGCGTGAGTTCGCCGTAGTCCAGCCCGACCGTGGTGGTGGCCTTCGCGACCGAGGTGTCGCTGTTGCGCACGTCGGTGCTCACCGGCGGAATCTCGCTTACCGCGCCAATGGCCGTCGTTTTGCCGGCGCCCATGGTGCCGGTGAAGAGGATCTTGTGTTCTACGGTCATTGTGGGCCTGCCGGCTGCAGGCCGAGCCGGTTCCTGATGCGTGCGAGCAGGCCGGGTTGCACGGGATCGCGTGCCGGGGCGGCGGGGCGTCTGTCGGGTGACACGCTGTCCGGGCTCGCGGCGGCCATGAGGGCGCCGGCGTTGGCAGGCGCGGCATGAAGACGCTCGAGCAAGCCGGCGCGCTGCAGGTCGGCCATGAAATCCGCACACTCCTGGCGCGTGGCGGGGGAACGCTGCTGGAGCGAGAGCACCGAGGCCGGCCGGTTCGACATCAGCGTGGCGAGCCGCAATCGGATGGGCGCTTCGAGCACGGCCGCAGGCGGCCAGCGCAGCATGCGGAATTCCTCTAGTTCGCTGATTGCAGTTTCCGTTGCGCCCAGCCCGAGCCCGCGGGCATGAACCACCATCGCGCCGAGCTGGTTGAGCGCAACCTCCAGCGCATTGGTGTGCAGCGGCAGCGCCAGGAAGGGCCCGCGCCGGGGATCGACCTGCGCGACGGTCAACGTGGGCACTGCCGGCTGGCCGGCGGGGTCTCCGGCGTCGACCTGCTCGCCGACGACCCGAAGGTCGGCCTGTTCGGCCTTCCATGACCAGTTCTGGTGGGTCCGGTGGTCGAGCAGCCGGATCAGCGACTTGAGCAGCACTTCTTCGCGATGCGCCAGCCCTTCGACGCTGTAGCTCAGCAAGGCACGCTGGCCCCTGGAAACATTGTTATCGCCCGTCATGGTCCCTCCGGACGACGCTCGGCGCCCAAACGGCCGAAGCTGCGTTGACCCGTGTTGAAAGCGCCGGCTCGAAGTGGCGCGGCTTTGCTTATGAAAGATTCAGGCTCACTGACAGGGATGGACAAGAAGCCTGGACCGCAGTGATATGTGAAAATATAACATTTATTGCATTTGAATACACAAGTTACGAGCGGCCTTTTTCGGACAAGTGGCCACTCGCCGGCCCCTGGCGGGCAGCGTGAAAACTAGTGACAAAGTTGTAACGGAGCGCCGGCCCGGACCGTCGGTCGGGGCGCTCGGGCAGCTCAGGGATCGTGGGAGCCGGGGGTCAGCCCGCCAGCCGCCCCGCCACCAGTTGCAGCACGCGGTCGCAGCGCTTGGCGAGTTCCTGGTCGTGCGTGACCATGACGAAAGCCGTGCGGTGCTTGTGCGCGAGTTCGATCATGAGCGCAAACACGGTGTCCGCGGTGTTGCGGTCGAGGTTGCCCGTGGGCTCGTCGGCCAGCACGCAGGCTGGCTGCGTGACCAGCGCGCGCGCAATGGCCACGCGCTGGCGCTCGCCGCCCGACAGTTCGGCCGGGCGGTGGTGCAGCCGCTCGCCCAGGCCCACGCTTTCCAATATCTTCGTGGCCGCTGCTGCCGCCTGCGCCGGCGCCATGCGGCGGATCTTGAGCGGCATGGCGACGTTGTCGAGCGCACTGAACTCGGGCAGCAGGTGATGGAACTGGTAGACGAAGCCCAGGTGCTCGTTGCGCAGCCGGCCCTGCTCGGCCGCGTCGGCATGCGCGATGTCCTTGCCGAGCAGTTCGACCTTGCCGGCCGTGGGCGCATCGAGGCCGCCCATGAGGTGCAGCAGCGTGCTCTTGCCGGAGCCCGAGGCGCCGACGATGGCGAGCGTTTCTCCGGCGCGCACATCGAGGTCGACGCCGTGCAGCACGGTGAGGTCGATGCGCCCTTCGTGGAAGCGCTTGGTGAGGCCGCGGGCCTTGAGAACGACATCACTCATAGCGCAAGGCCTCGGCGGGATTCACGCGGCTGGCGCGCCAGCTCGGATACAGCGTGGCGAGGAAAGCCAGCACCAGCGAAATGATCGCGATCGGCATGATGTCGCTGCGCTGCGGGTCGCTCGGCATCTTGCTGATGAGGTAGATGTCTTTCGGCAGGAAGCTGGCGTGAAAGAGCCGTTCCAGCGCCGGCACGATCACGTCGATGTTGTAGGCAATGCCCAGCCCCAGCAGCAGCCCGGCCACGGTGCCGATCACGCCCACCATCGCGCCCTGCACCACGAAGATGCCCATGATGCTGCGCGGCGAACTGCCCAGCGTGCGCAGGATGGCGATGTCGGCCCGCTTGTCCGTCACCGTCATCACGAGCGTGGACACCAGGTTGAACGCCGCCACCGCCACGATGAGCGTGAGGATGATGAACATCATGCGTTTCTCGACCTGCACGGCCGCGAACCAGGTCTTGTTCTGGCGCGTCCAGTCGCGGATGAGGAACTGGCCCGGCAGCGTGACCGCCATCTGGTCGGCCACGTCGCGCGCCTCGTTCAGGTCCTTGAGCTTGATGCGGATGCCGGTGGGCCCGTCGAGCCGGAACACGCGCTGCGCATCTTCCTCGTGGATCATGGCCAGCGCCGAGTCGTATTCGTAGTGGCCCGAATCGAAGGTGCCCACCACGGTGAACTGCTTGAGCCGTGGCACCACGCCGGCCGGCGTGACCTGCCCGCCCGGCGCCACCAGCGTGACCTGGTCGCCCGGCTGCACGAACAGCGAGCGCGCCAGCTCACCACCCAGCACGATGCCGAACTGGCCCGGCACCAGCTTGTCGAGCGTGCCCTTCTGCGCGGTGCTGTCGATGTCGGTCACCTCGGGTTCGAGCTTGGGCACGATGCCGCGCACCAGCGTGCCCTTCATGTCTTCGCCGCGCGCAATGAGCGCCTGCGTGGCAATGAAGGGCGCGGCGCCGATCACCTCGGGGTTCTTGCGTGCGGCCGCCGTGATGGCTTCGATGTCGGGCAGGGCCTGGCCGTCGCGCGAAAGAATCTCGATGTGCGAGACCACGCCGAGCATGCGGTCGCGCACCTCTTTCTGGAAGCCGTTCATCACGCTGAGCACGATGATCAGCGCCGCCACCCCCAATGCGATGCCGAGCATCGACACGCCGGAGATGAAGGAGATGAAGCCGTTGCGCCGCGTCGCCCGGCCCGCGCGGGTATAGCGCCAGCCGAGCTGCAGTTCATAAGGGAGTCGCATATTTTCAGTTTGAGCCCAGCCAGGTGCACCCACGGATTCCGCTTTGCCGGGCCGACAGGTGCGCCCCCTTGAGAGAGATGCGCCAAAGGCGCTTCGGGGGGCTTTTCATCCTAGCATCCCGGACAATAGGGAAATGGCCGAACCTCTCCCACGTCATCTGTTGATTCCCTTTGCCGGCCGCGGTTCCCCGGCGTGCCGCGCAGCATGGACTTCGCTGCGCCTGCCCAACCTCGAAGCCCTGCTCTCCCGGCTCTCGCTCGCCGACACCGACACGCAGGACGAAAGCACGCGCTCACCGCCCCACGAGCGCGCGCTCGCCAGGGCGCTGGGCATCACGGCGCCCGACGGATGCATTCCCTGGGCGGCGCTGGAGGCCCGGAACGCCGGCATCGCCGAACCGGGCGACCCCGAAGGCTGGGGACTGGTCTCGCTGTGCAACTGGCAGGTCGGCATCGACGACGTGGTGCTGGGCGATCCGTCGGCCATCGAGATCGACGCCGCCGAATCGGCCGCCCTGCTGGCGGCCGCACATCCCTTCTTCGAGGAAGACGGCATTGCGCTCCACCCTTCGTCCACACCAGGACGTTGGCTCGCGCGCGCGCCGATCTTCAAGGACCTGGCCACGGCCTCCATCGACCGCGCGGTGGGCCACCCGATTTCGCAGTGGTCGCCGCTGGCCGAAGCCGCACGTCCGCTGCGCCGTCTCCAGAACGAAATGCAGATGCTGCTCTACACCCAGCGCGTGAACGACGACCGCGCCGCCCGCGGCGTGCCGCCGATCAACTCCTTCTGGCTCAGCGGCACCGGTGCGCTTGCTACCGACATTCCTCTGGCCGATGCGACGCAGCCCACCGTGAGCGACGCGCTGCGCGTGGCGGCGCTGCGCGATGACGGCGCGGGGTGGGCAGAAGCCTGGCAGGCACTCGATGCGAGCGCGATCGCCAGCCTGCTGGCCGACTACACCTCCGGCGCCGACGTCACGCTCACGCTGTGCGGCGACCGCTCGGCGCAGCGCCATGCGGTGCAGCAGCGCGGCCTGGTGGGCTGGGCACGCAGCCTGTTCGACAGGCCGCGCGCCGCCAGCGTGCTCGAGGCGCTATGAAGATCATCGCGAGGGAAATTCCGCCGCGCACGGTCTGGGCGCTCGAACAGGCGGGCGTGCATCCGCTGCTCGCGCGCCTGTTCGCGGCGCGCGGCGTGCTCGCCAAGGACGAGCTCGACGACGGCCTGGCGCGGCTGCTGCCGCCCGACACCCTGCATGGCACCCGCGAGGCGGCCGTGCTGCTGGCCGACGCCATGGCGCAGCACAAGCGCCTGTGCATCGTGGCCGACTACGACTGCGACGGCGCCACGGCCTGCGCCGTCGCGGTGCGCGGCCTGCGCCTGCTCGGCGCCAGGAACGTGAGCTACCTGGTGCCGGACCGCGTGGTCGACGGCTACGGCCTCACGCCGCCGATCGCCGAGCGCGTGGCCGACAGCGGCGCCGACATGCTGATCACCGTCGACAACGGCATTGCCAGCGTCGAAGGCGTGGCCGCCGCCAAGGCGCGCGGCCTGCAGGTGCTGGTGACCGACCACCACCTGCCCGGGCCCGAACTGCCGGCCGCCGACGTGCTGGTGAATCCCAACCAGCCCGGCTGCGGCTTCGAGAGCAAGAGCATCGCCGGCGTGGGCGTGATGTTCTACGTGCTGCTGGCGCTGCGCTCCGAACTGCGCGCGCGCGGCACTTTCACCCCGGCCTCGCAGCCCAAGCTCGACGTGCTGCTTCCGCTGGTGGCGCTCGGCACCGTGGCCGATGTGGTGAAGCTCGACGCCAACAACCGCCGCCTGGTGGCACAGGGCCTTCGCCGCATCCGCGCCGGCGCGTTGCCGGCGGGCATAGCGGCGCTGTTCAAGGCTGCGGGGCGCAATGCCGCCGTGGCCACCACCTTCGACTTCGGCTTTGCACTCGGGCCGCGCATCAACGCCGCCGGCCGGCTGGCCGACATGACGCTCGGCATCGAGTGCCTGCTGACCGACGATGCCGGCCGGGCCGACGAACTGGCGCGCATGCTCGACGGCATCAACCGCGAGCGCCGCGACATCGAAGGCGGCATGCGCGACCAGGCGCTGCTGCTGGCCGAATCGCTGTTCGGTCCCACGGCCGAAGGCGGCGAGGCGCCGCCGGCCGCCATCAGCGTATTCGACGCCGACTTCCACGAAGGCGTGGTCGGCATCGTGGCCTCGCGCATCAAGGACCGCTTTCATCGCCCGGCCTTCGTGTTCGCGGCCAGCGGCGCGCCGGGCAAGGCGCACGAGCTCAAGGGCTCGGGCCGCTCGATCCCCGGCTTTCACTTGCGCGATGCGCTCGACCTGGTCGCCAAGCGCCATCCCGGCGTGCTGCTGCGCTTCGGGGGCCATGCGATGGCCGCCGGCTGCACCGTGGCACGCGACAAGTTCGAGGTGTTCGAACAGGCGCTGGCAGAAGTGGCGCACGAGTGGCTCGATGCCGCCACGCTGACGCGCCGGCTCGACACCGACGGTCCGCTGGCGCGCGAGTACATGCGCATCGACCTGGTCGACACGCTGCACCGAGAGGTCTGGGGCCAGGGCTTCGCGCCGCCCACCTTCAGCGAAGAAGTCGAAGTGGTGTCGCAGCGCCTGGTGGGCGAGAAGCACCTGGCGCTCAAGCTGCGGCACCAGGGCCAGCCGGTCGACGGCATCTGGTTCGGCCACACCGACCCGCTGCCCGCGCGCGTGACGCTGGCCTTCCGGCTCGATGCCGACGAATGGCAAGGCGTGCGGCGCGTGCGCTTCCTGGTCGAAGGCGCCGAGCTGCCCTAGCCGCCGCCCGGCGTGTCAGCGGCGGTCCTCGTGCGAGGCCTCGGCCTGCACGATCTGGTGCAGCACCTTGCCGGGGTCGACGCGCTCGGTCAGGGCTTTCACCTCTTCATGCGTTTCCGGCGGCAGGTCCAGCTTTTCCGCCATGCGGGTGGCAAGCCGCAGCAATGCCGTCATTTCCCGTTCGTTCAGGAGATTCACCTGCAGGTCCAGGTGGTGCCGGTGCTCGCTCTCCTCGGCCGACATGTTCTGGCTGATCAGGATCAGGATCGCGAGCACGATGGCTTCGATCGACACCAGGAAAAGCAGGAACGTGAAGGGATAGGGATCGATGCGCCAGACCAGCTCGTTGAGCAGGATCCAGGTGGCGAAAAAAGCGAGGTTCCACCACAGGAAGGCCACGGTGCCGCAGAAGCGCGAAATGCGGGAGACCACCTTGTAGAGAAAGGGCTTGGCACGGCGGTTTTCTTCTTCCAGCGCGAGGATCGACTCGATGTTCCGGTGCGTCAGGGCCTCGATCGAGGGATGTCCCTGGCGAGGCGGCCGGCGCCCCGCGAGGCCGCCGCGGTCGGTGCCGTTGTTGCTCTTGATCTTGTTGCCGTGCGTGGCTTTCTTGGCCGTGTCCTTGTCAGGCTCCATGGCCTGTACTCCTGAGTCGAGAGGTCCCGACATTGCGCAACCGGCGCGCGGCGGGGCGTAGGCGCGCGTCGTCAGCCTTTGCAAGCAAAGTGGAAGTCGCGCGACACGGCGGGCGCGCTTTCGGGACGGATTCCTACGCAGGCGGGCCAGCGCGGTTTTACGGTGGACTTTTGCAAGAGGAGCCCACGCACCATGAAATCGACCACCGCCACACCCACCAAATCGGCCAAGCCACGGGTCGGCGCAGGCGCGGCGCACACCGCCTCGAGGCAGCGCGCCGTCCAGCGTCCGCAGGACGAAAAGGACAAGGCCAAGCCTGCCGCCAAGACATCCGGCCAGCCGCCGCAGACCGGCAAGCGGCCACAACCCGTCAATCCCATGCCGGCCCAGCACCTCCGCAAGCCGGGCCTCGAAGCGGAAATGGCGCTGCGTCCCCGCTTCGAAGCGCCCGACTACAAGGGCAGCGGCAAGCTCGAGGGCATGACGGCACTGGTCACGGGTGGTGATTCGGGCATCGGACGCGCCGTGGCGGTACTCTATGCCCGTGAAGGCGCCGACGTGGCCATCGCCTACCTCGACGAAGACCAGGACGCCGAGGAAACCCGTCGCCACGTGGAGGCCGAAGGCGCGCGCTGCATCACGATCAGGGGCGACGTGTCCGACCCGGCGTTCTGCCGCGAAGCGGTCGACAAGACGCTCGAAGCCTTCGGCAAGCTCGACATCCTCGTGAACAACGCGGCGTTCCAGTTGCATGCGGCCTCGATCGAGGACATCACCGACGAACGCCTGGACATGACGCTGCGGACCAACGTCTTCGGCTACTTCCAGATGGCGCGCGCCGCGGTGCCGCACCTGCGCCAGGGCGCGTCGATCATCAACACCGGCTCGGTCACGGGCCTGGAAGGAAGCGCACACCTGCTCGACTACTCGACCACCAAGGGCGCCATCCACGCGTTCACCAAGTCGCTCGCGAGCAACCTGCTGCCCAAGGGCATCCGCGTCAACGCGATCGCGCCGGGGCCGGTCTGGACGCCGTTGAATCCCGCGGACAGCCCGCCCGAGAAGGTGAAGGACTTCGGCAAGCAGACCGACCTGCAGAGACCGGCCCAGCCGGAGGAACTGTCGCCCGCCTACGTGTTCCTTGCCGCGCCGAGCTGCGCGAGCTACATCACCGGCATCGTGCTGCCGATCACGGGCAGCGTGGGCGCGATCTGAGGCCTCGGCGGAGGCTGCCCGCGAGAACGCGGCACCGCCGCCTACGGCCGAACGGTTCATCGGCCTGGGGATCCGGGGGAATGTCCTGACTACACTTTCCGCTGGCCTGCGTTGTGCATGCGTGTTCCCACCTTTGAAGGTCTCAATGAAAGTCTCCACTCTCTTCGTCGCCGCCGCGCTCGCCGCGGCCGCCCTGCCCGCCGCGGCGCAGGTCTCGGTCAACATCAACGTGCCTGGCCTGATCCAGGTCGCGCCACCCGCGCCGCGCTATGAGCCGATGCCGGGTCCGCGGGCCGGCCAGGTGTGGGTGCCTGGCCACTGGCAATGGAACGAACGCGCCTACGTGTGGCGCACCGGCTACTGGCAGGCCGCACGCCCCGACCACGCGTATGCGCCCGGACGCTGGGTCCAGGCCGACGGTGGCTGGCGGTGGAGGGAAGGCGACTGGCGGCGCGCGGAACAACCGCATCACGCCGAACGCGAAGGCCACGGCGGCGGAGGCCATTGCCCACCGGGACAGGCCAAGAAGGGGCGCTGCTGATCCCCTGTGAAGATGTGGTGCCGCTTGTCGGAATCGAACTGACGACCTTCCGCTTACAAGGCGGGTGCTCTACCAACTGAGCTAAAGCGGCACGAATTCTCTGGCCGGATTTTAACGGTGCGGAACAATCCGCCCGTCCAGCTCCGGCCCGCTGTCTGGCTACTTCACGCGCTTGAGCGACGGACGGCTGCCGCCCCCGGCCGGTGGCCGCGGCGGTTCATCGTCCGGGTCGATGGGCGAGCCGGCGTCATTGCCGCCATCGGCCGCTTCGTCCGTCACGAGGTGGACGATCCGGCTGGCGTCGCCCTCGTTGCCGCGCGACGCATCGCGCAGCGGCATGCGTGCCGGCCCCTGCGGCGACGGCGCGCCGGCCGCCGGCGACGCGGCGCTGCCCCCGTCGGCATTGCTGCCGGCGGGCACGGGCGCGGGAAAAGCCATGCCCTGGCCGTTCTCGCGTGCATAGATGGCGATCACCCGGCCCACGGGGACGACGATCTCACGCGCACTGCCGGCAAAACGCGCCTTGAACTCGATGAAATCGTTGCCGAGCTTGAGCGAACTGGTCGCATCGAAGCTGATGTTCAGCACGATCTCGCCGTTCTTGACGTACTCGCGCGGCACCTGGACGGTGTCGTCCACCTGCACCGCGACATAGGGCGTGAACCCGTTGTCGGTGCACCATTCGTACAGCGCCCGGATGAGGTACGGGCGGGTGGATGACGACTCGAGCGCGTTGATCATGGAAGCAGCGGAGAACGGTGGACGCAGAGTTACTTGCGCATGACCTTTTCGGAAGGGGTGAGCGCTTCGATGTACGCAGGGCGCGAGAAGATGCGCTCGGCGTACTTCAGGAGCGGCGCCGCATTCTTGCTGAGGTCGATGCCGTAGTAATCGAGGCGCCAGAGCAGCGGCGCGATCGCCACGTCGAGCATCGAGAAATTGTCGCCCAGCATGTACTTGTTCTTGAGGAACACCGGGGCGAGCTGCGTCAGGCGATCGCGGATGTGCGCACGGGCCTTTTCCAGCGCCTTCTCGTTGCCCTTGGCCGTGCGATTCTCCAGCGTGGCCACGTGCACGAACAATTCCTTCTCGAAGTTGAGCAGGAACAGGCGCACGCGCGCACGGTCGACCGGGTCGCCGGGCATCAGTTGCGGATGCGGAAAGCGCTCGTCGATGTACTCGTTGATGATGTTCGACTCGTACAGGATCAGGTCGCGCTCGACCAGGATCGGCACCTGTCCGTAGGGATTCATCACGCCGATGTCTTCGGGCTTGTTGTAGAGGTCGACGTCGCGGATTTCGAAGTCCATGCCCTTCTCGAACAACACGAAGCGGCAGCGGTGGGAAAAGGGGCAGGTCGTTCCTGAATACAAGACCATCATGGCGAGAGACTCCTAAAAATCAAAAAGAGTGGGTCGCGTTGGCAACCCACTCTGTGGGACCGGACGCGCGGCGTCCAGTCGGCGTGAGCGGAACTACTTGAGGTCTTTCCAGTACGAGGCGTTCAGTCGCCACACGAAAATGAGCGACACGAGCAGGAACAGCAGGACCCACACGCCGATGCGGATGCGCGTGTTCTGGGCCGGCTCGGCCATCCATTGCAGGTAGCTCACCAGGTCGCCGACCGCGGTGTCGAACTGCAGCGGCGTCATGGCACCGGGAGTGACTTGCTCCCAACCCTTGAACACTTCGGTCTCGTGGCCATGCTGCGAGATCTTGGTGTAGACCGGGCGGCGCTCGCCCTGGAGCTCCCACAGCGGATTCGGCATGGCAACGCTCGGGAACACGAGGTTGTTCCAGCCCGTGGCCTTGGTGTCGTCGCGGTAGTAGGTGCGCAGGTACGTGTACAGGTAGTCGGCACCGGTGCCGCCGTGGCCGGCGCGCGAACGTGCCACCAGCGTCAGGTCGGGCGGCGTCGTGCCGAACCAGTCCTTGGCCTGGCGGGCGTCGATGTTGGCCTTCATGGTCTCGCCGACCTTGTCGGTGGCGAACAGGAGGTTGTCCTTGATCTGCTGCTCGCTGATGCCGATGTCCTGCAGGCGGTTGTAGCGCATGAAGGCCGCCGAATGGCAATTCAGGCAGTAGTTGACGAACAGCTTGGCGCCGTTCTGCAGCGAGGCGACGTCGTTGGTCTTGTTGGGCGCCTTGTCCCAGGCAAGGCCGCCGGACTCGGCGGATGCGGCCGCGGAGAAGGTCAGGCCCAATGCCAGGCCCACCACCGCGAGCCAGCCGGAAATGCTTTTCTTCATCGTGTTTCTCTCAAGCTCTGTGGGGCTTTTCAATGGGCGGCGAAGGTCACGCGGTCGGGCACGGTCTTGAACTCGCCCTTGCTGCTCCACCACGGCATGAGCAGGAAGAAACCGAAGTAGAAAAGCGTGCCGATCTGCGAAATGGTCTGCGCGATGTCCAGCACGAACGAACCGATGACCAGGTTGCCCCAGACGCCGGGCGCCTGGATGCCCAGGTAGCCCAGGATCAGGAAGAAGAACACGAAGACGCCGTAGACATACTTGTGCCAGCTCGGGCGGTAGCGGATCGACTTGACTTCGCTGTGGTCGAGCCATGGCAGGAAGAACAGGATGATGACCGAGCCGCCCATCACGACCACGCCCCAGAACTTGGCGTCGAAGGCCTTGAGCAGGAAGATCGCCACGGCGGCCACGACCACGAGCGCGATCTTCAGCGCCGTGCTCGAGCGGCCCTTGACGAAGTTCAGCACGGCGGCCAGGCCGATGATCAGCGCGAACACGTTCACCATGTCGTCGGTGGTCGCACGCAGCATCGAATAGAACGGCGTGAAGTACCAGACCGGCGCGATGTGGTTGGGCGTCTTGAGCGAATCGGCCGGGATGAAGTTGTTGTACTCGAGGAAGTACCCACCCGCTTCAGGCGCGAAGAAGATCACAGCCGAGAAGATCGTGAGGAACACCACCACGCCGAAGATGTCGTGCACCGTGTAGTACGGGTGCGACGGAATGCCGTCGAGCGGATGGCCATCGGGGCCGCGGTTGGCCTTGATCTCGATGCCGTCGGGATTGTTCGAACCCACTTCGTGCAGCGCGATCAGGTGGGCCACCACGAGGCCGAGCAGCACCAGCGGCACAGCGATCACGTGGAAGCTGAAGAAGCGGTTGAGCGTGGCGTCGCTCACCACGTAGTCGCCGCGGATCAGCAGCGCGAGGTCGGGGCCGACGAAGGGAATGGCGGCAAACAGGTTCACGATCACCTGGGCGCCCCAGTAGCTCATCTGGCCCCAGGGCAGCAGGTAGCCCATGAAAGCCTCGGCCATCAGGCACAGGAAGATCGCGCAGCCAAAGACCCAGATCAGCTCGCGCGGCTTGCGGTAGCTGCCGTACATGAGGCCGCGGAACATGTGCAGGTACACCACGATGAAGAACGCCGAGGCGCCCGTCGAGTGGATGTAGCGGATGAGCCAGCCCCAGGGCACGTCGCGCATGATGTACTCGACCGAAGCGAACGCCTGGTTCGCATCGGGCTTGTAGTGCATCACGAGGAAGATGCCGGTCACGATCTGGATCACGAGGACCAGCATCGCGAGCGAGCCGAAGATGTACCAGAAGTTGAAGTTCTTGGGCGCGTAGTACTTGCCCCACTGGTCGTTCCAGAGCTTGGTCAGCGGGAAGCGGTTGTCGACCCAGTTGAGCAGCTTCTCGCCCGCGGGCGCGTTGGGGGAAATTTCGTGGAATTCAGCCATGTTCTTCTTCTGCCTCAGGCCTTCTTGTCTTCACCGATCAGGAGCTTGGTTTCCGACAGGTACATGTGCGGGGGCACAGGCAGGTTGTCGGGCGCGGGCTTGTTCTTGAAGACACGGCCGGCCAGGTCGAACGTGGAACCGTGGCAAGGGCACAGGAAGCCGCCTTCCCAGTCGGCGGGCAGCGAGGGCTGCGGGCCGGCCTGGAGCCGGTCGACGGGCGAGCAGCCGAGATGGGTGCAAATGCCCACCACCACCAGCACGTCGGGCTTGATGGAGCGGTGTTCGTTCTGCGCGTACTTGGGGGTGAATTCGTCAGGGTGGCGCTTGGACAGCGGATCGGCCAGCTGGCCGTCGAGCTTGGGCAGCTCGGCAATCTGCTGGGGCGTGCGCTTGAGGATCCACACCGGCTTGCCGCGCCACTCGACGGTGATCTTCTCGCCGACCTTGAGGCCGGCAATGTCCACCTCGACCGCAGCGCCTGCGGCCTTGGCCTTCTCTGAAGGCTGGAATGTACTCACAAAGGGAATCGCGGTGGCCACGCCTCCCGCTACGCCGGCACAGCTGGATGCGATCAACCACGTCCGCTTGCTTGTGTCGATCCGGGGGGAGCCGGAGGTCATGTCACTCATGGGGATCCTCTAAGTCTTCTTCGCTGGAGCAGGGTCAACCGGCGATTGTAGCGGGCTGTTGCGCGCATATTCAACGGCGCCGGTCCGGCCGGGCACGAATCTGCGGTCCTTCCGCCCATCCCGTTCAATTAAGAACAATTAATTAATTCGGATTTGAAAGACATTTCGACACACCGAATTGCACCCAATAAGCCTGTAAAAAGGCCGAATTTGTTGCGGTGCACTACGCTAGCTGCTAATCTTGACCTAACTGTCAATTGCTAAATACGAGGATATTCGCAATGAAAATTAAGCCATTGGTTTTCGCAGCTTTTATAAGCGCTTTGGGTATTTCTTCGGCGTTCGCCCAGACGCCGCCGCAGAATCCGCCTCCGGTCCAGACCCCCGGCCCGCAGCCGGCCAGCGCCACCGGCGCAACCAGTTCCTCGGCGGGCCGCATCACGGCCAACCAGGCCGGCGGCGTGGCCGCAAGCATCGGACTGGCAGCAGCCATTGCCAGCGGAAACGGGGGCAACAGCGGCGGGGGCAGCGGCACGGGCGGCACCAGCGGCACAGGCGGCACGGGCACGACCGGCACGAAATAACTGTGCGGGCCCTCCTGCCGGGAGGGCATTCGCCCAAAGCTCCGCGCGGCGGTCCTGCCACGCGATTGATTGAATGCTGTCTTTTGTCGGCATTTCTTTTGAGCATTGGCGGCTGTTCTTCCGGATCCTCGGCCATGCTGGCCACGGCGCGGCATATCTATGGTGGCGCCGCCGCGGCACCCGCGCCGACCTTCAACCCGAATTACCGCTATCTGCGCGTCGTCGCCGGCGGGCAGCCGGTCTACATGGTGCTCGGCTACATCAACCATCGCCCAGAAGGTGCCGTCGAGGTCTGGTACAGCAGCGCCGGCGAAGTCGTCAGGCTGCTCGATGGGCGCCTGGTGGGAACCACCGGCCTCGCCACCGACTGGCGCGAGGTGCGTTTTTCGGCGCTGCCGGCATGGCCCGGCGCCGCGGACGCCTCGCAGCCGAAGGCTTACCAGCGCGAGCGCGACATGATGCCGGGCTACCGTTTCGGCATTCGCGACGACATTGCGCTGGCGCCCATCGCCGCGCCCGGGCAGACCGCCCTGGCGGGCACCGCGGCCTCGTCCTTGCGCTGGTACGAAGAGCGCAGCGTTTCGCGCCCTTCGGGGGCCTCGCTGCCTCCCGCGCGCTTCGGCGTCTCGCACGCGGGCGGCACGCCCCGGGTCGTCTATTCCGAGCAATGTATTTCCAATGACCTGTGTATGAGCTTCGAGCAGTGGACGCCTTCCCCCCCAGCACCCGTCGCAGCGGCGAGCGCTGGTCAATGAGCAGTTTGATTCCCCGTGGCACTGCCAAGCACCCCTGGCGCCTTCGCGCCGCAGTCGCCTGCGCACTGGCCGCGAGTTGCGCCGCCGGCGCCCAGTCGCTCGGGAATCCCGTCGACAGCACGACCCCGGCCAGCGATGCCGACATCCGCCCCGGTGAGCGGCTCAGTGCCTGGCTGCTGCGCCAGCCGGCCGGGACGGCGGCGCCCGGCCTCTCGTGGCGTGTTCCGCAGGAGCGGCTGGCGCAGCAATTCCTGAAGAACCAATTGCTGCTGCGGCTCGACGCGGCCTCGCGGCGCGCACCGCGCGAACAACAGGGCGAGCGCCTGCAGTTGATCGCATGGCTGCAGGGCCTGCCGGTGACTGGGCGCGTCGCGCTCGGCATCGTGGACCCGCGATGGCTCGAGGCGCATCCGGAAGAAGACCCCGTGCTGAAAGCGGGCCAGCAACTCGTCGGTCCTCCGCCCGCGCTGAAGACGATCGCGGTCGTGCGCCCCGACGGGCAGCTTTGCCAGGTCACGCACGAGGCGGGCCGCACGGCGTGGGACTACGTGGCGGCCTGCGACTCCGAAGGCAAGCACGACTGGGCATGGGTCGCGCAGCCCGACGGCCGCACCGCGCGCGTGGGCGTCTCGCCGTGGAATGCGCATCCCTCCGACGAGCCGGCACCAGGCGCCTGGGTCTGGGCTGCGCCGCGCGGACAGGATGACCTGAACGCGCTGTCGGAGGGCATGATCAAGTTCCTGGCCACGCAAGGGCCGTCGCCGCAAGACGGCGCCATGGCCACGGCAACGCCCTTCCCGGCTGCGCGCGCCGTGCCACCAGCACCATCAGCGCCAACGGCGCAAGCCGCACCCTTCGCCCCGACCGCCATTTCGGTACGCCCCGATGCGGCGCCGCAATACCGCGCGCTCCAGTCCAGCGGCAACGACTGGGGCGAGACCGGCTTGCTGCAGACGCCCACCGCCCGCATGGGCCAGGCGGGCGACATGCGCACATCCCTCACGCATGTCTCGCCCTATACGCGGCTGAACGTGATGTTCCAGCCGCTGGACTGGCTCGAAGCCGGGTTCCGCTACACCTCGGTCAGCAACCGGATCTACGGCATCGGCCTCAGCAACCAGGGCTACAAGGACAAGAGCATCGACCTGAAGGCGCGGCTTTGGAAAGAGTCGGCCTACCTTCCGGAGGTGGCGCTGGGTTTTCGCGACATCGGCGGCACCGGGCTCTTTTCGTCCGAGTACCTGGTGGCGAGCAAGCGCCACGGGGACCTGGATTTCAGCCTGGGCATCGGATGGGGCTACATGGGGAGCAGCGGCAACATCGGCAATCCGCTCAACGCCCTGAGCAGCCGTTTCAAGACCCGCGTGAGCGAGACCACATGGGGCGGCGCCAACTTCGGCCGGCTCTTTCGCGGACCCGCCGCACTGTTCGGCGGGGTGCAGTGGCGCACGCCCTGGGATCCGCTGACCGTCAAGCTCGAGTACGAAGGCAACGACTACAAGAACGAGCCGCTCCAGAACAACCAGCGGCAGCGCTCGCCCTTCAACATCGGGTTGGAGTACCGGTATGCGCCCGGCGTGACGTTCTCGGCCGGCTTCGAGCGCGGCAACAAGGTCATGGTGGGTCTCACGCTGCAGACCAACCTGGCAACGATGCAGATGCCGAAGACGGCGGATGCACCGATGCCGCGCTTTTCGCCGCAGCCGCCTGCCGCTTCACCGGGCTGGGCGGCCACGGCGGCGGACATCGAAAGCCGCACCGAATGGACGGTGCAGCGCATTGCGCCGCAGGGCCCGATGCTGCACGTGTGGATCACCGAAAGCGCCACCGTCTACCGCACCGCCCGTGTCGAGCAGATCATCGCGGTGCTGCATCGCGACGCGCCGGCGTCGGTCAAGAATTTTGTCCTGCACTATTCGGAACGGGGCCTGGCGCTGCACGCGCAGGTGGTCGACCGCGGCGAATGGGTCACGGCGCACTACCAGGCGCAGGCGCCGGGCGAGCTGCGCGCGGCAAGCCAGCGCGACTATGCGCCCCCGCCGCTCGGCGCCGACCAGCCGGCCCTCGACACGGCGAAGGGCGGGAGCGCCACGGCGACCGCCGCGGAAGACAAGGCACTGGCGCCATGGGAGCGCCCCGTGCAGAAATTCACCATCGGCCTCACGCCGAGCCTCGGCCAGATCCTCGGCGGTCCGAACGCGTTCGTTCTGTTCCAGGTCGGCGTGCAGGCGGTGGCGGAGTACCGTTTCACGCCGAGCACCTGGGTCAACGGCGCACTGAACCTGCGCCTCGTCGACAATTTCGACAAGTTCACCTATACCGCGCCCAGCAACCTGCCGCGCGTGCGCACCTACCAGCGCGAGTACGTCACCTCGAAGCGGCTGACCATGCCGGTGTTCCAGCTCACCCATGTCGGCCGTCTCACCGACAACCAGTACTACAGCGTGTACGGCGGTGCGCTCGAGAGCATGTATGCGGGCGTCGGCGGGGAATGGCTCTATCGGCCCTGGCGCAGCCGCATGGCCATCGGCGTCGATTTCAACCATGTGCGGCAACGCGACTTCGAGCAGGACTTTGGCCTGCGCGACTACAAGGTCAACACCGGCCATGCGACGCTCTACTGGGACACCGGCTGGCACGGCGTGCTGGCCAAGGTCAGTGCGGGCCAGTACCTGGCAGGCGATCGCGGGGTCACCATCGACATCAGCCGGCGCTTCGACAACGGCGTGGTGCTCGGCGCCTACGTCACCAAGACCAACGTGTCGGCCCGGCAGTTCGGCGAAGGCAGCTTCGACAAGGGCATCTATCTTTCCGTGCCCTTCGATGCGCTGCTGCCGCGCTCGAACAAGTTCACCGCCAACTTCGCGTGGGCGCCGCTGGTGCGCGACGGCGGTGCGCGCCTGGCCCGGATCCACCCGCTCTACGAGATGACTTCCGCGCGGGACCCGAGCGCCTTCAAGTTCGCGCCGCCCGACAGCAGCGGCCCGAAGGCGGGCGACAACATCCTGAACTTCGAGCGTCCGTAGCCATGCCGACGTCGCCCCAGGTTTCCGGGGCGCCGGCGTTCGAACACGGGATGCGCGATGCGTGGACTCAGCGCGCCGGCGCGGCAGCACCGGCGCCGCGCATGATGACGAACAACCAGCCGATCATCATCACCGCCATGCATGCGAAGCCGAGCGTCATGGCGTTGATGGTGTGGATGTAGGAGATGGGCGGCTTCGCCACGATCATGCCGGCCGCGAAGACCAGCGCACCGAACGCCGAGCACCACAAAAGGGCTCCGGGGCGCGCCGCGGCCCTGAAGCCCGTTCGCAGGCACATCGTGAGGCCGAAGATGGCCGGCGCGTAGAAGAACGGCGAGAAATCCATGCCGCCGTAGTTCCTGCCGAACGCCAGCACCACCAGCTGCGGCCCGAGCAGCCCCAGCAGCACGCCGCCGATCTCGGCCACCACGAAACCGAAGAGCGCGAACTGGATGAAGAGCCTGAAAGCCTCCCCTCGCCTGTCGGTGTTCCAGCCGGCCGCCAGCCTGGGCAGGATGTAGTAGCCCAGTGCCAGCAAGACGTACTGCATGGGCAGCAGGAACGTGATGTAGATCTTCAGCAGGCCGCCTTGTGCCGAATCTGCCGAGGAGCCCAGCAGCAGGATCGCGCCGCCCGTCATGATCCAGCTCATGAGCTGTGAAAGACTGGCTTTCCAACCGTAGCTCGCGGCTTCCCTCACCGTCAGTGCCTGGGAATCGGCGGGCGCGGGCAGCGGTGCGATCACGCCTGTCAACGACCCGGCGATCAACACCGCAAAAGGCAGCTGGATCACCGCGATCCACAACAAAGCCTGCGTCCACGTGGCCGGCTTGGCCCCGATGAGGACCGCCACGTAGCCGATGCCGATCGCCACGCCGGAGATGCACAGCACCAGGTACCGGCGGCCGACAAGCAGCACGCTGCGAGACAGCCAGAATATCTCGTAGCCCACGATCAGCGCCACGCCGGCCCAGCTTGCCGGCCCCGGGAAGCTCGTGAACTGCCAGGCCAGGAAACCGGCCAGCGACACCGCGAGCACCAGCGCCCAGCTCCACCAGACAGCGGCAAGATTGGCGTAGTGGCGCCTGATCAGCAGGGGCTCATGGACCACCGCGGTGTGCAGGATGTACTGGAAGCTGGCAATCGCCAGGAATGCCGAGGCGATGCCGAAATCCGACGGAGACAACGCCCGCGCGAGCGCGAAGCTCAGCAGCAGCTGGCTCGCGCTGTAGATGCACTGGTCTGCAACGGCAAGGATCGGACCGCCGAGGCGTTTTCGTATGCCGGACGCCATCCCCTAGTCCGCAATGGAGAACAGCACCGGATAGCTGGAAGCCTTGGCCGCAACGCCCCCTTCCACCGGGCTGCCGCAGCTTCCGTGATGCACCTGCGGAAAGAAGTCGACGCGCGTGCACTTCTTTCCCCTGGCTGCGGGAATCAGCACGTTCTGCTCTGCGTTTTGCGTCCACACCACGTGCAGCAAGGTCGTTCCGCGGCTCAGCACCAGCTTGTTCAGGCTGCCGTTGCTGTCGTACGAAACCTTTTTCGAAGTGCGTGCAATCTTGAGGAATTCGGTCAGGCTCGAGAAGGCTTCCTTCTTCTCGCCGCCTTTCGACTTGAGGCCGAAATTGTCTTCGCGCGAAACGGTGGAGGTTCCGCGGTCCTTCCAGGCGTAGAGGTTCAGTAGCTTGATGCCCGCGGCGACGTTGGTCAGGTATTCACGCAGGATCAGCGAGGCCTGCATGTTGCGGTCGCGCACGGGCAGGTACGACGCGTAGCCCCATTCCGACGCCACGATGCCGACCTTGCCGAGCTGCATCTCGTCGAGCCTCGCGCGAAGGCGGGCGTAGTCGCCCACGGCCGTTTCCGGCACCGAGCGGTAGGGGTGGATCGAGATGTCCGTCAGGCAGTTGGCCTTGGCGCCCGAGACGAAGGCGTTTTCAAGCTGCGGCGGTACCTGGCCCGCATTGAACGGAAGCTTCGCGAAGCCGAAGCCCATGACGATCTTCGGCGGGCTCTTCAGCTGCGCGATGCTGCTGCAGAACTCCGCGGTCGCGGTCTCGAAGTTGGAGAACAGCGCCGGGTTCAGGAAGGTCTTGTGGTCGGGCTCGTTCCACAGCTCCCAGACCGCCACGTCGGCGGCATGCGCGTTCATGAATTCGGCCGCAAAGTTCGCGAACAGCTTTTCCCTCTGGCCACCGCCCGGGTCCGACGGCTCGTGGCCCCAGATCTCCCGGCCACCGAACAGCGTGACGATGGCCTCGAGCCTTGCGTTCCGCACGCGGCGGATCAGTTTCGAATAGTCGATCTGGGCCGGGTTGACGCTCTTGATGGGCGGCCGCACACCGAACCGGACCAACTCGAACCCCGCGGCCCTGATCTCGTTCAGGTCTGCGTCGGAAATGTCGGCCGGGTCGATCTGCACGCTCAGTGCGGTGGGATAGTCGGTGCCGAGATCGGCGATGCCGCGCGCCTGGGCCGCACAGGACACCGCCGCGATAGCGGCCGATGCGCACAACAGCCTGAAGAGGCCCGGCAGGCGCTGCAAGGCGCTGGCAACGAACGAAGACTTCATCATCAAAGCACCGACTCCTTGTACAGGTCGACGATGGCGGAGTTCATCCGGTCGGCGGTGTATTTCTTCTCGAAGATCCTTCGCCCCGCCCGCCCCATCCGCGCCATGTCATCAGCCGGGATCTGGTCGATCTCACGGAGCATTTCGTCGATGCGTTCGAGCGGAAACAACCGCCCGCTGCGGCCGTCTTCGACGATGTCCACGAGCCCGCCCACGGCCGACGCGAACACCGGCTTGCCTCTTGCCATCGCCTCCACCGCGACGAGCCCGAAGCCCTCCCATCGCGAGGGAACGATGATCGCGTCGCAGGACCGGTAGGCCGCCTCGAGCGCGTCCTTTTCGAGCCATCCCTTGAATTCGATGTCCTCGGACGGGACGAGCGAGAGATCGTTTCGAACCGCGCCGCCGACGACGACCAGCTTGAAGCCGGGCCGCACGCGCGCATAAGACTCGAGCAGTGCATCGATGCCCTTTTGCCGATCCAGCCGACCCACGAACAGGAGCCGCCGGGTGTGCGGCAGTTGCCGCTCGGGTGCGCCCTGTTCCAGCAGCGCCGCCGCCGGGGTGATCCCGTTGGGGATGCACCGGCAGCGCTTGATGCCGAATTTTTCAGCGATCCGCAGCTCATGGTCGCTGATGCAGATGATGGCGTCGCTCCAGTACGAAAGCAGCCATTCGGTCCACCGGTAGATCGACTTCTTGTACGAAGGGCCGATCTGGTCGAACGCCCAACCATGGGAGCAGTAGACGATCTTCGTCTCCTGCGGGACCTGCCCGAGGAGCGCCATGGCGCGGACGATCCCACCGGCAATGGAGCTGTGCAGGTGAAGCACCGAAGGACGCTCGGTCCGGATGATCCTGCGTACTTCGGCCGCGTAGCTGGCGAGCGCCAACGGACTGCGCGCGGTTGCAACCACGTGGGTGTCCTTCGAACTCAGCCAATCCACCGGGCCCGGCAGGATGAACTTGGCCTGCGTGATCACCGGTGAGTTCTGCTGGAATCCGGAGACCATCCGAAGGTAGGTTTCCAGGCCGCCCTTGAGGGTCTCGGCAATGTGCAATATCTTCATCGCCGCTCCCTCAGATCAAGGCATGGATGCCGGCAACCACTTCGCGCTTGAGCAGCTCGAGGGTTTGCCGGTCGGGGGTTTTTTCGTTCAGGGCACCCAGCACCGACTCCTCGAGTTTTTCGATGCGCGGCGACAGGTCGAACAAATAGCGCTTTCGCTTCGTCAATTCGAAGAAGGATTCGACTTTTTTGTCCCAATTCATCCCCACCGATGGAATGTTCAGGCTGTATGCAACGATGTTTGCGTGCAGCCGATGGGCCACAACGCATGAGCAGGCGCTGATCAGGGAAACGAGTTCATCGGGATGCCGCGGAACGAAGAAGCCGGATTTCAGCGCGCCCGATTCCGATGAAATTTCGCTCAGCACCTTGTTGTCTTCGGAGGCGCCATTGGTGAAATAGAGCACGCGGTTGCCCCGCGCGCGCAGCGCATCGGCGAGCGCGGCAAAAAACTTGGCGGATTCGGTCGAATTGGAGTTCGCGTACTCCGAGTTCATGACCAGCGCGTCGAGGCTGCTGACACAAATCCCGATGTCCCAGTTTTTTTCAGGAGAGAGTTCCTCTGCGAATGCGTCGGCGCAGACAAGCGCGGGATCGGGGACGACCCGGATGCTGCTTCTGGGAACCCTGAAATGCGCATGCAGGTTGTTGGCCGAGTCCTGGTCGCGGGTGGCATAGAACACTGGCCGGGCGTTCTCCATGAAGCGCTTGACCAGGAAGCGGCCCCAGAACGACCATTTGCCCGTGACGCCCACCGACACGACCACCACGCGCTTTCCGCGCAGCAGCCTGCTGAGGAAATAGAGCTTCGACGGAAAATTGAGCGCCACGTCGCAAAACAATTGCCCGCCGCCGATGACCACGAGATCGGCGTCGCTGACCGCGGCCTTCCAGTTCTTGCGCCAGGCCAGAAAATAGCCCTTGAGGCAATACAGGAAGACGATCAGCGAACGCAGCAGCGAAGGCAGTTTTGCAAAGAGCTCGAACGCGCCGCCGCCCCGGAGGTTTTCTTCCTGGAATCCCGCACGGCCGGCAATGTCCAGGAATTCGACCTTGGCGTCCGGATATTTGAGCCCCGCAATGTGCGCCAGCGATGCCGCAATCACCCCGTCGCCGAGGTTGTCGCTGAACGGCACCGCGCAGATCAGGATCTTGTTCATCGCGATGCCGGTTTCACCTTGAACCATGGCCCACGGCGACCACCCAGATGGTCCTGAGGAAGATCCCGATGTCCCTGCCGACGGACAGCGTCTCCACGTAGGTGACGTCCAGCGCCACGCGTTTCTTGTAGCTCAGCTGGTTGCGGCCGCTCACCTGCCAAAGCCCCGTGATTCCGGGACGCACGGCGCAGTAGAACGACCAGTCGGCGCCGTACAGGCTCTTCTGGTCGAGCATGCAGGGCCGCGGGCCGACCAGGCTCATGTCGCCCACGAGCACGTTCCAGAACTGCGGCAGTTCATCGAGGCTGGTCTTGCGGATGAACTTGCCGAAGCGGGTGATGCGCGGGTCGTTTTCCAGCTTCTGGTAGTCGTCCCACTGCTGGCGCGCCACGGGATCGCTCGCGAGGTGCTCCTCCAGGATGCGGGCCGAGTCCGGCAGCATCGAACGGAACTTGTAGAACCTGAACACGCGCCCGCCGCGCCCGAAACGCGGCTGCGAATACAGCACCGGGGCCCCCGAGCTGATGAAAACACCCACGGCGATCAGCACATACAGCCAGCCGAATGCACTGAAGAAAAACAGCGACGCTGCAATATCCACCGCTCTTTTTCCGGCGCGCAGCATGGCCGGGTGACGAACCTTGATCCACGCCATCTCGCCTGCGATTGCGCTGCCCACCTCTTCGCCCCCTGGTGCGAGCGTCTCCTCGCGAGGGAAATTGGTCATATGCATGCTCCGTTTTCACGTGGGTGACGAAAACGGATTTGCAGATCGAGAACTCTCATTTTCAGGAGTACCTTTCGTCTTACAAGCCGGCGCTTGCCCCCTTCGGGGTTCGATGACACGTGGCAATCCATTGGCGAGCCCATGCGGGCCCGTCAGGTGAAGCCTTGAAGGTTGCACAGCGCGGCAATCAGCGCGCTTGCGGTGAATTCAAATACCTAATACAAAAGAATGACGCAATGGCCGTAAACCTTTTTTATTAGAATTTATTGGCGGTACTGATCGGCGCGTTATGCGGCAATTGCCACAATTCAATTTAATTTTCCCAGAAAGCCGCCCTGCACTAGGTGGTATCCCTGTTGTTTTTGTATTTATAGTGTGTGTAACGGTAACCGCCGTATTTATAGCCACCGTTGCCCGCATGCCTGCGGGATAAGTCCATGGCATTGAGAATTACGCCATTTGCAGTACAACCCGCATGGGCCAGTCTTCTGACGCTCTCGTTCAATTCGCCGAGCTGGGTCTTTTCAGCACGCGCAACAAGCAGCAGCGAGCCCGCGAGAGGCGCGACCGACGCGGTGTCCGCCGCCACCAGCACCGGGGCGGTATCGATGATCACGAGGTCGTAGCCCGGCGACAGCTTGTCCAGGATCTGCGTGAAGGATTCGCTCAGGAGCAATTCCGCCGGATTGGGAGGAAGCATGCCCGTGGTGATGACATCCAGATTGGGCAGCACGGACGGGCGAACGGCTTTGTCGAAGCCCAGCGTGCCGGCAATCAATTCCGACAGGCCGGCGGTTCGCGGCATGGAGAAGAATTGATTGACCCGGCCCTTGCGCAGGTCGGCGTCGATCAAAAGGACTTTTTTGCCAGACGCCGCAGTGATGGCCGCGAAATTGACCGAAACGAAAGTCTTCCCGACGCCCGGCGTGGCACCCGAAATGAGCAGGCGGTTGTTGGACGCTTCCAGCATGGCGAACTGCAGTGCCGTGCGCAGGCTGCGCAGGCTTTCGACCGCGGGGTCTTCGGAATACTGGAGCGCGAGGATGTGGGCGCCCGGCGCCCTGCTCTCGATGCTCCTGTCGATCGTCCGCTGGGCGGGGCTCAGCGGAATGCTGCTGTAGACGTTCAGCCCGGTGTGCATCTCGATCTCGCTCGGATTGCGGATGCCGCCGAAGAACGCGTTCCTGGCGATCGCGGCGGCGGCACCGGCCATCAAGCCCAGCAGCAGCGCCACGGCGATGATCAACGGCCGCTTGGGCCACACGGGTTCCTCGGGCACGATGGCCTCGTCGAGCAGGCGCACGTTGCCGACCTTGCCCTCCTTGGCCAGCCGCATCTGCAGCGAGCTGTTGAGCAGCGACACGTAGAGGTCGGTGTTGACCTTGATGTCGCGCTGCATCTGCACCGTGTTCTGCTGCAGCAGCGGCATCTTCCGGATGCGCGTATCCACCGAGGCGATCTCGCCCTTCCACGCCGATATCTGCGTATCCAGCGTCTGGATCGCGGGATGCTTGTCGGTGAAGCGAGCGGAGAGTTCGCGCCGCTTCTGCTGTGCCTCGAGCAGCTTGGACTGCAGGTCGACGGTCTGGGTCAGGGCGTTCTTCGCCTCGTCGTCCAGGCTGACCGTGCCGTTCTCGTTCCTGTAGCGGTTGTAGAGGTCCTCGGATTGCTCCAGCTGCTTCTTGAACTGGGGCAGCGCGGTGTCCAGGAAGCCCAGGGTCTTTTCGGCCTCGGCCGCCTTGCGCTCGATGTTCTGGCGCACGTAGAGGCGGCCGATCTCGTTGAGCAGCTGCGTCAGCTTCTCGGGACTCGGGCTCTTCCAGCCCACGTCGAGCACGCCCGACTGCTTGCCCTTCTCGACGACCTTGAGGTTGTCCTGCAACGCAAGCAGCGTGAGCTGCTTCGAGTAGCGCGCGAGCTGGAACTGCGCGCCGGGCTTCGCATGGATCGAACTCACCAGGAGCCGGAGATTGCCGCTCGGCAAGCTGGCGGCCAGCGGCGTTCCCACCGTGCCGCTGAGCGGCGCCTTGAGATCGGGGTGGGTCAGCTCGTAGCGGTTGTCCGGCTCCGCCGTCAGCGTGAATTGCTTTTCCTCGAAGTCCGGCGGGACGTCGAATTGCGGAACCATGATCTTTTCGGTACCCGTGACATAGCCCGAAAGCCCCATGAAGCCGGGTTCCGACAAGCCGGTGGCGCGCCTCGCCATCCAGCTGCCCACCACGGGCGCGTAGCGCGGCACGGCGCTGATGTACAGCTTGGTGTTCTCTACCGCCTGGCCGAGGATGGCGCGCGACTTGATGATTTCGATCTCGCCTGCGGCGGGCGTCTTCACGCTCAGCAGCGACGACGCGGCATCGCCCAGGAAGCTGCCGGCCGAGTTGCCGGAATCCTCGACCTGCACGGCCACGTTGGTCTCGTACATGGGCTTGCCGAAGAAGGCATAGGCAACACCCAGGAGCAGCATCACGCCGACAACGATGGCGATGAGCCACCGGTTGTCGATCAGGATGTCCAGGTACTCGACCAGGCTGAATTTGTCGCCCTCCTCTTCCAGCGCTGGCATCGGCAGGGCGGCTTGCTGGGGTGCGTTCATGTCGGTTGCTGCTCGGTTCTTGTGATCTTCAGGATGCGGTCGATCCATGTCCCAGCGCCGACGTCGATGAGCGACAGCGCATGCGCGAAGGCCGCTTCGCCCTGGCGGTAGGGATCGGGCACGTCCTGCTTGGCGGCCTCGGCAATGCGAAAGACCTTGCCGCGCACGAACGGGTAGGCCGATTCGAGATAGCGGCGCTGCGCCATGTCCATGACCAGGATGAGATCGGCCTGGCGGCACAGCAGCTGGGAGACCTGCTGCGCGACGTGGCCCGAGATGTCGATGCCGCGCGCCTGCATGAGGCTTTGCGCCGTGGCATCGGCGGGCTTGCCCACGAGCGCGCCCGTTCCGGCCGAGACCACGCGAAGGTGCGGCAGGCCCGCGGCCAGGATGCCTTCCGCCATCGGACTGCGGCAGATGTTGCCGATGCAGACTGTGAGGATCGATTTCATCTGTGGCGGCTCCAGACTTCGTCGCCCGCATTGATGACCTGGGCGGCCGGCAGGATCAGGCTGGCCAGGCGGTTCCAGGTGACGAGCGGCACCGAATCGATGTAGACCACGTCGCGCGGCTGAAGCGAGAAACGCTCGGCCAGCGCCAGTGCCGCGGGATTCCTGGCGTTCAGGTGGAAGATGGCCGGCAAGCCCCTCGCGTTGTTGCGGATGACGTAGATCTGGCCCGTGTGGGCCGAATTCAGGTTGGGACCGCCTGCTTCGCCGAGCGCTTCGTTGAGGCTGAGCCGGCCGTTGTGCATGAGCAGCGCCGAAGGACGCGCGATCTCGCCCATCACGAACACCTTGCTCTCGTCGCGGTGCCGCACCTGGATCACATCGCCGTTCTGCAGTGGAATGCGGCTCGCGTCGGCACCCAGGTCCTGCAGGCTGGGCAGGTTGACGAGCGTGGTCCTGCCGCCGCGCGTGAGCGTCACGAACGAGCGGTCGCCGTTCGCGGTGATGCCGCCAGCGCGGCTGATGGCTTCGGCCAGCGTCATCGGCACGTCGGTGAAGATCTGCAGGCCGGGGGTGCGCACTTCGCCTTCGACAAAGGCACGCCGGCTCCTGAAGGACTGGATGCGCACGGTCACCTGCGGATCCCTGATGTAGGCGGCAATGCGGCGCGCAATGAGGTCGGACGCCTCGATCTCGGTCAGACCCTGGAGCTTGACGCGGCCGATGTAGGGAAAGGTGATCTGCCCGTCCGCACCGACGATGAACCCCGGTGCCACGCTGATGCCGGTCGGGTCGGCCTGCTGCGTGATCACGGCGCCCGCATTGGGAAGGAGCTCCGGATGGTCGTAGACGATGACACCCACCACGTCGCTGGGCCCGATGGTGTACACCGGCGCCTCGCCGAAAAGAGCCTTCACCTCCGGCGAAACGGAGGTTGGCTGCGCCTCGGCCATGGCGCGGATGAGCGCGGGCGAAATGGAAGTGATGACGCCATCCGGCGCACCGTCTGCGGGCAGGTATTGGAACTCCGGAGGCAGGCTCTGGTCAGCTTCATACGCAGACACTGAGCTGAAACCCGGTGCGCAGCCCTGCAGCAACAGTGCGCCCACTAGGGCAAAACCCCACCCCACCGGGTACACGTAGCGTGTCAAATTGATCCCCATTGCACGAATTGGTTTTCCGCAACCGCAAATTCATATGCAAGGCCCGAGCCCGCTTCCAGATCGGGCCGGGACCTTTTTTCACGGTCGCCAAAGCAAGCCCGCATGAATGGCAGGCGGGCTGGCCGAATTGTCGCCGCCCCCGAGCCGCACACTTTGGGCGCAATAGGTGCAAAAAATGTGTCTGTTTGCGGATCAACCCCCCATCGCCGGGGGTTATCTGAAAGTCCAATAGCAGGACCCCGTTCCCATTGGGAAAAGCACCCTCGAGGACCCGAAACAAGAGAGATGGGGCGATTTGAAAATGTTAACTATTAATTAACAGCTCAACCCGACAAGATGTCGCATTGGAACGACAAAAGATAGGCGTAAACGTCTCTGTGAGGACTTTGACTATTTTGTAAGCAGTTGTGCAATCACATCGGTCCGCGTGCTGGCTGGCGCGCCTGCAGAAGGTCGGCGCGGGTGAAGGGGCGTTCGATACCCGCCATCCAGACCGCCAGCCTTTCCAGCGCGTACTGCGTCGGTGCGGGGCGGCCGAGCACTATGAAAAACAATAGCGGCACAGCAAGCACGGGCGCCAGCCAGCGGGGTGTATGCACCCGCATCTTCCGGTGCCACTGGAGGCGGACGAAGCTTGCGCTCACCAAGGTTCCGAGGGCAACGCCCGCCACGACCTCGGCCGTGGAATGAACTTCCAGCGCGAGGCGGGAGACGCCGATGAAGACGGCCCATGCCCACCCGGCCAACGCGGCACTCAAGCGCACGATCGGTGCACGGCGCAGCGCAACCAGCCAGAAGATCACCGGCCAGACGCTGGTCGCCAAGGCCGTGTGGCCGCTGAAACCGGTGAAATCGAAATGTGCGCTGCCAATTCCCCAGCCCATGAAGGCGAGCTTGGAAAGCATCACGATAAATCCGCATGCGCCAAATAGCAGCACCCAATGCACCGCGGCCGGGCGCGTGCCGCGATCGATTGCAAGCCAGAGCGCAACGCCCAATGCGGCGGGCAACAGGAAGCCGCTGTCACCGAATCCGGTGGCAATTAACCAGAAACTATTCATCCGATCGAAAAAGAATTGGCAACTTTAGCGTTACGCCGTTGCCGATTGCGAAAGCTCTATTAAAACAGATCAACGGCAAAAAGAAATCTTTTGCATTAAGCGTTTGAGGTGAAGGTTGTTCTAAACGGCGGCTTCCGCAGGCATACTCGCGTCAGTTCAACACCAAGCATCCGGAGCCTATTGACCATGAGCATCATCAGCGAGTTCAAGGAATTTGCCATCAAGGGCAATGTGGTCGACCTGGCCGTGGGCGTGATCATCGGTGCGGCGTTCGGGAAGATCGTCGACTCCCTGGTGGCCGACATCATCATGCCGATTGTCGGGCTGGTGTTCGGCAAGCTCGACTTCTCGAATCTCTACGTGGTGCTGGGCAGCGTGCCGGCCGGCGTTCCGGGCAACCTGGCCGACCTCAAGAAGGCCGGGGTGCCGGTGCTGGCCTACGGCAACTTCATCACCATCGCGGTCAACTTCGTCATCCTCGCATTCATCATCTTCATGATGGTCAAGCAGATCAACAAGCTGCGCCGGCGCCATGCGGATGCCCCGGCAGCGCCGGTGGCGCCTCCCGAAGACATCGCCTTGCTGCGCGAGATACGCGACAGCCTCAAGCGGCCCTGAACTTCTTTCAGGCGCCGGCCAGCTTCTTGGCCATGCGCAGCGCCTCGACGAGGCTCGACGCATCGGCGCGGCCAGTGCCTGCTATATCGAACGCGGTGCCGTGATCGGGGCTGGTGCGCACCAGCGGCAGGCCGAGCGTCACATTCACGCCCTTTTCCACGCCCAGGTACTTGACCGGGATCAGGCCCTGGTCGTGGTACATCGCAATCACCACGTCGAACTCGCCGCTCCCCGAAACCCCGGCCTTGTCGCGCGCGCGCATGAAGACGGTGTCGGGCGCGTGCGGTCCATCGGCGTCGATGCCCTCGGCCCGCGCAGCCGCAATCGCCGGCGCGATGATGTCGCGCTCCTCGGAGCCGAACAGCCCGCCCTCGCCGGCATGCGGATTGAGACCCGCCACGCCGATGCGCGGCGTCCGCCCGAGCACGCGGTGCAAGGCGCGGTGGGTGATGCGCAGCGTTTCCAGCACGCTGCCGTAGCTCACTGCCGTGATCGCGTCGCGCAGCGACATGTGGATGCTCACCAGCACGGTGCGAAGCTCGTCGTTGGCGAGCATCATGCGCACTGGCATGCCCTCTACTGCAAGGCCCGCATGGGCGGCGGCTTCGGCCTGCAGCAACTCGGTGTGCCCCGGATACGGAAAGCCCGCCGCGGCCAGCGCCTCCTTGTGCAGCGGGGCGGTCACGATGGCGGCGATCTCGCCGCGCAGCGCCGCCCGCGCGGCCCACACCACGCATTCGCCGGCCACGCGGCCCGCCTGGGCGCTGATGCGGCCGGGCACGATGCCTGCGGGCGGCGCCACCACCTGGAGCACGGGAATGCAACCGGGCGGGGCATCGGACGCCTCGGCAGCCTGGCCGATCTCGGCCACTGGCCAGGCGGGTTCCCCCGGCACCGCCAGTGCCCGGGACGCGCGGCGCATCGTGGCGACGTCGCCGGCCACGAAAGTTCCGCGTGTCGCGTCGGATGCCTGCCGGAAGGCCTTGGCGATGATTTCCGGGCCGATGCCCGCGGGGTCGCCGAGCGTGATGGCGATGGGTGCGCCAGGAGCCTTTGCGCTCATGCGGGGTTGTCGATGTCGATGAACTCGTGTTTCAGCCCGAGCTGGGCTGCCACGTGTCCGGCCACCGCCGGGGCGCCATAGCGCTCGGTGGCGTGGTGCCCGCAGGCCAGGAAAGCGACGCCCATCTCGCGGGCGTAGTGCGCCTGGGGTTCGGAGATCTCCCCGGTGATGAAGGCGTCGGCCCCGGCAGCGATGGCGGCCTCGAAGTAGCCTTGTGCGCCGCCCGTGCACCAGGCGATGTTCTTGATCGGGCGATGTGCGGTGTCCACCAGCGTGACGGGCCGGTGGAGGGTTTTCTCCGCATGGGCGGCGAGCTCCCTGGCGCTGGCAAAGCTCTCGCCGCTGTCGCGCGCGCCGAGAAAGCCCAGCTCCTGGTCGCCGAAGCGCCCGGCCGACCCGGCATGCGCCAGCAGCCCCAGTTGCAGGCCGAGCTGGGCGTTGTTGCCGAGTTCGGGGTGCGCATCGAGCGGCAGGTGATACGCGAAGAGGTTGACGTCGTCGCCCAGCAGCAAGCCCAGGCGCTGCTTCATCCAGCCGGTAATGCAGCTGTCCTGCCCGCGCCAGAACAGGCCGTGGTGCACGAAGATGGCGTCGGCCTCCGCATGGATGGCCGCTTCGATCAGCGCGCGGCTCGCGGTGACGCCGGAGACGATCTTCCGCACCACGGTGCGGCCCTCGACCTGCAGGCCGTTCGGTCCGTAGTCCTTGAAGCGCGAGGGCGCAAGAAGCAGGTCGAAGGCGTGCAGCAGTTCATGGCGGGTGGTGCTCATCGCGACATTGTCGCGCTCCCATCTTCGTTGCGCATGGCATGGGGCTTCGCAGCGCGGCTGGCCACGGACCGGCCGGCCGGCCGTGCGTAGGGTACCCAATCTCGACAGGTTCGCGCGGTTTCTGCCAAACGGGGCTTGAGGGACAATGGGCGAGGCGCCGCGTGGGCGGCGCGTTTTCTTCGTTCAATCATAGTTTCATGAAACGTACCTGGCTGCTCTTTGCCCAAGCCGTGACCGTCCTGCTGGCGGCCTACTTCGTCGTGGCGACACTCAAGCCCGAGTGGATCAGCCGCCGTGCCACGTCGCTGGGCGGCGTGGTGTCGGTCGTCCAGGCGCCGGCCGGCGCCCCCTCGGTGCCGGTGGCCGGCAGCCTGAGCGCGGCGGCCAAGAAAGCCTCGCCGGCGGTCGTGAGCATCAACACCAGCAAGGCCGCGCAGCGCCATCCGCGCAGCAACGATCCGTGGTTCCGGTTCTTCTTCGGCGACCAGGGCGACCAGCCCCAGGTCGGCCTGGGCAGCGGCGTGATCGTGAGTTCAGACGGCTACGTGCTGACCAACAACCACGTGGTCGAAGGCGCGGACGAAATCGAGATCACGCTCAACGACAGCCGCCACACGCGCGGCAAGGTGATCGGCACCGATCCGGACACCGACCTCGCGGTGCTCAAGATCGAAATGGACAAGCTGCCCGCCATCGTGCTGGGCAATTCCGACGAACTCCAGGTGGGCGACCAGGTGCTGGCCATCGGCAACCCGTTCGGCGTGGGCCAGACGGTCACCAGCGGCATCGTGTCGGCGCTGGGGCGCAACCAGCTCGGCATCAACAACTTCGAGAACTTCATCCAGACCGATGCCGCCATCAACCCGGGCAACTCGGGCGGTGCGCTGATCGACGTCGCCGGCAACCTGCAGGGCATCAACACCGCGATCTACTCGCGCTCGGGCGGCAGCATGGGCATCGGCTTCGCGATTCCCGTGTCGATGGCCAAGATCGTGCTCGAAGGCATCGTGAAAGAGGGCCAGGTGCGCCGCGGCTGGATCGGGGTGGAGCCGAACGAGCTCTCGCCGGAACTGGCCGAGACCTTCGGCGTGAAGGCGAATGCCGGCGTCATCATCACGGGCGTGCTGCAGAACGGTCCCGCGGCCAAGGCCGGCATCCGTCCCGGCGACGTGATCACCTCCGTCGGCGAAAGAAAGATCGACAACGTCCCGACCCTCTTGACCGCCGTGGCAGGCCTGAAGCCCGGCAGCACCGCGCGCTTTGCGCTGCAGCGCGGCACCGACAAGATGGAACTGGACGTGACCCCGGGCCTGCGCCCGCGCAGCCCGGTGCGGCAGGTTCCCAACCAGCCCGAATGACCGTTCAGGAAGACGCCGAGGAGTCGGCGCCTTCTTCTTCCGGCTTCTTGCTGCCCTGGGCGAAGTAGCGGGCGCCGATGATGCCGACCTCGTAGAGCAGGCACATCGGGATCGCGAGCGCCAGCTGCGACACCACGTCGGGCGGCGTGAGCACCGCCGCCACCACGAAGGCCACCACGATGAAGTACCCGCGGAAGGACTTGAGCTTCTCGATGGTCACCATCTCGAAGCGCACCAGCAGCATCACGACGATCGGCACCTGGAAGGCAACGCCGAAGGCGATGTAGAGCGAGAGGATGGCCTCGACGTACGAGGAGATGTCGGGCGTGGCGGCCACCGCGGCGGGCGTGAACTTCTGGATGAAGCTGAACATCTTGTCCAGCACGAAGAACTGCACGAAGGCGATGCCCGCGTAGGCCAGCAGGCTGCCGAAGAAGATCAGCGGCAGCGCAAAGCGCTTTTCATGGCTGTAGAGGCCGGGTGCAACGAACATCCAGGCCTGGTACATGAGCCAGGGCAGCGCCAGCAGCACCGCCGTCATCATGAGCACCTTGAGCGGCACGAAGAACGGCGAGAACACGCCGATCGCGATGAGCTTGGCATCCGCCGGCATGTGCGCGCGGATGGGCATGGCGATCAGGTCGATGAGCCCGCCCGGGCCGGGCCAGATGGCCAGCAGCACGCCCGCGATCACCAGGCCATAGACGCAATAGAGCAGCCGGTCGCGCAGTTCGACCAGGTGCTGCACGAACGGTTGTTCGGTGCCCGCCAACTCGTCTTCTGCGTCTTTGTTCTTGTTGTCGGAATCGGCCATTGGGAGGAGAAAAAGCAGGGGAAAGCGTGGCTTCGGCCGGCGTGCGGCGCACGAGGAACGCGAGGGGTGTGAAAGCCGCTAGTTGATCTTGTGGGGACGAAAGCGCGCCACGCGCGCGGCGCCGGACAGCGCCTTGGTGCGCACGCCGTTGCGGGCCTTGTACCACTGCGGCGTGGCGCCCTGCTTCAGGCGCCAGTTCTTGCGGGGATGGCGGTATTCCGGCACCGTTGGCTCGGGTTCGGCCAGAGCGGAAAGCGTTTCGCCAGAGCCGGAAAACTGCTTCTCGAGATCGCTCGCGCCGCTCTGGATGCTGTGCTCGACGTCGCGCGCCGCATCCTCCACGGTGCTCTTCATCTTGCGCAGTTCGTCCAGCTCCATCGAGCGGTTCACTTCGGCCTTGACGTCGTTCACGTAGCGCTGCGCCTTGCCCAGCAGCGTGCCGACCGTGCGCGCCACGCGCGGCAGCTTTTCCGGTCCGATCACGATCAACGCCACGACGCCGATCAGCGCCAGCTTCTCAATGCCGAGGTCGAGCACTTATGACCCGCGCTCAGGACTTCTGGCGCGCTTCGACGTCGATCGTCGACTTGTCGCTGTTGGCAGGCTGGCCGGTGACCTGGGCCGCGGGGGCCGACGATGCGGCAGTCGCATCGGTGGTGCTGCCGTCCTTCATGCCGTCCTTGAAGCCCTTCACGGCTCCGCCCAGGTCGGAACCCATGTTGCGCAGCTTCTTGGTGCCGAAGATCATGACCACGACGAGCAGCACGATCAGCCAGTGCCAGATTGAAAATGAACCCATGGAAGACTCCTAAGAATGTGTCCGATTTTAGTCGGGCGGAATGTGACAGTTTGGCCTAATGTTCAGCCGCGAAGCCAGGGGCGGGGACCGCCCATGACATGGACATGGAGATGGTGGACCTCCTGTCCGCCTTCCGCGCCGGTGTTGACGACCACCCGGTAGCCGCCGTCGGGATAGGGCTTGCAGCCCTGCTCCAGGGCCAGCTTGGGCGCCAGCGTCATGATCTTGCCCATCAGCGCCGCGTCATCGGGCGTGAGCTGCGCCATCGAGGCGATGTGCCGCTTGGGCACCAGCATGAAATGGACCGGCGCCCAGGGCGCGATGTCGTGAAAACCGAACAGTTCGTCGTCTTCGTAGACCTTGCGCGAGGGGATCTTGCCTTCGATGATTTTGCAGAAGACGCAGTTCGGATCAGATGACATCTTGGGGTTCCATGGGGCGGCTGTCTTTCATGCGGATCATGCCCTTCACGATCCGGTAGAGAAACCACAGCGAAATCAGGCTCCAGGCAATCCAGCCCGGCACCAGAAACAACAGCCAGAGCCACGAGGTGACGAGGTACAGCAGCCCGGCCCACAGCACCGAGCGGATGCGCCAGCTGAAATGCGAGGCCTGCCAGGTGCCGGCGGCATCGTCGCGCTTCACGAAGTCGATCACCAGCGCAACGAGCAGGAGGACCACGGAAGCCTGCGCTCCGGGCAGCACGGCGCCAATGGCCACGATCAGGTGCAGGATATAGCTGACCCAGCCCCAGGTCTTCAGGGAGTCGTCGGGTTCCACGTTCACGATGTCGTTGGGCATGGGATGTCCTTTCAATCGTTGGATGCCTCGCGGGCCTGTGCCTTTCGCAAGGCTTTTTCCTCGATGCCGCTGGTGCCCTCGCGCCGCTCGAGCTCCGCAACCACCTCGGCGGGCGAGAAGCCGTAGTGGGCCAGCGCCACCATGGTGTGGAACCACAGATCGGCCACTTCGTTCACTATTTTCGAGCGGTCGCCGCCATGGTCGGCGTCCTTGGCGGCCATCACGACCTCGGTCGCTTCTTCCCCGATTTTCTTCAGGAAGGCATCGGGGCCCCGGTGCAGCAGGCGCGCCACGTAGCTTTTTTCCGGATCGCCACCGCGTGCGGGCAAGCGGCTTTCGATGACCGCGGCAAGGCGTGCGAGGGCGTCGGAGGTGTTCACTGCGGGGCTCATTTGTAGATCGACTCCGGGTCTTTCAAGACCGGCTCGACCGCGGTCCACTGGCCGTTGGCGTATTTGCTGAAAAAGCAGCTGTGGCGGCCGGTGTGGCAGGCAATGCCGGGCTCATGCCCGAGCTGCGTGACCTTGAGCAGCACCACGTCGTTGTCGCAGTCCAGGCGGATCTCGTGCACGGTCTGCACATGGCCTGATTCCTCGCCCTTGAACCAGAGCTTGTTGCGCGAGCGGCTGAAATACACCGCGCGGCCGAGCTCCGCGGTCTTTTCGAGCGCCTCGCGGTTCATCCAGGCGAACATCAGGACGTCGTTGCTGCCCTGTTCCTGCGCGATCACGGGCACCAGGCCGGCCGCATCCCACTTCACTTCATCGAGCCAATTCATCGCGCTATTGTCGGGGATGGGCAAAGACCCCTCAGGAGTCGATTCGCACCGGGATTCCCCGCGCGGCCATGCGGGCTTTCGCCTCGCCGACCGTGTGCTCGCCATAGTGGAAGATGCTGGCGGCCAGCACCGCATCGGCGCCGCCCGTCTGGATGCCGTCGGCCAGGTGATCGAGGCTGCCGACGCCGCCAGAGGCGATCACCGGCACGCTGACGGCGTCGCTCACCGCCCGGGTGAGTTCGAGGTCGAAGCCGCTCTTGGTGCCGTCCCGGTCCATGCTGGTGAGCAGGATCTCGCCGGCGCCGCGGCGCACCATCTCGGTTGCCCACTCGACGGCGTCCAGGCCGGTGTTCTTGCGTCCGCCATGGCTGTACACGTCCCAGCCCGCGCCCCGCGTCGCGGCCTCCTCGGGGCTGCGGCGCTTGGCGTCGATGGCCACCACGATGCATTGCGAACCGTATTTCTGCGACGCGTCGTTGATCACCTGCGGATCGGCGATGGCCGCCGAGTTGAAGCTGGTCTTGTCGGCGCCCGCATTGAGCAGCCGGCGCACGTCGGCCACGGTGCGCACGCCGCCGCCCACCGTGAGCGGAATGAAGACCTGGGAAGCCACCGCCTCGATGATCGGCAGGATCAGGTCGCGCCCGTCGCTGGTGGCCGTGATGTCGAGAAAAGTGAGCTCGTCGGCGCCCTGCGCGTTGTAGCGGGCCGCAATCTCGACCGGGTCGCCGGCATCGCGCAGTTCGAGGAAGTTGACGCCCTTGACCACGCGGCCGCCGGTGACGTCGAGACAGGGAATGATGCGTTTTGCGAGCATGGGGGGGTAAGGAAAGGTTCGTTCAGAGTACGCGCAGCTGCTGCCAGCCCTGCCACTGGGCGCCGGGCAGGAGCAGCACCTGCTCGTCGATGCGCGCGGCCTCGACGCACAGCATGTGCCGATAGCCGTCTTCGGGCATGTCCGCGAGTTTCGCACCGAGCGCCGCACCGGGGTTCCAGACCACAGTTTCGCTGCAGCTCGCGCTTTGCGAGATCTCGAGGGTGCCGCCCGGCTGCACCAGCCGCATCGGCTTGGCGGGCGCGGCATAGACGCTGTCGAACTCGGCATCGAAGCGCAGCGCCGGCGCCGTTTCCACATGGCGGTCGTCGCGCAGCGAATCCCATCGGGCGGCACCCTGGAGGCCTTCCAGCCGCACTTGCGCGATATCGTCGACGCGCAGGTAGGTGTGCAGCGCCGCCGCAAAGCTGAACGGCGCATGGTCCACATTGAGCAGCGTCAGGGTGGTGCGCAAGCGGCCCGCGCCCATGCCGACGTGCAACCGTGCCTCGAAAGCGTGCGGCCAGAGCTTGCGGGTTGCCGCGTCGTCGCGCAGCCGCAGGACCAATTCGCCCGAAGTGGGATCGACACCGCGGTTTTCCCAAGGCAGATTGCGCATGAATCCATGCTTGGGCAACATGCCGCGCTGGTTGAACTGAGGGCAGCAAATGGGCACGCCGCCGCGGATCGCGGCCTGCCCGTCGAACACCGCGCGGGGGCTCAGGTAGAGGCGTTCCATCCTGTCGGCGGTGGTCCAGGAAAGCAGCTGCGCCCCGTGAAGCGACACGATGAAGGCACTGCCGTCGGACGCCGCGGCGTGAAGCGCGGGCCGGCCGCGAAACTCGATCGGGTTGATGTCCATCGGAGAATTGTAGGCAGCGAATTCCGGGCACGGAATTGGCATTGGACACTTAAGGCTTCATCGCCGCCGCGCCGGTGCCGGTTGCACGCAGGGGACCTTCTTGGATACCCTTCGCCTGCCGCGCAAGAAGAGGCTGCCGGCCGATGCGCCCGCGCCCCAGAAACACACCTACATCGAAGGGACAGACATGAGAAAGAAACTGCCGGCCGCGGCCTGGATCCTGATTGCCATGGTGCTCGGCATTCTTGTCGGCTACATGATCTTCACGAGCTTTCCCGACAAGAAGGCCGCCGCCCAGATCGCGGGCTACGTGTCGATCGTGTCCGACGTGTTCCTGCGACTCATCAAGATGCTGATCGGCCCGCTGGTGTTCTCCACGCTGGTGGTGGGCATCGCGCACATGGGCGATGCCAAGTCGGTGGGGCGCGTGTTCGGCAAGTCGCTCGGCTGGTTCTTCACCGCGTCGCTGATCTCGCTGGTCATCGGCCTCGTGATGGCCAACGTGCTGAAGCCCGGCGAGAACCTCGGCCTTCCGCTGCCGGACATCGGCTCTTCGGCCAACCTGGCCACCGCCAAGTTCACGCTGAAGGACTTCGTGAGCCACATGGTGCCCAAGTCGTTCGCCGAGGCCATGGCCAACAACGAGATCCTGCAGATCGTGGTGTTCTCCATGTTCTTCGGCGTGGCGCTGGCTTCGCTGGGCGACAAGGCCAAGACGCTGGTGGCCGCCATCGACGAACTCTCGCACGCCATGCTCAAGATCACCGGCTACGTCATGAAGCTGGCGCCGCTCGCGGTGATGGCCGCCATGGCCGCCACCGTCGCGGTCAATGGCCTGGGCATCCTGCTCAAGTTCGCCGTGTTCATGGGCGACTTCTACCTGGGCCTGTTCGTACTGTGGGGCGTACTGGTGCTGGCGGGCTTCTCCTTCCTGGGGCCGCGGGTGTTCAAGCTGCTGGTGCTCATCAAGGAGGCCTTCCTGCTGTCGTTTGCCACCGCCAGCTCCGAAGCCGCCTATCCGAAGATCCTGCAGGCGCTCGACCGCTTCGGCGTGAAGCGCAAGATCTCGAGCTTCGTGATGCCGATGGGCTATTCGTTCAACCTCGACGGCTCGATGATGTACTGCACCTTTGCCGTGCTGTTCATCGCGCAGGCCTACAACATCCACATGCCGCTCAGCACGCAGATCACGATGCTGCTGATCCTGATGCTCACCTCCAAGGGCATGGCCGGCGTGCCGCGCGCCTCGCTGGTCGTGATTGCCGCCACGCTCAACCACTTCGACATTCCCGAGGCCGGCCTGCTGCTGATCCTGGGCGTGGACACCTTCCTGGACATGGGCCGCTCGGCCACCAACGCGGTGGGCAACTCCATCGCCACGGCGGTGGTCGCCAAATGGGAGGGCGAACTGCTCTCCGAGAGCGACGCGGCATCGAACGCCAAGGCGCTCGACGCCGAGGCCGCGGCCACCCTCGCCCATCCGGCACACGCGTGAGGACTGCCGTGAAATCCAAGGCCATGCTGTCGGTTTTCCTGGCCGGCGTGCTGGCGGCCGCTGCGCTCGTTGGCGCTGCGCCCGCCTTGGCGCAGCCGCAGGCCCCCGAGACATTGACCGGCACCCTGGCCAAGGTGCGGCAGGCCGGCGCCATCACCATCGGCTACCGGGAATCGTCGGTGCCGTTTTCCTTTCTCAACGCGCGCGGCGAACCCATCGGCTATTCGATCGAACTTTGCCGCGCGCTGGTCACGGCCATCGAAGACGCGGTGAACAAGAGCCTCGCGATCAAGTGGGCGGCCGTGACCTCCGATTCGCGCATCGACGCGGTCGAGAGCGGCGCGGTCGATCTCGAATGCGGCTCGACCACCAACAACCTCGAGCGGCAGAAGCGCGTGAGCTTCTCGCCCACGATGTTCGTCTCGGGCACCAAGGTGCTGGTGAAGAAGGGTTCGCCGATCAAGTCGTTCCGCGACCTGGCCGGCAAGCGGGTGGCAGTGACCGCGGGCACCACCAACGAGAAGACGCTGGGCGAGCTCTCGCAGAAGTTCAAGCTCGGCGTGAACCTGGTGGTGGCGCGGGACCACGCCGATTCGTTCGGGCTCGTGAAGAGCGGCCAGGCCGACGCCTTTGCCACCGATGACGTGCTGCTCTACGGCCTCATTGCCCGCGACGCGGCCAGGGCCGAGTACGAGGTGGTGGGCGACTATCTCTCCTACGACCCCTACGGCATCATGTACCGCAAGGGAGACGCGCAGCTGGGCAAGGTGATCAACGACACCTTCCAGGTGCTGGCCGAAGACGGCGAAATCGAGCGCCAGTACAAGCGATGGTTCTTGCGCAAGCTGCCCACCGGCGAAAGCATCAACCTCCCGATGAGCGCGCAGCTGGAAGCGATCCTCCAGACAATGGCGGTGAAGGCGGAATAAGCGCGCCGGCAGTCAGCGCGCCGGCCACGCCCAGTGCGGGATCTCGCTCATGTCGAGATTGGCGATGCGGGTTTCGCCCAAGCGTTTCTCGAGCACCACCGATTGCAGGTCGTCGCTGTCTTCGAGCGCGGCGATCAGCCGCGGGGCATGGGACACGACAATGATCTGCGACTCCCGCGCAGCCTGCGCGATCAACCGGCCCAGCGCGGGCAACAGGTCGGGGTGCAGGCTGGTCTCAGGCTCGTTCGGCACCAGCAGCGCCGGCGGACGGGGCGTGAGAAGCGCGGCAATCCAGAGCAGGTAGCGCAGGGTGCCGTCCGACAGCTCCGCCGCCGTCAGGGGCCGCAGCAGGCCGTTCTGATGCATCAGGGTTTCGAAGCGGTCTTCGTTCACGCGCACCTGGATGCGCGCACCGGGAAACGCGTCGTCCACGGCGCGGTCGAGCGCCTCGCTGTCGCCGATCTCGCGAATGGTCTGCAGCGCGGCGGCCAGGTCGGCGCCATCGTTGGCGAGCACCGGCGTGTAGGTACCGATCTGCGGCTGGCGCGAGGGCGCATCGGCGTCGGAGCGAAAGTGGTCGTAGAAGCGCCAGGAGCGCATCTGCTCGCGCAGCGTGAGCATCTCGGGCGCGGCATGCGGATCGGCGTACTCGGTCATCATGCTGGCGAACTGGGCGATGGGCCGGCCCACGGGCTCCCAGCTTCCGCTGCGGTCGCCGCGCAGCCGCAGCGAGGCGCCCTTGCGGTCGACCAGCTGCGTGGCGGGCCGCAGCACCGGTCCGCTCCAGATGGCCTCGCGCTTGATTTCGGGATCGCGTGAAAAAGCCGTGGGCGGAACAGGCGGTGGCAGGCCGATGTCGATGGCGTAGCCGAAATCGCTTGTTTCGACGCCCGAGAATCCCAGTCGCAAGTTAACCGGCTCACTGCGCACGGTGCCCTGCACCGGGGTATCGCCGCGCAGCATGGCGGCTGAAAAGCGTTCCGGGCCGGCCCACAGTGTGGAAGACAGCCCGCCCTCGCGTACCAGCGAACGGATCACGCCGCCATTGGCGATGTCGGCCAATAGTCGCATCGCGCGGTACACGCTGGATTTGCCGCTGCCGTTGGGCCCTGTGACCACCGTGAGCCGGCCGAGCGGCACCGTCAGCTGGCGCAGCGATCGATAGTTGGCAATGGAAAGCGCGGAGAGCACGCCGCGCTACGCAAGGGCCTCAGGCGCCGGCGAGCTCGTCCGCGCGGGCCTGCGCGGCGGCGAAGTCGAGGTCGCCCGAATAGATGGCACGGCCGCAGATCACGCCCTCGACGCCCTCCGACTCGACCGCGCAGAGCTGGTCGATGTCGGCCATGTTCGACAGGCCGCCCGATGCGATCACCGGAATGGTCAGGGCCTGCGCGAGCTTCACCGTGGCGTCGATGTTGATGCCCGAGAGCATGCCGTCGCGGCCGATGTCGGTGTAGATGATCGACTCGACGCCGTAGTCCTCGAACTTCTTGCCGAGGTCGGCCACCTCGTGGCCCGTGAGCTTGCTCCAGCCGTCGGTGGCGACCTTGCCGTCCTTGGCGTCGAGCCCCACGATGATGTGGCCGCCGAAGGCCACGCAGGCGTCCTTCAGGAAGCCCGGGTTCTTGACGGCGGCGGTGCCGATGATCACGTAGCGCAGTCCATCGTCGATGTAGCGCTCGATGGTGTCCAGGTCGCGGATGCCGCCGCCCAGCTGCACCGGAATGTCGTCGCCGACTTCGCGCAGGATCGCCTTGATGGCCGCGTGGTTCTGCGGCTTGCCGGCGAACGCGCCATTCAGATCGACCAGGTGCAGCCGCCGCGCGCCGGCCTCGACCCACTTTCGGGCCATGGCGGCGGGGTCTTCGCTGAAGATGGTGGACTGGTCCATGTCGCCCTGTTTGAGGCGAACGCAGTGGCCGTCTTTGAGATCAATGGCGGGAATGAGGAGCATGGAAGTGACGCGAGTGTGCGGAAACCGGGCTGAGGAGGGTTCGGCCCGGGCGGAAATATAAGGTCAGGGATTCCAGTGGAGGAAATTTCGATAGAGCTGCAACCCATGGTCCGCACTCTTCTCCGGGTGGAACTGGGTGGCAAAAATGTTATCGCGTGCAATGGCCGCGGTAAAGCTCGCACCGTAATCTGCCTCGCCTACGCTGTGCCGTGCGTCCGCCGGCCGCGCGTAGAAGCTGTGAACGAAATAGAAATAGCTCATGTCCGGCACGCCCGTCCACACGGCATGCGGCTGGGCCTGGCGCACCTGGTTCCAGCCCATCTGGGGCACCTTGAAGCGGCTGCCGTCGGGTTGCAGCCGTCCGGCCAGCTCGAACTTGACGACCTCGCCGGGGATGAGACCGAGGCCGTCGGTCGGGCCCTCGTCGCTGCGCGACAGCAGCATCTGCATGCCCACGCACACACCGAAGAGCGGCTTGTTCGCCGCGGCCTCGAGCACCGACTCCTGCAGGCCCGAGTCGCGCAGTTCGCGCATGCAGTCGGGCATGGCGCCCTGCCCCGGCAGCACCACGCGCGTGGCCTTGCGCACCACCTCGGGGTCCGACGTGACGAAGACCTGCACGCCCACCTGCTCGGCCGCATGCTGCACGGCCTGCGAGACGGAGCGGAGATTGCCCATGCCGTAGTCGACGACCGCGACGGTATTTGCTACAGATTTCATAGCTGTTCGCTGGGGAATTTCAGAGCGAACCCTTGGTCGAGGGGATGACGCCCACGGAACGTGGGTCGAGTTCGAGCGCACCGCGCATCGCGCGTGCGAAGGCCTTGAACACGGTTTCGCACTGGTGATGCGCATTGACGCCCTTGAGGTTGTCGATGTGCAGCGAGACGAAGGCGTGGTTCACGAAGCCCTGGAAGAATTCGTAGGTGAGCTGGCTGTCGAAGGTGCCGATCATGCCGCTCGTGAACGGCACGTCCATGACCAGGCCCGGGCGGCCCGAAAAGTCGATGACCACGCGGCTGAGCGCTTCGTCCAGCGGCACGTAGGCGTGGCCGTAGCGGCGGATGCCCTTCTTGTCGCCCACGGCCTTGGCAACCGCCTGCCCCAGCGTGATGCCGACGTCTTCCACGGTGTGGTGGCCGTCGATGTGCAGGTCGCCCTGGCAGTCGATGTCCAGGTCGATCAGCCCGTGGCGGGCGATCTGGTCGAGCATGTGGTCGAAGAAGCCGATGCCGGTGGAAAGCTTGGCCTTGCCGGTGCCGTCGAGGTTGACGCTGACGGTGATCCTGGTTTCGGCGGTGTTGCGGGTGACCGATGCGGTGCGCGCGGCGGTGCCGGTGTCGGCGGTTTGGGGGGTGGTCATAGTGAGGCTTCGAGTGCCGCGAGCATCCGCGCATTCTCGTCGGCCGTTCCGACGGTGAGGCGCAGGCAGTTGGCGAGCAATTCGTGCATTTTAGAAACGTTCTTCACCAGGATTCCGCGGCTCTTCATGCCCTCGAAGGTCTTGGCGGCATCGGGAACGCGCACGAGGAGCATGTTGGCATCGCTCGGCCAGGTCTTCACGCCCGCCAGCCGGCCCAGGCCCATCAGCAGGCGATGCCGCTCCTCGCGGATCTGCCTGGCCTGGGCTTCGAACACTTCGGCGTGCTCGAGCGCGAAGAGAGCGCATTCGCAGTTGAGCACGCTGATGTTGTAGGGCGGGCGCACCTTGTCGATCTGGGCGACCAGCGCCGCGGGGCCCATGAGGTAGCCCAGGCGGATGCCGGCCAAGCCGAACTTGCTGAGCGTGCGCATCAGCAGCACATGGCCGTGCCGTGCGATGCGGTCGATGTAGCTCCTGGCGGCGAAAGGCTGGTAGGCCTCGTCGATCACCACCAGGCCGCCCTGCGCGCCCTGGGCCTCGACGATCTTCTCGACGACGGCATCGTCCCAGAGGTTGGCCGTGGGGTTGTTCGGATAGGCCAGGTACACGATGGCGGGCTTCTCGCGCGCAATGGCGGCGAGCATGGCCGCCTCGTCCAGCTCGAAATCGGCCGTGAGCGGCACGCCGGCAAAACGCAGCCCCTGCAGCTGAGCGCTCATGGCATACATCACGAAGCCGGGTACGGGCGCGAGCACCGTGGCGCCGGGCGTGTCGCAGGCAATCGCCAGCAGCGAGATCAGTTCGTCGGAACCGTTGCCCAGCATCAGCGCAAAGCCTTCGGGCATGTGCGCATGCGCGGCCAGCGCGCGCTTGAGGTCATCGCCCCGCTCGCCGGGGTAGCGGTTGAGCGCCAGCGCGCCGAGCCGCGCGCCGAGCGCGGCCTGCAGCGCGGGCGGCAGGCCGAAGGGGTTTTCCATCGCGTCGAGCTTGACGAAGCCGCGTGCGTCCTGCACGGCGTAGGCATGCATGGACTGAACGTCGGAACGGATGCGGTCGATCGGGCGGACGCCGGGAGAAGTTGTCATCGGGTGCAGCGGAAGCTGTTTCTGAGGGCGCCGGCCATGACCAGTTGCACGGGCATGTCGGCTTCATAGCTGTCGGCATTGCGCAGCAGCTCGGTTTGATAGAGAGAGCGCGCCATGGAGGGTTCCAGGCGCCGGCCTTCGATGCAGAAGACCGGCTTCTGGCCGTTGCGCTGCGACGCTTCCACGCCTTCGCGCAGGCCTTCGAGAACGCCGACGAGGTAGTAGCTTGCGTACGCCTTGCCGTCCTTCTCGTTGGCTTCGAGCGTGCGCAGCTCGCGGATGCTCATGGCCTGCGCACCGGCGCCAGCCACCAGCGCGAGCAACAGCACCGAAAGGCGCGGCAGCAGCAGGACGGCGGCAGGGCTCATGGCGTTTACTGGCGGTATCGCGGCGCGGGCGCGTACGAGCCGTCGGCCGGGAAGGGGCTCGGCTGCGTCTGCGCGGCACTGCGGCGGGCACGCCGGGGCGCCTGGGGCTGCTCCAGCTCGAACAGCGCGGCCCCGATCACGCCGAGGTTGCGCACATCGCCCGCTTCGGTGTTCGCCGCATAAGCGCGGCCCGGAGCGGCGAAGCGGAATGCCGCCACCTCGTCCTGGCTCTTGCGGAAGCCCTGGATGTCGAGCACCTGCTGCGGGTTCAACATGTAGCCGCTGTTGCGCAGGCTGCCAGGCCTGCCGCTCAGCACGTCGAGGCCGTCGACGGTGGCAACCACCTCGTAGGTGCGGTCGCTCAGGTTCCTGAAGCGCAGCGTGTAGCGCGAGCCCTCGATGCCGGCAAGGCGGAACGTCTCGGCGCCGCGGCGCGCACGCTGCAGCGGCAGGGGCCGGCCGTTCTCGTCGAGCACGGACCATTCGACATCGCCTTGCACCAGGGGCAGGTTGAGCCGGCGCTCGGGGTTGTTGCCCACGTCTCGCCGCACGGCGGAGGCTTCGTTGTAGCCGATGGCGGCCACTTCGTCGGGCTGCTCGGACAGCCGCGTCGCAGCCACGGAGCGGGACTTCGACTCGACGCCCTCGCCCCACTGGGTGCCGAGCCGCGCCGGCGCCGCCCCGCTACCAAGCCGCGCCGGCGCGGCCCCGCTGGATGTTTCCGACCCGGCGGACGACTCGTCGCGCGCGCGCGGCATCTGGCTGCAAGCGGCGAGCAGGGCTGCGATGGCAACAAGGCCGGTGGCCAACCTGAAAATACGCGAACCATGAAGATGATGAATCATTTGGCTTGCTCCTCCCTGGAGCGTTTGTTTTAGGGCCTCAGATCATACGCAGGCGCAAGCGCGCCGCTTCGGCGTGCGCCTGCAGGCCTTCGCCCTCTGCCAATGTCACGGCGATGGGGCCCAGCACTTGGGCGCCTGCCTCGCTCACTTCGATCAGGCTGGAGCGCTTCTGGAAGTCGTAGACGCCCAGCGGGCTCGAGAAGCGCGCCGTGCCGCTGGTCGGCAGCACGTGGTTCGGTCCGGCGCAGTAGTCGCCGAGGCTTTCGCTGGTGAATGCGCCCAGGAAGATCGCGCCGGCATGGCGCAGCAGGGGCTCCCAGCGTTGGGGTTCGCTGCTGCTGACTTCCAGGTGCTCGGGTGCGATGCGGTTGCTGATCTCGCAGGCCTCTTCCATGCTCCGGGTGTGGATCAGCGCACCGCGGCCGTTGAGCGAGGCCGCGATGATTTCGCCGCGCGGCATGGTGGGCAGCAGGCGGTCGATTTCGGCCTGCACACGGTCGATGTAGGCCGCATCGGGGCACAGCAGGATGCTTTGCGCGAGTTCGTCGTGCTCGGCCTGGCTGAACAGGTCCATCGCCACCCAGTCGGGCGGCGTGCTGCCGTCGGCCAGCACGAGGATCTCGCTCGGGCCCGCGATCATGTCGATGCCGACGGTGCCGAACACGCGGCGCTTGGCGGCCGCGACATAGGCGTTGCCGGGGCCGGTGATCTTGTCGACCGCGGGGATGGTGGCGGTGCCGTAGGCGAGCGCGGCCACGGCCTGGGCGCCGCCGATGGTGAAGGCGCGCGTGACGCCGGCCACGTAGGCGGCGGCCAGAACGAGCGGGTTCTTCTCCCCCTTGGGCGTTGGCACGACCATGATGATCTCGCCCACGCCCGCGACATGCGCCGGAATGGCGTTCATCAGCACGCTCGACGGATAGGCCGCCTTGCCGCCCGGCACATAGATGCCGACGCGGTCGAGCGGCGTGACCTTCTGGCCGAGCAGCGTGCCATCGGCATCGCGGTAGCTCCAGCTCTCGCCGCTCGCCTTCTTCTGGGCCTCGTGGTAGCTGCGCACGCGCCGTGCGGCGGCTTCGAGTGCATCGCGCTGCGTGGCGGGCAGCGACTCGAACGCGGCCTTCAGTTCGGCTTGCGTCAATTCAAGTTCATGCAGTGTCTTGGCACTGAGCTTGTCGAAGCGATTCGTGTATTCCAGCACCGCTTCGTCGCCGCGCTTCTGCACATCGGCCAGGATGTCGGCCACCACCTTCTCGATGGCCGCATCGGCATCCGCGGACCAATGCAGCCGCGCCTTGAACTCGGCATCGAAGCCTGCTGAAGCCGTGGAGAGGCGAACGGGTGCTGCTTTCAGTGTCATGGCGCTGCGGTGAAGAACTCAGGGCGTGTTGGCTGCAGGAATGGCGGACGCAAAGGCGTCGATGATGCGGCGGATCGGCTCGCGCTTGAGCTTGAGCGCGGCCTGGTTGACGACCAGGCGCGCGCTGATGTCCATGATGCGCTCCACTTCGACCAAGTGATTGGCCCTGAGCGTGTTGCCGGTGGAGACCAGGTCGACGATGGCGTCGGCCAGGCCCGTGAGCGGCGCAAGCTCCATGCTGCCGTAGAGCTTGATCAGGTCGACGTGGACGCCCTTGCTCGCGAAGAACTCGCGCGCCAGGCCCACGTACTTGGTGGCGACGCGCAGGCGCGAGCCCTGCTTCACGGCCGAGGCGTAGTCGTAGTCGGCACGCACCGCCACGCTGAGGCGGCAGGCCGCAATGCGCAGGTCGAGCGGCTGGTAGAGGCCCTGGTTGCCGTGCTCCAGCAGCACGTCGGAGCCGGTCACGCCGAGGTCGGCGCCGCCGTACTGCACATAGGTGGGCACGTCGGACGCGCGCACCAGCACCACGCGCACGTCGGGCCGCGTGGTCGCGAGAATCAGCTTGCGCGATTTTTCCGGGTCTTCGGTGACCTCGATGCCGGCCGCGGCCAGCAGGGGCATCGTCTCTTCGAAGATGCGGCCCTTGGACAGAGCAAGAGTGATCACGATGGCGACTCCTCAGATGCGAGAGCGATCATGCGGCGACTCCCGCCACGCGCTCGATGTCGGCGCCCAGGCCGCGCAGCTTGGCTTCCATGCGGTCGTAGCCGCGGTCCAGGTGGTAGATGCGGTCGATCAGTGTCTCGCCGTCGGCCACCAGCCCGGCAATCACGAGGCTGGCCGACGCGCGCAGGTCGGTCGCCATCACGGTGGCGCCCGAGAGCTGCTGCACGCCCTCGACCATCGCCACCTTGCCCTCGACATGGATGGTGGCGCCCAGGCGCACCATCTCGTTCACGTGCATGAAGCGGTTCTCGAAAATGGTTTCGGTCACCATCGAGGCGCCCCGCGCGATCACGTTCAAGGCCATGAACTGCGCCTGCATGTCGGTCGGGAAGCCGGGGTATTCGGTGGTGCTGAAGCTCTGCGCCTTGAGGTGCTCGCAGGCCGGAGCGGTGGAAGCGATGCGAACGCCGCCTTGCTCCGGGCTGACCGTGCAGCCGGCATCGCGCAGCTTGTCGATCACGGCGTCCATGTGGTCGGCGCGGGCATGGCGCAGGAACACGTCCCCGCCCGTGGCCGCAACCGCGCACAGAAAGGTGCCCGCCTCGATGCGGTCCGCCACCACCGCATGCTCGCAGCCGCGCAGTCTTTCGACGCCCTGCACGCGGATGTGGCTGGTGCCGTGGCCTTCGATCTTCGCGCCCATGCGGATCAGCATCTCGGCCAGGTCGACGATCTCGGGCTCCTGCGCGGCGTTCTCGAGCAGCGTCTCGCCCTCGGCCAGCGCGGCCGCCATGAGGAAGTTCTCGGTACCGGTGACGGTGACCATGTCGGTCAGGATGCGCGCGCCCTTCAGGCGGGTACGGCCGGCCGGCAGCTTCGCGAGCATGTAGCCGTGCTCGACCGCGATCTCGGCGCCCATCGACTGCAGGCCCTTGATGTGCTGGTCGACCGGGCGCGAGCCGATGGCGCAGCCGCCCGGCAGCGACACCTTGGCATGGCCGAAGCGCGCCAGCAGCGGGCCAAGGGCCAACACGGAGGCGCGCATGGTCTTCACCAGTTCGTAGGGCGCTTCCGGGTTGGTGAGGTCGCCGGCGTTGAGCTGCACGGTGCCGTTGTCGTCGCGCTCGGCGGTCACGCCCATGTTGCGCACCAGCTTGAGCATCGTCGACACGTCCTGCAGGCGCGGCACGTTGTACAGCGTCACAGGCTTGTCGGTGAGCAGGGCCGCGCACAGCTCGGGCAGCGCGGCGTTCTTGGCGCCGGAAATGAGTACCTCGCCGCGAAGCTGGCGCCCGCCGCGAATCAGAAGTTTGTCCATCAGGAATCCAGCGAAATTGAGGGCCGCCGCGGCCGCCCGTTGCTTACTTGTCGATCGCCGCCCATTCGGCCGGCGTGAAGGTTTTCATCGAGAGCGCATGCACCTCGTCGGTATGCATTTTCGCACCCAGGGTGGCGTAGACCCGCTGATGGCGCTGGATCGCGCGCTTGCCCTCGAATTCGGCCGAGACGATGGTGGCGTACCAGTGGCGGCCATCGCCCTCGAGCGAGATGTGCTCGCACGGGAGATGGGACTGGATCAGGGCCTGGAGTTCTTCGGCGGTCATGGGAATTGAGATGGGCCTTTCAGCCTCTGATTTTGTAGCCGATTTTCAGCAGGTGGACGGCAACGGCGCTCACCACCAGCCACGCGGCGCCGACGATGCCGAGGCTGAGCCAGGGCGAGGCGTCGCTCACCCCGAAGAAGCCGTAGCGGAATCCGTCGATCATGTAGAAGAAGGGGTTCAGGTGGCTCACGCCCTGCCAGAACGGCGGCAGCGACCCGATCGAATAGAAAACGCCCGAGAGGAACGTCATCGGCATGATCAGGAAGTTCTGGAACACAGCCATCTGGTCGAATTTTTCGGCCCAGAGGCCGGCGATGAGCCCCAGCGTACCCAGCATCGCGGCGCCCAGCAGCGCGAACACCAGGATCCAGAGCGGCGCAACGAAGTCGGGCATTGCGAAGAAGACCGTGACGACGAACACGCCGAGCCCCACGGCCAGCCCACGGATCACGGACGAGCCCACATAGGCGAGGAACCAGCCCCAGTGCGACAGCGGCGTGAGCAGCACGAACACCAGGTTGCCCATGATCTTGCTCTGGATGATCGATGACGAGCTGTTGGCGAAGGCGTTCTGCAACACGCTCATCATCACGAGGCCAGGCACGAGAAACGCGGTGTAGCCGACCGAGCCATACACTTTCACGTGGTCTTCGAGCACGTGGCCGAACACCATGAGGTACAGCAGCGCGGTGAGCACCGGTGCGCCCACGGTCTGGAAGCCGACCTTCCAGAAGCGCAGCGTTTCCTTGTAAAGCAGCGCGCGCCACCCGGTAACAGCCATCATCTCGACACCTCCAGCGGCGTCTGCTCGCCCGCCATCAGGTCGATGAACACGTCTTCCAGATCGGCCTTGCGCATTTCCACGTCTTCCACCGCGACGCCGGCTTCGCGGATCGCGGCCAGCAGTTGTTCGACTTCATGGGCGTTCTGCGCCGGCAACTGCACGATGCGCCCGGTGATGCGCGCATGCTGCGCGATGGCCCAGGGCAGCATGGCATCGGTCTTGAAGCGCAGCACGTTGCTGGCGGCGGACTTCAGCAGCTCGCTGGTGCGGTCCAGCGCGATCACGCGGCCCTGCTTGAGCATGGCGATGCGGCTGCACAGCGCCTCGGCTTCTTCGAGATAGTGGGTGGTGAGCAGCACGGTGCTGCCCTGCTTGTTGAGCCTGGCGACGAACTGCCACAGCGTCTGGCGCAGTTCGACGTCGACGCCGGCCGTCGGCTCGTCGAGCACGATGACCGGCGGCTTGTGGACCAGCGCCTGCGCCACCAGCACACGCCGCTTCATGCCGCCCGAGAGCTGGCGCATGTTGGCCGTGGCCTTGTCGGCCAGCCCCAGGCTTTGCAGCAGCTCGTCGATCCAGGCCTCGTTGTTCTTGATGCCGAAGTAGCCCGACTGGATGCGCAGCGATTCGCGGACGTTGAAGAAGGGGTCGAACACCAGCTCCTGCGGCACGATGCCGAGCTGGCGCCGGGCTTCGGCATAGTCGCGCTGCACGTCGAAGCCATGGACGCTGATCGCGCCGGCGGTGGGCCGGGACAGGCCGGCCAGCATGCTGATGAGGGTGGTCTTGCCCGCGCCATTGGGGCCGAGCAAGCCGAAGAACTCGCCCGGCTCGATCTGGAAGCTGACCTCGTCGACGGCGCGCAGGCCCTGCTTGCCTTGGGCCCGCTGCTGCTTGGAGGGGGGGTAGGTCTTGGAGACCGATTGGAATGAGATCGCGGGCATGAGAGCCGGCGATTTTACGGGGCGCCGGTGCTTGCCGCTTTGCGGCGCCCCGATGCCCTGACGCCGCCGCTGCCGGATCGCCCCTTTCTGAGGGTGCTCAGGGTGCTGCCGGCAGAAGCCCCGCGATGCCGTAGAGCGCAGCGAGCTCGCGCAGCCGGGGCGAAAGCCCCTTCACGGCAAAACCGCGGCCGAGCGCGCTGGATTCGCGCCGACACTCCAGCAAAACCGCCAACGCCGACGAGTCGAAGTGCGTCAGTGCACTGGCGTCCACCACGGTGGACGTATCGGCCTGCCCCTTGAGCCCCTGCTGCAGCATGCGCATGCAGGCCGGGGCATCGTCGTGGGTGAGTTTGGTCGGCAGCACCAGCATGGCGTCAGCTCTTGCCGTTGTTGCCCTTGTTGCGCGCGGCCAGCGCTGCAATCAGGCCGTCGATGCCACGGGCGTTGATTTCCTGCGCGAACTGGGTGCGGTAGGTGTCGACCAGCCAGACGCCCAGCACATTGAGGTTGTAGACCTTCCAGCCGCCGCCTTGGCCGGGCGTCTTCTCGAGGCGATAGTCGAGCTGGACGGGATCGCCGCGGCCCTTGACCTCGGTGCGCACCAGCACGTCGGTGTCTTCAGGCGAACCGCGGAAAGGACGGACCGTGACAGTCTGGTCGCTCACCTGGTCGAGCGCACCGGCGTAGGTGCGCACCAGCAGGGTCTTGAATTCTTCCTGCAGCTTCTTCTGCTGCTCGGGCGTGGCCTGGCGCCATGCCGGGCCCACGGCGGAAGCCGTCATGCGCTGGAAGTTGACATTGGGCATGATCTTGCTGTCGACCAGCACCATGATCTTGCTGATGTCGCCCGACTTGATGGAAGTGTCGGCCTTGATGGTTTCGATCACATCGGTCGACAGGCGCTTGACCAGCGCATCGGGGGCCTCGTCGGCCGCAAGTGCCGGGCGCACGAAAGCCGCGGCCGCGCCAAAAAGCAGCGCGCTGGCCAGTACAAGGCGGCCAAAGCCGCGGCGTTGCAGGATCTTGTTGTTCATGGCGATTCCCTTGAAATTTTTGAAGTACACGCGAGGCGCATGGATCAAGCGCCTGCTGGAAAGAACGTGTTCGACGAGTTCCACGCCGACCGGGTTCCCTGAAGGGCAGATGAAGCCTTGAAACCGGATGCAAGCAGGAGCGCTGCGCTGCCCCGCCCGAGCGCCGTTCGCACGCCTCTATTTGCCGCCTTCGTCGTCAGGCGGATTGCCGTCGTACACGTCGTTCTGGCGGTGCTGCAGGTACGCGTCCCGCGTGAAGGTGTATTTGTCGAGCGCCGCATCGTCGAGCAGGCGGCCCGCGCGCAGGTACTTGGCCCGCGTATCGACGGCTTCGAGCACCGACAACGAATTGCGCCAGGCCACGTCGTTCATGTTGCCCAGCACACTGCCGGCGCGGTCCACGGGCAAGGCCGCGGTGTCGCGCAGGGTCGAGGGGCCGAGCAGCGGCAGCACGACATACGGGCCCGAGCCCACGCCCCAGCGGCCGAGCGTCTGCCCGAAATCTTCCTCGTGGCGATCGATACCGGCTTCGGTGGCGATGTCCAGCAGGCCGCCCAGACCGAAGAACGTGTTCACGTTGACCCGCATGAAGGTCTCCGCGCTGTTCTGCAGCTTGAGCTGGGCCACGCTGTTGGCAAAGCTCCAGACGTCGCCCAGGTTGCCGAAGAAATTGCTCACGCCGGTACGCACCATGGAGGGCAGCACGCGCTGGTAGGCCGTGGCCACCGGCACCAGCACCGCTTCGTCGACCGTGTCGTTGAAGCTCGTGACGCCGCGGTTGAAGGGCTCGAAAGGGTCCGCGGGATTCGCATGGGGACCGCTCGCGCAGCCTGCAAGCAGTGCAAAAGCAGCTGCGGCGCCCATCCAATGGGCACGGTTCGCTATGTTTTTAAGAGCGAAGGACGAAAAAAGGCTTGTTTTCATTTCTTGTTGGCTGTTCCCGGCGCCGGCGTCGTATTGCCGTCGGCTGCCTTGCTGTAGAGGAACTGGCTGATCAGGTTTTCCAGCACCACGGCCGATTGGGTTGCGGTGATGGTGTCGCCGGGTTGCAAATTCTTCTCCTCGGCGCCCGCTTCGATGCCGATGTACTGCTCGCCGAGCAGGCCACTGGTCAGGATCTTGAGCGAGCTGTCCTTGGGAAAACTGTAACGGTTTTGTAATGCCAATGTGACGCGGGCCTGAAATGACTTGTCATCGAACGAGATGGATTCCACACGGCCCACCACCACGCCGGCACTCTTGACGGCCGTTTGGGGCTTGAGGCCGCCGATGTTGTCGAATCGCGCGGTGACGTTGTAGGTCTTCTGGAAGTTCAGGCTCAGCAGGTTGGCCGACTGCAGCGCGAGGAACAGCAGCGCCGCGCCGCCGATCAGGACGAACAGGCCCACCCATATGTCGCTATTGGAACGTTGCATGGTTTGCACTCTCTAGAACGATTGGAGCGGAGCTCCTTCAAATACTGAACATCATGGCGGTCAACAAGAAGTCGAGCCCGAGCACCGAAAGCGACGCCATCACCACGGTGCGGGTGGTTGCACGCGACACGCCCTCGGGCGTCGGCTGGGCCTCGAAGCCTTGCAGCAGCGCAATGAAGGTCACCGTGAAACCGAACACGATGCTCTTGATCACGCCGTTGCCGACGTCGCGCCACACATCGACACCGCCCTGCATCTGGCCCCAGAAGGCACCCGGGTCCACGCCCAGCATCAGCACGCCGACCACGTAGCCGCCCATGATGCCCACGGCGCTGAACACCGCCGCCAGCAGCGGCATGGTGATCACGCCGGCCCAGAAACGCGGCGCCAGGATGCGCTGCACCGGGTCGACCGCCATCATCTCCATGGCGCTGAGCTGCTCGCCGGCCTTCATGAGGCCGATTTCCGCCGTGAGCGAGGTACCGGCCCGCCCGGTGAAGAGCAGCGCCGCCACCACCGGCCCGAGCTCGCGCACCAGGCTCAGCGCGACCAGCAGGCCGAGCGCCTCGGAAGAACCGTAGCGCTGCAGCGCGTAGTACATCTGCAGGCCCAGCACGAAACCGACGAAAAGCCCCGACACCGCAATGATCGCCAGCGAGTAGTTGCCCAAAAAATGGATCTGGTCGCGCACCAGCCCGAAACGACGCAAGCTTTGTGCCCCCTGCACCACGAGACGCAGGAACAGCTTGGCACCATGGCCGAGGTCGGCCAACTTGCTGCGCGCGGCATAGCCGACGTCGGCTGGCTTCCACCAGGTCATACGGACCCCCACTCTCGGCACTTCGTGTCCTCGCTGCCCCCCGAGGGGGGCTTCGCTTGCTCGGGGCGGCCCAGCGCTGCGCTCATGCTCCCCCCTCATTGCCAAAATCCTGCTCGATGCCGATCGCGGGGTAGTGAAAATGCACCGGCCCGTCGGGCAGGGCATTGACGAACTGGTGGACCAGCGGATCGGCGCTTTCGCGCACTTCGTCCGGCGTGCCCTGTGCGGCAATGCCGCCGTTGGCCAGGATGATCACGTGATCGGCGATGCGGAAGGTTTCCTCGAGGTCGTGCGACACCACGATGCTGGTCAGCCCGAGCGTGTCGTTCAGCTGGCGTATGAGCCGTGCCGCAGTGCCGAGCGAAATGGGGTCGAGCCCGGCAAACGGCTCGTCGTACATGACAAGATCGGGGTCCAGCGCAATGGCACGCGCAAGCGCGATGCGGCGCGCCATGCCGCCTGACACTTCGCTGGGCATCAGGTCGCGCGCGCCGCGCAAGCCGACCGCATCGAGCTTCATGAGCACGATGTCGCGCACCAGCGCCTCCGAGAGCTGCGTGTGCTCGCGCAGCGGAAAGGCGACGTTGTCGAACACGCTCATGTCGGTGAACAGCGCACCGAACTGGAACAACATGCCCATGCGACGCCGCGCCTGGTACATGCCGGCGGCGTCGAGCTTGCCGACGTCGCGGCCGTCGAAAAGCACTTCGCCGCGCTGCGCCCGCTGCTGTCCGCCGATGAGCCGCAACACCGTCGTCTTGCCGCCGCCCGAGGCGCCCATCAAAGCCGTGACCTTGCCGCGCGGCACGGCAAACGACACCCGGTCGAGAATCGCGCGCGCGCCGTAGCCGAACGAAACATCGCGGAACTCTACAAAAGGGTGTGGCAGTGCGGCTGGGTCCATCTCAATAAAAAAGCCGGGCGCCTCTTCAGGCATCCCGGCATGCGGTTTCCGCGAATGATAGCGGGGCCGCGATGGGCCCCGCAGAACTGAAACAAAAATCAGCGCGGTAAGTCGCTGAATCCCATCAAAAATTCATCCACCGAGCGCGCAGCCTGGCGCCCCTCGCGAATCGCCCAGACCACCAGCGACTGGCCGCGGCGAATGTCGCCTGCGGCAAACACCTTGGGCACATTGGTGGCGTAGCCGCCGATGAAGTCGACCGTGGCCTTGGCGTTGCCGCGCGCATCCTTCTCGACACCGAAGGCCTCCAGCACAGGCGCCACGGGGCTCACGAAGCCCATGGCCAGCAGCACGAGGTCGGCCTTGAGGATCTGCTCGCTGCCCGCCACTTCCTGCATGCGGCCGTCCTTCCACTCGACCCGGACCGTCTTGAGGCCGGTGACCTTGCCTTTTTCGCCGATGAACTCCTTGGTGGAGATCGCGAACTCGCGCTCGCAGCCTTCTTCGTGGCTGGAGCTGGTGCGCAGCTTGATCGGCCAGTAGGGCCAGGTCAGCGGGCGGTTTTCTTCCTCGGGAGGCTGGGGCATCAGCTCGAACTGCGTGACGCTGGCCGCGCCGTGGCGATTGCTGGTGCCCACGCAATCGGAGCCGGTGTCGCCGCCGCCGATCACGATGACGTGCTTGCCGTCGGCGCGCAACTGGCCCTTGACCTTGTCGCCCGCATTGACGCGGTTCTGCTGCGGCAGGAACTCCATCGCGAAGTGGATGCCGTCAAGGTCGCGCCCCGGCACCGGGAGGTCGCGCGATTGCTCGGCACCGCCGGTGAGCAGCACGGCATCGAACTCCTTGTCCAGTTGCTCGGGTGTGACGGTTTCCTTGGCGAGATTGGTCACCTTGGAGCCCTTGCCCAGCGGGTCCTTCGCGGCACCGACCATCACGCCGGTACGGAAGGTCACGCCCTCGGCCTTCATCTGCTCGACGCGGCGATCGATGTGCGTCTTCTCCATCTTGAAGTCGGGGATGCCGTAGCGCAGCAGGCCGCCGATGCGGTCGTTCTTCTCGAACAGCGTCACGTCGTGGCCGGCGCGCGCGAGCTGCTGCGCCGCGGCCATGCCGGCCGGACCCGAACCCACCACCGCCACCTTCTTGCCGGTCTTGTGCTTGGCAACGCGCGGCGCCACCCAGCCTTCGTCCCAGGCGCGATCGATGATCGCGTGTTCCAGCGACTTGATGCCGACCGGGTCGTCGTTCACGTTGAGCACGCAGGCGGCCTCGCAGGGCGCGGGGCAGATGCGGCCGGTGAACTCCGGGAAGTTGTTGGTCGAGTCGAGCACCGCGAAGGCGTTCTGCCAATCGTTGCGGTACACGAGGTCGTTGAAGTCCGGAATGATGTTGTTGACCGGGCAGCCGCTGTTGCAGAACGGCGTGCCGCAGTCCATGCAGCGTGCGCCCTGCACCTTGGCCTGCTCGACCGTCAGTCCGACGACGAATTCCTTGTAGTGCCTGACGCGCTCCTGGACGGGCTTGTAGCCCTCCTCGACGCGCTCATGCTCCATGAAGCCTGTGATCTTTCCCATCGCTTGCTTTCCTTTTGTTCTCTTTGTCGCCGGCTCAGGCCGCGGCTGGCGTGGCCTGCTGTGCGGCCAGCGCGTGCGGTTCCAGGCCGATGTGCGCGTTGTTGCCGCTGCTCGTGAGCTCGACCTTGCGGTCGTGCAACTCGGCCAGCGCACGCTTGTATTCGTTCGGGAACACCTTGACGAACTTGGTGCGCGCCTCGGCCCAGTTGTCGAGCAGTTCGCGTGCCCGCTTGCTGCCGGTCCAGCGGTGGTGCTCTTCGAGCAGCTTCTTGAGCTGGGCCTCGTCGGTATCGCCGCCGTGCCAGATCTTGCGATGCATGCTTGCCGTCTGCTCCGCCGAGGTCAGCACCTTGTCCAGCGACACCATCGAGAGGTTGCAGCGGGAGGCGAACTGGCCGTCTTCGTCGTAGACGAAAGCCACGCCGCCGCTCATGCCCGCCGCGAAGTTGCGGCCGGTCTTGCCGAGCACGGCCACCGTGCCGCCGGTCATGTATTCGCAGCCGTGGTCCCCGGTGCCTTCGACGACGGCCGTGGCACCCGACAGGCGCACCGCGAAGCGTTCGCCGGCCACGCCGCAGAGATAGGCCTCGCCGGTGGTCGCACCGTACAGCGCGGTGTTGCCGACGATGGTGTTGCGCACCGCTTCACCGCGGAAATCGAGGCTCGGGCGCACCACCACGCGGCCGCCCGAAAGGCCCTTGCCGGTGTAGTCGTTGGCATCGCCGATCAGGTACAGCGTGATGCCGCGCGCAAGGAACGCGCCGAACGACTGGCCGCCCGTGCCTTCGAGCTGGATGCGGATCGAATCGTCGGGCAGGCCCTGCGGATGCACCTTGGTCAGCGCACCGGACAGCATGGCGCCGACCGAGCGGTTGACGTTGCGCGCGACCTCGATGAACTGCACCTTCTCGCCGCGCTCGATGGCCGGGCGCGACTTCTCGATCAGCTTGACGTCCAGCGCACGCTCCAGGCCATGGTCCTGGTTCTCGACGTGGTAGCGCGGCACGTCGGCCGGCACGATCGGCAGCGCGAACAGGCGGCTGAAGTCCAGGCCCGAGGCCTTCCAGTGCTCGATGCCCTTGCGCATGTCGAGCAAGTCGGCGCGGCCGATCAGGTCGTCGAACTTGCGGATGCCGAGCTGGGCCATGATCTGGCGCACTTCTTCCGCAACGAAGAAGAAGTAGTTGACCACGTGCTCGGGCTTGCCCGAGAACTTCTTGCGCAGGATCGGGTCTTGCGTGGCCACGCCCACCGGGCAGGTGTTGAGGTGGCACTTGCGCATCATGATGCAGCCCTCGACCACCAGCGGCGCGGTGGCAAAGCCGAACTCGTCGGCGCCCAGCAACGCGCCGATGGCGACGTCGCGGCCGGTCTTCATCTGGCCGTCGGCCTGCACGCGGATGCGGCTGCGCAGGCGGTTGAGCACCAGCGTCTGCTGCGTCTCGGCCAGGCCGATTTCCCACGGGCTGCCGGCATGCTTGATCGACGACCAGGGCGATGCGCCCGTGCCGCCGTCATGGCCTGCGATCACCACGTGGTCGCTCTTGCACTTGGCCACGCCGGCCGCGATGGTGCCCACGCCGATTTCGCTCACCAGCTTGACGCTGATGCTGGCGTGCGGCGCGGCGTTCTTCAGGTCGTGAATCAGCTGCGCCAGGTCTTCGATCGAGTAGATGTCGTGGTGCGGCGGCGGCGAAATGAGGCCCACGCCCGGGACCGCATAACGCTGCTTGCCGATGTATTCGGTCACCTTGCCGCCGGGCAGCTGGCCGCCCTCACCCGGCTTGGCGCCCTGCGCCATCTTGATCTGGATCTGGTCGGCCGAGAACAGGTACTCGGCCGTGACGCCGAAGCGGCCCGAAGCCACCTGCTTGATGCGCGAGCGCAGCGAGTCGCCGTCCTGCAGGGGCAGGTCGACCTCGACGTTGGCAGCGCCGATCACGCTCTTGAGCGTGTCGCCCTTCTTGATGGGGATGCCCTTGAGCTCGTTGCGGTAGCGCGCCGGATCTTCGCCGCCCTCGCCCGTGTTGCTCTTGCCGCCGATGCGGTTCATGGCGATCGCGAGCGTGGAATGCGCCTCGGTGCTGATCGAGCCGAGCGACATCGCGCCAGTGGCAAAGCGCTTGACGATTTCGGCCGCGGGCTCGACCTCGTCCACCGGAATGGCCTTGGCCGGGTCCAGCTTGAACTCGAACAGGCCGCGCAGCGTGAGGTGGCGGCGGTTCTGGTCGTTGATGAGCTGTGCGTATTCCTTGTACGTGTTCCAGTTGTTGGAGCGCGTGCTGTGCTGCAGCTTGGCAATGGCGTCGGGCGTCCACATGTGCTCTTCGCCACGCGTGCGCCAGGCGTACTCGCCGCCGGCATCGAGCATGTTGGAGAGGATCGGATCGTCGCCGAACGCCGCCTTGTGCATGCGGATGGCTTCCTCGGCGATCTCGAACACGCCGATGCCTTCCACGCGGCTGGCCGTGCCGGTGAAGTACTTGTTCACCGTCTCGGTGTTCAGGCCGATGGCTTCGAACAGCTGGGCGCCGCAATAGCTCATGTAGGTGCTGACGCCCATCTTCGACATGATCTTGGAGAGACCCTTGCCGATGGCCTTGACGTAGTTGTAGACCGCCTTCTCGGCGCTCATGTCGCCCGGCAGGTCGGCATGCATGGCCGCCAGCGTTTCCATGGCCAGGTAGGGGTGCACGGCTTCGGCGCCATAGCCTGCCAGCACGCCGAAGTGGTGCACTTCGCGGGCCGAGCCGGTTTCGACCACCAGGCCGGCCGTGGTGCGCAGGCCCTCGCGCACCAGGTACTGGTGCACCGCCGAGAGCGCCAGCACGGCGGGGATCGCGACCTGCGTGGGGCTCACGCCGCGGTCGCTCACGATCAGGATGTTATGGCCGCCCTTGATGGCGTCCACGGCTTCGGCGCACAGCGAGGCCAGCTTGGCCTCGACGCCTTCGTCGCCCCAGGCGAGCGGATAGGTGATGTCGAGCACGTAGCTCTTGAACTTGCCCTGCGTGTAGGTCCCGATGTCGCGCAGCTTCGCCATGTCGGCGAAGTCGAGGATCGGCTGGCTCACTTCGAGCCGCATCGGCGGGTTGACCTGGTTGATGTCCAGCAGGTTGGGCTTGGGGCCGATGAAGGACACCAGCGACATCACGATCGCCTCGCGGATCGGATCGATCGGCGGGTTGGTCACTTGCGCGAACAGCTGCTTGAAGTAGTTGTAGAGCGGCTTGTTCTTGTTGGAGAGCACGGCCAGCGGGCTGTCGTTGCCCATGGAGCCGATACCCTCCTCGCCGGCCTGCGCCATCGGGCTCATCAGGAACTTGATGTCTTCCTGGGTGTAGCCGAAGGCCTGCTGGCGATCGAGCAGCGCCACCTGGCTCACCGGCGCCTTGATCGCCGTTGCGGCCGGCTCGGCGTTGACGCTGTCGAGCTTGATGCGCAGGTTCTCGATCCACTGCTTGTAGGGCTTGCTGTTGGCGAGGGTGGCCTTGACCTCCTCGTCGTCGATCATGCGGCCCTGCTCCAGGTCGATCAGGAACATCTTGCCGGGCTGCAGGCGCCACTTGCGCACGATCTTCTGCTCGGGCACCGGCAGCACGCCCGATTCCGACGCCATGATGACCAGGTCGTCGTCCGTCACGCAGTAGCGCGAGGGGCGCAGGCCGTTGCGGTCCAGCGTGGCGCCGATCTGGCGGCCGTCGGTGAACACGATGGAGGCCGGGCCGTCCCACGGCTCGAGCATGGCGGCGTGGTATTCATAGAACGCGCGGCGACGCGGGTCCATGGTGGCGTGCTGTTCCCATGGCTCGGGAATCATCATCATCACGGCCTGGCTGATGGGGTAGCCGGCCATCGTCAGCAGTTCGAGGCAGTTGTCGAAGGTGGCGGTGTCGGACTGGCCGGCGAAGCTGATCGGGTAGAGCTTCTGCAGGTCGGCGCCCAGCACGGGCGAAGACATCACGCCTTCGCGCGCCTTCATCCAGTTGTAGTTGCCCTTGACCGTGTTGATCTCGCCGTTGTGGGCGACATAGCGGTACGGGTGGGCCAGCGGCCACTCGGGAAAGGTGTTGGTCGAGAAGCGCTGGTGCACCAGCCCGAGCGCCGAGATGCAGCGCTTGTCCTGCAGGTCGAGGTAATAGGTACCGACCTGGTCGGCAAGCAGCAGGCCCTTGTAGACCACGGTGCGGCTCGACATGCTCGGAACGTAGTATTCCTTGCTGTGCTTGAGCTTCAGTCGCTGGATGTTGGCGCTGGCGGTCTTGCGGATCACGTAGAGCTTGCGTTCCAGCGCGTCCTGCACGATCACGTCGTTGCCGCGGCCGATGAACACCTGGCGCAGCAGTGGTTCCTTGGCGCGCACCGTGGGCGACATCGGCATGTCGCGGTTCACCGGCACGTCGCGCCAGCCGAGCAGCACCTGGCCTTCGGCCTTGATGGCGCGTTCCATTTCCTGCTCGCAAGCTTCGCGCGAGGCGTGTTCCTTGGGCAGGAAGATCATGCCGACGCCGTATTCGCCGGGCGGCGGCAGCGTGACGCCCTGCTTGGCCATTTCTTCGCGATACAGGTGGTCGGGCAGCTGGATCAGGATGCCCGCGCCGTCGCCCATGAGCTTGTCGGCGCCGACTGCACCACGATGGTCCAGGTTTTCGAGGATCTTGAGGCCCTGCAGCACGATGGCATGGCTCTTTTCGCCCTTGATGTGCGCCACGAAGCCGACGCCGCAGGCATCGTGCTCGTCGGCACCGGAATACAGACCGTGTTGTTGGAGATGTTCGATCTCGGCAGCCGTCGTCATGGCGCACTCCTTCAGTTTTCGCAGGGAAGAGAAGGATATTGCGATGCACAAAGAATGCCAAATACTTTATTTGGGGTCAGATTCCAATTTGAATCCGAGTTTCTTGGTCAGAAATTAATTAGGGACATATTGAATTCGTCGACAACGCCGCTGCTCGGCCTTGCCGCGCAGACGCGGTCAGGACCGAGTAGCCGAAGGTGGACGTCCAGCCCTGGCCTTCGCAACCCGGCGTTCAGTGGCTTTCTGAAGTGAAGCGAGGAATTCGGCATCACCCGCCGCCCACCCGCGCAAAGTGGCCTCGGTGAGCGTGCCCTGGTCCACCTGGCGCACGCCGGAACGCACCAACTCCGCGTATGCAGCTTCGCGCGCGAAGGGCGTGTTGCCCAGCTCCCAGTACAGCGGGTGGGGCGTCAGCAGCCTGTCATGGCGCAGGCCCGCATAGTGGCCGTGGCTGGACCATGGAAAATCGCGCGCGTCGGCCACGAGCCCGGCCCGCACGGGATTGAGGTCGATGTAGGCCATGCAGGTCAGCAGGTATCGATCGGTCTGGATCAGGGTCGACCTGTAGCGCCCTTCCCACAGGGTGCCGCTTCGGCCATGGCGGTCGTTGAAGTAGCGCACGTAGCTGCGGCCCACCGACTGCATGAACTGCGGCAACCCCGTGGTGGTGCCGGGCGTGGCCAGCAGGTGGAAATGGTTGTCCATCAGCACATAGGCATGCAGCGCCACGCCAAAGCGGGTGGCGGCCTCGGCCAGCAGGCCCAGCAGCCGTTCGTGGTCCGCCCGATCGACGAAGATCACCTGCCGGTTGTTGCCGCGCTGGATCACATGGTGCGGCATGTCGGCGAGCGTGAGGCGGGGCAGACGGGCCATGGCGTGGATCGAAAGTGCGCGCTTCGGCAGGACCTCAGGGCAGGCGAAACCGGGTATCGCCCAGCGCGTCGAGTCCGAACTGCGCGAGCAGCTCGCCGAGACGCGCCGCTGCGGCGGCCTTGCGTTGACCGGTGTGTCGCGCCAGGATCAGCTCGTTCTTCATGCTGTGCTCCCAGCCCACCAGCTCGGTGACGGTGACGCTGTATCCGTGGGCTTCGAGATAAAGGCAGCGCAGCACGTTGGTGAGCTGGCTGCCGATCTCGCGCGTGTGCAGCGGATGGCGCCAGAGTTCGGCCAATGGCGTTCGCGACAAGGCCAGCGCCTTGGTCTCGCGCAGGCAGGCCGCCACTTCGGCCTGGCAGCAGGGCACCAGTACCATGCAGCGCGCCTTCTTGGCGAGCCCGAAGGCGATGGCGTCGTCGGTCGCGGTGTCGCAGGCGTGCAGTGCGGTGACCACGTCGATCCGCTCCGGCAGTTCCTCGGCCTGGGCCGATTCGGCCACCGTGAGGTTCAGGAACGACATGCGATCGAAACCCAGCTGCCGTGCCAACGCCCTCGACTTCTCGACCAGTTCGCTCCGCGTCTCGATGCCGTAGACGTGGCCACCCTCGCGGGCGCGGAAGAACAGGTCGTAGATGATGAAGCCAAGGTACGACTTGCCCGCGCCATGGTCGGCGAGCGTGGCCTCGGCCCCACCACCGGGCAGTTCGCGCAGCAGCTGCTCGATGAACTGGAACAGGTGGTAGACCTGCTTGAGCTTGCGCCGGGAGTCCTGGTTGAGGCGGCCTTCGCGCGTGAGGATGTGCAGTTCCTTGAGCAGCTCGATGGATTGCCCCGGCCGCAGGACTTCGGCCAGTTCGGCTTCGGCCTTGGAAGTCTTGGAGGTCTTGGCGGTCTTCACCGCCCGAGTCGCTTGTGCATTCATGATGATCGGGCGCTCCCTGGGCCCACGCCGAGCGCAGCCCAGCCGTCCTGCCCCAGTGTTTCCAGGGTTTCGATGTTGCGTTCGAAGATGGCTTCGGCCTCGGGAAACGCCTCGACCGCACGGCTCACGCTGTCTTCGCGCAGCAGGTGCAGCGTGGGGTACGGCGCGCGATTGGTCGCGTTCGCGATGTCGCCGCTTTCCGTGCCCGCGAACTGAAACTGCGGGTGAAAGCTCGCGAGCTGGAACACGCCGTCGAAACCGGCGCGGGCGAGCTTGCGTTCGGCGCGCGCAGTGAAATCGTTGAAGTCCAGGAAATCGCCCAAGGTGTTGGGTGTGATCAGCAAGGTGGTGTCGCGCACGGAGGCATCGAGCGCGGCGAGTTCATGGGCCTGTGCCAGCAGCGCGTCGACCAGCGCGGCGTCGTCGGCGGGCAGGTACACGGCGTAATGGATCTGCGCCTTCACGTGCACCGCCTTTGCGAACGGGCACAGGTTGAGCCCGATCACCGCGCGCTCGAGCCAGCGCCGCGTATCGGCTTCGGCCTGAATGGCCTCGATTGTCGCTGCGCCTGTCATGCCACTCCTGCTGCCAGGCGTATTCGCCCCAGGCGGCGAGCGAGGACCATCCCGGCCAGCGAGCACGCCAACGTGGCCGCCCAGGTCCAGTGCCATCCGCCGACACGGTGAGCCACCCATGCGACCGCGGGGGGCGCGAGGAACTGCCCCAGCGACGAGGCCTGCTGCATGAGCCCGATCGTCGTGGAAACGGTGGCGGGCCCCGGCGCCAGGCGAACCCCGAGCAGGAACAGGGTCGCAGGCACCATGCCGCCGCCCAGCGAAAAAGCGCAGACCGCGGCATAGCGCAGCGCCGGCGGCAGGCCGAGCGCATCGGCCCCCTGCCCCACCTGCGCGAAAGCCGCCACGCCGCCCAGCGCCATCGCCAGGAAACCCCCTTGCAGCAGGCGCTCCGGCGCAACGCCGCGCTGCAGCCACCTGCCGCCCGCGAGGTTGCCGACGATGTTCATCGCAGCCGCGATGGCGGTGAGCACCGCATTCCAGCCCGCCGGCACCCCGGCGCCGGCATAGATGGCCGGCAGGAAGCCGATCACGGCCATCCATTGCGCCGAATACACCGCAAAGCTCGATGCGATCATCCAGGGTGCGCGGGCGCCGACGGTGGCGCGCAGGCGCGACGACCATCCGTCCGGCGTGGCGCTCGCTGCCGGAGTGCCGGACCGAAGCCCATCCGCCGGCACGGCCGCCCAGAGCCAGAGCGCCGCGGCGGCCGAGACCGCGGACAGCGCCCACCACCAGTCGCCCCATCCGCCCCACCCGATCAGCGCCGGCCCGAGCAGCAGCGCAAGCGCCACGCCGAGCGGCATGTACGCGCCCCAGACGCCCAGCGCCGCCTTGTCCGCCCCCGGCGGCGTCAATGCGCGGATCAACCCGGGGCCTGGCATCACCGCCAGGAGAAAACCGATGCCCTCGACGGCCCGCAAAAACAGCAGCCACTGCACCGCATGCGCAGCGCCGAGAAGACCCGCGCCGACAGCGCCGCCCAGTAGGCTGGCCGCCGTCAGCACCAGCAGCCCCGCCAGCATGCTGCGGCGCAGGCCGATGGTGTCGGCCGCCAGCCCCGCCGCGAGCCCGAGGGTCATGCTGGCGACCTGCACCAGCGAGAGCAGGAAACCCGCCTCGACCAGGCCGATGCCGAGCGATGCCTGCAGCGCAGGCACGGCGGGCGGCAGCTTGCCCAGATGCAGCGCCGCGCTGACACCGCCCAAGACCACGGCAAATGCAGCCGCGGGAACGCGCGCGGATGCCCCGGTGGCCGGCCCCATCGCAACGCCCTCGCCCTGGCGGGCTGCGCCTTCGGAACGGCCGGCGCTCATGCGATGCCCCGCCGGCCGGTCAGCCGTTCGTGCTCGCGCATGGCAAAGCGGTCTGTCATGCCGGCGATGTAGTCGGCCACGGAACGGTACCGGTCGCGCCGCTCGGCATAGGCGACCGGCATCTCCCCGGGGCGCTCGAGGTAGGCCTCGAACAGCTCCCGCACCACCTGCTGCGCCTGCTCGGTTGTCTGCGCGACCTGCGGATGGCGGTAGAGGTTGCGGAACAGGAAGCCCTTGAGCTCGCTGGACTGCGCCTGCATGGCGTCGCTGAACGCGACCAGCGGCGCGGCGTGCCGCACACCCTTCGCATCGGCGGGTCCCGCCGCTTCGATGGCCGCACGGGTGGCGTCGATCACGTCGTAGACCTGGGCACTGAGCATGCGGCGGATCGTCTCGTAGAGCACGCGCCGCCCTTCCAGGTGGGGATGTTCGGCCAGCGCCTCGCGGCGGTAGCGCTCGAAGAGAGGAACCTCGCCGAGCTGCTCGACGGTGATCAGCCCCGAGCGCACGCCGTCGTCGATGTCGTGCGCGTTGTAGGCGATGGCGTCGGCCAGGTTGCAAAGCTGCGCTTCGAGCCCCGGCTGGGTGCGGTCCAGGAAGCGCCGGGCCACGCCGCCGGGTTCGGCGGCCTCCAGGCGTTCCGCGTTGGCGCGCGAGCAGTGCTTGAGGATGCCCTCGCGGGTCTCGAAGCTGAGATTCAGGCCGTCGTACTGCGGATAGCGCAGTTCGAGGGCATCGACCACGCGCAGGCTTTGAAGGTTGTGCTCGAAGCCGCCATGGCCTTCCATGCAGGCATTCAGCGAATCCTGTCCCGCATGGCCGAAGGGCGTATGGCCCAGGTCGTGCGCGAGGGCAATGGCCTCGACCAGGTCTTCGTTGATCCGCAAGGCCCGCGCGATCGATCTGCCCAGCTGCGCCACCTCGAGCGAATGCGTGAGCCGCGTGCGGAACAGGTCGCCTTCATGGTTCAGGAACACCTGGGTCTTGTAGACCAGCCGCCGGAATGCCGTGGAATGCACGATGCGGTCGCGGTCGCGCTGGAACGCATCGCGCGTGGGCGCCGGCGGCTCGGCATGGCGCCTTCCGCGCGACTGCGCAGGGTGGCAGGCGTAGGCCGCAAGATTCATCGGTGCACCTTGGCGCGGGACTCACTCCGCGCGGCAGCACTGCGCGAGCACTTCGCGCACGAGCGCATCGGGCGCGGCGCTGACCGCGGCCGAGCCCGGCTTGTCGATCACCACGAAGCGGATCTCGCCGGCTTCGGATTTCTTGTCGACCCGCATCAGTTCGAGGTAGCGCTCGGCGCCCAGCGCGGGGCCGACGGTGGGCAGGCCGGCGCGCCCGATGAGCCGGGTGAGCCGTTCGACGAACGCGGCATCGACACCGCCGAGCCGCTGCGACAGGTGCGCCGCCATGACCATGCCGCAGCCGACCGCTTCGCCATGCAGCCATTCGCCGTAGCCCAGGCCCGACTCGATCGCGTGGCCGAAGGTGTGGCCGAAATTGAGGATCGCGCGCAGGCCGGTTTCGCGTTCGTCCTCGCCGACGACGAGGGCCTTGATCTCGCAGCTGCGCTTGACCGCGTGGGCCAGCGCGGCCGGATCGCGCGCCACCAGCGCGTCGACATTCGCCTCGATCCAATCGAAGAACGCCATGTCGTAGATGGGCCCGTACTTGATGACCTCGGCCAGCCCGGCGCTCAGTTCCCGCGGCGGCAGCGTCTGCAGCGTGCGCAGGTCGCACACCACGAGCTGCGGTTGGTAGAACGCGCCGATCATGTTCTTGCCGAGCGCGTGATTGATGGCGGTCTTGCCGCCGACGGAGGAATCGACCTGCGCCAGCAGCGTGGTCGGCACCTGCACGAACGGCACGCCGCGCATGTAGCTCGCGGCGGCAAAGCCGGTCATGTCGCCCACCACGCCGCCGCCCAGCGCAAACAGCACGGTCTTGCGGTCGCTGCCGTGTCCGAGCAGCGCGTCGAAGATCAGGTTCAGGGTCTGCAGGTTCTTGTGCACTTCGCCATCGGGCAGTTCGAGCAGGTGCACGGTACGGAACCGGCCGGCCAGCGCGGCGTGCAAGGCCTTGGCGTAGAGCGGCGCCACCGTGGTGTTGCTCACGACCAGCGCGGTGGCGGCCGGGAGCACCGCGGCAAAACTCCCGGGATCGTCCAGCAGGCCGGCCCCGATGAGGATCGGGTAGCTGCGTTCGCCGAGCTGGATATCGACGCGTTCGGGGGGTGCGGAAGATGCGGGCAATGACATGCAGCGAGTTTAGGCGCTGCGGCCCGGCCGGTTCAGGCCGTGGGTTCTTCGGGCCGGGATCCCGGCGCGACGATGCCGGCCAGCTCGAGCTGCATCACGATGATGTTCACCAGCATGGCGATCGACGGGCGGCCGGTGTCGACCACGTCGTGGGCCGTTTCGCGGTAGAGCGGATCGCGCGCGTCATGCAGTTCGCGCAACCGTCCCAGCGGATCGGCCACCTGCAGCAGCGGCCGCTTGACGTCATGGCGCAGGCGCCGGAACAGGTCTTCGGGCGAGGAGCGCAGGTAGATCACGTGGAAGTGGTCCCGCAGCTGCCTGCGATTGGCCTCCCGCAGCACCGCTCCGCCGCCCGTCGCCAGCACGCCGTGGGCCTGGGACGCAAGACCGGCAATCACGGTCTGCTCGAGGTCGCGAAAGGCCGTTTCGCCTTCGCGGTCGAAGTAGTCGCGGATCGAGCAGCCGATGCGCTGCTCGACGACATGGTCGGTATCGACGAATGGAAGGTCCAGGCGCGCACCCAGGCGCCGGCCTACTGCAGATTTGCCGGCGCCGGGCAACCCGACGAGTGCGACCGCCACGCGGTGGCTGCTACGCCTGCGCGTCAGCGCGCGGCGTTGCGGTCGGTAATCATCTTCGGAGTGATAAAGACGAGCATTTCGGTCTTGTTGGCAACGCGTTCGCGCTTGCGGAACAGTGCACCCAGGTAGGGCACTTCACCCAGCACCGGCACGCGCGATTCGTCATTGGTTTCGGTGAGTTCGAAGATACCACCGATGACGACCGTGCCGCCGTTCTCGACCAGCACTTCGGTCTGCACGTGCTTGGTGTTGATGGCCGGGCCGGCCGAAGTATTGACGCCGCGGGCATCCTTGCTCACGTCGAGCGTGAGGATGATGTTGCCTTCGGGCGTGATCTGCGGCGTGACTTCGAGCTTCAGCACCGCCTTGCGGAACGAGATCGAGGTGGCGCCGCTGGACGTGGCCTGCTGGTAGGGAATTTCTTCGCCCTGCTCGATCAGCGCCTTGGTCTGGTCGGCCGTGATGACGCGGGGGCTGGACACCAGCTTGCCCTTGCCGTCGGCTTCCAGTGCCGAGATCTCGAGGTTCAGCATGCGCGAGAAGCTGGAATTGAACAGCGAGATCGCGAAGGCGCCGGCCGCGTTGCCCGTGCCGCCGGCATCGCCTGCGGGCAGGTTGATGAAGTTGGAGTTGGTCCAGGTGGTGGTGGCGGTGCTTGCGCCGCCGGTGGCATTGGTACCCGCGCTCACGACGGGCATCATCCCGATGTTGCCGAAGGCCCGGTTGCCCGACGACGAGGCAAAGCGCTCGCCGGCGATGCCGCCGCCCAGGCGCACGCCGAGCGACTTGCCGAAGGTGTCCGACGCTTCCACGATCCGCGCTTCGATGAGCACCTGGCGCACCGGGATGTCCAGCTTCTGGATCAGTTCGGCCACCTGGGCCAGGCGCGACGGAATGTCCGACACGAACAGCTGGTTGGTGCGCGATTCCGCAATCACGCTGCCGCGCGGGCTCAGGATGCGCGTGGTGGTGCCGGAGCCGCCGCCGCCGCCCGACGAAGCGCCGGTGCCGGTCAGGCCCTGGGCAATCGCGATGGCCTTGGTGTAGTTGAGCTGGAACGACTGGGTGCGCACCGGCTCCAAGTTCTCGATCGTGGCCTTGGCCTCGAACTCGAGCTTTTCCTTGGCGTTGATTTCATCCTTGGGCGCGATCCACAGCACGCTGCCGTTCTTGCGCATGCCCAGGTTCTTGGCCTGCATGATGATGTCGAGCGCCTGGTCCCACGGCACGTCCTTCAGGCGGAGCGTCAGCGCGCCGGTGACGGAATCGGAGGTCACGATGTTGAAGTTCGTGAAGTCGGCGATCACCTGCAGCAGCGAACGGATCTCGATGTTCTGGAAGTTCAGGGAGAGCTTCTCGCCGTTGTAGCCCACGCCCTGCGTCAGCTTGGCCGGGTCCACCTTGCGGGCGCGGACTTCGACCACGAACTGGTTTTCGCTCTGGTAGGCGCTGTGCTCCCAGTCGCCCTTGGCCTCGATCGTCATGCGCACGCGGTCGCCCGACTGCTGCGAGGTGATGAGCTGGACCGGCGTGTTGAAGTCGGCCACGTCGAGGCGGCGGCGCAGGCCTTCCGGCAGGGTCGACTTGGTGAACTCCACGACGAGGTTCTTGCCCTGCTGGCGCACATCGACGCCGACCTGGTTGTTCGGCAGGTCGACGATCACTCGGCCGGTGTTGTCCGACCCCATGCGGAAGTCCACGTCGCGCAGCGGCAGGGTGTCGCGATTGCGGTTTTCCGCAAAGACGGTGGGCGTGGACGAAGCCAGGGCCGTGCCGGCCACGGGTTCGAGGATCACCAGCAGCGACTTGCCCTGGATCTCGGCCTTGTAGGCGGTCGCCTGCTTGAGATTCAGCACCACGCGGCTGCGGTCGCCGGCCTGGACCACGTTGACGGAACGCAGGTTGCCCTGGTTCACCTCGATGGCGGAGCGGCCGATCGCGTTGGTCACGCCTGGGAAATCAAGCGCGATGCGCGCCGGCGTCTGCACCGCGAAGCCGGTCGGCACCGCCGCGAGCGGCTGCGCCAGGTCGATGCGGATCACCTCGGCGCCGGATTGGGTCGAACTGGTCACCGCTTCGATGGCGTTTTGCGCATGGGCAATCGCGAGTGCGCCGAATGCCAGGAGACCCAGCCCGGCAGCTCGCAGCCGCTGTGCCATCGTAGATTTTTTGTGATTCATTTCTTCGCACTCTCTTGCAGCTGCAATGTCGCCACGCGTTCGATCCATTCACCGGCGGCGTCTTGCACGATTTCACGCAAGGCGACTTCGGTTTCGTTGATACGGGTGATGCGCCCGTAGTTGAGCCCCAGGTACTCGCCGACACGCACCTTGTAGAGCAGCTTGTCGACCCGCACCAGCGCCACCGGCTGGCCGTTACGGTTCATGCTGCCCACCATGGCCATGGTGTCGAGCGGGAAAGCTTCCAGCGCCTCCTTGCGGCGCACCAGTTCAGGCGCGATCAGCTCCGACGTGCTGGGCTGGTTCGAATCCCGGCGCAGCGCCTGGGTCAGCTTGAGCAGGTTGAACGGCTCGAAAGCCGCGCCTTCGGTGTAGGCCTGCGGCGTGAATTTCTTGGGCTCGGTGATCGGCGGCACATTGGGCTTCACCTGTGCGCGTTGCTCGACCATCCAGCGGCGCAGGTCTTCCTGCTCCGAATCGGCACAGGCGCTCAGGCCGAGGGCGGCCACGGCCAGCCACAGGAGTTTGGCGGTCGTCCTCATTTCTTGGCCTTTGGCGCCGCAGCGCGCTTCTGGGCCGCCCGCTCTTCGTCGTCGAGGTAGCGGTAGGTGCGTGCCGTCGCATCCATCGTCAGGGTGCCGTCCTTGTCTTTCTGGGGAACGATCGTGAGATTGTTCAGCGTCACGATGCGCGACAGGCTCGCGACGTCGGCCGCAAAGGAGCCGATGTCGTGGTACCGGCCGGTCACGCGCACGGCGATCGGCAGCTCGGCGTAGTAGTCCTTCACCGAAACCTGACCGGGGCGGAACAGCTCGAACTGCAGGCTGCGGCCGAGGCCGGCCTGGTTGATGTCGGACAGCAGCGCGTCCATTTCAGCCTTGCTGGGGAGTTGCTTTTCGAGCAGCGTCACGTACTGCTGCACCTGCTCGCGCTGCTTCTTCAGCAGATCGAGGTTGGCGGCGAGCGCCACCTTCTTCTGGTAGTCGGTGCGCAGCGTAACTTCTTTCGCGCGCTCGCTCTCGAGCTCGTCGTTCGAATTGGTCAGCCACACGAACCACAATCCCGCCAGCACCAGGGCGGTCAACGCCAGGCACAGGGCATAGCGCGGCACGGCCGGCCAGCTGGCCGGGTCGTTGGGATTCAGGTTGCGGAACTGGTCGCCGAAACCGCGCAGTGCGGCGCCGACATCCATTTTTTGAGAGGGGCGATTGCTTGCCATGATCCGTTACCCCTTGACCTGCGCCGCTGCGGCCAGCGCCTTGTCGGCCGCGGCCTTCTGCGCGTCGGTCGGCCGCTTCAGGCCGATGCGCATCGTGAAGTTCGCCACCCGGCGCTGGTCGCGCTGGCTCAGGCTCACTGTCGCGGAAGTGATCTCGACCAGTTCGGGCTTGACCAGCCATGGGCTGTTGTTGCCCAGGTTGCGCAGCAGCTCCGACACGCGCTCGTTGGACTGCGCCATGCCCTGCAGCGTGACCGTCTGGTTGTCCTGCTTCATGCTGGTCAGATAGACACCGTCGGGCAGCTGCCGGACCAGTTCGTTGAGCAGGTGCACCGGCAGGTTGCGGTCGCCCTGCAGGTCTTCGACCGCCTGCTGGCGTGCGCGCAGCGCTGCGATTTCATCCTGCAGCGTGGAAATTTCCTTGATTTCGGCGTCGAGCTTGGTGATCTCGGTCTTGAGGAAGGTGTTCTTGGCTTGCTGGGCCGAGATCTGCGCCTCGAACCAGAGAAAGGCCAGGCCGGCGATCAGGACGCCGAGCACCGCGGCACCGCCCAGGGTGCCGTAGAAGGCCTCGCGCCGCCGCTTGCGTGCGGCTTCGCGATGCGGAAGCAGGTTGATGAGAATCACTGCATGAACCTCCGCATGGCCAGACCGCAGGAGGTCAGATAGGAAGGCGCCTCACGCCGGACTTTCTTCTCGCGGATGTTCGCACCCAGCTCCATGCCGTCGAACGGGTTCACGAGCGAACAGGCGAAAGAAGTCTGGCGCGTCACGGCGCTGGTGAGGCTGGGCAGCGAAGCCGAGCCGCCTGCAAGCAGCACGTAGTCGACACGGTTGTGGGGCGTGCTGGTGAAGAAGAACTGCAATGCGCGGGCAATTTCCTGCGCGATGCTTTCCACGAAAGGCCGGAGAACGCTCGAGCCGTAGTCGTCGGGCAGGTCGCCGCTCCGCTTCTTGGCTTCGGCCTCTTCGGCGGAGAAACCGTACTGGCGCACGATCAACTGGGTCAGCTGGGCACCGCCGAAGGCCTGGTCGCGGTCGTACAGCACTTCCTGGTTGCGCAGCACCTGCATGCTGGTGGTGAAAGCACCCACCTCGAAAAGCGCGACGACGGCATCGACGCCCTTGCCCGGAAGTTGCTCGATCAGGCGAGCGGTGGCAAGGCGGGAAGCATAGGACTCGACGTCGAGGATCACCGCCTTCAGGCCGGCCGCTTCGGCCAGCCCTTCGCGGTCCTGGACCTTCTCCTTGCGAGACGCGGCAATCAGCACTTCGACGTCGCCGGCGGACGCGGTGCTCTGCCCGGTCACGCAGAAATCGAGGCTGACCTCGTCGAGCGAGAACGGGATGTACTGGTTGGCTTCGGACTCGACCTGGATTTCGAGTTCCTGCTCGCTCATGCCGCCAGGAAGAATGATCTTCTTGGTGATGACGGCCGAGGGAGGCAGCGCCAGGGCGACATTGCGCGTGCGGGTACCGCTCTTGCGCACCACGCGGCGCACGGCTTCGGCCACTTCGTCGAACTTCTCGACGTTGCCGTCGGTGATCCAGCCCCGTTCCAGGGGTTCGATCGCGCAGCGCTCCAGAACCAGCTTGCCGCTGGCTTCACGGCCGAGCTCGACCAGCTTGACGCTGGACGAACTGACGTCCAGACCGAGCATGGGAGCGTTCTGACGGCGAAACAATGATCCGAAAGCAGCCAAGTTAGGTCCCTTTACCCCTGCATTTGTAACCAATGGAAAAAAGTGCGTTCGGTTGCATGCTAGCAGTACGCGTAGCGGCATCCAAGTACCCCGGGTCGGCGAATACCCGGAACGTTGTCAAAACCAGACGTTGAAGCCACATTCAGTAACTTTTGGTTTAGCCCGCAACGATGCGCCTAAGTTCCGGCCCCGGGAAGTGCCGGCTTTTTATAATGTGCGGTGACTCTCCGGGCCCACATGCAAGAAACTACACGCCCCAAAGGGCCAGCCAAGACTCCCCCACCCGCACGACCAGCCTGGCTGAAATGGCTGCTGCGCTTCCTGGTCTGGGGGTTCGGGATTGCCGCAGCCAGCGTTCTGGCGGTCCTGTGCGTGATCGCGGTTGCCCTCGCCGTTGCCTACCCCAACTTGCCGGACATCTCGGAGCTGTCGGACTACCGTCCCAAGCTGCCCCTGCGCGTGTTCTCCGCCGAGGGCGTCCTGATCGGAGAATTCGGCGAAGAGCGCCGCAATCTAACCCCGATCGCGGCGATCCCCAAGCTCATGAAGGACGCTGTGTTGGCTGCGGAAGACACGCGCTTTTACGACCACGGCGGGGTCGACTACAAGGGCATGGTGCGCGCAGGCCTTGCCAACATGAACCGCGTGAAGAGCCAGGGTGCATCGACCATCACGATGCAGGTGGCCCGCAACGTCTACCTGAGTTCGGAAAAGACGCTGACCCGCAAGATCTACGAGGTGCTGCTCACCTTCAAGCTGGAGCACCTGCTCACCAAGGACCAGATCTTCGAGATCTACCTGAACCAAATCTACCTGGGCAACCGCGCCTACGGCTTCGCGGCCGCTTCGGAGGCCTATTTCGGCAAGCCCCTGCAGGAACTCTCCATTGCGCAGGCGGCCATGCTCGCAGGGCTGCCGAAGGCACCTGGCGCGAACAACCCGGTCAACAATCCGCAGCGCGCACGCGGTCGCCAGTTCTATGTGATCGACCGCATGCAGGAGGCCGGCTTCATCACCGCCGAGCAGGCGGCCGAAGCCAAGAAGGAAGAACTCCACCTGCGCGACGCGGCCGACCCGAACCGGCTGCATGCCGAGTACGTGGCAGAAACCGTGCGCCAGCTGATGTATGCGCAGTATGGCGACAGCACCTACACCCGGGGCCTCAAGGTCTACACCTCCCTGGTGGCCGCCGACCAGGCCGCCGCCTACAAGGCGCTGCGCAAGGGCATCATGGACTACGAGCGGCGCCAGATCTATCGCGGGCCCGAGAAGTTCGTCGACCTGCCCAGCGACCCGAAGGACCTGGACGAAGCGGTCGACGACGCGCTGACCGACCACCCCGACAACGGCGACGTGATGGCCGCCGTGGTGCTCAAGGCCAATGCGAAGGAAATCTCCGCCGTGCGCGGCAACGGGGATCCCGTGCAGATCACCGGCGAAGGCCTCAAGCCCGCGCAGTCGGGCCTCTCCGACAAGGCGCCGCCCAACATCAAGATTCGCCGCGGCGCCGTGATCCGCGTCGTCAAGACGCCCAAGAACACCTGGGAGATCACCCAGCTGCCCGAGGTGGAAGGCGCTTTCGTCGCCATGGACCCGAGGGATGGCGCAATCAAGGCGCTGGTGGGCGGGTTCGACTTCGGCAAGAACAAGTTCAACCACGTCACGCAGGCGTGGCGCCAGCCGGGCTCGAGCTTCAAGCCCTTCATCTACTCGGCCGCGCTCGAGAAGGGCTTCACGCCGTCCACCGTCATCAACGACGGCCCGCTCTTCTTCGATGCCGGCACCACCGGCGGGCAGCCCTGGGAACCCAAGAACTATGGCGGCGGCTACGACGGCCCGATGTCGATGCGCACCGCACTGATGAAATCCAAAAACCTGGTTTCGATCCGCATCCTGCAATCGATCGGAACGCGTTATGCGCAAGACTGGATCACCAATTTCGGCTTCGACAAGGAAAAGCATCCCGCCTACCTGCCCATGGCACTGGGCGCCGGATCGGTCACGCCGATGCAGATGGCCGTGGGGTATTCGGTGTTCGCCAATGGCGGCTACCGCGTCAATCCGTATCTCGTGACCCGCATCACCGACCACAAGGACAAGGTGCTGGTCGACAAGCAGCCGCCGCTGCTCAACGAGACGATCCGCGCCATTCCCCAGCGCAACGCTTTCATCATGGACACGCTGCTGCAGTCCGTGACGCGCGCCGGCACCGCCGCCAAGGCGCAAGCCATGCTCAAGCGCACCGACCTGTACGGCAAGACCGGCACCACCAACGACTCGCTCGATGCGTGGTTCGCAGGCTTCCAGCCGACGATGACGGCCATCTCGTGGATCGGCTACGACACGCCGCGCAACCTGGGCGACCGCGAAACTGGCGGCGGCCTGAGCCTGCCGATCTGGATCAACTACATGGAAACCGCCATCAAGGGCGTGCCCGTGACCGAACTGTCTGCCACGCCGCCGCAAGGCATCGTCAGTGTGGGCGGCGAGTGGTACTACGACGACTACGCGCCAGGCCGCGGCGTCGCCAGCCTGGGCGTGGAGAGCGCGGCGACCCCGCCCGCGGAGTCGCTGAGCGGCGTTCCGGTGAGCCCGCCGCCACCGCCGGAAGAACGCAATCGCATCCTCGATCTGTTCAGGAACTGAAGTCGCGGATCAATCGGCGGCCGCGAACTCCAGCGGCTGCCCCGCCTGCAAAGTCGCTTCGCGCGACAGATTGCCGAAGAATTCTTCGCCCGTCTTGGTGTCGACCCAGGCCTTGCCGTCGTGCCGGTAGTGATAGCCACCCGAGCGCGCGGCGAGCCAGATCTCCTGCAGGGGCTTTTGCAGATTCACGATCAACTGACTGCCGTTCTTGAATGAAATCGTGATCATCCCGCCCACGCGCTGGTTGTCGATATCGGCGTCGGTCGCGTCGTTGATGCGGTCGCAGCCGCGCTCGATGGCAGCGAGTGCGGCTTCGGCGCGGTCCATGTATTCGGAGTCGGTCATTACAATTTCGCTATGTTGAATGTTCGTCAAATTCTAGTGAGCGCCCCGCGCCGCGCTGCGCTCATGGTCTGCCTCGCTGCCTCGGCGGGCGGTTTGGCTGCCTGCGGGCAGCGTGGGCCGCTCTACCTGCCAACCGATCCGGCGGCCGCCCACCGGGCCACCTTGCCGCAGTTGATCACGCCGGGCGGGCCGCGCGACACCTCCGAGGCCGAGGCGGCGCCCAAGCCCGCTGCGGCCAGCAGCGAACCGGCGCCGGCCACCGGCAGCAGGGCACCCAAGTGACGACAAACGCCTCTCCCCTGCCCGGCCATCCGCATGTGGTGCAACGCGACGACGCGCTGCACGTCGAAGGCGTGAGCCTGGATGCGCTGGCGCGCGAACACGGCACACCGCTGTTCGTCTATTCGAAGCAATGGATGCTGGACGCGTTGGCGGCCTACCAGCGCGGCTTCGAGGGCCGCGATGCCCTGATCTGCTATGCCATGAAGGCGAATTCGTCGCTGGGCGTGCTGCGCGTGTTCGCAGAGGCGGGCTGCGGCTTCGACATCGTTTCCGGTGGCGAATTGGCGCGCGTGCTGGCGGTCGGTGCCGACCCGTCGAAGATCATCTTCTCCGGGGTCGGCAAGAGTCGCGGCGAAATGCGGCAGGCCCTGGCGGCCGGCATCGCGTGCTTCAACGTCGAGAGCGAGGCCGAGCTCGACGTGCTCAACGAAGTGGCACTGGCCGAGGGCGCCCGCGCGCCGATCAGCATCCGCATCAATCCCAACGTCGATCCCAAGACGCACCCCTACATTTCCACCGGGCTCAAGGGCAACAAGTTCGGCATCGCCCACGACCGCGCGGTCGAGGCTTATCGCCATGCGGCCAGGCTGCCGGGGCTCGAGGTGGTCGGCATCGACTGCCACATCGGCTCGCAGATCACCGAGGCTTCGCCGTACCTGGACGCTTGCGACCGGATACTCGACCTGGTCGAGGCCATCGAGGCGGCCGGCGTGCCCATCCACCATCTGGACTTCGGCGGCGGCCTGGGCATCGACTACAACGGCGAAGTGCCGCCCAAGGCCGATGCGCTCTGGCAGCAGTTGCTCGCGCGGCTCGATGCGCGCGGCTTCGGCCAGCGCAAGCTGGTGATCGAACCCGGACGCTCGCTGGTCGGCAACGCGGGCGTTTGCGTGACCGAGGTGCTCTACACCAAGCCCGGCGAGGACAAGAATTTCTGCATCGTCGATGCGGCCATGAACGACCTGCCGCGTCCCGCGATGTACCAGGCCTTCCAGAAGATCGTGCCGCTGCGGATCCGCGCCGGCGGTGCAACCACCTACGACGTGGTCGGGCCGGTCTGCGAGAGCGGCGACTGGATCGGCCGCGACCGCGCGCTCAACGTGGTCGCCGGCGACCTGCTGGCCGTGCTGTCCGCGGGTGCCTATTGCATGAGCATGGCCAGCAACTACAACACGCGCGGCCGTGCGGCCGAGGTGCTGGTGAGCGGCCAAAGCGCCACGCTGATCCGCCGCCGCGAGACGATGGAAGACCAGCTGCGCAGCGAGCAGGTCGAAGGCTGAAGCGCGCGCCGGTCAGCCGGCGCTGCGCAGCGGCTTCTCGCTGTTGCCGCGCACGCCTGCGGGCGCCTTCGGCTTGCGCTTGCTCGCATGGTTCCACACGCGCCAGCCGAGCAGCACCGCGATGATCGCGGCATAGACGAACACCTCGGCAAAGTTGTTCTTGCCCGCGCGCATCCAGAAGAAGTGCAGCAAGCCGAGACCGGAGATCAGGTAGACCAGCTTGTGCAGCATCTGCCAGCGCCTGGCGCCCATCGCCTTGATGGCCCGGTTGAACGAGGTGGCGGCCAGCGGCGTCAGCAGCACGAAGGCCGAGAACCCCACCAGGATGAACGGCCGCTTGGCAATGTCCTTGGCGATGTCGGCCCACTCGAAGCCCATGTCGAACCAGCTGTAGCACAGCAGGTGCAGCACCACGTAGAAGTACGCGAACAGCCCCAGCATGCGCCGAAAGCGCGCCAGCGCATTGGCCTTGGTGATCACGCGCAGCGGCGTCACGGCCAGCACGATGCAGATGAAGCGCAGGGTCCAGTCGCCGGTGGCGCGGATCAGGAACTCGGCCGGGTTCGCGCCCAGCCCGTCGGTGAACGCACCGTAGGTGAGCCGCGCGAACGGCAGCAGGCACAGCAGGAAAATGACCGGCTTGGCCGCCGGGTGCATGAGCAGCTTGTTCATGGCAAGGGCCGGTAGGCGGCGTGCCCGCTCAGTAGTTCTTCTTGAGGTCCATGCCCGCATAGAGCTGGCCGACCTGGGCTTCATAGCCGTTGAACATCAGCGTCTTGTTGCGCTTGGCGAACAGCCCGCCGCCGTCGCCGATGCGGCGTTCGGTTGCCTGGCTCCAGCGCGGATGGTCGACGTTGGGGTTGACGTTCGAGTAGAAGCCGTATTCCTGCGCCGCGGCCTTGTTCCAGGCCGTGCTCGGTTCTTTTTCGACGAAGCGGATCTTGACGATCGACTTGGCCGACTTGAAGCCGTATTTCCAGGGCACCACGAGGCGCACCGGCGCGCCGTTCTGGTTGGGCAGCACTTCCCCGTACATGCCGAAAGCCAGCATCGTGAGCGGATGCATGGCTTCGTCCATGCGCAGGCCCTCGGTGTAGGGCCAATCCAGCACGCGCGAACCTACGAACGGCATGGTCTTGGGATCGGCCAGCGTCAGGAATTCCACGTACTTGGCGTTGCCCTGGGGCTCGACCTTCTTGATGAGCTCGGCCAGCGAGTAGCCCACCCACGGAATGACCATGGACCAGCCTTCGACGCATCGCAGGCGGTAGATGCGTTCTTCCTGCGCGCTGAGCTTCAGCAGGTCCTCGATGCCGTATTTGCCGGGCTTCTTGACCAGGCCCTCGACCTCCACCGTCCACGGCCGGGTCTTGAGCGTGCCCGCATTCTTGACCGGGTCGCCCTTGTCGGTGCCGAACTCGTAGAAGTTGTTGTAGCTCGTCGCGTCCTTGTACTCGGTGAGCTTTTCCATCGTCTGCGCGCCCGGCACCGTGGACTTGGCGCCCGGAAGCAGCGCAAGCTTGTGGGGGCCTGTCGCCTGGGCAAAGGCCTCGCGCCCGGCAAAGCTCGCGAGCGCGGCGCCCGCGGCGCCGCCGGCCATCAGCTTCAGCAGGTCGCGCCGGCCTTCGTAGACCGCGCGCGGCGTGATCTCGCTGGAGAACGGATGAATGAAACCGCTGCTGCGACCGTCTGGGCGGGAATGGAACGACATGTTGGTGGCCTTTCGCGTGAATCGTTGTGGCGGAGGGTAGTTCGTGGAATCCCCTGCTTCGGTTACGCGCAATGGCAGCGCATGGTTTCAATTCTTGCGAAAAAGCCGCCCGCCCGCCTTACAAGGTGCCATAGCTGTGCAGTCCGCTCAGGAACATGTTCACGCCCAGGAACGCGAAGGTGGTCACGGCCAGGCCGCCCAGCGCCCACCATGCGGCCACCGTGCCGCGCAGGCCCTTGACCAGCCGCATGTGCAGCCAGGCCGCGTAGTTCAGCCAGACGATCAGGGCCCAGGTCTCCTTCGGGTCCCAGCTCCAATAGCCGCCCCAGGCATCGGCCGCCCACAGGGCGCCGAGCACGGTGGCGATGGTGAAGAACGCGAAGCCGACGGTGATCGACTTGTACATCACGTCGTCGAGCACCTCGTTCGCCGGCAGCCTGGCGGCGATGCGCCGGCGCCCGAGCAGGATGCCCGCGGCGATGAGCGCCGAGATGCCCGCATAGATGACCCAGTAGCTGCCGCCAGCCTCCTGCACGCGCTGGCGGAATGCCACGGGCACGAAACACAGCGCCACGCCCAGGAGCCAGATCGGCGCGAGCTTGTACCAGCGCGTCTCCTGTGCCTGTTCCTTGATGAGGTAGGCGAACGCCACCATGGCAGCAAGGGCGAACGTGCCGTAGCCGATGAAGTTGGCCGGCACGTGCAGCTTCATCCACCAACTCTGCAGCGCGGGCACCAGCGGCTGGATCTCGTGCGCATTGCGCACCAGCGTGTACCAGAGCAAAAAGCCGACCGCCGCGCTCACCACCAGCATGACGAAGGCGCCGAGCGTGCGCGTGCCATAGCGCGATTCGAAGTACAGGTAGAAAGCCGTCGTGAGCCAGCAGAACAGCACGAACACTTCGTACAGGTTGCTGACGGGAATGTGGCCGATGTCCGGCCCCAGCAGGTGGCTCTCGTACCAGCGCACCATGGTGCCGATCAGCGCCATGGCGACGGCGGCCCAGGCGAGGCGGGAGCCGATCAGGTCGAAGGTATCGCCCTGCTTGCCGCCGAAGAATCCGAACCAGTAGAACAGCGTGCTCATGAAGAACAGCACGCTCATCCAGAGAATGGCCGACTGGCTCGACAGGAAGTACTTGAGCCAGAACACCGTGTCGGCGCGCGCCAGGTCTCCCTGGTAGGACGCAATGGCCAGCAGCGAGGCCGCCGCCACGACGAGGGCCAGCACCCGCAGCGGACGCCAGAACCAGCAGATGGCGACGATGGCGACCATGGCCGCGGCAAGGATGGGCTTCTCGTAGTAGTCCATCGAGCTGGCGTACCGGGTGAAGGCGAAGAGCCCGCCCGCGAGCACCAGGGCCGCAAACACCCAGTCGAAAAGATTGCGGCGCGAAAACCAGCTTTCGTGGAGCGTGAGGGTGGTGGTGTTCATGGCGTGGCCTGTCCTTCTTTCTGGAGCGCAAGCAGCTTGTGCTTGAGGTGCTCGAACTCGCGATCGCTGTCCATGGTCTTGCGGTTGACCGAGAACGCCATCGTGGCGGCGGTGGTGTTGTCTCCGGCGCTTGCGCCGCCGGGTGCAAGCCACACCCACAGCCGGCGCTCGCGCACGTACAGCATGGCAAAAATACCGATGATCAGCAACAGGCAGCCCAGGTAGACCACGTTCTTGCCGGGCGCTCGCGCCACCTGGAACACGCTGGCCTGCACCTGGGTGAAATCGGTCATCATCATCGCGACCGGCGCCGGGTAGAAGTAGGCGTCGCTGATCGCCAGCACCGCCTGGGTCAGGAAAGCCTGCGAAGCCTGGTCGCTCGGCAGTGCCGCCAGGCCGGCGCCTTCGCGGCTCAGGTTGAGCACCTCGAACAGCACGTCGTTGAGGATGCGCACCAGCACCGCGCCGGCACGTTCACGCTCGGCTTCGGGCACGTTGGCCTCCATGAATTCCGCAATGGCCTGCCAGCCGCCCTTGGTGGCGGCATCGGCCTTGGCGCGTTCGCTGCCGGCAAACAATGCCAGCGCGCGCGCCGCCGAGACACGCAACTGCTCGGCCATCTCGGGCCGCTTTGGGTCCACCGCCTTGGCGATGTAGCGCTCGACGGCGCGGTTGCGGGTATCGGCGTCGGCCAGCGCGGTGCGCATGCGCACGAAGCTGTCCATGGAGCCCTGGTCGTCGGCCGGTACGCGCAGGTAGCGGAACGGCTCCTCGGGCTTCTCGCGCATGCCGAGCAGGAACACCGGCTGGCCGTCTCCCGTGTCGACGGGCACCATGTAGTTCTGGTACTCGCGCGCCTGGCCCGCGGCATCGCGCAGCTTGTAGCCGATGCTCGGGCCGATGTTGCGCAGCACCTTCGGCTTGCTGGTCTTGTTGGCGGCACCCAGGCGCGACTCGATGTCGTGGCGCAGGTCGACCTTGCGCACGTCGGCGCCGCTGCCCATGGCGCCGCCATCGGCAAAGTTCTCGACGTTGATCACCCGCAGCGCCGCGTATTCGAGCGTGAGCTTTTCCTTGCCGTTGGTGATCTCGGTGCTCGGCCCGCCGATGACGCCCTCGACGTCGAAGGGCTTGGCCGCGGCGGCCATTGGCACCGCCTTGAGCTTTACCTTGGAGCCACCGTCGTCGAAGCTCGACTGGTAGATTTCCACGCCCTTGTAGCTGGCCGGGTGGTTGACCTCGATGCGCGCCGGAACCTGCGCGCCGGTCTCTCGGTCATGCAGCACCACCTCGCTCGCAAACAGCTTGGGCATGCCGGTCGAGTAGTAGTCAACGATGAATTTCTTGAGCTCGATGGAGAACGGCAGTTCCTGCAGCAGCACGCCGTCGGATTGCTGCAGGATGGCCACGCTGCCCTGCGCGCCTTCGGGCACCAGGATGTTGCCGCGGAAGGTCGGGTTACGCGGCGACAGCCGGTGCTGGGCCGGCACGTCGGCGATCATGCCGCCGCCGGTGAACACGCTCTTGCCGTTGAACCATGTCTGGGCGCGCACCACCAGGTCGCCGTCGAGCAGGCCGCCGATGCACACCAGCACGATGGCGCTGTGCGCCGCGATGTAGCCGAGCTTGTGGGCGCCACCGGCGCGAGCGGCCACCATCCAGCCCGCCTCGGCATGGCCGTTCGCGGCTTCGCGCTGCTGCAGCTTGACCTTCCAGCCGCCACTCACCAGCAACTGGCCGATGCGGTTGGCGGCGGCGGCGGGCGCTTCGTGGAGCCGGGTCTCGGCGCGCTGGCCGAAGGCCTTGAGGCTCTGGGCGCGAATGCCTTCCTTGAAGGTCTTCAGGTCCACGAAGATCCGCGGCGTGTTGCGCGCGATACAAAGCGACGTGCTGATCACCAGGAACAGCAGGATCAGCAGGAACCACCAGGCGCTGTAGACCGAATCCAGCTTGGCCGCGCGGAACAGCTCGGCCCAGAACGGGCCGAACTGGTTGACGTAGTTGTTGATCGACTCGTGCTGCTTGAGCACGGTGCCGATGATCGATGCGATGCAGATGATGGTGAGCAGCGCAATCGCGAACCGCATCGACGAAAACAGCTCCACCCCGGCGCGAAGCGCTTGCGGGCCGCGATGAACGCGAAGGCCATGGGTGGAGACAGACATCGGCAGACGGGAAGAAGGAATGAGTGGAAAAGCAAAGGGCGGGCCATCCAGCTGGATCGGCCCGCCCTTTGTTTGGGTTTTTTATCGGCGGTTAGTTCACGCCGCGGGGCGTGCGCGGGCGCTTCAGCGCAGGCCGGCGATGTAATCCGCGACAGCCTTGATTTCGCGGTCGTTGAGCTTGGCCGCAACGCCGGTCATGGGCGCGCTGTTCTGGCGCACGTTGTCCCGGAAGGCAACAAGCTGTGCCGCGGTGTACTCGGCGTGCTGGCCGCCCAGGCGCGGGTATTGCGCGGGCATGCCGGCGCCGTTGGGGCTGTGGCAGCCGGCGCAGGCCGGGACCTGTCGGTCGGCAATGCCGCCGCGGTAGATCTTTTCGCCCAGGGCCACCAGGTCCTTCTCCTTGGAGAAGCCGGTCTTGATCTTCTTGGTGCCCACGAACCAGGCGATGTTGCGCATGTCCTCGTCGGACAGCTTGGCGGCCATGGGTTGCATGATCGCGCTCTTGCGCTTGCCGGACTTGAATTCCTGCAGCTGCTTGAGGATGTATTCGGGGTGCTGCTGCGCCAGTTTCGGGTTTGCCGCAATGGCCGAGTTGCCGTCCGCGTTGTGGCAGGAAGCGCAGGCCTGGGCGGCTGCGTTGTACACCGCGTCGCCCTTGGCGGGATCGGGCTTGGCCGGCTTGGCCGCCGCGGGTGCGGCAGCCGGTGCGGCGGCGTGATCGTCGGCCGCAAGGCTCGCGCTGGCTGCGACGCCCATGAGGGCTGCAAGCAGAAAATTGGCAAACAACTTCATATCGGGGGCTCGATTTATTGGCGCAAAACCCCGCGATTCTACAATGGCAGCCCGTTCCGAAAGCTCATTGATGACCTCCCCGTCGCGCAAGCACGCTGCTCCCCCTTCCCGCGCGACCCCTGCCGTGGACCCTCTCGTCGCCGAGCGCGAGCGCATTGCGCTCGGCTGGCTGCACACCGCCCACTTCCTCACCAGTGCCCCGCAGCTGGAGCATTTGCCCGCGCTGGAGCTGCCCGAAATCGCCTTCGTCGGCCGCTCGAATGCCGGCAAGTCGACCGCGATCAACACGCTCACCCAGCAGACGCGGCTGGCTTTCGCCTCCAAGACGCCCGGCCGCACCCAGCACATCAACCTGTTCGGCGTCGGAAAGCAGAAGGCCGACGACGCCGTGCTGGCCGACCTTCCCGGCTACGGCTATGCCGCGGTGCCGAGGGAAGCCAAGCTGCGCTGGCAGCGCGTCATGGGCAACTACCTGATGACCCGCGAAAACCTGCGCGGCGTGGTGCTGATGTGCGACCCGCGCCACGGCCTCACCGAGCTGGACGAGATCCTGCTCGACGTGATCCGCCCCCGCGTGCAGCAGGGGCTCAAGTTCCTCATCCTCCTGACCAAGTCGGACAAGCTCACGCGCAGCGAAGGCGCCAAGGTGCTGTCCATTACGCGACTGCAAGCCGGCGGCGGCGAGGTCAAACTGTTTTCCGCCCTCAAGAAGCAGGGCGTGGGGGAAGCCGCCGAGCTGCTGTGGCGCTGGGCGCATCCCCCCGGAAAAGCACCCGCGGAGACTGACGCCGAAGCGGTGGAACCGCCGGCGCCGGAAGACACCTAGGGAAAACCGGCTCGCCAGCGTTTCATCTGCGTGGTTCACTATTAAAACAATAGCAACGGAAGTCGAAGGAGACAAAGCATGATCGAAACGTTCCAGCGCAGCCTGCCCAACGGCACCACGCTGAGCTGCCGCGCCGCCGGCACGCCCGGCCGGCCGCTGATGGTGTTCCTGCATGGTTTTCCGGAGGCCGCGTTCATCTGGGACGAGCTGCTCGAATACTTTGCCGATCCCGCGCATGGCGGCTACCGCTGCCTCGCGCCCAACCTGCGTGGCTTCGAGAAATCGAGCGCCCCGACGGAGGTGGCGGCGTACAAGGCCCACCTGATGATCCAGGACGTCCAGCAGCTGGTGGCCACCGAAAGCAAGGACGGCAGCATGGCCGTGCTGGTCGCGCACGACTGGGGCGGCGCCTTCGGGTGGGGCTATGCCAATGCTTTTCCGGAGCAGGTCGGCCGGCTGGTCATCATCAATTCACCGCACCCGGGCACCTTCACGCGCGAACTGCGCAACAACCCGGCGCAGCAGCAAGCCAGCGCGTACATGAACTTTCTCGCGAGGCCCGATGCCGAAGCCCTGCTCGCGGCCGACGACTTCAAGCGCATGTGGCCCTTCTTCACTTTGATGAAGGCAGGGCCCGAAGGCTTCGGATGGCTGACCGAAGAAGTGAAGCAGCAGTACCGCGAGGTGTGGAGTGCCGGCCTCACGGGCGCCTGCAATCTCTACCGCGTGACGCCGATGAAACCGCCGCTGCCCGGCCAAGGCATCGACGGCATTCCGGTGCTGCCGCACGAACGGCTCACCGTGAACGTGCCGACCTTCGTCTTCTGGGCACTCGACGACGCCGCGCTGCTGCCGGGCCTGCTCGAGGGCCTCGACGCGTACGTGCCGGATCTCGAGATCAAAAAAGTGCCCGGGGCCACCCACTGGATCGTGCACGAGCAGCCGCAACTGGTCGCGCGCGAGATCGAGCGCTTCCTGCAGCGCAACTGAGGCGTCCGCCTCGCCCCCGTCAATAGATGGGCGCTTCACCTTCGGGCCGCGTCTTGAAGCGGCGGTGCACCCAGTAGTACTGCGACGGCATGGTGTCGATGTAGCCCTGCAGCCGCTGGTTCATGAGCGCCGTATCGGCTTCGACGTCGTCCGTCGGGAAGTTTTGCCACGCCGGCAGCACCTGAATCTGGTAGCCCTCGGGCGTGAGCTTCGAGACCACCGGCACCACCTTGGCCTTGCCCAGCCGCGCAAAGCGCGAGAGCGAGGGCACGGTCGCGGCCTGCACGCCGTAGAACGGCACGAAGATGGTCTGGTCGCGGCCGAAGTCCATGTCGGGCAGCAGGTACAGGAGGCCGCCCTTGCGCAGGCCTCCGAGCACCGGCTTGATGCCGTCGACGCGATTGAGCGCGGCCACGTTGCCGAAGCGCGTGCGGCCTTCGCGAATCCATTCGTCGACCATGGGATCGCGCTGGGTGGTGTAGATGGTGGCCGAGGGCCGCGGCGTGTGCATGGTCAATGCCGTGGCTGCGGCATCGAGGCCGTAGAAGTGCGGCGCGAAGAGGATCATCGGCTCGTCGCCATTGGCGATCTCATCGATCTCCCGGGCCGCGCCCACCACCTTGAGTCGGCTGGCCACCACCTTTTCGGGCGCATGCCAGAGCCAGCTGCGATCGAGCCACGACTGCGCCACAAAGACGAAGGTCTCGCGCGCGATGCGGCGGCGTTCGGCTTCCGATTTGTCCGGAAAGCACACCGCCAGGTTGGTATCCACCACGCGGCGGCGCGGCACGGCGACGGTGTGGAGCACACGGCCCAGCACCGCGCCGAAGCCGCGGATCAACGGGAGGGGCAGCGGCGCAATCGCGCGCATGAAGCCGATGCCGAGGCGGGATCCGAAACTCATCGCGCCTGCTCTCCGCTGGCGGTGGCTGCGACGGTTTCGCCGCGGGGCTCCTTGTAGCGCGCGTAGTCCCACACGTACTGCCCCGGCAGGCTGCGGATCAGCCGGCCGATGGCGTCGTTCATGGCCGCGGCCGCGGCCTCGATGGGCGCGGCCGGATCGGTGAGCGGCGTGCCCACGATGGGCTCGAAGCGGACCACGTAGCCGGCGCCTTGCGGCAGCCTCTCGCACACGCTCAGGAAACAGGCGGCACCGGTCTGCTGCGCGAGGCGCGGCAGCAGCGTCATGGTGTAGGCGGGCCGGCCCAGGAACGGGGCCCACACGCCCTGCCCCAGGGGCGGCACCTGGTCGGGCAGGATGCCGGTGTAGCCGCCACCCCGCAGCGTGCGGATCAGGCCGCGCACGCCGGTGTTGTTGGTCGGAAGGGTTTGCAGCCCGGGCCGGTCGCGCGAACCCGCAGCGATCAGCTCGGCCATCCACTTCTTGCGCGCGGGACGGAACAGCGCCGTGATCGGTCCGTAGGCGTCGAGAAAGCGTTCACCGATGGCCTGGCCGCACATCTCCCAGCTGCCCAGGTGCGGCGCGACCAGGATCACGCCCTTCTTCGCCTGCATGGCGGCCTCGAAGGCCTCCACGCCTTCCCATCGCACCACGCGCCTCAGCACGCTCTCGCCCTGCGGGCGCAGCCACAGCCACGGCAGCTCGGCCGCCATCTGGCCGGCGGCCGCAATGGCGGGGCGGTATTGGTCGGGGGTGACGCCGGCGCTCTCGGCATTGGCCTTGAAGCGCCGGCGGTAGTCCGGCGCGCACCACCAGACGATCCAGCCCAGCAACGCGCCGAGCCGATGCATCAGGGGCATCGGTACGCGGGCAAGCAGGCGGAACAAGGTGACCATGGGCAGACAGGGAGTGTGAATACCAGGACGCGCGCGCACGAAAAGGCGCGGCTCGAATAGAATGCAAATTGTCGCCGAGTTACGGAACAACTTGCAGGGCGACAAACACAAGCGCAAGAGCGATTGTGCCCCGCCGATTCATCGGCATCTGCTAAAGCGTTCGCCAGGGCTCCGCGGAGTTGGCAACGCGCCAAATCACCTCAAGGAGCATTGAACAAATGGCGAACGACTTTCTCTTCACTTCCGAATCCGTTTCCGAAGGCCATCCCGACAAGGTCGCGGACCAGATCTCGGACGCCATCCTCGACGCGATCTTCGAGCAGGACCCGCGCAGCCGCGTGGCCGCCGAGACGCTGACCAACACCGGCCTCGTGGTGCTTGCCGGCGAGATCACCACTAACGCGCACGTCGACTACATCCAGGTCGCGCGCGACACCATCAAGCGCATCGGCTACGACAACACCGACTACGGCATCGACTACAAGGGCTGCGCGGTGATGGTCTGCTACGACAAGCAGTCCAACGACATCGCGCAGGGCGTGGACCACGCGAGCGACGACCACCTGAACACCGGCGCCGGCGACCAGGGCCTGATGTTCGGCTACGCCTGCGACGAAACGCCAGAGCTGATGCCCGCGCCCATCTACTACGCGCACCGCCTCGTCGAGCGCCAGGCCCAGCTGCGCAAGGACGGCCGCCTGCCCTTCCTGCGGCCGGACGCCAAGAGCCAGGTCACGATGCGCTATGTCGACGGCAAGCCGCACAGCATCGACACCGTGGTGCTCTCCACGCAGCACAGCCCCGACCAGAGCGAGACGTCCACCAAGATGAAGGCCTCGTTCAACGAAGCCATCATCGAGGAGATCATCAAGCCCGTGCTGCCGAAGGAATGGCTGCAGAACACGCGCTACCTGATCAACCCGACCGGACGCTTCGTCATCGGCGGCCCGCAGGGCGACTGCGGGCTCACCGGCCGCAAGATCATCGTCGACACCTACGGCGGCGCATGCCCGCACGGCGGCGGCGCGTTCTCGGGCAAGGACCCCTCGAAGGTCGACCGCTCGGCCGCCTACGCCGCGCGCTACGTGGCCAAGAACATCGTGGCCGCCGGCCTCGCGCGCCAGTGCCAGATCCAGGTGGCCTATGCCATCGGCGTGGCCCAGCCGATGAACATCACGGTCTACACCGAGGGCACCGGCGTGATTCCCGACGACAAGCTCGCCGAGCTCGTGCGCGAGTTCTTCGACCTGCGTCCGAAGGGCATCATCCAGATGCTGGACCTGCTGCGCCCGATCTACCAGAAGACCGCCGCCTACGGCCACTTCGGCCGCGAAGAGCCCGAGTTCACCTGGGAAGCGACCACGCAAGCGGCCGCGCTGCGCGCCGCGGCGGGCCTTTGAACCAGGGGGCTTCCTGCCCCTTGTGAAGAGCAACCGATGCCGGCCTCGCGCCGGCATTTGCATTTTCGGGCGCCTCTCAGTTCCTGCGCCAGCCGTACCAGGCGCACACGGCCACGGGCAGGCCGAGCGCGAACCAGGCCAGCACGTCGCCCGCGCCGCCGTCGCTGAACAGCGCGGAAACCAGGCCGATGGCGGTCAGCAGGCCCAGCACAATCGGCCAGCCCCACATGCGCCGGAAGGCGTGACGGTGCTTCATGCCTGCACCTTCATGGCCGGCGATGGGTCGGGCTGCTGCTCGCCTTGCTGCGGAGTCCGGCACGCGGCCGCGGGCGCCGGCACGGCATGGCCGCGCTTGAGCCACAGGTAGAGCCCGCTGCCCAGGACGATGATGGTCGCGATGTCGAGCAGCGCCCAGATGATCTGCATCGGCATGCCCGCATAGTCGCCGAAGTGCAGCGGCTGCGAGACCAGCAGCGCCGTCAGGTACCACGGCATCTTCGGGGCGGCAGTCACCTGCGCGGTCTTGGCATCGACCAGCACCGGCTGCAGCAGCTTCGAAGTGAAGGGCTCGTTGCCGCGCATGAAGAAGGTCGTGTGGTGCGGGCTCGAGAACGATGTGCCCGGAAACGCGATGAAGGACAGCTTCATGCCGGGCGCCTGCCGATGCGCAACCTCCATCGAGCGCTGCACCGAGGCACGCTCGGCCACGGGCACGGTCGGTTCGTTCTTGTAGGGGGCGAGCAGCGTGCTGAGCTGGTCGTACTGCCAGTACTTGATGATCAGGTCGGCCCAGGTGTTGATCATGCCGGTGGAGCCCACGACGAACAGCCACACCAGCGTGACGATGCCCAGCAGGTTGTGCAGGTCGAGCCACTTGAGGCGCGGCCGCTTCTCGCGCCGCACGGTGCCGAAATCGAGCTTGCGCATGAACGGCGCATAGAGCACCACGCCCGAGGCGATGGCCACCAGCAGCAGCAGGCCCATGAAGCCGAGGAAGAGCTTGCCCGCAAGCCCCGCGAACAGGTCGATGTGCAGCTTGAACATCACGTACATGAAGCCCTCGTCGAACTTGGGCTGCGCGAGAACCGCGCCGGTGCGCGCATCGATGGCGACGGACTTGAAATCTTCGGTGGGCTCGGGCGTGGGCGTGAGCGTGACGAGCCAGAGGCCGTCGTCGTCCTCGGGCTGCGAGACGAACTGCACCACGCGGTCGGGGTGCTTGGCGCGCGCGGTTTCCAGCACGCGGTCCAGGCTCACACGCGGGGTGTCCGCGGGCATCTTGGGCGCCTCCACCTCGGTGCCCAGCAGGTGGCCGATCTCGTGATGGAAGATCAGCGGCAATCCCGTGATGCACAACAGCAGCATGAACACCGTGCACACGAGGCTGCTCCACTTGTGCACCCAGGCCCAGGCCTTGATCTTTCGGCTGTTCATGTGTCGATGCCCTCGTCGAAAGTGAAATGTCAGAAGCGGTAGGTCACGCTGGCCACGACGCTGCGGCGGGAGCCGTACCAGCAATCACCGCGCGAGAGACAGGTGCTGACGTAGACCTTGTCCGTCACGTTGTTGATGTTGAGCGCGTAGCGCCAGCGCGCGTTTTCGTACGCAAAGACCAGGTCGGCCAGTGCCACGCCCGGCACGCGCGGACCGACGCCGAATTGCAGGTCGCGGAACGAACTCATCACGCGCACGCCGGCACCGGCCGAGAAGCCGCTGACATTGCCGATCGCGAAACGGTACTTGGCCCAGACGCTCGCCTGGTGCTTCGGCAGGCCCTCGATCTGCTCGTCCGCGTCGGTGTAGTTGTAGTGGGCGACCAGGTCGAGGTTCGATCCGATCGAACCCTTGGCTTCGAGTTCGACACCCTGCGTCCTGGTCTTGCCGGCCTGCGCATACACGTTCAACGCCGGCGAGGTGATCTGGTTCTTTTCGCGCAGGTCGTATACCGCGGCGCTGAACGCCAGCGCGCGGTCCTTCGGCTCGTACTTGATGCCGGCCTCCCATTGCTCGCCGCGCAGCGGCGTGAAGATCCGTCCGTTGATCGGCGACTGCGGCGTGAACGATTCGCTGTAGCTCAGGTACGGCGACCAGCCAGAGGGCAATGCGTACATCAGGCCGAAGCGCTTGGTCGTTGCACTGCTTTCCTCGGCCTCGCTGCCCGCGGCGCTGGACACGGCCTTGTCGTGGCGCAGGCCGGCGACGAAGATCCAGTTGCCGAGCTTCATCTGGTCCTGCAGATAGATGCCGTTCTGGCGCTGCCGCGTGCGCGGCAATGCAGTGCGCTCGGGCAGGTCGACGTGGCCATACACCGGCGCGTAGACGTCGATGGTGTCGACCGTCGTTCCGCCCCAGACGTTCTCGCGCTGGCGTGCGAAGTCCGCCCCGACCAGCAGCGTGTGCTTGAGCGCACCGGTCTGGAAATGGCCCTCGACATGGTTGTCGAGCGTCTGTGTGCGGTTGCGCGTCAGGTAGCTGTCGTAGTAGCGGCCGAGCACGCGCTTGAAGACCGGGTCAGTCGCATCCCAGCTTTGCGCGCCGCTGAACGCCGCACCATAGTGGTAGCGGTTGTCGTTCTCGTTGCGTGCATAGCGGAAGTTCTGCCGGAAGGTCCAGCTCTCGTTGAACTTGTGCTCGAATTGCCAGCCGAAGGTCTGCCGCTCGCTGTCGTAGTAGTCGAGGCCCGGCTCGCCGATGAAGCGGCTGGTCGGCAATCGCCCATTCGGGTTCGGCAGCAGCGTGCCTTCCCACGGCAGGAACTGCGAGCTGCTGCCGCTCTTGTCCTTCTGCCACAAGCCTTGCAGGGTGAGCGAGGTGGCCGCGCTGGGCCGCCAGGTGAGCGACGGCGCGATGACGCTGCGGTCGTCGGGCACGTGGTCGACCTGCGTGTCCGACTTGCGCTGTAAGGCGATCAGCCGGTACGACACCGTGCCGTCGGCGTTCAGGGGGCCGGTCAGGTCGGCCTGGATCTGCTTGCGCCCGAAGCTGCCGAACTGAATGCCCACCTCGCGCTGCGACTCCTGCAGCGGCCGCTTGCTCACCATGTTGACCACGCCCGCGGCCGTGCCGGCACCGAACAGCATGCCCGAAGGTCCGCGCAGCACTTCGAGACGTTCCAGCGTGTAGGGCTCGGTGCGCGTGGTGCTGGTGTAGTAGCCGTAGGCTTGGCGCAGGCCGTCCAGGTAGACGTCGGGCGTGGCGCCGCGCACGCGCACGGAGTCGGTCCGTGAATCGAGTCCGTAGGCGTCGGAGCGCACGCCGGCGGCGTAGTTGAGTGCGTCCTGAACGTTGTTGGCGCCCTGGTCCACCATCTGGTCGCGCGTGACCACGGTGACGGACTGCGGGGTTTCCGACAGCGGCGTGTCGGTCTTGGTGGCAGTGGCGGCATTCCTGGCGCGGTACCCGATCACCGGCGACGTTGCGGTCTCGGGCTCGGCATTTGCATCGACCTTCACCTCCGGCAGCGCGCCGGGCGCCGTGGTCTGGGCCAGAACCTGCTGATGCACATGAATGGCCATGCAGCCGGCCAGCACCGTGGCGACCCTGCGCCGCGCCATCGAACCCTTCATTCCTTCTCCGCCTCTGAATACTATTAAGAACGATTCGCATTCTAATAATGAGAAGGCCTCATTTGTTTCGATTTCCCCGGAGCGACAAGGGGCGTTCAGCCTCTGCGGCGGGCCTCCGTGGCCGGATGCAAAGCGGCTACGATCCGGCCGCACGTTCTGTGCGTTGGCAGGCCCCCATGCTCAAGCTCATTGCCCCGTCGTTTCCCTCGTTGCGTGGCTTGGCGCTGCGGCTGGTGGCTGTTGGACTGGCCATGGTCCTGTCAGGATGCGCCGGCCTTCCTCCACGCGAGGCCGAGCCGCCGACGCTCTCGATGGGGGCCTCCCCTGCCACCACGCTCGGCCGTGCTGCGGCGAGCCTGGACGCCGGGGCGCAAGACGGGCTCTCGAGCATCCGGCCGCTCGTGGAGGCATCCTTCGCGCTCGACGCCCGGCTCGAGCTGATGCGCCGGGCAGAGACTTCGCTCGATGTCCAGACCTACCAGCTCGGCAACGACAAGACCGGCCGATTGCTGCTGCGCGAGCTGCGCAACGCCGCCCGTCGCGGCGTGCGGGTGCGCCTGCTGCTCGACGATTTCTACACGACAGGCATGGACCGCCTGCTGCTCGGCCTTGCCGCGGAGCCGAATGCCGAGGTCCGGCTGTTCAATCCTTTCGTGAACGCCCGCGATCACTCGGCGACGCGGTGGCTCGAGTTCTTTGGCGACTTCCGCCGCCTGAACCACCGGATGCACAACAAGCTCTTCGTGGCCGACGGCGCCATGGCGATAGCTGGCGGCCGCAACCTGGCCGACGAATACTTCCTGCGCAGCGACGGCGCCAACTTCATCGACTTCGAACTGGCCATGGCCGGTCCGGTGGTGCCGGAAGCGGCGCGCATCTTCGACACGTACTGGAACAGCGACGTGGTCTATCCGCTCCAGCGGATTGCCGGCGAGAGCGGCAGCCGGGAGGCGCTGAAATCCGAGTTCGAGGCCGCCACCGCACCGGCCAACGCACCGCCGCCAGCCCAGCTCTCCGGAACCGATCTGATGGGCGACCCGCCGCTCGGCACCCAGCTGGCCGATCTTGCGCGGGTCAAATGGATGCGCGCCGACGCCCATGCCGCGGCCGACAGCCCCCACAAGGCCCTCGGCACCCTTGCCTCACCGGCCGAGTCGCTCGCGGCGCGTTTCCACGAAATGACAGCCACCGCGCGCTCGGACGTGATCGTCATATCGCCCTATTTCATTCCTGGCGACGAAGGCATGGCGCGCATCCGGGAGGGGCGCGCGCGCGGCGTGCGAATCAGCATCGTCACCAACTCCCTTGCCGACAGCGATGAGCCGCTGGTCAACATCAACTACAACCGCTTCCGCGTCGACATGCTCAAGCTGGGCGTGAACCTGTACGAGGTCAGCACCGAGCAGCTCAAGCGCAACCGCCAGTTCCGGACCCTGCTCAAGAAAGCCCGTGGCCGCCTGCATGCCAAGCTGGCGCTGATCGATCGCGAATGGGTGCTGCTCGGCTCCATGAACCTCGACCCCCGTTCGGCGCGGCTGAACACCGAGTTCGGCGTGCGCGTGCGCAGCTTCGAGCTGGCCCAGGCACTGCTCTACGCCTACCAGCTGGACGACATCGAGGGTGTCTACCGCGTGGTCCTCATGCCCGACGGCAAGAACGTGCAATGGATCGGCACCGGCGACGTCGACAACGAAGTGCTGGACAGCGAACCCGACTCGAGCTTGCTGACGCGGCTACAGCTGCTGCTGTTTTCGTGGTTCGTGCCGACGGACCAGTTGTGAGTCTTGGCAACGTTGTACTTGAGTACCGATGCACTATCGACAATATCCCACGCGAGCCAAGCTCGCGAAAGTCAGGCTGCCGAGCGGTCCCTGTCCACGAATGTCCAGAGCCGCTGGTTCGAGAACACAGCGTTCGGGTACGGCGCCTTGCCCCGGCTGCCGTTGTAGCGCCCGAGGGTCATGTACAGGTCGCCGTTCTCGCGGTCGAGGTAGTGGCGCAGGATGACGCAGCCGAAGCGCAGGTTGGTCTGCATGTGGAACAGCTTGGCGGGGTCGCTGTCGCCAATCACGCGGGTCCAGAACGGCATGACCTGCATGTAGCCGCGCGCGCCGGCGCTGGAGACGGCGAACTTGCGGAAGTTGCTCTCGACCTGGACCAGGCCGAGCACCAGGCTCACGTCGAGCCCCGAGCGCTTGCTTTCGTACCAGACGGTCTGGAGGAATTCCTTGCGCGTCGGCCAGTCGGCGATTTTCTTCTTGAGCCGCTCGCTCATTTCACCGAGCCAGCGCAGGTACGTCAGGCGCGCCTCGGTGCTGGAGAACTCGGGCACCGGCGGCGCCTTGTTGTGCACGGCCGAACTCAGCGCCGTGCGCACCGAGTCGATCAGCGGCTCTTCGATCTGCGCGCCGGCGTGGGCCGCCTGCGGCAGCGACAGCACCGAGAGCGCGCCTGCCGCCGCGGCCCCGCCCAGGCACCGGCGTCGCGAGAGGCCGCCCTCCAGGCTCATTGGGCGAGCTTGCCGGTGATGAACTCGGCGATGCCGCCTGCCGGCACCTTGGTCGCGGCGGTGTCGCGGCGATGCTGGTATTCGAGCTGGCCTTCCTTCAGGCCGCGGTCGGAAATGACCACGCGGTGCGGCACGCCGATCAGCTCCCAGTCGGCGAACATCGCGCCCGGGCGCTCGCCGCGGTCGTCCAGCAGCACGTCGACGCCGGCCGCGAGCAGTTGCTCGTAGAGCGCTTCGGCGGCCGCCTTGACCTCGGGGCTGCGGTCCATGCCGATGGGGCAGACCACCACGGTGAACGGTGCCAGCGCGTCGGGCCAGACGATGCCGCGCTCGTCGTGGTTCTGCTCGATGGCAGCGGCGGGCAGGCGCGTGATGCCGATGCCGTAGCAGCCCATCTCCAGGAACTGCGGCTTGCCGCCTTCGTCGAGATAGGTGGCGTTCATGTCCTTGCTGTACTTGGTGCCGAGGACGAACACATGGCCCACCTCGATGCCGCGCTCGATGGCGAGCACGCCCTTGCCGTCGGGCGAAAGATCGCCGGCCACCACGTTGCGCAAATCGGCCACCAGCTCGGGCTCGGGCAGGTCGCGGCCCCAGTTGACGCCGGTCATGTGGAAGTCGACCTCGTTGGCACCGGTGATCCAGTCGGACAGCACGGCGGCCTCGCGGTCGGCCACAAGCCTGACGGGCTTCCTGAGGTTGAGCGGGCCGAGATAGCCGGGCTTGCAGCCGAAGTGCTCTTCGATTTCGGCCAGCGTCGCGAAGCGGAAGCCCTTGTCCAGGCCCGGCACCTTGCCGACCTTGATTTCGTTCATGTCGTGGTCGCCGCGCAGCAGCAGCAGCCAGACCTGCGAACCCTTGGGGTTGCCGGCCTCGTCGAGGATGTCGGTGGCCAGCACCAGCGACTTGACGGTGGTGGAAAGCGGCACGCCGAGCAGTTCGGCCACGTCGGCGCAGGTGCTCTTGCCGGGCGTGGGCGTTTTTTCGAGCGCCTTGGCAGCCGCGGCGCGCGGGCCGGCCGGCGCCAGGGCTTCGGCCTTCTCCATGTTCGCCGCGTAGTCGCTGCCCGGGCAATAGACGATGGCGTCCTCGCCGGTCGCGGCAATGACCTGGAACTCTTCGCTCAGGTCGCCGCCGATGGCACCGCTGTCCGCCGCCACCGCGCGGTAGCGCAGGCCGAAGCGGTCGAAGATGCGGCGGTAGGCGTCGGCCATCACCTGGTAGCTGGCCTTGGCCGCGTCGAGGTCGCGGTCGAAGCTGTAGGCGTCCTTCATGATGAATTCGCGCCCACGCATGAGGCCGAAGCGCGGACGGCGCTCGTCGCGAAACTTGGTCTGGATCTGGTAGAAATTCTTCGGCAGCTGCTTGTAGCTGCGGATCTCCTGGCGCGCGATGTCGGTCACCACCTCTTCGCTGGTGGGCTGGATCACGAAGTCGCGGTCGTGGCGGTCCTTGATGCGCAGCAGCTCGGGGCCCATCTTGTCGAAGCGGCCGGTCTCCTGCCAGAACTCGGCCGGCTGCACCACGGGCATCGTGAGCTCGACGGCGCCGGCGCGGTTCATCTCTTCACGCACGATGGCCTCGACCTTGCGGATCACGCGCAGCCCCATGGGCATGTAGGTGTAGATGCCCGTGCCGAGTTTCTTGATCATGCCGGCCCGCATCATGAGCCGGTGGCTCGCGACCTCGGCGTCAGCGGGCGCTTCCTTGAGCGTGGAGACAAAAAATCGGGAAGCTTTCATCGGGATCGCGCGTGATGGAATCGGTAGGGAATGTGGGGGACAACTCTCGGGGGAGACCGCGAAAGCCTGGCATCGGTCGCTTGCCGAGTGCAACCCGGCATGCATAATCGACTCAGTTCAAAAATTGGGGTTTGATTATGCTCGACCGGGACGGCTTCAGGCCCAACGTCGGCATCATCCTGCTCAACCAGAGAAACCAGGTTTTCTGGGGCAAACGCATACGCACGCATTCTTGGCAGTTTCCGCAAGGCGGCATAGACCGCGGCGAAAGTCCGGAGCAAGCCATGTTCCGGGAGCTGCATGAGGAAGTGGGGCTCCATCCGGAGCACGTGCGCATCGTGGCCCGTACCCGCGACTGGTTGCGCTACGAGGTGCCGGATCGGTTCATCCGCCGTGACGCACGGGGCCACTACAAGGGCCAGAAACAAATCTGGTATTTGCTGCAACTCATCGGCCACGACTGGGATCTGAACCTGCGTGCCACCGACCATCCTGAATTCGACGCTTGGCGCTGGCACGACTACTGGGTGCCGCTCGACGTGGTCGTCGAGTTCAAGCGCGGCGTCTACGAAATGGCGCTGACCGAGCTTGCTCGCTACCTGCCGCGGCAGGATTTCCGCAACCGCTTCCTGCGCAGCAACGTGCGCGCCCGTGAATTCGAGCGCCACACGCCAGACGGCGGTGCACCCGCAGGCCTGGACCTGCCGCCCGGCGGCAGTTTCGACCCGCATCCCGACATCAACACCGCGAGCGATGAACCTTCTCCTCCCAGCAAAACGCCTTTCTTTCCGTCGCAACGCTGAACGCATCCTTCTGCTTGCATGCTTCGGCGTCCTCGCCGGCTGTGCCTCGGGCAACCACGACACCGAGAACCCCGATTGGGCGCAGTCAGGCATGCCGCCACCGCCCAAGCGGTCGGAGGCCGATGCCGAGTGGGTGGAAACCGCCGCCCCACCGCCGCCGGCTTTCAGCGAAAGCCGCCTGCTGCCGATCGAGATGCCTCCGTACATGAGCCTGAAATTCGGCATCGACCCGAGCACGATCGCGATCACCCGCGATGGCATCGTGCGCTACGTGGTGGTGGCGCAGAACCGCAGCGGCGGCGGCGTCAATGCGTTCTATGAAGGCGTGCGCTGCTCGACCGCGGAAGTAAAGAGCTACGCCCGCTACAACAACGGCGCATGGCAGGAAACCAAGACGCCGGAGTGGAAGCGCATCAACGACCTGAACTCGCGCTACGCCAAGGCGCTGTCGACCCAGGCGCTGTGCCGCGGCAACGCGCCGCGCAACTCGGTCGGCGACATGGTCCAGAACCTGCGCAATCCGGTTCGCGAAGTGCAATAGACCGGCAACGGGGCATCGCGCCCCGTTTCTCATCAGCTGGGCATCAGCACCATGTTGTCGCGGTGGACCATCTCGGGCTCCGCCACGTAGCCCAGCAAACGCTCGAACTCGCTCGACGGCTTGCGGCACAGCAGCCGGGCTTCGACGCTCGAATAATTGGCCAGGCCGCGGGCCAGCTCCGCACCGTCGACATCGCGCACCGCGATCACGTCGCCGCGAGAGAATTCACCCGACACGCTGGTCATGCCGATGGGCAGCAGGCTCTTGCCCTCGGCGCGCACCTTGGCTGCAGCGCCGGCATCGACCGTCACGGCGCCTCGCAATTGCAGGTGGTCGGCCATCCAGCGCTTGCGCGCCTGGTGCTTGGCCGTTTGCGCCACCAGCAGGGTGCCGATGGGCTCGCCGCGCGTGAGGCGCAGCAGCGCATCGGGCTCGCGTCCCCAGGCGATGACGGTGGAGGCGCCCGACCCGGCCGCCCGCTTGGCTGCGAGGATCTTGGTGATCATGCCGCCGCGGCCGATGCTGGAGCCCGCGCCGCCCGCCATGGCTTCCAGTGCCGGGTCGCCGGCGGCCGCCTCGTGCACGAATTTCGCTTCCGGGTCCTTGCGCGGGTCGGCCGTGTAGAGGCCCTTCTGGTCGGTGAGGATGATCAACGCGTCGGCCTCGACCAGGTTGGCCACCAGCGCGCCGAGCGTGTCGTTGTCGCCGAACTTGATCTCGTCGTTGACGACGGTGTCGTTTTCGTTGATGACCGGCACCACGCGCAGCCCGAGCAGCGTGACCAGGGTCGAGCGCGCATTGAGATAGCGTTCGCGGTCGGCGAGGTCGGCGTGGGTCAGCAACACCTGGGCGCTGCCGATCTCGTTCTCGCGCAACTTGGTCTCGTACATCTGGGCCAGGCCCATCTGCCCGACGGCCGCGGCGGCCTGGAGTTCATGGATTTCATGCGGCCGGGTACGCCAGCCGAGCCGCTTCATGCCTTCGGCGATGGCGCCGCTGGACACCATCACGACTTCGCGCCCACCCTGCACCAGCACCGCCAGCTGCCGGCACCACTCGCCGATGGCGGCCTCGTCGAGCCCGCGCCCGTCATTGGTCACGAGGCTGGAGCCCACCTTGACGACGATTCGGCGGGCATCCCGCAATGCAGTGGATCCGGAATTCGAGGTCATGGAGGGCTGTGCGGTCGTGTCGTGAATACGGGATGTGCGGCTGTTCGTGCAATTGCACCGGCTGGCGGTGCTCTGGTTTTTTCCCCAGGCCGTCAGGTCGGATCGGCAGATGGCGGCAATTCGGCAAAGCGCGGGTCGACTTCGACCGGCACCTGCTCGGCCACCTGCTGCGCCTTGATGTGCTGGTAGACCGCCTGCACCAGGTGCTCGCAGCCCTCCCGCGTGAGCGCGGAGATCTCGAACACCGGGCCCTTGAAGCGCATGCGCTTGACGAATTCTTTTACGCGCGCCGCGCGTTCGTCGCCGGGCACCATGTCGAGCTTGTTGAGCACGAGCCATCGCGGCTTCTCGTAAAGCGCGGTGTCGTACTTCTTGAGCTCGCCGACGATGGCCTTGGCCTGTGCCACCGGATCGACGGCGTCGTCGAAAGGCGCCATGTCGATCACGTGCAGCAGCAGGCGCGTGCGCTGGAGGTGGCGCAGGAACAAGTGGCCAAGGCCCGCACCTTCCGATGCGCCTTCGATCAGGCCGGGAAGGTCCGCCACCACGAAGCTCTGTTCCGGGCCGACGCGCACCACGCCCAGGTTCGGGTGCAGCGTGGTGAAGGGATAGTCGGCGATGCGCGGACGCGCGTTCGAGATGGCGCTGATCAGGGTCGACTTGCCCGCATTGGGCATGCCGAGCAGGCCGACGTCGGCGAGCACCTTGAGCTCGAGCTTGAGGCTCTTCTTCTCGCCGGGCCAGCCTGGCGTCTTCTGGCGCGGCGCGCGGTTGATGGCGCTCTTGAAGCGCATGTTGCCGAAGCCGCCGTCGCCGCCCTTGGCGATGGTGACGACCTCGCCTTCCTTCAGCAGCTCGTACAGCACCTCGCCCGTCTCGGCGTCGGAGATGATGGTGCCGACCGGCATCTTCAGCACGATGTCGTCTCCGGCGGCGCCGAACATGTCGGAGCCCATGCCGTGCTCGCCGCGCCTGGCCTCGTGGCGGCGCGAGTAGCGGAAATCGACCAGGGTGTTGAGGTTGGAATCGGCCACCGCGTAGACGTGGCCGCCGCGGCCGCCATCGCCGCCGTTTGGGCCGCCGAATTCCTTGTATTTTTCATGACGGAACGACACGCAGCCGTTGCCGCCATCGCCAGCGGCGATGTCGATGAAGGCTTCGTCGACGAACTTCATGGGGTATCCAGTGTACAAATGAAGAAGCCCCGGCAAAGCGGGGCTTCGAGCTGATCGAAGTGACCTGGGCTTATGCCGCGGGGGTCACGTTGACCATGTGCTTGTTCAGTGCGCCCTTGAAGCCGAACGACACGTGGCCGTCAACCAGCGCAAACAGCGTGTGGTCCTTGCCCACGCCGACATTCACGCCGGGGTGGAACTGGGTGCCGCGCTGGCGCACGATGATCGAGCCTGCGCTGATCAGTTCGCCGCCGAACGCCTTCACGCCGAGCATCTTGGGCTTGGAATCGCGCCCGTTTCGCGTTGAGCCGCCGCCTTTTTTCTGTGCCATGGAATCTGCTCCTTAGCCGGCGATCGCGCCGATTTGCAGTTCGGTGAACTGCTGGCGATGGCCTTGACGTTTCTGATAATGCTTGCGACGGCGCATCTTGAAGATGTGCACCTTGTCGTGCTTGCCGTGCGACAGTACCGTGACTGTCACCGTTGCGCCGGACACCAGGGGCGTACCGACCTTGATTTCGCTGCCGTTGCCGACTGCGAGAACCTGATCGATCACGATTTCCTGGCCTACATCCGCAGCAATCTGTTCTACTTTAATTTTTTCGCCGGAAGCAACGCGATACTGCTTGCCGCCGGTTTTTATGACCGCGTACATGTGAACCTCTTGGGAATATGAGCTCCGCGGCGAATTCCGCAGAGCCCAAGATTCTAGCACGGTATGCGTGCGCTAACATGGTTTGGCGTGGGTCGTGCCGGGATCGCACGCGCTGCTCCCTATAATCTGCGCCTTTGCGGCCTTGTGCCGCTGCCACCTTCGTATTCAGACGCGCCGCGCGCAAACGCTTTGCCAGTTCACGCCGCCGATACCTCCCCCACCGCCACCGTGCTGGATTTGATCGCCGGCGACATGGTCGAAGTCGACCGTGTGATTGCGCGGCGCCTCGATACCGGCGTACCCCTGGTCAGCCAGGTTTCCAAATACATCATCTCCGCGGGCGGCAAACGCCTGCGGCCTGCGCTGCTGCTCCTGATGTCCGGCGCCCTCGGCTACACCGGCGAGCAGCGCTTCAACCTGGCAGCGGTGGTGGAATTCATCCACACCGCAACGCTGCTGCATGACGACGTCGTGGACGAATCGACCCTGCGCCGCGGACGGCCCACGGCCAACGAATCGTTCGGCAACCCCGCCAGCGTGCTGGTCGGCGACTTCCTCTACTCGCGCGCCTTCCAGATGATGTTGGATGCAAACAACATGCGCATCATGCAGATCCTGGCCGAGGCGACCAACGTGATTGCCGAGGGCGAAGTGCTCCAGCTGATGAACATGCACGACGCGTCGCTGGACGAGGCCGCCTACCTGCGCGTGATCCGCTCCAAGACGGCCAAGCTGTTCGAAGCCAGCACGCGGCTTGCGGCCGTGCTCGCGGGCGCCACGCCCGAAGTGGAGGAAGCCTGCGCCACCTACGGGCAGGCCCTCGGCACGGCGTTCCAGGTGATCGACGATGTGCTCGACTACGCCGGGGACGCCCACGAAACCGGCAAGAACGTGGGCGACGACCTGCGCGAAGGCAAGACCACGCTGCCGCTGATCTTCGCCATGCAGCGCGGCAGCGCCGACCAGGCCGCGCTGGTTCGCGCGGCCATCGAGGCGGGCGACACGGCCCAACTGGGCAAGATCGTCGAAATCGTCCACAGCACGGGTGCGCTGGACGCCTCGCGCGCGGCCGCGGCCGACGAGGCAAAACGCGCGATTGATGCGCTTCGCGACTTCCCGTCGAATTTGCACGCCGACGGTTTGCTACAATTGGCGGCTCAGTTGCTTGAGCGACGTGCCTGAACACCTCACCAGAGTTGGCAAGGACGATTTTCTCTTTTTTGCAACCAAATCGGGGTGTAGCTTAGCCTGGTAGAGCGCTACGTTCGGGACGTAGAGGCCGGAGGTTCGAATCCTCTCACCCCGACCAGTCTTTTCGGCTGGCACCAATAATGCCCATGCCTGTTGCTGCGTAGCGATTTACATGGCGAGGGCGTTCAGCGATGATCGTGAAGCACTTTTTCACATCTCTTGCAATTCCGCTGAATGGCCGCTGCCGAACTTCCTGTTAAAGAAAATACGCAAATCGCCCTGCCGGGCCTTGCGCGCGCATTGGTCTCGGCCGGCAAGCTGCCGGCAAAGGCTGCGGAAGACATCTATCAGAAGTCGCTGAGCGGCCGCACCAGCTTCATTGCAGAGCTGACCGGCAGCGGGGCCGTGTCGGCCGCCGACCTGGCCCACACCCTTTCCTCGGCGTTCGGCGCTCCTTTGCTCGACCTGGACGCCATCGACCACCAGCGCCTGCCCAAGGACCTGCTCGACCCGAAGCTGTGCCAGGCCTACCGGATCGTGGTGCTCAGCAAGCGCAACAACCGTCTCATCGTTGCAACGGCAGACCCTTCGGACCAGCAAGCGGTCGAGAAGATCAAGTTTGCCTCGCAGATGGGCGTGGACTGGGTCATCGCCGAATACGACAAGCTGTCGCGCATGATCGAAGCCGCCGCCGTCACTGCGTCGGAAAGCCTCAACAGCATCGTCGGAACCGTGGAGTTCGAGTTCGACGACGTTGCGGCCGATACGTCGGGCGATGCGAACGAACAAGCCATCGCCGAGGTGGATGACGCGCCGGTTGTCCGCTTCCTTCACAAGATGCTGCTCGACGGCGTCAGCATGCGCGCCTCGGACATCCACTTCGAGCCCTACGAGCACAACTACCGCGTGCGCTTTCGCATCGACGGCGAACTGCGCGAGATCGCGAGCCCGCCCACGCTCATCAAGGACAAGCTCGCCTCCCGTATCAAGGTGATCTCGCGGCTCGACATCTCGGAGAAGCGCGTGCCGCAGGACGGCCGCATGAAGCTCAAGATCGGCCCGGACCGGGTGATCGACTTTCGCGTGAGCACGCTTCCCACGCTGTTCGGCGAGAAGATCGTGATCCGTATTCTCGACCCGAGCAGCGCGCGCCTGGGCATCGATGCGCTCGGCTATGACGCCGACGAAAAGGAGCGGTTGCTGAACGCGATCGGCCGCCCTTACGGCATGGTGCTGGTGACCGGACCCACGGGCTCGGGCAAGACGGTGTCGCTGTACACCTGCCTGAACCTGCTGAACCAGCCCGGGGTCAATATCGCCACGGCGGAAGACCCGTCCGAAATCAACCTGCCCGGCGTGAACCAGGTGAACGTGAACGAGCGCGCCGGCCTGACCTTCGCGACGGCGCTGCGCGCTTTCCTGCGGCAGGATCCCGACATCATCATGGTCGGCGAAATCCGGGACCTCGAAACCGCCGACATCTCGATCAAGGCCGCGCAAACCGGCCACCTGGTGCTGTCGACGCTGCACACCAACGATGCGCCGACCACCCTCACGCGCATGCGGAACATGGGCATTGCGCCGTTCAACATCGCATCGAGCGTGATCCTGATCACCGCGCAGCGGCTGGCCCGCCGCCTGTGCCATGCGTGCCGCGCGCCGGCCGATGTGCCGCGGCAGGCCTTGCTCGACGCGGGCTTCAAGGAAGCGGAACTCAACGGCACCTGGAAGCCGTACCGGCCGGTCGGCTGCGCTGCGTGCAACGGCGGCTACAAGGGCCGGGTCGGCATCTACCAGGTGATGCCGATTTCCGAGGCCATCCAGGCCATCATCCTGCGCGACGGCAGCGCGCTGGACATCGCCCGCCAGTCGGAAGCCGAGGGCGTGCGCTCGCTGCGGCAGTCCGGACTCAGAAAAGTCATGCAAGGTCTCACCTCACTCGAAGAAGTGGTGGCTGTCACCAACGAATAACGCACACACTGCAAGAAATCGGAGATCGAATGGCAACAGTGGCATCCACCCGTGGCTCAAACACGCTCAAGGAATTCGTCTACGAGTGGGAGGGCAAGGACCGCAACGGCAAGCTGGTGCGCGGCGAGCTCCGGGCCGCCGGCGAGAACCAGGTGCAGGCCGCCCTGCGGCGCCAGGGCGTTCTCGCGTCCAAGGTCAAGAAGCGCCGCATGCGCTCGGGCAAGTCGATCAAGCCCAAGGACATCGCGATCTTCACGCGCCAGCTGGCAACGATGATGAAGGCCGGCGTGCCGCTCTTGCAGTCGTTCGACATCGTCGGCCGTGGCAATGCGAATCCGAGCGTTGCCAAGCTGCTCAACGACATCCGCAGCGACGTGGAGACCGGGACCTCGCTTTCCGCCGCCTTCCGCAAGTTTCCGAAGTATTTCGACAACCTCTACTGCAACCTTGTGGAGGCCGGCGAAGCGGCCGGTATCCTGGAAGACCTGCTGGACCGGCTGGCCACCTACATGGAGAAGACCGAGGCGATCAAGTCCAAGATCAAGTCGGCCTTGATGTATCCGACCTCGGTGGTCGTGGTCGCGTTCGTGGTGGTGGCCGTCATCATGATCTTCGTGATTCCCGCGTTCAAGCAGGTGTTCACGTCGTTCGGCGCCGACCTGCCCGCGCCGACGCTGTTCGTGATGGCCATGAGCGAATTCTTCGTCTCGTATTGGTGGCTGATCTTCGGCGTGATCGGCGGTGGCTCCTACTTCTTCCTGCAGGCCTGGAAACGCAATGAACGGGTACAACGATTCATGGACCGCGCGCTGCTGCGCGTGCCGATCTTCGGCACCCTGATCGAAAAATCGTGCGTGGCCCGCTGGACCCGCACGCTGGCCACCATGTTCGCCGCCGGCGTTCCGCTGGTGGAGGCGCTCGATTCGGTCGGCGGCGCGTCGGGCAACACGGTGTACAGCGATGCCACGGCCAAGATCCAGCAGGAGGTCTCCACCGGCACCAGCCTCACCACCGCCATGACCAACGTCAACCTGTTCCCCTCGATGGTGATCCAGATGACGGCCATCGGCGAAGAGTCCGGCTCCATCGACCACATGCTCGGCAAGGCCGCGGACTTCTACGAATCCGAGGTGGACGACATGGTCGCGGGCCTCTCCAGCCTGATGGAGCCCATCATCATCGTGTTCCTGGGCGTGATCATCGGCGGCATCGTGGTGTCGATGTACCTTCCCATCTTCAAGTTGGGCCAGGTCGTCTGATGCTGGTGTCGCAGGAGATCGACGCCGCTTTTGCCGGCGTCCTCGGGTTGCTGGTCGGCAGTTTCCTCAACGTCGTGATCTACCGCACTCCGGTGATGATGTACCGGGAATGGCTCGGCGACGCCGTCGCCAACCTGATGTCGTCCAAGGACATGCCGTCGCTGTGGTCGCTGGTGTTCGGCGCCAAGACAGCGCCGCCGCAAGGCCTCGAAGCCGCGGCGGACAAGGCAGCGCTCGCGATCGAAGGCCTGCCGCCCTTCGACCTGGCGCGCCCGGCTTCGCGCTGCGGGGCCTGCGGCCACAAGATCCGCTGGTACGAGAACATTCCGGTGCTGAGCTATCTTTTCCTGCGGGGCCGCTGCGGTGCCTGCAAGACGTCGATCAGCTTGCGTTATCCGCTGGTCGAACTGATCACCGGTGCGCTGTTCGCTCTTTGCGCCTACCGCTTCGGGGTCACGCCGACCGCCGCACTCTGGGCCGCTTTCGCGGCGCTGCTGATCTGCCAGTTCCTGATCGATTTCGACACCCAGTTCCTGCCCGATGCGCTCAACTATCCGCTGCTCTGGCTGGGCCTTGTCGGCGCGGCCATGGGCTGGACCGGCGTCGCGCTGAGTTCGGCGGTCTGGGGGGCCGTGTTCGGCTACCTGAGCCTCTGGCTTGTGTACCATGGCTATCGCCTGGTCACGGGCAAGGAAGGCATGGGACATGGCGACTTCAAACTGCTCGCAGCGCTCGGTGCCTGGCTGGGGGCCGACTACCTCATTGCCATCATCCTCGTCTCGTCGCTGGTGGGCGCCGTGATCGGCCTGACACTGCGCCTGATCGGCAAGCTGGCGCACAAGGACATCCCGATGGCCTTCGGTCCCTTCCTGGCCGGCGCCGGCCTTGTCTGCCTCGTTGCGAGCCCCGAGCTCGTGCGGCAATGGATTCCCTTCGCCTTCCCCCTTGGCGCATTCGCCCGCTGAAAGGCCAGTGATGCGGCGCATCGGCCTGACCGGAGGCATCGGCAGCGGCAAGAGCACCGTCGCCTCACTGCTGGTGGCAGAGGGTGCGGTGCTGGTCGACACCGACGCCATCGCGCGCCGCATCGCACAGCCCGGAGGCCTTGCAATGCCGGCCATCGAAGCCGCCTTCGGGCAGTCCGTCATTGCGTCCGACGGTGGCCTGGATCGGGCAGGCATGCGGCAACTCGTGTTCTCCGACCACAGCGCAAGGAAGCGGCTCGAATCCATCCTCCATCCGCTGATCGGCGCCGAGACGGAGCGAATGGCAGCGGCCACGGGGCCGGGTGCCGTGGTGGTGTTCGATGTTCCGCTGCTGGTCGAATCAGGCCGCTGGCGGGCCAACGTTGACCGGGTGCTGGTGGTGGATGCGAGCGAGGAAACCCAGTTGCGGCGCGTCGTGGCACGCTCCGGATGGACGCCCGAAGCCGTGCACGCGGTGATCGCCCAGCAGGCCGCACGCAGGTTGCGCCGGGCCGCCGCCGACGCGGTCATTTTCAACGAGACGCTCTCGCTGGAGGAACTCGGTGTCGAGGTCCGGAGTCTGTGGAAGCGGTGGGCATCGCCCGGCACGCGATAATCCGAGACTTGCCGCCAGAGCGGCCGCATAACGACCAAGACAAAAAGGCGCTCGCCGGAGTGCCCCTCCTCCCGCGATGCTTTTCAATTCGTATCCCTTCATTTTTGTCTTTTTTCCGCTGGTCCTGATCGGCTTCTTCCTGATCGGCAAGCGCAACGCCCGGTCCGCAGCCGGCTTTCTCGCCCTGGCCTCGCTGTTCTTCTACGGCTGGTGGAGCGTCAAGGCGCTTCCGCTTCTGGTGGCGTCCATCTGCATCAACTACTGGTTCGGCCTGCACCTTTCGCCCGCGCCCGGCCGGGACGACCGCAAGCGCAAGACGCTCCTGGTGGTGGCGCTGGTCGTCAACCTGGGCGTGCTCGCGGTCTTCAAGTACGCCAACTTCTTCGTGTCGAACGTGAACGAAGGCCTGGCTTCGGCCGGCCTGTCGCAGATTCCGCTGCTGCACATCGTGCTGCCGATCGGCATCTCGTTCTATACCTTCACCCAGATCGCATTCCTGGTCGATTGCTGGCAGGGCAAGGTGCATGAGCGCAGCTTCATCCACTACGTGCTGTTCGTCACCTACTTTCCGCATTTGATCGCGGGCCCGGTGCTGCATCACGCGCAGATGATGCCGCAGTTCGCGAACCCGGCCACCTACCGGCTCGACCCCAACAAGGTGGCGCTCGGCGTGGCGATCTTCACCTTCGGCCTCGCGAAGAAGCTGCTGATCGCCGACCCCATGGGGCAGTACGCCGACATGATGTTCAACGGCGTGCACAAGGGCATCGAGCCCACGCTCTATACCTCGTGGTTCGGCGCGCTGGCCTATACGCTGCAGATCTATTTCGATTTCTCGGGCTACTCCGACATGGCCGTGGGCCTCTCGCTGTGCCTGGGCGTGCAGCTGCCGCTCAACTTCCGCTCGCCCTACAAGTCGACCAACATCATCGAGTTCTGGCGGCGCTGGCACATCTCGCTGTCCAACTTCCTGCGCGACTACCTCTACGTGCCGCTGGGCGGCAACCGCAAGGGCCCGGCGCGGCGCTACCTGAACCTGTTCCTCACGATGCTGCTCGGCGGGCTCTGGCACGGCGCCGCATGGACCTTCGTGATCTGGGGCGCGATGCACGGCGTGTTCCTGATGATCAATCACCTCTGGAATGCCAGGGTGCGGCGCAATGCCAAGCCGGGACGCGTGGCCCACGTGCTGGGTTGGCTGCTGACGTTCCTTTGCGTGGTGGTGGCCTGGATCGTCTTCCGCGCCGATGGCGTGCACACGGCCATGGCCATCTACAAGGGCATGCTCGGCATGCACGGCGCCCCGGCTTCGGCGTTCAGCGAGCTGGGTCCCGTGCCGTTCCGCAAGCCCGAGTTCTTCCAGACCATGCTGGTCGGCATCATCATCTGCCTTGCATTGCCCCCGACGATCTCGCTGGAGCGCTGGATTCCCCATCCGAAGGCGGTTGCGGGCCAGCCCGTCATGGCCTGGGTCTCCTCGGCCGTGCTTGCGATCGGCACCTTCCTGCTCTTCGCCTGGTGCGTCTCGAAGCTGGGCAACTACAGCCCGTTCCTCTATTTCCAATTCTGATTCGACATGACGACGCCCGCCAAAGTCTGGCTGCGATTCTTTCTCTTCGGCTACGTCGCCCTGATGGCGCTGTGGATCGTTTCGCTCACCAGCCCCGTGCCCTACGGCGACCTCACGCGGATCGGGCGCCTGTCCGAACGCGAATTCGGCTGGACCGACCCGCCGCCCAAGGTCGATCCCGCCTTCCTGAAAGGCACGCCGGTCGACAAGGCCGACATCCTGGTCATCGGCGACAGCTTCTCGATGACCTTCCGCTGGCAGTCGGTGCTTGCCAAGGCGGGCTACCGGGTCTCGACCACCTACTGGGGCCAGTACGAGAACGCGCTGTGCAGCGACTTCGACCAGTGGATCGAGCGCACGGGTTTCAAAGGCAAGCTGATCATCATCGAGAGCGTGGAGCGCCTGCTGGGCGACCGGACCAAGGACAGCGTGAAGTGCCAGAAGATGATCCGGCCCTATGACGCCATGGACCATCCGCTGATCACGCCCGACGAGACCGTGCCCAGCCCCGCGCCCAACTGGAACGTGCAGTTCTTGACGGGGATCACGACCTACTACAACACCTGGAAAGCGAAAAATTCTGCAACAGACGTCCACTTCGACTGGAACACCTGGGTCCGGCCGGTGCCTGACGGTTGCAAGCTCTTCTCGCACCGCTCCTGCGACAAGATGCCTTTTTTCGCCGAAGATGACGACAACGGCCCGCTGACTCCCGCGCACCTGGAGTGGATGAAGAATTTCACAAAGGCGCACGGCAAGCTTCCTATCATGTGGATGGTGATTCCCAACAAGACCACCGTGTACCTGAAGCCCGACTACTCCAAGGATTTCGAGGCAGGGTTCCGCGCCTCCGGCCTCGGGCCCGATCTCTACGCCTTCACGCGCGAAAAACACACGCAGATACGGGACTTCTATTTCTCGAACGACACCCACATGTCCATGCACGGCCAGCTCGCGCTGGGCGAACGCATGCTCGCCGCCGTGCGCGAAGTGCTGCCCACGCCTCCATCGAAATCGCCCTGAAGCTATGATGGCCCGTCAGGAAACCGGCACATACGCGTGATCCTCTACGAGTACCCCTTCAACGAGCGCATCCGCACCTACCTGCGGCTGGAGCACCTGTTCCGCCGCCTCGGGGAACTGGTGCCCTCCGAGTCCGCGCTCTCGCATCACTACGCGCTCGTCACGATCTTCGAGATCATGGACGTTGCCGCGCGCGCCGACCTCAAGGCCGACGTGATGCGCGACCTCGACAAGCACAAGAACGTCTTCAACGGGTACCGCGGCAATCCGGCCATCGCGGAGGCCGTGCTCGACCAGGTGGTGGCCCAGCTCGAGCGCAATTTCGCCACGCTCAACGGTGTCGCCGGCAAGGCCGGCCAGGCCCTGACCGAGAACGAGTGGCTGATGAGCATCCGCAGCCGCGCGGGCATTCCGGGCGGCACCTGCGAATTCGACCTGCCTGCCTACTACGCCTGGCAGCACCGCAGCGCCGCGAGCCGCCGCGCCGACCTCGAACGCTGGTCCGCCACGCTGTCGCCGCTGGCCGAATCCATCTACCTGCTGCTCAAGCTGCTGCGCGATGCCGATGTGCCGTACAAGGTCATCGCCTCGGGCGGCCAGTTCCAGCAGAACCTGCCGCAAGGCCGCAGCTTCCAGCTACTGCGGCTGCGCATCGACCCCGCGCTCGGGCTCATTCCCGAGATCAGCGGCAACCGGCTCATGGTCTCGGTACGGCTGATGCGGCACGAAGCCGACGACCGGCTGCACCCGAGCACGGACGACGCGGCATTCGAACTCACCCTTTGCGCATGAGCAGCCCCAGTCCGGCCGCTCCGAAGGGGGCTCGCACCGCAGTGCGGAGCACGGAGGCTACCTGATGAGCGAAGTGAACAAGATCGGCGAGCGGATCGTCCGCTGCCCTGCGTGTGGCGGCGACAGTGTCTACGCCGAGAGCAATCCCTATCGCCCGTTCTGCAGCGCTCGCTGCAAGGGCATCGATTTCGGCGCCTGGGCCAGCGAAGAGTTCCGCATGCCGACCGAAGCGCCGGCCGATGACGAGCCCTTCGGCGATCCCACGAAGGTCCAGTAGGCGCGTGTTGCGCTACGGCCCCAGGAAGACGCGGTCCATGTAGTCTGCGTACCGGCGAACGTACGCCGGGCGCAGGTGCTCGCGGTCCTTGTAGGCCGGCGCATCGTCGACGGTGGCGCGCAGGCACTGCCCCTTCTCGCACAGCCTTGCCATCGGCTCGATGGGTTCGGCTCCGCTCGAAAGCGCGATCGCGCGCAGCTGCTCGTTGAGCCGCGCCTGTTCGGCCGGCAGGGGCGCCACGGGGGTGCTGGTGAGCGCCACCATCCTGCCCATGCGGCTGCCTTCGATGAGGCGCCGCGGTTCGAAGTCGGGGCCGCTCGCATTGTCCAGCAGCAGGTAGACCTTCTTCTTGTGCTGCACCAGCTGCGCCAGCAGCTTCTCGAGCGCCGCCAGCGAGCGCCCGAGGCCCGCGCCGCCGTTGTTCACGAGGTAGGCCGAAGCACCGTCCTGAAAATAGAACGGCAGCGGAAAGTCGCCCGTGAAGTAGCAGTTCCAGCAGGCGCCGACCACCACCGTGTCGATCTGCGGATCCATGGCCAGTGTCAGCATTTCGCGCCGCGCCTGGCCGCAGCCGGGGTTGCCCTCGGCCACCATGCCGGGCACCGGCGGGCAGGCGCCGTAAGTCGCGAAGTACGCCGTGGCCATGCGCTCCGGGGTGCTGCGTGCGAGCGCCAGTGCGCGCGGTGCATATTGCTGAACGTGGCTGTCGCCGATCAGCAGGACCTTGCGCGGTCCGTCGCCCACGCGCTTGACCGGAAAGGCGCCGAGCTTCTGCTGCGCGAAGCCGGCGTAGTAGTTGTCGTCCGCCGTGGCATCGGTCACCTTGCGCAGCAGGTCGCTGCCGTTGCGCGGCGGCATGCCACCCAGTGCCAGCAGTCCGGCCAGGGCAATCGCCATGCTGCCGCCCACGAGCGTGCGCAGCATGCCAAGGTTCGCGCGCGCCCGCGTGAAGCGCTCGACGAACCGGTAGGTGAGCCAGGCCAGCGCCACGCTCGCCAGCACCATGGCCGCACGAACCCATGGCGACGGTTCGCCTTCGTTCACGATGCGTGCGTAGACCAGCAGTGGCCAATGCCACAGATAGAGCGGATAGCTGATGAGTCCGATCCACACCATCGGACGGCTGGCGAGCACATGCCTGTTCAGCACCCCCGTGGGTCCGGCCGCGATACAGCTTGCCGCGCCCAGCGTGGGCAGCAGCGCCCACCAGCCCGGAAACGCCTTGTCGCTGCGCGTCATGACGAGCCCCAGCACGATCAGCCCGACCCCCACGCAAGACTGCAGGTGGCTGCGCCAGGCCGGCATCGGCCCCCTGGCAGGCCCCAGGCGCATGCAGGCCAGGATGCCGCCCACCATCAGTTCCCAGAAGCGCGAAGCGGGCGAATAGAACGCCGCCGTGCGAAAGGGATGGATCGTCAGCACATTGACCAGGAACGAAACCACCGCCAGCGCCCACAGCACCCGCAGCACCGGCCAGCGCCGGCGCCACGCCAGTGCGAGCAGCAGCGGCCAGACGATGTAGAACTGCTCCTCGATGCCCAGCGACCAGAGGTGCAGCAACGGCTTTGTCTCCGCGGCTGTATCGAAATAGCCGGCCTCGCCCCAGAAGATGAAGTTGGCGATGAAGGCGGCGCCGCCGGCCGCCTGCTTGCCGAGTTCGGTGAACTCCCTGGGCAGGAGCGCGAACCAGCCGAAGGCGAGTGTGGCCAGCAGCACCAGCGTCAGCGCAGGAAAGATCCGCCGGATGCGCCGCGCATAGAAGTCGCGGTAGCTGAAGTCGCCCGCCGCCTGGCTCTGCATGATGATCGTCGTGATCAGGAAACCCGAGATCACGAAGAAGATGTCGACGCCGATGAAGCCGCCCGGCAGCGCGTCGGGAAACGCATGGAAGGCCAGCACCGAAGCCACCGCCACGGCACGCAGTCCGTCGATGTCGGCGCGGTACTTGGGATGCAACATGCCGTGCCTCAGGCCCGCGGTGCGCGTGCGCCCGACCGCGCGGCCCTGTCCATCAGGCCAGGGTCGAAACCGCCAGCGCCGCCGACGCAGGCAGCCCGCGTTCCTGGGTCAGCCACTCGAGCACCGGCAGCGCACCCGGCAGCACCGGCGCCACGTCGAGCGGCAGCTGCTGCCAGCGCATGGCCTGCCCTTCGCGCATCTCGAATTCGCCGCTCCAGGACGTGACCTTGCACCAGTGCAGCCGCACCAGCGCATGCGGATAGTCGTGCTCGGTGACTTTCCAGACCTCGGCAGCGGCGATGGTGATGCCCAGCTCTTCGTGCAGTTCACGGCGCAGGGCCTCTTCCACCGTTTCGCCGGCCTCGATCTTGCCGCCTGGAAATTCCCAGTAGCCTGCATAGGCCTTGCCTTCGGGCCGGGTCGACAGCAGCAGGGCATCGTCGTGCGGGCGAATCAGCACGCCCACTGCCACCTCGGTGTGCTTGCGATCCTGGGGTTGCGGCTGTGCGCTCATGCAGAAGCCCGCCCGGCGTAGTCGCGCGCGAACTGGTAGGCCACGCGGCCGCTGCGCGAACCGCGCTCGAGCGCCCACACCAGCGCCTCGGGCCGAGCCGCCTCGATGGCCGCGGCATCCACGCCGAACGACGACAACCACTCGGCGACGATCGCCAGGTACTCGTTCTGGCTGAAGGGATAGAAGCTCACCCACAGGCCGAAGCGCTCCGACAGCGAGATCTTCTCCTCGATCACCTCGCCGGGGTGCACTTCGCCGTCTTCGGTGTGGGTGTAGCTGAGGTTGTCCTTCATGTATTCCGGCAGCAGGTGGCGCCGGTTGCTGGTCGCGTAGATCAGCACGTTGGGCGTGGCCGCCGCAATCGAACCGTCCAGGATCGACTTCAGCGCCTTGTAGCCCGGCTCGCCTTCGTCGAAGCTCAGGTCGTCGCTGAACACGATGAATTTTTCGGGCCGCTGCGACACCACCTCGACGATGTCGGGCAGGTCGGTCAGCTCGGCCTTGTCGACCTCGATCAGCCGCAGCCCCTGCGGCGCGTAGGCCTGCAGGCAGGCGCGGATGAGCGACGACTTGCCGGTGCCGCGCGCACCCGTCAGCAGCACGTTGTTGGCCGGCTTGCCCTCGACGAACTGCCGCGTGTTGCGCTCGATCTTTTCCTTCTGGACGTCGATTTCCTTCAGCGAATCGAGCGCCATGCCGGCCACGTGCATCACCGGCTCGAGCACGCCGTGGCCCGAGCTGCGGCGGCGGTAGCGCCAGGCGATCGACGCGTTCCAGTCGGCCGGCGCCGAAAGCGGCTGCGGCAGGATCGACTCGATGCGGCCGATCAGCTGTTCGGCACGCTCCAGCAGCTTCTGGAACTGCTCGTTCATCGACGCCCGCCCGGCCGCCCGAAGGGCGTTGAGCGCCCCCTCGGGGGGCAGCGACGACACGAAGTGCGGAGCGTGGGGGCCATCATGACCTGTAGTCGGCGTTGATGGTCACGTACTCGTGGCTCAGGTCGCAGGTCCACACGGTCTCGCTCGCATTGCCGCGGCCCAGGCCGATGCGCACGGTGATCTCGCTCTGCTTCATCACGCGCTGGCCGTCTTCCTCGCGGTACGAGGGATTGCGTCCGCCCTTGACCGCCACGTGCACGTCGTCCAGGAACAGGTCGATGCCGGTCTGGTCCAGATCGGCGATGCCCGCATAGCCCACCGCCGCCAGGATGCGGCCCAGGTTCGGATCGCTGGCGAAGAACGCGGTCTTGACCAGTGGCGAGTGCGCGACGGCGTAGGCCACCTGCTTGCACTCGTCCGCCGTGCGGCCGCCTTCGACCTGGATGGTGATGAACTTGGTGGCGCCCTCGCCGTCGCGAACGATGGCCTGTGCCAGCTGCCGCGCCACGTTCTGCATCGCGGTCACCAGCGCCTGGCCGTCGGCCGAGTCCAGAGAGGTGATGGGGGCGTGCGCCGCCTTCTGCGTCGCGATGACCACGAAGGAATCGTTGGTGGATGTGTCGCCGTCGATCGTCACGCGGTTGAACGAAGCATCGGCCAGCAGCTTGGCCAGCGGCTGGATCAGCGCAGGATCGACTTTGGCGTCGGTGGCCATGAAGCCCAGCATGGTCGCCATGTTGGGGCGGATCATCCCCGCGCCCTTGCTGATGCCGGTGATGGTGACGGTGGCGCCGCCGACCTCGGCCTGCTGGCTGAAAGCCTTCGGGATCGTGTCGGTGGTCATGATGCCCTCGGCGGCACGTGCCCAGTGGTTCTCCGACGCATCGGCCAGCGCGGCGGGCAAGCCGGCCTCGATGCGGTCCACCGGCAGCGGCTCCATGATCACGCCGGTGGAGAACGGCAGGATCTGCTCCGGCGCGATTTCCAGGTGGCGCGCGAGCGCGATGCAGGTGGAGCGCGTGCGCATCAGGCCGTCTTCGCCCGTGCCGGCGTTGGCGTTGCCGGTGTTGATCACCATCGCGCGAATGCCGTAGTTGGCGGCCAGATGGTCGCGGCAGACCTGCACCGGCGCGGCGCAGAAGCGGTTCTGGGTGAACACGCCGCCGACCGCCGAACCCTCGTCGATCAGAACGACGGTCAGGTCCTTGCGGTTGGCCTTGCGCACGCCCGCTTCGGCCACGCCGATGCGGACGCCGGGCACCGCGAACAAGGCGGCAGGATCAGGAGCGGACAGGTTCACGGGCATGGCGGTTATTTCTCTTCGGAAGTTTCTGGGTCAGCTGAGCTTGCCGTGGCAGTGCTTGTATTTCTTGCCGCTGCCGCACGGGCACGGGTCGTTGCGGCCGACACGCGCGAACGCTGCGGCTTCGGCGCTGAGCGTGCCGAGCCCCATGCCCGCGGCCGCGATGCGGCGCTGGTTTTCCTCGTCCAGGCGAACCTCGACTTCGCCGGTCTCGGTCGGCGCGCTGTAGGTGATGTTGGAGACGTTCTCGCCGCGGCTCTCGAGTGCTTCCGCGGCCTCTTCGAACTGTTCGCCCGATTGCACGCGCACCGTCATGAGCTGGCGCGTGACTTCGTTCTTGACCGAGTCGAGCAGCTGGCCGAAGAGCTCGAAGGCTTCGCGCTTGTATTCCTGCTTGGGCTGCTTCTGCGCATAGCCGCGCAGGTGGATGCCCTGGCGCAGGTAGTCGAGCGAGGCCAGGTGCTCGCGCCAGTGCGTGTCGATGCTCTGCAGCAGCACCATGCGCTCGAACTGGGTGAAGTTTTCCTGGCCGATCAGCGCCACCTTGGCGCCGAAGTTGTCGTTGGCGGCATTGACCACCTTCTCGACGATGTCCTCGTCGCTCACGGCCTCGGCCGCCTCGATTTCCTTCTTGAGCGGCATGTCGATGCCCCACTCGTTGAAGAGCGACTTCTCCAGGGCATCGAGGTCCCACTGTTCCTCGACCGATTCGGACGGCACGTATTGCCGCACCAGGTCGGTGAAGCAGCCTTCGCGCAGCGCCGCGATCTGCGCCGTGAGATCGGCCGCGTCGAGGATGTCGTTGCGCTGCTGGTAGATCACCTTGCGCTGGTCGTTCGACACGTCGTCGTACTCGAGCAGCTGCTTGCGGATGTCGAAGTTGCGCGCCTCGACCTTGCGCTGCGCGCTCTCGATGCTGCGCGTGACGATACCGGCTTCGATGGCTTCGCCGTCGGGCATCTTGAGGCGGTCCATGATCGCCTTCACGCGGTCGCCCGCGAAGATGCGCATCAGCGGATCGTCCAGGCTCAGGTAGAAGCGCGAGGAGCCCGGGTCGCCCTGGCGGCCCGAACGGCCGCGCAGCTGGTTGTCGATGCGGCGCGACTCGTGGCGCTCGGTCGCGATGATCCGCAGGCCACCGAGCGACTTCACGAACTCGTGGTCCTTGGTCCATTCGGCGCGCACGTGCGCGATGTCGGCTTCTTTGGCGGCTGCGTCCCGGCCTTCGTCGTTCTCGATGGCCTCGATCATCTTCTCGATGTTGCCACCCAGCACGATGTCGGTCCCGCGGCCGGCCATGTTGGTCGCGATGGTGATCATCTTGGCGCGGCCGGCCTGCGCCACGATGTCGGCTTCGCGCGCATGCTGCTTGGCGTTGAGCACCTGGTGCGGCAGGCCCGCCTGGGTGAGCAGGCCGTCGATGATCTCGGAGTTTTCGATCGACGAGGTGCCCACCAGCACGGGCTGGCCGCGCTCGTAGCACTCGCGGATGTCCTGGATCGCCGCCTCGTACTTTTCGCGCGTGGTCTTGTAGACCCGGTCGAGCTGGTCGTCGCGCTTGCTGACGCGGTTCGGCGGGATGATGACGGTCTCGAGACCGTAGATTTCCTGGAACTCGTAGGCCTCGGTGTCGGCCGTGCCGGTCATGCCGGCCAGCTTGTTGTACAGGCGGAAGTAGTTCTGGAAGGTGATCGAGGCGAGCGTCTGGTTCTCGGCCTGGATCTGCACGCCTTCCTTGGCTTCGACGGCCTGGTGCAGGCCGTCGCTCCAGCGGCGGCCGGTCATCAGGCGGCCGGTGAATTCGTCGACGATGACGACTTCGCCCTGCTGCACCACGTAATGCTGGTCGCGGTGGTACAAGTGCCGTGCACGCAGCGCCGCGTTCAGGTGGTGCATCAGCGTGATGTTGGCCGGGTCGTAGAGCGAAGCGCCTTCGGGCAGCAGCTTGAATTCGCTCAAGAGCTGCTCGGCCTTCTCGTGGCCGTCCTCGGTCAGGAACACCTGGTGGGTCTTTTCGTCGACCGTGAAATCGCCCGGCACCGTGACGCCTTCGCCCGTGCGCGGGTCGGCCTCGCCCTCCTGCTTGGTCAAGAGAGGCACCACCTTGTTGATGGCGAGGTACAGGTCGGTGTGGTCTTCAGCCTGGCCGCTGATGATCAGCGGCGTGCGGGCCTCGTCGATCAGGATGGAGTCCACCTCGTCGACGATGGCGTAGTTCAGGCGGCGCTGAACCCGGTCGCCGGGCTCGTACACCATGTTGTCGCGCAGGTAGTCGAAGCCGTACTCGTTGTTGGTGCCGTAGGTGATGTCGCTGCCGTAGGCCTGCTGCTTTTCTTCCCGCGGCATCTGCGGCAGGTTGATGCCCACAGACAGCCCCAGGAAGTTGTACAAGCGCCCCATCCACTGCGCGTCGCGGTTGGCGAGGTAGTCGTTCACGGTGACCACGTGCACGCCGTTGCCCGAGAGCGCGTTCAGGTAGACCGGCAGCGTCGCGGTCAGGGTCTTGCCCTCGCCGGTGCGCATTTCGGCGATCTTTCCGTTGTGCAGCGCCATGCCGCCGAGCAACTGGACGTCGAAATGGCGCATCTTCATGACGCGCTTGGAGCCTTCGCGCACGGTGGCGAATGCTTCCGGCAACAGGTCGTCGAGGGTCTCGCCCTTGGCGATGCGGCCCTTGAACTCCTCTGTCTTGGCGCGCAGCCCGTCGTCGGTGAGCTTCTCGAATTCGGGTTCGAGCGCATTGATGCGCTCCACCGTCTTGCGATACTGCTTGAGGAGCCGATCGTTGCGACTGCCGAAAATCTGGGTCAGGAAGTTGGTTGCCATTGGCGTGGAGATGGGCGGGCGCCTGACACGACAGGCACTGCGACCGGATTCCCTAAGATATGGTGAAAGCAGTTGGGCGCGCCTTCTTCGAATGCAAGCCTCGAAAGCAAGCGGCTCCAGACCGATCTGCCGGCGCAAGCGTCGGCAAACCGGGCATTTTAGCTGTCTTGTTCCATCCCCCGGATTACCCATGAATCGCCGCTCCGTCCCCCCGTTCACGCTGCAGCAGGCCGCCGAAGGTTCGCCCACCCTGGCGAGCCTGATTGCGCGGGCCCGCGACGCCAGCGAGCGACTGCGGGCGGTCGAGGGGCTGATTCCGCCCGCCATGCGCCCGGCCGTCCAGGCCGGGCCGGCCGAAGGGGACGTATGGTGCCTCCTGGTCAACGGCAGCGCCGCCGCCGCCAAGCTGCGCCAGCTGTCGCCGATGCTGGTCACGCGGCTGCGCAGCCAGGGCTGGGACGTCAACACGATCCGGATCAAGGTGCAATCCGGGCGCTGACCGCGCTTCCCCCGAAGGACTACCGCCAGGAAAACTCGTGGTTCAGCCCCACGACGAAGCCGCGCACGCGCTGCGGCCCGGCGATAGAGGCGCTGACGTCCACGCTGATCAGCGGCGTGAGGCTGAAGCGCCCGCCCACGCGCGACGTCCAGAGACCCGAGGCGCGGCTGCGTTCCGCAATCAAGGAAAGCTTGTCATCCAGCGCCCACTCCGCAGCCAGCCCGCCACGCCCCGTCCGGACGCCGGTGCCCGTGGCCCAGTCGGCGCCGAGGTTGGCATGGATCTGCAGGCTACCGGCCGGACGCCAGGTGACCGGCAACACGAACTGCCCGCCTGCACGGCCGCCGCGCGTCAGGTCGAAAGCGGCGCCGAGCGACAGCGCCGCACTCAGCGGCGCATCCGCGGCCGGGCCCAGGAAGTTCCATTTGAGTTGCGGGCCCCCGACGATCGAGCGCACGCCGCCTACGGAAAGCCGGTCGAGGCTCAGCCCCAGTTCGAACGGGCCCACACGGCACGACGGGCCGACATGCAGCACTTTCACCGGTTCCGGGCCGGTGCGCCCCCACCAGGCTTCGTACTGGCACTGGCCCGGATCGAGCGTCCCGGCATCGTCGACGTCGAAATGGCCGCCAGCCCGCGCCGCGTTTGCAAAAACGCAGGTGGCCGCCAGCAGCCACGCGGTTCGCGGCCATCGAATCGTTGTTCTGCGCTTGTTGTCGTTCATCGCCAGCATCCCCCGAGGACCCGGCGATTCTATGGACGGCCGGCCCTCTCAGATCTCGAATTGCGGCTGCAGCTCGCGGATGCGCTTGATGGCCACCCCCGCCGCAGCCGTGCGGGTTTCGACGCCGAGCTTGACGTACACGCGCTCGAGGTGCTTCTTGGCCGTGGCGGGGCTGCTGCCGAGGATTTCGCCGATGTCCTTGTTGGTCTTGCCCTTCACCACCCAGTAGAGCACCTCGGCCTCGCGCGCCGTGAGTTTCAGGCTCAGGCTCATGGCCTCGATCACCGCCGTGTCGGACACCTCGCGCATGACGATCATCCATTCGTCGCCATCGTCGTCCTGGCCGGTCTGGCGGTGCAGGCGCAGGCTGAGGCTGCTCGCGGTTGGCGTGGCCCCCACGCTCGGCACTGCGTGTCCTCGCTGCCCCCCGAGGGGGCCGCTCTCGCCTTGGGGCGGCCCGGCGGCGCTCGGCGTGCCCCCCACGCTCGGCCGCACGATGGAAAGCGCCGGCGGCTCGATGCCCTGCTGCCGCGCATCGGGGGCATGGCGCCGCAGCCATTCGAGCACCGCCGGCGGCGTCTCGGGGGCGCGGGTGTCGCAGTAGCGCTGCAGCAGGTCGCGCGCCAGCGCCGTCTGCCAGATCAACCGGCCCTCGGGCAGGCGCACGGTGATGCTGGCGTAGCCGAAGGCGTCGAGCGCATTGCGCGCCTGGCCGGCCTGCCGCGCATCCTGCCGGGCGCGGCGGGCACCCTGCAGGTGCACGTTCATGCGGGCCAGCACTTCCTTCGGTTTGATCGGCTTGGTGACGTAGTCGACGCCGCCAGCTTCCAGTGCGGCCACCAGGTGCTCGGTTTCAGTGAGCCCGGTCATGAAGACGATGGGAATGTGCGCCGTCGCGGCATCGGCCTTGAGGCGGCGCGCCACCTCGAAGCCGTCGATGCCCGGCATCATCGCGTCGAGCAGCACGATGTCGGGGCGCGCCTGCGCGGCGCGCTGCAGCGCCTGCTCGCCGCTGGTGGCGATGAGCACGGTGTAGCCCGACTCGTCGAGCGCGTCGTGCAGCACCGCGAGGTTGTCGGGCACGTCGTCGACGATCAGCACCAGGTCACTGTTGGCGCCCTGTTCGCGCAGCGTTCTTGCGAGCGGAGTGGTTTCCATGGGGGCCTTGTTCTTCAGGCCGCGCTCACCGCGGCGGCCAGCGCCCGGCCCATGGCCTCGAACTGGAACTGGCGCGCGAGCACGCGCTGCGCCTCGGTCCATGCCGCGCATTCGGGTTGTTCGGCATCGATCTCGTCGAGCTGGTTCATGATGCCGCGAAAATAGCCCAGGCTCACCGCTTCGTCCAGCGCGCGCAGCCGCGACACCGCAGGCGCAAGCATGGCGCGCGGCAAGGCGGCGGGCGCGGGCTTGGCCGCAGTGTCCGTCCACCGCAGGCCGAGGCGGCGTTCGAGCCAGTCGAGCAACTCCGTGTGGCGCACCGGCTTGACGAAGAAGTCTTCCGGCGCAATGCCGGCGTCGTTGTCCAGGCCCTTGTCGAAGGCGTTGGCCGACACGATGGCGACCGATGCATCGGCCAGCCCGAGCTTGCGCGCGCGCCGGATCGTCTCCCAGCCGTCGATGCCGGGCATGGCAAGGTCGACGAACACCGCGTCGGGCCGGTAGCCGGCCGCGATCAGGTCGAGGGCGTCATGCCCGCTGGCGGCGGTGCGCAGCTCGAAGCCGAGCGGCGCCAGGACATGGCCGAGCAGGTCGCGGTCGGCCTCCTCGTTGTCGACCACCAGCAGCCGCCGGCGCGGGCCTTCGTAGCCGCGCCGCGGGCGCTGCATTGGAACCGGCCGGCCTGCGGCAACCGCCGCATCGTGCACGCGCGGCAGGAAGAGCCGCACGCAGAACAGCGAGCCTTCTCCCGGCGTGCTGCGCACCTTCATCTCGCCGCCCATCAGGTCGGTCAGCATCTTGGCGATGGTGAGGCCCAGCCCGGCGCCGGGCGTGGAAGCCGCCGCCGAATGGCCGCGCGCAAAGGGCTCGAAGATGCGCTCGATGTCCGCGGCCGTCATGCCGGGCCCGGTGTCCTCGATCTCGACCGACGCGAACTCCCGCGCATACGACAGCCGCAGCGTCACCTCGCCCGCGCCGGTGAACTTGATGGCGTTGCCCAGCAGGTTGATGAGGATCTGGCACACGCGCTTCTCGTCGGCGCGCACCACCTCGGGCAAGCTGCCGGTCGTCTCGAAGCGGAAGCGCAGTCCCTTCTCGGCCGCCTGCAGCTCGAACATGTCGGCCAGTTCGCGCAGGGTATCGGCAAAGCGCATGGGCCTGGCATGGAGCGTGAGCTTGCCGGCTTCGATGTGCGCAATGGCCAGCGTGCCTTCGATGAGCGACAGCAGGTGCTCGCCGCCGCGCTTGATCACCGCCACCGCCTGCTGGCGGTGCGGCGGCACCGAATGGTCTTCGCCCATGAGCTGCGCATAGCCCAGGATGCTGTTGAGCGGGGTGCGCAGCTCGTGGCTGATGGCGCTGATATAGCGGCTCTTGGCCTGGTTGGCCTGGTCGGCGGCACGGCGCGCCAGGTCGGCTGCGAGCTTGGCCTGCTCGGCCACCTCGCGCGCTTCTTCCGCCGTCTGCTTGGCCGACTGCAGCGCCCGGTCGGTCGCGCGGTGCAGCTCGATCTCGCGCATCAGCAGGTGCGTCTGGCGGTTCGATTCCTCTTGCGCGACCCGGCGGCTCTGGTGCGCCAGCACCAGCCACCAGGCCACCACGCCGGCGATCACCAGCAGCGCCATGTAGGCCTTGAGAAAGCCCGAGCGCAACGCAGACTGCTGGGCATTCGCCAGGGCTTCGGCCAGTTCCGACTGCGACGCCATCTGCAGCACGCTGTCGGCCATGGCGCGCAGCTCCTGCTGGTAGAGCACGCCGAACACCACCGCCAGCACCGGCACGATGATCAGCATCAGCAGCAGGAAGTGCCCCAGCCCGGTGTCCAGATAGCGCCAGCTGAAGCGCGGCAGCAGCCAGCGCAGCACCGACGACCATTGCGCCGACAGGCTCGCATGCGGCTTGCACAGGTCGCCGCAGCGCGCATCGAGCGTGCAGCACAGGGAGCAGATCGCACCCTGGTAGGCCGGGCAATGGGCCATGTCCGGCCCTTCGTACTCGCGCTCGCAGATCACGCAGTGCTGCACCTTGAGGCGCTGGTAGCTGCCCTCGGCGCCGCGCCCGTCCGCGTCGTTCTCGACGCGCGCCCAGCGGACCGCGCGCCCGCCCGCAGCCGGCGCAAACGCGACCGCGCCATGGGCCGCCGTGCCTCGCGCGAGGTAGTACTTGCCGCCGGTGGCCCAAGCCAGCAGCGGCGAGACCACCAGCGCCGTGCCGAGCGCGATCAGCGCCGAGAAAGCCTGCGCCAGCGGCCCGAAGAGGCCCAGGTGGGCGGTGATCGACAACAGCGAGGCCAGTGCCATCGCACCGACCCCCACCGGATTGATGTCCCACAGGTGCGCCCGCTTGAACTCGATGCCCGGCGGCGAAAGGCCCAGCGGCTTGTTGATGACCAGGTCGGCCACCACCGCCATCATCCAGGCGATGGCGATGTTGGCGAACAGGCCGAGCACGTCGCCCAGCGCCTCGAACACGTTCATCTCCATCAGCATGAAGGCGATGAGCGCGTTGAACACCACCCACACCACCCGCCCCGGATGGCTGTGGGCCACGCGCGAGAAGAAATTGCTCCAGGCCAGCGAGCCCGCGTAGGCGTTGGTCACGTTGATCTTGAGCTGCGAGATCACGACGAAGAGCGCGGTAGCGGCCACGGCCCAGCCATAGTTGGGAAACACGTACTCGTAGGCCGCGAGATACATCTGGTTCGGGTCGACCGCACGCTCGACCGGCACCATGTGCGTGATCGCAAGGTAGGCCAGGAGCGCGCCGCCCAGCATCTTGAGCACGCCCAGCAGCACCCAGCCGGGCCCGCCTGCCAGCACGCCGGCCCACCAGCGCCGGGCGCTCCCCGCCGTGCGCGCCGGCATGAAGCGCAGGTAGTCGGCCTGTTCCCCCATCTGGGTGATCAATGCAATGCCGACGGTCAGCGCAGCGCCAAAGAGGTGCAGATCGAAACCCTTGGTGCTGGCTTTCGACCCGTTGTAGTGCACGATGCCCGCGAATGCACCAGGATCGCGCACCAGCACGAAGACAAAAGGCACCACCAGCATCACCAGCCAGAGCGGCTGCGTCCAGAGCTGGAGCCTGCTGATGGCCGACACGCCATGGGTGACCAGCGGGATCACCACCAGCGCGCACACCAGGTAGCCCCAGACCGGCGGCACGCCCAGCGCCAGTTCGAGCGCATAGGCCATCACCGCCGCCTCGAGCGCAAAGAAGATGAAGGTGAACGACGCGTAGATCAGCGAGGTGAGCGTGGAGCCGATGTAGCCGAAGCCCGCGCCGCGCGTGAGCAGGTCCATGTCGACGCCGTAGCGCGCGGCATACACGCTGATCGGCAGGCCCGCCAGGAAGATGATGAGGCCCGTGGCCACGATGGCCCAGAACGCATTGGCGAAGCCGTACTGCACCAGCAGCGTGGCGCCGACCGCCTCCAGGATGAGGAACGACGCCGCACCGAACGCCGTGTTGGCCACCCGCCATTCGGACCACTTGCGAAAGCGCTGCGGGGTGTAGCGCAGGGCGTAGTCCTCGAGCGTCTCGCTCGCCACCCAGCTGTTGTAGTCGCGCCGGACCTTGACGATGCGTTGCGGCGCGTCATCGGTGGTGGGGGGTGTCTCGGCGGGATTCACACCGTTTCGGTGCATCTTTCGTGCCATCCATACGTCGTTTGGCGAACACCGGCACGACTGTTGCAAAGCCCAAGCCTGCCCAATAATGGCCGACCTCCGCCATCCGATGCCGCCCCCATGGAACTGACCCCGCGCGAAAAAGACAAGCTGCTGATCTTCACTGCAGCATTGCTGGCCGAGCGCCGCAAGGCCCGGGGCCTGAAGCTCAACTACCCCGAAGCCGTGGCCCTGATCTCGGCCGCCGTGATGGAGGGCGCGCGCGACGGCAAGAGCGTTGCAGCGCTCATGAGCGAAGGCCGCACGGTGCTCACCCGCGCCGACGTGATGGACGGCATCGCCGAGATGATCCCCGACATCCAGGTGGAAGCCACCTTCCCCGACGGCACCAAGCTGGTCACCGTCCACCAGCCCATCGTCTGACTCCCCCGCCAGAACAAGAAAGACCTGCCATGCGCCACAACGCTTCCAAGACCCTTGCCCTTGCCGCCCTGCTGCTGCCGTTCGCCGCCGCCGCCCATACCGGCGCGGACGCCGGCATGCACCACGGCTTCGCGGCCGGCTTCATGCACCCGCTCACCGGCGCCGACCACCTGGCGGCCATGGTCGCGGTCGGCCTCTGGAGCGCGCTGGCCGCGCGCCGCGCCTGGCCCGATCTGCTGTGGGCGCCGCTGGCCTTTGCCGGCATGCTGCTCGCGGGCGCGCTGATGGGCCTCGCAGGCGTGCAGTTGCCGGCGGTCGAACCGATGATTGCTGCCTCGCTGCTGGTGCTGGGCCTGCTCGTGGCCGCGCGCATCCACCTGCCGGCGGCCGCGGCCGCGGCAGTGGCGGGCCTGTTCGCCGTCTTCCATGGCCTGGCCCACGGTCATGAACTCGTGCACGCGCAGGGTGCGGCGCTGACGCTGGCCGGCATGGTCGCGGCCACCGTGCTGCTTCACCTCGCTGGCATTGCAGCGGGATGGGCGCTGCGCCATGCGAATGCCTGGCTGCCGCGCGTGGCGGGCGCCGCGGTGGTGGCGCTGGGTGCCACGCTGCTCTCCCAGGCCGCCTGATGATCCCCGGCGAGCTTTTCACCGACGAGGGCGAGCACACGCTCAACCCCGGCCGCCGCACCCTCACCCTGGTGGTGCAGAACACCGCTGACCGGCCGATCCAGGTCGGCTCGCACTATCACTTTGCCGAGACCAACGGCGCGCTCGGCTTCGACCGCGAGGCCGCGCGCGGCATGCGGCTCAACATTGCCTCGGGCGCCGCGGTGCGCTTCGAGCCGGGCCAGCAGCGCACGGTCGAGCTGGTCGACTTTTCGGGCGACCGCGTCGTCTATGGCTTTCGCGGCCTCATCCAGGGAAAGCTCTAACCCATGGCAACGATCGGAAGGCGTGCCTACGCCGAAATCTTCGGCCCCACCGTGGGCGACCGGGTCCGCCTTGCCGACACCGACCTCGTGATCGAGGTCGAAGCCGACTACACGCTGCGCGCCGGCGGCTATGGCGAAGAAGTGAAATTCGGCGGCGGCAAGACGATCCGCGACGGCATGGCGCAGTCGCAGCGCACGCGCGACGGCAAGGCCAGCGGCCCCACCGCCGGCGGCGCTGTCGACACCGTGCTGACCAACGCCCTGATCCTCGACCACTGGGGCATCGTGAAGGCCGACATCGGCCTGAAGTGCGGCCGCATCGCCGCCATCGGCAAGGCCGGCAACCCCGACGTGCAGCCGGGCGTGGACATCGTCATCGGCCCGGGCACCGAGATCATCAGCTGCGAGGGCAACATCGTCACCGCCGGCGGGATCGACAGCCACATCCACTTCATCTGCCCGCAGCAGATCGAGGAAGCGTTGGCGTCGGGCGTGACCACCATGCTCGGCGGCGGCACCGGGCCTGCCACAGGCACCTTCGCGACCACCGCCACGCCCGGCCCCTGGCACATCGAACGCATGCTGCAGGCGGCCGACGCGTTCCCCATGAACCTCGGCTTCCTCGGCAAGGGCAACGCCAGCCTGCCCGACGCCCTCCACGAGCAGATCGAAGCGGGCGTCATCGGCCTGAAGCTGCACGAAGACTGGGGCACCACGCCCTCTGCCATCAGCAACTGCCTGGACGTGGCCGACGCCACCGACACCCAGGTGGCGATCCACAGCGACACGCTCAACGAATCGGGCTTCGTCGAGAACACCATCGCCGCCGTGGGCGGCCGCTCGATCTGCGCCTTCCACACCGAAGGCGCGGGCGGCGGGCACGCACCCGACATCCTGCGCGTGGTGGGCGAGGAGAACTTCCTGCCCTCTTCCACCAACCCCACCATGCCCTACACAGTGAACACGCTCGACGAGCACGTCGACATGCTCATGGTGTGCCACCACCTGGATGCCGGCATTGCCGAGGACCTGGCCTTCGCCGAGTCGCGCATCCGCAAGGAAACCATTGCCGCCGAAGACGTGCTGCACGACCTGGGCGCCATCAGCATGTTCAGCTCCGACAGCCAGGCCATGGGCCGCGTCGGCGAAGTGGTGCTGCGCTGCTGGCAGACCGCGCACAAGATGAAGCTGCAGCGCGGCTGGCTGCCACCCGCGCCCGGCGCGGGTGCAGGCTCGGTGGACAGCAACGAGCGCAACGACAACTTTCGCGCCCGGCGCTACGTGGCCAAATACACGATCAACCCCGCCATCGCGCACGGCATCGCACACGAGGTGGGCTCGCTCGAGGTCGGCAAGTGGGCCGACATCGTGATCTGGAAACCCGCCTTCTTCGGCGTGAAGCCCTTCACCCTCATCAAGGGCGGCACCATCGCCATGGCGGCCATGGGCGACCCCAACGCATCGATCCCCACGCCGCAGCCGGTGCACTACAGGCCCATGTTCGGCAGCTATGGCGGTTCGCTGGCCAAGAGCTCGCTCACCTTCGTCTCCCAGGCCGGGCTGGCCGCGGGCATCAAGGAGCGCTACGGCCTCGCCAAGCACCTCAGCGCGGTGAAGAACATCCGCAACGTGCGCAAGAAGGACCTGATCCACAACAGCTACACGCCGAAGATGGAGATCGATGCGCAGACCTATGCGGTGCGCGCCGACGGGCATCTGCTGACCTGCGATCCCGCGGTGCAGCTGCCGCTGACGCAGCGGTATTTCCTGTTCTAGATGCTGCGGGCCTCAGGCCGAACGAGCTGCCATGTGGCCACGGATCCAGGTGGCAAAGCCCTTTTCGTCCATGGCGCTGGCGGCCACGTCGAACATCACCAGCGTGGCCTCGGCCTGCGTCGCCACCAACCGCTGGCCGTTGAGGGCAAGGAACAGACCGACGGACAGGAATGCTGCGCGCTTGTTGCCATCGACGAACGGATGGTTCTTGGCCAGGCCCACACCGTAGGCCGCCGCGAGATCAGCCACGTCGGGCGATCCGTAGTTCACAAGGTGGAGCGGGCGCGACAGCGCGGACTGCAGCATCGTTTCATCGCGAAGGCCCGAGGCCCCGCCATGCTCGGCAAGGCTTTCGTCATGCAACAGGATCAGGGTGCGCCCGTCGATCCAGCGCCAGGCGCTCATTTGGCGAGCTGGTGGAAGGTATCGCGGAACTCACGCATGAATTCGCGGCCCAGCTTCAGCTGTTCTTCGACGTCGGGGTCGTACGGCGTGAGGGTGACGCCATTGGCAGCCTCAGTCAGGAACAGCGTATCGCCCTTTTCCACCTTGAGCCGCGCCAGCACTTCCTTGGGAAGAATCACCCCGACGGAGTTGCCGATCTGGGTCAATTTGAGTGCCGGCATACAGGGCTCCAAAGTTATAACAGACGTTATATTAACGACGTCTTCCCGCTGAAAGCAAGTTCCCATGCTCACCGCCAACAAACTCATGCCCCAGGGCCGCGGCCTTGCGCCCGTGCTGCGGAAGCGCGCCGCCACCATCGAACTGGACTGGGACGTGCGCCAGAAAAGCCGTTTCGACGTCACCGACTCGCAGGGCCGGCAGATCGGTGTGTTCCTGCCGCGCGGCACCGCGGTGCGCGGCGGTGACGTGCTGGTGGCCGAAGACGGCTCGCTGGTCCGCGTCATTGCGGCGCCGCAGCCGGTGCTGCGCATCACGCATTGCACGGCCCATGGCACGCCCTTCGACTTGACGCGGGCGGCCTATCACCTGGGCAACCGGCATGTGCCGATCGAACTCAAGCCCGACCACCTGAAGATCGAGCCCGACCATGTGCTGGCCGACATGCTGCGCTCCATGCACCTGATCGTGGTGGCCGTCGAGGAAGCCTTCGAGCCGGAGGGCGGCGCCTACGGGTCGCACGAGCATTCGCATGGCGGTGGGCACAGTCATGACCATGCTCAATCGCATGGCAACGACAAGGGGCCGAGGCCGCTTGTGCTCGCGCCGGAGCTTCTGGACGAGCATGACCATCACGGCCACTCTCACTGAGACGCGCCCTGAACTGCAGCACCCAGAAAGCTGACATGCCCGACGCCCACAGCCTCCTGCAGCTCATCTGGCTGGCATCCCCCGCCCTGCCCGTCGGCGGCTTCTCCTATTCGGAAGGCGTCGAAGCCGCAGTCGAATGGGCCGGCATCGACTCGGAATCGAAGGCCATCGAATGGCTGTCCGACCAGTTGCATCTGGGCTTCGCGCGCGGCGACCTTGCACTGGTCGCGCAAGCCATACCCGCCTGGCGCGCCGGCGACGCCGAGCGCATCCGCGCGCTCAACCAATGGGTTCTCGCCACGCGCGAATCGGCCGAGTTCTTCCTTCAGACCGAGCAGATGGGCCGCTCGTTCGTCGAGTGGCTCAAGCTGCATCACACCGACACGGCGGAGGTCTTTGCGGACCTGCCCGCAAGCTACCCCGTTGCCTTCGCCTTCGCGCTGAGCCGCACCGGCGCCACGACCACCGACGGCTGCCTGGCCTTCGCCTTCGGCTGGGCCGAGAACATGGTGGCCGCCGCGGTCAAGGCCGTGCCGCTCGGACAGAGCGCGGGCCAGCGCATCCTGGCGCGGCTCGCGAATGAAATTCCCGCCGCCGTCGAGCGCGCGATGGCCCTCGGCGACGATGAGCGCCAAGCCTTTGCGCCCCTCCTGGCCGTGTTGTCGGCACGCCATGAAACACAATACTCGCGCCTCTTCAGAAGCTGATCGAACCGGACAACGCCCATGACCTCCGCACTGCACCATATTCCCCATCGCACCAAGAAATTGCCGCCCCTTCGCGTCGGCATCGGCGGACCGGTCGGCTCGGGCAAGACCACGCTGCTCGAAATGCTCTGCAAGGCGATGCGCGACAAGTACGACCTGGTCGCCATCACCAACGACATCTACACCAAGGAAGACCAGCGCCTGCTGACCGTGGCTGGCGCATTGCCGGCCGAGCGCATCATGGGCGTGGAGACCGGCGGCTGCCCGCACACCGCCATCCGCGAAGACGCCTCGATCAACCTCGAGGCCATCGACCGCATGCTCGAGGACTTTCCCGATGCCGACGTGGTGTTCGTCGAATCGGGCGGAGACAACCTCGCGGCCACCTTCAGCCCCGAGCTGTCCGACCTGACCATCTACGTGATCGACGTGGCCGCCGGCGAGAAGATTCCACGCAAGGGCGGACCCGGCATCACCAAGAGCGACCTGTTCATCATCAACAAGACCGACCTCGCCCCCTACGTCGGCGCCAACCTCGACGTCATGGAGCAGGACACGCAGCGCATGCGCCGCCAGCGCCCCTACGTGATGACCAACCTCAAGACGCTTGCGGGCCTGGCCGAGGTGGTGGCCTTCATCGAAACGCGCGGCATGCTCACGGCTGCCTGAATCCACGCCCGGCGTCGCAGCCGGGCCGTACTGCATCTGCACCTGCCGCGCGTTGGCGTCGGCATCGGATGACACGCGCACGCGCCCAACTTCCTCATGGCGCCGGCCGATGGCCACCTACGGTGGCCTCTCCGATTTACCGAACCACGCGCGAAAACGCCGAGAGCACCCATGACCACCACCGACGAACACGCCAAGCTCTGGGACCTGATCAAGGACACCCGCTACGGCATGCTGACCCATCGCCACGACGACGGCCAACTGCACAGCCATCCGCTGACCACGCAGAGCAAGAACCTCGAGGAAGGCTCCACGCTCTACTTCTTCGTTCCGAGGGATGGCGACATCGCGCGCCACGTGGCGAACGATCCCAGCGTGAACGTGGCCTACGCCAACACCGATGCCGACAGCTATGTGTCGGTGACCGGCCGCGCCCTGATCCAGGAAGACCAGGCGCGGAAGGAATCGCTTTTCAACAGCGCCGCCAAGGCCTGGTTCCCGGGCGGCGCGGCCGACCCGAACCTGGCCCTGCTCGCCGTCGAGATCGTCGGCGCCGAATACTGGGACGTGAAGGAAAGCAAGATGGTCCAGCTGCTGAAGATGGCCAGGGCCGCGATCGGCGGCGACCAGCCCCCATCGCTCGGCGAGCACAGGAAGCTCGACCTCGGCTGAGCCACCCGCACAGCCCGTTCATCCGGTCTCGACGGGCCAGGCCGCGCGCTTGCGGGAGTGCGCGCGATTAGAGGCCGCAGCCAAGCTGCTTTGCTTGAAGGGCCGTCGCCCCGTGCCTAGACTGGATGCGAAGGCACCCGCAGTGCCGGGGGCCAAGGAGTCGGCCATGTACAAGCGCATCCTTGTCGCCACCGATGGCTCGTCGCTCTCCGAAAAGGCGGTTGCAACCGCCATCGACCTCGCCGTGCTGACCCAGGCCGAACTGGTCGGCGTCAACGTCGTGCCGGTCCAGCCCTACGGCTACTTCGAAGGCTCCATGATGCTGGACCAGCGCGAGATCGAAGCCTCGCAGGAACAGGCCGACCAGAGCGGCCAGCGGCTGGTCGACGCGGTTCGCAGCGCCGCCGCCGCCAAGGGGGTTCGCAGCGCGCAGGCCATCGTCATGAAGTCGAACCACGTGGCCGAGTCGATCATCGCCACGGCCAAGAACCAGCAATGCGACCTGATCGTGATGGCCTCGCACGGACGCCGCAGCTTTGCGCGGCTCTTGATGGGCAGCGAGACGCTGCACGTGCTGACGCATTCGCACGTTCCAGTGCTGGTGCTGCGCTAGACCCCGCTGGCGCCCCTCGCAGCCACGCGGCGCTGCGAAAGGTACAGTGCACGGCATGGCTGCCTCACGCCAACGCCGTCTCAAGGGAGTCTGAATGAAATCGATGTTCCCCCGCATTGCGGGTTGGACCCTGCTTCTCCTGTCGGTCCTGGTCGCCATCTGCTTCGTGGTGGCCCTGAACTTCGACTGGAACCGCGCCAGGCCGTGGATCAATCAACGCGTCGGCGAAGCGACCGGCCGCCCGTTCGCCATCAACGGCGACCTGGTGCTGCAATGGGACAGCCCCGAGGCAGAAACCGGCTGGCGGCGCTGGGTGCCGTGGCCCCGGCTGAAAGCGCAGGACATCACCCTGGGCAATGCCGATTGGGGTCAATCGGGCCCGCACCTGGCACAGATCAGGCAGCTGACCTTCTCGCTCAACCCCCTGCCGCTGCTGAACCACACGATCCGCATTCCCACGCTGGAACTCGACGGACCGGTGCTTTCGCTCGAACGCACCGCCGACGGCAAGAACAACTGGACGCTGGCCGCCGCCGACAACGCGGCGCCATCGGCCTGGAAGCTCGACCTGCAGCGGCTGGTGCTGAGCCACGGCACGGTGAAGCTCGTGGATGCAGCGGCCAAGATCGACATGAAGATCGACATCGACAGCCTCCCGCAGGAGAGCGCCGAGGGCTACGGCATCGGCTGGAAGCTCGGCGGCACGTTCCGCAACACGCCGGTGCGCGGAAGCGGCCAGGCCGGTGCAGTGCTTTCGCTGCAGCAGGACAGCAAGCCTTACCCGCTGCAAGCCGGCGTGCAGATCGGCGCCACGCGCATCGATGTGGCCGGCACGCTGACCAAGCCCGACGCGCTGGCGGCGCTGGACCTGCGGCTCAAGCTCTCGGGTGCCAGCATGGCGCACCTGTACCCGATCACGGGCATCACGCTGCCCAACACGCCGCCGTTCAGCACCGAAGGCCATCTGGTCGGCAAGCTCGACAAGGCGGGCGGGCGCTGGCTGTACGAAAACTTCAAGGGCAGCGTGGGCGCCAGCGACATTGCAGGCACGCTGGAATACATCTCGCGCCAGCCCCGGCCGCTGCTGCGCGGGCAGGTCCAATCCAACCAGCTGCGGCTGGAAGACCTGGCACCGTTGATCGGTGCGGACTCCAACGCCAGCAAGGCCAAGCGCGGGGCCGCGGCCGTCCAGCCCGCCGGCAAGGTGCTGCCGGTGGAGAAGTTCGACACGGCAAGCTGGGGCAGCATCGACGCGGAGGTGAAGTTCGCGGGCCGCAAGATCCTGCATGCGAAGGACTTGCCCATCGAGAGCCTGGTGGCCGACCTGCATCTGGAGGACAGCGTGCTCTCGCTCACGCCCCTGAGCTTCGGCGTTGCGGGCGGCACGCTGGCCGCGACGGTCAAGCTCGACGGCCGGCAAAACCCGATCCGTGCGAACCTGCAGCTCTCGGCACGCCGCCTGAAGATCAAGGAGCTCATTCCGAGCATGGACACCATGCGGGCCAGCCTGGGTGAGGTGGGCGGCGATGCCGCGCTGTCCGCCTCGGGCAATTCGATCGGGACCCTGCTGGGCACGTCTAACGGCGAGGTGAAAGCCCTGGTGAGCAAGGGCACCATCAGCAAGTTCCTGCTCGAAGCCATGGGCTTGAACATCGGCAACGTGGTCGCAACCCAGCTCTTCGGCGACCGGCAGGTTCAGCTCAATTGCCTGGTTAGCGACTTCAAGGTGACGCAGGGCGTCATGCAGGCGCGGTCCTTCGTGCTGGACACGGACGAATCCATCATCGAGGTGACGGGCCTCATCAACCTGGCGACCGAACAGCTCGCGCTCGAGATCCAGCCGCGCAACAAGGCGCTGCGGGTCCTTTCGCTGCGCTCGCCGCTTTATGTGAAGGGCACGCTCAAGAACCCCGATGTAGGCGTCGACAAGGGTGCGGTTGCGCTTAAGCTGGGCGCCGCCGTGGCGCTGGGTGCGGTGGCACCGGTTGCCGCGCTGCTGCCGCTTTTGAACGTGGGCACGCCGCAGGAGTTTGCAGGATGCGCGCCGTTGGAGGCTGCGGCGCGCGAGAAGCCGAAGGCCCCTGCCACGCGGGCGCAAAAACCTCGGAAGCAGTAGCCGTTGCTCAGGGGGCGGAGGCCTGCTGGGCCGCAACTTCCGCCCGGCATGCCTGCGTGGCGCGATGCGAAGCAAGCTCGAAGCAGCGCATCTCCAGCGCGCGCGCAACCGCCTCGAGCGAGCGGCGTTCCTCGGCTGCCTCGACCTGCAGTTCGACGAGCCACTTCATGGCCATTGCGAGCACGATCAGGAGGCCGACCAAGGCGGCCGTCAATGTTCCCCGCCAGCTCTGGAGGCGAAAGCTCGCGGGTTCAGATTTGTTCATTGGTCGCGTGAAATAGGGGGAAACCGTTCCGGACAGCGCCAGCACGCCGGCAAAGGGCGCCAAGATAGGCGGCGCCGCCGGTTCCTTCGAGGAAATGTTTCACGCTCGGATTTGTTTTACGCCGGCGGGGCTATCTAAGATGCAACTCTGCCCAGTACTTCACGCTCATGAGAGGACGCGCGAGGATTTGATGAACGATCAGCGACATCCTTCACAGCACTGATCGAGAATCACGCCGCGCATTCCGTCAAACTCTCTCTCTCTGTTTGGCCAGCCCAGAATTTCCCCACCGTTCTACTGAAAAGGAACCCCTGCTTTGAACAAGACCGAACTCATTGCCGCCATTGCGGAAGACACGAACCTCAGCAAGGCCGACGCGGGCCGCGCATTCGATTCCGCGCTCGAACAGCTGTCGCGCGCCCTGGTGCGCGGCGAGTCCGTTCAGTTGATCGGCTTTGGCACGTTCACTGTGGCAAGCCGTGCCGAACGCACCGGCCGCAACCCGTCCACGGGCCAGGCGATCACCATCAAGGCGAGCAAGAGCCCGAAGTTCGCCGCCGGCAAGGCGCTGAAGGACGCCATCAACGCGGCCTGACCGCCTTCCCCTTTCAACTGCAACCGGCCGCGCGCAAGCCACTCAGCCCTGCGCGCCGCCCCAGCCTCCGCCAAGCGCCTTGTACAGGTTGACGACGTTCACGGCCGCCTTGAGCTGCAGCTCGATCAGCTGCTGCTGTTCGGCATAGAGCTCGCGCTGCGCATCCTGGCTCGAAAAGTAGTCTTCCAGGCCGCCGCGAAAGCGCGTGCGCGAGATGCTGGCCACTTTCTCCAGCGACTGCACGCGGGCCTGCTGCGCCTCCAGCTGCGGGCGCAGGTGGTCTTCGGCAATCAGCGCGTTGGCGGTTTCCTTGAATGCGACTTGCGCCGCGTACTCGTACGAGGCCATGGCCGCCGCAAGCCGCTCTTCGTTGGCGGTGATGTTGGCCGACCGACGTCCCCAGTCGAACAAGGGCAGCGACACGCCCAGCACGCCCGCCCAGCTGCGGTTGCCGCTGCTGAGCAGCGACGACAGATCCCCGCTGATGCCGCCCGCGAGCGCCGTGAGCGAGATGGTCGGCAGCATCGCGGCCTTGGCTGCACCCACGCCCGAGTTGGCGGCTTCGACCCTTGAATAGGCAGCCAGCAGGTCGGGCCGGCGCTGCAGCAGGCTGGAAGGCAGGCCCGCCGTCACCGGCGCCGTCGAACGCTCGGGCCACGGCCGCGTGCTGCCGGTGTCGGGTGGCACCGGCTGGCCGACCAGCACATTGAGCCACTGGAGATCCTGCGCCACGCGCATGCGGTATTCCTCCTGCCGCACGCGCGCGTTCTGCAGCAGCGACTGCGCGCGGTACACGTCGAGCTGTGCGGCGCCGCCGGCCGCCTTGGCGCGCCCGATCATGTCGGCATTGGAAGACAAGCCGGACTCGTTGGCATTGGCCAGCGCAAGCAAGGCGCGGTCGGCGCGCAGCGTGAGATAGGCGTTCGACACCTCGCCCACCAGGTTCATGCGCGCGGCCGCAAAGTCCTTGTCGCCTGCTTCGGCCAGCGCGCCGCTTTGCTGCGCCGTGCTTTGCTGGCGGCCGAAGAAGTCGAGCTCGTACGAGGTGACGCCGGCCTGCACGTCGAAGCTGTTGGACACGCCGCCGTCGGTCGGCACGTTGCCGATCGGGCTCAGCGAGCCCTGCGGCGTGGTCTGCGCGCGCTGGGCATGGCCGGACAACCCGATCTGCGGGAACAGCGAGGCGCGGCTTCCGGCATAGATGGCCCGCGCTTCGCGCGCCTTGGCGGCATAGACGCGCAGGTCGCGGTTCTGCGTCAGCGCAGTGGCGATCAGCCCGCGCAGTTCGTCGTCCTGCACGAAGCCGCGCCAGTCCACCGGCTCCGCCTTGGGCACCGCGGTGCCCGCGGGCCACTGCCCGGGCAGGGCCGTGTCGGGCTGCTTGAGCGGCGGCGTGAGATTGCATCCGCTCACCACCAGCACCACGCTCGTCGCGAGCACCAGCAGGCAGATGCGCAGGAACAGGCGCATGAATCCCGCGCCCGGCGCGCCGAACCCCGCACTCGCGAGCAGCGCCGAAGCCGCGCCCCATGGCCGCACCTGCACGGCGACGTGGCTCGGCGGCACGTTGAAGACGTGGCTCACCAGGCTCTCGCGCTGGGCCTCGGTGATGCCGGCGAATTTCAGCTCGGCGCCGGCGGAATTCCTGCCGGCCACGAGCGCCGGCAGCCAGCCCACGGAATCGACGTAGACCTCGAGCGGCTGCCCTGCGCGCAGGCGCTTGAGCGGCGCCTTGGCTTCCATCAGCGCACCATCGAGCGCAATGTTGACGAAGCGCGCCTCGCCCTCGCCCGCCGCGGTGCGCACCCTGGTGCGCGCGCGCCAGGGAAAGCGCTCTTCCTGGTCGGGGCGCGGGAGGTCGACGCAGGCCATGAGCGCGGCCAGGCACAGCAAGAGCGCAATGCCGGTCCACACCAGGTTGAGTTCGTCGCCCGGCGTGAGCGCCTCACCGCTCAGGGCCACCGATGCGCCGCCGAGTTGCAGCGCCACCAGCAGCCCGCCGAACATGGCGACCAGCTTCCAGTGAACGACGGTCTTGGTGCGGTCCAGCCCCTTGTTCGTCACCTTGAAAGGCCGGCCGAAGGGCCGCAGCATGGCGCTCGCGAGCGTGCTGGTGACCGCCATGGCCGCCACCAGCTGGCTCACCTCGCTGAACACGGGCAGGCAGCGCCGCTCGCTGATCCAGTAGCTGTAGGCCCAGAACATCACCAGCGGCGGCAGCCCGTAGGCGGCAAAGGCCTGCGGCGTGGCATGGAAGACCGAGACGCCGGCGTACCAGTAGAGCGCCGGCGCCAGCATGATCAGCGCCATGAAGGGCTTGCCGAGCCAGTGCAGCAGTCCGTGCAGGAAGTGCATGCGCGCGGACAGGCTGTAGCCCTTGCCGCGCAGCGGCCCCTGGGGCAGGAGCGCGAGCTGCACCGTGCCCAGGCACCAGCGGCTGCGCTGGTTGATGTAGTCGATGATGCTCTCGGCCGACAAGCCGTTGGACAGCCGCTCGCCGAGCCAGCGCGTGATGTAGCCGTGGCGCAGCAGCAGGTAGGTGGTGTGGATGTCTTCGCACACGCTGCCCACCGGGAAGCCGCCGGCGGCCGTGATCAGGTCGCGCCGCACGATGAACGACGTGCCCACGCAAAAGGCCGAGTCGACCGCATCCTTGGCGGGCTGCAGCACGTCGAAGAACACGCGCTGCTCGTCCACCCAGCTGTCGGTGGCGCGCAGGTTGTGCTGGATCGGGTCGGCGTTGTAGTAGAACTGCGGCGTCTGCACCAGCCCCACCTTGCGGTCCGAGAACAGGCCCAGCATGCGGTAGACGATCTGCCGCTGCGGCGCGAAGTCGGCGTCCAGCACCAGGATGTAGGGCGCGTTGGTCACGTCCGCCGAAATGCGCAGGCCGTTGTTCAGGTTGCCGGCCTTGGCATGGCTGTTGTCCGGCCGCCGCGCATAGTGCACGCCCTTGCGCTCGCAATAGTCGCGCAGCCAGTCGCGCCGGGTGTCGTCGAGCACCCACACCTTCAACTGCGGATAGTCGATGGCCTGCGCCGCGATGATGGTCTTCTCGAGCACGTCCAGTTCTTCGTTGTAGGTGCAGATGAACACGTCCACCGCAGGCACCTTCGCGCCCAGGCGGCGCAGCTCGGCTTCACCGCGGTCGGCCAGGTGGTGGTTGTCGCGCCGCCGCACCAGCATGTGGATGGACATCAGCGTGTAGACGATGGCCGTCAGCTCGAACGCCAGGAACACCCAGGCGAAGAGCGTCTCGAAGCCCAGGTCCGACGGCGGCATGGTGGCCACCACGCGCCATACCGCATACCGCATCAGCAGCAGCGCCGTGAGGCCGCCGAACAGCATGCGGTCGGAAGCGCGCTGCACCCGCCCCCAGGTCATCAGGAGGAGCGCGAGCCCCGCAACCAGTGCGTTGAGCTGGAACTCCGGTGTGGCGATCAGGTGGGACATGTTGAAGTAGCTCCTGCGGCAGTGGTCTTGCCGGTAAAGGGGTTGAAGCCGGTCGCGGCAAGCGCGATCCAGGCGGTAGCGCCCAGGTGGGGCCAGCGGTAGTAGAAGAAGTCGGCTCCGGCCGAGTCGGGGCCGATGGCCAGGCCGGTGGAAATGCGCGAACTCGGTGTTGCGTAGTAAAGGCCGTTGGCGGCGCGCTGCGATGCCAGCAACTGCCACAGGGGCTCGGGTGCCGCGCCCTTGCGTGCCACCAGCGTGGCGGCCGCTTGCGCGGTGCCCTCGGTCCAGATGCCGTCGGGATTGCGCGAGAAGCCATAGCCCTCGCCGGAGCGATGGTTCTTGTCCACCCAGTCCAGCCCGCGCGTCCAGGGGCACGAGCCCTCGGGCGCGGCCAGCAATGGCCACAGCTGCGCATCCAGGCCGGAGCTCTCGGTGGAGATGGTGGCGCCGTCTTCCTTCGTGCCGATATGGAAGCGCTGCTCCGACGGGTTCCACATGCGGCGCACGAACTCCAGCGCGGTGCGCGCCTGCTGCCGCTCGGCGTCGGCCTGCCCGCCCGCGGCACGCGCCGCCCATGCGGCCGCCATGGCGATGTCGATGTTGTGCTCGGTCGACTTCCAGGTCTGCGCGCGCTGCGCGTTGTCCCAGCCATACCAGCCGCCGTTGTAGCCGTCGGGCGCGTTCCTCGCGCGCGTGCGCTGCTCGATCCAGCCCAGCAGCTTGCGCGCGCTCGCCAGGTAGGCGGGCGAAGGCTCGGCCTCGTTCAGGTTCAGCAGCAGCAAGGCGGCCCAGGCCACGTTGCCGGTGGCCGTGCTCACCTGGTAGGCGTCGGCGATCCACTGGTTCTTGGCCGTGTCCCAGCGCCCCGGCAATGCGGCCTTGTCCTCGGCCATGGGGCCGGCGCGGTAGGCATTGCGCACGCGCCCGTCGGCCACGTTGGGGTCGCGCTCCATCGCACGCACCACTGCATCGCCGATGCGCCTGGCCGATGCGGTGTCGCCGCACGCGAGCAAGGCGATGCCAGCCAGTGCGTTGTCATAGGTGAAGGCCACGCCCACCAGTGCGGGCTCCAGGGGCGTCCCCTGCCTCGCGTCCGCCAGCCGGTAGCTGGTGAGAAAGAGCGGCCCCGAGGAAGCGCCCTTCTGGTCTTCCACCACGGCACGCCGCAACCCCTCGCAGCTTTGCCGCGCCAGCGCCTGCTGCGCGGCGCTTGCGGGCTGCCGGGCCTGCTGGGCCAGGGCCGCGGACATCGGGAGCGCCAGGGCCATCGATGCCAGGGCGCAATGCGCCAGGGTCCGGGACAAGGGGAAGACCTGCATGGGTGGCTTTCGTTGCGGGGTGGGACGTTCCTGCCTGCGCTCAGGACTTGAGCGTGGCCGTCACCACCTTGCCGGGCGCGCACAGGTTGCCGCCCTCGGCCGCGGTGGCCGTCTGGACGTCCTTGCCCTCGATGCGCGCGACGGCGTAGATGGAGCCCTGCTCGGCATAGGGGAAGGGCACGCTGTAGGTGCTCTGCAGCTCTTCGGACACCACCGGCAGCAGCTGCTCCACGCGTGCCGGGACCGCGGCGCCCTTCTCGGTGAGCGTCACGTCGAGCAGCGAGCCGATGCTCAGGCGCTTGGCCACGCGCGCCGGAAACACCGCCACCACGCCGAGCCGGCTGCAATCGGTCACGCGCACCAGCGAGGCACCGGCCGTGACGTAGGCGCCTTCAGGTGCGAGCACGGAATGAACCTGCCCGGCTTGCGTCGCCTTGATTTCGTAGGCAGACAGTTTCTCGACCCGGCGCCGCTCCTCGTCTTCGAGCTGGATCACCTGCTTGAGTTGCTGGAGGATGGCCGCGCCGTCCTGCTGCGCACGGCCCACGCTGTTGCGCAGCACCTCGCGCCGGCTGGCGAGCGTCTGGAAAAGGCTGTTGCCGCCGGTGCCCACGAAGGCGCCCTGACCGGCACTGGCCACGGTCTGGGCCTGTCCGGCAAAGGCCTGCTCCGCGACCGACGCAGCGGCGCGCGCGGTGTTGAGCTGCGCCTGGGACGCGTTCATCACCTGCTCGCTGATGGCGCCCTCTGCGAGCAAGGCCTGGTTGGTCTTGACCTTGTTCTCCTGCTCTTCGACCATGCTGTGCGCCACGTCGCGCTGCCGCCGCGCGATCTGCCAGGCCTCCCAGGCCTGCGCCACCGACGCCTCGCGGTGCACCGTGGCCTCCTGCCCGACCGACCGCATCTCCTGGTTGTCGGCCTTGAACTGGTTGCCCAACTGCGCCAGCTGGCTTTGCAGCGCGAGGTGCTGCGACCGCAGCGTGGTGAGGATTTCCTGGCTCACGGTCGGGTTGCGCACCGTGGCCACGGTGGTGCCGGGCTCCACCGTGTCGCGCGCATGCACCACCATCTGGGAGACCACGCCCGCAATCGGCGAAGTGATCAGGCCAACGGGGGCCTGCAGCACCGCACGCGTCGCCTGCGAAGACAAGAGCGGCTGGACCAGCGTTGCGATCATCAGCCACAGCACGAAGGCCAGCAGCGCGTAGGCCGCCAGCTTGGGAACGAAGGCGCCTCCCTGTCGGCCTTTGCAAGCGCCGCGCGGAGTGTGGCGCGCCCTGGGGCTGCCGGCGCGGCGCTGGCCGCGGGAAAAAACGATGAAAGGCAGTTTCGACACACGCATACCCCACCTCTTTGATTGAGCGACGGCGTGCGCCGAAGGACCGGCGCAACATCCAATGAATGAAAAGGAACTTGCCTGCAACCTGATCGGAGCCGTCGTCGCCCAGGGGCCGCCGCGTCCGCATGTTGCAGTGCAATACAAAGGTACGGCCAAAGGCGCTTTACGACTGCTTCGGTGAGCAACAAGATGTGCAAACTTCACATGTTTGCCGACCGTCGGGTCGAGCTAAGGTCCTACACGGCGGCCGGGGTCGACGGGGTTGACGACGAAAGGCCTCGTCCTGCATGAAAAGACATTCGGGTTTCTACTCCCCCAGTGGAGAGGGCTCGGCGAGACCTCGACAGCGCGGATCACGCGTTTTGCCATGTGGATGAGCAGGCGCTGTGTAAAGCGTTCGGCGGAAAATATCCCGTAACCATCGTGTTCGACTCTGATGGTTTTGGACAACGGCGTGAGCGCAAAGCATTCGCCTCGGCCGCGCTGCGGCCCCGTGCGGGCGCGCTTACAAGGGCGATACGCGAGACACAAGGCCATACAGGCGGGGCCCGCGTTGACTCCATAGTGCTCTCCCGCCGTTGCGGACGCCTTGCCAGGGCGCTCTCGACCGGCGGTTGCCATCAACGCCCTTCGGCCTTCGTCCGGGGGCCCCACCGGAGTACAAGCCGTGCCACCGCTGCAATCGAAGACCGCCTTCTTGCACACGTGGCTTGCGTGCGGCGCCAAGGTGCCGCATTGCGACGTCGGGAAAAACAGGCCTGGCTCGCGCATGCGCAACGCACGTCGTGCACGTGGGCGTAGCACTATTTCGTTAGTTTCATGTAACGCCACCGGCGGCGGGCGCACGCAACGCGGGGCCAGTGCCCCTGTATGCACCCGCCCAGCCCACCACTACCCGAGGAATCGAATCCACTGAGCAGACTTGTCGAAGAAGACCTTCGCCACCGCGCACACCTCAGCGCGGCGGACCCACGTTCTGGTCGAGCTTGCCCCTTTTTGCGTGACGTTTCCGGCAACGTCAGAAGGGCATGCCATGTTCACACGCTACGCCATCCCCGCGCTCATTTGCATTGTTGCCATCCCCGCCATGGCGGATGAACCGGCGCCCATCCACGATCGCGTCTTCCTGAGCAGGGCGGAGATCGAGAGCACCCTCATCGGCAAGGCCATCGTCTCGAACAATCTTGCGACCGGCATGGTGTCGCACTGGCAGTTCTATTCGGACGGCCGCGTCGACTTTGCCAACCGCAGCGGCCCCGGGCGCGCATCCGGCAAATGGTTCATCAACCCCGACGGCTCCATGTGCGTGACGATGATTGCGCGCACCGGCTGCCGCTACTGGTTCAGGAACGAAAAGGACGGCGCCATTGCGAATGCCAACACGCGGGAACCGAACGCGCCGACCGTCGCGCAGATCCGGTTCGAGTGACGGTAGCTGACACCGTGAAACTTCATCCCGTGGAGGTTTATGCGGTACAACTCGACCATTGCTGCATGGTCAAGACAGGTACTTCAGACAAGCAGATGGCACCCGAACTTGTTGCCTTCGGCGCGGCCGTTCGCCGCCGCAGAAAGGACCTTGGCTATTCCCAGGAACCGTTCGGTGATTTCTGCGGCATCGATCGCAGCTATATGGGAGGAATCGAACGTGGCGAACACAACCTCGCGCTGATCAACATTCTGAAGATCATCGAAGGGCTGGGGGTTCAGCCATCCGAGTTTTTCAGGGACCTCGACAAGCCGTCGGGCCCTGTGCGGAAGGGCAGCCGATAGGCCAGAGAAGCCTCAGGAGGCCTGAGCGCCAGACACGGGGCCGCGGCGCATCAACGCTCGCGCGCGGCGCGGCGCAGCACCTGGGTGATCGGCTCCATCAGGTACTGGAGCGCAGTGCGCTCCTCCCCCTGCAGGTAGATTTCGGCCGGCATGCCTGCGAGCAGCTTCAGGTCTCCCGCCGTGGCGAGCGAAGGCGGATCGGCCTCGACCAGCACCGAGTAGTAAGGAGCGTTGGTCGCACGGTCGATCAGACGGTCGCCCGATACGTAAACCACCTTGCCGCGCACCAGTTGCGTGGTGCGGTACTTGAACGCCGTGAAGCGGATGTCGGCCGCCTGCCCGCGCTGGATCCGGCCAATGTCCTCGGGACGCACGCGCGCGTCAGTCATCAGCCGGCTGTCGTCCGGCACGACGTCGGCGATGGTCTCGCGAGGCGGAATCACTGCGCCGGGCGTGGAATACTTCAGGTCGATGATCTCGCCGCTGGCCGGCGCCGTGATCACCTGACGCGCCGAGGCATCGGCCGACTTGCGCCGCTCCTGCTCGATCTCGGCCAGCCGGGCCGCCGTGACCTTGAGTTGATCGCTCGCCTGCTGACGGTACTCGCTCTCCAGCGAGCGGATGCGCAGGTCTGCATCGACCGTGCGCTGCTCGGCACGCGCAAGCTCCGCGCGCCGCTCCTCGATCTTCACGCCATAGTCGGCCACCGTGCCTTCGAACTGCGCGATACGCGCGGCCGAAACGAAGCCGTCTTTGAGCAGCTTGCGGTTGGTCTCCAGATCGCTCTTCTGGAACTTCATCGACTCGCTCGCCTGCATGATCTGGGCGCGCAGCGCAACAATTTCCTCGGCCACCTTCTCGCGCTGCGAACGCAGCAGCCGCACCTGTCCGACCAACGCGTCACGCCGCGCCTCGAACAGTGCGCGCTCCTTGTCCAGCTGCGCTGCCAGGCGCGGGTCGGCCGCCGCGGTCTCGATCACGTCGGGAGGAAAGGCAATGGCGCGCGCCATGGTCTGCTCCGCGTCCAGCCGCGCGAGACTGGCGCGCTCGGTCTTGACGCGGTGATCGAGCCTGTTGCGGTCGGCATCGACCGAGACATCGCCCAGCACCAGCAGGGGCTCCCCCTGCCGCACATGCTGGCCATCGCGCACCAGGACTTCACGCACGATGCCGCCTTCGGCGTGCTGTACCGGCCGCCGGTTCAGATCCACCTTCACATGGGCCTGTGCCACAACGGCGGAAGACAGCGGCGCAAAGCCCAGCCACGCAGCAGCCGGGAACAGCCCACAGACCAGAACGGCCAGGCCCCAATGCGTCAGGCGACGCGCTTCGCGCACGTGGAGCGCCAGCGGGTCGTTGGCCGCGATCGCATGCCCCGGATGAATCATCGGGCAACCTCCATGCTGCGCACGGCTGTGCGATCTTGCCTGGAGCGGCCGCGCGTTGTACTCATGACACCTTCTCCGCAGTGCGCGGCGGCATCACCACCACCTGGGCGCTGCCCGTGCCCTGTCCCGAACGCCTGATCGTCTGCATCACTTCGGCCACCGGCCCGTACTGCTTGACTCGGCCAGCCTCCAGCACCAGAAGCTTGTCCATGTGCTGCACAAGAGCGCTGCGATGCGTGACGACGACCACCGTGACCTCCCCGCGCAGCGCCTTCAGGGCCTCGCCCAGCGCCAGTTCGCCCGCCCCGTCCAGGTTGGAGTTGGGCTCGTCCAGCACCAGCAGCTTTGGATTGCCATAAAGCGCGCGGGCCAGCGCAATGCGCTGGCGCTGGCCCGGCGACAGCATCACGCCCATGCTGTCGACGACGGTGTCGTAGCCCTCGGGCAGCGTCAGGATCAGCGCATGCACGCCGGCACGCTGTGCCGCTTGCACGACCTTGTCAGGGTCGACCGTGCCCAGCCGCGCGATGTTGGCGGCAACGGTACCGGCGAACAACTCGACATCCTGCGGCACGTAGCCGAGCCAGGGGCCGAGTTCTTCGCGCGGCCATTGAGCGAGGTCGACACCGTCCAGCCGCACGACACCAGCATTCGGTTCCCACAGGCCGGTCAAGAGACGCACCAAGGTCGACTTGCCGGCACCGCTCGAGCCTGTGATTGCCAGCGACTCGCCGGGCTCCAGGCTCAAAGAGACGCCGGCGAGAATCATCCGCTCCCCTTGCGCGGGCCGGAACACGAGGCCCTCCGCATGCAGGCGGCCGCTCGGCGCCGGCAGCGCCATGCGCGGCGGCTGACGCTCGGCAGCGCCCAGTACCTTGGACAGGCGCGCGAAGGCCAAGCGCCCCTCGGCCAGTACGCGCCAACTTCCCACCACCTGTTCGATCGGCGCAAGTGCCCGGCCGAGCAGGATGGTGCAGGCCACCAGGATGCCCGGCGTGCCTTCCCCCGTGATGACGAGGTAGGCACCCAGTGCTTGCAGCAGCACCTGCACCGCCTGTCGCGTGGTGCGCGTAAGCGCAGCCATCGCCACCGACTTGCGCGCGGTCGGCCCCTGCAGGGCAGCAACGCCGGCGTTGAGATGCCGCCAGCGCCCGATCACCGCCTCCCCCATTCCAAGCGACTGCGCCAGCTCTGCGTTCTGCATCGAGGATTCCAGGTAGCGCGTGGCCCTGGCCGCTTCCTTCTGCAAGGATTCGATATCGCGGCGCGTGATGCGATCGTTCACTACGGCAAGTACGAGCATCAATACCGACGCGGCGGCCGCGGCCATACCGAGCATCGGATGCGCGAGCCAGATGACCGCGACATAGACAAACGTCCATGGCACATCGAACAGGGCGAGCAGCCCTTGGGAGGAAAACAGATTTCGCAGCGCCGCGACGTCGCGCAAGCCTTCGCAAGGCGCGCGCTCGGCGCGGCGTGCTGCGCGTGCCAGCATGACCCTGGCCACGACCGGGGACAGCTGGTCGGCGATCAGGTTGCCCGCGACGCCCTGCAACCGGCTGCGCAGATAGTCCAGCATCAGCATCAGGCCAAGCGCCACGGCGACGCCAAGCAACAGCACCAGCAACGTCTCTCGGCTCTGGCTCGTCAGCACGCGGTCAAAAACCTGCAGCATGAATAGCGCGGGGGCGAGCAGCAGCAGGTTCACCAAAAACGAGAAGCCCGCGACAAAAAGAAGCGGTCGCTCAAGAAGCTGGAGAAGAGGCTTCATGTCGATCTCTCTGGTGTGCGGCCACCCGCATCCGCAGGCGGCAGGCGGAAGCTCACAGGCCGACCTTGATGTCGTTGCTGTCGAAGGTGTCGGCCGGATTGGCCAGCGTCAGCGTCGCCACCAGCGTGCGATTGGCGGCGCTCAGGCCGTCGGTGTCGTAGTACAGGTTGCCGGTCGCACTGTCGTAGATCACATGCACGCCTGCCCCTACCGTGCCTCCTGCACCACCGCCGTCCAGGGATGCAAATTCAGCCGCCGACAGCGTGCCCCCGCTCGCGGTCGTCAGGGCCGTGAACGTGCCGCGCGAGAACTCGATCAGGTCGCCGCTCGCCGCCGATCCGGACGCATCGAAGTCGGTGACCGAATCCACCGCGTTGGGTGCCGAGTCGAAGACGAAGGTGTCGTTGTCCGCGCCGCCGGTGAGTATGTCGGCACCAGCTCCGCCGACGATGCGGTCGTCGCCGGCAGCGCCGTTGATCGCATCGTTGCCGCCCCCTCCGCGCAACTGGTCGCTCGACGCCGAACCGGTGATAGTGTCGCTGAAGGCCGTTCCCATGACGCCTTCGAAGTTCCTGTAGTTGTCGGTCCCGAGCCCCGCAGCGCTGGCATTGAAGCTTGTCGTGCTGCTGCTCTGGGTCAGCGTGAAGGTGAGGCCGGAGGTGCCGTCGGAAAAGTCGAGCAGGTCCGCGTTTCCGCCGGCACCGTCGAGCGTGTCGTTGCCCTTGCCACCCCGGAGGATATCGTTCGCTGCGCTGCCGGTCAGGGTGTCGCCCAGATCGGTGCCGATCACGCCTTCGATGTTCAGGTAGGTGTCGCCGTTGCCGAGCCCGGCGGTGCCGTTGGCGATGCTAGTCGATGCGGCGCTCTGGACCAGCGTGAAATTGAGCGCCACGGTGCCGTCCGAGAAGTCGAGCAGGTCTTCGCTGCCGGCGCCGCCGTCCATTGCGTCGTTGTTGCCGAGGCCGCCGCGCAGCACATCGTTGCCCGCGCCGCCCGACAGTGCGTCATTGCCGTCGCCGCCGATCAGCAGGTCGTTCCCGGAGGATCCGAGCAGCGTGTCGGCCCCGTTGCCGCTTCCTCCGATGAAAACGTCGCCTCCCGCACCGCCGGTCAGGTCGTCGGCACCGCCGCGGCCATCGATGAAGGAGGCCTGGTAGGTGCCGCTCGTGCTGAGATCGATCGTGTCGGCGCCGTTGCCGCCGGACACTGCCCTGACGTCGATCGTTGCCGTAGCCGTGGTAGTGCCCCCGGCTCCATCCGACACGGTGTATTGGAAGCTGCCGGCCGTGGCACCCGCCGTGCTGCCACTGGTGAAGCTGATCGTGCCATTGGCGGCGTCCAGGGTCAGGCCCGAAATCCCGACTGCGCCGCTGACGCCGGTGATCGTCAAGGCGAGACCGTCGATATCGGTGTCATTGGCGAGCAGCGAGCTCGCCGACAGCGTGACCAGCGTGCTGCTCGACACGATGATCCTGTCGGCCGCGGCGACCGGGTTGTCGTTCACCGCGTTGACGGCAATGCTCGCGGTGTCGGTGGTGTTCGAGAACGCAGAGCTGTTCCCGTTCGCGACTGTGCTCGCCGTGGTTCCCGCCGTCCCGCTCGTCTGATCCCAGGCGCGGAAGGTGATGCCGTCGCTGACTGTGCCGGTGAAGTTCGAATTCGCCTGGAAGTAGACACGCGTATTCGCGTCCGCGGCCAGCAGCAGTGCTGACGCGCCCGACACCGCACCCACTGCCGCCCAGTTGGTGCCTCCGTTGGTGGAGTACCACCAGCTTCCGTTGGCGGCATTCACACCGGTCAACGCGATGCCGGTGACGGCGCCGCTGTCCGCATCGGTCACGTTGTCGAGGCCGCCGGCCGGCGGATTCAGATTCACCAGGCTGGATACGAGCGTCCCGACGGCCCCGATCGGTGCGCCGGCATCCTCGTTGACCGACACCAGGAGGGGTGTCGCGGCAGCACTCAGGACAGGTGCATCGTTGGTGCCAGCGATGGTTACGGTCACCACCCGGCTGGCGGTCCCGTCGGAAGACACGGCCGTGAAGCTGTCGATGAGCGACTGACCCGCACCCAGCTGCTGGATCGCTGCCTGGCCGTTGCTGGCCGCATAAGTCCAAGTGCCATCGGCCGCCAGCGCGAAGCTGCCGTAGCCATTGCTGCCGGCGGTGCTCGCCTGTGGGGCGAAGTTCGACTGGCCTTGGTCGACATCGGCAATCGTCAGCGCGCCGCTGACGCTCAGGTTCGGTGCTGAGCCATCCTCGTTCACCGCGCCGGTCGAGACGCCGCCAATCACTGGAATGTCGTTCGTGCCAGTGATCGTCACCGTGACCACTTGGCTGGTGGTCCCATCGGAAGACACGGCCGTGAAGCTGTCGATGATCGACTGACCCGCACCCAGCTGCTGGATCGCTGCCTGGCCGTTGCTGGCCGCATAAGTCCAGCTGCCATCGGCCGCCAGCGCGAAGCTGCCGTAGCCATTGCTGCCGGCGGTGCTTGCTTGAGGCGCGAAGGTCGACTGTCCCGCATCGACATCGGCGATCGTCAGAGCACCGCTGATGCTCAGGTTCGGTGCTGAGCCATCCTCAATCACCGCGCCGGTCGAGACGCCGCCAATCACAGGAATGTCGTTCGTGCCAGTGATCGTCACCGTGACCACTTGGCTGGCGGTCCCGTCGTAAGACACGGCCGTGAAGCTGTCGATGATCGACTGACCTGCACCCAGCTGTTGGATCGCTGCCTGGCCGTTGCTGGCCGCATAAGTCCAGGTGCCATCGGCCGCCAGCGCGAAGCTGCCGTAGCCATTGCTGCCGGCGGTGCTCGCCTGTGGGGCGAAGTTCGACTGGCCTTGGTCGACATCGGCAATCGTCAGAGCACCGCTGGTGCTCAGGTTCGGAGTCGAGGCATCCTCGCTGACCGTGCCGGTGGCCACACCACCGATCACCGGGACATCGTTGGTCCCTGTGATGGTCACGGTCACAAGCTGGCTGGCGGTCCCGTCGGACGAGACTGCCGTGAAGCTGTCGATGATCGATTGGCCCGCACCCAGCTGCTGTATCGCTGCCTGGCCGTTGCTGGCCGCGTAGGTCCAGCTGCCATCGGCCGCCAGCGCGAAGCTGCCGTAGCCATTGCTGCCGGCGGTGCTTGCTTGAGGCGCGAAGGTCGACTGGCCTTGGTCGACATCGGCAATCGTCAGAGCACCGCTGGTGCTCAGGTTCGGGGTCGAGGCATCCTCGTTGACCGTGCCGGTGGCCACACCACCGATCACCGGGACATCGTTGGTCCCTGTGATGGTCACGGTCACAAGCTGGCTGGCGGTCCCGTCGGACGAGACTGCCGTGAAGCTGTCGATGAGCGACTGACCTGCGCCCAGCTGTTGGATCGCTGCCTGGCCGTTGCTTGCCGCGTAGGTCCAGCTGCCATCGGCCGCCAGCGCGAAGCTGCCGTAGCCATTGCTGCCGGCGGTGCTTGCTTGAGGCGCGAAGGTCGACTGGCCTTGGTCGACATCGGCAATCGTCAGAGCACCGCTGGTGCTCAGGTTCGGGGTCGAGGCATCCTCGTTGACCGTGCCGGTGGCCACACCACCGATCACCGGGACATCGTTGGTCCCTGTGATGGTCACGGTCACAAGCTGGCTGGCGGTCCCGTCGGACGAGACTGCCGTGAAGCTGTCGATGAGCGACTGACCTGCGCCCAGCTGTTGGATCGCTGCCTGGCCGTTGCTTGCCGCGTAGGTCCAGCTGCCATCGGCCGCCAGCGCGAAGCTGCCGTAGCCATTGCTGCCGGCGGTGCTTACTTGAGGCGCGAAGGTCGACTGGCCTTGGTCGACATCGGCAATCGTCAGAGCACCGCTGGTGCTCAGGTTCGGCGTGGAGGCATCCTCGCTGACTGCCCCACTCGAGACGCCGCCAATCACTGGAATGTCGTTCGTGCCAGTGATCGTCACCGTGACCACTTGGCTGGCGGTCCCGTCGGACGAGACTGCCGTGAAGCTGTCGATGATCGACTGACCTGCGCCCAGCTGCTGGATCGCTGCCTGGCCGTTGCTGGCCGCATAAGTCCAGGTGCCATCGGCCGCCAGCGCGAAGCTGCCGTAGCCATTGCTGCCGGCGGTGCTTGCTTGAGGCGCGAAGGTCGACTGGCCTTGGTCGACATCGGCAATCGTCAGAGCACCGCTGGTGCTCAGGTTCGGGGTCGAGGCATCCTCGTTGACCGTGCCGGTGGCCACACCACCGATCACGGGCACGTCGTTGGTCCCTGTGATGGTCACGGTCACAAGCTGGCTGGCGGTCCCGTCGGACGAGACTGCCGTGAAGCTGTCGATGAGCGACTGACCTGCGCCCAGCTGCTGGATCGCTGCCTGGCCGTTGCTGGCCGCATAAGTCCAGGTGCCATCGGCCGCCAGCGCGAAGCTGCCGTAGCCATTGCTGCCGGCGGTGCTCGCCTGTGGGGCGAAGTTCGACTGGCCTTGGTCGACATCGGCAATCGTCAGAGCACCGCTGGTGCTCAGGTTCGGAGTCGAGGCATCCTCGCTGACCGTGCCGGTGGCCACACCACCGATCACCGGGACATCGTTGGTCCCTGTGATGGTCACGGTCACAAGCTGGCTGGCGGTCCCGTCGGACGAGACTGCCGTGAAGCTGTCGATGATCGATTGGCCCGCACCCAGCTGCTGTATCGCTGCCTGGCCGTTGCTGGCCGCATAAGTCCAGCTGCCATCGGCCGCCAGCGCGAAGCTGCCGTAGCCATTGCTGCCGGCGGTGCTTGCTTGAGGCGCGAAGGTCGACTGGCCTTGGTCGACATCGGCAATCGTCAGAGCACCGCTGGTGCTCAGGTTCGGGGTCGAGGCATCCTCGCTGACCGTGCCGGTGGCCACACCACCGATCACGGGCACGTCGTTGGTCCCTGTGATGGTCACGGTCACAAGCTGGCTGGCGGTCCCGTCGGAAGACACGGCCGTGAAGCTGTCGATGATCGATTGGCCTGCGCCCAGCTGCTGTATCGCCGCCTGACTGTTGTTCGCCGTGTAGGTCCAGCTGCCATCGGCCGCCAGCGCGAAGCTGCCGTAGCCATTGCTGCCGGCGGTGCTTGCTTGAGGCGCGAAGGTCGACTGGCCTTGGTCGACATCGGCAATCGTCAGAGCACCGCTGGTGCTCAGGTTCGGGGTCGAGGCATCCTCGTTGACCGTGCCGGTGGCCACACCACCGATCACCGGGACATCGTTGGTCCCGGTCACCGCCACGGTGATCTGCTGCTGGACCGTGCCGCCGTTTCCATCGCCGATGCTGACAGTGAAGGTCTCCGTCGCCGTCTGACCCTGGGCCAGATACTGCGTGGCCGCATTGGCGACGCTGTAGTGCCAGCTCACCATGCCGTCGCCCGTGCCCGTGGCCGTATCGCTGACGCCGGCCATCAATACCCCGCCCAGCGTGTTGCCTGGACCGGCCGCGACGCTGACGCTATGCGCATCGCTCAGGTCCACGTCGTCGAACGTGATCGTGCCGCTGTTGACCAGGGTGGGCGACGCTGCATCCTCGGTCGCCGCTGCGGTGGCATCTGCCGCACCGATCGTCGGCACGTCGTTGGTGCCGGCGATGGTCACGTCGATCTGCCGGGTGACGATGCCGCCGTGCTGATCGTTCAATGTGAGGGTGAAGCTCTCGATCCGGGTCTGGCCGGCGGCCAGGTACTCGACAGCGGTGCCGGGCACGCTGTAAGTCCAGGTGAGCTGGCCGCCCGTGCCGGTTCCCGTGGTGTCGGCGTTCTTGACTGCAGTCAGGCTGCCCAGCACGCTGCCAACCGGCGTGCCGGTAGCGCTCACCAGATGCACGTCGCTCAGGTCCAGGTCGCTGAAGCCGATGACACCGCTGTCGCTCAGCACGCCCGCCGGCGCGATCTGCTCGCTCACCGCGCCCGCCAAATCCTGGGAGGTGATCACCGGACCGTCGTTGGTGCCGGTGACGGTGACCGTCACCGTGGCCAGTCCCGTTCCGCCATCGGCGTCGGTCACCTGGTAGCTGAAGGTGTCGGTTGCGTTCTCGCCCGCGGCGAGATGCTGAAAATCGGCAGCATGGGGCTGATACTGGAAATACCAGGTCGACGGATCGCCCATTGCCGGCTGCACGAGCGTCGCAGTCCCGTGGGCCGGCGCCGAGGCCAGCGCCAAGCTCTTGACCAGGTCAGGGACCAGATCGTTCTGCAAGACATGGATCTGGATCCCCGGGCCGTCTTCCGTCGTCGTGCCTGCATCGCCCAATGCCCTTGCAACTTCGTTGGCCGGATTGACCTCGACCCCATCCACCAGGACTCTCAGGACTTCGGTCATCTGGACGGTCAGCGTGGACGATCCGAAACTGAAAACGAAATCGCTTGCCGAGCCATTGGAAACTTCACCGGTCTTCGCGTTGGTCACTGCCGCAAGATGGGCCAGATAGGCGGAGATCTGCGTCTGGGTGGCAGAGTCCAGCCACTGGGCCCGCGTGAACTGGATCTGGAGCGCATCGACGCCCGCTCCGCCGGTGTACACGTCTCTGGTGCCTGCCGCGGTGTTTTCGCTGACGTTGTAGATCAGGGTGTCGGCCCCCGATCCTCCGTTGAGCTGGTCACTACCACTGCCGCCATCGAGCGTGTCGTTTCCCGCGCCGCCATTCAATGAATCGTTCCCAGCTCCGCCGTTGACGCTGTCGTCCCCGTTGCCGCTGTTGATGGTGTCGCTGCCGGTCGTGCCGGTGAGAACGTCATTGCCATTGGAGCCGGTAATGGTGGTCATGTGCTTCCTTGGTGGACGCCGGAATGCCGGCGCGTGCCGATATCGACTCTGAATTGCTTTTGTTCGCAAATTAGATCGCGCCAGCAAGGCGAGCACACGGAGAGAATGTCCTGCGTTCTCTATCGATAAGTCCCGGATCGCCACTCAAAAGCCTGGTACTTTTGTCCTGCCCTGCATCCGCGTCGACGGGCAATGCCACTGGTAGCGGACCTGGGCGAAAGGGAACAGCGCGGGCACGGTCCCACATTGATGGCCGGAAAATCAGGACGAGTTGGCCGGAGCGAGGTCGATGATTGCCATTGCGGCAATCCCGAAATGCTTCCGCATACCGACCGGGGGCTGACTCAAGCAAGCTCGGTCCCGATGCCGAGAAGCTTGCTGCCTGGCTCACGATCGAGATATCAGGCTTCTGGCGGAGAGTGTGAGATTCGAACTCACGGACGCTTTCACGTCGGCAGTTTTCAAGACTGCTGGTTTAAACCACTCACCCAACTCTCCGAACCGTCGATTTTATGCTGACCTGCGGCCTCAACCCTCGGGCAGGAAAAGCGTCTGCAGGTCGCTCAGAAAATCCAGCCCGCGCTCGGTGGGCCACACGCGGTGCAGGTCGCGAGCGACAAGGCCCTTGCGCTCGGCTTCTTCCAGGCCTTTCTGGATGCTGGTCATGGCCAGGCCGGTGCGCTCGCTGAACTGGGGCAGCGTGAAGCCTTCTTTCAGGCGCAGGGCATTGAGCATGAACTCGAACGGCAAATCGGCCAGCGCGACTTCTTCGCTCTGCGACACGGCGGCGCCCGCGCGGGCGTTGTCCATGTACAGGCGCGGCTCACGAAAACGCACCTGGCGCACGATGCGGTGGGCGAAGCTGAGCTTGCTGTGCGCACCGGCGCCAATGCCAAGGTAGTCGCCAAACTGCCAGTAGTTGAGGTTGTGCGCGCAGGTGTGGCCGGGGCGTGCATAGGCCGAAACCTCGTAGCGCGACATGCCAGCTGCGGCGGTGCGCTCGGTGATGCGGTCGAGCATGGCATAGGCCGTGTCGTCCTCGGGCAGCGTGGGCGGAAACTTGGCGAACCAGGTGTTGGGCTCGATGGTGAGGTGGTACACCGAGACGTGCGGCGGCGCGAGCGCCAGCGCCTGGGTCAGGTCGGCATCTAGGCCCTCGACGGTCTGGCCCGGCAGCGCGTACATCAGGTCGAGGTTGAAGGTGTCGAAGGCGCTCGCGGCCTCTTCGACGGCGGCAATGGCCTGGCCGCGGTCGTGCACGCGGCCCAATGCCTTCAGGTGCTCGTCGTTGAAGCTCTGCACGCCCACCGACAGGCGCGTGACGCCTGCGCTTCGATAGGCGCGAAAGCGGTTGCGCTCGAAGGTGCCGGGGTTGGCCTCGAGCGAGATCTCGCAGTCGGGTGCCAGCTTGAGGCGCGCGCGCACGTCGCCGAGCAGGCGGTCGATGGCCTGCGGCGAAAAGAGGCTGGGCGTTCCGCCGCCGATGAAGATGGTGTGGACGGTGCGGCCCCAGATGAGCGGCAGCGCGGCATCCAGGTCTGCAACCAGCGCGTCGATGTAGCCTGCCTCGGGAATGCCGTCGGCCTCGGCCTCATTGGTGGCTCGCCACTCGTGCGAGTTGAAGTCGCAATAGGGGCACTTGCGCAGGCACCACGGCAGGTGGATGTAGAGCGACAGCGGCGGCAGCGCCGCAAGTTGCAGCGGGCCGGGCCGCATCCAGTGCAGCACGTCGTTGGCCTTCGGCGCGCCGGTGGGCTGCGCAGACTGGATAGGGACGACAGTGGCCATGCTCAGAACCAGCGTTCGCGTATCAGCGCCAGCATGGCCTTGGCCGCCTGGCCCCGGTGGCTGTTGGCGTTTTTTACTTCGGGCGGCAGCTGCGCAAAGGTCTTGCCGAAGCCGGGCAGGTACATGACGGGATCGAAGCCGAAGCCGTTGTCGCCAATGGGTGCCCGGGTGATTTCGCCGACCACGCGGCCGAAGGCGATGAGCGGCTCGGGGTCGTCGTGCCCGCGCAGCGCGACCAGCGTGCTGACGAGCGCGGCGCGCCGGTTGACCACGCCGTCGAGCTGCTCGAGCAGGGCCTTGACGTTGTTGGCGTCGCCCTTGGCATAGCCGAACTGCGTGGCATAGAAGGCGGTGTCGACGCCGGGCAACCCGCCGAAGGCATCGACGCAAAGGCCGGCGTCGTCGGCCATGGCGGGCAGGCCGGTCGCGGCGCTGGCGTGGCGGGCCTTGGCCAGCGCGTTTTCGACGAAGGTGCGAAACGGTTCCTCGGCCTCGCCCACGCCCAGTGCCGACTGGGGCACGAGCGTGACGGCCAGCTCTGCAAACAGCTGCTGGAGCTCGGCCAGCTTGCCGGCGTTGTTGGAGGCCAGGACCAGTTGCATTGCCTTCACTTGAAATTACTTCGAAACCAGAGACTGCTGCTGCATCACGACGAGTTCGCCGATGCCCTTTTCGGCCAGGCCGAGCAGAAGGTTCATCTCGTCGCGCGAGAAGGCGGCGCCTTCGGCGGTGCCCTGCACTTCGACGAAATGGCCGGCGCCGGTCATGACGACGTTCATGTCGGTGTCGCAGGCCGAGTCTTCGGTGTATTCCAGGTCGAGCAGCGGCGTGCCGGCCACGATGCCGACCGAGATGGCGGCCACGTGGCCCTTGATGGGCGAAGCGGCCAGTTTGCCGGTGGCCAGCAGCTTGTTGACGGCGTCCTGCGCGGCAACGAATGCGCCGGTGATGGCCGCGGTGCGGGTGCCGCCGTCGGCCTGCAGCACGTCGCAGTCGAGGTGGATGGTGCGTTCGCCCAGCGCGGCAAGGTCGAACACGGCGCGCATCGAGCGGCCGATGAGGCGCTGGATCTCCTGCGTGCGGCCGCTTTGCTTGCCGCGCGCGGCCTCGCGGTCGCTGCGGGTGTGGGTGGCGCGCGGCAGCATGCCGTACTCGGCCGTGACCCAGCCTTCACCGCTGCCGCGCTTGTGCGGCGGCACGCGCTCTTCGACCGAAGCGGTGCACAGCACGCGCGTCTGGCCGAACTCGATGAGCACCGAACCCTCGGCATGGATGGTGAAACCTCGGGTGATGCGCACCGGGCGCAGCTGGTCGGCGGCACGGCCGCCGCTTCGTGTGAAAGCAGTCATTGTTTGTGAGGGGTGCGTGGATGTGGAACGGAACGCATCGGCCGCGGCCACGCAAGGCGCGGCACGCCGGATGTCAGATCTTCTTTTTCGCGGAGCGGCGAATGGCCTCGTTGATTTCGGCAATGGAGCGCTCGATGGCGTCTTCGTCCATGTCTTCGAGCTCGCCGTCGGAGGGCATGCCGGCCTGGATGGTCGAGGCAAAGACGCCTTCGTCGATGGTCTCGGTGGAAACGCCGCGGTCTTCGCGCGTGGAATCGGGCTGCTCCCATTCGAGCGCGATGAGCGTGACGTTGTCGCTGTGGACGCCGCCTTTGCGCAGCGCCATTTCGGCCAGGTCGGGCGCGGCATCGGACACCGGCTTGTCGGAAGACAGGGTGTGCACGATGACGGCGTCGTCGAGCACGCCCCAGACGCCGTCGGAGCACAGCATGATGCGGTCGCCGCGCTGCAGCTGCAGCGGGGCTGCAATATCGAAAAGCGGCGTGGTCGGCGAACCCAGGCAGGTGAGCAGCAGGTTGCGGTTGACGGGCATGTCGGAACCGTGCGGGCGCGGGCGCTCGGCATGCGAATGGTCGCGCGTGCGGGTGAGCAGGCGCCCGTCACGCACCACGTAGAGGCGCGAGTCGCCGCAATGCATCCAGGTGGCGGTAGTGCCTTGCAGCAGGGCCGCGACGACTGTGGTGCGCGGCGTGTCGAGCATGGCCTTGTGGCTGGCGTACCGCATGATCTGCTGGTGCGCGGCCATGGCCGATTCGGCCAGGAAGGCCTTGGCGTCCTTGACGGTCGGGCGGGCCTCGCGCTGGTAGAGCGCCGCGATGGTTTGCAGGGCCAGCTGGGCCGCAACCTCGCCCTCGGGGTGGCCGCCCATGCCGTCGGCCAGCACAAAGAGGCCGGACTCCCGCGTGTAGCAATAGCCCATGCGGTCTTCGTTCTTGAGACGGCCGCCCTTGCGGCTGACCTGGAATACCGAGAATTTCATGCCGGACGCGTGGTTGGTGCCGCCGCCTTGGGCGCGGCCTTCTTGTCGAAGGAACGGATGTTGTCGAATGAAAGCCGCACCTTTTCACCCACGGTGAGCTTGGTGTAGCGCCGCTCGCCTTCGCGGCTCAGTTCCTTTTGCAGCGCAAAGACGGACTGCGGGCGCGAGAGCGGATCGAGCGACATGCACCACTCGACCACTTCGATGAGATTGTCGGAATACACGCCGCGCACACGCGACAGCGACAGGCTGAGCCGGTCTTTCTCGATGCGCCGCGGCGCGTCGTTGGGCGGGTAGCCCTGCATGCAGGCGTAGATGCACGCGCCAATGGCATAGATGTCGGTCCAGGGGCCCATGGACGAATCGCGCCGGTACATCTCGGGGGCGGCAAAGCCGGGGGTGTACATCGGGCGGATGAAGATGCCCTCTTTGCTGAGCACTTCGCGCGCGGCGCCAAAGTCGATCAGCACCGCGCGGTCTTCGTCGGTGACGAAGATGTTGGCGGGCTTGATGTCCAGGTGCAGCATCTTGTACTGGTGCACGATGCGCAGGCCCCGGAGGATCTCATCGAACAGCGAGCGGATGGTCGATTCGCGGAAGACCTTGGGCCGCTTGAGGTCGCGCGCGGTCACCACGAAGTCCTGCAGGGTCGCGCCCTCCAGGTAGTTCATGACCATGTAGACGGTCTCGTTCTCGCGGAAGAAATTGAGAACGCTCACCACCGAGGCGTGGGAGATCTGGGCCAGCGAGCGCCCTTCCTCGAAAAAGCTCTTCAGGCCCAGCCGGTAGAGCGAGAGCTTTTCGGGCGGAACCTCGGGCGTGAGTTCGCCCGGCCCGCGCGTAGCCAGCGAAGACGGCAGGTATTCCTTGACGGCTACCTGCTGTCCGCTGGGGTCGATGGCGAGATAGACGACGCCGAACCCGCCTGCTGAAAGCCGGCGAACGATGCGGTAACCGCCAATGACCGTATCGGGCGGCAGGGGCGAAGGCTTGACCTTTGACATAATCCGGGAGTTTCGCCCGAAGGCGATGGTGCGGCAAGCGAACGCCATGCCGTCGCCTCGGTGCATGCAAGCAAAAACCACAGTGAGGCGCAATGCCAGTTTACAGCATGACCGGCTATGCCAGTGGCCAGAACGGCCCCGTTGGCAGCCACTCCGAAGCCGAAGCACGGCCTACCGCCGCGGGACGACTCGGGGTCGAGATACGCTCGGTCAACAGCCGTTTCCTCGACCTCACCTTCAAGTTGCCGGAGGAACTGCGCCAGCATGAAACCGCGCTGCGCGAGCTGCTCACGGGCAAGCTCAAGCGCGGCAAGGTCGAGGTGCGGGCCGCCATCGAGAACACCGCGCAGGCGGGCGTGGTCGAGCCCTCCGTCAAGCTGCTTCAGCGCCTCAACGGGGTGCAGGACGGCATCAAGGCCTGGCTGCCCAGCGCCCGCGACCTGAGCGTGGCCGACGTGCTGCGCCTGGCAGGCGGCGACAGCGCCGCGCGTGGCGACTGGGGCGGCGACCTGCTCGACGTGACCGGCAAGGCGCTGGACGCGCTGATGTCCGCCCGCCAGCGCGAAGGCGCGCGGCTGGCCAAGATGCTGGAGGCCCACCTGGCGCAGCTGCGCACGCTGGTCGAACAGGCCGGCCCGCTGATTCCCCAGCTGGTGGAGCAGCAGCGGGCGCGTTTCCTGGAGCGCTGGCAAGAGGCCATGGGCCTCACGGGCGGCACCCTGCCCGAGGCGGCCCAGGACCGGGCGCTGAACGAGGCCACGGCCTTTGCCATCCGCATCGACGTGGCGGAAGAGCTCACGCGCCTCAATTCGCACCTCGACGAGATCGAGCGGCTGCTCAAGAAGGGCGGCGAGATCGGCAAGCGGCTCGACTTCCTGATCCAGGAGCTGCACCGCGAGGCCAATACACTGGGCTCCAAGTCGGCCGCGCTGGAGCTCACGCGCATCGGCGTGGACATGAAGGTGCTGATCGAGCAGATGCGCGAACAGGTACAGAACATCGAATGAGCGAGCGAATGGACTATCCGGGCAACATCTTTGTCGTCGCGGCACCGAGCGGTGCCGGCAAATCGAGCCTGGTCAAGGCGCTCATGGAGCTGGACACGGCCGTCCAGCCTTCGGTTTCGCACACCACGCGGCCACCGCGCGGGCAGGAAAAGCACGGCCGGGAGTACTTTTTCACCTCGCCTTCGGAGTTCGAGGCCATGATCGCGGCCGACGGCTTCGTGGAGTGGGCCCATGTGCACGGGCACCGCTACGGCACCTCCAAGAAAGCCATCGAGGAGCGCATTGCCCAGGGGGCCGACGTCATCCTCGAGATCGATTTCCAGGGCGCGATCCAGATCCGCAAGACCTTTGCCAATGCGGTCATGATCTTCATCCTGCCGCCCAGCTGGGAAGAACTGCGCTCGCGGCTGGAACGCCGCGGCGAGGACAGCGCGGCCGTCATCGAGCTTCGCCTCAAGAATGCCGCCGAAGAGATGGCCCGGGCGGGGGAATTCGACTTCGTTATAATCAACGAGTTATTTGAGCGCGCGCTTTTCGATCTCAAGGCGATCGTCCACGCTCAGCGGCTTCGGTATTCTGCACAGCGCCGCGCACGTGCCGACACATTCGCCGCCCTGAACATCCCCTGATTTCCCTGCTCACCTGACCGAAAGACTCCATCATGGCCCGCATCACCGTCGAAGATTGCCTGCTTCAGATCCCCAACCGCTTCCAGCTGGTGCTGGCCGCCACGTACCGTGCGCGCATGCTGAGCCAAGGTCACGCGCCCAAGATCGAGAGCAAGAACAAGCCCGCCGTGACCGCCCTGCGCGAGATCGCCGAAGGCAAGATCGGCATCGAAATGCTCAAGAAGGTGCCGGGCTGATCTGACGCACCCCTGCAACGAAAAGGCACCGCAAAGCGGTGCTTTTTTTACGTCTGGACGCGCCCATACAGCGGTCACGCTAAAGTGATAGCCATGAGTGCGGTCGCCAAACATCAGTCCCATGCCCCTTCGGGCACGCCAAAGCCGAGCCCGGCGGCGCTGAATGCGGCCGCCGCAAGCTTTGCCGCGCTGACGGCCCGGCTCGACTACCTGAGCCCCGAAGACACCGAACTGGTCCGCCGCGCCTACCGTTTTGCCGACGAGGCCCACCTGGGCCAGCTACGCAACAGCGGCGAGCCCTACATTACGCACCCGATTGCCGTGGCGGCGCAATGCGCCGAATGGAAGCTCGATGCGCAGGCCCTCATGGCCGCCCTGCTGCACGACGCGATTGAGGACTGCGGGGTGACCAAGCCGGAGCTGATCGAGCGCTTTGGCGCTCCGGTGGCCGAACTGGTCGACGGGCTCACCAAGCTCGACAAGCTGCAGTTCAATACCCGCGAAGAGAACCAGGCCGAATCGTTCCGCAAGATGCTGCTGGCGATGGCACGCGACGTGCGCGTCATCCTGGTCAAGCTGGCCGACCGCACGCACAACATGCGCACGCTGGACGATGCGCCGCGCGAAAAATGGGCCCGCATCTCGCGCGAAACGCTCGAGATCTACGCACCCATCGCGCACCGGCTGGGCCTGAACCAGACCTACCGCGAGCTGCAGGAACTGTCTTTCCGCCATTTGAAACCGTGGCGCTACGCCACGCTGTCCAAGGCCGTGGCCAGGGCCCGGGGCCGGCGCCGCGACCTGATCCAGAAGGTGCAGCGCGAGGTCGAGTCCGCCTTTGCCAACGCCAACATGACGCTGCGCATCGCGGGGCGCGAGAAAACGCTCTATTCCATCTACCGCAAGATGGAAGAAAAACACCTGAGCTTTGCCCAGGTGACCGACATCTACGGCTTCCGCCTGATCGTGCCGAACGTGATCGCCTGCTACACCGGCCTGGGCATCCTGCACCAGATGTACAAGCCGCTGCCGGGCAAGTTCAAGGATCACATCGCGATCGCCAAGCTCAACGGCTACCAGTCGCTGCACACCACGCTGGTGGGCCCGGCCGGCGTGAACGTGGAGTTTCAATTGCGCACCGAGGCCATGCACGTGGTGGCCGAATCAGGCGTGGCGGCGCACTGGCTCTACAAGGCCGCGGAACCCAATGCGGCCAGCAACGACAGGCTCGGCACCAAGTGGCTGCAGTCGCTGCTCGACATCCAGGACGAAACCCGCGACGCCGCCGAATTCTGGGACCACGTCAAGGTCGACCTGTTCCCGGACGCGGTCTACGTGTTCACGCCCAAGAGCCAGATCCTCGCCCTTCCGCGCGGCGCCACGGTGGTCGACTTTGCCTACGCCATCCACAGCAACATCGGCGACCACACCTCGGCCGCACGCATCAACGGCGACCAGGTGCCGCTGCGCACCGAGCTGAAGAACGGCGACGTGGTCGAGGTGATCACCGCGCCGGTGTCGACGCCCAACCCGGCCTGGCTCGGCTTCGTGCGAACCGGCCGGGCGCGCTCCAAGATCCGCCACTATTTGAAGACGCTGGCCCATGCCGAATCCGAAGGCCTGGGCGAGAAGCTGCTGGCCCAGGCGCTGCGCGCCGAAGGCCTGAGCAAGCTGCCGGCCGACGATGCCGAACACCAGCCGCTGTGGGAAAAACTGCTGCGCTTCACGGGCAACCGGACCCGCGCCGAACTGCTGACCGACATCGGCCTGGGCAAGCGGATTGCCAGCATCGTGGCCAAACGCCTCGTGGCCATGCTGTCTGAACTTGGCGAGCGGCCGGACGCCCTGCTGCTGAGCCGCGAACGCTTCATTTCGCACGAAACCATTTCGCAAGGCGCCGTCACGCTCGACGGCAGCGAGAACTCATCGGTGCGCTTTGCGCTGTGCTGCCGGCCCATCCCGGGCGACGAGATCGTCGGCTACCTGGGCCATGGCGAAGGGCTGGTGGTGCACACCGAAAGCTGCGGCGTGGGCCAGCGCCTGCGCCACAAGGACAGCGAGCGTTTCTTCGCAGTCGAATGGGCCGATGAACCCACCCGCGCCTTCGAGACCGGCGTGGTCATCACCGTGCGCAACGACAAGGGCGTGCTGGCCCGCGTGGCCGCAACGCTGGCCGATGCCGAAGCCGACATCACGCACGTCGAGATGGCCGACGAGACGCCGCAGGATTCGACCGACCTGCGCTTCGTGATCGCGGTGCGCGACCGGACCCACCTGGACGCCGTGCTGCGCGCCGCGCGCCGGACCGCCTCGGTGCTGACCGCCGCGCGCACCGTGCCTGCGCCCTGAAGTCAAGCCGCAGCGCCGCAGCGTGCTATGCCGCGCTCGTGCCCGGCGCCGGGTAGCTGACCGACAGCAGTTCGACCTCGTGCGTGCCGCCCGGCGTCACGAGCTTCACCACGTCGCCCTCGCGTGACTTGAGCAGCGCGCGCGCAATGGGAGAAATCCAGCTGACCTGCGCCTTGGCGCTCTCCGCCTCGTCGATGCCGAGGATCGTCACGCTGCGTTCGTTGCCGGTTTCGTCGACGTAGCGCACGGTGGCGCCAAAAAAGACCTGGTCGCTGCCATGGTGCACCGACGGGTCGGTGACCTCGGCAATCTCGAGCCGCTTGGTGAGAAAGCGGATGCGCCGATCGATCTCGCGCAGCCGCTTCTTGCCATAGAGGTAGTCGCCGTTCTCCGAACGGTCACCGTTCTTGGCAGCCCAGTGCACGGCCTCCACGACCTTGGGGCGCTCTTCGTCCATCAGCTGGAGCAATTCGTCGCGCAGCCGCGCATACCCTGCCGGCGTGATGTAGTTCTTGCTGCCGCTGGGCAGCGCGGGAACGCTGCCGTCCGCGCCGTCGTCGTCGCTCTCGGCGTCGGTTTCCTTGGTGAATGCCTTGCTCACGGTAGAAGCTCCGAATCTGCTTTTGTCAGCCCAGGTCCGAGCGCTTGCAGTCGAAGACCACGCCTTGCTCGACGGCCCGCAGCGCCGGCAGCTTGTTCGTGACAACGACCGAGGCGCTGATCAGTCGCCACTCGCCGGCCTTGGACAGCCTGAAAAGGTGCGTGGCCTCCGCGCCCGCGGTGGGAATCGAGTTGAAAACATACACCGGCTCGCCGGACGGGCTGTCTTCCATGTGGACCAGGTCGGCCCTCATCTTGCCCATGGTTTCGGTGTCCTTGGTCCGGGAACGCACGACATCCATGTTGACGGTGCGCGAGTGCTCGTCGATCGCGATCCTCCGGACCCAGTTGAATGGCGCTGCCTGACTGTTGCTTGCCGCCGGAACGCACGTGATGGTTCCCGCCGATGCCGCGCCCGTTGCCCAGGCCAGGACGAAGAACAGGATTGCAAGCCGCTGTGCCGAGATGCTCATGATGTCTTGCGCAGTTGTCTGTGTGGCTGACTTTAGCCCCACGCGCACCGGCGTGCCGGATTCGCGGCGTGGCGTGCCCGCGGCGGCTTCGCCAGCGAAGACCCCAAAAGAAAATGGCCCAGAAGATCGAAACCTTCTGGGCCATTCAAGAGAGTGGTGCGGCTGGCAGGAATTGAACCCACGACCCCTTGGTTCGTAGCCAAGTACTCTATCCAACTGAGCTACAGCCGCACAGCTATCGATTATAGCATCCATTTTTGGCCCCGGCGAACCAGGCAGCAAATGAATGCCAAGCAGGTGGTAGGCCGTGATGGGCTTGAACCATCGACCAACGGATTATGAGTCCGCTGCTCTAACCAACTGAGCTAACGGCCCACGAGAGGCCACGATTCTATTCTCGGCGCCGCCTACTTGCGGTGGCTCAGCGCATTGCTGACCAGCCGCGAGGTGATGTCCACGATCTGGATCATGCGCTCGTAGGGCATGCGCGTGGGGCCGATCACGCCGAGCGTGCCCACCACCTGCCCGTCGACTTCGTAGTTGGCGCTGACGATGGAAAGCTCCTCGAACGGCACCACCTGGCTCTCGCCGCCGATGAAGATGCGCACGCCCTCGGCCTTGCTGGACACGTCGAGCAGCCGCATGAGCTGCGCCTTCTGCTCGAACAGCTCGAACGCGCGGCGCAGCTGGCCCATGTCGCTCGAAAAATCGGTCACGGAGAGCAGGTTGCGCTCGCCGGAAATCACGACGTCGTCTTCCTGCGCCTCGGTGAGCACCTCGGAGCTGACCTTGACCGCCGCCTGCATCAGCGCGGCAATTTCGCCGCGCAGCTTCTCGACTTCGGATTGGAGCCGGTCGCGCACCTGCTCGATCGTGAGGCCTGCGTAGTGGGCATTGATGTAGTTGGATGCTTCCACCAACTGCGACTGCGAATAGTCGGCTTCCGGAAAGATCACCCTGTTCTGCACGTCGCCATCGGGCGAGACGATGATCACCAGCAAGCGCTGGTCGGAGAGCTTCAGGAACTCGATCTGCTTGAAGACCGAGGCGCGACGCGGCGCCATGACGACGCCGACGAATTGCGACAGGTTGGACAGCAGGTTGGCCGCGTTGGCGATCACCTTCTGCGGCTGGTCGGGCGCAAGGCTCGGCGCGCTCATCTGTTCGCGCTGCGCGGTGAGCATGGTGTCGACGAAAAGCCGGTAGCCGCGCGCGGTGGGAATGCGTCCGGCCGAGGTGTGCGGGCTGACGATCAGCCCGAGCGACTCGAGGTCGGACATCACGTTGCGGATGGTCGCGGGGGACAGGTCCAGACCGGGCGCGCGCGACAAAGTCCGCGACCCGACCGGCTGGCCTTCGGCGATGTAACGCTCGACCAGCGTCTTGAGGAGCAACTTGGCACGGTCGTCCAGCATTGCAAGATTTTAGTGTTGTAATTTGTACATATGACTTCCCGCTTCCGCCACGTTGCACTGATCGGCAAATACCAGGCTTCAGGCGCCCGGGCGCAGGCAGACGCGCGCGACGGCGTGATGGAAGATATCGGTGCGTTCCTGGAATCCCAAGGTTGCCAGGTGTTCGTCGAAAAATCGGCGGATGGCCAGGCCGATGCCGACGCCCTCGCCGGCGGCCGCTACGAACCGCTGAGTGTGGAGGAAATCGGCCAACGATGCGACCTCGGCCTGGTGGTGGGGGGCGACGGCACCATGCTGGGCATCGGCCGGCAGCTCGCGTGCTACGGCATTCCGCTGATCGGCATCAACCGCGGCCGCCTCGGCTTCATCACCGACATTCCTCTCGACAACTACCAGGCCACGCTGGTGCCGATGCTGGCCGGCGAATACGAAGAAGACCACCGCAGCCTCATGCATGCGCAGGTCATGCGCGACGGCGCCTCGGTGTTCGATGCGCTCGCAATGAACGACGTGGTGGTGAACCGCGGCGCCACCTCGGGCATGGTCGAGCTGCGCGTCTCGGTGGGCCGGCATTTCGTGGCCAACCAGCGCGCGGACGGCCTGATCATCGCTTCGCCGACCGGCTCCACGGCCTACGCGCTGTCGGCCGGCGGGCCGCTGCTGCACCCCGCGGTGCCCGGCTGGGTGCTGGTGCCGATTGCACCGCACACGCTGTCGAACCGCCCCGTGCTGCTGCCCGACGCGGACGAGATCGTGATCGAACTCGTGTCGGGGCGCGATGCCAGCGCCAATTTCGACATGCAGTCGCTGGCGTCGCTGGCCATCGGCGATCGCGTGGTGGTGCGGCGCTCGGACTTCCGGGTGCGCTTCCTGCACCCGCGCGGTTGGAGCTATTTCGACACGCTGCGCAAGAAACTTCACTGGAACGAAGGGGGCTCCTGAGATGGCGCTGCGACGCATCGCACTGCGCGACTTCGTGATCGTGCGATCACTCGAACTCGATCTGTCCGGCGGCTTCACGGTTCTCACCGGCGAAACCGGCGCGGGCAAATCCATACTGATCGACGCGCTCCAGCTCGCGCTCGGCAACCGCGCCGATGCGGGCGCGGTGCGCGAGGGCGCCGAGCGGCTGGACGTCAGCGCCGAATTCGACGCCGATCCGGCCTTTGCCGCCTGGCTCGATGAAGGCGGCTTCGAATCCGGGGACGCGCTGCTGCTGCGCCGCACGGTCGACCTGCAGGGCCGAAGCCGCGGCTGGATCAACGGCTGCCCGGCCACGGCCACGCAGCTGCGGGAGCTTGGCGACCGCCTGCTCGACATCCATGGCCAGCATGCGTGGCAGAGCCTGACCCGGCCCGAAGCCGTGCGCGGCCTGCTCGACGCCTATGCCGGCGTGCGCACCGACGCGCTGGACGCGGCCTGGCAAGGCTGGCGGCAAGCGCTTTCCGCGCTCGACCATGCGCGCTCGGCGCAAGACTCTTTGCAGCGCGAGCGCGAGCGGCTGCAATGGCAGATCGCCGAGGTGATGAAGCTGGCCCCCGCCGAAGGCGAGTGGGACGAGCTCTCGACCCAGCACGCAAGGGCCTCCAACGCGCAGGCCCTGATCGAGGCGGCCCAGGGTGCCAGCCAGGCGCTGGAAGACGACGACAGCGGCGCGCTGGCGGCGCTCTCGCGCGCGGTCGCCCTGCTGCAGGATTGCGAGCACATCGAGCCCGAATTCCGCGCGCTGGGCGAGGTGCTGGCCTCCAGCGTGGCGCAGGCGTCCGACGCCGCGCATTCGCTGCACGGCTACCTGCGCGACGCCGAGGCCGATCCGCAGCGCCTGGCCGAACTGGACGAGCGCATGGGGCTCTGGATGTCCCTGGCGCGCCGCTACAAGCGCACGCCCGGCGACCTGCCGTCGCTGCTGGCGGGCTGGCAGGACGAGCTGAAGGCGCTCGATGCGCAAGGCGATCTCGAAGGGCTGGAGCGCGCCGAGCAAAGCGCGCAGCAGGGCTACATGAAGGAAGCCCGGGCGCTGGCCAAATTGCGCAAGCAGGCGGCGCCGCGCCTCGCCGAAGCGGTCACCAAGGCCATGCAGGGGCTGGGCATGCAGGGCGGGCGGTTCGAGGTCGAACTGCAGCGCGCTGGCGCAGCCTGGCCGCGCCGGCCTCGAAGACATTGCCTTCCTGGTGAGCGGGCATCCGGGCAGCACGCCGCGCCCCATCGGCAAGGTGGCTTCGGGCGGGGAGCTGTCCCGCATCGCCCTGGCGATTGCGGTCACCACGAGCCAGCTCGGCACCGCGCAGACGCTGATCTTCGACGAGGTCGATGCGGGTGTGGGCGGGGCCGTGGCCGAGACCGTGGGACGGCTCATGAAGCAGCTCGGGCGCGACCGCCAGGTGCTGGCCGTGACCCATCTGCCGCAGGTGGCGGCTTGCGCCGATCACCACCTGGTGGTTTCCAAGCGCCAGACGACCGCGGCGGGCCAGGACGGCCCGCGCACCGAAAGCGGCGTCGCACGGCTGGACGACGACAACCGCGCACGCGAAATCGCCCGCATGCTCGGCGGCGAGAAGGTCTCGCAGACTTCGCTGGCACATGCCCGCGAAATGCTGGGCCACAAGACTTCGGCAGCGCTGTGATGGCCCTTGACCTGGTGCTCATCACCGGCATGTCGGGCTCGGGCAAGTCGGTGGCGCTGCATGCGCTGGAAGACGCGGGCTACTACTGCGTCGACAACCTGCCGCCGGAGCTGCTGACACCCTTCATCGCGCTGCAGCACGAGCAGCAGGCCCAGCGCGTGGCCATTGCCATGGACGTGCGCAGCGGCGTGTCGCTGCCGATCGTTCCGCAGCAGCTCGATGCGCTGCGGCAAGACGGCGTCTCGCTGCGGTCGCTGTTCCTCGACGCGACCACCGATGCGCTGCTGCGGCGCTATTCGGAGACCCGCCGGCGCCATCCGCTGTCGCGCCAGGAGGGGCGCACCGATGCGCCCGAACAGGAGCGCGCGCTGGTGCAGGCGATCGAACTCGAGCGCGAGCTGCTGGCCGACCTGCGCGACGGTGCCGACGTGATCGACACCAGCCTCATCCGCCCGGCCCAGCTGCAAAGCTACATCAAGGCACTGATCTCGGCGCCGCAGAGCCCGTTGACGCTGGTGTTCGAGTCGTTCGCATTCAAGCGCGGCGTGCCGCTCGACGCCGACTACGTGTTCGACGTGCGCATGCTGCCCAACCCGCACTACGTGGCCACGCTGCGCCCGCTCACGGGCCGCGATGCGCCGGTGATCGAATGGCTGCGCGAGCATGAAGACGTGGCGCGCATGTACGACGACATCGAGCAGTTTCTTTCGCGCTGGCTCGATGCGCTGGCGCGCGACCATCGCAGCTATGTGACGGTGGCCATCGGCTGCACCGGCGGCCAGCACCGCTCCGTGTTCCTGGTCGAGCAATTGGCGCGCGCCTTCGGAACGCGCTGGGGTGCCCTCAAGCGGCACCGCGAACTCGACGCGAACTAGGCTCGCCCCCAGTCTTCGCGCACTTCGTGTCGCTACACCACCCCCCCAACACCAGAGGCCCGGCAAAGCCGGTTCCTCGGTGTTCCACGAAGGAGCCGGAACGCTAACTTGGGCTGGTTTCCAGGAGCAACTTGCGCACGGGCGCCGGCAGCCCCAGGCGACGCCACTCGTCCGCCGGCACCCAGCGCGCGCCCTCGCCTTGAGGCTGCACGCCGCCCAGCAGCACCGGGTGGAGGTGCAGGTCCTTGTGCGTGAGCACGTGCACGAAGGGCGCGAGGTCTTGCACGTGGCGTTGTCCAGCGGGCGGCAGCGCGGCCTCCAGGTCTTCGCGGCTGTCGAACACCGGCAGGCAGTGAAGCCCCGCCCAGATGCCTTTCGCCGGCCGCTTCTCCAGCCAGACGCGGCCTACGGCATCCCGCGCCAGCAGCACCCAGAGCGACTGGGCACTGCGCTTCAGCTTGCGGGTCTTGACGGGATAACGTTCCGGCTGGCCCTCCCGCAGCGCCACGCAGGCCGAGTTGACCGGGCAGATCATGCAGCTCGGCTTGCGCGGCAGGCAGACGGTGGCGCCCAGGTCCATGACCCCTTGCGTGTAGCGCGCGATGGCTTCTTTCTGCTCGGCCGGCGGAAGCAGCTGCGTGGCCTGGTCCCACAGCGCGCGCTCCTGTGCGGCCGAAGACATGTCGCCGCCAAAGCCGAGCACGCGTGTCAGCACGCGCTTCACGTTGCCGTCCAAAATCGCGACCCGCTCCCCGAAGCAGAAGGCCGCGATGGCCGCGGCGGTGGAACGGCCGATCCCGGGAAGCGTCGCAAGCTCTGCGGCCGTGCGCGGAAACTCGCCGCCGAAACGGGCCACCACCTCGCCTGCGCAGCGATGCATGTTGCGCGCGCGGCTGTAGTAGCCAAGGCCGCTCCAGAGCCCGAAGACCTCGTCCTCGGTGCCGGCAGCCAGGGCCGACACGTTTGGAAAGCGTTCGAGAAAGCGCGCGAAGTATCCGAGCACCGTGGACACCTGGGTCTGCTGCAGCATGACCTCCGACAGCCACACGCGGTAGGGATCCCGCGTGTTCTGCCACGGCAGTTCGCTGCGCCCGTGGCTGCGTTGCCAATCGACGATGCGCTGGGCGAAACCAGTCGATTCCTGCGGATGCGGAGCCGCTGCGGACAACACCGGACGATCAGGCCGCACGCAGTTCGCCGATGGCGGCGGCCGGCCTTCCCTGCTGGGTGATCATCGACGTGAATTCCTGCAGCCGCACATGCAGCTCGGACAGGCTGGTCTCCTGCGCGGAAAGTTCGAGCAGGCGCTCGTCGAGATTGCCTGCCGCGCTCTGGATGCGCTCGATGGCCTCGATGCGCTTGCTGAAATTGCGGCGGCGCTCCTTCAGCTGCGCATCGATCTGTGCGCTGGCGCCCTTGCTCCAGCGCTCGACCTCGGTCATTGCAGCCTCGTTGACCAGCCGCAGCCGGCTCGCGAGCGCGCGCACGAGCTTGTCGCAGAAATCCGCTTGCGCCAGCTTCAGCATGTTGCCGACGCCCAGGTAATGGATATGGCTCTGCTCGATCTGGCTCAGCTCCTGCTCGAAGCTGCTCAGGTCGGGTTCGGCGGGCGCCTGCAGGGTGAAGCCCTGCTCGGCGTTGAGCTGGCGGAACGTGGCGTGCAGCATCGACTGGATCTCGGCCGTGGTCGCCTGCACTTCGCGCAGGTTGTTGCGCAGCGAGTCGAAGGTTTCGCCGTACACCTTGCGCACATTGAGCTTGATGCCCGGACGCTTGAGCGCGCCCGAAAGCCGCACCATGTCGGCCTTGAGCGCGGTACGGCCGAGCACGGCGTAGACCTCGCGCAGCAGCTTGCCCTGAACCGAGCGCAGCGCCAGGATGCGCGTGTTGCTGCCCTCGAACTCGTTCTGCTCCTGGTCGATGCGCGCACGCATGTGGCGTATGACCGAGATGTTCTTTCCGCGCAGGCCCTGCAGTTCGAGCGCCTGCTCCGACAGGTCGCGCTGGCGCACTTTCAGGATGCGCTCGGCCTCGGCCCGCAGCGCCACCATGCCGGCATCCACTGCGAGCCGGAGCATGGTTTCGCGCTTGCCGAGCACGCCGTCGGCAAGCAGGGTTTCGAGCGCCGGCAGGCGGCTCGCGTCGAGCAGCCGGGCATCGCGCTGGATCTTTGCCTGCAGGCCCTTCTGCGCCGACACCGGCAGCACCTGCACCAGCGGGACCTCGAGAAACCTGGCCGCCACTTCGCGCTGGCGCTCGATCTGCAGCTCGATCTGCGCGGGCGTGCTGAGCGAGTCCCACATGGTGTCGATCTTGTTGAGCACCACGAACCGCGTGTCACTGCCTTCGCCTTCGGTGACGAGGTGTTCGCGCCAGATGGACAGGTCGGAACGCGTCACGCCGGTTTCCGCCCCCAGGATGAAGACCACGGCGTGCGCCTGCGGAATCAGGCTGACGGTGAGTTCGGGTTCGGCGCCGATGGCGTTCAGCCCCGGGGTGTCGAGAATCACCAGCCCCTGCTCCAGCAAGGGATGCGGCATGTTCAGGATGGCATGGCGCCAGCGCGGGATCTCGACCCGGCCTTCTGCGTCCTGCACCGGGTTGTCGTCGGGCGTTTCTTCGTTCCAGAAGCCCAGCGCATGCGCCTCGTCCTTGCTGACCCAGCGCACCTCGGCCACCTTGCCCATGGCCTGGGCCAATTGCCCGGCGTCTTCCACGTCGATGGCGATCTCGGTCCAGCGCGTGGGTTTTTCGCGCCAGTGCGTGAGCGAATGGGGCTCCAGGCGGGTTTCGATCGGCAGCAGCCGCAGCTTGGGCGCCTGCGCGGCGTCATAGCCCAGTTCGGTCGGGCACATCGTCGTGCGCCCGGCACTGGCCGGCATGATGCGGCGCCCATAGCCCGCGAAGAAGATCGCGTTGATCAGCTCCGACTTGCCGCGCGAGAACTCGGCCACGAACGCGACCATGACCTTGCTGGTGCGGATCTGCAGCTCCAGGCCGCGCAGGCGCTCGGCCACAGCCTGGTCGAGCAGCTCGTTGTCGGTCAGCCAGCGGGTCAGCCACTGGAGGCGATGCGCAAAATTGCTTCGCCAGGCGCCGTGCTGATCGAGTTGTTGATTGAAGGAGCGGCTCAAAGGGAATATGTAAGAAACGACTTACAAATATAGCATCGCAACGCGTGGAGCAACCGTCTGCAGGAAATTTGGAGGGGATGCCGGAACACTATTTTTGACAGTTGGGGCAATAGTAAGTCGAACGCTGCCCCTGGCGCAGCAGCCGGATGGGCGTTGCGCAGACCCGACAGGGCTCGCCGGCACGGCCGTAGACCGTCGCCTCGAGCTGGAAGTAGCCGTTCTGCCCATCGACATTGGAGAAGTCGCGCAGGGTGCTGCCGCCCTTCTCCACCGCCCTGGCGAGTATCTCGCGCACCGCGGCATGCAGCCTGGCGGCCCGCGGCCGGCTGATGCGCGCGGCCGAGAGCGTCGGCCGAATGCCCGCCTGGAACAGGGCCTCCGACGCATAGATATTGCCCACGCCCACCACCACGTCGCCCGCGAGCAGCACCTGCTTCACCGCAGTGCGGCGCTTGCGGAGCCCGGCATGGAAGGCATCCAGGTCGAATGCGTCGCCCAGCGGCTCCATGCCGAGGCCGCCGAGCAGCTTGATGGCCCAAGGCGCGGCCTCGTCCTCGACGTAGACCACGGCACCGAAGCGGCGCGGGTCGTTGAGGCGCAGCGTGCCGCGGTCGGTCACCAGGTCGAAATGGTCGTGGACCCCGGGCGCGGGAAGCGCCATATCGAAGCGCAGGCTGCCCGACATGCCCAGGTGCAGCAGGAGCAGGCCCCGGTCCAGGTCGATCAGCAGGTACTTGCCGCGCCGGCGCACCTGCAGCACCCGTCGGCCAACCAGTGCCTCGGGCGCGACCATGAGCGCCCACCGCAGAGGCTTGCCGATGCGGACCGCATCGATGCGCGCACCGGCAATGCGTTCGGCAAAACCGCGCCGCGTGACTTCGACTTCGGGAAGCTCAGGCATGAAATTGAAAACTCCGGGCGGCGACGAAGCCCCACGTAATGCTGGCTCAAAAGCTTGGATTATTATGGTTCGATGATTCCATCGCCCCGCCGACACCGCCTTGCGGCGGCCGCGTCTCTCGTCCTGCTGGCTTGCGCCGTGCAGGCGCAGACCTCCGACCCCGCGTCGCCCAAGAGTCCGGCGCCGATCATCGAGCGGACGGCCCCGCCCCGCCCGGGAACAAGGCCTGCCGCGCCACCCGCGGCCGCGAAGCCCGCTGCCGCCAAGACCGCTGTCGAACCCCCCTCGCAGCCCTCCGCCCTGACTGCGGAGCTGTTCTACGAGATCCTGATGGGCGAGATGACCACGCGGGCGGGCGATCCGGGATCGGGCTACGCGCTGGTGCTCGATGCCGCCCGGCGGCTGCGGGACGGCAAGCTGTTCCAGCGCGCGGTCGAGATCGCGCTGCAATCGCGCTCCGGCGATGCGGCCCTGGCGGCCGCACGCGCGTGGCAGGAAACGCTGCCCAACTCGCGCGATGCACGCCGCATCGAACTCCAGATCCTGATCGCGCTCAACCGCATCGGCGAAACCGTCGCACCGCTGCGCGCCGAGATCGCGGCCACGCCGCAGATCGAGCGTCCGATGCTGATGGCCGTGATTGCGCGCAACTACGCCCGAGCGTCGGACAAGAAGCTGGCCGCCTCGGTGGTGGAGCAGGCGCTGGTCGACGAGCTCAAGAGCCCCACCAGCGCCGGACTGGCCTGGGCGACGGTCGGCCGGTTGCGCCTGAATGCCGGCGACACCTCCGGCGCCCTGGAGGCCGCATTCAAGGGCCAGCAGCTCGACCCCGCGTCCGACGCGCCGCCCGCATTGGCGCTCGAGATGATCGATCCCAACCAGCCGCTCGCTGAACCGATCGTCACGCGGTACCTGGCCAACAACCCCAAGGCGCCGCCGGACCTGCGCATCGCCTATGCACGCGTGCTGGTCGAAAACCGCCGCTTCCCGGATTCCGCTGCGCAATTGCAGACGCTCACCTCGACCCGGCCTGAACTCGCGGAGCCCTGGCTGCTGCTCGGCAGCCTGCAGGCGCAGGCCCGCCAGGACGCGGCGGCCGAAACATCGCTCAAGCGCTATATCGACCTGGCAGGCAGCCAGAAGGACGCGGACGACCGCCAGCGTGGCGTGACCCAGGCGTACCTCGTGCTCTCGCAGCTGGCGGAACGCCGCAAGGACTACACGGCCGCAGAGCGCTGGCTCGCCCGCGTCGAAAGCACCGACGACCTCGTCGTCGCGCAGACCCGCCGCGCGGGCCTGCTGGCACGCCAGGGCAAGCTGCCCCAGGCGCGCGAAATCGTGCGCGCCCTGCCCGAGCGCACGGCCGAGGACAAGAAACAGAAATTCCTTGCCGAAGTGCAACTGCTGAGGGACGCCAAGCAATACCAGGCGGCCTACGACATGCTGGCCCAGGCGTCCGTTGCCGCGCCCAACGACAGCGACCTGGTCTACGACCAGGCCATGGTGGCCGAGAAGCTCAACCGCCTTGACGAGATGGAGCGGCTGTTGCGCCGGCTGATCGAACTCAAGCCCGAGAACCAGAACGCCTACAACGCGCTCGGCTACTCCTTCGCCGATCGAAAGATCCGGCTCGACGAGGCGCGCACGCTGATCCAGAAGGCCGTGCAGCTGGCGCCGCAGGACCCCTTCATTGCCGACAGCCTGGGCTGGGTCGAATTCCGCCTCGGCAACACGACCGAGGCCATCCGCATTCTGGAAGCCGCCTACAAGACCCGGCCCGATCCGGAAATCGGCGCGCATTTCGGCGAAGTGCTCTGGGCTACTGGCCAGAAGGACCGCGCGGTCACGATCTGGAAGGAAGCGCTGCTGAGCGATGCCGAGAACGAAACCCTGCAGGAGACGCTGAAGCGCTTGCGGGTCAAGCCGTGACAGCGCTGCCTTCCCCGCGTCCCCAGGGTGGCCGACGGGTGGTGCTGTCAGCGGGCGCCGCGGCGCTCCTGCTCGCATCGGGCTGCGCGCAGCTTCCGGGCAGCCCCCGGCCCCAGGGCACCGCGGACGCATGGAGCGGACGCATGTCGCTGCGCATCGACAGCCAGCCCGTGCAGACCTTCTCCGCGCTGTTCGAGTTGCGCGGCTCGCCAGAGACGGGTGAACTCTCGCTCACGAGCCCCATCGGCAGCACGCTGGCCCAGTTGCATTGGGCACCCGGCGAAGCGCTGCTCAAGAACGGCAGCGAAGTGCGCCGCTACGAATCTGTCGACGCATTGATCGAAGCCGCCACCGGTGCCGCGATTCCCGTCGGCGCACTGTTCGGCTGGCTCGCGGGCCGGGACGAAGCCGTGCCCGGCTGGCGCCCGAACCTGGAACAGGTCGCCAACGGGCGCCTGCAGGCCACGCGCGAAGCCCCCAGTCCCACGGCGGACCTGCGCATCGTGTTCGAACGGTCATGAAGGCGATCTACGACCTTCCCGCACCGGCCAAGCTCAATCTCTTCCTGCATATCACCGGCCGGCGCGAAGACGGCTACCACCTGCTGCAGTCTGTCTTCATGCTGATCGACTGGTGCGACACGCTCCATGTCGAATTGCGCCGCGACGGCCAGCTCAGCCGGGAGGACCTCACGACCGCACTGCCGCCCGACGACCTGGTGCTGCGCGCGGCGCGCGCGCTGCAGGCACATGCGGCGCCCGGGCTGGGCGCCCACATCGGCATTGCCAAGCAGGTGCCGGCCCAGGCCGGCATGGGCGGCGGCTCTTCCGATGCCGCCACCTGCCTGCTGGCGCTCAACCGGCTCTGGAAGCTGAACCTGCCGCTGTCGCGCCTGGCCGACATCGGCGTGACACTGGGCGCCGACGTGCCGTTCTTCCTTGGCGGGCGCAACGCGTGGGTCGAGGGAATCGGCGAGAAAATCACGCCCGTGAACATTCCTGCGGCACGGTTCGTGGTGGTCAAGCCCCCCGAGGGACTCGACACCCGGCTAATTTTTTCTGACCCGGAGCTTCAACGCGCAACTCCTGTTGCTATAATCTCGGGCTTTGCTGCAGATAGCGAACAGCTTGAAGCCCAAGACCGCGAAAGCAGCGCTTTCAAGGTTTTCGACTTTGGCCACAACGACCTGCAGCCGGTTGCACAGCGGCTTTGCCCCGCGGTCTCCGAGGCCATCGATTGGCTCGGCGCCCAAGGGCTGAAAGCCCGGATGACCGGCTCCGGAAGTTCGGTGTTCGCGAAATTGCCGCAAGGGCCGCAAGAAGCGGAACTGGCCGAAGCCCCCGCGGGCTGGCAGGTTCGCCAATGCAGCAACCTGGCCGTTCATCCACTTTGGGGATGGGCGACCTGAAGATGATCGGGCCGTCACGGGTCTGATGCGACATAACGGTTGGTGGTGAAAACCATCGACCCGTGTAGGGGAGTCGCCAAGTTGGTTAAGGCACTGGATTTTGATTCCAGCATGCAAAGGTTCGAATCCTTTCTCCCCTGCCAAATTTCTTCTAGGCTGCGGCTTCACCGCCGCAGCGCTTTCAAACTGCGGCCCACCGGCCGCAGTGTTTCTTCTGCAGCTGCCCGCTGCAATAATCGGCGGCCCCAGGGTCGCCATGACTCAAATTCTTTGGCGGCTTCCTAAAAGCCAATTCGCACTGCCGGGACGCGCTCATGCAGGCTAATCACCCTGATTTCATGGTTTTCACCGGTAACGCCAATCCTGGCCTGGCCGCGGAAATCGCGCACAACCTCGGCACCTCGCTGGGCGCCGCGCGCGTGGGCCGGTTCTCCGACGGCGAAGTCACCGTCGAGATCAACCAGAACGTCCGGGCGCGCGATGTGTTCGTGGTGCAGTCGACCTGCGCACCGACCAACGAGAACCTGATGGAACTGCTGATCATGGTCGATGCGCTCAAGCGCGCGTCGGCCGAGCGGATCAGCGCGGTGATTCCCTACTACGGCTATGCCCGCCAGGACCGCCGCCCGCGTTCCAGCCGCGTGCCGATCTCGGCCAAGGTGGTGGCCAACCTGCTGGAGACCGTGGGCGTCGAGCGCGTGCTCACCATGGACCTTCACGCCGACCAGATCCAGGGCTTCTTCGACATCCCGGTCGACAACATCTACGCGTCGCCGGTGCTGCTGGGCGACCTGCGCCAGAAGAACTACGAAGACCTGATCGTGGTGTCGCCCGACGTGGGCGGCGTGGTGCGCGCACGGGCGCTCGCCAAGCAACTGAACTGCGACCTCGCCATCATCGACAAGCGCCGCCCCAAGGCCAACGTGAGCGAGGTCATGAACGTCATCGGCGAAATCGACGGCCGCAACTGCGTGATCATGGACGACATGATCGACACCGCCGGCACGCTGGTCAAGGCGGCCGAAGTGCTCAAGGAGCGCGGCGCGAAAAGCGTCTACGCCTACTGCACGCACCCGATCTTCTCGGGCCCGGCCATCGAGCGCATCACCCACTCCGCGCTCGACGAAGTGGTCGTGACCAACACCATTCCCCTTTCCGACGGCGCACTGTCGTGCGGAAAGGTCCGCCAACTCTCCGTGGCGCCGCTGATCGCAGAAACGATCCAGCGCATTGCCAAGGGCGAGTCGGTCATGAGTTTGTTCTCGGACCAGGACAACCTGTTCTGACCCGAGCAAAAAGCGGGCGCCACTTTCCTTTTGGGGCATGGCGCCCTTGTTGAACCGGAGTCGCACTGGTCGCGGTGGACTCTCACAGGAGTTGTTATGAAATTCGTCGCTTTTGAGCGCGCCAAGCAGGGCACGGGTGCGAGCCGCCGTCTCCGCATCTCGGGCAAGACGCCCGGTATCGTCTACGGTGGTGAAGGCCAGCCCCAGCTGATCGAGCTCGATCACAACGCGCTGTGGCACGCCCTCAAGAAGGAAGCCTTCCACTCGTCGATCCTCGAAATGGAACTCGGCGGCGCCACCAGCAAAGTGCTGCTGCGCGACGTGCAGTACCACCCGTTCCGCCAGCTGGTCCAGCACATCGACTTCCAGCGCGTCGATGCCAAGACCCGCCTGCACATGAAGGTGCCGCTCCACTTCAAGGGTGAAGAAGAGTCCGACGCCGTCAAGCTCGACCACAACCTCGTGACGCACGTCATGAACGAGCTCGAAGTGAGCTGCCTGCCGAGCGACCTGCCCGAGTTCCTCGAGGTCGACCTCTCCGGCCTGAAGAAGAACGCCACGCTCCACGTCAGCGACATCAAGCTGCCCAAGGGCGTGAAGTTCGTGAGCCACGGCAAGCTGAACCCCGTCATCGTGTCGGCCGTGCCTCCGCTGGTTGCCGAAGAGCCGGCCGCTGCCGCCGAAGGTGCAGCACCTGCCGAAGGCGCCGCACCTGCCGGCAAGCCTGCCGCCAAGACGGCCAAGCCCGCCGCGAAGAAGTAATTCTTCCCGCACCCTGCAAAAGGCCCGCTTCGTGCGGGCCTTTTGCTTTTGGGGCGGCGGGATAATTCCACCCATGATCAAGCTGTTTGTCGGCCTCGGGAATCCCGGGCCTGAATACGAAGCCACCCGGCACAACGCGGGCTTCTGGTGGATCGATGCGCTCGCACGCGACTGGAAGCTCAATCTCGCGCCCGAGCGCAGCTATCACGGCCTTGCGGCACGCGCGAACATCGGCGGGCAGAGCGTCTGGCTGCTGGAGCCGCAGACCTTCATGAACCTGTCGGGCAAGTCGGTGGGCGCGCTCGCGCGCTTCTTCAAGATCGCGCCCGAGGAGATCCTCGTGGCTCACGACGAGCTCGACGTGGTGCCCGGGCAGGCCAAGCTCAAGTTCGGCGGCAGCCATGCCGGGCACAACGGCCTGCGCGACATCCATGCGCAACTGGGCACCGGCGACTACTGGCGCCTGCGCCTGGGCATCGGACACCCTGGCGTCAAGTCGGAGGTCATCAACTGGGTGCTCAAGAAGCCGCTGAAGGAACAGCGCGAAGCCATCGAGGATGCCATCGTGCGCACCCTGCACGCGGCACCTGCACTGGTCGCAGGCGAGATGGAAAAAGCCACCCTGATCATTCACACGAGCAAACCGCCACGGCCCAAACCGCCGCGGCGGGAGCCCGGCGATGGAGGCGCGCCCGCGGCCCCCTGACCCAGCCGGCCTCAGGGCGCGAAGAGCGAGAGAAGAAAGGGAGAAAAATGACAAAGAGAATCACCGCCGCAAGAGCGGGCATGGCTATATTCTTGATAGCTTCCGGCGCTTTCTGGAACCCCGCCGCGGCGCAGGCCAGGGCCGAGGCCTACCGCTGCGGCAACACCTACACCGACCGCCCCTGCGAGGGCGGAAAGCCGGTGAAAGTCGACGACTCCCGCACCGAGGCGGACCGCCGCGCGGCCGAGGCCGGCACACGCCAGGCCGAAGCCCGTGCCGACCAGCTGGAGCGCATTCGGCTGTCGCAGGAAAAAGAAGCCTACGAGCGGGGCCGACGGTCGGCCAGCGATTCGCGGCAAGCCGCCATTGCCGAACGCCGGCTCGCGTCTTCCGAGCAGCTGGCGCGGGCGCGCGCGCAGAAACTCGGCGCCGAGCCGCGCAAGTCGAGCGCGCGCTTCAGCGGCCCGGCCGATGGAAAGCCGGCGGCCACCCCGGGCGACGGCGGCAAGAAGAAAAAACGGAAGGCCGCGTCCGACTCAAGCGCCGGCTGAAGGCGCCGGAGGCCGCGGTTCGAGTGCAGCGGCTGCTGCGGCCTTGGCCGCGGTGAGCCGTTCGAATTTCTGCCACAGCGTCTCGCGGCTTTCCACATGCTCGGGATGGATCGGAATGCACGCGACGGGGCACACCTGCACGCACTGGGGCTCGTCGAAGTGCCCGACGCATTCGGTGCACTTGTGCGGGTCGATCTCGTAGAACTCGGCGCCCATGTAGATCGCATCGTTCGGGCACTCGGGCTCGCAGACATCGCAGTTGATGCATTCGTCGGTGATCATGAGGGCCATACCCGATTATCGCGAACAAGGCACGCTTGTTGCAGGAGTCGGGTTATGCTGCGCCCCGCCCCATGAGCCTGTTCATTCTCAAGCGCCTCGCCACGCTGATCGGTACCCTGATCGGCGCCTCGGTCATCGTTTTCCTCGTCCTGGAGATCCTGCCCGGCAATGCCGCGCAGATGCTCATGGGCCCCGATGCCGCGCCCGAGGCAGTGGCCGCCCTCGCCACCAAGCTCGGCCTCGACCAGCCCGCCTGGACGCGCTACTGGCACTGGATCGCCGGCCTTTTGACCGGCAACCTGGGCGACAGCTACGCCTACAGCTCGCCGGTGCTCGACCTGATCCTGGAACGGCTCGCGCTCACCGTGCCGCTCGCGCTGCTCGCGATGGCCCTGACCACTGTGCTTGCGCTGCTGGTGGGCGTCACGGCTGCGGCGCGCCACAACAAGCTCGGCGACGTCGGCCTGATGGGGCTCACCCAGGTGGGCATCGCCATTCCCAATTTCTGGTTCGCCATCCTGCTGATCCTGGTGTTCTCGGTTCAGCTGCAGTGGTTCTCGGCTGGCGGATTCGAGGGCTGGAGCGAGGGCATCCTGGCGGGCATCAAGTCGCTGCTGCTGCCGGCGCTTTCGCTGGCGGTGGTCCAGGCCGCCATCCTCGCGCGCATCACGCGCTCGGCGGTGCTCGAGGTGATGCGCGAAGACTTCGTGCGCACCGCGCGCGCCAAGGGCGTCTCGCAGCGCGCGGTGCTCTGGACCCATGTGCTGCGCAACGCCATGATCCCGGTGGTCACCGTCATGGGCATGCAGTTTTCCGAACTGCTGGCCGGCACCATCGTGGTGGAGAACGTGTTCTACCTCCCGGGCCTGGGCCGGCTGATCTTCCAGGCCATCAGCAACCGCGACCTCATCGTGGTGCGCAACTGCGTGATGCTGCTCGCGGCCATGGTGGTCATCGTGAACTTCGTGGTCGACGTGCTCTATGCCGTGATCGACCCGCGCATCAAGGCGAGCGACATATGACGGCGATGACCGTTCCCAGCGCAGCGGCACTCAAGGTGGCGGGGTTCTGGCGCCGGGCGGTGCGGCACCGCAGCTTCGTGCTCGGTGGCGTGCTGACGCTGCTCCTGCTGCTGGCCGCCACCGTCTCGCTGGTGTGGACGCCCTGGTCGCCCTACGAGATGGACATGGCCAGCAAGCTGAAGCCGCCTTCGGGCTCGCACTGGCTGGGCACCGACACCTATGGGCGCGACGTGGCGTCGCTGTTGCTGGTGGGCGCGCGCGCATCCATCCTGGTGGGCGTGATCGCCGTGGGCATTGGCCTCGTCGTCGGCACGGCGCTGGGCCTCTTGGCGGCGGCACGGCGCGGCTGGGTCGAGGAGGCGATCATGCGGCTCACCGACTTTTCGCTCGCCTTCCCGGCCATCCTGTCGGCCATCATGATGACGGCCGTGTTCGGCGCCGGCATCGTCAACGCGATCATCGCGATCGGCATCTACAACATCCCGACCTTCGCGCGCATCACGCGCGCGTCGGCCAACGCCATCTGGTCGCGCGAGTACGTGGCGGCGGCGCGCGCCTGCGGCAAGGGTTCGTTCGCCATCACGATGCAGCACGTGCTGCCCAACATCTCGGCCGTGCTGATCGTGCAGATCACCATCCGCTTCGCGATCGCCATCCTGGCCGAGGCCGCCCTCTCCTACCTCGGACTGGGCACGCAGCCGCCGCAGCCCTCGTGGGGCCGCATGCTCAGCGAGGCGCAGACCATGATGTTCCAGTCGCCGCTGCTCGCGGTGTTCCCCGGCATGGCCATCGCGATGGCGGTGCTCGGCCTCAACCTGCTCGGCGACGGGCTGCGCGACCTGCTCGATCCGCGCCTGGCGCGCGCCCGCTAAGCACCATGCCTCTTCTCGAAGTCAACGACCTGCACATCGAACTGCAAACGCAGCGCGGCCCGGCCGAGGCCGTGCGCGGCATCGGCTTCACGCTCGAGCGCGGCGAAACGCTGGGCATCGTCGGCGAATCGGGTTGCGGCAAGTCGATCACGGTGCAGTCGCTGATGGGCCTGCTGCCGTCCACCGCCAAGGTGACCGGCAGCATCCGCTTCGACGGCACCGAACTCGTGGGGCGCGATGAAAAAGCCATGTGCCAGATCCGCGGCAACCGCATCGGCATGATCTTCCAGGAGCCGATGACGGCGCTGAACCCGGTGCACACCATCGTGCGCCAGGTCGGCGAACCGCTGCGCCTTCACCGCGGGCTATCGGCTGCCGAAGCGCGCAAGGAAGTGCTGGCGCTGCTCGATCGCGTGGGCATTCCCGATGCGGCTTCGCGGCTCGATGCCTACCCGCACCAGTTCTCGGGCGGACAGCGCCAGCGCATCGGCATCGCCATGGCCCTGGCCTGCGGCCCCGACCTGCTGATTGCCGACGAGCCCACCACCGCGCTCGATGTCACCATCCAGAAGCAGATCCTCGAACTCATCCAGGGCCTGGTGGCCGAGCGGGGCATGGCACTGATCCTGATCTCGCACGACCTCGGCGTCATTGCCCAGACGGTCTCGAAGATGCTGGTGATGTATGGCGGCAGCGTGGTCGAGAGCGGCCCGACCGAATCGGTTTTTGCCGAGCGCGCGCATCCGTACACGCAGGGCCTGTTCGCAGCGCGGCCGGCGCTCGGCGCGCCGCGCGGCGTTCGCCTGGCGACCATCCGCGGCAGCGTGCCCGAACTGGTCGACCTGCCGCCCGGCTGTCCCTTTGCGGGCCGCTGCAAGTACACGGTCGATGCCTGCCACGCAACCCGTCCGCCGCCCACGGTATTGCGGCACGACCATGCCGTGCGCTGCATCCGGCTGGAGGAAATTGCGGCGGAAGGCGCACTCGCATCATGAGCCAGCCTGCCAGCGATCAACCCTTGCTAGAGGTGACCGATCTCGTTCGCCACTATGCCCTGCCGCGAGAAAAGCTCTTCGGCCCGCCGCCGCTCGTGAAGGCGCTGAACGGCGTCAGCTTCGAGGTGGCAGCGGGCCGCAGCCTGGGGATCGTCGGCGAATCGGGCTCGGGCAAGTCGACCATCGCGCGCCTGGTGATGGCGCTCGACACGCCCACGTCGGGCAGCGTGCGCATGCTGGGCCGCGACCTGCACCAGCTGCCGCGGAACGAACTCCGCGCCGCCCGGCGCGATTTCCAGATGGTGTTCCAGGATCCCTATGGCTCGCTGGATCCGCGCCAGACCGTGGCACGCATCGTGGCCGAGCCGCTCGAGGCACTGGCCGCAACCACCCGCGCACAGCAGCGTGAGCAGGCCTCGGAGGCCCTCGCCGCCGTGGGCCTGCGCACCACGGACATGGACAAGTACCCGCACGAATTCTCGGGCGGCCAACGCCAGCGCATCGCGATCGCCCGCGCGCTCATCACGCGCCCCAAGCTCATCGTGGCCGACGAACCGGTGAGCGCGCTCGACGTCTCGGTGCAGGCCCAGGTGCTCAACCTCATGCAGGACTTGCAGCAGCAGTTCGGCATCAGCTACCTGCTCATCAGCCACGACCTCGCGGTGGTCAACCACCTGTGCGACGAGGTCTGCGTGGTTTGGAAGGGCAAGATCGTCGAACAGGGGCCGCCCGGCGAGCTGTTCCGCAATGCGCAGCATCCGTACACGCGCACGCTGCTCGACGCCGTGCCGCGCACGCCCACCGGCGGCACGCTGCTGGCGGCCTGAGCTCTCGCGCCGCCGCACGGTCTGACATCGGGGCGTCGCGCGCCTCCCCTAGGATGAGTGGCTCATAAGCATCTGGTTGCGCGCCGGCCGCCGCTCGGGGAAGATGCCTGCCTCTTTTCCGAAGACATTGCTTCATGCTCCAACGACGTACCCTGCTCGCCACCGGCGCCGCAGCCCTGGCTCCCCTTGCGCTGCCGACGATCGCCCTGGCGCAGCGAAAAAAAGACGCGCTGGTGCTGGCGCTCACGCTCGAACCCACAGGCCTCGACCCCACCGCCAAGGCCGGCGCAGAGATCGCCGAGGTGGTGCTCTACAACGTCTTCGAAACGCTCACCAAGATCAATTCAGACGGCAGCGTGACGCCGCTGCTGGCCGAGAGCTGGGAAGTCTCGCCAGACCTCAAGACCTGCACCTTCAAGCTCAGGCGCGGCGTGCGGTTCCAGAACGGCGAGCCTTTCAATGCCGGCACGGTGAAGTTCTCGTTCGACCGTGCCGCCGCGGCCAACAGCACCAACAAGGACAAGCGCACCTTCACGAACATGGCGGTGCAGGTGATCGACGAGCACACGGTGGTGCTGATCAACAAGGAGATCGAGCCCGAGCTGCTCTTCCTGCTGGGCCAGGCCTCCGCCATCATGGTCGAGCCGAAGACGGCCGAGACCAACGCCACCAGGCCGGTCGGCACCGGCCCCTACAAGCTCGACAGCTGGGCCAAGGGATCGTCCATCGTGCTTGCCAAGTGGGACGGCTGGCGCAATGCCGAGTCAGTGCAGATCCGCAAGGCGAGCTTCCGCTTCATCTCGGAGCCGGCCGCGCAGACGACGGCCCTGCTCTCGGGCGACATCGACCTGTTCCCGCATGCCTCGGTCTCGCGCAGCCTGCCCCAGTTCGAGGGCGACAAGCGCTTCCAGGTCGTCTTCAACGCCTCGCGCGGCAAGACGATCCTGGCCATCAACAACCGGCGCAAGCCGCTGGACGACGTGCGCGTGCGGCGTGCCATTGCCGCGGCCATCGACCGCAAGGCCGTGATCGAGGCGGCCGCGGATGGCCGCGGCGTGGCCATCGGCAGCCACTACGTGCCGGGCGCGCCGGGCTACGTGGACACGACAGGCATCAACCCGTACAACCCCGAGAGGGCGAGACAGCTGCTCGCCGAGGCCGGCGTGAAAACGCCGCTCGAACTCGACTTCGTGCTGCCGCCGCCACCCTATGCACGGCAGGGCGGCGAGCTCATCGCCGCGCAGCTGGCCAAGGTGGGCATCGTCGCCAAGATCCAGAACGTGGAGTGGGCCCAGTGGATCAGCGGCACCTATGGCAACAAGAACTACGACCTCTCGCTGATCCTGCACGTCGAGCCCTTCGACCTCGTGAACTACACCAAGCCGGAGTACTACTGGGGCTACCAGTCGGCCAGCTTCAACGAGCTGTTCGACAAGGCGCGCAACAGCGCTCGCACCGCCGACCGGCTGCGCTACCTGGGCGATGCGCAGCGCCTCCTGGCCGAGGAGGCGGCCAATGTCTTCCTCTACCAGCCGCAGTTCATCACGGTGGCGGCGCGCAACCTGCGCGGGCTCTGGAAAGACACGCCGATCTTCGTCAACGACATTGCCGCGCTTTCCTGGCGCTGAGTCGGCATCCGGGAACGTCCGGAGGAAAAACCGACTCCCGGGCACAGCGGCAAGGCGCCCGCTGCGAGAGAATGACTTTGCTGCGCGCGTGGCATCTTTCGTGCTGCGTGTCCTTCCTTCGCGGCGCGGCGCCTCCCATCGGGGCGCGGCCCACCGTGGAAGCAGTCATTCGCACTCACCGTTTTTCCGGAGATCACAACGTATGTTGAACCGTCGCACCCTCCTTGCCACCGCCGGCGCCACTGTCGCGATGGCCTCTCCCATCGCCGGCATGGCGCAGGGACGCAAGGACGCCATCGTGATCGGCATGGCACTCGAGCCGCCGGGGCTCGACCCGACTGCCGGGGCCGCGGCCGCCATTGCCGAGGTCGTGCACTACAACATCCTCGAGACGCTCACCAAGATCAACGCCGACGGCAACGTGACGCCTCTCTTGGCCGAAAGCTGGGAAGTCTCGCCCGACCTCAAGACCTACACCTTCAAGCTCAGGCGTGGGGTCAAGTTCCAGAACGGCGAGCCGTTCAACGCCAACACCGTGAAGTTCGCGTTCGACCGCGCCGGCGGCGAGAAGAGCACCAACAAGGACAAGCGCACGTTCGCGAACCTGAGCACGCAGGTGGTGGACGAGCACACCGTAGTGATCATCAACAAGGAAATCGATCCCGACCTTCCCTTCGTACTGGGCCAGGCCACGGCCGTGATCGTCGAGCCCAAGAGCGCCGACACCAACGCCACCAAGCCGGTCGGCACCGGCCCCTACAAGCTCGACAGCTGGGCCAAGGGTTCGTCGCTCACGCTGAGCAAGTGGGAGGGCTTCCGCAGCCCGGGCACCGCGAAGATCAACAAGGTCACCTTCCGCTTCATCGCCGACGCCGCCGCGCAAGCTGCGTCGCTCCTGGCCGGCGACGTCGACGTGTTCACGCGCATCGGCACGCGCGTGGTGCCTCAGTTCAAGAACAACCCGCAGTTCCAGACCATCCTGGCCGGCTCACGGGCCAAGACGATCCTGTCGATCAACAACAGGAAGAAGCCGCTGGACGACGTGCGCGTGCGCCGCGCCATCCTCGCGGCCATCGACCGCAAGGCGGTAATCGAGGGCGCGGCCGACGGCTTTGGCGTGCCCATCGGCAGCCACTACGTGCCGGGCGCCGCGGGCTATGTCGACACCACCGGCATCAACCCCTTCGACATCGAGAAGGCCAAGAAGCTGCTCGCCGAAGCCGGCGTGAAGACCCCGCTCGAACTCACCATGACCCTGCCGCCGCCACCCTACGCGCGCCAGGGCGGCGAAGTGATCGTGGCCCAGCTGGCCAAGATCGGCATCACGGTGAAGGTGCAGAACGTGGAGTGGGCGCAGTGGCTCAGCGGCACCTACGGCAACAAGGACTACGACCTGTCGATCGTCTCGCACGTCGAGCCCTTCGACCTCGGCAACTACGCCAAGGCGGACTATTACTGGGGCTACCAGTCGAAGGCCTTCGACACGCTGTTCGACAAGATCAAGTCCACGGGCAATGCGGCCGAACGCAACAAGCTGCTCGGCGAAGCGCAGAAGCTGCTGGCCACCGACGCGGCCAACGGCTTCCTCTACCAGCCGCAGTTCCCGACCATTGCGAAGAAGAACGTGAAGGGCCTCTGGAAGGAGAACCCGATCTTCGTGAACGACCTCTCGGCCCTCTCCTGGGGATGAGCGCGGACGTGTCCTCTTCTTCGCTCAACGACCTTTCCGCGCGGGAACTCTCGGCCGCCTACCGCGAAAAGCGCCTCTCGCCGGTCGAGGTTGCGCAGGCCGTCATTGCGCACATCGAGCGGTGGGAGCCGCAGCTGCAGGCCACCTGGCTCTTCAGGCCCGAAGCCGCGCTCGAACAGGCGCGCGCCTCGGAGGCACGCTGGCAGCGCGGCGAAGCGCTCGGCCCGCTCGACGGCGTGCCGGCCACCATCAAGGAAAACATCGCCACGCGCGGCGACCCGATGCCCGCCGGCACCGCCGCCGTCGACCTGAAGCCGGCGGCAGCGGACGCGCCGCCGGCCGCGCGCCTGAAGGAAGCCGGCGCGGTGGTCGTGAGCAAGACCACCATGCCCGACTACGGCATGCTGTCCTCGGGGCTGTCGAGCTTTCACAAGCTGGCGCGCAATCCGTGGGACCTGCGCAAGACGCCGGGCGGATCGAGTGCCGGGGCCGGTGCGGCCGCCGCCGCCGGCTATGGACCGCTGCACATCGGCACCGACATCGGCGGCTCGCTGCGGCTGCCCGCGAGCTGGTGCGGCATCTTCACGCTCAAGCCGAGCCTGGGCCGCATCCCGATCGATCCGCCGTACATGGGCCGCGCCGCGGGGCCGATGACCCGCAGCGTCGGCGATGCCGCGCTGATGATGCAGGTGCTCTCCAGGCCCGACGCGCGCGACAGCATGAGCCTGCCGCCGCAGGACATCGACTGGGCCAACTTCGACGTCTCGCCCGACCATCTGCGCGGGCTGCGCATCGGCCTGCTGCTGGACGCGGGCTGCGGGCTCGCAGTGGAGCCCGAGATCCAGGCCGCGGTCGAGCATGCGGCGCGGCTGTTCGAAAAGGCCGGCGCCGTCGTCGAGACGATGCAGCCGTTCATGTCGCAAACCATGCTCGACGGCATGGACCACCTGTGGCGCATGCGCTCGCTGGTGGACATGAAGGCCCTGCGTCCCGACCAGCGCGCCAAGGTGCTGCCCTACATCCGCGAATGGGCCGAGAGCGCGGCGGAATTCAGCGGCGAGCACGTGTTCCGCGGCTTCAGCCAGTTCCATGCGACGCGCGTGGCGGCGGTGCAGGCCTGCGCGCGCTTCGACTACGTGATTTCACCCGTGTCGCCCAACATGCCCGCCGCCGCCGAAGCACCCTCGCCGACCAACGATCCGCTGCGGCCGCTGGAGCACATCGGGTTCACGGTGCCATTCAACATGTCGGAGCAGCCCGCGTCGTCGGTGAACTGCGGGTACTCGGCCGACGGATTGCCGATCGGATTGCAGATTGCGGGCAAGCGCTTCGACGACCTCGGCGTGCTGCGCGTCTCGCGTGCGTTCGAGCAGATTCGTGAACCGCAGCGGCCCTGGCCTGTCGGACCTTAGCACTGCTGTTCGGGGCCGCGCTCGCGCCCTGAACAGCAGCGCCCAAATCAAGCGCTACCCCGAGGTGTGTTACACCAGGTGCGTCGCCAGCATTTCCCTGGCCCGCGTCACGAATTCCGTCTCACCCCTGCGGCCGGGCAAGAACTGGAACGCGACCCGGGGCAAGGCCGGCAACCCATGCGGCGCCGCCAGCCGCACCACCCCGTCGCACACCGCGGACTCGTTCAGGCAGGCCACCCCCAGCCCCGCGGCCAATGCCGACTGCAGGCCCGCCACCCCCGAAGCCACATGCGCCAGCGCATACGGCACCCGGCGCCGCCGCAGCAGCGCCACGGTGAACTGGTGCAGCGAACAGGTGTCCGGCAAGGCCAGCAGGCGCAGCGGCTCGCCACGCTCCAGCCGCATGCCCGCGGCGCCGAGCCAAGCCAGCGATTCGCGCCGGATGACGGGTGCCTTCGGGGCCCGCTCCGGCGATGACGCCGCACCCGCGATATTCATCGCCAGCCCCACGTCGAATTCGCCATTCGCATAGGCGGCCCGGAGCGCGTCGCTCTTCAGGATGCTCACGTTCAGCCGCACCCGCGGATAGCGCTCGCCGAGTCGGCCCAGGAGCCGCGTGAGATCGCCGGGGCGAAAGTAGTCGGTCACCGCGAGCCTCAGCTCGCCCTGCAGGATCTCGCCATGCAGGTCGCGAAACGCCTCGTCGCTGAGCGCGAGGATGCGGCGCGCATAGGCCAGGAGCCGCACGCCCGCCTCGGTTGGCGCCACGCCGGCCTTGCTGCGCGTGAGCAGCGACTGCCCTGCCCGCTCCTCCAGCTTGCGGATCTGCTCGCTGACCGACGACTGCGAGAGGAACACCCGCGGCGCAGCGGCCGTGAGGCTGCCGGCATCGATCACGGCGGCCAGGGTGCGAAGCTGTTCCAGGTCGAAGGTCTGCATCTCTATCCATACGTTTTACCGATGGCATCAATCATATATTCCCGCTTTTCCGATTGATAGGCGATCTCCACAATGACCCCATTGTTCATTCATTCATGGAGTTCCAAATGCCGCATATCGTTGTTCACCTGTCGGGCCAGCCCGACGCCCAGCTCACCCGCAAGACCGTCGACACGGTCGCCGAGCTGACCCAGAGCGTGCTCGGCAAGCAGCTGCCGGTGATCGCCATCACGGTGCAGTACATTCCCGCCGACACCTGGTTCATCGGCGGGCAGTCGCTGGCCTCGCTCGGCAAGTCGGCCTTCCACCTGGACATCAGCGTGACGGACGAGACCAACACCAAGGCCGAGAAGGCGCGCTACCTGCGCGAGGTGCATGCCGCCATGGCGCGGATCCGGCCCGACCTGCACGAGGTGTCGTACATCCACGTGATCGATGCGCGCGGTGCGGCCTACGGCTACGGCGGCAAGACCCAGGAATACCGCCACCAGCAAGCGGGCGTTTGAAGCCTGCGCCGGGGCGTGGCACCATCGGCGCCATGCCTCCTGCAACGCTGCATGCCGACAGCTTCGGCAACCCGCTCACGCTCGACGACGCCGCGAGCCTGCCGTTCGTCGACGACTTCGCCGTGGGCTTTTTGTCGAGCGAGGCGCGCGCGGTCAACCTGCTTGCCTTGGCCGACCGCGACGCGAGCCCCCTCGTGCAGGCCTACTGCGCGACACTGCACCTCTTCGCGGAATCGCGCGATGCCGTGACCCATGCGCAGCCCTTCCTCGTCAAGGCCCGCGCCGCAGCACACCGCGCCACTCCGCGCGAGCAGCGCTACATCGCGGCCATCGAGGCCTGGGCCGAAGGCGACATCGCCAAGGCCATCGTGCTGCACACGGAGCAGGCGCGCGACCATCCGCGCGACCTCGTCTCGGTGAAGCTGGGGCAATACCACTGCTTCAACACCGGCGACTGCCCCGGCATGTTGCGCCTGGCGCTCGCGGCGCTGCCGGCCGCCGGCGACGTGCCCTACGTGCACGGCATGGCCGCCTTCGGCTACGAGCAGTGCCACCTGATGCGCGAGGCCGAAACCAGCGCCCGCCGCGCCATCGGCATGTGCCGCAAGGAACCATGGGCACATCATGCGCTGGCGCATGTGATGCTCACCGAAGGCCGGCTCTCCGAAGGCTTGGCGTTCATGCAGGAAGTGAGCGGCACCTGGACCGGGCTCAACTCCTTCATGGTCACGCACAACTGGTGGCATGTGGCGCTGTTCCTCATCGAGCTCGGTCGCGATGCCGAAGCGCTCGAGGTGTACGACCGCGAGGTGTGGGGCGTGGTCAAGGACTACTCGCAGGACCAGATCGGCGCCGTCTCGCTGCTCGCGCGCTTCGAGCTCGCGGGCATCGACGTCGGTACGCGATGGGACGACGTGAGCGGCTACCTTGTGCAGCGCACGGCCGACCATGTGCTGCCCTTCCTCGACCTGCAGTACCTGTATGGGCTGGCCCGCGCGGGCCGGCCCGAGGCCGATGTGCTGCTGCGCAACATCGAGGCCCATGCGCCACGCGCGCCGCTCTCCGTTCGCGCCGCCTGGGAGCACGTGTGCGTGCCGGCCGCGCGCGGCCTCGTTGCGCATGCGCGTGGCGATTTCGCTTCCTCCATCGAAGGGCTGGGCATGGCCTTGCCCCGACTGCTCGAGATTGGCGGCAGCCACGCGCAGCGCGACCTGTTCGAGCAGGTGTACCTGGACGCCCTCGTGCGCGCCGGCAGCCAGGCCACGCTCACGGGCGCACAAGGCATGCTGCAGCAGCAGTTCAACGGCCAGCCCGAGTCGCTGCGCCTGCGGCGCCAGGCCGGCGCCGTCTATGCGCGGCTCGGGCTCGAACAACTGGCCTCGCGGTTCTGAGACGACAAGCCGGCCGCCCCGCTGGAGAGGCGGGCCTGCGCCAGCGGCTCAGTTCTTCTCGAGATGCCGCCGCTGGTCGTAGACCGGCTGCGGCGGCAGGTCGGCAAGATGCCGCGTGTCGGCCCAGTCGACGATCTCGATCGCGTCGGGCATCGCGGGGTCGGCCATGCGGATGCGGTTGAATCCCGCATTGGGAATGTCGCTCTGGCGCGGCCCGCTGAGGCTGAGCCCGCGCGCGGTGCGCCACACCATGTCGAGCACGCCGCCATGGGTGACGACGATCAGGCGCTGTCCGCGGTGCGTGCTGGCCAGGGTGCCCAGCGCCGCGACGATGCGGGTGTGGAATTCGCGCGCCGATTCGCCCTCGGGCATGGCATGGTCCTCGCGAAACTCCAGCCATTGCTCCCACGCGCGCGGATGCAGCGCCTGGATCTCGTCGGCTCGCATGCCTTCGACGATGCCGAAATGCTGCTCGCGCAACCCCACCGACGTGACCACCGGCAGCGACAGCTGCGAAGCCGCGGGCGCGGCAGTCTGCTGCGCGCGCATGAGGTCGCTGCTGACGATGTGCTGGGCCGTTTCGCCCGCCAGCCGCAGGCCCAGGCGGCGAGCCTGTTCATGGCCCATGTCGTTCAGGGGCACGTCGGCATGCCCCTGGAAGCGCAGCTCGCGGTTCCAGGCGGTTTCGCCGTGGCGGATCAGGATGATTTCGGTCGGGGAATCGGGTGGGGACGTGGGCATGGAACGCCCATTCTCCATCGCATGCGTGACGGCCGAGCGCCCGATGGCGGCATCTGTTGCATGGCCGCCACCCGCAGCCTGCCGGTCGCCGGATCACGCAAAATGCGCCCATGCCCCACCTTGTCCTGCTGCCCGGCCTCGCCTGCGACGAGCGCCTCTGGGAAGCGCAGCTTCCCGTCATTCCGCCCGAATTCGAAGCGCGTGTGAGCGATGCCCATGCGCGGCACGACACCATCGAGGCCATGGCCGCGGCCGTGCTGCGCGAGCACCCCGGTCCGCTCGTGCTCTGCGGCGCATCGATGGGCGGCATGATCGCGATGGAAGCCGCGCGGCAAGCACCCGAGCGCATCGCCGGGCTCGCGCTGCTGGGCACCAATCCGCGGCCCGAGGCGCCCGACATGTACGAGCTGCGCGAAGGCGCGATCGAATTGTTCGAACAGGGCGACCTGCGCGAGGTGATCGAGCCGAACGTGGTCTTCGCTTTCCACCCGGCGCAGGCGGCCGACGAGGCGCTGGTGCAGCGCTACCTCGAGATCATCCTGGACGCCGGCGCACAGCAGCTGATCCGGCAGAACCGCGCCGTGATGCGGCGCCCCGATGCCCGCACCCACCTGCCCGCGCTGCGCGCACCGGTGCTGCTGGTCTGCGGCGATACCGACCGGCTGGCCCCGCCCGACTGCACGCGCGAGATCGCGGCGTTGGTGCCGCACGCCGAGGTGGTGTGGGTGGCGCAATGCGGCCACATGCTGACGATGGAGAAGCCCGCAGTCGTCAATGCGGCGCTGCTCTCGTGGCTGGCTCAGTGGAGCTGACCGCCGGTTTCGGCCACGTCTTTTTCAACGGCCAGCGCGGTGGCCACCGCAACGCGCAGCCCCTCGACCATCGTGGCCAGCGACATGCTCGGCAGGCCCGGGAAACGTGCCGCCTGTTCGGGCAGGTAAGGGATGTGGATGAACCCGCCGCGCTGCCCCGGCACCGGGACCGCGGCCATGCGGTGCATCAGGCCATAGAAGATGTGGTTGCAGACGAAGGTGCCCGCGCTGTTCGACACGGATGCGGGAATACCGGCCTTGCGCAGGTCGCGCACCATGGCCTTGATCGGCAGCGTAGAGAAATACGCCGCCGGCGCGCCCGGCACCACAGGCACGTCGATGGGCTGGCGGCCCGCGTTGTCGGCAATGCGGCCGTCGTCGATGTTGATGGCCACCCGCTCGGGCGTGATCTCGGCGCGGCCGCCGGCCTGGCCGATGCACAGCACCAGTTCGGGCTGCAGCTCGTCCATGGCAGCGGCCAGCGTCTCGATCGCCTGGCCGAAGACACATGGCATCTGCCGCGCATGCACGGTCGCGCGGCCACACCGCCAGCCGTCCAGCGCACGCACGGCTTCCCATGAGGGATTGAGGGCTTCGCGGTCGAACGGATCGAAGCCAGTCAGGAGGACGTTGGTTCGCTGCGCCACGGCTGTATGGCGGTTTCAGGACACCGCGCGAACCGCGATGCCTTCTTGCTGAAGTCGGTCGCGGATGCGGCGCGCAAAAGCCAGCGCGTGGGCGCCGTCGCCGTGCAGGCAGACGGTCTGGGCATTGACCGGCACGGTGCTGCCGTCGATGGCCGTGACCTTGCGGTCGCGCACCAGCGAGAGCGTCTGGGCCAGCGACTGTTCTTCGTCCTCGATCAGCGCGCCGGGCTGGCTGCGCGGCACCAGGCTGCCGTCGGGCATGTAGCCGCGATCGGCAAACACCTCTTCGACGGGCGTGAGCCCGGCGCGGCGCGCGGCCTCGATCATGCCGCTCCCCGCCAGGCCGAAGAACCTGAGCGAGGGATCGAAACGCCGCACCGCTTCGCACAGCGCGTCGGCGAGTTCGGGCTCCTTCACCGCCTGGTTGTAGAGCTGGCCATGCGCTTTCACGTGGGAGAGCTTGCCGCCTTCTGCCTTGGCGATCGCGGCCAGCGCGCCGACCTGGTAGAGCACGTTGGAGACGATCTCGTCGGGCGGCAGGTGCATGGTGCTGCGGCCGAAATTTTCGCGGTCCGGAAAGCTCGGATGGGCGCCGATGGCGACACCGTGTTCGATCGCCCAGCGCACGCATTGCCGCATGGTCTTGGGGTCGCCAGCATGCCAACCGCATGCGATGTTGGCCGAGCTCACGAGGCCGAGCAGTGCTTCGTCGCTGCCGGCGCCTTCGCCGAGGTCGGCATTGAGGTCGATGTGCATGGGTTTTGTCCTTCCTGGTGGCGCATCGCCGAACCGGCGTGCGCCTGCAGCCGCCAAGTCTATGCCGGTCTCGTCCAGCCCGCAGCCGCGAGGCCGTGCGCCACTTGCGCCAGGTAGCGCTGCTGCTCGGCCCAGGCCTCGAGCGCCTCGGCCATGTCGACCTGCACGAGCCGCAGCCTGCCCTCGAGCGGCGCCTGTGCGAGCTTCCACAGGTCGGCGCGGATCACCACGCCGATGCGCGGATAGCCGCCGGTGGTCTGCGCGTCGCCCATGAGGATGATCGGCAGGCCCGAGGGCGGTACCTGGATGGTGCCGGGTATGACGCCCGACGAGAGCATGTCGGCACTGCGCTTGCGCTTGAGTTCGGGGCCCGCGAGGCGGCTGCCCATGCGGTTGCTCTGCGTGGTGATGCGCCAGCGCTCGCTCCAGAGTTGTGCCTGCGAGGCCGTGGTGAACTGGTCGAACTCGGGGCCGGGCAGCACGCGCAAGGCGATGGATTCATCTTCTTCGGACCCCCAGTCGGGGCCGCGCAGGCCGAAGGGACGCCTAGCCAATCTTGCGGTATCGAGCGCCGTAGGGCCCAGCGCAAGCCGGTCGCCCTTGCGCAGCGCGCGGCCCTCATGGCCGCCGAACCCCGCCTTCAGGTCGGTGCTGCGCGAGCCGAGCACCAGCGGCACATCGATGCCGCCCGCCACCGCGAGCCAGCTGCGCAGCCCGGCCTTCTTCACGCCTGCGGCGTTGGCGCCAGCGAGCCTGAGGACCTCGCCCGCGTCCACCGGCACGCTCCAGCAGGGCCAGAGCGGCGCATCGTCCAGCCGTGCGCCGAAGCCGTCTCCCACCAGCGCGATGCGGGTCGCGGTCTCGAAGCGCAGCTCGCAGCCGCCCATCGTGATCTCGAGGCCGGCCGCGCCGTCGGCATTGCCGACCAGCCGGTTCGCGAGCGTGAGCGCCAGCACGTCGAGCGCGCCGCCGGGGCAGATGCCCAGCTGGCGCTGCCCATGCCGGCCGAGGTCCTGCACCGAAGCCAGCATGCCGGGCTTCTGGACCAGCATCATGTCTGCACGCTTTCGACGACGAAGCGCACGCGGTCGCCCGGTCGCAGCAGGGTCGGAGGCTCGGCCTTCGGATCGAAGAGCTCGAGCGCGGTGCGGCCGATCAGCTGCCAGCCGCCCGGCGACACCAGCGGATAGATGCCGGTCTGCTCGCCGCCGATGCCGACCGACCGCGCGGGCACCGCCGTGCGCGGCTCCGACCGGCGCGGCGTGGCCAGTTCGGGCGGGAGTCCGCCCATGAAGGCGAAGCCCGGCAGGAAGCCGAGCAGGTAGACCACGTATTCGGCCGCGCTGTGGCGCCGCACCACTTCGGCCGGCGAGAGCCCGGTGTGGGCCGCCACGTCGGCCAGGTCGGGTCCGTGCTCGCCGCCGTAGGTCACCGGAATCTCCACCCGCCGGCCTTCGATGGCCGCTGCAGGCAGCCGCGGCCATGCCTCGTTCACGCGCGCCATGAGCGCATCGATGCCGATCGCGGTCGGATCGAAAGTCAGCGTCAGGTTGTTCATGCCCGGCAGCACCTCGCCCACGCCGGCCCACTGCTGCACCTCGGCGCCCAGCGCCCAGATCTGCTGCTGGTGCGCCAGCGTGGCCGGGGGCGGCAGCTCGCACAGCAGCGCCGCGTCGCCAAGCGGATGAAGGCGAGGCAAAGGGAGTCGGCTATTCACGACCCAGGCTGCGCACCTTGGCTGCCAGTTGCTTCTCCACATCGGGCGAGACGAACTTGTGGACCTCGCCGCCGAGCATGGCGATCTCGCGCACGAAGGTGCTCGAGATGAACTGGTACTTGTCGCTCGGCGTGAGGAATACGGTTTCGACGTCGGGCATCAGCGAGCGGTTCATGCCCGCGAGCTGGAACTCGTAGTCGAAGTCGGTCACGGCGCGCAATCCGCGCACCATGGCCTTGCCGCCGCGCGCCACGACGAAGTCGCGCAGCAAGCCCGAAAAGCTCTCTACCGTGACCTGGTCGCTGAACGGCTGCACGGCTTCGCGCGCCATCTCGATGCGCTCTTGCAGGGAGAACAGCGCCTTCTTGTGATGGCCCGCCGCGACCGCGACGATGACCTTCGAGAAAAGCTGGGTTGCACGCCGCACCACGTCCTCGTGGCCGAGGGTGATGGGATCGAAAGTGCCGGGATAAACCGCGATCACGTTGCTGGCCATGGTCTTCTTCCTCATGCAGCCGGTGCGGCTTGTCCGGCGGATTATGCAGTCCCGTTTGCAGCGGGCCGCAGCAGATGCGCATGGACCGCACCTGCCTTCAGGTAACGAAATTCAACAAGGCCGACGGCAGCCAGCTCTTCGCCGCTCCAGCGGCGCGGCGCTTCCAGGTAGACCGCACCCGCGGCTTTCACGGCGCGTGCCGCGGCGCGCAGCGAAGGTTCGTACAGCGCCGCGTTGTCGAAAGGCGGGTCGAGGAACACGGCATCGAGGCTGCCCGCCGCGGTGCGTTCGAGCGCAGTGAGCCCGTTGCCCCGCTCGATGCGGACGGTTTCGGCCGAGAGCCTGGCCTTGGCGGCCTGGAGCTGGGCCACCAATGCGGCGTCCTGCTCGCACAGCAGCACGTTGGCGGCGCCGCGCGACGCGGCCTCGAGCCCGAGTGCCCCGGTGCCCGCGAAGGCATCGACGCAATGCCAGCCCGGCAGCTCGCCGCCGCTCGCGCCAGCCATGCTCGCGAGCCAGTTGAACAGCGTCTCGCGCACGCGGTCGGGGGTCGGGCGCAGGCCCGGCTTGTCGGCCACCGGCAGGCGGCTGCGCTTCCATTGGCCGCCAATGATGCGCACCTCGCGCGGCAGCGCTTTCGCACGCGCGGGCGGTGTCGATGGCTTCGAGGGGGAACGCTGGGCGGCTGCGGCTTTCTTCTGGGGCATGGCGCGAGCTTAACGCCGCCGTGCGGGCGGGGCTGAAGCAGCGGCGCGTCGAAGGACCGCCTGGGCGGCCCGCCAGACGGCCTTGTCTAAACCGGGATGCGCTGGAAGATCATCCCGCCGGCATGCAGCTCTTCCTTGCCGTCGCTGCGCACCATGTTCAGCTCCATCAGGTCTCGCCCGACGATGACGGGGATCTGCACGGTCATGCCGGCCTGATCGTCGTCGATCACGCGGACCACCTGCCCGTTGTCCAGCAGGACGTAGCCCGGCAACTCGGCCAGCTCGCCAATGTCCCAGATCCATGGCTTGAACCCCGGCAGCGAATCCTTCAGGTCGTTCACGCGCTGCCATCGGCTGCCCAGCCGTGCCTGCCACGCGGCTGGCAGCGGGGTGTCCAGCGGCGGCAGCCATTCACCGATGGGCTCCTCGGCCCAGTACAGCGAATGACTGGCAAGCGTGCGCTGGCTCAGGTAGCGGTGGCCGCCGACCGTCTGGAAGCGGTAGCAGATGCTGCTTTGCCCCTCGGCCCACCAATAGCCATCGCTGCGCGCGCGCAAGGTTTGCACGACGACCCAGGGCGACTCCCATCGTTGCAAGGTCAGCGAGCCGTCGGCGGCGGCCCGCACTTGCAGGGGCGCGCTGAAGTTGGCATAGACACCTTCCAGCGCGGCGCGCTCGGGCGCAGGGGAGACGGGTGCGGGCACGGCGGACGCGAGGGGTGCCGCACGGCGCGCGCCGCGTTCGGCGGCCACGCGCACCATCAGCCCTTCGGCCAGCGCGGTCGGGTCGTAGTCCAGTCCACTGCCGGTGATCAGCATGGCCAGGCGCGCTTCGGGCAGCACGAACAGCTGCGTGCCGTAGAACTCGTAAGCGCCGCCTTTGCTCCAGGCGCGCACGCCGGCCGCTTCCAGCGCCGGCTGCTGAACCGAATCCCAACCCAGTCCCCAGCGCCACAGGGAAGACGCAGGGTCGGGGATGACGCGCGTGTGGGCGCGCTGGTCGCGGCCCATTTCGCGCACCCCGTCGGCCGACACGATGCGCCGGCCTTCGTAGGCGCCCTCGTCCAGCAACAGGCGCGCCAGTTTCATCAGGTCGGTGGGCGTGGAGACCACGCCGCCGCTCGCATAGTTCGCGGGCAACTCCTGTGGCAAGGCCTGCCCGTTTCTGTGCGCCTGGGCGAAGCTGCCCTCGGCCGCCGGCGCGAGCGCATAGCCCGTGTGGCTCATGCCCAGCGGCGCGAAGATTTCGCGCTCGACAAAGGCGGGAAAGGCCAGCCCGCTGAGTTGCTTGACCAGCGGCTCCACCAGGGTGAAGCCGTCGTTGCAGTACATCGCCATGTCGCCTGGCTCGTGCTTCAGGCGCGATTGCGCGATGGCCGCCATCGTTTCCTGCGCGTAGTCCGGGTAGGGCACGGGATTGCCGCCATTGCGGTAGTTGTTGCCCGGCACGCCCGATGCGTGCGAAATCAGATGGCGTACGGTGATGCGGGTGTAGCCCTCGGAGCGCATGCGAAAGGCGGGCAGCAGTTCGGCCAGCGGCTGGTCCAGCGTAAGTTGGCCGCGATCGCGCAGGATCATCACGGCCAGCGCCGTGACCACCTTGGAAATGGATGCCACGTTGAAGCGCGTGTCGGGCGTGGCCAGCAGGTTGCGCTGGCGGTTGGCAAAGCCAAAGGCTTCGCGCCACACCACGCGATCCCCGGCCAGCAGGGCCACCGACACGGCGGCGGTCTGGCTGTCGCTGCGGCCCAGCGCCGTGCGTATTGCGTCGCGGCACCAACGCACGGACTCGGGCTCAGCCTCGGGCTCCGTCGGTACGGCGGACCACGAGGGCCCGCTGGAGCCACCGCCACAGGCCTGCAGCAGGGGCGAGGCCAGCCCCGCCGCCGCCAGGCCCAGATAGCGGCGGCGTGAGACGCCGGCCTGTGAAGTTTCGGGAGGCATTGGGGCGTGGCGGGCTGGGCGCATGAAGGCGAATTCCTTGTTTGAAGGGTCGAAGGCGCCGAGCCCAGGAGTGGCATTCGCCTGCGCGCGCAAGGGGCCGGTCGCGAGGAACGAAATGCGATCGGCAACTTGAGTCTTTGCCGACCTTAATGACAAAGTAATACGTATTATTGTCGAGTCGGCATCGCTTGAAACACACTTTTCCGAAAGATTCAAACCAAAGACACGACTGCGCCTCAAGGTGGCTTTGTGCAGACGTTCCCTAGGCGCCCAGGAGGGCACGCCGCGCGAGCAACGCCGCCAGGACCAGCATCGTGCCGCCGATCAACGCGTCGAGCATTCGCCAGGCACGCGGACGCGCAAACACCGGTGCCAGCCACCGCGCACCGAAACCCAGCGCCGAGAACCACAGCGCGCTGGCCAGCGCCGAGCCCGCGACGAACCAGCCTTTGAGCGAGCCGCCATACTGCGCGCCGGTGCTTCCCACGAGCAGCACGGTGTCGAGATAGACATGGGGGTTCAGCAAGGTGAAACCCGCCGCCTGGGCCAGCACGGCCGCGCGCGAAAGCGATGCGCCTTGCGCGGCCGCCTGCAGCGTGCCGGCGCGCCGCGACCGCCAGAGCGCCCGCAAGCCGTACGCGCCAAGAAACAGTGCGCCGAGTCCCGCCAGCGCGGTGGCGAATGCGGGCCGGCCTTGCAGCGCCTGCGCCATGCCGGCCACGCCCGCTGCGATCAGCACCGCATCGCTGGCGGCGCAGAACAGCACCACGGCGCTCACGTGCTCGCGCCGCAGGCCCTGGCGCAGCACATACGCGTTCTGCGCGCCGATGGCGACGATGAGCACCAGGCTCATGAAGAGCCCGTTGATGAATGCGGCGGTGATCTGTTCGTAAGCCATGGCGCAAGCTTGCCGCCGCGGCCCCGTTAACTCAAACTAAACTTCCTAAGCCAGATTCAGTTTTCCTAATCCGGAGGATGCATGCTCGACTACGCCGCCCTCAATGCACTGGCCGCCGTGGTGCGCGAAGGCAGCTTCGAGCGCGCGGCGCGCGCGCTGAACGTCACGCCCTCGGCCGTTTCGCAACGCGTGAAGCTGCTCGAGGAGCGCACGGGCGGCGCGCTGCTGGTGCGCGGCCAGCCCTGCGTGGCTACCGAGGCCGGACAGCAGCTGTGCCGCCACATCGAGCGCGTGGGCATGCTGGAGCACGAGTTGCGCGACGCGCTCCCGGCGCTCGGCATGGGCGGCGCAAGCGGCAGCGCGGCCGAGCGGGTCACGGTGCGCGTGGCGGTGAACGCCGACAGCCTCGCCACCTGGTTCATGGCGGCCGCATCCGCCTTTGCACGGCAGGAGGAATCCGCCCTGCTGGACCTGACCGTGGACGACCAGGACCACACGGCCGAGCGCCTGCGAAGCGGTGCGGTGCTGGCCGCTGTCACCGCACTGGCGCAGCCGGTCGCGGGCTGCAACAGCGAAGCGCTGGGCGCCATGCACTACGTGGCCGCCGCGAGCCCCGGGTTCGTGCGCCGCCATTTCGGCAAGGGCGTGGGTGCGCGGACCCTGGCCCAGGCGCCGAGCCTGGTGTTCGACCGCAAGGACCGGCTGCAGGCGCGCTGGGTGCGGCGCATCTGCCATCGCAGCATCGAGACGCCCCGCCACTGGCTGCCCTCCGCGCCCGGCTTCGTCGACGCGGCGTGCGCCGGCATGGGCTGGGGGATGCTTCCGGCCAGCATGGCGGCCGAAGCGCTGCGCACGGGCGCGCTGGTCGAACTGGTGCCGGACTCCACGCTGCAGGTGCCGCTCTACTGGCAGCAGGCGCGCGCGGCGCCGCAACTGCTGGAGCGGCTCAAGGCGGCGGTGCGCACCGCCGCCGCGAGCGGCGCGCACGCGCTGGGCTGAAAAGGCCGCCTACTGCTTTCCGCCCACCACCACGGTCACCATGCGCGCGGGCTGCAGCTTGCGCGCAAAGGCGGCGCGGACTTCGTCCGCCGTGACCGCGTTCATGCGCGCGGTCCAGGTGTCTAGGTAGTCGAGCGGCAGGTCGAACCAGGCGATGTTGGCGACGTTGCCGATGAGCTTGCGGTTGCTGTCCAGCAAGAGCGGAAAGCCGCCGATCAGGTTGTCCTTCGCGGCCTTGAGCTCGGCGGCGGTCGGGCCCTCGGCCACGAACTTCGCGACCACGTCGCGCGAGACCTTGACGGCTTCCTCGGCCTGGTCGGGCCGCGTCTGGAAACCCACGCGGAACGCACCGGCATCCAGGCCCGGCGAAAACCCGCTGTACACGCTGTAGGCCAGCCCGCGCTTCTCGCGCACCTCGCTGGTCAGCCGCGAGACGAAGCCGCCGCCGCCCAGCACGTAGTTGCCGAGCGTGAGCGCGAAGTGGTCCGGGTCCTTGCGCGGGTAGCCCGGCTGGCCGATCAGCACATGGGCCTGCGCCGAAGCGAACGGAATGCGCTCGTCCTTGGGCGCCGCGAGTGCGGTCACAGGTGCAATCGCGGGCAGCGGCGTGCAGGCCTCGGGGCCGGGCAGCCGCGAGAGCAGCGCGGTGGCCATGGCTTCCGCCTCGGTCCGGGTCACGGCACCCACGATGCTGAGCTTGGCGCGGCACGGCACGATGAGTTGCTGGTAGCGCTGGCGCATGGCCGCGGTGTCGATCCGCGCGAGCGTGGCTTCGGTGACCTCCTGCCCGTAGGGATGCATACCGTAGACGCCTTGCGCGAAGGCGCGGCCTGCGATGGTCGCGGGCTTGGTGTTGGCTTCTTTCAGCGAGGCATTGATGCGCTCGCGCTCGCGCTGCCAGATGTCGTCGGGGAACGCCGGCTCGCCGATTTCGCGGGAGGCCAGTGCCACGACCTTGGCCAGCAGCGCAGGGTCGGACAAGGTGCGCAGCGAGTAGCTCGCGCGGTCGTTGCCCGCGCTGGCGTTGAACTCCGCGCCCAGGTCGGCCCACGCTTCGCCGAGCGCGTTCTCGTCGAGTGCCGGCTCGCCGTTCTTGCCAGCACGCACGCCTTTCTCGACCATGGTTGCGCTCACGCTCGCCAGGCCGGCCTGCGCAGCCGGATCGCGCCGGCTGCCGGCGTCGAAGTCGATCTGCACGTCGACGATGGGCAGCGCCTGGGTCGACACGAGGTAGATTTTCGCGCCGCTCGCGAGCGTCCAGTGCTCGATCGGCAGTGCCGCCTGCGCGGCGTGGATGCCCGTGGCGGCAAGGGCGGCGAACAGAACGGATCGCAGGGTTTTTTTCATGGGGGTCATGGGATGCGGCCTCTCAGCGCAGCTCGCCCTGGGGCGCTGCAAATCCGCGGCCGCGGGGCTTGGCGTCCAGCGGCAGGGGCCGCAGGGTCGCCACGGTGAGCTGGTCGTCTCCGAAGTACTTGCCGGCCACCGCCTGGACCTGCGCCGGCGTCACCGCCTGCAGCTTGGCGACGACCCGCGCGCTGGTGTCCAGCGGCAGGCCCTGCACCCAGTTGCTGCCGAGTTCGCGGGCCTGCGCCATCACGGAATCGCGCTTGTAGGTTTCGCTCGCCACCCATTGCGTCTTGACCCGCGCGAGTTCGGCCTCGCCCACGCCCTCCTTCGCGACGCGTGCCACTTCGGCCCGCAGCGCGGCCTCGACCGTCTCGGCGCTCTTGCCGTTCGCCGGCACGCCCACGAGCATGAACAGCTGCGGTCCGCGTCCCGCGAGCCCCGAATAGGCGCCGACCGAATCGGCCACGCGGTTCGGGCCCTGCGTCAGCGCGCGGTCGAGCCGCGCGCCCGTGTAGCCGTCGAGCACGGCCGACAGCACCGTGAGCGCCCACACATCGGAGTCGGCGGCGTCGATGCTGTCCAGCTGCGGAATGCGGAACGCGAGCGACACGTAGGCCTGCTCGGCCGGCGCCTTGAATTCGATGCGGCGGATGCCGCGCTGCGCGGGCTCGGTGCGCGGCTTGCGCGCGGGCACGGCGCGGGCCGGAATGCCGCCGTAGTACTTCTCGGCCAGGGCGCGCACCTGCGCCACGTCGACGTCGCCGACCACCACGACGGCGGCATTGGCGGGCACGTACCAGCGGCGGAAGAAGGCGCGCGCGTCGTCGGGCGTCATGGCGTCGAGGTCGCTCATCCAGCCGACCACGGGCCGGTGGTAGGGCGATGCGGTGAAGACGGCCGCACTCTGCTGTTCGCCGAGCAAGGCGCGCGGCTGGTCCTCGGTGCGCAGGCGGCGCTCTTCCTTGACCACCTCGATCTCGCGCTTGAACTCGTCGTCGGACCACTGGTTGTTGGCGAAGCGGTCCGACTCGAGCTTCATGACCTGCTCCAGGCTCGCCACCGGGATCTGCTGGTAGTAGCCGGTGTAGTCGCGCGTGGTGAACGCGTTCTCCTGCCCGCCCAGCGCGGCCACGCGGCGCGAGAACTCGCCGGGCTTGATGTCCTTGGTGCCCTTGAACATCATGTGCTCGAGCACGTGGGCCACGCCCGAGGTGCCGTCCACCTCGTCGACCGAGCCCACGCGTACCCAGACCATCTGCACCGCGGTGGGCGCGCGCCGGTCGGGCAGCACCAGCAGCGTCATGCCGTTGGCGAGGGTGAACTGCTGGGGCGCGGGTGCCGCTGCGGCGGCGGGCGATGGAGCGGCTGGAGCCGGTGTGGACTGGGCCTGCGCAGGCATGGCCCACAGCGCAGAAAGCGCCATTGCCAGCACCGCACCGGACGCAGCACGGCGTGGCGAGGGGTGTTTCATAGAATGGGTCGGATTGTAAAAAGCTTCCGATGTTCAGTTTCTTCAAGAAAAAACCGCCTGCCGAATCCCCGGCCGTGCCGGCGCCCTCCCTGGCCGCCGAGCCTGCACCGCCCCCCGAGCCCGCGCCCGCGCGCTCGGTGTTCTCGCCGTCGAGCTGGTTCGGCTCGAAGCCCGCCGTGGAGGAAGCTGCGCCTGCGGCGCCCGTGGCACCGCCGCCGCCCGTTCTCCCTCCTCCACCCGCTCCCCCCGCGCCTTTGGCCGCCGCGCCGGCTCCGACCCCTGCCGCTGCTCCCGCCCCTGAGCCGGCACCCGCGCCTGCCGAGCCGGTTGCCCCCCCGCCCGCACCCCTCGCCGACCCGGCCCTGGCGGCCGAGCGCAAGGGCTGGTTCGACAAGCTCAAGACCGGCCTGCGCAAGACCGGCACCGGCATCCAGGCGGTGTTCGTCAACGCCCAGATCGATGAGGCGCTCTACGAGGAGCTCGAATCGGCCCTGCTGATGGCCGACGCCGGCGTCAAGGCCACCGAATTCCTGCTCGACGACCTGCGCGGCCGGGTCAAGCGCCAGATGGCGACCGACGCGTCGCAGGTGAAGCGGCTGCTGGCCGACGCCATCACCGACCTGCTCAAGCCGCTCGAGAAGCCGCTGGTGATCGGCCAGTTCACGCCGACGGTGATCATGGTGGCGGGCGTCAACGGCGCCGGCAAGACCACCTCCATCGGCAAGCTCACCAAGCACCTGGCCAACGAGGGCGCATCGGTGCTGCTCGCGGCGGCCGACACCTTCCGGGCCGCGGCGCGCGAGCAATTGCTGGTCTGGGCCGACCGCAACACTGTCGAGATCGTGAGCCAGGAAGGCGGCGACCCGTCCGCCGTCAGCTTCGACGCCGTGACGGCCGGCAAGGCGCGCGGCAAGGACGTGGTGTTGGTCGACACCGCGGGCCGGCTGCCCACGCAGCTGCACCTGATGGACGAGCTCAGGAAGATCAAGCGCGTAGTCACCAAGGCCGACGCCACGGCGCCGCACGAGGTGCTGTTGGTGATCGACGGCAACACGGGCCAGAACGCATTGGCGCAGGTCAGGGCCTTCGACGAGACGCTGGGCCTCACCGGCCTGGTGGTGACCAAGCTCGACGGCACGGCCAAGGGCGGCGTGCTGTGCGCCATTGCGCGCGAGCGTCCGATCCCGGTCTATTTCATCGGCGTGGGCGAGAAGCTCGAGGACCTCGAGACCTTCAACGCGCGCGAGTTCGCGCAGGCACTGCTGGGCTGACGCGGCAGCCGCTTGCTCCCGGATTCATAGCACTTGCCACCGGCTGCTCGCAGGGGCACCATCCGGAGACCCGCCGCACCGAACGGCGCCCTGGAGACACAACATGCTGCACACCGCCGACGCCCCCTTGGCGACCGGCGACCGCAAGGTCGACCGGCTGCTGGCCCACTATGGCGAAAGCCACCGCCATCCCACCAACGAGCTGATCCACTTCGTCGCGATCCCGGCCATCATGCTGAGCATCGTCGGCCTGCTGTTCGCGTTGCACCCCTGGGTGGCCTACGGCTTCGTGGCGGCGAGCCTCGTGTACTACGCCACCCTGCGCTCACCGGTGTTCCTGGCCACGATGCTCGCCGGAACGGCGCTGGTACTGGCGGCGGTGCATGCCATGGGGGCCCTTGTACTGCCGGTTTCCGCCGCCATCTTCGTCGTGGCATGGATCTTCCAATTCGTCGGCCACAAGATGGAAGACAGGAAACCTTCCTTCTTCGAAGACATCCAATACCTTTGGGTAGGGCCCCTTTTTGTACTTTCGAGGCTGTTTCTGCGCCTGGGTATCCGCTGGTAGAGCGCCGGGTCGGACCGCGCCGCCAGCCACACCGTCCTCCGGCTGACGGTTTTGCCTATCGGCCCGATAGAAACTCCGGGGGAACCCTTGGCTTAGCACTCCCTCTAATCGAGTGCTAATATGCCCAATACAAAGGAGTTTCCCCTGATGACCACGCTGTCTGGAGCCTCTGCCAACCAGCTCGCCGTCGCCAACCCATGGTCGATGGTGCCGCCGCTGGGCAACCTGGATGCTTATATCTCGGCCGCCAACCGCCTGCCGATGCTCACGCTCGAAGAAGAGCAGGGCTTCGCACGCCGTCTGCGCGACCACAACGACCTCGAAGCGGCCGGTGCGCTGATCCTCTCGCACCTGCGCCTCGTGGTTTCCATCTCGCGCCAGTACCTGGGCTACGGATTGCCGCACGGCGACCTGATCCAGGAGGGCAATGTCGGCCTCATGAAGGCCGTGAAGCGTTTCGACCCCGACCAGGGCGTGCGGCTCGTGAGCTACGCCATGCACTGGATCAAGGCCGAGATCCACGAGTACATCCTGAAGAACTGGCGCATGGTCAAGGTCGCGACGACCAAGGCCCAGCGCAAGCTGTTCTTCAACCTGCGCTCGATGAAGCAGGGCTTCAAGGCCGACTCGGCCGCGGCCGACAACGGCACGCACCGCGAAACGCTGAGCCCCGAAGAGGTGTCGCAGATGGCGACGCGGCTCAATGTCAAGCCTGAAGAAGTGCTCGAGATGGAAACCCGCCTGTCGGGCGGCGACGTGCTGCTGGATCCGGGCCCGTCGGACGACGGCGACGAAGCCTTCGGCCCGATCGCCTACCTGGCCGACGCCTCGCAGGAACCGACCGCGCTGCTCGAATCGCAGCAGCGCGACCGGCTCTCGAGCGACGGGATCGCCACCGCGCTGGAAGCGCTGGACGACCGCAGCCGCCGCATCGTCGAAGAGCGCTGGCTCAAGGTCAACGACGACGGCTCGGGCGGCATGACGCTGCACGACCTGGCGGCGGTGTACGGCGTGAGCGCGGAGCGCATTCGCCAGATCGAAGTCGCGGCCATGAAGAAGATGAAGAAGGCGCTGGCCGACTACGCCTGAGCGCCGCTCTGCCTCCCTGAAAAAGCCCGGCCATGCCGGGCTTTTTCATGCCTGCTTCGACAGCGTCCGCATGGCGCGCCTGACGATGTACCGGGTGGACGGCGAGTCGGATTCCTCTGCCCAGCGCGCGCAGAGCCGGTCGATCCATTCGGGCTGGGTCTTGCTCGCATCGTTGAGCCAGTTGGCCACCGAGTTCTGCACGTAGCGGCTGGGGTCGGCGCGCAGGGGCTCGATCAGCGGCAGCGCGCGCCAGGGCTCGGCCTTGAGCGCGTCGATCTGCGCGCACCACACGCCGCGCGGGCGCGTGAGCTCGCTGGCAAAGCGGCGGATGTTGGGATCGGCGTCGGCCGTCCACGGCTGCAGCAGCGCCAGCGATTCGTCGAGCGCGCCGATGACGGCATCGCGCACCGCCATCCAGGCGATTTCGCGCACGCCGAAGTGCGGATCGGCCGCAAAGCGCCGCACCGCTTCGAGCTGCGCAGCCAGCGGCAGGCCCGAGAGCGTGACCCACTGGGCGGCCCAGCAGCGCGCGGCGTCGCTCGCGTGCGTGGCGAGCCGGTGGGCCACGGCGTCGCGCTCGGCATGCTGCGCCGCGAGGTCGTAGAGGGCCCGCGCAATGTGGCCGTGCCGCTGCATCGGCTTGAAGGCGCCGAGCATGGCGAGGGTGTCGTCCAGCCGTTCGCTCGCGGAATCGAGGCCGATGTGGCCCGCCACGCTGCGTGCGAGCCGCGGCAGTTCGAGCGCGAGAAATTCGTTCAGGTTGACGGTTTCGAGCAAGCCGTCGTTGAGCGCGCCCAGCACCTCGGGCGGTATGAGCGCGATGCGGAAGGCGCCCTTTCGGGCCTTCAGGTGTTCAACCGGGGCGAGCGCGGCGGCGGCATCCATCGGATGAAGCAGCGCCTGCTCAGGCCTTGAGCAGCGCCTTCACGTCGGACACCATGGGCGCCACGCCGGCGCCGTAGCGCGCGTACAGCCGCACCCGGCCGCTGGTGTCGTAGACGAAGCTGGCGGCCGAATGGTCCATCGAGTAGCTCGTGGGCGTCTTGCCCTCGACCTTCTTGAAATAGACCTTGAAGTCCTTGGCGATGGTGGCGAGTTGCTCGGGCGTGGGAATCAGCGCCACGAAGCCCGGGTCGAACGCGCCCATGTAGGCCTTCAGCACCTCGGGCGTGTCGCGCGCCGGATCGACCGTGACGAACAGCACCTGCAGCTTGTCGCCGTCGCTGCCGAGCTGCTGCTTGACCTGCGCCATCTCGGTCATGGTGGTCGGGCACACATCGGGGCATTGGGCGTAGCCGAAGAACAGCACCACCACCTTGCCCTTGAAATCGGCCATCGTGCGTACCTTGCCGTCGGCGTCCTTCAGCGAGAAGTCCCTGGCGTAGTCGGCGCCCGTGATGTCGACCGCATTGAAGCTGGGCTTGGGTTCGCTGCAGCCCGAAAGCCCCAGCGTGGCGGCAATGCCCGCCCATGCCGCGCCGCCGGCCATCAGTTGAAGGGCATTTCGCTTGTTCATGGAAGCAGGCATTCGATCGATTCAGCGGAGGTAGTGGTCGACGAGCAATGCCGCGAACAGCACGCTCAGGTGAATCAGCGAGAACTTGAAGGTCTTGCGCGCGAGCGTGTCGGAGTAGTTGCGCCAGAGCGCGAAGGCGTATCCCGTGAAGCCGACGCTCACGCCCACCGCCACCGCGAGGTAGAGCCAGCCGCTCATGCCGTAGATGAAAGGCATCAGGCAAGCGGCAAACAGGATGAAGGTGTACAGCAGCACCTGCAGCCGCGTGAACTCGTTGCCGTGCGTCACGGGCAGCATCGGGAGGCCCGCCTTGCGGTAGTCCTCCACGCGATAGAGCGCCAGGGCCCAGAAATGCGGCGGGGTCCACAGGAAGATGATGAGGAACAGGATCAGCGCTTCCGGGCTGACGTCGCCGGTCATCGCGGCCCAGCCCAGCACCGGCGGCATCGCGCCCGAGGCGCCGCCGATCACGATGTTCTGCGGCGTGAGCGGCTTGAGGATGACGGTGTAGACCACCGCATAGCCGACGAAGGTCGCAAAGGTCAGCCACATGGTGAGCGGATTGACCTGGAACCACAGCAGCGCGGAGCCGGCCGCGCACAGCAGCGCGGAGAACACCAGCGCCTGCAGGTCGCTGAGCTGCCCGCGGGCGGTGGGACGCCAGGCGGTGCGCTTCATCTTGGCGTCGATGCCCTTCTCGACCAGGCAGTTGAACGCCGCGGCCGCGCCCGCCACCAGCCAGATGCCGATGCAGGCCAGCACGGCGCGCTGCACGTCGGCCCACGACGGCAGGCCCGGCACGGCCAGCACCATGCCGATGAGCGCGCAGAAGACGATCAGCTGCACCACGCGTGGCTTGGTCAGCGCATAGAACTGGCGCAGCACGTTGGCGGTGCTGGTCTGCTGCACGGAAATCGGCGTGCTCACGCGGCGGCCTCCCTCTGGTTGTTGTTGTGCGGGGCGCCGGGCGCCTTGCCGCTGTCGAGTGCGGTTGCCGCGGCGGCGGCCCCGCGGCGGCTCTCGCAAACCGCCCAGGTCAGCACCACGGCCAGCGCCGCGGCACCGCCGGTGTGCAGCACCGCGGCCGCCAGCGGCCAGCCGAGCAGCACGTTGCCCAAGCCGGTTGCGAGCTGCAGCAGCGCCAGCCCCGCGAGCCAGCGAGCCTGCGGACGCAGCGGGGGAATGCGGCGCAGCTGCCACGCGAGCAGGCCCAGCGCCGCGAACACGGCATAGGCCATCAGCCGGTGCACGTAGTGGATGGCGGTGAGGGCGGAGAAGTCGAGCGGTGCGCCACCGCCGGTGACGCCCAGGTGGCGCCAGATTTCGAAGCCCTGCGCAAAATTCATCGGCGGCCACCAGCTGCCCTGGCAGGTCGGGAACTGGGTGCAGGCCAGCACGGCATAGTTGGTGCTGACCCAGCCGCCGAGCCCGATCTGCAGCAGCAGCAATGCGGAGGTCGCGAGCAGCCCGTTGCGCAGCGACGGCGACACGGCCGCGGGCAGCCGGTCCGCAGCCGCCTGCCGGTAGCGCACCGCCTGGATGCACAGCAGCACCAGCAGCACCATGGCGCCGAGCAGGTGCATCGTGACGATGGCGGGAAAGAGCGTCCAGGTGACGGTCAGGGCACCGAACGCGCCCTGCAGGCAGACCCAGACCAGCGTGGCCGCGGGCCACCATGCGCTGAGCGTGGCGTGCTCGCCCTCCGGAGCAGGCTGGCGGCGCCGGCGCCAGCGCACGACCCAGGTGGCGGCCGCCAGCACGAGGATGAGCACGCCGACCCCGGTGGCCAGGTAGCGGTGGACCATCTCGACCCAGGCCTTGCCGTGCGTGACCGGCCCGGTCGGCTGGGCCGCCTGCGCCGTGGCGATCTCATGGCGCGCACCCACCGGGCTCGCATTGCCGTAGCAGCCGGGCCAGTCGGGACAGCCCAGGCCCGAGTCGGTGAGCCGGGTGAAGGCGCCGAACAGCGTGAGGTCGAAGGTGAGGAACAGCGTGAGCACCGTGAGCGCGTGCAGCCGGCGCGCCGGCCCGGCGCCCGCGTTGCGGCGCCACACCCACACCAGCGGACCGAGCGCGATCAGCACGCCGGCGGCCATCAGCCAGGCGATGGGCCGGAGGTCGTAGAGCGAACCGGTATCGATCATGCGATGTCAGCGGCCGGGCTCGTCCCAGGAGGCCGATGCGCGCAGCAGGCGGTCGAGGTCGCGCTTGGCGCGGCTTGCGCCCTTGGCGTCCATTCGGGCGGGGAACCGCATCATCCAGTTGCCCATGGGATCGACCACGTACAGGTGCTCGGCCAGCGCGTGGCCGGAGACGGGTGCGAGCCATGTGGCAAGTTGCGCGGCCGGCACGCGCAGCACGGTGGCGCCGTGCAGGCCCTGGTCCAGCCGCGCCGGAACGGGGCGCCGCGTCGCTCACGAGCCAGACGCGGTCCAGCCGGTCTTTCTCGCGGCCCAGGCTTTCGCGCAGCTGGCGCTGCAGGTAGAGCTGCTGTTCGCAGAGCGCATCGCAGGCCGCGTCGGCCACCGCCACCAGCAGCCATTGGCCCTTGAGCGTGGAAAGATCGACCGGCGACCCGTTGCGGTCGGTGGCGGCGAGCACCGGCAGCGTGCGTTGCGGGTCGATGAGTTCGCCATAGGCACTGCGCCCTTCGGGGCGGATCACGTAGTAGGTGAAGTACGAGGCGATGACGGGCGCGGCGCACATCAGCATCACGGCGATCATCTTCCAGCGCCCGACGGCCGTGCGGCGGCCCTCGGCGCCGTCGAGCGCCTGATTGGGCGACGGCATCGAATGCACCGTCAGGCCCAGCGGTTCGTCAGAGGCTGCGTGCATCGCGTGCGCGGCGCCTCGAGCGGCGGAAGGGGGCAATGAATTGGAACCAGACATAGAGGATTACCACGAGGGCCGAGAGCCCGAACCACTGGAATGCATAGCCGTAGTGCTTCTCCAGACCCAGAGCGGGGGCCGGCCAGTCGCGCTGCAACCCCTCGGAAGCAGGGCCGACCTGCTGCAGCGACACATCGGTGCGCAGCGGCAGCTTGGTTTCGGCGCGGAACGCTTCCAGGTCGAGATTCTGCCGGATGGGCGAAGACCCCGCGGCGTCCGGTGCCGACGCGGCCGGCGCCGGCTTGCCGAGTTCGAACAAGTGGCCGGGCGGCGGCTCGATCAGGCCCGTGACTTCGACGAGTCCCGGCGGGGTGTCGACCGCGCCCAGGTGCGTGCGGTCGTTGAAATTGCGCTGCACCCAGCCGCGCTGCACCATCACCGTCTGGTCGCTGCCCTCGAGCGCGAAAGGCGTCAGGACGTAGAAGCCCGGCACGCCGTGCATCTGCCGGTTGTCCAGGTACACCGTCTGCGGCGTCAGCCAGAGGCCCCGCAGCCGCACCGGGCGGTGCAGTTCGCCGGCCGGCGCTTCGAGCGACAGGAATTCGGCCTGTGCGAGCGGAGGCTTCTGCTTCTGCGATTCGATCTCGGCCTGCAGCGCTTCCTTTTGCGCCGCACGCGAAAGCTGCCAGCGGCCCAGCGACACCGTGGCGGCCACCGTCAGCACGGCGGCCAGCGTGACCAGCAGGAAACGGCCTCGCCCGGACGCCGCCCGGGTGGGCTTGAGAGGCTCTGGGGTCACTGGAGCGGATGAGGCGCGCGGCCGATAATCGGAGTCATGAAATATTTCATCGCCCTGGCTTTCGTGGGCATCTTCGCGAGCCTTGCCTTCGCGCTCTTCTACATGCTGAAAGACGGGCGCGACGGGCGTGCCAAGAGCGGCGGCATGGCGCGCGCGCTCACCTTTCGGATCGGCATTTCCGTGTTTTTGTTCCTTTGCATGCTGCTGGCCTGGAAACTCGGCTACATCCAGCCCACCGGGCTCCCGGTCGGCAAGTAGGTGGTGCTCGTTCCAGGAGAACCATGAAAAAGGCGCCTTCCGGCGCCTTTTTGTTTGCATGCCGCGGGGTTCGGTCAAAGCCAGTAAACCAGCATGTAGAGGCCGAGCCACACCACGTCGACGAAGTGCCAGTACCACGCTGCGCCTTCGAATCCGAAATGGCGCTCCGGCGTGAAATGGCCCTTTTGCAGGCGCAGCGTGATGAACAGCAGCATCAGCATGCCGATGAACACATGCAGGCCGTGGAAGCCGGTCAACATGAAGAAGGTCGAGCCGTAGGCGCCGGAGCTGAGCTTGAGGTTCAGCTCGGTATACAGGTGGTGGTATTCGTAGCCCTGCACGCCCAGGAAGATGACGCCGAGCAGCACGGTGAGCCACATGAACCGGATGCACTGGGCACGATGGTCGGCGCGCAGCGCGTGGTGCGCGATGGTGAGCGTGACGCCCGAGCTCAGCAGGAGCGCGGTGTTGATCGTGGGCAGCCAGAACGGGCCGACGGTCTGGAAGGGCTCGACGATGTCGGCCGGCGAGCCGGTCGCGCCAGCGGCAATGCTGGGCCAGACGGCCTTGAAGTCGGGCCAGAGCAGCGCGTTTTCCAGGCTGCCGAGCGCCGGCAGCGAGTGCGTGCGGGTCCACCACAGTGCGGTGAAGAACGCGCCGAAGAACATCACTTCGGAGAAGATGAACCAGCTCATGCTCCAGCGGAACGAGAGGTCGATCTTGTGGCCGTACTGGCCGCTTTCGCTTTCGCCGATGGCGGTGCGGAACCACACGAACAGCGTGGCGAGCCACGCGACCATGCCGATCAGCAGGGACCATGCGCCCCACTGGTGGCCGTTGATCCACTGGCCCGCGCCCAGAATCACGAAGAACAGGCCGGTGGCGGCCATGACCGGGTAGGCCGATGGCCCCGGCACAAAGTAGTAAGGCGTGGTGCCGTGGGTGGTTGAACTCATATCAGCTCCTGGCTTTCTTTCTTCTCTCGATTCGATGGGTTCTGGATGTCTCGGGCCGGGTGGCTCATGCGTGCGCAACCACGTAGCGCACCAGCAGCACCAGGCCGACGATGAAAACGATGACCGCGGCAAAGGCCACCGCAATGATGTGCAGCGGGTTCAGCTTGGCCAGGTCGTCCTGGTAGGCGCTTTTCTTGCGCACTCCGAAGAACGACCAGCAGACGGCTTTCACCGTCTCCCACAGCGTGGCCTTGGGGGGCGGATTGGCACCGGTCACGAACGGGGCTCATGGGCGGCATTCGGAGCAGCGGCCACCGGGGCCGGGGGCGTCTTGCCGCCGACCTCGAAGAAGGTGTACGACAGCGTAATGGTCTTCACGTCCTTGGAGATCTTGGGGTCGATCACGAACGCCACCGGCCACTGCTTCTTCTCGCCCGGATCGAGCGTGTACTGGTTGAAGCAGAAGCACTCGAGCTTGTTGAAGTACGGCGCGGCCTGCTGAGGCGCATAGCTCGGAATGGCCTGTGCCGCCATGCGGCGGTTCTGCACGTTCTGGAACTCGTACATCACGGTGTTGAGCTGCCCCGGGTGCACCTGCATGGTCCGCTCGGCGGGCTTGAAGTCCCAGAGGCCGCCGCGCACGTTGGAGTCGAACTCGACCGTGATGGTGCGCGTGGTGTCGACCTGGGTGTTGTCGGGCAGGCGCACGTTCTTGCCGCCGCTCGCGCCGCCGGGCACCTCGAGTTCGCTGAGCGCGAGGATGTTGATGCCGGTCATTTCGCAGATGGCGCGGTACAGGGGCACCAGCGCATAGCCGAACGCGAACATGCCGCAGGCCACCACGGCCAGCTTGCCGACCATGCGGACATTGGCGCGCTTGATGCGTTGACCGAGGCTCATGCGGGCGGCTCCGTTCACTGCTGCTTCAGCGTCCGCTGAACCAGATCATGCGGACCAGGAATCCGAGGAAGAACAGCACGGCGATGGAGGCCAGCGTGAGCCCCATTCGCCGGTTGTTCCTTCGCTGTTCGGGTGTGGTCATTGTCGTCATGCGGGCTGGCACGCGGAAAGCGGTCAGCCGATCACCTTGGTGGCAGTCGGGTCGAGCCTGGGCGGGTTCTCGAAGGTGTGGAAAGGCGCCGGCGACGGCACTTCCCACTCGAGGCCTTCAGCGGCTTCCCAGGGCTTCTGCGGCGCCTTCTCGCCCTTGCCGAGCATGTTCGGCAGCACGATGAAGAAGAAGAAATAGACCTGGGCCAGGCCGAAGGCGAAGGCGCCGATCGACGCCACGGCGTTGAAGTCGGCAAACTGCATCGGGTAGTCGGCATAGCGACGCGGCATGCCGGCCAGGCCCAGGAAGTGCATCGGGAAGAAGGTCACGTTGAACGAGATCAGCGACCACCAGAAGTGCAGCTTGCCGCGCGATTCGTTGTACATCACGCCGGTCCACTTGGGCGCCCAGTAGTAATAGCCCGCGAACATGGCATAGAGCGAGCCGGCCACCAGCACGTAGTGGAAGTGGGCCACCACGTAATAGGTGTCCTGCAGCTGGATGTCGATGGGCGCGATGGCCAGGATGAGGCCGGTGAAGCCGCCCATCGTGAACACGAAGATGAAGCCCACGGCGAACAGCATGGGGGTCTCGAAGGTCATCGAGCCCTGCCACATGGTGGCGATCCAGTTGAAGATCTTCACCGCCGTCGGCACCGCGATCAGCATGGTCGCGTACATGAAGAACAGCTGGCCCGTGACCGGCATGCCGGTCGTGAACATGTGGTGCGCCCAGACGATGAACGACAGGATCGCGATCGACGAGGTGGCGTACACCATGGAGGCGTAGCCGAACAGCCGCTTGCGCGAGAACGCCGGCACGATCTGGCTGATGATGCCGAAGGCCGGCAAGATCATGATGTAGACCTCGGGGTGGCCGAAGAACCAGAAGATGTGCTGGTACATCACCGGGTCGCCGCCGCCGGCGGGGTTGAAGAAGCTGGTGCCGAAATGGCGGTCGGTCAGCGTCATGGTGATGGCGCCTGCGAGCACGGGCATCACGGCGATCAGCAGGTAGGCGGTGATGAGCCAGGTCCAGCAGAACATCGGCATCTTCATCAGCGTCATGCCGGGCGCGCGCATGTTCAGGATGGTGACGATGATGTTGATCGAGCCCATGATCGACGAGGCGCCCATGATGTGCATCGCGAAGATGCCGGCGTCCATCGAGGGGCCCATCTGCAGCGTGAGCGGCGCATAGAGCGTCCAGCCCGCGGCCGGTGCGCCGCCGGGCATGAAGAACGAGCCCACGAGCATCAGCGCCGCCGGGATCAACAGCCAGAAGCTGAAGTTGTTCATGCGCGCGAACGCCATGTCGGATGCGCCGATCTGCAGCGGGATCATCCAGTTCGCAAAGCCCACGAACGCCGGCATGATGGCGCCGAACACCATGATCAGGCCGTGCATGGTGGTGAACTGGTTGAACAGCTCGGGGTTCACCAGCTGCAGGCCGGGCTGGAACAGCTCGGCGCGGATCATCAGCGCGAGCACGCCGCCCACCATCAGCATCGTGAAGCTGAACAGCAGGTAGAGCGTGCCGATGTCCTTGTGGTTGGTGGCGAACACCCAGCGGCGCCAGCCGGTGGGCGCTGCGTGGTGCTCATCGTGTGCGTGGCCGTCGTGGGCGTGACCGTGGGGGTCGAGGACTGCACTCATTTCGTTGTTCCTTGCAATTTCTTCGTCGCGGGGCGCTGGGGCGGGATCGTTGCGATCACTTGCCGCGCAAGGCCAGCACTTCGGCCGGCTGCACCAGCTGGCCCGTCTTGTTCGACCAGCTGTTCTTGGTGTAGGTGGCAACGGCCGCGAGATCGGTATCGCTCAGCTGCTTCCAGGAGGGCATCGCGCCATTGTTCTGGCCGTTGAGCAGCACCAGCAGCTGCACCTTGTGGTCGGCATCGACCACCTTGGGGCTCGCGTCCAGCGGCTTGATCGGGCCCGCGCCCTTGCCGTTGGCCTGGTGGCAGGCGGCGCAGTTGGCGGCGTAGACCTTCTCGCCGCGCGTCATCATGTCGGGCAGCGCCCAGACCTTGGTCGGGTCGTCGAGCTTGGCCGCGGCTTCCTTGCGCTTGCCATCGACCCACGCCGTGTAGTCGGCGGCCGAGACCACCTTCACATGGATGGGCATGTAGGCGTGTTCCTTGCCGCAGAGTTCCTGGCACTGGCCGTAGTAGTCGCCCACGGTCTCGGCACGGAACCAGGTGTCGCGCACGAAGCCGGGAATCGCGTCCTGCTTGATGCCCAGCTGGGGCACGGCAAAGGCGTGGATCACGTCGTTGGCGGTGGTGATGATGCGTACCTTCTTCTGCACCGGCACGACGAGCGGATTGTCGACCTTGAAGAGGTAGTCGTCGGGCATCGCGCCCTTGGCGCCGGCGTCGGACATGGCGCGCTGCGAGCTGTCGAGCGTCGAGATGAAAGCCAGGCCCTCGCCTTCGCCGTTCAGGTAGTCGTAGCCCCACTTCCACTGGTAGCCCGTGGTCTTGATGGTGAGGTCGGCGTTGGTGGTGTCCTTCTGGGCCACCAGCACCTTGGTGGCGGGCAGCGCCATCGCGATCACGATGATGAAGGGCACGATGGTCCAGATGACCTCGACCACCACCGATTCATGGAAGTTGGCCGCCTTGTGGCCGACCGACTTGCGATGCTTCCAGATCGAATAGAACATGACCGCGAACACGGCAACGAAGATGACCGTGCACAGGATCATCATCACCGTGTGCAGGAAGTGCTGTTCCTGCGCGATCTTGGTGACACCCAGCGGAAGGTTCAGCTGGCGCACCGAGGGGCCGCCGGGCAGATCGTTGACTGCGTGCGCCGCGCCGCTGAAAGCCGCGCCGGCCGCCAGCAACAGATTCGCCGGCCTGTACTTGTTGCGCCAAATGCTCTTCATCGTGTTCACGTTTCTCAATTTTTTCAACAAACCCAACCGTGCAGCGCCGCGCGAGCCCTCAGGCGCCACGCAACGCCATGCGAATCTCGCGCGCCAGTGCGGCTCGCAACTCCGGGCGTACATAGCGCCCCACCCTGACCGACCGACCCTGACCCGAGACCTCGATCAGCGAGCGATCGCCGGCCTGCGGTTCGATCCGCACCTGGTGCGGTAAAAATTCCGTGCGCTCGTAGTCGCCACCGTTCTCGAGCTCCACCACCAGCCGCCCGCCCTGCAGCGCGATCTTCTCTCCGTCGGTCGCGTGCCGTGCATACAGCATGAACGCGAAACCCACGGCGGCCAGTTCGAGCCAGGCAAATGGCAGCACCAGCGGCGCGCCGTGCAGCCAGAAGACCGTGCCGATGCCGAGCGACACCACGCACAGCGACGCGTAGAGCCAGCCGAGCTGGCTCGGCGTCACCGAGCAGTTCCGCTTCAGGAACCAATGGATGCTCTGGCCTGAAACGGTGGCAAAACGAAAGACGGAATTCGACACGGGCGAGTTCAGCAAATCGGTGCGTCGACGACCGGCCGGCCCCTTGTCTCCACAGGATCGGACAGCCCTCGTTCGCGGAACAACACCCGCGAGTTTCACGCAACGGCGGATTGTAGCGGGTAGACACACAGGTAGCCGCCGCCGATGCGCAGCTTGCGCACCCCGGCGTTCATTCGATACCGCCGCGCTACGGTCTTCGCCTTGGGAGCGGCCCGGCGGCCCGGCGGCTCAGGCGCCGGGCCGGCCGCGCTGCAGCATGGAGCGCATCTCGCGCAGCGACACCGCGCTCTCGGCCGAAAGCGCCACGCGCGGCGCCGGTTTGAAGGCGTGTCCATAGATGACTTCGAAGGTCAGCGCGATGCGCCCGCCGCCCTCCTGGGCCGGCGCCAGCTCGGGCAGCGCCTGCTTCAGCGCCCGGTGCCACGCCTTGCCGCGCAGCGCCGGGAAGCGCGCCGGATGCAGGTTGCGGCCCAGCGTGCGCAGTTCGGCCAGGGCCGCCTCGGGCGTCGCCCAGGTAAGCACGATGCGTTCCATGTCCATCACCGGCTCGGCGAAACCGGCATGCACCAGCATGTCGCCCCAGTCGTGCATGTCGGTGTATTCGTGGCCCGCGGCCGGCCAGCCCAGGCGCGCGTGCAGCGCCCGCAGTTCCCGCACCGTGTCGGGGCCGAGGCAGGAGAACATCAGGAAGCCATCGGTCGCCACCAGCCGGTGCCAGCGGGCGATGAGCGCCTCGGGGTCGGCGGCCATGTGCAGCGACATGTTGGCCCAGAGCAGGTCCACACCCTCTTCGGGCGGCGCATCGAAGCGGGCCTTGCCGGCCTGCCAGCGGCGCGCGGTCCACCAGGGCGCGGCCAGCGCCGCGCCGGTCGCGCCGGCCAGCGCGGGTTCGGGTTCGATCACGAAGCAGCCGGCCTCGCGATAGCGCCTGGCCACGAGTTCGTGCGCCTCGAGGCCGCCGCGCAGGGGCGCCCAGTCGGCCCAGGTGCGGGGCTGCGCCTTGATCCATTGCAGCCGGTCTTCCATCCGGCGGCCGATTTCCTCGTGCAGCCAGGGCGAACCGGCGGCGGGCGCGAGCCGGCTCCAGCGTACAGCCGCCGTGGGGTCGATGGTCGGCGGTCTTCTTGCGGGGTCGGTGGCCATGGGGCCGTGAGTATATTGAGCCCATGTTCAGCCGTTGGGCCGCCCGCCCTTTGACCTCTCTTCTTGCACGGCTGCCCAGCCAGTGCGAGGTATGCCGCGCCTGGCCGTCGCGCCGGGTCTGCGACGCCTGCGTGGCCCGCTTCGCACCGCCGGCCGCACGCTGCAGCACTTGCGCGCTGCCCATTCCCGAGGGCGTTGCCCGCTGCGGCGAATGCGTGGGCGAACCGCCGCCCCTCGATGCCTGCCTGGCGGCCTGCACCTATGCCTGGCCGTGGCCCGACTGCATCGCCCAGTTCAAGTTCCGCGGCGAGGCCGGCTGGGCCGGCCCCCTGGCCACGCTGATGCGCAGCGTGCCGTGGGTGGAGCCGGCGCTGGAGCAGTGCGACAGCGTGCTCCCGATGCCGATGGCGCCCGCCCGGCTGCGCGAACGGGGCTTCAACCAGGCGCTGGAGCTGGCGCGCCGGCTCGCGCCCGGCAAGACCGACGCCACACTGCTCCTTCGGACCCGGGACACACCGGCGCAGATCGGCCTTGGGCGCGCCGAGCGCCTTCGCAACCTGCGCGGCGCCTTTGCGGTGGAGCCGCTGCGCGCCAGCCAGCTGCAGGGCCTGCGCATCGTGCTGGTGGACGACGTGATGACCACGGGCGCCTCGCTGTTCTCGGCCGCCACGGCGCTGCGGCTGGCCGGCGCGGCCCACGTGACCTCCATCGTGTTCGCACGGACCGGTCCGCCGCACTGAGCGTCACGCGCGCCGCGACAATCGGCGCATGTTCCATATCGTCCTGGTCCACCCCGAAATCCCGCCGAACACGGGCAACGTGATCCGCCTCGCGGCCAACACCGGCTGCACGCTGCACCTGGTCGAGCCGCTGGGCTTCTCGATGGACGACCGCCTGCTGCGCCGCGCCGGGCTCGACTACCACGAGTACGCCGAGGTCAGGCGCCATGCCGCCTGGCAGGCCCTGCTCGACACCGAACGGCCGCCAGCCGGGCGCATGTTCGCGCTCACCACGCGCGGCACGCGGGCCGTGCACGACGTGCGCTTCCAGCCCGGCGACTGGCTGGTGTTCGGCTCGGAGACCAGCGGCCTGCCGCCCGCGGTGCGCGATGGCTTCGCCGAGCCCCAGCGTCTCAGGCTTCCGATGCGCGAGGGGCAGCGCAGCCTGAATCTTTCGAATGCGGTGGCGGTGACCGTCTTCGAGGCCTGGCGGCAGAACGGCTTCGGCTGAACGAACCCGGCCCTTGCGGCGCAAAGGGCGAATCCGATCGGCACTCGGCGCCGTATGAGAGGCATGCCCGGTGGATCGACCGGGCATCCCGCCCATCCACCGCTTGCCCAAGGAGTTACGCCATGAATGCCCAGTCGATTGCCTATGCCGTCTTTGCCACGCTCGGCCTCAGCGCCGGCGCCCACGCTTTCCAGGGCGAACAGAATCCGCTGCCGCCCGCGCCTTTCCAGTCCACGCAATCGCGTGCCGAGGTCCAGGCCCAGGCGCGCCAGCCGGTGCAGATCGGCAATGGCGGTACCGGCGTGGCAAGGCAGAGCGGCGGCAACGTCGACCGCGCCGCGGTGCGCGCCGGCGCGCTCGGCGTCACCCGCCAGGGTGCGGCGACCTACGGCGAAGTGACCGACCGCCGCATGTAGCAGCGAAGTGCGCCGTCAGCGGTAGCGGCGCACCACCGACTCGGCCACGCAGGCCGGCTTGGCGGCGCCTTCGAGCTCGATGGTGGCTTCCCAGGTCATCTGCAGGCCGTCGTCCGCAATCGGCTCCGCGGTGAGCAGCTTCATGCGCGCGCGCAGGCGCTTGCCCACCGGCACCGGCGACATGAAGCGCACCCGGTTCAGCCCGTAGTTGACGCCCATGCGCGACTCGGTCACGTCGAACGCGCTCTCGTAGAAGCGCGGCAGCAGCGACAGCGTGAGAAAGCCGTGCGCGATCGGGCCGCCGAAAGGACCGGCCTTGGCGCGCTCGACGTCCACATGGATCCACTGGTGGTCGCCCGTGGCCTCGGCGAACTGGTTCACCTGCTCCTGCGTGACGGTGATCCAGTCGCTCACGGCAACTTCCTGGCCGACGCAGGCGGCAAGATCCTGAAGGGTCTGGAATGTCTTTTTGGTCATGCGGGGCACTCTATCGCCAAGCTTGCCGGGCCGGCTGTCGGCATCGCGACACACTTGCGCTATGTTCGCTGCATGACGACAACAACATCCGCCGCCGAAGCAGGCGGCATCTATGTGCTCGCGGCCCATCCGCACTGGCGCGATTCCCGCGTGAACCGGCAGCTGCTGGCGGCGGCGCGCGCCGTGCCGGGCGTGGAGGTGAACGACCTCTACGGCAGCTACCCCGACTTCTCGATCGACGTCGAGGCCGAGCAGGCCCGGCTCGCCAAGGCCAGCCTCGTGGTGCTGCTGCACCCGATCCAGTGGTATTCGGCACCGCCGCTGCAAAAGCTCTGGTTCGACGACGTGCTCAGCTACGGCTGGGCCTATGGCCGCGGGGGTGCCGCGCTCCAGGGCAAGGACTGCTGGCTGGTCGCCACCACCGGTGGACCCGAGGCGAGCTACCACCCGCAAAGCTACAACCGCTATTTCTTCGACGCCTTCCTGCCACCCTACGAGCAGACCGCCGCACTCTGCGGCATGCGCTTCCTGCCGCCGCTGGTATTCCACGGTGCGCGCAGCGCGGGCGACGACGAAGTGGCGGCGCATGTGGAAGTCTTCGTCCAGCGCCTGGGCAGCTATCCCCAGTGGCCGGAACTCGACGAACTCGATGCCTGCGTGGCCTGCCCGGTGCCCGAGATCGATCGGCCGCCCGAGCATGACGACACGGTGTCCGGCGCCTTCCAGTCCGCCACGGCCCGCGGCCTGGCTTCGATGTCCGCCGCCAACGAAGAAAACAACAAAGAAGAAGGCGCGGCCTGAGCATGGAACACGCACCCGCCTGGCTGACCAGCAGCCTGATCTACCTGAGCGCGGCCGTCCTGGTGGTGCCCCTTTCCAAGGCCCTGGGCCTGGGCTCCATCATCGGCTACCTCGTGGCCGGCATCGCCATCGGTCCCTGGGGGCTCGGGCTTGTTTCCAGCGTCGAAGACGTGCTGCACTTTGCCGAGTTCGGCGTGGTGCTGATGCTGTTCCTGGTCGGGCTCGAACTCGAACCCAAGCGCCTGTGGAACCTGCGCCGGCCCATCTTCGGCTGGGGCGCGGCGCAGGTGCTGAGCTGTGCCGCGGTGCTGTTCGCCGTGGGCTGGGCCGCGGGTGCCGAATGGCGCGTGGCCCTGGTGGCGGCGCTCGGCCTCGCCCTGTCGTCCACGGCCATCGCGCTGCAGGTGTTCGGCGAACGCAACCTGCTCAGGACACCGAGCGGCCAGGCGGGCTTTTCGATCCTGCTGTTCCAGGACGTGGCGGCCATTCCCATCCTCGCGCTGCTGCCGCTGCTGGCGGGCGCCACCGCGGCTGAGCAGTCGCTCACCGGCTTCGACCGCGCCCTGGAAGGCCTGAAGATCGTCGGCGTGATCGCCGGCATCATCCTCGGCGGCCGCCTGGCCCTGCGCCCGCTGCTGCGCTGGATCGCACGCAGCGACACGCCAGAGATCTTCACCGCCGCGGCGCTGCTGCTGGTGGTGGCCATCGCGGCGCTGATGCAGTTCGTGGGTTTGTCGATGGCGCTGGGCGCCTTCCTCGCCGGCGTGCTGCTGGCTGAAAGCGAATACCGCCGCGAGCTCGAAACCGACATCGAGCCCTTCAAGGGCCTGCTGCTGGGCCTGTTCTTCATCGCCGTGGGCATGTCGATCAACTTCGGCGTGCTGATCGCGAGCCCCTGGCTCATGGCGATGCTGGTGGTCGGCTTCATGGCCATCAAGCTGGCGGTGATCTACGCCCTGGCCAAGGCCATGGGCCTCGCCTACCAGGAGCGCCCCGTGTTCACGCTGCTGCTGGCGCAGGGCGGCGAGTTCGCGTTCGTGGTGTTCCAGGCCGCGGGGCCGGACGTGCTGCCGCCCGAGATCACGTCGCTTTTGATCGGCGCGGTGGCGCTGTCGATGCTGCTCTCACCGCTCCTCCTGGTGCTGCTCGACAAGTTCGTGCTGCCGCGCTACAGCCGCGGCAACGGCCCGCAGCTGGAAGAAATTTCCGAGCAGCAGGACGCCAAGGTGCTGATCTGCGGCTTCGGCCGCTACGGCCAGATCGTCGGCCGCATGCTGATGTCGCAGGGCCTGCGCGTGACGGTGCTCGACCACGACGCCGACACCGTCGAGGGCCTGCGGCAGTTCGGCTTTCGCGTGTTCTATGGCGACGCGACCCGGCTGGACCTGCTGCGCACGGCCGGCGCCGGCACGGCCAAGGCCATCGTGGTGGCGGTGGACGACATCGAGCAGTCGCTGGACATCGTCGACCTGGTGAAGGAGCACTTTCCGCAGGCGCGCATCATCGCGCGGGCCCGCAACGTGACCCACCTCTTCCAGTTGCGTGACCGCGGGGTGACGGAGGTCGAGCGCGAGGTGTTCGAGTCGTCGCTGCGCAGCGCCCGCTCGACGCTCGAGGCGCTGGGCTGGCCCGCGCACGAGGCCCGTGAAACGGCGCTGCGGTTCCGCCGCCGGAACATCAAGCTCAGCGACGACATCTACCCGCACTACAAGGACCGCGCCAAGCTGATCGCTGCCAACAAGGCCGGCCGCCAGCAGTTCGAGGAACAGATGGCGCGCGAACGCGAGGAGCGTCAGCGGCGCTCGGGCCGCGACTGGGACGGGCCCGCAGGCGAGGCGGAGATGCGCGTGAAGGAAGAAGCCGACGGCTAGCCCTTCAGCCCTCCAGCTTCAGCAGCCTGACCGCATTGCCCTTCAGGATGCCCGGCATCACCTCGGGCTTGAAGCCGGCCGCCTCGAAGTCCTTCATCCAGCGGTCGGGCGTGATCAGCGGGTAGTCGCTGCCGAACAGGATGCGGTCCTTCAGCAGCGTGTTGGCGTACTGCACCAGTTGCTTCGGAAAATACTTGGGGCTCCAGCCCGACAGGTCGATCCACACGTTGGGCTTGTGCGTGGCCACGCTCAGCGCCTCGTCCTGCCACGGAAAGCTGGGGTGCGCCATCACGATCTGCATGTCCGGAAAGTCGATGGCCACGTCGTCCAGGTGCATCGGGTTGCTGTACTCCAGCCGGAGCCCGCCGCCGCAGCGCATGCCCGAGCCGATGCCGCTGTGGCCCGTGTGGAAGATGGCCGGCAGCTTGTACTCGGCGATCACGTCGTAGATGGGCCAGGCCATCTTGTCGTAGGGGTGGTAGCCCTGCACGGTCGGGTGGAACTTGAAGCCCTTGACCCCGTGCTCCTCGATGAGCCGGCGCGCCTCGCGGGCGCCCATCTTTCCCTTGTGCGGATCGATGCTCGCGAAGGCGATCATCATGTCGCTGTTCTGTGCGGCGGCCTCGGCAATCTCCTCGTTCGGAATGCGGCGGCGGCCCATGTTCGACTCGGCATCGACCATGAACATCACCAGGCCGATCTTGCGTTTGCGGTAGTAGGCCACGCTCTCGGCAATGGTCGGCCGGCCGCTCGAGCCGAAGTATTTGTCGGCGGCGCGGTCGTATTCCTCGCCGTAGTTGTCGAACGGATTCCAGCAGCTCACTTCGGCGTGGGTGTGGATGTCGATCGCGATCAGGTTCCGGTGGTCCATGTCGATGTCTCCAGTACGGGTAAATCCCTAGGAATTGAGGCGTCCAAGTGCCTTGAATTGATTATTTATCATAACCATAATCCAACTCACACACGAATGCAATCATGACCAATCCCGATCTCCACCTCGACATCCGCGACGAAGTTGCCATCGTCCGCCTCACGCGCGGCGCCAAGCGCAACGCGCTTTCGGACAGCCTGGTGCTCGCGCTGCGCAATACTTTCGAGACCCTGCCGTCCACGGTGCGCGCCGCGGTGCTCGACGGCGAGGGCCCGCACTTCTGCGCCGGCCTCGACCTGAGCGAGCTGAAAGAGCGCGACGCGGGCCAGGGCATGCAGCACTCGCGCCTCTGGCATGCCGCGCTCGACCTGATCCAGCACGGCCCGGTGCCGGTGATCGCGGCGCTGCACGGCGCGGTGGTGGGTGGCGGCCTCGAACTGGCGAGCGCCTGCCACATCCGCGTGGCCGACCGCAGCACCTTCTACGCGCTGCCCGAAGGCTCGCGCGGCATCTTCGTGGGCGGCGGCGGCTCGGTGCGCATTCCCAAGCTGATCGGCGTGGCCCGCATGACCGACATGATGATGACCGGCCGCGTGTACAACGCCGAGGACGGCGAGCGCGCCAACTTCGCGCAGTACCTGGTCGACGAAGGCGCGGCCTTCGACAAGGCCTTCGAGCTTGCGAAACGCGTGGCCACCAACGCGCCGCTCACCAACTACGCACTGATGCACGCGCTGCCGCGCATTGCCGAGCAGTCTGCCGACCATGGCTTCTTCACCGAGGCGCTGATGTCCGGCATCGTGCAGAACGCGCCCGAGGCCAAGGAACGCGTGCGCGATTTCCTCGAAGGCCGCGGCGCCAAGGTGAGCAAGGGATGACCACGATCCGATACAGGCCGCTGGCGTTCGGCGTCACCCGCGCCGTGCTGCGCGAGGGTCCGCCGGGCGTCAAGTACCTGCGGGCCGAGACGCCGCTCGCGCCCTATCGCAATCGCATGACCGACCGCCTGGCCCACTGGGCCGAGGCCGCGCCCGCCCGCACCTTCATTGCCCGCCGCGAGCGGCTGGCCGACGGCAGCACCGGCGACTGGCAGCGCGTGAGCTACGCCCAGGCGCTGCAAAAGGCGCGCAGCATCGGCCAGGCGCTGCTCGACCGCGGCCTGGATGCGGAGCGCCCGGTCGCGATCCTCAGCGAGAACGGTATCGAACACGCGCTGTTGGCGCTCGGCTGCCTGTATGCCGGCGTGCCCTACTGCCCGGTGTCTCCGCCCTATTCGGTGGTGAGCCAGGACTTCGAGAAACTGCGCCACGTGATGGACACGCTGACGCCCGGCCTGGTCTTTGCCGCCGACGCCGCGCGCTTCGGCCGCGCCATTGCCGCGGCGGTGCCCGCGGCCACCGAAGTCGTCATCGCCGAAGGCACCGTCGAAGGCCGCGCCGTCACGCCGTTCGACGCACTGGCCGCCACACCCGCAACGCCCGCCATCGATGCCGCGATGCGCGCCACCGGCCCCGACACCATCACCAAGTTTCTCTTCACCTCGGGCTCCACCAAGATGCCCAAGGCGGTGATCAACACGCATCGCATGTGGTGCGCCAACCAGCAGCAGCTGCGCCAGTCGATTCCCGCCCTGGGCGAGGAGCCGCCGGTGCTGGTCGACTGGCTGCCCTGGAACCACACCTTCGGCGGCAACCACAACGTGGGCATCGTGCTGGACAACGGCGGCACGCTCTACATCGACGACGGCAAGCCCACGCCGGGCGGCATGGCCGAGACCCTGCGCAACCTGCGCGAGATCGCGCCCACCATCTACTTCAACGTGCCGACCGGCTTCGAGGCCATTGCGCACGCCATGGAAACCGACGCGGTGTTGCGCCGCAACCTGCTGTCGCGCGTGAAGATGTTCTTCTATTCGGGCGCCGCGCTGTCGCAGCCCGTGTGGGACAGCCTGCACAAGACGCAGGAGGCCGAGGTCGGCGAGCGCATCGTCATGGGCACGGGCCTGGGCATGACCGAGTCCGGACCCTTCGCGCTCTACGTCACCGGTCCCGAGGTCAAGTCGGGCGACGTGGGGCTTCCCGCGGCCGGCATCGAGCTCAAGCTGATCGAGGTCGACGGCAAGACCGAGGTGCGCTACCGCGGCCCCAACATCACGCCGGGCTACTGGCGCGCGCCCGAGGCCACGGCCGAGGCCTTCGACGAAGAGGGCTTCTTCTCGACGGGCGACGCGGTGAAGTGGATCGACGACGACGACATCCACCGCGGCCTGCGCTTCGACGGCCGCATCGCCGAAGACTTCAAGCTGGCCACCGGCACCTTCGTGAGCGTGGGTCCGCTGCGGGCCAAGATCATCGCAGCCGGTGCACCCTATGTGCAGGATGCGGTGCTGACCGGCATCAACCTGAAGGAAGTCGGCGCGCTGGTCTTCCCGACCCAGAAGGTGCGGCAGCTGGCCCGCCTGCCCGCCGACGCAACGATGCAGCAGGTACTCGAAAGCGCACCGGTGCAAGCGCACTTCCAGCAGGTGGCCAACGAACTCGCGGCCATGGGCACCGGCAGCGCCAACCGCATCGCGCGGCTCCACCTGATGGCCGAGCCGCCGTCCATCGACAAGGGCGAAGTGACCGACAAGGGCTCCATCAACCAGCGCGCCGTGCTCAAGCACCGCGCCGATCTTGTCGAGGCGCTGCATGCCGACACCCTCCCCTTCACCCTGAAGCCCCGCTGATTCATCCAGGAGACCCCACACCATGAAGATCGAAGGACAAGCCGCGCTCGTGACCGGCGGCGCATCGGGCCTCGGCGAAGCCACTGCGCGGGAGCTGTCACGCCTTGGCGCCAAGGTGGCGGTGCTCGACCGCAATGCCGAGCTCGCCGAAAAGGTCGCCGCGGAGATCGGCGGGGTCGCCTGCACCTGCGACATCACCGACACCGAGAGCGTCAACGCCGCGCTCGACAAGGCCGCAGCGGCACACGGCACCGCGCGCATCCTGATGAACGTGGCCGGCATCGGCAGCGCGAAGCGCATCGTCGGCAAGGACGGCAACCCGGCGCCGCTCGAGGACTTCGTGCGCGTGGTCAACATCAACCTGATCGGCGGCTACAACATGGCGCGCCTGTTCGCGGCGCGCTGCGCCAAGCTCGATGCGCTGGACAACGGCGAAAAGGGCGTGATGCTCTTCACCGCCTCGGTCGCGGCCTTCGACGGCCAGGTGGGCCAGCAGGCCTACAGCGCGTCCAAGGGCGGCCTTGTCGGGATGACGCTGCCGATGGCGCGCGACCTGGCGCAGCACGCCATCCGCGTGTGCACCGTGGCGCCCGGGCTCTTCGCCACGCCGCTCCTGATGGAACTGCCCGAGGCCGTGCAGCAATCGCTGGCCGCATCGATTCCGTTCCCCCCTCGCCTGGGCAAGCCCTCGGAGTTTGCCGAACTCGCCTGCCACATCGTGACCAACGGGCACCTGAACGGCGAGGTGATCCGCATCGACGGTGCCCTGCGCATGGCGCCGCGCTGACCCAGCCCCACACCCCCAAGGAGACAAACCATGACCAACAGACGCCAGTTCGTGAAGGCATTCGGCGGCGCCGCCGCACTCGGCACCCTGTATCCGCTCGGCGCGCTCGCCGAGGCCGTGCAGCAGGCCAAGATCTACTACGGCTTTCCAGCCGGCAGCGCGGGCGACAGCGTGGCGCGGCGCGTGGCCGAGAAGCTCGGCGACACGCCGTATTCGAAGAGCAACGCCGTGGTCGAGAACAAGCCGGGCGCGGGCGGGCGCATTGCGCTCGACACGCTCAAGACCTCGCCGGCCGACGGCTCGGTGCTGTGCCTCGCGCAGGCCTCGGCGCTGTCGACCTACCCGCACATCTATACCAAGCTGAGCTACGGCCTCGCCGACTTCGCGCCCATCTCGATCGGCGCCGTGATGACGCACGGCCTGGCCGTGGGCCCGATGGTGCCGGCCAGCGTGAAGACGCTGAAGGACTACATCGCGTGGGCCAAGGCCAACCCCGGCCAGGCCAGCTACGGCTCGCCCGGCGCAGGCTCCACGCCGCACTTCCTGGGCGCGCTGCTGGGCCTGAACACCGGCACCGACCTGCGCCATGTTCCGTACCGCGGCTCGCTGCCCGCCATCAACGACGTGGTGGGCGGGCAGATCGCCTCCAGCATGACCCCGGTGGGCGACTGCCTGCCCTTCGCCAAGGCCGGCAAGCTGCGCGTGCTCGCCTCCTCGGGCGCACAGCGCCCCGCCTACCTGCCCGACGTGCCCACCTTCACCGAGCAGGGCTTCCCCGAGATCGTGGCCGACGAATGGTTCGGCTTCTTCGCGCCGGCGAGGACCCCCGCCAACGTGATCGCGACGGCGAGCACGGCCATCCAGGCCGCGCTCAAGGACAAGGCCGTGGCCGAGGGGCTGCTGTCGGTCGGCTTGGTCGCACACGGCTCCTCGCCCGAAGAGATGAAGAAGTCGCTCCAGGCCGAATACGAGCGCTGGGGCCCGCTGGTCAAGAAGATCGGCTTCACCGCCGAGTCCTGATACGCCCATGGATTACCGCCCCCGCCCTGAAGACCACCGCTTCATCCTGAACGCGGTGCTCGACGCCCCGTCGGCGCTGCGCGCACTGGCGCCCTTCGCGGAGGTCGACGAGGCGCTGCAGGGCCAGGTGCTCGACGAAGCGGCGCGTTTCGTGGCCGAGGCGGTGGCACCGTCGAACCGCGGCGGGGACGAGATCGGCTGCCGTTTCAGCCAGGGCGAGGTCGCCACGCCGCCGGGCTTTCGCGAGGCCTACCAGGCCTTGGTCGATGGCGGCTGGCCCGGGCTGTCGGCTGCGGCGGAAGACGGCGGGCAAGGCCTGCCGGCGGTGCTCGAAGCCATCCTCTACGAATGGCTGAGCGCGGCCAACCACGGGCTCACCATGGCGCCGGGGCTGCTGCACGGCGCCTACGCCTGCCTCAAGCACCACGGCAGCGCGGAACTCCGCGCACGCTACCTTTCCAAGCTCGCGTCGGGCGAGTGGCTCGCCACCATGTGCCTCACCGAAGCCCACGCCGGCAGCGACCTGGGCCAGGTGCGCACGCGCGCCGTGCCACAGGCCGATGGCAGCCTGCGCGTGAGCGGCGGCAAGATCTTCATCTCCGGCGGCGAGCACGACCTGACACGGAACATCGTGCACCTGGTGCTGTGCCGGCTGCCCGATGCGCCCGCGGGGCCGAAAGGGCTGTCGCTGGTGCTGGTACCAAAGGTGCTGCCCGATGGCACGCGCAACGCGGTGCACTGCGAGCGCATCGAGGAAAAAATGGGCCTGCATGGCAGCCCCACCTGCGTCATGCGCTTCGACGAAGCCACCGGCTGGCTTGTCGGCGAGCCGGGCCGCGGCCTGGCGGCGATGTTCGTGATGATGAATGCGGCGCGCCTGCACGTGGCCTTGCAGGGCATCGGCCTGCTCGATGCCGCCTGGCAAAAGGCCGATGCCTATGCGCTGGAGCGCCGCCAGATGCGCGCGCCCGGCGCCGTGCCTGCGAGCCGCGGCAGCGAGGCCGCCGACCTCATCGCCGAGCATCCCGCGATCCGCCGCATTCTCGACACCCAGCGCGCCTGGATCGAAGGCGCGCGCACGCTTGCCTACCGCAGCGCCCTGATGCTCGACGTGGCCGCGCACGGCGCCGACCCCAAGGCACGCGAGCGCGCACAGCGCTGGTGCTCGCTGGTCACGCCGGTGCTCAAGGCCGCCTGCACGCACCAGGCCTTTCATGGCGCGAGCGAATGCCTGCAGGTGTTCGGCGGCCACGGCTATGTGCGCGAATGGGGCATCGAGCAGGTCGTGCGCGACGCGCGCGTGACCATGATCTACGAAGGCACCAACGAGATCCAGGCCATCGACCTGCTCGTGCGCAAGGTGCTGCCCGACGGCGGCGCCGGCATGTCGGCCGTGCTGCTCGAACTGCGCGACACGCTCGACGCCTCGCGCGACGCCGATGCCGACGTGCAGCGGCGGCTCGCGCAGCTGCGCTACCTGGGCACCACCATTGCGATGGCCGCGCATGCCAACCCCGTGCTGCCGTACGAAGTGGCCGACGACTACCTGCGCGTGGTGATGCTCACGATGATGGCCTGGGCCTGGGCGCGCATCGATGCGGCCGAGGCATCGGATGCGGAGCGCGCCGCGCGAGCCGGCCCCGCCGCAGCCTTCCGGCGCTGGGTGCTGCCCGAGTTCGAGATGCGGATGGGCATCGTCAAGCGCGCCTGCGAAGGTGTTGCCATGGCGCACGACGCCGCAAAATTGCCGGTCGCCGGCGGCTAGCGGATAGACCCGCGCGGCCCGGCGCGGTTACGCTCGGGCCATGCCCCGTCCCTCCAAGAGCAGTTCAACAAAAGCAGCGCCGCCGGCGGCTGCCAACGCCAAGTCCGACCGGCTCGATACCCGTGTGCTGGAAGCCTTCGTCGGCTACAACGCGCGGCGCGCCTGGCTGATCGTGAGCAGCTTGTTCGCCGAACGCATGGCGCCGTATGGCCTCAAGCAGATCGATTTCTCGGTGCTGTCGCTGCTCGCGCACAACCCGGGCGCCACCTCGCGCCAGCTGTGCAACACGCTCGACATCCTGCCGCCCAACCTGGTGAGCCTGGTCGCCACGCTCGACAGCCGCGGCCTCATCGAGCGCAGGCCGCATCCGCATGACGGCCGCGCGGTGGGGCTGCATCTCACCGAAGCCGGCGAAAAGCTGATCGGCGAGGCGGAGCAGGCCGTGACGCAGCTCGAGACCGATGCGAGCGCGCGGCTCACGGCGCGCGAACGCGAGACGCTGATCCGGCTGCTGCAGAAGATGTATCTGTAGCTCGCGCTGAAGTCACGCTGCGGAAAAATAGCTAAAATGGCTAACCCCCTCCGAGGATCACCCATGCAGATCAGTGCCACCGAAGCCAAGAATCGATTCGGCTACTACCTCGGCCAAGCCGAGCGCGAACCCGTCCACGTGATGAAGAACGATCGCGTAGCCGGTGTGATCGTCTCCGCAGCGCGCTTTGCAGAGTTGGAGGCCTTGGAGCAGAAGAAGTCCATGGCCCAGCGCAAGCGGGAGTTCGGTGAAACATACAAGGACTGGATCACTGCGCAAAACGAACTCGTCGAACGCATCGGCGTCTTCGGCGAAGAATTCAGACCTTGGTGAACGCGCGCAGTGGCCCAGTTCGATATCTATCCCAACCCCTCGAAGCTTCAACGTCCGGACATTCCCTGGATGGTGGACGTCCAGAGCGATCTCCTCTCCGCATTGCCGACGCGGCTTGTCATTCCGCTCGCATTGCGCAAGCACATGCCTGCCGCATTGCCTCGCGCGTTGTGCCCGCAGGTGCAATGGGAGGGCAATGCCCTGGTCGCCCTGCCTCATCTTTCTGCACCCTTTCGCGTGAAAGATCTCGGCACCTCGCAAGGCAACTTGCGATCTCAGGCCAGCGAACTCGTCGGAGCGCTCGACGCCGTCATCAGCGGTGTATGAATTTGTCTCGGGCGCCGCGATGGGGCGAGCGCATCGCGCCGGTGCGGCGCCGGCTGTCTGACCCAGGGGCGCATTCAGGCTACAGCCCCCGCTCCACCATGTCGATCAGCCGCTGCCCCAGCGCATGGGCGGCTTGGGCGTCCATGTCCTTCAGCGGGCCTTCGATGATCAGCAGCGCCAGCCCGTGCACGGCCGACCACGCCAGGTATTCGGCATCAGGGCGGCGCGATGACTCCAGCGCGCCCGCATCCACGAGCCGGTCGATCGCACTGCCCAGCAGCTGGAACGGGTCCATGCCGCTGCTGCCCGCTTTGCCCGGCCCCACCTCGCCCTCGGCGTCTTCCGACGTCACGAGAAAAGCCGTCTTGAACAAGCCTGGCTCGGCCTGCGCGAAGCGCAGGTAGGCGGTGCCGATGGCCCGCACCCGCGCCCGCGCGAAGTCGACGGGCGGCTGGTCGCAGGGCAGCACGGCCAGCTCTTTTTCCATCGCGGTGGCTGCGGCCGACAACGCGGCCGCGCGCACCGCCAGCAGCAGTTCGCGCCGGCTCGCGAAATGACGGTAGGCGGCGTTGGGCACCACGCCCGCGCGCCGCGTCACCTCGCGCAGCGCCACCGCGTCGGGGCCGCCATCACGCGCCAGTTCGATGGCCGCATCGAGCAGCGCGCGACGCAGGTCTCCGTGCCGGTAGGTGCTGCGGGCGGCCGGCGGACCGGGGTCGGGCGGAACGAGGCGGGGGCTCATCGGGAATCTCCATGTGGACACTGTCCATTATGTCTGCTATTCTTTGTGGACGGTGTACACAAACTAGTAATTCCGTATGCGCGCAGGTCCCTGCGCATCCTTTCATCCTCAGTCCAAAGGAAATGCCATGAAGGTCCAGTCTTATCTTTCGTTCGAAGGTCGCTGCGACGAAGCGCTCGCGTTCTACAAGAAGGCGCTCGGCGCCGAGGTCGTGCAGCTCATGCGCTACAGCGATGCACCGGAGATGCCGCCCTCGTCCGATGCCGACGCGAGCTGCGGCGGCGGCGCGCCCGCGGCCGACAAGGTGATGCACGCGGTGGTGCGCATCGGTGAAACCGAGCTGATGGCTTCCGACGGGCGGTGTTCCGGCCAGCCGGAGTTCAAGGGCATCATGCTCGCCCTCACCGCCTCCACCGATGCGCAGGCGCGCCAGTGGTTCGATGCGCTGGCCGAAGGCGGCCAGGTGATGCAGCCGCTGATGCCGACTTTCTTCAGCTCCAGCTTCGGCATGCTCACCGACCGCTTCGGCGTGGGCTGGCTGCTGTGGTGGTGGGCGCCGGCCAGTAATCAACTGGCGCGAGGGTCCGTCCCGTCCCGCCGCAGGAATTGCTTCATGCTCAAGAAAACCGTCCTCGCCATCTTCGCGCTGATCGCGATCGTGCTCATCTACGCTGCCACCCGGCCCGACACCTTTCGCGTCGAACGCTCGGCGCGCATCGCCGCGCCGGCCGAGAAGATCTTTCCGCTGATCAATGACTTTCACCGCTGGGGCGAATGGTCGCCCTACGAGAAGCTCGACCCGGGCATGAAGCGCACCTTCGGCGGCGCACCCGCCGGGCCCGGCGCGACCTATGCGTGGGAAGGCAACGACAAGGCGGGCGCGGGCCGGATGGAAATCGCCGAGTCGACGCCCTCTTCGAAGATCGCGATCAAGCTCGATTTCACCAAGCCCTTCGAGACACGCAACATGGCCGAGTTCACGCTGCAGCCGCAGAGCAGCGAGACACAGGTCACCTGGGCCATGCACGGCCCGAGCCCCTACATCGCCAAGCTCATGGGCATCTTCTTCAACATGGACCAGATGATCGGCAAGGACTTCGAAACCGGCCTTGCCAACCTCAAGACGGCCTCCGAAAAGTAACCACCGAAAGGAAACACCATGTCTCCCATCCACGCTTACCTCACGTTCGACGGCAACGCAGCCGAAGCCATGCGCTTCTACGAGAAGACGCTCGGGGGCACCATGCAGATGATGATGACCATCGGCGAAGCGCCTGACACCGAGCAGATGCCGGCCGACGTCAAGAAGCGCATCATGCATGCGTCCCTCTCCTACGGCGACGGCATGCTCATGGCTTCCGACACCATGCCCGGCCAGACCTACGAAGGCATGAAGGGATTCGGCGTTGCGCTGACCCTGGAGAGCGTCGCCGAAGCGCGCCGCGTGTTCGACGCGTTCGCAGAGGGTGGCACCGTCTCCATGCCGTTCGAGAAGACCTTCTGGGTCGAGGGCTTCGGCATGGTGACCGACCGCTTCGGCACGCCGTGGCTCATCAACGGCGGCAAGCCGCTGGTCTGAATCCACTCACTCGCAATTTGCAGGAATCATTCTTCATGACCGACACACTCGACAACAACCGCAAGCGCTGGCTCGCATTGATGGTGCTGTGCCTGGGCGTGCTGATGATCGTGCTCGACACCACGATCGTGAACGTCGCGCTGCCCTCGATCCGGACCGACCTGGGGTTCACCGAAACCTCGCTGGTCTGGGTGGTGAACGCCTACATGCTGACCTTCGGCGGCTTCCTGCTGCTCGGCGGGCGGCTGGGCGACCTGTACGGGCACCGCAGGATCTTCCTCGCCGGGCTCGTGCTGTTCACGCTCGCTTCGCTGGCCTGCGGCATCGCCAGCTCGCAAGGCGTGCTGATCGCGGCGCGCGCGGTGCAGGGCCTGGGGGGCGCGGTGGTGTCGGCGGTGGCGCTCTCGCTCATCATGAACATCTTCACCGAGCCGGCCGACCGGGCCAAGGCCATGGGTGTCTATGGTTTCGTCTGCGCGGGCGGCGGCAGCATCGGCGTGCTGCTGGGCGGCTTGCTCACGAGCACGCTGAGCTGGCACTGGATCTTCCTTGTCAACCTGCCGATCGGCGTGGCGGTGTATGCGTTGTGCGTGGCGCTGCTGCCCTCGGCGCGCGGCCATGCCCATGGCGAGAAGCTCGACGTGGCGGGCGCGGTGGCGGTCACGCTGTCGCTGATGCTCGCGGTCTACGCCATCGTCAACGGCAACGAGGCCGGCTGGCAGTCGACGCAGACGCTCGGCCTGCTGGGCGCCGCGGTGGTCCTGATGGTGGTCTTCATCGCCATCGAGGCCAGGGTGCAGCATCCGCTGATGCCGCTCGGCCTGTTCCGGCTGCGCAGCGTGTCGGTCTCCAACGTGGTGGGGGTGCTGTGGGCCGCGGCCATGTTCGCGTGGTTCTTCATCTCGGCGCTCTACATGCAGCTGGTGCTGGGCTACACGCCGATGCAGATCGGCCTCGCTTTCCTGCCGGCCAACCTGATCATGGCGGTGTTCTCGCTGGGCGTGTCGGCCAGGCTGGTGATGCGCTTCGGCATCCGCGGGCCGCTGGCCGTGGGACTCGGGCTTGCCGCCATCGGCCTCGCGCTGTTCGCGCGCGCACCGGTGAACGGCAGCTTCGCACTCGACGTGATGCCCGGCATGCTGCTGCTCGGCCTGGGCGCCGGCATGGCACTGAACCCGCTGCTGCTGGCGGCCATGAGCGAGGTGAGCCCCACCGAATCGGGCCTGGCCTCGGGCGTGGTGAACACGGCCTTCATGATGGGCGGCGCGCTGGGCCTCGCGGTTCTGGCGAGCGCGGCCGCGGCACGCACCCATGCCATGTCGGCCGCCGGCGCGCAGCTTCCGCTCGCGCTCACCGGCGGCTACAACCTCGCGTTTCTCATCGGCGCCGTGTTTGCGGCGGTGGCGGGATTGCTCGGGGGCCTGCTGCTTCGCACCGCATCGCCGGGGTCCAGCCGGACCGGCGAAGGCAGCAACGGGGACGCCGCATCCCCCAACACGGAACACCGTGCGGCGGCGTCCTGAAGGCCTGCCTGGCCGGCAGCCGCTGTTCTTTTTCTTCCTTCCGATTCTTTCAAGGAGACTTTCCATGGCTCGTTATGTCGATGGCTTTCTTGTTCCCGTTCCCTCCGACAACGTCGAGGCCTACCGCAAGCTGGCGCGCAAGGCCGGCAAGATCTGGATGGAATACGGCGCGCTCGAATACGTGGAGTGCATTGGCGACGACGTGAAGCCGGGCAAGCTCACCTCGTTTCCGCAGGCCGTGAAGCAGAAGGCGGACGAAACGGTGGCGTTCTCGTGGATCGTCTACAAGTCGCGCAAGCACCGCGACGAGGTCAATGCCAAGGTCATGGCCGACCCGCGCATTGCCGCGATGGACCCGAAGACCATGCCCTTCGATGCGAAGCGGATGATCTTCGGCGGATTCAAATCCATCGTCGAGTTCTGAAGCCCGCGCCGTTCAGGCCAGGAAGCCGTCGTAGACGAGCTTCAGGCCCGTGAGCAGCATGCCCAGGTACACGAAGCGATAGAACCACGTCGCATCGATGCGCCGGGCAATGCGGATGCCGACCCACACGCCGAGCGGCGCCAGCGGCATCAGCACCGCCGACGTCGCGAGGGTTCGCAGGTCGATGAGGCCGAGCCAGGCGTACGGAACCCATTTGCTCAGGTTCACTACGAAGAAGAAGTACGCCATGGTGGCGGTGAACACCACCGGCTTGAGCCGCAACGGGATCACGTAGGCATTGACCGGCGGCCCGCCGGCATGGGCGATGAAGCTCGTGAAGCCCGACACCGTCGTGAGCGCGGCCCCGACGGCGCGCGAAGGCAGCGGGTCGTCGGGCTTGGGCGGAAACACCAGCCGCTGGGCCAGGAACAGCAAGGTGAAGACACCGACCACGCCCGCCACGGTGTGGGCCGGGAGCGTGCGAAACAGCAGCGTGCCGATCACCGTGCCCAAGAGACCGAACGGAATCAGGAACTTGAGCAGCGCGCGGTCGAAGTCGTTCCTGAAAGCCGCCAGGCCGAGCAGGTCCATCAACAGCAGCAGCGGCATCAGGATGGCCGCCGCCTGCGGCACCGTGACCGCCAGCGCCATGAGCGGCACCGCGAGCGAACCGAAGCCCGCGCCGAAACCGCTCTTGCTGATGCCCAGCAGCAGCACGGCGGGGACGGCCACCGCATAGAAATGCGGGTCGGTGATGAGAGGAAAGTCCATGGGGAAGGGGAGGCGGCGCAGGCAGAAAAAAGCCCGCTGGATCCGAGAGCGGGCCACTGGAGCGTAGCAGGATGGGGCGGCTCCTGCAGGGCCTCGGCCGCGGCGCGAACTGCGCTTTCGAAAATTGTGCGTAAACGCACATACCCTCGGCGCCCGGCTCCGCACACTGGAACCGCAACCGCCGCAACCCGTGGCGGCCCTTCCATCTTTCAAGGATTCGCCATGAACAACCAGGCCGTCGCCGCCCATTCCGCGCGTGCGCCCAACGCCCCTGCGCAGGCTTCCTCCGTCTCCCCCGCCACGCTGGACGATTCCGGCAAGCTGCTGCTGCGCGTGGCCGTGGGCGTGCTCGTGCTGCTGCACGGCATCTTCAAGATCTCGGCCGGCGTCGGCTTCGTGAGCGCCATGCTGGTCAAGGCCGGCCTGCCGGGAGGGCTCGCCTACCTCGTGTATGTGGGCGAGATCGTCGCGCCGCTGCTCATGATCGCCGGCTTCTGGACCCGCGCCGCCGCCGGCGTGGTCGTCATCAACATGCTCGCCGCCTTCGGCCTGGTGCACATGGCCGATCTGTTCGCCCTGACCAAGCAGGGCGGCTGGGCGCTCGAACTGCAGGGCCTGTACCTGTTCGGCGCCCTCGCCGTGGTGCTGCTGGGCGCAGGGCGCTTCAGCCTGGGCGGCATTCGCGGCCGCTGGAACTGATCCGCCTCAGCCCACCTCGCCCGCCTCGCCCCGCACCTGCGAAACCATCGATTCGAGGCGGGCGGCGTCGGCCACCAGCAGTGCGCGACCGTCCTTCAGCAGCACGCCGCTGCGCACCAGCACGTTCAGTTCACGCGTCACCTGTTCGCGGTTGGTGCTGATCTGGCTCGCCAGGGCCGCGTGCCTGGGCGCCGGCTCCAGCCGCGCCTGGTTGTCCTGGACGCCGGCCGCGCGCGCAAGGCGCAGCAGCTCGGCATGCAGTCGGTTCTGGACGCCGAGCGTGCTCAGGTCGATCACGCGTTCGGACAGCTGCCGCACCAGCGAGGCCAGCCGCTGCATCACACGCTCGGCCACCACGGGCTCGTCGCGCAACAGCGCCAAGAAGGCGGCCCGGTCCAGGCTGGCGAGCACGCTGGGTTCGAGCGTGACGACGTCGGCCGAGCGCGGCCCGCCGTCGATGGCGGCAATGTCGCCGAAGTGTTCGCCGGCCTCCGAATCCCTGAAGGTGACCTGCCGCCCGTTGGCCGAATAGGTGGTCACCCGCACCCGTCCCGAGACCAGCAGGAACACGTCGCCCTGCTGCTCGGCGCGCATCAGCAGCGGCTTGCCGGCCTCCACGCTGTGCCACAGGCATTGCTGCGCGAGCAGGTCCAGGCGGTCGCCGGACAGCCCTTCGAGCAGCGCGATGCGCGCAGCGCCAGGCTGGAGCGGGGAATGGCGAGGGATGAGGGCATGCGGGGGTCGATGAGGGCGCGCGCATTATGCTCGGGTGCCGCTTCGAACCCGTTCATGGACAGCCCCTCCCCTCGCCTTGCCTTTCTCTCGAGACCGCCGACACGGCGCAATCTCCGCTGGGTCAGCGGGCTGGTGCTGATGGCCTATGTCGCGGCACACCTGCTGAACCATACGCTGGGCATCGTGTCGTTCGCGGCGGCCGAAACCGTGCTGCGCGGGGTGCAGAAGTTCTGGCACAGCCTGTCGGGCACGCTGCTGCTGTACGGCGCGGCGGGCGTGCACCTGGCACTCGCGGTCAGCGCGCTGTGGGAGCGCCGTACGCTGCGCATGCCGCCGCTGGAGGGCCTGCGCGTGCTGCTGGGCTTTGCGCTGCCGCTGCTGCTGGCCACGCACCTGACGGCCATGCGCGGCGCCTACCTCGCCTATGGCATCGAGGGTTCCTATGTCCGCGTCGTCTCGGGGCTCTGGAGCCTGCCCGGCGCCGGTGCGCAGTTCGCCTTGATGCTCGCGGCCTGGAGCCACGGCTGCCTGGGTGTGCACTTCGCCCTGCGCGCGCGCCCGGGCTACCGCCGCTTCTCCCATCTGCTGCTGGCCATGGCGGTGGTGCTGCCGCTCACGGCGGCCATGGGCTTCGTCTCGATGGGGCGCGAGTTCCAGTGGACCGGCGTTCCGCCCGCGCAACTCCCGACGCCCGCGCAGGGCAAGGCACTCAATGCCGCCGAGGGCTATGTCAAGTGGTTCTACGGCCTGGCGCTGCTTGCCTTGCTGGCCGCCCGGGGAGGACGGAACTGGGTCGCGCGCTGGTCCCGCCAACCTTCCATCGCGCTGCGCTACCCCGAGCGCACGGTGCACGTGCCGCGCGGCTGGAGCGTGCTGGAAGCGAGCCGCTCACACGGCATTGCGCACCTGTCTGTGTGTGGCGGGCGGGCGCGCTGCTCGACCTGCCGCGTGCGCGTGATCGGCCCCGCAGAGCACACCGGCGCGCCCGGCCGCGACGAGCAGCGAACGCTCGAGCGCGTGCGCGCGCCGGGCGACGTGCGGCTGGCCTGCCAGCTGCGCCCGCAGGGCGACATCGAGGTGACGCCGCTGTTCGCGCCGCCGCCCAACGGGGGGCGCCCCGCGCCGGTCAGCAGCTTCGGGCGCGAGCGCGACGTGGCCGTGCTCTTCGTGGACCTTCGGCGCTGGTCGGGACTGTCGGAGCGGCAATGGCCGTTCGACCTGGCCTATGTGCTGGACCGCTACTTCGCCACCGTGGGTGCGGCCGTGCGCGAAAGCGGCGGTGTGCCGAACCAGTTCATCGGCGACAGCGTGATGGCGATCTTCGGCCTCGAGACCGACCTGCCCACCGCCTGCCGCCAGGCACTGCGCGCCACCGAACTCATCGGCCAGCGCATGGACGCGTGGAGCGAAGGCTTCGAAGCCCAGTTCGGCCAGCGGCTGGACTTCGGCATGGGCCTACATGCCGGCCGAGCGGCGGTGGGCGAAGTGGGTTATCTCGACACCACCACTTTCACGGCCATCGGCGAAGTGGTCAACACCGCAAGCCGGCTGCAGGACCACGCCAAGGCCGCCGCGTCGCGCCTGGTGGTTTCCTTGTTCGCGGCGCAGCAGGCCGGCCTTGCCCACACGGCGGAACAGGTCGACCTGCTGCGGGTGCGGGGCCGCTCCGAACCCTTGGCCGTGATCTGCTCGCCGGGCGCCGTTCAGCCGGCAGGCCGCACCGTGATGGTGGCCGCGTCCGGCGCGCCGGAGATCTCGTAGCGCACGGGGAGGAAGCGCTCGATCACCTCGCAGTTGGTGCGCGTGTGCCCGGTCACTTCGCTGCAAGTGAACGTGCCTGCGCTGCCGCTCTGCCATGCCGCCAGGCCCAGCAGCAATGCCAGCTGGTCGGCCAGGTGCGGTCCCACCGCGCCCTGGCTTTTCTGGAAGTCGCGCAGCTCTTTCACCAGCGCATGCGCCACCTGCTCGGCGCTCAGCGTCTTCTCACCGAAGGCCGTGAACACCTCGGTCACATGCTCGTAGGCCAGCGTGGCGAGCAGGGCGTTGCCAGGCCCCTCGTTCTGCCGCGCCGTGCCCACGCGCAACTGCTCGCCGGACCAGCCCATGGCCTTGCCCAGCGCTTCGAGTTCGCGCGCTGCGACGTGTCGCGCCAGCCCCGGAGCCAGGCACTCTGCGCGGGCCGACAGCAGTGCGCCGCGCGCAACGAGGTCGAAAGGCCGCAGGCCGTTCACCGCGGGCACGATGGTCGCCTCCACCTCGCCGCCGCCGGCCGGGTAGAAACCGCAGCGGCGCAGCACCAGTTGCAGGTCGGCGCCCATGCGGCGCACCAGCGGCGCGAAGGCACGCTCCAGAAAATGGAAAGGCGGCGCCATCGGGTTGTGCGTACCGCCGCGCAGGTGCACCTGGCTCGGCGCGCTGGCCAGCAGCAGCGGCGGCAGCACCGTTTGCAGCACGAGCATGCAGCTGCCCGCGCTCGCGATCGTGAAACGGTACTCGCCCGCGCGCACCGGCCCGGGCACGAAACGCAGCGACTGCGAGCCGAGCTCGGCGCCTTCGACCTGCGCACCGCTGATTTCCGCCGCGGCATGGACGCACGCGAGATGCTGGCGCATGAGCCCCGGCTTGGCACGCCCCGCGCGAATCTTCTCGATGGCGACCGGCTGGCCCGTTGCCACGGAAAGGGCGAGGCTGGTACGCAGGATCTGGCCGCCGCCCTCGCCTTGGGAGCCGTCGAGTTCGATCATGTGCGGCCTCCTTCCTGGGTGGCGGCCTCGAACCGCAGCACCGTCTCGCAAAGAAACGCGTCGAGTCCCGACGCCTCGGCCTGCGGCAACGGCGTCACCGGTTCGACCGCATTGGCCGCCAGTTCGGACTCGATGAACGCATGGATGCCGGGCCAGCGGGGGCTGGTCGCGGCTTCTCCGGCGCGCATCTTCACCTCGAGCAGCGCGTTGATCTCGCCGACGAGCGTGGCATCGCGCGCGGGGTCGAGCGTCCTCTGAGCCAGGTCAGCAAAGCGCATCGGTGGCACGCCGGCCTGCGTGCGGATCCAGCGCGCAGCCAGCAGCGGGCGAAGCACGTAGAGGTATTTCTTGTAGCGCACCTCGTCGGCCTGAAGATGCTCGCGGAAGTTCTTCTTCGCCATCGAGGTGTAGTGATGCCAGCCGCGAGCGTTGGAAAACACCGCTTCCGAGAGCGCGCGAAAACGCGGCATCGCCACCGCGTCGTCGCGGTACACGATGGGCGAGCGCAGCCATTCGAGCAGCGTGGGGTTCGATTCGCGCATCAACCCCAGCGCCTTGCGAAGGTCCCAGCCATTGATGTCGAGGTCGCCGCTGATCGGCACCTCGATCACGTCGCGCCGCGCTGTCACCGTGAGATACCACGGCAGGCGGTTGACGTAGATGAAGCGCACGTCGTAGTCGCTGTCGGGCGAGGCAAAGCCCCAGCCGCGGCTGCCGGACTCGCAGGCGAAAAGCACGGTGACGTCGTGCGTTGCTTCTATGCCGCGCAGGTTGACCATGATCTCCTCGCGCACGGTGGGGTCGATCGGGTGGGCGGAGCGGAGGAATTCCTTTTGTTCTTCTTGCTTCATGGTGTCGAAATCTCGTTCTTGTCTGTCGATGTTTTTCACTGCCCGCCGCGGCGACGGGTCAATCGGTCTGGCTCGCGATCATGGCGGCCAGCGTTCGGCGGCGGGGGTTCCAAACGGTAAGGCACCAGATGCCCCACCACTCCTTGCCCTCGTCGAAATAGTCGCTCCACATGCTGCGTTCGGGCTCGCGCTCCGGATCGCCGACCCAATCGAGCGCGACGATGCCCTCGCCCGGCAGCAAGCCCGTGCATCGGCAAAAGCGCGGGAACAGCTGCGCGCGCTCGGTTTCGTCTGCGACCTGCAGCCTGTACGGCGGATCGCCGAAGGCCGCGCAGAACCATTCGAACCACGAGACCGTTGCGGGATCGCGCGTGTGCGCGATGCGGTGCAGCGGCGCGAAACTTTCCGCGGCAATCACTGCGGCCGCATCGAGCGGCGTGGCGCGTGCGGCGCCGACGTCGAACTTAAGTGGGCTGCCGAATGCCGCCGCAACCGATGGATCGCGCGCGATCACTTCCTGGCGATAGTGTTCGGCGGCCGCCGTAATCTCGTCACACAAGAGGCGCAGCACCGCGCGATGGTGCGCTTCGCCGACGCTATCGACATCGGCGGCGACACGATGGACGGCAAACTCGAAGCCCGAACCGACGCGCTGCAGCGTCTTGCGCAGCGCGACCGCTTCGGCCTCATCGGCCGATGACAGCGACTCCACCCAATGCGGACGCACGCTCATGCCGCCTCCTCCGATAAGTGCCCGATGGGGTGCGCCGAGCGCATGAATTCTTGGTTGCTCATGAAATTCTTCTTCCTGCCGTCGGAGTTTTCATTCATCCGATCGGCCGCGGGTGACGGTGACCTTGCCGGCCCCGTCGAGTTCGAAAACATCCAGGTCGTTGGCCAGGAACGCGTTGCCTTTGTAGTGCGCCCTGGCTTCGCCCAACAACGCCGCCATACCATCCTCGTTCTGGTGGCGCGGGCTCAGGTGCGTGAGAACCAGGTTGGGCACTCCGGCGGACTGCGCAAACTCGGCCAGCAGCCGCGCCGAACTGTGCATGGGGCCGGGGCCGACCTTGTCGAGCGCCTCCTGCGTGTAGGTGGCCTCGTGCACCAGCAGTTGCGCGCCCTGGCAGGCGGCGCGCAGCAACGCGGGCTCGGCGTTGTCGCCGCCCAGCACGGCGGCTGCCGTCTCGACCTGCGCCTCTGCAAAATCCGCGCTGCGCAGCACGGCGCCGTTGAAAGGCACGTCCTCGCCGTTCTGCAACGCGCGCCATGCGGGACCCGGCGGCAGGCCGGCCGTGCGCAGGGCCTCGACCTTCAGACGCATGCGCCGGGTTTCGACCTGCACGCGAAACGCGTGGCTGGGCACGCGGTGCCGCAGCGCATGGCGCTCGATGCGAAGCCCCGGTGCTTGGTGCACCCGCGCCTGGGCTTCGACATCCACATGCTCGACCTCGTACGGCAGGTGCAGGTCAGTCAGGCGGCGCGTGGCTTCGAACCACTGCCATACCGGCAGCGGCGCGATCAGCTTCAGGGGTTTGGTGCGCTTGCCCATGCCGGCGCTCGCGAGCAGACCCGGCAGGCCGTAGCAATGGTCGCCGTGCACATGCGTGATGCAGACGGCAGCCATGTCGTGCAGCGACAGCGGCGTTTGCTGCAGCCGGTGCTGCGTGCCCTCGCCGCAGTCGACGAGGAACCAGTCGGCGCCCAGCACGGTCTGCACCGCCAGGCCGGAGACGTTGCGCTGGCGCGTGGGCGTGCCCGAAGACGTGCCCAGGAAGATGAGTTTCAACATGCCGGATCGGCCTCCGCCTTGCGCGCCAGGACCTTGGCCGCGGCCCTCGACGCTTCGTATTCCCAGCTTCCGTAGCTGCCTGTGCGGTCGGCGGCGAATGCCTGCAGCCGCTCGATCTGCGCGGGGCCACCCCACTGGCCCATGACTTCGATGGCGACCACGCGCAGGCTGCGCCACTTGCTCTGCAAGGCGGCCTCCACCTGCACCAGTGCATCGTTCGTGGGCCTCTGGGTTGCCAGCGCGCGCAACCGCGCCACCTCGTCGCCCAGCAGATTCGCGCCTTCATTGCGAAGCGCGTCATCGCGCAGGGCCCGGCGCGCCTGCCGGCACGCACGGCATCGCACCGCCTGGCTGTAGACCGAGCCTTGCGCAACCTCATGCCACCACTTCTGCTGCTTGGCCGTCCACACCTCTTGTGCGCCGCAATCGCGGCAGGTGTAGGCCTGATCCAGATAGAAATCGGGCACCTCGCCGAAGCTGGTGTTGTAGTGCGCGAGCCGCGACTTGTCGGCCATGGCCATGCCGGGCACGAGCCCGCCTGCCGACAATTGCCGGGCGTCCTGGGTGCGCAGCTTCGCCTTCAGGTTGGCCGCGCGTTCGAGGCGACGGGCCTTGATCTCGGCGCGTCGTTGCTTGTTGCTTTTCATGATCGAAGGCTCGCAATGCGAGCACCTGTTGCTACTTGGCTGGCGGCTGTGCTCCGAGCCGTTCAGCCGCTGCGTTGTTTACCCCTTCACGCACACCACCTGCTTGAGCGTGTACACCACCTCCACCAGGTCCTTCTGCGCTTCCATCACCGCGTCGATGTCCTTGTAGGCCATCGGGATCTCGTCGATCACGTCGGCGTCCTTGCGGCATTCCACGCCTTCGGTAGCGGCGATCTGGTCGGCAATGGTGAAGAGCTTCTTCGCCTTGGTGCGGCTCATGACGCGACCCGCGCCGTGGCTGCAGCTCATGAAGCTCTCGGGGTTGCCCTTTCCGCGCACGATGTAGCTCTTGGCACCCATGCTGCCGGGAATGATCCCGAGTTCGCCCGCCTTGGCGCTCACCGCGCCCTTGCGCGTGACGAGCACGTCTTCGCCGAAGTGGGTCTCGCGGCTCACGTAGTTGTGGTGGCAATTCACCGCTTCCACATGCGCCTCGAAGGGCTTGGCGATGACCTTGCGCGCGGCCGCGACCACGCGCTGCATCATCACTTCGCGGTTGGCCCGTGCGAACTTCTGGGCCCAGCCCACCGCGCGCACGTAGTCGCCGAAGTACTTGGCGCCTTCCTCGAAGTACGCCAGGTCCTGGTCGGGCAGGTTGCGCTGGTGCAGCTCGGCATCCTTCTTCGCGAGTTCGATGAAGTGCGTGCCGATGGCATTGCCCACGCCGCGCGAGCCCGAGTGCAGCATGAACCACACCGCACCCGCCTCGTCGAGGCAGACCTCGATGAAGTGGTTGCCGGTTCCCAGCGTTCCCAGGTGCTTGTGGTTGTTGGTGTTCTTGATGCGCGGGTAGTCCTCGCAGAGCAGCTCGAACTCGTCCACCAGCGTGGCCCAGGCCGCATCGGTTTCATCGGGCGGCGTTTCCCACGAGCCCTTGTCGCGGCCCATGCGCCTGGGGTTGCTTCCGTGCGGCACGGCCTTCTCGATCGCCGAGCGCAGCGGGCCCAGGTTGTCGGGCAGGTCGCGCGCATTGAGAGTGGTCTTGCACGCCATCATCCCGCAACCGATGTCCACGCCCACCGCGGCCGGGATGATGGCCTTGAAGGTCGGGATCACCGAACCCACGGTGGCGCCGATGCCGTAGTGCACGTCGGGCATGGCCGCGATGTGCCTGAACACGATGGGCAGGCGCGCGGCGTTCTCGAGCTGCTTCTGCGCTTCGTCTTCCACGGGCACACCGTTCGTCCACATCTTGACGGGGACGCCGTTGGCGACTTCGTGCAGTTTGTAGTTCGTCATATTCTTTCTCTCTCTCTCTCTCTGTCTGTTCAATTTCTATTTCTGGGAGCCCCGCAACCGCTTCTTCAATACCGCAATGAGCCCTTCGTACGTCCGAAGCGGGAATTCATGCTCTACCCAGAGTTCCCGGTACTTATCCAGCCCCATATCCACATAGATGCGCTCCAGGATCGAGTGGATGTTGCGGATCAGGTCTATGCGGTCGATACCCCCATGGTCCAGCCTCAAAGTCATCCATGGCAGTGATTCCCCAACTCGCCCAATCGCGGTAGCGGCGCAACTCGAACGCCATCTCGTCGTCGTCGCCCGTCACCACCACGTGGACCTCTCCGGGCTCGTCCATGAAGACGGCCGCGGCGGACTTCGCACCTTTTGCCAGGTCGAGACCCATGCGGGCGAGATCGCCCAGCGAATCGTGCAGGTACGACACCGCAACCGCAATAAGTCCGGCGTCGGCGCGAATGCTCAAGGTGGCCCAGCCGGTGCCGCTCAGCACGTAGCCGATCCGTTCCTGGGTGCGATCTTCTTTCGACATGATCTTCGTTTCTGTCTTTTCGCTACAACTTCGATGATTGGTGGACACGGCGGGATTCGAACCCGCATCAATACGGCGACCATGGTGTTTGACGCCATTGGCCCAGCGGCGATTGGAAACGCGCGCCAGTGGCAGACCCGTCATCGGAGCCAGCACCTGCTTCCTCAACCGTACTCGCCAACCGGCTTTCCCGCCGCATCCGGTGCTACCCGGACTGCCGGCAATACAACATTTTTGGCAGTGGCGCTCCCTTCTTTGCCAGCGCGCCCGATAAAAAAAGAGGTGACGAGGACCGGCGGGTTGTGAACTGAGCTACCTGCCGAAACAGACCGGGACTCGGACCCGGGACCTTCATGGCCAAGACCATGACGCTCTACCTGTAAACCCGCCTGCATTCACCTCAAAACAAAAAGCAGCGACAAGAGTCGGCGAAACAGTCGTGCTCTACCGCTGAGCTACGGCCTTGCGACCGGCGGGATTCGAACCCGCGACCCCGAGCGTCGGAGGCTGTAGTTCCGCCCGCATTCGCTGCACAAAAAAACTGCATTCATCCCCGTCCGGCGACCAACAATCGATGCGAGAAATAACATTTTTTTCGATGTACTCGCACCTGCATTCGCCGAACGACGACGTTCATATTCATCGGATCGGGTGCCATGGGCCAAGGCCCACGGCACCCTCTCACTACTCTCAGATCGAAGTCTCTTCGATCACACCCACCCAGTGCTCGGCGCCCAGGGCACCCGCGGCATACACCGCCAGCAGCCTGAACACTTCGTCGCTGAAGCCGCCGATGTTCAGCACATCGTCCCGCTCCTGCGCCTGGGTGGTCGCACAGGGCTGGATGTCGATGCACACCAGCCGCGCCTTCGGATTGCGCTGCTTGAACGCCGCCCACTCCTGCATGGTCGCGGTTCCGCGGCCACGTGCGGGGTCGGCCCACGACTCGTTGTCCGACACCAGCGCCACCAGATCGGCCTGCGCCTTTTCCTTGTTCAGCAACGCCAGGGGCGCGCTGCACGAGGTTCCGCCACCACCGACCGCCGCCAGCCTGGCCGCATTGGTCATCACCGAATCGCGTGGATTCAGCGTCAACGGCACCACCTTCGTCTCGAAGGGCAGCACACGCGCATCCGCATTGCGGCGCAGCACGGCGGCAGCCACCAGCGCGGCCACGTCGATGCAGCGCACCGCCGACGTCGCCGAACCGCGGTGGCCCGTGACCGGCGAGCTCATCGAGCCCGACACGTCGGGGCACACGACCACGCGGCCCTCGAACACCGGCACGTTGGCCAGCGCGAGTTCCATTGCGTCCTGCAGCGCTTCCTTCACCGCGTGCGGCACCTCGGCGCCGGCCGCTGTGAAGGCCGCCATCAGCTGGTACGGCAGCACGCGCGCCTTGGCCACGGCTTGCGGGTCACGCAGCTTGGCGGCCACGGCTTCCGCGAGGCCCGGCAGCTCGAACACACCGTGGCGCGCAAAGGTGTTCAGGTTCTGGCGCACCATCTGCCACGATCCACGCTGCGCGATCTGCGACCAGGCCCGTGCGTCCAGTTCCAGCGCGGTCAGCATCTGGAAAGGCACATCCGGCAACTCGAGCGAGCGGTCGCGCTTGAAGCGCTCGAAGGCCTGCGTCAGCGGAGGCAGCGCCTCCAGGACGTACGGACGATCGATCAGCCATGCGAACCACGCGGCGCGCCATGCTTCGGCGGGCTTGGGGTGAACCATCTTCACCACGTCGGCCAGCGAAGGCGTGTTGCCCACGGCGGCGTTCAGCAGCTGCGTTTCCGAAGCCTCGAGCAGCCATCGCTGAACCAGCTTCTTGGGCCGCGTACCGAGCGACTTGCGTCCCGCCACGCCGCTGCGCAGCATCTGCACGAAGTTGCGCAGCATCTTGCCGTTGTCCACCACGCGGGGGAACACCTTGGCGAGCAGCGCCACGTCGCGCACCGCCAGCGTGGCGGCCAGCAGCGCCGGCATGTCCTTCATGTGGCCGGCGCGGCGGGCGTAAACGGCCGTCTTGGCGACGAACAGCGGATCGACTTCGCGAGCCAGGGCCAGCACGGTCTCGAGCTGGTCCTGCGCCTGGACGTAGAAGGTGCTGTTCAGGCAGCCGGTGGCGGCGAGTTGCGCCAGCCGATGCTTGGGCGAGAGCGAATAGGCCACGCCGCCCGCTTCGTTGAGCGCGTCGACGGCCGGCAGCTGCGCGCCGCGGCGAGTCTTGAAAAGCTGAAGGTTTGCCATGCTGACTTCTCCTCTCGGGGTTCTCTTTTTGCGTATTCGTGTTTGGGTATGCACTCCTTATTGCAACGGGTGTGCCAGCCAGCGGCCATCCACCGCTAATTTTTGCAAGTCATTGATTTGAATAGATTTTTCTCAGTTGCACCGCGGGTGGCCCACAATCACAGGCGTGCGATGAAGGGGGAGGTTTTATAATTTTGGATAGCTTTTTATCCATAAAGTATGAAGAAACCCACCGTCGTCATCGGCTTCCTCGGCACGCAGCTCGATGCCGGACAGGGCACCGGCCGCTGGGAGAAGTGGCGCCCCACCGTGTCGCTCGCGCAGCACGACGACATGGTCGTCTCACGCATGGAGCTGCTCCACACGCTGAAGCACAAGGCGCTTGCCGAAGTGGTCAAGGCCGACATCGCCACCGTGTCGCCCGAAACCCAGGTCAACCTCGTTCCCATCGACCTGGAGGATCCGTGGGATTTCGGCGAGGTCTACACCCGCCTCTACGACTGGGCGCGCGGCTACCCTTTCGACACCGAGCGCGAGCAGTACTGGGCACACATCACCACCGGCACGCACGTGGCGCAGATCTGCATGTTCCTGCTGGCCGAATCGCGCGTGATTCCGGGCGTGCTGGCGCAGACCTCGCCCCCCAAGCGGCAACGCGCGGGCCACCCGGGCGAGATCGCGCTGATCGACCTGGACCTGTCGCGCTACGACGCGATCGCGCGGCGCTTCGATGCCGAGCAGCGCGACGCGGTCGCCTTCCTGAAGAGCGGCATCGCCACGCGCAACGCGCGCTTCAACGCGCTCATCGACGAGATCGAGCGCGTGGCCGTGCGCTCGCGCGCGCCGATCCTGCTGGTGGGTCCGACCGGCGCGGGCAAGTCGTTCCTCGCGCGGCGCATGTTCGAGCTCAAGCAGGCGCGCCACCAGGTGACCGGCGCCTTCGTCGAGGTGAACTGCGCCACCTTGCGCGGCGACGGTGCGGCGTCCACGCTCTTCGGCCACAAGAAGGGCGCGTTCACCGGCGCGGCCGGCGAGCGCGCGGGCCTGTTGCGCACGGCGCACCAGGGCGCGCTGTTTCTCGACGAGATCGGCGAACTCGGGCTGGACGAGCAGGCGATGCTGCTCAAGGCGATCGAGGAAAAGCGCTTCTTCCCGGTCGGCGCCGACAAGGAAGTGGAAAGCGACTTCCAGCTCATTGCGGGCACCAACCGCGACCTGCGCAGCGACGTGGCGGGCGGGCGTTTCCGCGAAGACCTGTTCGCGCGCATCAACCTGTGGACCTACGACCTGCCCGGCCTGGCGCAGCGGCCCGAGGACATCGAACCCAACATCGACCACCTGCTGGCCATCCACGCGAGCGAAAGCCATCGCGTCGTGCGCTTCAACGCCGAGGCGCGCGCGGCCTACCTGCGCTTTGCGCAGAGCGCCGAGGCGCTGTGGTGCGGCAACTTCCGCGACCTGTCGGCGAGCGTGACGCGGCTGGCCACGCTGGCCGATGGCGGGCGCATTCCCGTCGCGCTGGTGGAGGCGGAGATCGCGCGGCTGCGCTGGCTGTGGAACCGCGAGAGCCCGGCCACGCACGGCGCGGACGCTTCCGATGCCGCACTCGACGCCCTGCTGGGCGACGAACGCGCGGCGTCGCTCGACCTCTTCGACCGGCTGCAGCTCGAGGCCGTGGTGCGCGTGTGCCGCGAGTCGCGCAGCCTGTCGGATGCGGGGCGCCGCCTCTTCCAGGCCTCGCGCGCGCAGCGCAGCGTGCTGAACGATGCGGACCGGCTGCGCAAGTACCTCGCGAAACACGGGCTCGAATGGAGCAGCATCGCGGCGGGCTGACTGAGCTATCCTCCGCGCGAATGGCCCCCTCCGCATCCGCTCGATTCCTGGAAAGCACGCGATGATGAACTGGAAGCCGGCGCTGCTCGCCCTGCCGCTGTTTCTCACCGGCTGCGTCCAGTCGATGTTCTATTACCCCGACCGGGTGCGCTACGAGACGCCCGAGGCGCTGGGGCTGCGCTACGAAGCGGTGCAGTTCCAGAGCGCCGACGGCACGCGCCTGAGCGGCTGGTTCATTCCCGCCGTGAACCGGCAGAGCCCGAAGGAAGCGAAGGGCACGGTGGTGCATTTCCACGGCAACGCGCAGAACATGTCGGCGCACTGGCGCTTCGTGGCCTGGTTGCCGAAGCAGGACTTCAACGTGTTCGTGTTCGACTACCGCGGCTATGGCCAGTCCGAAGGCAAGCCCGGGCCCAAGGGCGTGTTCGAGGATTCGAACGCCGCGCTCGACCACGTGCGCACGCGCGCCGACGTCGACCCCGAGCGCCTCTTCGTCTATGGCCAAAGCCTGGGCGGCACCAACGCCATTGCGGTGGTCGGCTCGGGCAACCGCGCGGGCGTGAAGGCAGCGGCCATCGAGGCGACCTTCTATTCGTACTCGGCGATTGCCAGCGAGAAGCTCCCGGGCGCCGGCCTGCTGGTGAGTGACGCGTACGCCGCATCCAGGTACATCGGCGCCATTTCGCCCATCCCGCTGCTGCTCATCCATGGCACGGCGGACCCCGTGATCCCGCATTCGCATTCCCGGCGCCTGCTGGACGCCGCGCGCGAGCCCAAGCGCCTCGTCGAGGTGGCGGGCGCCGGCCACCTGGAGCCGATGACCGAGCGCTTCGGCACCACCTACCAGCGCGCGCTGGTCGACTTCTTCGACGCTTCGCTGCGTCCACGGCAACCATGAAGCACTTTGACGAAACCGCCACGCGCGAGCCGCTGGCCTTTGCACGGCTCGTGCCCGCACTGCGCGCCGCCTTCGCGGCCGAGGCGCATGTGCCGCCGCGCCATGTGCACTGCATCGACACGGCCGGTGCGGACAAGGGCACCGTGCTCATCATGCCGGCGTGGAGCGACGCGGGGTTCCTGGGCATCAAGACCATCAACGTCTTTCCGGGCAACGGCGCGCTCGGGCTGCCGGGCCTGCATGCCACCTACGTGCTGTACGACGCGCGCACCGGCGTGCCGCTTGCGTTGATGGACGGCAACGAGCTCACCGCGCGCCGAACGGCCGCGGCGTCGGCGCTCGGCGCCTCGTTCCTGGCGCGGCCGGATGCGCGCCGGCTGCTGGTGCTGGGAACCGGACGCATCGCACGGCTGCTGCCCGCCGCGCATGCCAGCGTGCGCCCGATCGACCAGGTGCGCGTGTGGAACCACCGGCCCCAGGGCGCCGAAGCATTGGCGGCGCAATGGCGCGCCGAAGGGCTCGACGCAGAGGCGGTGCCGGACCTCGAAGTGGCCGTGCGCCAGGCCGACATCGTGAGCTGCGCCACGCTGGCCACCGCCCCGCTGGTGCGCGGCGAATGGCTCCCGGCGGGCTCGCACCTGGACCTGATCGGCAGCTTCACGCCCGCCATGCGCGAGGCCGATGCACGCTGCTTCGAAGGCGCGCGCACCTTCGTCGACACGGCCGAGGCGCTCCAGAAGGCCGGCGATCTGCTCGACGCCATCGCAGCCGGCACGCTGCGCGCCGATGCGGTGCAGGGCACGCTGGCCGCACTCTGCCGGGGCGAGCGGCCGGGCCGCACGGGGCGCGAAGAGCGCACCGTGTTCAAGGCGGTGGGCAGTGCGCTCGAGGACCTGACGGCAGCCACGCTGGTCTGGCAGCACGGCGGATCGCCCTCCGCCTAAGGCTTAAGGCCTAGAAAAGGGGCGCAAACCCAGGCGCGGAGATGGCATTTGGCTGACACGCGCATACGTCATGCGGCTGATGGCACGGCTTTTGCGCTGAAGCTAACCTGATGCCCATACCCAGAGATCCAGAGGCCAGCCGCATGCTCACCATCCTTCAGAAAGCCACCATCCTCAGCAAAGCTGGTTTCGAGGTGCCTGCCCGCCCGGCCGAAGACAGCTCCGCATCCGCCGCCAGCGCCGTCTCGCAGAAGATGCAGGAGTGGGGCAAAGCCATCGAGACGATGTACGTGGCCTACGTGGCCGCCCGGGCGGCCAAGAGCCTGCGCGATGCCGAGGAGTCCCGCCAGACCGACATGCTGCGCCGCCTGTCGCTGAACGCCTGGGCGGCCACCTGACGCTTCGCACCTTTCCCCGCACGTCGCTCGTCAGCGCGCATCAGCCGAAAGTGAACGCATAGGCCTGCGCGCCGGCATCCAGAAATTCGATTTCGAACAGGCGCTCCTTCGCCCCGGCCGACTGGCGCACCAGCTGGTAGAGCTTCTGGCCGTCGATCACGCCCTCCCCTTCTGCATCGGTGTCCGAGCCGTGGTCCGCAAGCGGCGGCTTTCCATCGATGCGCACCCTGAAGCGAACCGGCTTGCCGTTGGCCGCCGGCCCGAGCACCAGATGCAGGTCGCGCGCCTGGAAGCGGTAGGTGATGCGCCCACCGGCACCGTTCAGCACGGCGCGCTCGGCTTCCACGGTCCAGTCGCCGGCCAGCGCCCACTGGTTGGCACGCAGGGATGAAGACGCTGGCTGGTAGACCTTGGCATGGTCCCGCGCGATGCCACCGGGCGAGGCGAAGCCGTTGGCCCGTTCGTGGCCCAGGTAGGTTTCACCGGACAGCGCGGGTTCGCTGCCGGGCGCGGCCTGCGTACCCTGCCCCAGCGGCGCCACCAGGCCGGCGGCGATGCGGGTCTGCCCCGCTTCGGCCAGCAGCTGCTGGATGACGCGTTCGGCCTTGTCGTACCGGTTCTCGCCGAACTGGTGATGGCGGATGCGGCCCTCTGCATCGATGAAGTAGAACGCGGGCCAGGCCCGGTTGTCGAAGCCGCGCCAGATCGCGTAGTCGTTGTCCATCGCCACCGGGAAGCCGATGTCGAGATCCTTGGTGGCCTTGCGCACGTTGGCCGGGCGCTTCTCGAAAGCGAACTCCGGCGTGTGCACGCCGATGACCACCAGGCCGGCGTCCTTGTACTTCTCGGCCCATGCGCGAACGTACGGCAGCGTGCGCAGGCAGTTGATGCACGAATAGGTCCAGAAGTCGACCAGCACCACCTTGCCGCGCAATGCCGCGGGTGTCAGCGGCGCGCTGTTGATCCACTCGGTGGCCCCGGCCAGGGAAGGAAAATTGCCTTCGATCCTGAGCGCGCTCGGCGCCGAGGGCGTCGGGCGGTCCTCCTTTTCCGAGACGCGCACCAGGCCCGCGCCTTCGCGCAGCGAAACCGGCTCGGCCTGAGGTTCGGGCGATGGCTTCGGCATATCCCTGTTGATTTTTTCCACCAGCGCCTGCTCCAGCGCCGAGGTGGTGCCGACCGACAGGCGCGCAAGCAGGCCGGTATCCAGCCCCAGCGCGATGGCGCCCACGCCCACCAGCACGGCGGCGCCCGCTGCGCGCCGCAGCCATTCGCCGGTATGCAGCGATCGCTTCATGGCGGTGAGCAGCCGGCCGCCGAAGAGCAGCGCGGCCGCCAGCGACGTGCATGCGCCGGCGGCATAGGCAAGCAGCAGCAGCGACGTGCCGACGCTGGCGCCATTGAGGGCCGCGCCGGTCAGGATCAGGCCGAGGATCGGCCCCGCGCAGGGCGCCCAGAGCAGGCCCGTGCCCACGCCCAGCAGCAACGGCGAAAACACCGAGGCAGGCGCCGCACCCGCAGTGCCGTGCGGCCCCGTCCCGGACGACAGGCGAAGGCCGAGCGCCACCAGGGGCCGGCTCAGGCGGTCGGCCACGGCCGGGAACATCAGCGTCACGCCGAACAGCGCAAGCATGGCCAGCGCGGCATGGCGCCCATATTCGTTGAGCGTGACGATCCAGCCGCCGCCCACCGCCGCCAGCGTGGCGACCGCGGCAAAGGCCAGCGCCATGCCCAGCAGCATGGGCAGGCCGTGCGAGCGGAACGGGCGGTCGGCGCGCGCGAACACGAAGGGCAGCACCGGCAGGATGCAGGGGCTCAGGATGGTGAGCACCCCGCCCAGGTAGGCGACAAGGAGGATGAGCATGATGTCGGATCGTCCGTAGGGAGTGGGTTCAGTGCGCCGGCGCGCCGGCCAGCGCGAGCCGCGCCTCCAGCCCGCCTTCGGCGCGGTTGTGCAGCGTGAGCTCGGCGCCCATGGCCATCGCCAGCTGGTGCGCAATGGCCAGGCCCAGCCCGGTGCCGCCGGTGCTGCGGTTGCGCGAGCTCTCGACGCGGTAGAAGGGCTTGAGCACCGCGTCGAGTTCATCGGGCGGGATGCCGGGGCCGTCGTCGAGCACGCGCAACACCAGGCGGCCGCCTTCGGCATGGACGCACAGGCGCACGTCGCTGCCGAACTTCAGCGCGTTGTCGATCAGGTTCATCAGGATCCGGCGCAGCGCGTTGGGGCGGCTCACGATGGGCGCGCCGGCCTTGCCTTCGAGGCGCACCGGCTGGCCCACGTCCTCGTAGTCGGCCACCAGGCTTTCGAGCAGCGCGTCCGCGTCGATGCGCAGGGGTGGCTCGGTGGCGCCGTGCAGCGTGCGCGCATAGGTCACGCCTTCGCGCACCAGCGAGTGCATGGCGTCCAGGTCCTGGCGGAATTTCTCGCGGTCGTGCGCGTTGTCCATCATCTCGGTGCGCAGGCGCATGCGCGTGATCGGCGTCTGCAGGTCGTGCGAGATGGCAGCAAGAATCTCGACGCGCTCGGCCATGTAGCCCGCGATGCGCTGCTGCATGGCATTGAAGGCACGCGCCGCGTGTGCCACTTCGGTCGGCCCCTCTTCGGCAAGGCTCCGCGCCGTCAGGTCGGGACCCAGGTCGTCGGCCGCGGCAGACAACTGCGCAAGCGGCCGCGTCACCAGCCGCACCGCGACCCAGGCGCACACCGCCAGCATCAGCAGCTGGATCGCAAGGACCCACATCACCCAGCCCGAGACCGGCATGCCCACGCGCATGGCATGGACCACCACGGAAGAGCCGTCGCCGAGCCGCACCTGGATCTGCAGGCCCTCGGGCGGCCACGCCACCTCGCCGACCTTGACGATCTCGAACGGGCGCATCGCCTCCGTGATGGCCTTGGCAAACTGGCGCGAAGCCTCCGAACCGGGCTCGCCGCCCTCGGCGCTGCCGCCCAGCACGAAGCGGTAGTTGCGCCGCTCCAGCCGGTCGAGCCAGCCGGCGCGTTCGGCCGCGGGCAGGCGGTCGAGGATGGCGACAGAACTTGCGATGTCGCGCTCGATGCCGGTCATCATCAGCTCGCGCAGCGCCAGGTTGCGTTCGTAGCGAATGGCGGCAAAGGTGAGCAGCTGCGCCACCGCAAGGCCCACCACGATGATCAGCGTGACCCGCAGGAAGAGCGAACCGGGAAGCAGCCGCCGCCAGCCTCGGGCGCCCACGCCCATGCCGCCGGCACCGGAGGGGTTCACGGGAGCAATCGCGGGAGTGGACATGGGCACCTCTTGTCTATGAAAACCGCTGGCTCACACCAGGTGGATGGCAACGTCGATGTTGCCGCGCGTCGCCTTGGAGTATGGGCAGGTCTGGTGCGCCGCGTCCGTCAGTGCCTTGGCCACTTCGCGGTCCAGGCCCGGCAGGCTCACGTTCAGGCGCGCCTGCAGGAAATACTCGGCGCCCGCCATGCCGAGGTCGACTTCGGCGTCCACGGCCAGGTCGGGCGGCAGCGTGACCTTCATCTGGCCGGCCGCCTTGCCCATGGCGCCGATGAAGCAGGCCGACCAGCCGGCGGCAAACAGCTGCTCGGGATTGGTGCCGCTGCCCGCGCTGCCGGGTGACGAGAGCTTGATGTCGAGCCGGCCGTCGGAGCTGCGCGCTGCGCCGTCGCGGCCTCCCGAAGAGGTGTGGGTCTTGCCGGTGTAGAGGACTTTTTCGATGCGGGACATGGTGGATCCTTGAGGGTGATAAGTTGGGAACGGACGGATTGTTGAGCCGCCCCTGCCCCGCCGGCGCACATTGCGTATGCCTGTGTATCCGCGAGAGAAATCCACACACTACGTTTCACCGGCTGCATCCTTGCCGGGCGAGGAGCGCTACATTCCGGCTGCGGGCGCCTCCCGCGCCACACCTTCCTGCCCAACGCCATGACGCCAAAGACTTCGGACCACATCCTCATCGTCGACGACGACCGGGAGATTCGCGAGCTGCTCACGACCTACCTGGTGAAGAACGGCTTGCGCGTGGTGGCGGTGCCCACCGGCCGGCACATGCGCGCCGCGCTCGAGGCGTCGGGCCCGTTCGACCTGATCATCCTGGACCTGATGCTGCCCGGCGAAGACGGGCTCACGCTCTGCCGCGACCTGCGCACCGGCAAGTACAAGGCGACGCCGATCCTCATGCTGACCGCGCGCAGCGAGGAAGCCGACCGCATCCTGGGCCTGGAAATGGGCGCCGACGACTACCTGGCCAAACCCTTTTCGGCGCGCGAGCTGCTCGCGCGCATTCGCGCCGTGATGCGCCGCACGCGCATGCTGCCGCCGAACATGGGCGCCGTCGAACCCGCGCACAAGCTCGGATTCGGCGAATGGCAGGTCGACACGGTGGCGCGCCACCTGATCGACGAGAGCGGCGTGATGGTGGCGCTGAGCGGCGCCGAGTACCGGCTGCTGCGCGTGTTCCTGGACCACCCGCAAAAGGTGCTGAGCCGCGACCAGCTGCTGAGCCTCACCCAGGGCCGCGAAGCCGAGCTCTTCGAGCGCTCGATCGACCTGCTCGTGAGCCGGCTGCGGCAGCGGCTGCGCGACGATGCGCGCGAGCCCCGCTACATCAAGACCGTGCGCAGCGAAGGCTACGTGCTCGCTTCGGCCGTCGAGGCGCTTGGCTGACCGACGCCACGCACTGGCAGCTGGTGGGGTTGCGGATCTCGTGGGCCATACCGCCGGCAAAGAACAGCAGCGCGAACCAGAGCTTCTTCATCGGACGCTCCCGCCCGGCGCGGCAGGGCTTACGCCTGCCGTTGCAGGTTCAGCAAGCAGCGCCTGGATCTTCTTCTCGGTGGTGGCGTAGCTGCCTTCGCCGAAGTGCGAGTAGGCGATGCGCCCCTGCTTGTCGATCAGGTACACCGCGGGCCAGTACTGGTTGTTGAAGGCCTTCCAGGTTCCATAGCTGTTGTCTTGCGCCACCGCGTGCCTGATCTGCAGGCGCTGGATCGCGTCCTTCACGTTCTTCGTCGATTTCTCGAACGCGAACTCCGGCGTGTGCACGCCCACCACGGTCAGTCCCTTGTCCTTGTACTTCTCGTGCCACTCCTTCACGTGCGGCAGGTGGTTGAGGCAGTTGATGCAGGTGTAGGTCCAGAAATCGACCAGCACCACCTGGCCGCGAAGTGCTTCGAGCTTGAGGGGCTGCGAATTGAGCCAGGTGTCGATGGCCTGGAACTCCGGCGCAGCGCGCGCCGCGCCTGCGGGCGTGTCACCGCCCAATGGCGGCGCGGCGAACGTGAGGGCGGCCACCGACGCGGCAATGGCCGCGCCAATGGCGATGAGGGAGAGCTTCATGGCGATTTCCTCGGTGCGATGCGCAACAGGCGCGGTGGATGACGGGCGGATTGTTTTCCGCCCATCGCTCCCCGGCGCCCATTGCGTATGCCTCTGTATCGAGGCTGGAAATCGACACACTACGTTGCGGGTCAGACCCGCTCGAGGATCACCGCAATGCCCTGCCCCACGCCGATGCACATGGTGCACAGCGCATAGCGGCCGCCGCCCTTGTGCAGCTGGTTCACCGCGGTGGTGGCCAGGCGCGCGCCGCTGGCGCCGAGCGGATGGCCGAGCGCGATGGCGCCGCCGTTGATGTTGACGCGCGCATCATCGTCCTGGAGGCCCAGCAGGCGCAGCACGGCCAGGCCTTGGGCTGCGAAGGCTTCGTTGAGCTCGATCACGTCGATCTGGTCGATGGTGAGACCGGTCAGGGCCAGCACCTTTTGCGTGGCGGGTGCGGGGCCGATGCCCATGACGCGCGGCGCGACGCCGGCGGTGGCCATGCCGACCACGCGGGCGCGCGGCGTCAGGCCATGCTTGGCGGCGCTGGCTTCGTCGGCCAGCAGCAGCGCGCAGGCGCCGTCGTTCACGCCGCTCGCATTGCCTGCGGTCACGGTGCCGTCGGGGCGCACCACGCCCTTCAGCCTGGCGAGCGATTCCATGCTTGTCTCGCGCGGATGCTCGTCCTTGTCGACGACGAGCGCGTCGCCCTTTTTCTGCGGCACGCTCACGGGCACGATCTCGGCGTCGAAGAAGCCGGACTTCTGCGAGGCCACGGCGCGCAGTTGCGAGTTGAGCGCCATCAGGTCCTGCGCTTCGCGACCGATCTTGTAGTCGGTCGCCACGTTCTCCGCCGTCTCGGGCATGGAGTCGACGCCGTACTGCGCCTTCATGAGCTTGTTGACGAAGCGCCAGCCGATGGTGGTGTCGTAAACCGCGTTGTTGCGGCTGAAGGCGCTCTCGGCCTTGGGCATGACGAAGGGCGCACGGCTCATGCTTTCGACGCCGCCGGCGATCATGAGGCCGGCCTCGCCGGCGCGGATGGCACGCGCGGCGGTGCCCACGGCATCGAGGCCGGAGCCGCACAGGCGGTTGATGGTGGCGCCGCCCAGTTCGAGCGGCAGGCCCGCGAGCAGCGCCGACATGCGCGCGACGTTGCGGTTGTCTTCGCCGGCCTGGTTGGCGCAGCCGTAGAGCACGTCGCCCACGGCCTGCCAGTCGACGTTCTTGTTGCGTTCCATGAGTGCGCGCAGCGGCACGGCGCCGAGGTCGTCGGTGCGCACGCTGCTGAGCGAGCCGCCGTAGCGGCCGAAGGGGGTGCGCACGGCGTCGCAGATGAAGGCTTGTGGGGTCATGGTGTGTCTCGTTGGAAGTGAATCGAACTCGGGCGTTGCGCTTTCAAGCGGCGATCGGCAGGCCCACGAGCTTTTCGAGCTCCTCGCGGCTGAGCCCTTGGACCAGGTCGACGAGCTTCAGGCCTTCGGGCGTGCATTCGAGCGTGGCAAGGTCGGAGTACACGCGCTTGACGCAGCCGATGCCGGTGAGCGGATAGGTGCATTCCTTCACCAGTTTGCTCGTGCCCTGCTTGGTGAGCAGGTCCATCATGACCCACGTCTGCTTGGCACCGATGGCCAGGTCCATGGCGCCGCCGACGGCCGGGATCGCGTCTTTCTCGCCGGTGTGCCAATTGGCAAGGTCGCCCGTGGCCGACACCTGGAACGCGCCGAGCACGCAGATGTCGAGGTGGCCGCCGCGCATCATCGCGAAGCTGTCGGCATGGTGAAAGAACGAGCCGCCAGGCAGCAGCGTGACGGGCTGCTTGCCGGCGTTGATGAGGTCGTAGTCTTCTTCGCCGGCCTCGGGCGCGGGGCCCATGCCGAGGATGCCATTCTCGCTCTGCAGGATGACCTCGCGGCCCTTCGGCAGGTGGTTGGCCACCAGCGTGGGCTGCCCGATGCCGAGGTTGACGACCGCGCCGTCGAAGATGTCCTGCGCCACGCGGGCGGCGAGCTGGTCCTTGGTGCGGCGCGTGTAATTGGTGCTGCTCATGATCATGCCGCCTTCTTGAAACCGCCGGCTTGCGTGGCCACGCGTTCGATGCGCACCACCTGGTGCACGAAGATGCCCGGCGTCACGACGCTCTCGGGGTCGAGGGTGCCGAGTTCGGCGATGTCGTGCACGGTGGCAATGGTCTTCCTGGAGGCCATGGCCATCACCGGGCCGAAGTTGCGCGCCGCCTTGCGGTAGACCAGGTTGCCCCAGCGGTCGCCGCGCTCGGCCTTGATGAGCGCCACGTCGCCGTGGATGGGGTACTCGAGCACGTACTGCTTGCCGTCGATCTCGCGGGTTTCGCGGTCGCCCGCGAGCTGGGTGCCGTAGCCCGTGGGGCAGAAGAAGGCGCCGATGCCCGCTCCCGCGGCGCGGATGCGCTCGGCCAGGTTGCCCTGGGGCACGAGTTCGAGTTCGATCTTGCCGCTGCGGTAGAGGCCATCGAACACCTGGCTGTCGGCCTGGCGCGGAAAGCTGCAGATGATCTTGCGCACGCGCCCGGCCTTGAGCAGCGCGGCAAGGCCGGTATCGCCGTTGCCGGCGTTGTTGTTGACCACGGTGAGGTCCTTGGCGCCCTGCTCGACGAGGCCGTCGATGAGTTCGCCGGGGATGCCGGCGGTGCCGAAGCCGCCGATGAGAACCGTGGCGCCGTCCTGGATGCCCGCAAGGGCATCGGCGACCGAGCGCGCGATCTTGTTGATCATGAAGCCTGTCTCCGGAAGTGGGAAAAGAAACCGAGCCTTGCGAACGAACCGCCGATACGGGCGATGCGCCTGATTCTGCGAACCGCCGAAATGTTCGTCTAGAGAACATTTGTTCGTATAATGAATTCTAAAGACGAAAGCTCGACATGGCAACCCTTCCAGGACAACCCGCTTCACCGGCCCCGGGCGACAGCTACGTGCAGTCGTTTGCGCGCGGCCTGCAGGTGATCCGCTCTTTCAGCGCGAGCGCGCCGCGCCAGACACTGAGCGAAGTGGCGGCCGCCAGCGGCCTCACGCGGGCCGGCGCGCGGCGCATCCTGCTCACGCTGCAGACGCTGGGCTACGTGGTGACCGACGGCAAGCTCTTCACGCTCACGCCCCGCATCCTGGACCTGGGCTTTGCCTATCTCTCTTCGATGCCGATCTGGAACCGTGCCGAGCCGGTGATGGAAGCGCTGGTGCAGGAGGTGCAGGAATCCTGTTCGGCCGCCGTGCTGGACGCGACCGATATCGTCTACGTGATGCGCGTGCCGACGCAGAAGATCATGCGCATCAGCCTGGGCGTGGGCTCGCGGCTGCCGGCGTACTGCACCTCGCTCGGGCGCCTGCTGCTGGCCGACCTGGACGACGGCGAGGTGCGCGCACGCCTGGAGGCCTCCGAACGCGAAGCGCTCACCAAGCACACCGTGACCGATGTCGACGCGCTGATGGCCAAGGTGGCACAGGCACGCCGGCAGCAATGGTGCCTGGTGAACCAGGAACTGGAGGAAGGCCTGATCTCGGTCGCCGCACCCATCGTGAACCGGCAGGGCCGCATGGTGGCCGCGCTGAACATCAGCGGGCAGGCCAACCGCACCAATGCGAAGGCAATGCAGGAGACGATCCTGCCCGCGCTGGTGGAGGCCGCGAAGAAGGTCTCACAACTGCTTTAACAAAAAAGCCAGAGTGCTAGCTCGTCGAGTGGATGCCCTTCATGAGGATCACGCCGCCCAGCCGCGCCGTGTCCGCGCGCATGCGCTTGGCCAGCGCGTCGGGCGTGCCCGGCTGCGCCTGCCAACCGGTCTTTCAGCAGCGCCTGGCTCACCGCGGGCGAGCCCATCGCCTCGACGAGCGCGGCATTGAGCCTGGCAATGGCAGCGGGCTTCATGCCCGCGGGGGCCGCGAGCGCAGTCCAGATCTCCAGGTCGGCGCCGCGCACGTCGGCATCGCGGATGGTGGGCAGCTCGCCCGCGAGCGGGCTTCGCTCCGGCGACGTCACGCCGATGGCCTTGAGCTTGCCGGACTTCACATGCGGCAAGGCGAGCCCCGGCGGCAGCAGCGCCAGCTGGACTTCGCCCGCGAGCAGCCCCGCAATGACCTGCGGATTGCCCGTGTAGGGCTGGTGCTGGGCCGTGATGGCGGCGCGGCTCTTGATAAGCTCCATGCCCAGGTGCCCGACCGTGCCCACGCCCGGCGTGCCGTACTTGCCACTGCTGCTGAGATTGCGGGTCCACAGCAGCAGGTCGGCCGCGGTTTTTCCGGTGGCGTTGCCCGAGACCACCAGCACCAGCGGCGCGGTGCCGATCAAGCCGACCGGCTCGAAGTCTTTTTCCGGATCGAAGCTGAGCTTGGGATTGAGCAGCTTCGCAATGGTGAGGTTGCCGTTAATCAGCGCACCGATGGTGTGGTCGTCGGTGGCCTTGGCCACCTGCTCGGCCACGAGGTTGCCGCTGGCGCCGGGCTTGTTCTCCACCGTGACAGGCTGGCGCAGGATCTTCGACAGTGGCTCCGCAACGGCGCGCGCGGCGAGATCGGGCGAGGCGCCGGCGGGAAAGCCCACCAGGATGCGCACCGGCTTGGTCGGCCATGCGGCCTCCGCGCCCGCAGCGCCACTGCGCTGGGCCCAGGCAGCGGGCGTGAAAAGCGATGAGGCAATGGCTGCCGCGCCGCCTTCCAGCAGGCGGCGTTTGGTGATCTTCAAGATGACTCCCGATGCAAAGACGATGCTTACGTACTTACACTATGTTACATCGTCATGCTGCAGTGCGCAAGTCATAAAAGTGTCGATCAGCCGATCAGTCCCTGCTGCGTCGCCAGGTGAACCGCCTGCGTGCGCGACTTGACTGCCAGCTTTCGGTAGATGCTCTTGGCGTGGAATTCGATCGTGTTGATGGAAAGGTACACCCCATCGGCAATCTGCCGGTTGCTCCAGCCTTGGGCGATGAGACGCAGCACCTTGAGTTCGCGCGGGGACAGCAGCGGCGCGCCGGCCCCGGGCTTTGCGGCAGCAGGCCCGGGCTGGACATGGCCCGGTTTCGAACGCGCCGACGCGGCGATCAGCCCAAGCATGCGGCGCGCGATACGCGAGTCCATCGGCGCCCCGCCGCGTTCGATGGACCGCAGCAGGAACGCGAGTTCCGCGTCGTCGGCCTCGGTCAACAGGTAGCCGATGGCGCCTGCGGCAATGGCGGAACTCACGAGATGGTCATCGTCGGTTTCCGACATGGCGACGGTCTCGAGGTGCGGATAGGAGTTCTGGACATGACTGATCAGCGAGATGCCATCGTTGGACAGTTCACCCAGGCCGACGAGCATCAAGGTGAATGGGCGGCGGCCGAGCATTTCACAGGCCTGCCCCCGCGTGGACGTGGCGGTCACGCGGGCGCCTGGCGCCACCGTGGCGACGATGCGCCGCATCCGGTCGGACACATTCGGGTCCGCTTCGACGATGAGAATTTCACTGTTTCCGGCTGCATCGGGGCGAACAGCCCCCTGGCGTTGCAGACAAATCGGTGGATCGGAGAGCAGGGCACTCATTGCGCACCTCGCGCCGCAAGCCGAACGCCGGCGGAGCACTGGCTGGCGAGGAGGATCGGTAGGGCCATGCGGGCTTCCTTTCGGCGTCGTTCAGATCTGTAACTTTTTCATCCTCAACATCGCAGGAATGGTGCCGAGATGCATCCCGGCAACCGCAATTCAATGCTCAGCGGGCGTAAGCCCTTGATTTCAATACAGATTTCTCAGAGGTGAGTCTTGGGGGCAAACTTGTCCTTGCCCCTGAACAGCCCGCCTTGCGATGCGCTGTTACGTGTCTCTTGCACGCACTGTTACGTAGCAAGTAACGGGGCTGGTCTCCGGACAAAACGTCGCCAAGCCGTGGAGCGCTTGCATCATGATTCGCACCTAAGTCACTGTGGTTATTTGATTTTTTACCTTTGCTGGCTCTCGCCCCAGTCACCGGCGCGCTACCGATGAAATTGTTAACTACGGAAAACGGTGATGTTCACAGCCGCTTTGCCTCCTTAGCATCCGTTGCACTGCGTAACTTAATGAATCCGACTTACTTCCCCCATGCAACGAGCCTCTGGCTGGTTCATGGAGCTGGAACGTTGCATTAAACAGAAGGTACGCAAAATGGCTACTTCATTCACCATCGGGATTGGTGAGCGGAGTCATAACAACGGTGTTTCAAGTGCGGCCGGCCACATCAGCGCACTCTCACGACGAGGATTGCTGCGTCCATGAATTCTTTGACCGGAACTAAAGTCCTGGTGCTCGGCGGGCGCGGGTTTCTCGGGCGCAACCTCGTCGATCTGCTTCTGCGCGACGGCGCGTCGGTGCGAACCTTCGACCGTCCGCTTGCCTCTGCAGCGGACCAGCCCGTGTTCGAAGGCGATGTCGAGGAATTCGAAGGAAACTTCATCGATGGCCAAGGCCTGGAGGCCGCGCTGAAGAACGTCGATCTGGTCTACCACCTCATCAGCACCACGGTTCCAAGCGGCTCGAACGCTGATCCGATCGGCGACGTCACCAGCAATCTGTCCGGAACCTTGCGCCTGCTCAAGGCAATGTCTGCCGCGGGGGTCGACCGCATCGTCTATGCGTCCTCCGGCGGAACGGTCTACGGCAATCCTTGCGTACTGCCGGTTCCCGAATGGCATGCGCTCCAGCCGATCAGCTCCTATGGCGTGGTCAAGGTGGCCGTCGAGAACTACCTGCACCTCCATTCCGAACTCAACGGCCTCAAGGCCAATGTGCTGCGGATCTCCAATCCCTATGGAATGCACCAGCGGCGCATCGGCGCCCAGGGCGTGATAGCGACCTTTCTCGACAAGCTGATGAACCGCAAACCGATCGAGATCTGGGGCGACGGCTCGGTCGTGCGAGACTACATCTATGTCGCCGACGTCGCCAGGGCGCTGCTTCTTGCGGGACGCCGCGAGAAGTCGGGAACCTTCAACATCGGCAGCGGCATCGGCCACAGCCTCAACGACGTGCTTCGCGTCCTTCAGCAGCAGACAGGCCTGGAAACCGAAGTCCGGTATATGCCCCATCGCAAGTTCGATGTGAGCCAGACCTTTCTCGACATCGAGCGCGCCCGCGAAGAACTCGGGTGGAACCCTTTCTACACACTGGAAGAGGGCTGCGCGCGCTTTTGCCAGCTGATGGAGCGGGCTCGCGAGCCGGCGCTTCTCTGAGCGGGCACCAAGGCATTCCCTTCAATGATCATCGACGACGACAAGACCCTGCCCGCGAGCTCCCCGCCACGGCCGCAAGCGCGCCCGACGAACGAATCGCCCATCGAAGCCGTGACCCGGATGGCCGGCGGCTTCGCGATGACCCAGGTGCTGCACACCGCCGTACAGGCGGGCATTGCGGATTGCATGGGTGACCGGCAATGCACGGCCGAGGAACTCGGCTCGGCACTGCAGCTCGATGTGCGTTCGCTCGCCAGGTTCCTGCGCATGATGGTCGTGCTCGACCTGCTGGTGCAGACCGGACCCGAGCGCTTCGAGCTCTCTGGCGCAGGGCAACTCCTGCGCGCCGACCATCCCCAATCCATGCGCGAGCGCATCCTCTACATCGGCGCCATCAACTACCCGGTGGCCAGTGCCGCCATCCATTCACTTCGCACCGGCGAGACTGCTTTCGAGCATGTCTTCGGCGTGCCCTTCTTCGATCACCTGGCGCAGAGCCCCTCGCTGAGCGGGGCATTCAATGGCCTCATGCAGCGGGGTATCGAGGCACGGGTGGCCGGGGTATTGGGCGCCTACGATTTTTCAGGCGTGCGCCACATTGTCGATCTCGGCGGCGGCAACGGCGCACTGTTGTCGGCCATCCTGTCCCACGCCAAAGAGACCTCGGGCACGATCTTCGACCTGCCATCCGTCATTGCGGAGGCGCGTCGCCGCATTGCCGGCTCTGCGTTGGCCGGCCGGCTCGACGTGGTCGAGGGCGACCTGTTCGCCGGCGGCTATCCCGTGGGCGCCGACGTGTACATCATGTCCAACATCATCCACGACTGGAATGACGGCCAGGCGGAAGCTCTTCTTCGCCACTGCGCAGAAGCCATGCGCGGCAACAGCGAACTGCTCCTGATCGAGGAAATCATGCCCGTGGAGGTCATCGATTCGCCTTCCACCGTGGCCAACGACTACTCGATGCTGCTGCTCACGGGAGGGTTGGAGCGCAGCGAAGAGGAATACAAGGCGCTGCTCGCGCGCAGCGGACTTGCTCTCTCGAAGGTCACCCCTTTCGTCGTGTCCAGCAACGACCAGCGGCGCAAAGGCCGCTGGGCACTCCTGCATTGCCATGGAAACTGAAACTCTCGACCTGAGCGCGCTGCTTCAGCACGCCGCCGACCCCGGCGCTGCCGACAGCGCCGCGCACGAGACCATTCTTGTGGCGCAGCCCGTACTGCCGCCACTGGAGGACCTGCTGCCCTCGCTGCGGGAAATCTGGGACAGCAAGGTGCTGACCAATGGCGGCCCGTTCCACCAGCGCTTCGAAACAGCCTTGTCCGAGTACCTGGGCGTCGAGCACATCTCCCTTTTCACGAACTGCACGATCGGGCTGGTGACGGCCCTGCAGGCGATGGACATCCAGGGCGAAGTCATCACCAGCCCCTACTCCTTTGTCGCAACGGCCCATGCCCTGCTGTGGAACCGCATCACGCCCAAGTTCGTCGACATCGATCCGCATACGCTGAACATCGATCCCGAACGCATCGAAGCCGCGATCACGCCGTCGACGTCCGCCATCATGGCGATCCACTGCTATGGCCACCCCTGCGACGTGGAGGCCATCGAACGCATCGCCCGCAAGCATGGCCTGAAAGTCATCTACGACGCGGCGCACGCCTTCGGCGTCCGGCTGCCCACGGGCAACCTGCTGAAGCATGGCGACCTGTCGGTGCTGAGCTTCCACGCCACGAAAGTCTTCAACACCTTCGAGGGCGGCGCCATCGTCTCGCCGGATGCGCGTACCAAGACCTATGTCGACCAGCTCAAGAACTTCGGCTTCGTCGACGACGTCACAGTGGTGACCCCGGGCATCAACGGCAAGATGAGCGAGTTCAATGCCGCACTCGGCCTGCTGCAGCTCAAGGACGTCGACAAGGCCATCCAGCGCCGGCGCGACATCGACAGGCGGTACCGCGAGAGGCTGTCCGCGGTCCATGGCATCCACTGCGTCGGATTTTCCGGCGAGTCGAATGCCAACCATGCCTACTTTCCGATCCTGGTCCGACCTGGCTATGCGTTGAGCCGCGACGGCCTGTACCACGCACTGCGCGAGCAGGGCGTGCTCGTGCGGCGCTACTTCCATCCCCTGATCAGCAGCTTCCCGATGTACAGCCACCTGGCTTCCTCGTGCGAAGAGAACCTGCCGAGGGCGACGGAAGCAGCCTCGCAGGTGATCTGCCTCCCGATCCACCCTGCCTTGCGCGACGACCAGGTCGACCGCGTGGTGGACCTGATCGCATCCGCAGGCCGGCGACAATGACGATGAAGCGGATGGCGGGCATGCAGCCCTACTTCTTCCCTTACCTTGGCTACTGGCAGCTCATCGACGCGGTCGATTGCTTCGTGCTCTTCGACGAGGCCCAGTACATCAAGCAGGGTTGGGTCAACCGCAACCGCGTTCTGAAGCAGGGCGGCGGCTGGCAGTACATACAGGTTCCGGTCGCCAAACATTCGACGAAGACAATGATCTGCGAGGTTCTGATTGCGCCGGACAATGACTGGCAACACAGGCTTCTCAACAAGCTCGCGCACTACAAGGCCGTGGCGCCTCATTTCGCAGAGACGATTGAACTGGTCGAGGCCTGCGTTCGGCCAGGCCCGGAGCGCAGCATTGGCGCGCTCAACGCCCGCGTGGTTCGACTGGTGTGCGAAGCCCTGTCGATCCGTAGTGAAATCATTGTTTCGTCGGAGCACGGGTTCGACTACACCGACGTGGCTGAGGCGGGCGATTGGGCACTGGCGCACGCGCTCCAGCTCGGCGCGACCGAGATCATCAATCCACTGAACGGCATCGCGCTGCAGACTACCGACAAGCTGGCGAGCCACGGGATCGGCCTGAGCGCGCTCCACCCGCCAACGGAAGTCTATGCGCAGGGCGGCGAGTCTTTCGAGCCAGCGCTTTCGATCATCGACGTGATGATGTTCAACGGCATCGCTGGGACGGCCAAGCTGCTGCCGAAAAGATTCATCGCGGCACATCAGCGCGAAGGAGTTTTCTGAGGTGACAGGCACTACAGAGAACGAGGAAGACGGTGCCGCAGGCGAGATCGGCGGGTATTTCGAGCTCGCGCTGCCCGACTTTGGAGACCCGTACCCGGCACCCTTCATAAAATACCAGTCGGCGCGCGCGGCACTGCGCGCTGCCATCGAAGCTAGCGCGCTTACGCGGGTGCTCCTGCCGGCCTACGTGTGCGATTCGGTTGTGCAGGCGGTCGCAGATGCCGGCCGGGCGATCGACTTCTATCACCTGAACGCCGAGCTCCTTCCGGATCTCAGGGTCGATCTGCCGGCGGACACGTGGCTTCTCTACGTAAATTACTTCGGGATCTGTGACAAGCCGGTAGCGCGCCTGATGGCTCTTTTTCCTGCGGAACAACTGCTCATCGACAACACGCAGGCGCTCTTCAGCGGCACGGACGAGCGCTGTGTCACGATCCATTCGCCGCGCAAATTTGTCGGCCTCCCCGACGGCGGACTCCTGCGCGCGGGTCATCTGCATGTCGAGGCACCGGCCCATGAGGACGAGAACTCCATCGAGCGCATGGACCATCTGCTTATTCGCGCTGCGCAGGGCGCGCGGGCCGGCTACAAGCACTTCGTGCAAGCCAGCCGCACTCTGGAGGACACACGGCCATTGCGCATGTCGAGGCTTACGCAGCGCCTGCTGTCCAGCATCGATTTCGCATCGGTCCGCTCGCGCCGACGCGACAACTTCCGACAACTTTCACGGGCGCTACAAGCCTGGAACGAGCGAGAGTGGCCACTTGACGCGCATTCCGTTCCACTGTGCTATCCGTTGGTCCTGAAACACGACGTGGCCCCCATCCGGAGGCGACTCGCGGTCCAGGGCATCTACGTGCCCACCTACTGGGAGGATGCGCGCCACCGGATTGACACCGCGGGCATCGAGTCCGCCCTGCTGGACCGATGTCTCGCCCTCCCCTGCGATCAGCGCCACACCGAGGAGCACATCGACCGGCTCATCGGCCTTGTGACGTCCGAACTGCAGCGCCTCTGACTGAACAGACTACTTGATCGAACTGAAAATGACCGACTACTGGAAAGATCACTACGACGGCAATGCGGAACGGTTCGCCGACTCTCCGCTCAAGCAGGTCGACCGCACCATCAACGGCTCGGAGATGAATGCGGACCAACTGCAACTCACCATCGATTCTGTACGGGATGTGCTTCAACTCGCACGCACGGACCGCATCGTCGACCTCTGCTGCGGCAATGGGCTGATCACCCACGCACTTGCGCCGGATGTCCACACGGCGATTGGCGTCGACTTCTCAGACAAGCTGATCGAGAACGCAAAGCGGCTGAACACGGTCCCCAATCTGACTTACCGCGTCGGGGATGTTGCGGAACTCGAGCCGTCGTTCTACGCGGGTACCGACAAGGTCTACATGCGCGATTCGGTGTCATGCCTCGATTCGCAGTCCTTGTTTCGCGTGCTGACTACTTTGAAGGCAGCGTCCAGCGTTGGCTCGATCTTCATCGCGGGCGTGCCTGATGCCGACAAACTCGCCGTGTATTACGACGACGACCGCAAGATGAGCTACTACCGCGAGCGCCAGGCAGCGGGCAAGCCGCACATCGGCAACTGGTGGTCACGCGCCGAAATGAAGGGCCTCGTCGAGAAAGCCGGACTTCGCGTACGGATCGTCGACCAAGACCCTGCACTGGCAAGTGCGTTCTACCGATACGACTGCTTCATCGAAAGGTGAGGTCTCGCGCAACTGCCTTTGAGCAAGTGCCGCCGCTGCGCTCCTACATCGGCCGCCCGCATATGGCCGTCCCGTTCAAGACCTGAACTCCATTCGCACGAACATTCCAAATGCCGAAAATTACGGTCCTGTTGACGTCGTTCAATCATGCAAAGTACATCGGCAAAGCCATCGACAGCGTCCTTGGTCAAACCTTTTCGGATTTCGAACTTCTCATCCTCGACGACGGCTCCACTGACGACTCCTGGTGGCTCATCAATCAGTATGCCGATCCGAGGATCAAGTCGTTTCGCAGCAGTATGCCGGGTGAGGTGGTCTGGCGCACCAACGACATCATTTCGAACGTCGCCCAAGGCGAACTCATTGCAATCCATCACTCCGATGACGTCTGGGAGCTCGACAAGCTGCAAAAGCAGATTGCCGTCCTGGACCAAGCTCCAGAGGTTTGCGCGGTATTTACGAATGCCCGGGCCATCACCGAAGAGGGAACGCCGCTCGCCGACGAGAAGCACTTTTACGCCACCATCTTCGATCAGCCCAACCGTAGTCGTCATGAATGGCTCCGGTATTTCTTCAATCACGGCAATGCGCTTTGCCACCCCAGCGCCCTGATTCGCAAGAGCGCATTCGCCGAATGCGGCCTGTATCGGCTATGGCTGCGGCAGATCGACGATTTCGAGATGTGGGTCCGGTTCGCGATGAAGCACGAGATCCATGTCATCCCCGAAAAGCTCACCCTCTTTCGGGTGCGAAGCACCGAGCTGCAGGTCAGCGGAAATTACAGGGAAGCGCGCATCAGGAATGCCTACGAGATCTTCCACCTGCTGGACGACTACCGCGAGATCTCCAGCTTCGACGATCTCTACGCGATCTTTCCGGAAGCCAGAAAGCACCACCGCATCGATGGGGCGGACCTCGGGTTTGTTCTTGGCCTCATCATGCTCGAGGTCGCGACGCGTCCTTTCGTCAAACTATTTGCGCTCGAACTGTTGCACGAAGCGGTGACGGATCCAGTCAGGGCGGAAAACATTCGTGCTGTCTACGGTTTCGACGCCACGGATCTGATTCGGTTCACCGGAGACCACGACGTTTTCTCGTTGGAAGAAGCGGCGACGTTGCGCGAAGCATTGCGGAAGCAAGAGGCCAGCAATCACCAATTGCAGATTGACGCGTTGTCGTCATCCGAGAAGATCGCCAATTTCGATCGCGGCGTGGCCGAACGCGACGGGCTGATCCTCGATCTGGACGCGAAGCTCACGGCGAGCGGCAGTACCGTCGCTTCCCTGGCCCAGCAGCTTCAGGAGCGGGATGGCGACCTCGCCAGCCGAAACGATCAGATCAAGGAACTCACCGAAGCGCTGGAGGAAATCGATGCGAGGTTTGCCGAAGCCGGCAAAGCCATCGCCGCGTTCGACGCCCAAGCCGTCGCGCAGGATCGCAAGATCGGCAGCCTCGTCGCGCAGGTGGCCGAGAAGGACCAAGCCATCGGCAGCCTCGAGACCCAGATGGCCGAGAAAGAGCAGCGCATCGGCAGCCTTGCGGCCCAGGTCGCCGAGAAGACTCTCTGGATCGGTAGCCTCGAAGCCCAGCTCGCCGAAAAAGCGCGCTGGATCAACGGCCTCGACGCCCAGCTTGCCGAGAAAGCGCGCTGGATCGATGGCCTCGACGCACGAATGGCCGAGAAGAATCGCCAGATCGACGCGCTGTCCCTCCAGCTCGATGCCTCGCATCGCCAGGCGGCGCAGCAAGGCGAAGATTCAGCGTCCCTGCAGCGGGAGCTCGCGCAGCGCGGTGTTGAAGTCAATGCGCTGGTCACCTCGCGTTCCTGGAAGGTTACGCGCCCATTGCGCCTCGTTGGCAAGATGGTGCAGCGCGTCAGGCGCCAGCACGCGCAACCCGAGGCGCATTCCGCCGCGCCCGCGATGCCCGCCATGGCTGAGATCCCTGCCGTGATATCGGCGTCGCCAGAACCGACCCCCTCGCCCGCCGCTCCGGTGCTGCCTCCGCAGGAGGAGTTCGACCCAGCCTTCTATCTTGAAAGCAATCCGGACGTTGCCGAGGCGGGCGTAGACCCCTATCTGCACTTCGTGACTTGCGGGGCTGCCGAAGGTCGGCTGGGGACGCGGCCTGAGCGCATCGAGATCGCACCCGGGCAAGCCCCTGAGACCGACGCGCCAGATTGCGCAGCAGAAGCAGAAGCGTCAGTTGCACCCGAAGACGAGCCCATGCTCGTGGCCGACCCTGACTTCGACGAAGCGTACTACCTTCACCGGTATCCGGACATTCTCGGTGCCGGCATCCCTGCCTACCAGCATTTCATCTTGCACGGACGCGCCGAGGGGCGCATCGGCAAGCGGCCCGAACTCACGATCAGGCCGGGTGCGCATGCAGCGGATCCCGAACGGCGATCGGTGCTGGTCGTGAGCCATGAGGCGTCGCGCACGGGTGCGCCGATCCTGAGCCTGAACATTGCGGCAGAGCTGCAGAAGCGCTTCAACGTCGTCGTCATGCTGCTGGGCGGGGGCGATCTGATTCCCGATTTTTGCGACGCCGCAAGCCTGGTGGCAGGACCGGAGCTGGTCCGGGGAGCGCCTGAGGAAGCCGATTTCGCCGTGGCGCAACTTTGCAGCCGCGTCGACTTCGAGTTTGCGATCGTCAACAGCATTGAATCGCGCGTGGTTCTTCGCGGCTTGGCGAGATCTTCGATCCCGACGGTCAACCTCATTCACGAATTTGCGGCCTACACGCGGCCGCGCGATGCCTTTCCCTTCGCGATGCACTGGGCCGGAGAAACCGTGTTCTCCACCCGTATCACCTACGAAAATGCGCTGTCGGAGCTTCCGGCGCTGGCGCATTCCAATGCGCACATTCTTCCCCAGGGGCGCTGCGTGCCACCGGACATCGAAATCGACCCGGGCAAGCGCGCGGCAGAAACCGCACGGGTGAAATCCTTCCTCCGCCCCGACTCGCCGGAAGGCAGGAACAGCTTCGTTGTCATTGGCGCCGGTTCCGTCCAGTACCGAAAGGGCGTGGACCTGTTCATGGAATGCGCCGCCCGTGTGATTCGGTCGCCGGGCGGAGAAGCCTGCCGCTTCGTATGGATCGGCAATGGCTACGACCCCGAAAAGGACATCGGCTATTCCTCCTACCTTGCCGAGCAAGTGCGCAGGGCGGGCCTGGGGCAGCAGTTCGCCTTCATGCCGGAAACGCCATTGATCGACCATGCCTATGCGCTGGCCGACACGATGTTGTTGAGTTCCCGGCTGGACCCGCTGCCCAATGTCGCGATCGACGCGATGTCCTGCGGATTGCCCCTGGTGTGCTTTTCCGGCGCCTCGGGCATTGCCGACATCCTCGAGCAGAACGATCTGGCCGAACCCTGTGTCGCGCCGTACCACGACACGGCAGCCATGGCCGAACTGGTACTGAAACTCGCGCGATCGCCGGAAGCGACACGCGATCTGGGCGCGCGCATGAAGCGGGTTGCCGACGAGCAATTCAACATGGTGGCCTACATCGGCAAGCTCGAGGAACTGGCGTCCAGCGCCGGGCAGCAGCTGGCCCGTGAACACGAGTCCTCCCGCATCATCGCCAAGTCCGAGCTGCTCGACCCGGAGTTCTTCCTGCGGTCCCCGCAGGACAACAACAAGACGCTCGACGACATCGTTCGCCATGACTATGTACGGTCGTGGGCCACGGGCATCGACAAGCGCAAGCCTCTGCCTGGATTTCATCCGGGCATCTACCGGGAGAGGCAAGAGCCCGGCACGCACGACCTCGATCCCTTCGCTGCCTACCTGCAGGCCGGACAGCCCGATGGCCCCTGGAAGTTCGAGCTCATCCGCTCCGAAGACCCGGGTACCGCCGCCTTGGGCGACCTGCGCGCAGCGCTGCACCTGCATGTCTACTACCCCGAGTTGCTGCCGGAAATCCTGCAACGCCTGGAAAAGAACCGGTTGCGGCCGGACCTGTTCATCAGCGTTCCCAATGAGGGCGTCATGGAGTCCGTGCGCACGTACGCGCTCGGCTACACCGGCAACGTGGTCCGTCTGCGCGTGGTCCCGAACGTGGGACGCGACCTGGGGCCGCTGCTCACGGCCTTCGGCGGCGAACTGGTCAAGGACTACGACATCGTCGGCCATGTCCATACCAAGAAATCCGTGGACATTGCCGATGCCTCCACCGGAAGTACGTGGCATCGATTCCTGATGGAAAACCTGCTGGGCGGCAAGGCACCGATGATCGACATCATCATGGGCCGGATGGCGGCGGATCCCTCCATCGGGCTTGTCTTTCCGGATGATCCGCATATCGTCGACTGGGGCGCCAACAGGCAGCACGCCGAAATGCTGGCGGCCCGGCTGGGACTGGGCGAACTTCCCCTGCACCCGGTGTTTCCGGTCGGATCGATGTTCTGGGCCAGGGCCGACGCGATTCGCCCGCTGGTGAACTTGAACCTCGATTGGCAGGACTACCCGCCCGAGCCACTGCCCTATGACGGCTCCATGCTGCACGCAATCGAGCGCCTGCTCCCCTCGGTGGCCAAAGCCCGATCGACCCGCGTCGTATTGACGCACGTGGATGGAATCACGCGATAGCGGGCGGCGGCCGGGCAATTAGCCCGCTGTGCTCTCTGGGGCACGGCGTGGGCTGACAAAAGTTTTGGATCGTGTCCAATGGTTACGTGCGCATTTACAATCCATGCCGCACCCCCTTCCACACGAGGCCTCGTCCGCAATGCCCAAGAGCTCCCTGCCGCGCGCTCGTTTCAGTCTTTCGCCCGCCATGCGCGCGCTGCTCCTTGCCGCCGCTTGCGGCATCGCACTGCCCGCGCTGGCGGCGATGGAGCACGACGAGGTCGACCGGCTCATGCAGGCGGGCAAGCTGGACGAGGCGATGTCGCGCGCCGATGCCTTCCTGAAGGACAAGCCGAAAGATCCGCAGATGCGCTTCCTGAAGGGTGTGATCCAGCTCGACACCGGCAAGCGCGCCGAGGCGATCGCGGCGTTCACGCAGCTCACCCAGGACGCGCCCGAACTGCCCGAGCCGTACAACAACCTCGCGGTGATCTACGCGAGCCAGAACCAGTTCGACAAGGCACGCAGTGCGCTCGAAAGCGCGATCCGCACCAACCCGAGCTATGCCACCGCGCAAGAGAACCTGGGCGACGTGTATGCGCGCCTGGCCAGCCAGGCCTACAGCAAGGCGCTGCAGCTCGACCAGAACAACACGGCGGTGCAACCCAAGCTGGCGGTGATCCGCACCCTGTTCACGCCTGCACCGGCGGCTGGCGCCAGGTCTGCGGCGATGGCCGTGGCCGCCGCGCCCGAGGCAACGCGCCCGGTGCCTGCCGCAAAGGCCAGCGTGCCCGCGGCAGCGCCTTCGACGCCGCCTGCACAGGCACCTGCACCCGCACCTGCACCTGTTGCAAAGGCGCCTGTGGCCGCCCCCGTGCCCGTGCCACCGGCAGCGCCGCCCGCTGTTGTCGCAAAGGCACCTGAAGCGGCGCCGGCAGCGTCTGCACCCGCCGTCGCGGCAGCGCCCGCCACGAACGCCGAGGTTGAATCGGCCGTGCGCGGATGGGCAGCCGCGTGGGCGGCGCAGGACATGGACCGCTATCTCTCTGCCTACGGCCCCGAGTTCAACCCCGGCGCCGGACAGAGCCGCAAAAGCTGGGAAGAAGAGCGGCGCGCCCGCATCGTCGGCAAGTCGAGCATCAGCGTGAACATCGAGAACCTCGCGATCCACGTCAACGGACAGACCGCCACCGCCAAGTTCCGCCAGATCTATCGCGCCGACAACCTCAACATTTCCAGCCGCAAGACGCTGGAGTTGCAGCGCGCCGGCAGCCATTGGCAGATTCGCAAGGAAAGCGTCGGCGGGTAGTGGCAGACATCGTCCGGCGCGGCCGGCTTCTGGAGAACCGGCCGCTTCGGCGAGGCGGGAACATGCTTGCCGCGCTCGCCGCGGCATCGGCGCTGCTGCTCTCGGCTACCGGTGCGGCCCATGCGTCGACCAGGCCCGCCGCCCCACCCAAGGCCAAGGCCGCCAGCAGCCGCGCGGCGCACCTTCCAACCACCGCGAGGGACGCGAAGCCCCGCGCGAAGAAGCCCGCGGCCACCCAAGTCGCGAGCGCCGCCAGGTCCGTGCCACGCAAGGCGGCCGCACCGTCCGCCGCGCTCCAGCAAGCCAACGGGGCCGAGGCCCGGCTGATCGCGGTCTACGAACTGTTCGGCCGGGGCCACGCGCGGCCCGCACTGGCCAAAGCCCGCGACCTGGTGCGCGACTACCCCAACTTCCAGCTGGCACAGCTGGTCTACGCCGACCTGCTGGCAACCCAGGTGCCGCCGGCGCACGGCTTCTCCGACGCCTCGGGCATCGCGCGCCTGCGCAGCGATCCGGCCATGGCCGACCTGCGGGAAGAGTCGCAGCGGCGGCTGCAGGCACTGCGCGACAGGCCACCGGCCGGCAGCGTGCCTTCGCAGTTTCTCGCGCTGTCCACGCGCAGCCGCTATGCCATTGCGGTGGATGCCTCGCGCTCCAGGCTCTACCTGCTCGAAAACTCCGACAAGGGGCTGCAGCTGGTGGCCGACTACTACGTGTCCGTCGGCAAGTCGGGCATCGGCAAGGTCACCGAGGGCGACGCGCGCACGCCGCTGGGCGTGTACTACATCACCAGCAACCTCGATCCGAAATCGCTGCGCGACTTCTACGGCGCCGGCGCGCTCCCCATCAACTATCCCAACCCGTACGACGTGCGGCGCGGCAAGACCGGCGGCGGCATCTGGCTGCACGGCACGCCGCCGCAGCAGTTTGCCCGTGCCCCGCTCGCGAGCGATGGCTGCGTGGTCATGGCCAACCCCGATCTCAAGCAGCTCTTGCGCAAGGTGCAGATCGGCGGCACCCCGGTGGTCACGGCGCGCAGCCTGCAATGGATCTCGCAACCGCAAGCCGAGAAGGAAGCCCAGTCGTTCACCCAGGCCGTTGCCGCCTGGAAGGACGCCAGGGCCAGCGGCAATGAAGCGCAATTGAAGAAATTCTATTTGCCGGATTTCCAGCGCAACAACACCAGAAAATCCATTGAAGGATTTGCGGTGCTGCGCGATGAATTGGAATACGCCCGGGGCAAGCGTGTCCAGTTCAAGGACATGTCCTATCTGCACTGGCGCGATGGCGACGACACCATGGTGGCCACGTTCGGCGAAGTATTCGAGGGCGAGAGGAGCGGGCGCACGCGTCGCCAGTACTGGCTGCGCCAAGGCAGCGAGTGGAAGCTCTTCCACGAAGAAATCCTGGGCTGACAGCCCGGCTTTCGGCCCTCCTGTCAGGGGGGTCACTTGCAAATTTCCGTGATTTTTTGCGCACTAGGCGCTCGTATCTAGGCTGTTACATTTCGACCTACATGCCTCCACGGCACGTAACACGCCACGTGTTTGTACCCGTAGCGCCGCTCTGACGAGCGCCGGTTCCCCGCCGTAACAAGGTCCCCCGTTCATGGGATGGGTACCTCGCGCCCCAGAGGGGAAAAATCGTTTCCGGACTGTTAGCAGCGTCCTCCGAAGATGAACTCTTGGGAGCTTTTCGAGGGATCGGCCGCGGGTGTGCATAGGCCATTTGGCTTGCCACAATACGACCTTCCTCCGAGGGGTTTCTCTGGTTGATACAGGAAGTTACGACGTATAACATCCACTTCTCGTCACCTTTGTTAACAACTTTTGAAGGGCAAAAACATGCTTCGCTCAATGACTCGTTTTCTGCGCGACGAAGAAGGCGCTACCGCAATTGAATATGGAATCATCGCGGGGTTGATATCGGTCGTCATGATTACGGCCATTACTGGCACCGGCGGTATTGGTGAAAGTCTTGCGACCATTTGGACCAGTCTGAAAACCGCCATCGCAGGCGCCGCCTAAGATGCAAATGCAGGCAATGGCATCAATCTTTTTGATGTGGTTGCTCGCAATTGCCGTCTATGACTTCCAGCAGCGCCGCGTTCCCAATTGGCTGGTGCTTGCAGGTGCCGTGGCTGCTCTGTCTGCACTCTCCTTCGGGGCCGCACCGGTCGAACAGGACTGGGCGGCGGCCCTGCTCGGCGCAGCATTGGCCTTCGGCTTCCTCCTTCTCTTCTACGCGCTGGGCCTCATGGGCGCCGGCGACGTGAAATTCGCCGGAGCGCTCGGACTGTGGATCGGCAGTTCCGCCCTGCTCCCGGTCTGGCTCCTGGCCAGCGTGCTCGCGAGCCTGCATGCGGCGCTGTGGCTGGTCCTGCAGCGCTGGCCCGTTGCCCCGCGGCTCTCGCTCGTGCTTTTCGGACCCTCGTCCCGGGCGGCTGGCAATCCGCCGCCGCAACGGGTTCGCTTCATTCCCTACGCGGCTTATCTCGCGCTGGCGGCCGCGGTGTGGATGGTTTGGGGTCGACAGAGCGGCTGATCGCTCTGCCACCACCGGCTGTTCATCGATAGCTGCCGTATTGCTCCCTCCCCCGTCCCGCCGCCCATGATCAATCTCACCAAAATCGTCGCCGCCGTCCTCGTGCTCCTGGCCCTCGCGCTCGGCGGCTACGCATGGATGCTCAGCCGGCAGCCCCCGCCGCCCGTGGCGGTCGCGCCCCCTGCTGCGGCTGCGCCGGGCAGGGCGTCCCAGGCACAGACCTACCCGGTCGTCGTGGCGGCCAAGCCGCTGCCCGCGGGCCTGCCGATCCCGCCCGACGCCCTTCGGATCGAGCGCCTCACCATCAACCCCGTGGGCGCCTTCCAGGACACGGCACCGCTTGCGGGCCGCGTGCCGGTGATCGACCTCTTCGAAGGCACGCCGCTGGCCGAAGGCCAACTCGTTTCCGGCCTGGCGCTTCGCATCAACGAAGGCGAACGTGCGGTCGCCGTCAAGGCCGACGAGACCATGGGCGTGGGCCACAAGGTCCGGCCCGGCGACTTTGTCGACGTCTTCGTCATGCTCAAGTCCGACGGCAAGGAGATCGATCGCAGCCAGGCCCGCCTGCTCCTGTCCCGCAAGCGCGTGCTTGCCTATGGCAGCGCCTCGGTCGACGGCCAGCCTTCGAAGATCGACAAGAACGGCGCCGCGCAGCAGCCCCAGCGCACCGAACCCGCCAAAACCGCGGTGCTCGCGGTCCCGGTGGACGAGATCAACCGGCTGACCCTTGCCGAGAACAGCGGCCAGTTGCTGCTGGCGCTGCGCAATCCCACCGACATGTCTGAGCCGGATCCCAAACTCTTTGCCCAGTTGCCCCCTGCCTTGCAGCCGCCAGCACCCAAGTCCGGTGAGGCGCGGCGCCTGCCGCTCGAAGGACTGGACCGTGCGCAGGCCGGCGTCACCACGGCGGATTTCGTGACCGGCGGCAAGCCTCTCGCCATTGCACCGCGCGGGGCGGCGATCGCGGCGGCGCAGGCGCAGGCGCCGGCCGCGCGCACCGGCAACGCTCCGCGCGCCGGACTCCAGGTCGAGGTCATCCGTGGCGATCGCAGCGAAACCATCAATTACTGAAAAGCCCAGTGGCATGCCCATCTACGCCACCCAGGAAACGAACACCATGACGCTCGCCCTTCGCGCGAAGACCACCGGCCCGGCACGTCGCCCGGTGCATCGCGCCATCGCGCTGCTGTGGGTGGCGGCTGCGGCGAGCGCCTGGCCCCTGCTCTCGGCGGCGGCCAGCGCAGAGGCAGCGCCTGCGCGGCCCCCGCTTGCAATGCGGATCGACGCGGGCACCCAAAAGGAACTGCTGATCGGCAAGGGCATCGAGCGCATGGCCATCGCCGACGAGACGGTGGCCGGTGTCGCACTCACGCGCCAGTCGCCGAACTCGCCGGCCGCTCGCCTGATCGTCACCGGCAAGGCCGCGGGCCGCACCACGCTCATGGTCTGGGAACGAGGCCAACAGAACGCCACGGTCTATGCACTCGAAGTCCGGCGCCGCGCCTCCACGCTCGGCGGTTCGCTGGGCAGCATGGAAGCTCACCAGGAAGCACGCGACAACGCCATGTCGGCCGGCGGGGAAAAATCGGCGCTGGTCGACCGCTCCGTCGTCAACGTGCGAAGCAGCACCGTGCAGGTCGAAGTCAAGATCGTCGAGTTCAACCGCAGCGTGCTCAAGCAGGCCGGCCTCAACATCTTCAGCACGCGCGCCAATTCCAACGGCTTCAGCTTCGGGGTCTTCTCGCCCTCATCGCTGCGCACCGCGTCGTTCGGCGACCGTGGTACGACCGGGACCGAACAGAACAACCCCCTTGCCCAGGCCTTCAGCCTCCTGTTCAATTTCGGCAAGGCCGGCATTGCCCTGAACGTCGGCTTCCTCGAAGGCAACGGCATGGCCCGCGTGCTGGCGGAACCGACGCTGGTGGCGCTGTCGGGCCAGAGCGCAAGTTTTCTCGCAGGCGGTGAACTGCCGGTGCCCGCACCCCAGGGGCTGGGCACCACGAGCATCGAATACAAGCCCTTCGGCATCGGCCTCACCGTCACGCCCACCGTGCTGTCGAATGACCGCATCGTGCTCAAGGTGGCGCCCGAAGCCAGCGACCTGGACTACACCAACTCGCTGAGCATCGGCGGCGTCGCGGTGCCCGCCATCAGCACGCGGCGGGCGGACACGACGGTGGAGCTCGGCGATGGCGAGAGTTTCATCATCGGCGGGCTCGTGAGCCGCACCACCACATCGAACGCGGACAAGGTGCCATTGCTGGGCGACATCCCGGTGCTCGGCACCTTCTTCAAGCAAACCAAATACCAGATGAGCGAGAAAGAATTGGTGATTCTCGTCACGCCGCACCTGGTGAAGCCGATTGCGCGGGGCACCGATCTGGGCCCCTACCTTCCCGGCGGTGCCGAGCAACGCGACGGCGCCGTATGGCGGTCGCATCTGCTGGGGCCGGCATCGGGCACGACGGTGCCGGGCTTCTCGCGTTGACGCCTACCGATCACGAAACGCAGGTGACCGAAGCCATGAACGCTCCCCGCGACAACCTCCCTGAAACCGGTGCGGAGACCTATCTCTTCGCATCGCCGGACAGCCGCCACATCACCTGGCTGACCGATGCGCTCAGCCCGTCGGGCACGCTGGTGATCCTCCCCGGCGAGCCCGAATCGATCGACGAGCGCATCGCCATGCTCGATCCCGCGGCGGTGTTTCTCGATTTTTCCGGCGGCCATGCCGCGGCGGCAGGCGAACTCCACCAGCGCCTCAAGCGCGAATGGCCGACCCTGCCGGTGCTGGCGACGGGCGTGTCGGCCGAGCCCGCTTCCATGCTCGCCGCCTTGCGCGCGGGCGTGGACGATTTCATCGACATGAGCGCGCCGGCGGCCGATGCGGTCAACACGCTGCGCAAGCTGCTCGAACGCCACAGCGGCATGCAGAACCGCGCCCGCGGATGCACGCTCTCCCTGCTCGGCGCGCGCGCCGGCATCGGCGTGACCACCCTTGCCGCCAGCCTGTCGCTGATGCTCCACGACCAGCTGTCGCAGACGGCCGCGCCGCCGCACGGCCGCAACGCGCGCCGCGGCGTCGCGCTGCTCGATCTCGGGCTGCCGGCGCGCGACGGGCTTCTGTACCTCGACACCCAAAGCGCCTTCAGCTTTGTCGATGGCGTGCGCAACCTGCGCCGTCTCGACCAGACACTGCTGCACACCGCACTGGCCCACCACGCGAGCGGCGTCGCCGTGCTGCCGCTGCCCGCCAGCCTCGCGCAGGTCCGCGAGATCTCCCATGCGGATTCGGTCGCGCTGATCAAGCGGCTCGGCGACTTCTTCGATTTCCAGATCGCGGACCTCGGCGGCTTCTCCACGATGGACTTCGTCGCCCAGACCGTGAAGGCGGCGCAGCGCAACTGGGTGGTGTGCGACCAGAGCATCGGCGCCATCGTCTCGACGGCGAACATGCTGAAGGAACTGCGCACGCGGGGCATCGAGACCGACCGCCTGTCGCTCGTGGTCAACAAGTTCGACAGCCATGTCGGCCTGCCGGCCAAGGACATCGCCGACCGCCTCGAACTGCCCCTGCACCATGTCGTGCCCGCGCGGGGAACCCAGCTGCTGGCGGCTGCGAGCCGCGGCGAGATGCTGGTACGCACCGCCCGCACCGATGCCTACACGCAGGCCGTCGCCGCACTCGCGCGCGGCCTGCACCAGGAGTACGCATGCGGCGCGGCGCAGGCGCCCGCCAAGGAATCCCGCTGGTCGGCGCGCATGTCGCAAATCGCCGGCCTCTGGAAAAGCTCTAGCGAAAGTTGAACCGCCTTTATGTCCAACGATCTCGAATTCGCCGACGACGACCAGGCGTTCATCAATTCCCAGCAGTTCCAGGACATCAAGAGCTGGACGCACGACCATCTGCTGAGCCGCATCGAGGAACTCGGTGCGGAGTTCGGCCGCTGGTCGCGCGCGTCCATCCAGCAGTTCGTCGAACTGGAAGTCGACAGCTTCGTGCGCCTGCGCCGCGTTCCGATCAACGACCGCGAGATGCAGCTCATCGCCGACGCGCTGACCAAGGAGCTCGCCGGCTTCGGACCGCTGGAAGACCTGCTCAACGATCCGGCGGTCGAGGACATCCTGATCAACGGCTACCAGAACGTCTACGTGTCCCGCCACGGAATGCTGGAACGCGAGACGGTGCGCTTTGCCGATGCCGAACACGTGATGCGCATCGTGCGGCGCATCCTCGCACCGCTCGGCCGCCGGCTCGACGAATCCAATCCGATGGTCGATGCGCGCCTGCCGGACGGCGGCCGCATCAACGTGATCATCGAGCCGCTGGCAATCGATGGGCTCTCGGTCTCGATCCGCAAGTTCCGCAAGGAACCGCTCACGCCGGCCGACCTGGTGAAGCTCGGCACCTTCGATGCGGGCATGGCGCAACTGCTGGAGATTGCAGTGCGCGCGCGCTGCAACATCCTCGTGAGCGGCGGAACCAGCTCGGGCAAGACATCGCTCCTGAATGCGCTCGCCACCTTCATTCCCGCACGCGAGCGTGTCATCACCATCGAGGACACGGCGGAACTGTCGCTCGGCACCAGCCACGTCGTGCGGCTGGAAAGCCGGCCCGGCGGATTCGACGGCACGGGCGTGGTGTCGATCCGCGACCTGCTGCGCAACAGCCTGCGCATGCGGCCGGACCGCATCATCGTGGGGGAGGTGCGCGGCGCCGAAGTCATCGAGATGATGCAGGCCATGAACACCGGCCACGAAGGTTCGATGGGCACCATCCACGCCAGCTCGCCGCGCGAATGCCTCTACCGGCTCGAGATGCTCGCGGGCTTCGCGGGCTACCAGGGCAGCGAGGTGAGCCTGCGCCGGCAGATCGCCAATGCCATCGACTTCATCGTGCAGATCGGGCGCCTCTCGGGTGGCCAGCGCCGCATCCTCTCGCTGAGCGAAGTCACCGGCGTCAACGACAACGTGGTCGCGATGCAGGAGCTCTACCGCTACGAACCCGTGGTGTCGCCGGATGGCGAGGAACGCGACCGCTGGGTCTCGCTCGGCATCGCACCGCATTCGCCGAAGATCACGCGCTTTCGCCAGTCGCTCACGCGCGCGCAGCAAGGAGACAACCGTGCGTGATGCCCTGCTGACGGTGGCCTGCATCGCGCTGCTGCTCGCAGCCGCGGGGCTGCTGCTGTGGCAATGGGCCAGGAGCCGCCAGGCCAGGCAGGCGACCGGCCGGCACCTGGACCAGCAGATTCTTGCCAGCACCGCCGCTGCGGCGCCGCTGCCGATTCCCCTCAGGGACCTCGGTGGCGACCCCCTCATGACGGGCGTGACGACGGACCCGTGGCTCGACACCGGATCGAGCGCCGCGCCGGCCGCACCCGCCAGCCTCTTCGAGAAGGCCTTGCCTGGCTGGCTGGTGGGCGTGGTCGATGCACGCATGGTGGCGCTGGGCCTCGGCGGCATCGTCGTGCTGGCCGCGCTCGCGGGTCTCTTCGGGGGCTGGATCGCGGGGATGGGTGCGTTCGGCCTGCTGGTGCTGCTCGCGGTGTTCGCGATCTGGCTGCGCCTGCAGAAGTTTCGCCGCAAGATGATCAGCCAGCTGCCCGCCTACATCGATGCGATGGTGCGGCTGATCACCATCGGCAACTCCACGCAGGCGGCCTTCCAGCTGGCGATTGCCACCACCGAGGCACCACTGCGAGCGCAGCTGGAACGCTCGGCGTCGCTGGTGCGCGCGGGCATGGACCTGGACCGTGCGCTGCACCAGACGGCCAGCAATGTCCGCATCGAGGAGATGTTCCTGCTGGCCTCCATCCTGGGCCTGGGGGTGCGCTACGGCGGACGCTCCGATCTGCTGCTGGAGCGCGTCGGCAATTTCATGCGCGACCGCGAGCAGGCGGAGCATGAACTGCTCGCCATGTCTTCGGAAACCCGGCTGTCTGCCTGGATCCTCGGCTTGCTGCCCGTGAGCGTGGGCGTCTTCTTCATCCTGACCAATCCGGGCTATTTCCTCGGCATGTGGAACGACGGCACGGGCCGCATCATGGTGCTCTCCGCCGGAGGCTTCCAGCTGTTCGGTGCGGCCCTCCTCTACCGATTGGCGAAGCTGACATGAGCGTGACCCCCGATCACCTGGCGGTTGCCAGCATCGCGTTGTTGGCCCTGGGCCTGATGGCCGGCGCCGGTGCGCTGATCGCTGCCGAGCTGCGGCGCACGCGCAGCGGCAACGTCATCGGCCGTGCGATCCAGCAGGGAGCGGCGGCGCCGCAGGTATCCACAGGCAACACCGCCTCGATCGAAGAGCTGGGGGCCCCGGCGAAGCCCGAGATCGAATTGCCGTTCCACTGGCTCGACTCGCGCATCGGCCGGGCCTTCGTGGCCGACGAAGACCGCAATCTCATCGACCAGTGCGGACTGTCCTCGAAAAGGGCCCAGCTCGTCTTTCTGGTGACCCGTATCTCCCTTGCGTTCCTGCTTCCGTTCCTGGCCTACGTGCTGTGGAGCGCGGGCCATCGGCAACGCACCGTCACCATCGTGCTGGCCGCAGCATGGGTCATCGGCTTCATGGCGCCGAAATGGGTGCTCGGCCGCTTTGCCGCCGCGCGCCGCGAACGGGCGAACCAGGAGCTTCCGCTGTTCATCGACTTGCTGCGGCTCCTGCAAGGCGTCGGCCTGAGCCTGGACCAGGCCCTGCAGATCATGGCCAGCGACTTCTCGCATGTGCTGCGGGTGCTCGGCTACGAGTTGGTGCTGGCCAACAACCTGTACAGCCGCGGCCGCAGCCGAGAGCATTCGCTGCAGCGCCTCGCCACCCTGCACAAGAACGAAAATCTCCGCGGCCTCGTGTCCCTGCTGGTGCAGGTCGACAAGCACGGGGGCGCCGTGCAGGAGCCGCTGCGCGTCTTCAGCGACCGCCTGCGCGAGCATCGGCGTTCCGAAATGAAGGAACGCATCGGAAAGATCACCGTGAAGATGACCGCCGTCATGGTGACCACGCTGCTTCCGGCGCTGGTCATCGTCACGGCCGGTCCGGCCTTTCTTGCGATCTTCCGCTCACTGGGAGCTGCCGCCAAATGAAACCATCCGCTCCTCGCGCAGCGTTGCGCCCAGCCCTTCGCATGCAGGCGTTTGCTGCGGCAGCCGCCGCAGTCCTTCTTGCTGCGGGATGCGCGGGCCCCAAGGACCAATACGCCGCCAGCGCCGACGCGCAGCAGCGCATGGCCGCCGAAGCCGCCGCGGACACGAAGGCGGGAGCCAACGTGGACACGCAGCCGACCTACCTGAGGCTGGTCGAGCAGATGCAGAAGGAAGACCTCTGGTTTGCATCGCTCGCCCACATCGACGCGCTCGAGCAACGCTGGGGCGTCTCGCCAGAATCCACGCGCGTGCGTGCCGAAGCGCTGCGCCAGACCGGACAGGCTGCGCCCGCCGAGGCGGCCTACAAACGCCTCATGGGCACGCCATTGGAGAGCGCAGGCTACCGCGGCCTCGGCCTCCTGGCAGGCACGCGCGGCAACTACGCCGAAGCAGTGCAACTGCTCGCCCAGGCACAGCGCCGTACACCGACGGACGCGCTGCTCCTGAGCGATCTCGGCTATGCGCAATTGCGCGCCGGCCAGATCGAGGAAGCCCGGCTTCCGCTGATGCAGGCGCTCCAGTTGCGCCCTGACAGCACGCAGGCGCAAGCCAACCTCGCGCTCTACCTGGAAGTGACGAATCAGCGGGACCAGGCGACCGCGCTGATGAATGCGAACCGCATGTCCGAGGCCACACGCCAGGCAGTGCGTGAAGCGGCGCAGCAGATGCGCGCGTCGGGCGGTTCCACGGCCCCCTACGGCACGGCTGCGGCAGCACCCCGCAATGAATCCATCGCTGCGCCCCTGGCGCTCAAGCCGTCCCGCTGGACCGGCGCGGGCGGCATGAGGACCGCGATCCAGATGAATCCATCCGCATCGAGCGCCGATGCCCCGCTCTCACCGAATTCGACCTCACGAGGCACGCCATGAACCATCGACCTGCCGAACGAAACGCAACGCTGCCTTTGCGCGTTGCCTTGGCCGCCGCGCTTTTCCTCATGGCATCCGTGGCCGTCGCGCAAACGGATGCGAAGGCCGCAACGGCCGAACCGCCGACGCAAGAGGCCGAGGTCGCAGAGCCCGAAGCGTTCGACCCACCGACGCTGCGGGTGGGCGATGCCACGCAAAGCCTGTTCGCCTGGCAGCGCAGCGGAGAGATCGCGTCTCCCACGCCCCGGCCCATCGCTGGAAGCGTGGCCAGCCGGAGCTACGAGCGCTACATCAAGAGTTTCGATCACCCGATTCCCGAGCGCCTGGGCTCGACGGTGACGAAGTCCAACAGCGCAGCCGGCGCGCGCTGAGCCACCAAGAATTCCGCCGCGCAAGAGAATGCCCATGCAAGCAAGCTGCCTCGCAAGACACCGGCGCGCACAGCGCGGCGTGTATGCGATCGAGTTTGCGTTCGTGTTCCTGATCAGCTTTGGGCTGATCTACGCCATGATCTGCTATGGCTTCCTGTTGACGATGCGCTTGAGCCTGCAGAACGCCGCGGAAGACGGGGCTCGCGCCGGGCTGCGCTACCAGACCAGTCTGAACGCGAGGAAAAGCGAAGCATCGAGCGTTGCGGTATTGCGCAGCGACTGGTTGCCCGGCGCCCTGAAAGCGAAGCTGGCTGTCGATGCGAAGATCTGCCTGGCCGCGCAGGACGACTGCGCGCAGGCTGCCCCCGCTTGCGGGCCCGAATGGAGCAACCGCTGCCAGGTGGTCGTGACCGTGGCCGTCACCGGCATCGGGGCGCTGTTTCCCGCATTCCCCAGCTTCGCGCTGCCGGACCGGGTGACGGGCAAGGCCGGCATGCTGCTCGACGGAAGGTCGCTGTGAGGCGCGCCCGCCCGCGCTTCGAATCCGCGAGGCCGCGCCGGCAGCGCGGCGTCGCCGCCATCGAGTTCGCGCTCATCTTCGGCGTCCTGTTCCTGGGCATCTACGGCCTCATCACGTTCTGCGGCGTTCTCTACGTGCAGCAGGCCATCTCCCGCGCAGCGGAAGACGGCGCGCGGGCGGCCCAGACTTTTCGCAGCGACACGCCGGTGGCGGACGTGCAGGCGAATGCGCGCACGGCCATCTACCGGTCGCTCGCACTCTCGCTGATCACCCCTGTTTCCGAAGGCAGTGCTCTGTCGGCCAAGGAGACCTGGATTCGCTCGAAGATGGCGGGCCTTCCGCCCGAAGTGAATCTTTCATCCACGGAGATCGCGGTGAAAGTGAGCTACCCGTACCGCGCCAATCCGCTCCTGCCTCCGCTTCCTCTCACCGCAAGCTGGATGCCCGACCGCCTGCTCGGCAAGGCCACGGCGACCCGGTCGTCTTTCTAGCGCGAACGATGCATTCCTTGAATCGAAGAACTCCAGGACGGCGGCAAGTCGGGTCGGTGGTCATCAACGCGATCATCGCGCTGAGCCTGCTGGTCATCGTTCTCGTCGGCACCGAGCTGGGCTACCTCTTCTTCCTCAAGCGCGAACTCCAGAAGACCGCCGACCTTGCCGCGCTCGCGGGCGCACAGGCACTGGACGGGGAAAGCTGCACGGGCGCCACGACGGCAGCGACGGCGAACGCCGCAAAGAACCTCCCTCCCACGCTGGCCGCCGTCGCTGCGGACAGTGTCGCGTGCGGCCACTGGGATCCCGTGTCCAGGCCCACCGCACCGCACTTCGGCGCGCCGGAAAGTGGCCAGAAGCTCAATGCAGTGCGCGTCAGCATCAACCGGACCCCCGCGCTGCTGCTTGCAGGCCTTCCGGGCAACGAGCCAAGGCCCATCGCGGTCGTCGCGCTCGCAGCGCGCAAGCACCCGCTGGCCGCCTTGAGCATCCGCAGCACGCTCGTGAGCGTGGACAGCACGCGATCGCCATCGCTCAATGCGGTGTTCGGCGGGCTCCTGGGGGGCAGCCTCACCCTCGACGCGGTCGGCTGGAACGGCCTGGTCTCGACCGACCTCAAGTTGCTGACCTTCATGGACGAACTGGCGCTCGAACTCGGGATCGGCGCCGGAAAGTACGACGAGGTCCTGGCCGCCGACGCCTCTGTGGGCACCTTGGTGCAGGCCATGATCAATGCGCTTCAACGCGATGGAGGCACGGCCCAGACGGCCATCGACGCGCTCGGGCTGATCAAGATCGCAGCCAATGCAGCCGCGGCCCAGCCGCTGCTGAAGCTCGGGACGCTGCTGGGCATGCAGTCCGGCACGGATGCCGCCGGACTGGACACCAGCATCCAGGTTTTCCAGCTGCTGCAAGGCGTGGTGCAAGCGGCCAATGGCAAGAACGGCGTGGCGGTCGATGTCGCCCTGGCCGGGGTCACCGCGAGCATCAAGGTGATCGAGCCGCCGCAGTTTTCCGCCGTCGGGAATCCTGAATTGGCCAAGCTCGATCCGCTGGGCCCGAACAAGATCTATGTCCGGACGGCCCAGGTTCGGGCGCTTGTTTCCGCCAATCTCGGCGCAGCCGGCCAGGTGCTGACCACGTTGATCAGCGGCCTGTCCAATGCGCTGCTTTCGCTGAGCTCCGCGCTGGTCTCGATCCTGAGTTCGGTCATCGACCTGACACCGCCAGGCAGTTGCCCGGTCATCGCGCTGAACTGCCACACCCCCGCCAAGGCCGAGATCTCGGACGTGAAAGCACTTCCCTTGCCCTTGCAGATCGACATCAGCATCGACATTGCGCCTGCCTCGGCGTATGTCACGGACTATGACTGCACCAACAGCTCGGACAGCAAGCTGTGGGCCAACTCCAAGTCCAATATCGCCACGCTGCGCATCGGAAAAATGGGCACTTCGCCGGCCGACGCAAAGGCCAAGGCTTTCTCGTCCACAGCGCTGGCTCCGGCCGTGGAGCCCATTGCGCTGGTCGACATCGGTACGGTGCAAACCAGAAAGACCTGCACCGTGGTGCTTTTCGGGGTTTGCACCCTGAGCACGCAAGAGTATCTGCAACCGAACGGAACATGGACAAACCAGAAGGCGACCGCGCAGCGCACGGCTTTCGGCGGCGGCGGCGTCGGCCTCTCGGTCAACTCCAGCCCGCAAGACGGCGGCACGGACTCGTTGCTCTTCCACTCCAGCGCACCCGGGCTGCTGAAGGAAATCGACGATATCGGCGCGCCGGCACAGACCTACCTCGAGACGTCCGCCACGAACGACGTGGCCGGCCTCGTGACCGGCCTCGTCAACGGCCTGCAGCTCAACTTGTATGCGCCCGGCGCCTCGGCAGGATTGCTCGGTGCCATCGTGGCAACCACCGATGCGGCGGCCACCACCGTCTTCAACCTGCTCAAGCCGCTGGTCACTTCTCTCGTCTCGTCTGTCGTCAATTCGCTGGTGGAGCTGCTCTTGAAAAACCTCGGTATCGAACTTGCCAACGCCGAAGTCGGCGCCCGCATGACGTGCAAAGCGGGCGCGGAATTGGTGTACTGACGTGAGCCACCGCAAAAACGCACCGACCTCCCTCGAGCCATTGTTCCCATGAGCGCCCCCAACTTCGACGAACTCGACCTCTTTGTCTGGGAAGGCAAGGCCGACATCCTCGACCGCATTGCGCGGTGCATGGCGAGTTTCGACGTGGAGGTGGTGCGCGCCGACGGCATGCCGCCTCCGCCGCAGGACCGCGGCACGGCCCTTCGGCCTTCGGTCGCGATCATCAGCGTCACGGTCATCGACAGCGGCGGCCTGGCGCATGCCACCGAGTTGCTGCAGGGCATGCCGGTGATCTGGGTGGCCGCGGCTTCGCGGGACCGCGACTCGCGCACGTACCCGCCCGAGTACCTGCACGTGCTGCCCTATGACTTCACCTGCGCGGAGCTGCGCACGATGGTGGCCAAGCTGGTGCGGCAGCTGCGCGCGCGCGACGTGGCACCGCAGGCACCCGATGTGCTGGTGGCGCACTCGGAAGCCATGCAGTCGCTGCTGGCCGAAGTGACGGCCTTTGCCGACTGCAACCACAGCGTGCTGGTGCGCGGCGAAACCGGCGTGGGCAAGGAGCGCATCGCGCAGCAGCTGCACCTCGGCCACCAGCACTACAGCAAGGGCGCCTTCGTGGCGGTGAACTGCGGCGCGATTCCCGACGGGCTGTTCGAGTCGCTCTTCTTCGGCCACACCAAGGGCTCGTTCACCGGCGCCGTGCATGCGCACCGCGGCTACTTCGAGCAGGCAACGGGCGGCACGCTGTTTCTCGACGAGATCGGCGACCTGCCGAAGTACCAGCAGGTCAAGCTGCTGCGCGTGCTCGAAGACAACGCGGTCACGCGGCTGGGCGCCACGGCACCGGTTCGTGTCGACTTCCGGCTGGTGGCGGCCACCAACCGCAACCTGCGCGAGATGGTGGCCAGCGGCGAGTTCCGCGCCGACCTGTTCTACCGGCTCGCGGTGATCGAGCTGCATGTGCCCAGCCTGGAGGAGCGCGGTGAGATCGACAAGATCGCGATCTTCAAGGCGCTGCTGTCCAACGTGCTGGGCGACGAGCTCGAGGCCCTGGGCGAAACGCCGCACTGGCTCAGCGACGCGGTGGCGGAAACCTACTTTCCGGGCAACGTGCGGCAGCTGCGCAACCTGGCCGAGCGCGTGGGCGTGATTGCGCGGCAGCTGCACGCGTGGGACCAGAACCTGATCCAGCGCGCCATCGCACTCACGCGCGGCACGCCGACGCCCGTGGCCGGATCGGCCGAGAGAAATGGCCACAACGGCGGCGCCGGCGGCCTCGCGCTCGACGGCAACGGCGATCGCAAGGGTTGGAACAGCAGCGAGCGCAACCGCATCATCGCGGCGCTGGAGATCAACGACTGGAAGCGCCAGGACACCGCGCAACACCTGGGCATCAGCCGCAAGGTGCTGTGGGAGAAGATGCGCAAGTACCAGATCCTGGACGGCGAGCCCGGCATTCCCGAGGACGCCTGAGGCGCCCCCGCGCAGCTAGCGGTTGGGCAAGCGGTCGGCCCGGCGCAGCGGCGGGTTCGATGTGGCCGCCGCGGCGCCGCGGTCGGCCACGGGCTCGCTGGCGCAGCTTGCGTTGCTCGAGATGCACAGCGCGGTGAGCAGGCCGTCCTCGCTCAACGCGGGGCGGCTCGGCGGGCCGAAGATGCGGTCGATCCACGCACTGCTCGCGTCGGCGTCGATCCGCAGCTCTCCCGTGGTGCGCGCAAGGCGCAGCTCGCTGATGCGCAGGTCGAACACGGCATCGACATAGTCGAACAGCAGGTTGTAGTAGTCCAGCTGCGCATCGAGCACCTTGGGCAGGGTCTCGCGGCCGAACTCCATCAGGCGGCGCCGCCCGCGGAACGCCTGGCCCGAGGTACTGACGGCTTCCATCAGCTGCCGCTCGCGTTCGCGGCCGGACACCGTGCGCGCCCATGACGCCGACGTGAGCTCCAGCAGGTTGAGCTTCACGCCCTCGAGCTTGGCTTCCTGGTTGGCGACTTCGGCCAGTGCGGACTTCAGCCGCAGCTGGCGGTCGAAGCCGTTGCCGAAGTTCCAGTTGAGCTCGAAGGCCGCGCGCGTCGGCTCCTGCGGCGACACGCCGCGCGGGTCCTTGCTCTTGACGACCACGGCCTCGACCGTCGGCCAGATGCTCGCCTCCTGCTGGTCGACCAGCGCCTGGGCACGCGCGACGCGGCCCTTCGCCTCGGCGATCTCGGTGCTGCGTTCCTCGGCGCGGCGCAAGGCTTCCTGCTGCGACGCGATGCGCCAGTACGCGGGTGCCGCGAGCACGGGCAGCGAATCGGTGTTGGGCGTGAACTTGAAGTAGGTGTTGAACTTGGCCAGCGCCTCGTCGCGCTGGGCCTGGAAGTCGGACTCGCGGGCGGCCACGCTCGCGCGGCGCGAGGCCGCCATGTTCAGGTCGTTCTCGCCGGCCGCGCCAAGCGCCACGCGGCGCGCTTCGGCCCGCGAAAGCTCGGCCACCACCTCGGTGGCCTTGCGCGCGATCTGTTTCTTCAGGTCGAAGCGCTGCACCTGCAGGTAGGCGGTCAGCGCATCGAGCACCACCTTCTGCGAGGTGGTCACCACGGCCTCGTCGTCGGCCGAGTTGCCCGCCTCCGCGGCACGCACCGCGGCATCCATCGCGCCGCCGTCGATCAGGCTCAGGCGCGCTTCGGCCGTCAGCACGGTGTAGTTCTCTGACTTCGAATTGGCACCGCCGCCGTTGTAGGTGCCCGATGCGGTGCCCATCTTGAAGCGCGGGTAGCGCGCCTTCTTCGCGGCATCCACGCCGAAGCTGCTGGTGTTGGCGGCAGCCTGCGCGGTCTGCACCTCGGGGTACTCCTGCGACAGGGCGACGAGCGCCTGCTTGACGCGCTGCGCATAGCTCGCGGCGCCGATCGACGGCGCGGAAAGTCGCCGTGCCGCCACCAGCGGCGCCGGCACTTCCTGCGGCTCCTGGGCAGCGGCTCCCGGGGGCAGCGCGAAGCTTGCGCACAGTGCCGCGCAAAGCACGCTGCGGCCCCTCCGGTGTCCGCCGGGCGGCATGCGCGCGCTCATGGTTCGCGAAACGCTTCGCGCCGCAGCTTGAGCACGGGACGAAGGATGTACCAGATGAACGGATCGGTCCCCACCTTCAGGTCGACCTCGGATTCCATGCCGGCGGTGATGCGGTTCTCCGGCTGCCCCACGTACGCCTGCCCGGTGCTGATGAGGATGCGGTAGTACGGCGCCGCATTGGCGATGGCCGGATCGCGGTCGGCGTCGGCGGCCACCAGCGTGACCTTGCCTTCGACCGCGCCGTAGCGCAGGTAGTCGTAGGCCGTGACCTTGACACGCGCCGCCTGGCCGACCTCCACGAAGCCGCGGTCGTTGGGATTCAGGCGCGCCTCGATCATGACCTCGTCCTTGTCGGGCACCACTTCCATGATGGCCTCGCCCGGCTTGATGACCCACCCCGGGCTCCCGCTGCGCAGCCCCTTGACGATGCCGTCGGCTGGCGCCTTCACGATGGTGCGCGAGCGCTGGGTGCGCGCGCGCGCGAGGTCTTCGCTCAGGCTCGCGAACTGGCGCTCCACGGTCGCGAGCTCGTCCGACGCGCGGCGCCGGAAGCGGCCCTCGGCCTCGGCCATCTTGGCGTCCGCCTCGGTGATGGCGGCACTGGCGGAAATTGCGCCCTGCCGCGCCACGGCGAGCTCGCTGCGCACGCCTTCCACCTGCCTGCGCTTCTCGAGCACCTCGACCTGGCCGACCAGCTTCTCGTTCAGCAGCTGCTCCGAAATCTCGAGTTCCTTCTGCATCAGTGCCAGCCGGTCGTTGAGGCCCTTCACCTTGGCCTGCTGCTCCAGCTGCTTGCTGCGCGCCTGCTCCAGCCCCGACACCGCGCCGGCCATCACGCCGCGCTGTTCGAGCGCCCGGGCCTGGTACGCGCCGACTTCGCCATCGAGCACGCTGGCGTCGATCTCGGCGGCAAAACTTTCGCGCCTGAGCGGCTGGCCCCGGCTCTCGGCCATGAGCCGGACGCGCGTGGCCACCGTGGCGGCATGGCGCGCGGAGAGCTCCTCCAGGTTGAGGCCGCTGCCGCCCAGGTCGATCTCGACCAGCGACTGGCCCTGCTTCACGCGGTCGCCCTCCTTCACCAGCACGTTGCTGACAATGCCGCCTTCCAGATGCTGGATCGACTTCACGCGGTCCGACGGAATCACCCGGCCCGGCGCCACCACCACGGTCTCCATCGGAAAACCCAGGCCGACCACGGCCAGCACAGCCACAGCCCCGCCGATCGCCCACTGGCGGCGCCGGCCTTGCGGCGATGCACGCGCGGCGCGCTGCTGGTCTTCGTCCTGGAGTATCTGCGGCAGGTCTGATTTCAAATCGCGGGTCCCCATTGCTCTGGATCGTTTGGCTCAGGCCATGGAACGGTTGGCGGCTGCGCCCTGCGGCAGCGCCTCGGCGCCGTCGTCGCCCGAGGTGGCATCGCCCACCGCCACGAGCGGCTTCTTGACGCCGAAAAGCTTCGGCACCATCACGGCGGCCGTGCCCTGTTCGACGTTGCCCTGCCCCGTGACGTGATAGACCACGGTGGCCGCCGAGACGATGCGCAGCGAGTGCGTGACCACCACCACGGTGCGCACCTTCGCCACCGCGAGCAGCGTGGCGAGCAGCGTGCGTTCGCTCTGGAAGTCGAGGTCGTTGCTCGGCTCGTCGAGCACCAGCACCGAGGGCTTGCGCAGGAAGCTCATGGCCAGCGCGAGCTTGCGCCGCTCGCCCACCGAGAAGCCGGTGCCGCCTTCGCCGACCACCGTGCGGTAGCCGTCCGGAAGCTTCGAGATGAAGTCGTGCGCGCCCGAGAGCCGGCAGGCGGCCACCACCTGCTCGTCGGTCTGCCCCGGGGCGGTGCGGCGCATGGTGTCGATCAGCGGACCGCCGAACCAGTACACCTCCTGCGAGAGATAGCTGATCCAGCGCGAAAGCTCTTCGCGGCCGAACTGCGACAGGTCGTATTCGCCGATGCTGATGACGCCGTGCGTGGGTGTGTACAGCCCCGACAGCAGCTTGACCAGCGTCGACTTGCCGGCCCCGTTGCGCCCGACGATCACGTGAAGGCCACCGGGCCCGATGTCCAGGTCGACGTTCTCGAGCACCTGCTTCTGCGCAGCTTCCGAGAAACTGAAGCTCACATCCTTCAGCGTGACGCGGCCGAGCGGCTGCGGCAGCGTCATGCCGGTGGGCGGCTTCTCCACCGGCTCGGAGAGCACCTTCTCGAGCCGCTTGGCCGCTTCCTTCGCCGCGGCCAGCGAGCGCCAGCTCGACACCAGCCCGGCCACCGGCTGCAAGGCCTTGAGCGCGAGCATGTTCGACGCCACCAGGCCGCCGACCGTCATCCACTGCTCCATGACCGAGACCGCGCCCACCGTCACCACGATGACCGAGAACACCGTCAGCAGCACCGTGGTGCCGTCTCGCGCGGTTTCGATCTGGCCGTTCTTGCTGAAGCTCTCGCCCAGCCAGGCGTTGTAGGTCTGGCGCCACATCTCGATGGTCGGACCGTCGTTGGCCTGCGTCTTGAGCGTTTCGCGCGCGTTGCAGATCTCCGAGGTCATGCGGTCGAGCCCGCGGCCGCGCTGCACTTCCTCGACCCGGCCGCTGCGCACTTCATCGGCCCACCACCAGGCCAGGAACGCCATGATCGCGAGGAACAGCGCCACCACCGGCAGCACGGGCAATGCCACGATGCCGATCACCACCAGCGCGAAGAGCGCCATCGGCAAGTCGAAGATCGATTGCGCCAGGCCGCCCGTGACGGTGCCGCGCACCGATGCCACGTCGCGGAAGAACTGGTGCCAGATGGAAGCCGGCCGCGCTTCGAGCGCGCGCAGCGGGCGGTTCAGCATCGAATTCAGCAGCGCGCCCGAAACGCCGTGGTCGATGATCGCGCCCGCATTGCGCAGCAGGCGCGAGCGCCGCGTGCGCAGCCAGAACTCGATGCACAGGAAGAACAGGATGCCGCTCACCAGGGCGGCCAGCGTCGAGACGCCGCTGCGCGACAGCACGCGGTCATACACCTGCAGCAGGAAGATCGAAGGCAGCAGGCCGAACAGGCTGATGGGGAGCGAGCGCCATGCCGCGCTCTTGACCAGCGGATACGCGGCGCGGAATGCCGTGTGCAGCGCGCCCGCGTAGGGACTTGCCCCTGGCTCCTCGGGCAATTCGGCCACCAGCTGGCTGGGCAAGAGAAACTTGATCATGGGTAAAGGCCGATCCGTTCGGCAATGACGCCTGCGTCATTATCAACTGTTACCCAACTGTTACAAGGCAAAATGTCACGCTTAGGCGCCGGCGCATCGGGCCATGCGCCGCGGCTTGGCGGCGACTGCTTCTCCGGCGCGCATGCCGGGCCGCGGGCTCGCGCCGGCCGACGCGCAATCGCCAGGGGTTTTCGCCAGCGGCCTGCGCTCCTCCTGCGGCCAGCCCTTGGCCATGGCCATGGCCAGGTTGGCGCACACCAGCATGCAGACCAGCCATGCGCAAAGCAGCTGGAACCAGCCGAGCCACCAGCGGGCCGGCGGCGCGGCCTTGGCGGCGAGGAACGGCAAGGGACGTACGTTCGATTTCATGGCAATGCTTTCAGGACGCGGGCCAGCCGGGACAGGCCGACACCGGCGGAACTCTTGGCCAGCACCCAGTCGCCCGGTTGCAGCAGGCCGCCGAGCGCGGTCGAGAGGTCGGATACATCGACGAACCAGTGCGAGCGGACCTTGGTGCGGATGCGCGCGTGCAGCGCGCGCATGAGCGGACCGCACAGGAGCACGCGATCGGCCTGCGATGCGAGCAGTTCCGCTTCGAGGTCGAGGTGGTGGCGCTGGGCGGCGGGGCCCAGCTCCTGCATGTCGCCCAGAATCGCCACGCGCCGGGCCGGCTCGCAAGGGGCCTGCGACAACAGTTCGAGCGCGGCCCGCATCGAGCTCGGGTTGGCGTCGTAGGTCTCGTCGATCAGCCTGAAGCTGCCGCCGCCGATGTGGATGGTGTGCAGCGCGCCACGCCCGCCCGGCGGTTCGAAGCGGGCGAAGGGCTCCACCGCCGCAGACAGCTTCAGGCGCATGGCCTGCAAAGTGGCCAGCGCAGCCAGCGCGCTGGCGCCCATGTGGCGCCCCGGCGCATTGACGCGAAGCTGGAACGGCTCGCCGAACACCGAGGCCTGGACCTCGCCGTGGTCGAACGCGAGCAGCCGCACGTCGGCGTCCCGGTGCTCCCCGTAGGTCACGATCTGGAGCTGGCAGGCCATGGCCGCCTCGGCGAAGGTCGCGAACTCCGGGAGGTCGCGGTTCAGCACGGCGCTGTCGCCGGGCGCCATGCCTTCGAAGACGCGGCTGTCCAGGCGCGCGGCGGCTTCGGACGGGCCACGGTGCTTTTGAGAGGCGGCCGAAAGCCCGGTCACCACCACCACCATCGGCCGCGCCAAGCGCGTCGATGACTGGAGCGCCGGCGAGCCCATTTCCAGCACCCAGTAGGCCGCGTGCCGGGGCATGCAGGTCAGGTTCCAGGCCAACCCTGAAGGCAGGCTGACGTTGCCTTCGGGCCGGCCGACTTCGCCCCACACCGACAGCGCTTCGGCCAGCATCGCGGCCACGGTGCTGCTGCCCGCGCCACTGCCCAGCACGCCGCAGACGCGCCCGCCGAACTCCATGCGCGCATGCGCGCCGAGCGCCAGCACCGCCTGCTGCACGTCCGCAACCTGGAGCACGGGCACGCGCTTGTCCAGGTGCGGTGCAGCGTCGGCACACAGCACGGCGGCAGCCGGCTGCAACACACCCTTGAGCGCCACGGCCGCCAGCGGCGTCCGCGAGGGCCGCGCCTGGTGCTCGAAGACCACCCTGCCCTTGCGAAGGAAAGAGCGCTGCGCGACGCCGCTGGCACGCCAGCCCTCGTGGGGCCTCACCACCCATTCACCGCCGGTCACGCGTGCCATCACCGCCGCGGTCCATGGCGCGCCATCGTCCCTGCCGCTGCCCGCAACCGGCAGCGCCGGGCGCTCCAGCAGGTAGCGGTGATAGGCCACGAAGCTGGACACATACTGCGCCACGTCGTCGATGCGCACGCGGAAGGCGTGGTGCCGGACGAAGAAGGCGCCCGCAATGGTGGAAGGCCGCCGGAAGTACATCGCCATCTCGGGCCAGAAGAAGCCGTTCTGCAGGTAGTGGGCGCGGTACTCCAGCGCGCGGTAGAACTTCTCGGTGTCGAGCTCGTCGAGCAGGTGCCGCATCGCGGGCATGCCCTCCAGCCGCTGCAGCATCTGCTGCGCGGCCAGCATGAGCGCCAGCAGGGTGGGCAAGGTGGTCTTGCGGTCGAGCACGAAGTCCAGGTAGCCGGCCACGTTCTGCAGGCCGAAGCGAAAGTACTTTTCCTGCGGGCTCCAGCGCGTGAGCTCGTTCACGCAGCAGCTCAGCCAGTGATCGTGCGCCTGCCAGTGCTGGCTTGCAATGAAATGGTCGAACGCCTTCTCGACCACGGCCAGCCATCGCGCATCGCGCGTCAGGTCATACAGGCGCATGAGGCCATAGGCGGCCTGGCCGTCGTAGGAGATGACGCGCAAGGCCTGCTTCACCTGCAGGTCCGCGGCATGGAGCACATGGTTGAAGCGGCCGGTGGCGCCGTCCTGGAGCGACGCGATACCGAGCGCCAGCTTTTCGAGCAACGGCAGCCATTCGCGCGCGTCGGTGGCTTCGCAATACTTCGTCAACGCCAGCACGCAAGCGGCATTGCCGCCGAGCTTGATCTCTTCCCCGGTGTCGACGAGAAAGGCGACCTCGGTGCCGTCGGCGAGCCTGTAGTGGCGAAGGAGCGAACGCGCGAGATGGCCGAGCGCGCGCTCGATGGCCGCACGCAGCGTTTCGTCCCGCGTGAGCTCCCACGCCTCGACCATGGTGTGGAGCGCGCCCGCGTGGCGCATGGCATCGCAGATGGGAACGCGGCGGTCGAAGCACGGGAAGTAGCCCTGCGCGAACAATCCCTCGCCCTCCACCTGGCGCGCCAGGTAGGCGGAACCGCTGCGCACGAGCTCCAGCGCCGATGGCGGCGTGAGCGCCGGCGCCTGGCGCCGCCCGGCATCGAGCCCCGTGCCCACGAGCTTGTGCACGACGCAGTCGGACTGGCAGAAGACCCCCGCGGTCGCGAGAAGATAGACCGGCTGGTCCGCCGGCAAGTCGAGCGCGGGCGCACGCGCGAAGCGTGCCTGCCCGTAGCTCTCGAAATTGCGTGCATTGACCACCGCATGCGCGATGGACGAGTCGCCGCACAGCATGGCGTTGGCGTTGAGCTCCTGCTCGGTGAATGCCATCTCGAAGTTCTTGTCGAAGGCAAGGCCGAGACGGAAGTAGTTGCGCTTGACCGCGGCGAGCTGGGCCTTGAACTGCGCCCAGTCCATCGGGCTCGCGCCCTCGACCCAATCGATCCGCAGCCATGGCGCGGCAATGCCGTGGTCGCGCACCCACTGCTCGGCGGCCTCGGCGCCTTCGCGCCACGCGGTGTCGAACTCGGCTGCGCTCGCATGGACCACGTGCGCCCGCTGCGACCCGTCGCTCAGGGAAAAGAAAAGCGTGAAGGCCGGATAGGGCGCCGGCAGCGCCGCGCACACCGACGCCAGGCGCTCGCGGCAAGCTCGGAGTTGGTCGGAGAAGGACATCATTCGGCCCCGATCGATTGCGGGCACCGGACCGCCGCCGTCATCTGCTCTCGCTTCGGCGTCGCGGACCGGTAACCCCCGTCGATGGCATCGCGTTTCTCCGGATCTCAGCGGTAGCTGAATTCGGCTCTGCGATTGAGCTGATAGCCCTCCTCGGTGGTTTCCGGCGAGGCCGGCTTCTCGATGCCCCAGCTCACGGCCTCGATGCGCTCGCCCGGCACGCCGAGCTGCGTGAGCGCGCGCTGAACGGATTCGGCGCGGCGCTGTCCGAGCGCGAGGTTGTATTCACGGCCGCCGCGCGAGTCGGTATGGCCTTCGATCATCACCTTGCTCGCGGGGCGGTTCCGCAGGAAGTCCGCGTGCGCTTCCACGATCTTGCGGTCCTGCGTCCGGATGTGGTACTTGTCGAAATTGAAGTACACGATCTTCGCGCCCGGGCCGTTCACCACCGGCGCCGCGGGCGGCGGCGGCTGTACCTTCGCGACCGGGGTGGCCTTGTTCGAGTAGTAGTAGGTCGCGTCTTCGCGTCCGCTCGTGGCCGCCGTGCCGCACGCGGCAAGGCTTGCCGCAAGCGTGACGACCGTCAATATCCGATAGCTGCTGTTCATAACCAGGTCCTTTCGCGGGACAGGCCGAAACCGGCCTGTCCCTGGTGCTGTCGTTCTTCTTCTCCTCTGCTCTACTTGTTCCTCAACCCAGCAGGCCGTGCAGGATGTTCGTCACGGGCGTGAGAACGTTGCCGGTGCCGGCGGCCTGGTCGACCAGGCTCGTGATCGGGGTCACCACGTCGGTCACGGCCGGGGCGGCCTCGGCCACGGTGTCCAGCACGCCGTGCACCGTCTCGATGACCGGCGCGACGGTCGGGGTTGCACCGGCCAGGATGTCGGTCACGGGCTCTGCCACTTCGGACACGGCGGAGACCACCGGTTCCAGCACCTCGCCCACACTGCCTGCCGCGTCGAGCACCGGATCCAGGATGTTGGCCACCGGGCTGCTGCCGCCCAGCGCGCCGCCGAGCAAGCCATCGCTGCCGAGCAGGCTGCCGGCCAGGCCGCCATCGCCGCCGAGCAGGTCGCCGCCGAGCAGGCCACCAGCGACGCCGCCTTCACCCACCACGCCACCGAGCAAGTCGCCGCCGAGCAGATCGCCACCCAGGAGGTCGCCACCGAGCACACCGCCAGCGATGCCGCCTTCACCGAGCAAGTCGCCGCCAAGAAGGTCACCACCCAGCAGGTCACCGCCGAGCAAGTCGCCACCCAGCAGATCGCCGCCGGTCACACCGCCGAGCAGGTCACCGCCCAGCAGGTCGCCGCCGACCAGGCCGCCGACGATGCCGTCTTCACCGAGCACGCCGCCGAGCAAGTCGCCGCCAAGAAGATCGCCACCCAACAGGTCGCCGCCGAGGACGCCGCCCAGCAAGTCGCCACCGATCACACCGCCGAGCAGATCGCCACCCAGGAGATCGCCGCCGGTCACACCGCCGAGCAGGTCACCGCCAAGGAGGTCGCCGCCGAGCACACCGCCCAGCAGGTCACCGCCCAGCGCGCCGCCTTCCAGCAGGTTGGCGACGCCATCCGTGACGTAGTCCACCTGGGTGTCGACCGCATTCAGCAGGCCCGAGGTCGTTCCGGCGCCGAGCAGTTGGTCGGCAATCGGGCTGACCAGGTTCGTGGCGGTGTCCGTGACGTTGTCGACCAGGCCATCGGCCGGATCGAGCACGTTCGGGTCGTTCGGCGTGAAGGTGCTGCCCAGCACCGGGGCGAGCAGGCCGTCGACCGCATCGGTCAGGCCGTCCGTGACGCCCGCGACCGGCGTCAGCACGTCGCCCAGCCCGAGTCCCGCGAGCAGGCCGCTGTCGAGGCTGCCCGCGATGCCGGCGACGACGCTGTCGGCCGGATCGAGAAGCGCATCGCCCGTGCCGCCACCGCCACCGCCGATGCCGTCGAGCACGCCGCCGAGCAAGCCGCCCACCGGACCGTCGCCACCAAGCAGGCCACCGACCAGGCCGTTGTCGCCCAGCACTCCGCCCAGCAAACCCTCTTGGCCGAGCACGCCACCGAGCAGACCTTCGTCGCCCAGGAGCCCGCCGACCACGCCTTCATTGCCCAAGAGGCCACCCGCCAGGCCGTCGCCGCCGATGACGCCGCCGAGCGCGCCATCGTTGCCAAGCAAGCCGCCTTCGCCGAGGAGGCCGCCCACCACGCCTTCGTCGCCGAGCACGCCACCCAGCGCGCCGTCGCCGCCCAGTGCACCGCCGACCACGCCGCCGAGCAGGCCGTCTTCGCCGCCCAGCACACCACCCAGCGGTCCATTGGCGAGCAAACCGCTGGCAGCACCGTCGGCGCCCAGGAGGTTGTCGACCAGGCCGTCCTGGCCCAGCACGCCGCCGGAAAGTCCCTCGCTGCCCAGCAGGCTGGACAAGGCGCCTTCTTCGCCGAGCAGGCTGCCGACCACGCCCGTGTCACCCAGCACGCCGCCGAGTGCGCCGCCGCTGCCGATCAGGCCGCCGACCAGTCCTTCTTCGCCCAGCGGGCCACCGAGCAGGCCGCCGATGGCACCCTCTTCACCCAGCAGGCCGCCGACGATGCTTTCGTCGCCCAGCACGGTGTCGAGCAGGCCGCCGACGGCGCTGCCTTGTCCCACCAGGCCGCCGAGCGCACCGCCTTCGGCGAGCAAGCCGCCGACGAGGCCGGTTTCGCCGACCACGCCACCCAGGAGGCTGTCGGCGCCGAGCACGCCTTCGACCACGTCCGAGACGACGCCGTCGTCACCCACGAGGCCATCGAGCGCACCGTCGAGTCCGAGGCTGCCGGTGAGCCCGCTCACGATGCCTTCGTCGCCCACCAGGTTGTCCAGGCCGTTCTGGAGTGCGTCGGTCACGTAGTCGACCTGCTTGATCAGCTGGTCGACCAGCGCGCCGGTCGCACCTTCGCCGAGCAGGCCATCGACGATCGGGCTGGCCACGCCACCCACGCTCTCGGCCACGGTCTCGACGAAGTCGTCCGCCGGATCGAACTGGTTCGGGTCGTCACGCGTGAATTCGGAGCCGAGCACCGGCGCCAGCACGTCGTCGACCACGTCCGTCAGGTTGTCGACCACACCGCCCACCGGGGTGAGCGATTCGCCGAGGCCCAAGGTGCCGCCGACAGGACCGAGCACGCCGCCGACGGCGGTGTCACCCGGATCGAGCAAATGATCGCCATCGGCGTCGGCGTCGGCGTCGGCGTCTGCATCTGCATCTGCGTCTGCATCGGCATCGGCATCGGCGTCTGCGTCTGCGTCTGCGTCTGCGTCGGCATCGGCATCCGCATCGGCGTCTGCATCGGCATCGGCATCGGCATCGGCATCGGCATCGGCATCAGCATCAGCATCCGCATCCGCATCGGCATCGGCATCGGCATCAGCATCTGCATCGGCATCGGCATCTGCATCTGCATCTGCATCGGCATCGGCATCGGCATCGGCATCGGCATCTGCATCTGCATCGGCATCGGCATCGGCATCGGCATCGGCATCGGCGTCAGCATCGGCATCCGCATCCGCATCCGCATCGGCATCGGCATCGGCATCAGCGTCGGCATCCGCATCCCCGTCATCGCCGCTGCCCAGGAAGAACGGCGTCGCTCCACCGTCGCCGCCACCACCACCGCCCAGTGCGGCGCCAAGCGCCACGGCGCCGAGTGCGCCGAGGGCGAATTCGCCCAGGCCGATGCCGCTGCCGGCAGCGACCTTCTTGGTGACCGCCAGGGCGGCCGCGTCGGCATCGCTGTCCGGCGGCGTCACTTGCAGGTCGCCCGAGGCCACGTCCACGTTGACTTGCTCCAGGCCGCCAGGCAGCTTGGTCGAGCCAATGGTGGCATCGGTGCCGCCGGTGAAGACGCCGGCCAGCGGCGCCTTGTTGGAAGCGGAGCCGGGAAACAGGACGTTGGCCTGTCCGCCCTCGGGAACGATCACGCGGTCGCCGGCCATCAATGTCTGGTTGCCGTCCACCGGAATGCGGACACCGTCGCGCATCACCGCGACACCCGGCGTAGCATTGGACAATGTGCCCAGGCCGTTGGATGCCGCGGCGGCCGCGGGTGCCGGCGAGCCGAATGCGGTGGGTGCGCCCAGCGGTGTGCTGGTGGCTTGAGCGATGACCACAGGAGCGACGCCACTGGCGGCAAGTCCTTCGGTCGATGGGGTCGGTGCTTGTGGTGCGTTCATGACAGCCTCTGTGACAAAAGATGCATGTACAGGGGCAACTACCGTGCCGAATCGTTACCGCGCCGCGCCCATGTGCCCTCCCCTGACGCAACCTGTTGATTTAATTGACTATTTTTCGAAAAACATCTCCGGCGGCGGCTGCTGAAAACGGCCCACCCAAGGGTGTTTCAACCGTTCGTTACGTAACGATGTAACGTTCCGCTACCGGAACATTGCGCGCATTCCGCGGTCCCCGCAGCGGGCTTTTCTTCTTCTTTCTTCCTCTTCATATAGATATGTTCAACCCCTCCCAGGAAGACGTCCGCCGCTTCTTCTGCGACGTGTATGCGAAGCACCGCCAAGGCCTGCCGATGGAGGCACTCGAGACGATTGCCGCGGGATGGATCGATGCGCATCCCGAATACCACGGCGACCTGGCCGATGCCGAGGCGGCGGTGGCACGCGTGTATGACGGCGCCAATGGCCGGGAGAACCCGTTCCTGCACCTCTCGATGCACCTGTCGATCAGCGAGCAATGCTCGATCGACCAGCCGCGCGGCATCCGCCAGGCCGTGGAGCTGCTGGCCGCCCGGCGCGGCTCGCTGCTCGATGCGCACCACGACGCGATGGAATGCCTGGGCCAGATGATGTGGGAGAGCCAGCGCGCCGGCCGGCCGCCGGACGGCGACGCCTACGTCGGCTGCGTGCAGCGAAGGGCAACAAAAGACTAGGCCTGTCCCCAGCCGGACCTCAGGCCTGCGGTTTGCTCCTGTGGGGCGGCGGCGCGCCCTGCTGCTTCGCGCCTTCGCGCAGCAGCGCGGCCATGGCGCCGCGCAGGGCCGAGGGCTCGGCATCGCTGCGCAGCAGCAGGCCCACGGGCTCGTCGGTGCCGGCGGTTTCGATGCGCAGCCGGGCGAGCCGCTCGTCGGCCAGTTCGCCGCGCGCGGCGCCAAGCGGCGTGATCCAGACCGCGTCGGACACCGCGACCAGGCCGCGCGCCAGCGCCACGTCGAGTGTCTGCAGCGCGTTGGCGGGCAACACCAGGCCGCGGGCCGACAAGAAGCTCTCGGTGTTGTGGCGCGGGATCGTGCCTTCGCCATACACCACCAGCGGATAGTCCAGCACCGCCTGCACCGACACGGTCCGGGTGGACCGCGCCGCCAGCGGATGGCCCACGCGCACGGCAAACACCAGCGGCTCCGTATAGAGCAGCTCGAAGCTGAGGCCGCCCATGAGCCGCGGATCGCTCATGCGGCCGACCACCATGTCGAGCTCCCCGGCGCGCAGTTCGTCCAGCAGCACCGGATTGGCCGCGCTCTTGACCACCACCTGCACCGCCGGCCAGTGTTCGCGAAAGCGCGCCAGCGCCACCGGCAGCAGCGCCGGCGCCACGCTCGGCAGGCCGCCGATGCGCAGCCGCTCGATGCGCCCGCCCGCCGCCGGAGACACCGCCTGCGCGCTGGCGTCCAGGGCTTCGAGCACGCGAAGCGCATGGGCCAGCAATTGCTCCCCGGCCGGTGCGAGCCCCTGCACACCGCGCCGCCCGGCCTTGCTGCGCTCCACCAAACGCGTGCCCACGATGGCCTCGAGCTCCGACAGCGTCTTGGAAACCGCCGGCTGGCTCAGCGAGAGCCGCTCGGCGGCGCGCGCCAGGTGCCGCTCCTGCGCCACCGCGACCAGGCAGCGCAGGTGCCGCAGCTGCACGTTGCGCACGAAATCCTGGCGAAGATCGGCGGGAGTTTTCAATTACCTGTGGTTATTCAGAACGGAGCAATCTTCAATTTACATCATCGGACGGGACTTCTAAAGTGCGGGTTCCGGATTCGATCCGCCCCCTGACAGGAGACAACGACATGTTGACCAAGCCCCCGGCCTCCCCCGCCACCCTCACGCCGCGCGACTGGGCAGCCCACCCTTCCTACGTCTATCCCGGCTACAAGTCGACCGTGAAGCGCGGTCCCCAGAAGCCCCTGGTGCCGCTGAAGGCCTCGCTGGGCGAACTGCAGCAGCCGGTCTACGGCCATGACAGCATCGGCGCGCTCGACCACGACCTGACGCGCAACGCGCGCAAGAACGGCGAGCCGCTGGGCGAACGCATGATCCTGACCGGCCAGGTGCTGGACGAGCGCCGCCGCCCGGTGGCCAACACCCTGGTGGAGCTCTGGCAGGCCAACGCCGCGGGCCGCTACGTGCACAAGGTGGACCAGCACGACGCGCCGCTCGATCCCAATTTCCTGGGTGCCGGCCGCTGCCTGACCGACAGCGAGGGCCGCTACCGCTTCCTCACCATCAAGCCCGGCGCCTATCCCTGGGGCAACCACCCCAATGCCTGGCGTCCGCAGCACATCCACATGTCGCTGTTCGGCCAGAGCTTTGCGAGCCGGCTGGTCACGCAGATGTACTTTCCCGGCGATCCGCTGATGCAGTACGACCCCATGATCACCGGGACGCCCGAGCGCTACCGCAACCGGCTGATCGCCGATTTCAGCCTCGACATCACCGAGGAGGGCTACGCGCTGGGCTACCAGTTCGACATCGTGCTGCGCGGGGCCGACGAAACCCCGTTCGAGAACCGCTGAAAGGATTCGCCATGCCATTGATGACCGCACAGGAAGCCGACTTCGGCCAGACCCCCTCCCAGACCGTGGGCCCCTACTTTGCCTACGGCCTCACCGCCAGCCAGTACGGCTACGACTTCGACCAGCCTTTCGACGCCGTGGTGGCGCTGGACAACGCCACGGGCGAGCGCATCCGGCTCGAAGGCCGAGTGATCGACGGCGACGGCAACCCGATCGGCGATGCGCTGGTCGAGATCAGCCAGCCCGACGGCAACGGACGCTATCCGCAGACGCCGGCCGAGGCCCGCGAGATCGGCTTTCGCGCCTTCGGCCGCGCGGGCACCGGCACCGATGCGCAGAACCGCTTCGTCTTCCACACGGTGAAGCCGGGCGCCGAGGCACCGGGCGAGGCGCCGCACATCAACGTGATCGTCCTGATGCGCGGTTTGCTGCTGCATGCCTTCACGCGCGTGTATTTCAGCGACGAGGCCGAGGCCAACGGCAAGGACGCCGTGCTGGCCAGGGCGCCGGCCGAGCGCCGCCACACGCTGATCGCCGAGCGCGTGGCGCAAGGCGGTGCCGTGACCTACCGCTTCGACATCCGCATGCAGGGTGCGGACGAAACGGTGTTCTTCGACGTCTGAGCGGCACCGTCCGGACGAAAAAAAGCCCGCTTCGCGCGGGCTTTTTCATTGGAGAACGCTGCGCGTTCGCCCGGTTGTTTACTGCGCGCCGTGATGGATGCGCGATTCAGGCACCGTCTTGAGTTCGCCCGGCAGCGAGCTGATGTAGCTCGCGAGCGTCTTGAGTTCGGCATTGGTGAACTTCTTGGGCTCGACCTGCTGGGCCATGACCGCATTCGAACGGCCCAGGTGCGGGTTGTTCTTGACGCGGTACGACTTGAGCGCCACGAAGAGGTAGTCGGCATGCTGGCCGGCCAGCTTGGGCACCGTGCCGTCGTTCGGGGTGTTGAAGTTGGCGCCGTGGCACTTGGTGCAGCTGTTGTCCTTGTCGCGCGACACCAGGGCCTGCACGTTCTCGGGCATCGGCTTGGCCAGTGCGGCCGGTGGCGCATCGCCTTCCTTCAGGCCGAGCTGGCTGTAGTAGGCGGCCACATCGGCGATGTCCTGGTCCTTCAGGGTGTCGGCAATGGCGCGCATGGTCGGGTGCTTGCGGTCGCCGGCCTTGTAGGCATTGAGGGCCGAGGTGATGTAGCTGGCGCTCTGGCCGGCGATCATCGGCACCTTGTGGATCTCCGGAAAGCTGGCCTGGTAGCCGATGATGCCGTGGCAGCCCACGCACATCGCAACCTTCTTGGCGCCCTCCTGGGCATTGCCCGTGACTTGCTGGGCTTGCGCCGAGACCGTCACGCAAGCGACAGCGAAGGCAAACATCGTGGTCAACAACTTGTTCATTTTGCGCGCACAATCTCGTGGAGATACAGTTTTTCGAATCAACATTCGATTATATGCAAGGGTCCTCCGGGAACCTTCGCCGGCCGCCCAAAGGCTGCGCAAAGCGAATCGAGTGTGTTCTTTTCTCCACCCGGCCTCCTCCACCTGCTTGCGTTCCACTCATGAAATTCAAGGGCTCAGACAACTACGTCGCCACTCAGGACCTGATGCTGGCAGTCAATGCCGCCATCACGCTCAAACGCCCGCTGCTCGTCAAGGGCGAACCCGGCACGGGCAAGACCATGCTGGCCGAGGAAGTGGCCGAATCGCTCGGCCTGCCGCTCCTGCAGTGGCACATCAAGTCGACCACCAAGGCGCAGCAGGGCCTGTATGAATACGATGCCGTGAGCCGCCTGCGCGACTCGCAGCTCAAGGACGTCGACGGCGGCGAGCGCGTCAAGGACATCCAGAACTACATCGTCAAGGGCGTGCTGTGGCAGGCCTTCACGGCCGACCAGCCGGTGGCGCTGCTGATCGACGAGATCGACAAGGCCGACATCGAGTTTCCGAACGACCTGCTGCGCGAGATCGACCGCATGGAGTTCTACTGCTACGAGACGCGCGAGCTCATCCGCGCCAAGCACCGGCCGGTGGTGTTCATCACCTCCAACAATGAGAAGGAGCTGCCCGACGCCTTCCTGCGCCGCTGCTTTTTCCACTACATCAAGTTCCCCGACGCCGAGACGATGAAGCACATCGTGGCGGTGCACTTCCCGGGCCTGAAGCAGGAGCTGCTCACGTCCGCGATGAAGACCTTCTACGACGTGCGCAACCTGCCGGGCCTCAAGAAGAAGCCGTCCACCTCCGAGCTGCTCGACTGGCTCAAGCTGCTGGTGGCCGAGGACATCCCGATCGAGGCTCTTCAGAGCAAGGACGACAAGGTGGCCGTGCCGCCGCTGGTGGGCGCGCTGCTCAAGAACGAGCAGGACGTGACGCTGTTCGAGAAGCTCGTCTTCATGCAGCGCAACAACCGATGAGCCCCCGCCCGGCCGCTCCGAAGGGGACTCGCACCGCAGTGCGAAGCACGGAGATTTCCTTGTGAATCAGCCGCAGGCGCCGCATCCGGTCGGGCAGCTGCTCAAGTTGGGCGTGGCGCAGGCCGTGCTGTTCGTGGCCGGTGCGCTGCTCGGGCGCTGGGTCGGGCTGCTGCTCGGACTCGATGCCTTCGGCCCCAACGGCTACGGCAACCGCGAGATCTTCGGCATCCTGCTGATCGGCGTGGGCGGCGGCGGCGGCGTGCAGATCGCGCGGGCCTGGTACGACCGCAAGTACGGCAAGCCCAGGGGCTGAAAAACAATAGCGAGGGGTGTTGAAGATGGCGTTCGTCGAACCTGTCACGCTGAAGGGCCGCGACCTGGCCCTGGTGCCGCTGTCGCTGGCCCATGAAGAGGGCCTGCGCGCCGCCGCGGCCGACGGCCAACTCTGGAAGCTGCGCGTCACCTCGGTGCCCGAGCCGCACGAGACCCGCGCCTACATCGAGACCGCGCTGCAGGGCCGCGAGGCGGGCCACCGCATGGCCTTCGCGGTGACCGAGGCCGAGAGCGGCACGGTGCTCGGCAGTACCAGCTTCCACGACATCCTGCCCGCCGTGAAGCGCGTGGAGATCGGCTACACCTGGTATGCCAAGCGCTGCCAGCGCACGCACGTCAACACCACCTGCAAGCTGCTCATGCTGACGCACGCCTTCGATACCCTCGGCTGCAACGTGGTGGGCTGGCGCACCGACAATTTCAACTTCGCTTCGCAGCAGGCCATCGAGCGGCTCGGCGCAAGAAAAGACGGCGTGATCCGCGGCCATGCCATGCGCCGCGACGGCACCATCCGCGACACCGTCATGTACAGCCTGCGCGCGGGCGAGTGGCCCGAGGTGAAGGCCCAGCTGCTCTACCTGCTCGACAAGCCGCGAAGCTGAAGCAAAGTTCAAGGAAAGCCCGACCATGCTGATCGACTTCTTCTACACGCTGCGCTCGGCCAAGCTGCCGGTCTCGGTCAAGGAATACCTCACGCTGCTCGAGGCGCTGCAGGCCGACGTGGTCGGCCCCAACTCCGACGGTGCCTTCGGCCTGGATGACTTCTACTACCTGTCGCGCACCGCGCTGGTCAAGGACGAGAAGCACTACGACAAGTTCGACCGCGCCTTTGCCGCCTACTTCAAGGGCGTGGAGATGCTGGCCGACTTCACCAAGGAAGTGCCGCTCGACTGGCTGCGCAAGACGCTGGAGCGCGAGTTCACGGCCGAAGAAAAAGCCAAGATCGAGAAGATGGGCTGGGACGAGCTCATGGACACGCTCAAGAAGCGCTTCGAGGAGCAGAAGGAGCGCCACGAGGGCGGCAACAAGTGGATCGGCACCGGCGGCACCTCGCCCTTCGGACACGGGGGCTACAACCCGCAGGGCATCCGCATTGGCGGCGCGGGCAAGAACAAGAGCGCCGTGAAGGTGTGGGACCAGCGCGCCTACAAGGACTACGACGACAGCCAGGAACTGGGCACGCGCAACATCAAGGTGGCGCTGCGCCGGCTGCGCAAGTTCGCGCGCGAAGGCCACGAAGAAGAGCTGGACCTGGACGACACCATCCACTCGACCGCCGCCAATGCCGGCTACCTCGACATCAAGATGCGGCCCGAGCGCCACAACAACGTCAAGGTGCTGCTGCTGATGGACGTGGGCGGCACCATGGACGAGCACATCCAGCGCGTGGAAGAACTGTTCTCGGCCGTGAAGACCGAGTTCAAGCACCTGGAGTTCTACTACTTCCACAACTGCGTGTACGACTTCATGTGGAAGAACAACAGGCGCCGCTTCTCCGAGAAGTTCGCGACCTGGGACATCCTGCGCAAGTACAACAAGGACTACAAGCTCATCTTCGTCGGCGACGCGACCATGAGCCCCTACGAGATCCTGCAGCCCGGCGGCAGCGTCGAATACAACAACGAGGAAGCCGGCGCCGAGTGGATCCAGCGGCTCACGCACGCCTTTCCCAAGTTCGCGTGGATCAACCCCGAGCCGCAGGGCGTGTGGCAATACCGCCAGAGCATCGGCGTGATGCAGCAGCTCATGTCCAACCGCATGTACCCGCTCACGCTGCGCGGCCTCGAAGACGCGATGCGCATGCTTTCGAAGTAAGGCGGCGTGCGCGCGCCGCCGCTGTTTCCGGATGCTTCGGGAGCCGGCGCGCCTTGCTGTCAAAATCCGCCCATGTTCAGGGTGGTCCCAGTCCTTCTGCCGGCGTGGTGGCCGGCATTGCTTTTTATCGGCGTCCTGCTCTTGCAAGGATGCAGCTTGCTGCCGAAAAAAGAAGCCGCGGCGGACACCGCTTCCCCAGCCCTGGTGCGCAGCGGCGACACGGTCGCTGACGAAACCCGCAAGGACGCCGCCCGAGGGCCCCCGCGCGATGCCTTCACCGTGGACGTGCGCGGGCCCGACACCGTGCGCGACTACCTCGCGCTGCACCTGGAGATCCAGCGTTACCGCACGCTCGACGACCTCGGTGCCACCGAGATCTCGCGGCTCATGGTGGCGGCCGAAGCCAATGCGCGCGAACTGCTCGGCACTCTGGGCTACTTCACGCCCACGCTGACACTCGAGCTCAACGAAACACCGGGCAGCACCAAGGCCCCGCGCGAGATCGTCATCACCGTGGAGCCCGGCGAGCCCACGCGCGTGAGCAACGTGCAGCTCAGCTACGGCGGCGCGATTGCCGACGACCCCACCGCGGAGGCGCAGCGTGACGCGATCCGTACCGCCTGGGCGCTGCGGCCCGGCCTGCCCTTCACGCAGCAGGGCTGGGACAACGCCAAGGCCGTCGCGTTGCGCAGCCTCACGGCCAAGCGCTTTCCCACCGGCAGCATCGAGGTGAGCCGCGCCGAGATCGATGCCGACCGGCAGGAGGCCCGGCTCAGCGTCACCTACCAGTCAGGCCCGGCCTACCGCTTCGGCCCGCTGGTGCTTCGCGGCACCGAGCGCTACAGCGCCGACGGCGCGCGCCGCATCGCACAGCTTCCCACCGGCACCGACTACGACCAGCAGAAGCTGCTCGATGCGCAGCAGCGGCTGGCCAGCAGCGGCTACTACGACTCGGTGTTTCTCACGCTCGACACCGACAGCGGCACGCCCCTGGCCGCGCCCGTGATCGCCCAGCTGCGCGAAGCCCCGATGCAGAAGGTGGTGCTGGGCGCCGGCTTCACGACCGACAGCGGGGCGCGGCTTTCGGTCGACCACATCCACAACCAGCTGCCGCTGCTGGGCTGGCGGGCGGTGTCGCGCCTGTCTGTCGACACCGACATCAAGTCGCTCTCCACCGAGTGGAATGCGATTCCCGACGATCGGGGATGGCGCTGGTTCGCGGGGGCCGGGCTCAAGAGCGAGACCTCCGGCAGCTATGTGGTCGACAGCGGCCGCGTGCGCAGCGGCCGCAGCAAGTCGAGCGGGCACATCGACCGCAGCTACTTCCTGCAATACGACTACGCGCAGAACCGCGGCACCAACGCGCCGCCGTCGGCCTCGGCCGTGACCGCCAACTGGGGCTGGACCGGCCGCTATTTCGACGACAACGCCGCGCCCACGCGCGGCTTCGGCGTGGCGCTCGAACTGGCCGCGGGCTACACGCTGACCGGCGAGCGGCTGCCTTTCACGCGCACCTATGCACGCTGGCTCGGCGTGCTGCCGGTGGGCTTCGCAGAGGACCAGGACGCCGCCACGCTGGCGCGCCGCAGCCGGATCCAGCTGCGCGCCGAAGGCGGTGCGGTGTCCGCCAAGGCCAGCGCGCAGATCCCCTCCACGCTGATGTTCCTGACCGGCGGCGACACCACGGTGCGCGGCTACAGCTACCGCCAGATCGGCACCGTGCGCAGCGACGGCCAGATCACCGCGGGCCGCTACCTCGGCGTGGTGAGCGCCGAGTGGCAGCGGCCCTTCGTCCACAACGGCAAGCTCACCGAATGGGAGAGCGTCGTCTTCGTCGACGCCGGCGCCGTGGCCGACAAGCCCGGCGAGCTCAAGCCGAAGGTCGGCCTGGGCGTCGGTGCGCGCTGGCGCAGCCCGGTCGGGCCCGTGCAGGCCGACCTGGCCTACGGCGTGGACACGAAGAAGTTCCGGCTTCACTTCCGCCTGGGCTTCACCTTCTGACGCGCGCGCCCTCGATGCAGACCGACCCCAAGCCCCAGCCGCCAGACGCCGCGCCGCGCGCACGGCGCTCCCGCACGCGACGTGCGCTGCGCGCGCTGGGCTGGACTGTCGGGGGGCTGTTGGCCCTGGTGCTCGTGATCGGCGCGGGCGCGTGGTGGTGGCTCGGCTCCAACCAGTCGCTCGCCTTTGCGCTGGCGCGCGCCGCGCTCTACCTGCCCGCCGGCCAGTCGCTCGAAAGCCGCGGCGTCACGGGTTCGCTGCGCACGGGCGGACGCATCGGCTGGCTGCGCTGGCAAAGCGAGAAACTGGCCGTCGAGGTGCACGACGCCGACATCGGCTGGCAGCTGGCGCCGCTGTTCCAGCGCAAGCTGCAGCTCGGCGAGGTGCATGCGGCGCAGCTCCTCGTCGAGCGCCGCGGGCCGCCGAGCGATACGCCCACCGAGCCTCTCGAACAGCTCGCGCTGCCCATCGAAGTGGCGTTTCCCTTCCGCATCGACGAACTGCGTTGGACCGGTCCGCCCGCGCTGCAGGCCCGCCAGCTCACGGGCAGCTACCGCTACGGCGCCGCGCAGCACCAGCTCGAAGTCAAGGGCGTCGACATTGCCGAAGGCCACTACAGCGCGCGCGTGAACCTGCAGGGGCCTGCGCCGATGGCGCTCGACGCCACGCTGAACGGCCGCGTGAAGGCGCCGCTGGCCGAAGGCCGCAGCATCGACGTGCTGGCCGAGGCCGCGATCAAGGGCAATCTCGCGGGCAGCGGTGCGCGGCTCCAGGTCGCGGCCGAACTGAAGCCGGTCGAGCCCGACGCCGAGGCGCCGATGGCCGCGAAACTGCAGGCGAACATCGCGCCCTGGACACCGCAGCCGGTGATCGACGCCAAGGCCGATCTCGGCAACGTCGACGCATCCGCGCTCTGGCCCGGCGCTCCGCGGACACGCCTCACCGGCACGGTCGAACTGCAGCCCGACGCGGCCACCGGCCCCGCCGCATGGCAGGCCTCGGCCAGCATCCGCAACGCGGTGCCCGGGCCGTGGGACAAGGGCGCATTGCCGCTCGAACAGGTCGAGGCGCGCGTGAGTTTCGACGGCACCAACTGGACCATTCCCGAAGCCACGCTGCGCGCGGGCGGCGGCCGCATCGAGGCGCAGGGCAGCTGGAGCCCGGCGCCTGCGCCGTGGCAGGTTCGCGCCAACGTGCGCGGCGTGCGGCCGGGCCAGCTGCACACCGACCTCTCGGGCGCGCCGATCAGCGGCACGGCCACGGCGCAGCAGCGCGACGACAGCATCGGCTTCGACCTGGCGCTGCGCGCCGAAGGCGGTGCCGGCAGCAGGGCCATGCCCGGCTTCGGCCTGGACCGCGTGCTGGCCCAGGGCCAGTGGAAAAGCCAGGTGCTGGACCTGCGCACGCTGCGCCTGGAGGCCGAAGGCGCGCGCATCGAGGGCAAGCTGCAGGTGCGCGTGGCCGAGCAGGCCGCGAGCGGCAAGCTCGACCTGTCGCTGCCCGGTGGCGCCGCGCAACTCGAAGGCCGCATCGCACCGGCGCAAGGCGGCGGCGACATCAAGGCCCGCATCGACGATGCTGCCGCAGTGCAGCGCTGGATCGAAGGCCTGCCCCAGCTGTCGAAGGTGTTCGCGGGCAAGGCGGCCAAGGGTTCCGCGCGGCTCGATGCCAGCTGGCAAGGCGGCTGGCAGACCATCCAGAGGCGGCTCAAGAACCCTGCCGCGCCGGCCCAGCGCGGCATCGCGGAACCCAGCCTGAAGGCCTTGCTGGCCGTTCCGCAACTCGCGCTGCGCCTGCCCGCGGGCGACGCGACCGGCAACGGAATTGGGAACGGCAACGCCGCGGCCACCACGGTGCAGTTCAAGGACCTGCGTGCGGACCTTGCCGGCAGCTTGGCCCAGGCCACGCTCGCGCTGCAGGGCGAAGCCGGCACCGGCCCGCAAAAGCTCACGATCGATGCGCGCGCGAGCGGCGGCCTCGCGGGCCCCAGCGAGTGGCGCGCCGCACTGGCGAGCCTGCGCCTCCAAGCCTGGGACAGCGCGCGCTTCGGCACCACCGCCGCGCCATGGACCCTGGAACTCGGCCGCGAAGTCAACGCCACCCTCAAGGCCACGGGCAGCGGCACCGCGAGCCGCCTCGATGTCGAAGCCTCCGCCGCCACAGCCACACTGCGCGGACCCTCGCCCGGCACCGTTCGCATCGAATGGCAGCCGCTGCGCTTCTCGCGCAGCGGCGTGGCACCCAACCAGGCGTTCCGCGTGCAGTCCAAGGGCAAGCTGCAAGGCCTTCCCATGGCATGGACCGAGGCGTTTGGCGCCAGCGCCACCTTCGCCGAACTGGGCGTGAGCGGCGACCTGATGTTCGACGGCGACTGGGACATCGATGCCGGCGACACGCTGCGCGCCCATGCGCGGCTCGCGCGCCAGAGCGGCGACATCCGCGTGCAGGCCGGCGAGGCCGCGCTGGTCACGCGCATCACGAGCCGCGGCACCGGCACGGCCAGCGAGCGCACGATGAACTCGGGCGCCGCGCCAGGCGCAGCCGCGCCCAGCACGCCCGCGGGTTTGCGGCAGGCCGAACTGCGGCTCGATGCGCAAGGCGATGCGGTGCGCGCCACGCTGGCCTGGGACAGCGAACGCGCGGGCAAGATCAATGCCGAGCTCAACACGCGCATGCAGCGGCGCGGCGAGGGCTGGCAGTGGGCCGCCGATGCGCCGCTGGCCGGCAACATCAAGGCCACGCTGCCGAACCTGGGCGTGTGGTCGATGCTCGCGCCGCCGGGCTGGCGCGTGGCGGGCACGCTGGACGCCGATGCCGTGCTCTCGGGCAACCGCGCCACGCCGCGCTGGAACGGCACGCTGGGTGCCGACAAGCTCGCGCTGCGCGCGCCGGTCGAAGGGCTGGACCTGCGCGACGGGCGCCTGCGCGCCACGCTCACGGGCACGCGCATCGAGGTCGCCGAATTCACGCTCAAGGGCGGCAGCGGCAGCAACGTGCGCATCGGGGGCCAGAGCGGCAACCGCAGCACCGCGGCCAGCCAGGCCGGCGTCGATGGCGGCTCGCTCTCGGCGCGCGGCGACATCGGCTGGGGCGCGGCCGGCGCATCGGGCACCGGCATCCGCATGGCGCTGCAAGCCGACTTGCGCGCGCTGCGCGTGCTGGTGCGCACCGATCGCCAGGTCACGCTCTCGGGCAACCTGCAGGCCCGGCTCGACGGCGGCCAGTTCAGCGTGCGCGGCAAGCTCAGGACCGACCGCGCGGTGATCATCCTGCCCGACGAAACCGCGCCGAGCCTGGGCACCGATGTGGTCGTGCGATCGGCCGCCAAGGACCGCGAGGCGGCCGAGCAGGCCCGGCGCGACGCCGCGAGCAACGAGGCGCGGGCCGCGCGGCCCGAGACCGCCAAGCCGCCCGACATTGCGGTCAACTTCGACCTGGGCGACGACTTCGCGGTGCAGGGGCGCGGCATCACCACGCGGCTCGAAGGCGACCTGGAGATCCGCAGCACCAAGCTCAATGCGCCGCCGCGCATCACCGGTGAAGTCAAGACCGTGAAGGGCCAGTACCGCGCCTACGGGCAGCAGCTCGACGTGGAGACCGGCGTCGCGCGCTTCAACGGGCCGTTCGACAATCCATCGCTCGACATCCTCGCGATCCGCCCGAACATCTCGCAGCGGGCCGGCGTGCAGATCACGGGCACCGCGCAGTCGCCGCGCGTCAAGCTCTACTCCGAACCCGCGCTGTCCGACGCCGAGACGCTTTCTTGGGTGGTGCTGGGACGCGCCTCGGCCACCAGCGGCGGCGAATCGGCGCTGCTGCAGCAGGCGGCGCTCGCGGTGATCGGCCAACTCGGCAAGGGCGGCAGCAGCGGCGGCCTCGCAAGCCGCTTCGGCCTCGACGAACTGGGCTTCAAGGGGCCCGGCAACGGCGGCGACCTGCGCGAGTCGGCCGTCACGCTCGGCAAGCGGCTGTCGAAGGACTTCTACCTGACCTACGAGCGCAGCGTGGGCGGCACCTTCGGCACCATCTTCATCTTCTACGACCTGACGAAGCGACTCACGCTGCGTGGACAGGCCGGACAGACCAGCGGGCTCGACCTGATCTACACCCTGAAGTACGACTGAGGTCCGGGTCTGCCGCCTTGACCGCGCAAATCCACAGGATAAGAATCATCGACGCCCTCTCACAAGGAACGACGATGGACGATGATGGAGACAAGGGCGAGTGTTCCCCGGTGGACGGTCAGAAGTACGACCCTCCGGGCTACTCGCGAACCACGTTCTTGCGCAACACGCTGCAGTGCGTGATCGCGGTCATCGCCACCGGCGCACTGGCCGCGTCCATTCCCTACTGGGGAGGCGACGACTTTCCGCTCATGAGCCTGATCATCTACGTCGCGGGCATGGTGTTCATCGCCATGCCGCTGTGCCTGTACTACGAGTTGCTGCTCCAGTCGCACCGCGAGCGCGTGGAGCGCGCAAGGCACATGCTCGCCACCTGACTTGCACCAACTGAGCTTGCCATCCGGCTAGGCTGGAGGCTTGGCCTTGACGACCTGCCGCAGCCCCTGGAGCGCGGGGTCCACGATGGCGGCGTCGGCGCCCACCGCATACACCGCATAGGCCGGATACAGGAACTCCGGCGTGCCGGGCACGCGCCGCAGCCGGCCCGATTCGAGATGGCTTTGCACCACGTCGTGGCGGAAGTAGCCGGTGCCGCCCGCCGCCAGCAGGTACTCGCGCCCGAGCGGGCCCAGCCCCGCGCTCACCGCGGCATTCGAAAGCTCCGGAAAGGCCAGGCCATGCTGCGCCGCGAACTCCGGACCCCAATCGACGTACACATAGTCCGCCGGCCGCGGCACGCGCGGGTGTTCCGCGGTGGTGACCATGACCAGCTTCTCCTCGATGAGCAATTCCACGCGCAGGCCAGGCCGCTGCTGCGGCGCGTAGGCAATAGCGATGTCGAGCACGCCCGCGGCCACCTTGTCGAGCAGGTCGTGCGGAAAGCCCACCTCGGTGCGAATGGCCAGCTGCGGCGCGGCGGTGCGCATCCACAGCAGCCATTGCAGCAGCAGCGGATCCCACAGGCTGATCTCGCATCCGATGGCCAGCACGGCGCGGCTGCCGCTCGGCACCGCGACCTGTTGCCGTGCGCGCTCCCACACCTGGACCAGCATGGTGGCGTGCGGCAGGAACTGCTCCCCCGCGGCAGTCAGCACCGCGCCCGCCTTGTTGCGCACGAAGAGCGGGCGGCCCAGCAGTTCCTCCAGCGTTCGCACGCGCGCGCTCACCGAGGTTTGCGTGACGTGCAGCCGCTCGGCCGCGCGCTGGAAGCTGCGCGTGTCCACGATCGCGAGGAAGGTTCGGGCGAGATTGATGTCCATGCCGGCAGCGTTTTCAGTGCATTATTTTTGCAGCCATCCGGCAATTAATATCGTTTTACTTGATGCGAACGCAAGCTGAAGATCGAGGCATCCAAAGCAACCAGGAGTTGACCGATGACCGCCCTTCGCGAACCCTTCCACAGCAGCGCCACGGACAGCCTTGCCGACGCGCTCAAGGCCCTTCTCGACGAAACCCTGATGCTCGCCGAGGCCCTGCTGAGCCCCGGCAAGATCATCGGAGAGGTCGAGCAGATGCGTTCACTGCAGGTTGCGGCGGACAACATCGAAACCACCGATCCGGCGCAGGCCGAGGTGCTGCGCGCCCGCGCCTCGCGCATCGGCCTGCGCTGAACGGCGCCGGGCCGATGTCCGCGGCCTACGACGAAAGCCGGCTCGCTTCGATGTGCTTGCGGCGCATCGGCCGCAGGACGAACCATGCGAGGAGCGCGGCGGCGGCATTGACCGCGCTTGCGGCAATGAACACGGCCTGCCAGCTGCCGGTGGACGCGGCCAGCACGCTCGACAGCGGCACCAGCAGCGAGGCCGTGCCCTTCGCGGTGTAGAGCATGCCGGCGTTCGATGCCGCGTACCTCGAGCCGAAGGTGTCGGCGCAGGTCGAGGGAAAGAGGCTGTAGATCTCGCCCCAGGCAAAGAACACGATGCCGGTGAGCACGACGAACAGGATCGGGTTGTGGCCGTAGTGGTAGAGCATCAGGATGCCCACCGATTCGAGCGCGAAGGCGATGAACATCGTCTGCTCGCGGCCGATCTTGTCGGACACCCAGCCGAAGAAAGGCCGCGTGAGCCCGTTGAGCACGCGGTCGATCGCGAGCGCGAAAGTCAGCGCCGGCAGCACCAGGCCCATGATGTTGACCGGCACGTCCATGATCTTGAAGTCCTGCGCGATCGGCGCCAGCTGTGCCGTGGCCATCAGCCCGCCCGCGGCCACCATCACGAACATCGCGTACATCACCCAGAAGACCGGCGAGCGCAGCACCTCGGAAGGCGCGTAGTCGCGCTGCGACTGCTGCACGTTGCGGCTGTTCGAGCTCTTGGCATGGTCGGGTGCGCGGGTCAGCGCCCAGGCCAGCAGGAACACGATCAGCCCCTGCCCGATGCCGAAGTAGAGAAAGGCCGACTCGTAGCCGCTCGACCTGATCATCGCGGAGATGGGGATGATCGTGATCGCCGAGCCCGCACCGAAGCCTGCGGCCGTCATGCCCGCCGCAAGGCCGCGCCGGTCGGGGAACCACTTCAGCGCATTGCCCACGCAGGTGCCGTACACCGCGCCCGCGCCGATGCCGCCGATGGCCGCCGCAATGTAGAGCAGCGGCAGCGTGTTGGCGAAGGAGTTGATCACCCAGCCCAGGCCGCAGAGGATGCCGCCCACCAGCACCACCGGCCGCGGGCCGAAGCGATCGACCAGGTAGCCTTCGATGGGCACGAGCCACGTTTCGGTGAGCACGAAGATCGTGAAGGCGACCTGGATCGCCGCACGGCTCCAGCCATGTTTCTCTGCAATGGGATTGACGAAGAGGGTCCATCCGTACTGCAGGTTGGCGATCATCGCCATGCACACGATGCCGATCAGCAGCTGGCCCCATCGGTAGGCCTCCGATCGAGTCGCTGTGGCGCCGTGGGTTCCTGCAGGGGGATACAGCGCCGGGTTGGCACCGGCGATCGTTGGCGTAGGCCGAGTCATGGGTGTTCCTTTGTCTTCATGTTGTGTTTAGGTCCGACGAAGTCGGTCGGCGGCCCGGCCTGTCCATCGGCCGGTATCCGCGCGAGAACGACTGTCGGACGGAGCGCCCCAAAAGCTCTTGACCGCAGTCAAGTTCCAGAGAACCTTCGCCGCTGAGGGCATGTGATTTCTCCAATGGGGAAGCAGCAAAAAGAGGGTTTGCCGGACTTAGGGGTAAACCCTATAATCCCTCTCAGTCTCTTCAACTTTTCGGAGCGCTCCATGAACAACACAGCAGTGAATTCCAACGCCCTCAAGAACACCGCCTCGCTCGCCGCCAACGAGACCCTGCGCAGCCTCATCGCCGCCATGCCGATCGTGATCTTCGCGAAGGCCGCGCGCGCCGCGCTGAAGCGCTCCGCCGGCGCACGCGCTCGCTGATTGCTTCCGGGGTTCGCCCCTCGCAAGGGAAGGTGTGCCATGCACCTTCCCTTTGTTTTTTTCAGGCCCCGGAGTCGAAGGGCACGATCTGCGAAATGAGCGCCGGCCCGTCGGCGAGCAGAAAGTCCTTGAAGGCCTGTGCCACCGGCGGCAGCCGCTTGTTGCGCCGGTGCACCACGTACCAGTTGAGCATCAGCGGGAAGCCCTCCACGTCGAGCACCCGCAGGCTGCCGGCGCGGGTCTCCTGGCTGATGGTGTGCGCCGACACGAAGCTCACGCCCATGCCCGCGATCACGGCCTGCTTGATGGTCTCGGTGCTGCGGATCTCCATCGCGATGTTGATGCCGCTCAAGTCGCCGCCAAAGCCCTCTTCCATCGAATGCCAGGTGTCGGAGGCCTTCTCGCGCACCACGAAGGGCTCGCGCATCAGCCGCTTTAACGGAATCCTGGGCGCGCCCACCAGCGGATGGTTGGGCGCCGCGACGATCACATAGGGGTGCGGCGCGAACGGCTGGTTGATGGTGTCCAGGCCGGTCGGCGGGCGCACCATGATCGCGAGGTCGGTGAGGTTCTCCGCGATGTGCGTCATGAGCCCCTCGCGGTTGTGCACCGTGAAGTTGAGCGTCACGCCGCGGTGCCGGCTCGCAAACTCCACCAAGAGGCGCGGAAAGAAATAATCGCCCGCGCTGATCACGCCCACGTTGAGCTTGCCGCCCGAGACGCCGTTGAACTGCAGCATCGCGTTCTCGGCCGCCTCGAACTGCTGGATGATCGCGCGGCTGATCTGCAGCAGCTCGGTGCCCGCGGGGGTCAGGTAGATCTTCTTGCCGAACTGCTCGAACAGCGCATTGCCCGCGTGCTCCTCGAGCTTGCGCACCTGCGTGGACACGGCCGGCTGCGTGAGATGGAGCTCTTCCGCCGCGCGCGAGAAGCTCAGCAAGCGCGCCACCGCTTCGAAGACTTTCAACTGGCGCAGGGTCGCGTGCTTCATTCGGGAAAAGGTTGCTGCAATCGAGCCGGCATCGTACTGCGCACCACGCCGCGCGCGCGCGAGCGCCGCCTACGGTATGCGCGCGACGTGCAGCAGGTTGGTCGTTCCCGAGAGCCCGAACGGCAGGCCGGCCACCACCACCACGTCGCTGCCCGCGCTGGCGAAGCCCTCGGTGCAGGCGACGCGGCAGGCGCATTCGATCATCTCGGCCACGTCGTGCACATCGTCGACCAGCACCGCATGCACGCCCCAGACCATCGCCATGCGGCGCGCGGTGGCGATGTCGGGCGTGAGGCTCAATATGGGCACGGCCGGCCGCTCGCGCGCGGCGCGCAGGCTGGTGAAGCCCGACGAGGTGTAGGTGACAGTGGCGGCGGGCGCGAGCAGCGCGGCCACCTGGCGCATCGAGGCGCAGACCGCATCGGCGGTGGTCGACAGCGAGGCCTCGTGCGTGGCGTCGATGCCGATGCGGTACGACGCATCGGCTTCCACGCGCGAGATGATGCGGTCCATCATGGCCACCGCTTCGAACGGGTATTTGCCCGAGGCCGATTCGGCCGACAGCATGACCGCGTCCACGCCGTCGTAGACCGCGGTGGCCACGTCGGACACTTCGGCGCGCGTGGGCACCGGCGCGGCAATCATCGATTCGAGCATCTGCGTGGCCACCACCACCGGCTTGCCGCGCTTGCGGCAGGCACGCACGATGAGGCGCTGCAGCTCGGGCACGCGTTCGGGCGGCAGTTCCACGCCGAGGTCGCCGCGCGCCACCATGACGCCATCGCACAGGTCGACGATCGCGTCCAGGTGATCGATGGCCGCGGGCTTCTCGAGCTTGGCCATGATCCAGGCGCGCGTGCCGATGATGGCGCGCGCCTCCTCGATGTCCTCGGGGCGCTGCACGAAGGAAAGCGCCACCCAGTCCACGCCCATGGCCAGGCCGCAGGCCAGGTCGTCCAGGTCCTTGGGCGTGAGTGGCGAGATCGGCAGCAGCACGCTCGGCACGTTGACGCCCTTGCGGTCGGAGATCGGGCCGCCGACCAGCACCGTGGTTTCGGCAAAGTCGGCGCCATGGCTGTCCACGCGCAGCCGCAGCTTGCCGTCGTCCAGCAGCAGCTCGGTGCCGACCTGCAATGCCGCAAAGATCTCCGGATGCAGCAGCGGCGCGCGGCGCGCGCTGCCGCTCGCCTTGTCCATGTCCAGGCGAAAGCGCGACCCCGCATCGAGCTGCGCGCGTCCGCCTTCGAAGGTGCCGAGCCGCAGCTTCGGCCCCTGCAGGTCGAGCAGCACGCCGATCGGCCGGCCGAACTCCTGCTCCAGCCGGCGGATCGTGTCGAGCCGGCGCGCATGGTCGTGCTGCGTGCCGTGGCTGAAGTTCAGCCGGAACATGTCGACCCCGCGTTCGAACAAGGCCCGGATGGCGGGCTCGTCGGTGGTGGCTGGGCCGAGGGTGGCCACGATCTTCGCGCTGCGTGTACGTCGCATCATCCGTTCCATTTCATCGATCGATCACAGCGCGCACGGCGCAAAGGGCGCAGCCTGAAAAGAGCTAGCTCGCCATCTCGTGAAGGCAAACCCGGCCGCGCTGTTCTTCCATCGTACGCGCCAGCAGCTTGACGAGGGAATACACGGTGTCGATGTGCGGCGTCGGGGTCTCGGTGAGCCGGGCCAGCTCGACCACGGCACCCACCAGCGCATCGATCTCCGGCGCACGGCCCGCCTCCACGTCCTGCAGCATCGAGGTCTTGTGCTTGCCGACCTTCTCCGCGCCGGCAATGCGCTTGTCCAGCGTCACGCGGAACTCGATGCCCAGCTTGTGCGCCACGGCCTGCGCCTCGCGCATCATCGCGGCGGCCAGCTCGCGCGAAGGCGGGTACTGGCAGATGTCGACCAAGGTCGAATGCGAGAGGCTGCTGATCGGGTTGAAGGTCAGGTTGCCCCAGAGCTTGAGCCAGATCTCGGCGCGGATGTTGTCGAGCACCGGTGCCTTGAAGCCGGCCGCGCCGAAGCAGGCCGACACGCGGTTCACGCGCTCGCTCGACGAGCCGTCGAGCTCGCCGACCGGGAAGCGGTCGCCCTCGATGTGCTTCACCACGCCCGGCGCGATCAGCTCCGACGCCGGGTACACCACGCAGCCGATGACGCGCTCCGCCGGGACCTTTGCGGCCACCAGGCCCGTCGGGTCGACGCTGCGCACCGGCGTGCCCGCCAGCGCGCCGCCATGGTTGTGGAAGTACCAGAACGGGATGCCGTTCTGCATCGTCACCACCACCGTCTCGGGACCGAACAGCTTGGGTACGTCGCTCGCCACGGCCTCGACCTGGTGCGCCTTCATCGCGAGGATGACGATGTCCTGCGGCCCTGCCTGGTCGTAGCGGTCGGTGGCTTTCACATTGAGCGCCACCTGCTCCACGCCGTCGGCGCCGATGAGCTTGAAGCCGTTGGTGGCGATGGCGTCGAGGTTTTTTCCACGCACGATGAACGTCACGTCCTCGCCGGCCAGGGCGAGCTTGGCGCCCACCAGGCCGCCGATGGCGCCCGCTCCGATGACTGCTATCTTCATGTCGATCCCCAAGTTGATGATTCTTTGCGAGCGGGCAGGGCTCAGCCGAAGCGGTTGCCGAGCCTGCCGATGCCGCCGATCTCCACTTCGACAAGGCTGCCGGGCTTCATCGAGCCGACGCCGATGGAAGTGCCGCACAGGATCACGTCGCCGGGGTTCAGCGTCATGTCGAGGGAGATCAGGCTCACGAGTTGCTGGACCGAAAAGCGCATGTCGCTGATCGGGTAGTCCTGCCGGACTTCGCCGTTGAGGCGGGTGGTCACGGTGAGCGTCGCGGGGTCGAGGCCGGTGGCCACCACCGGGCCCATCGGGCAGAAGGTGTCGAAGCCCTTGGCCCGCACCCACTGGGTGAACGACGCGTCGCGGTTCAGGATGTCGGCCACCGTCACGTCGTTGGCGCAGGTGTAGCCGAACACATGGCCGAGCGCCTCGGCCTCGGGCACGGCGGTGCAGGTCTTGCCGATGACGATGCCGAGCTCGCCCTCGAACACCACCTTGCCGTCGCACAGGGGCTTGCGGATGTCGGCGCCGGGCGCGAGGTAGGAGTTGGGCGCCTTCAGCAGGTACAGCGGCTCCGCAGGCACCGGCAGCTTGAGCTTCTCGCCCAGCGCGTGGAAGTTGTTCCACAGCGCGATGACCTTGGTCGGCTCGGTGGGCGTGAGCAGCCGCACGCCGGCCAGCACGAACACGCGGCCGGTGGGTTCGGGGCGATCGAACATGTTGCCGCGGTGCTCGTGCACGGCATCGCCCACGAGTGTGCCGAAGCCGGTTTCGCCGCCGTGTTCGAAACGGACCCATTGCTGTGGTTGCTGTTGCATGTCTGGCCTTTGGTTCTGTTGGAATGTGTTTGCGAAGGGCTCAGTCGAACGGCAGGTAGTCGGGGATCACGAGCGACGCGAGCAGCTTCCCCATTTCGGCCGGGTTGTCGGTCACGTGGATGCCGCACTCCCTCATGACCGCCAGCTTTTCCTTCGCGGTTCCCTTGCCGCCCGAGACGATGGCGCCCGCATGGCCCATGCGCCTGCCGGGCGGTGCGCTGGCGCCGGCAATGAAGCCGACCACGGGCTTGTGCATGTGGTCCTTGATCCAGCGCGCGCAGGTCTCCTCGTCGTTGCCGCCGATCTCGCCGACCATGATCACGGCGTCGGTGCGCGGGTCGTCGTTGAACATCTTCAGCACGTCGATGTGCCGCAGCCCGCCGACCGGATCGCCGCCGATGCCCACCACGGTCGACTGCCCGATGCCAAAGGCGGCCAGCTGGCTCGCGGCCTCGTAGGTGAGCGTGCCCGAGCGCGAGACCACGCCGATGCGGCCCTTCTGGTGGATGTGGCCGGGCATGATGCCGATCTTGATTTCGTCGGGCGTGATGAGGCCCGGACAATTGGGGCCGAGCAGCAGGGTCTTGCTGCCCTCCATGCGATGGCGGGTGCGGATCATGTCGCGCACGGGAATGCCTTCGGTGATGCACACGACCAGCCCGATGCCTGCATCGACGGCTTCGTCGATGGCCGCGGCGGCGAAGGGGGGCGGCACGTAGATGACGGAGACGGTGGCGCCGGTTTCGGCCTTGGCTTCCTCGACGGTGCCGAACACGGGAACGCCGTCGAAGGATTTGCCCGCCTTGTTGGGGTTCACACCGGCGACGAAGCACTTCTGTCCGTTGCCGTAGTCGCGGCACATGGCGGTGTGGAACTGGCCTGTCTTTCCCGTGATGCCTTGTGTGATGACGCGGGTGTGCTTGTTGATGAGGATGGACATCTTCAGCTCTCCGTTTTTTGTTCTTGGCGCTGTTGTTCTTGGCGATGTTGTTCAGGGCCCTTGTTCAGGGCGCGTGCACAGGCCACCGGGTACTCCCCTCCGCGAATGTCCCCCGGGCTTCGCCCTCCTCCTTTATTTCGCTGCGGGGAGCACCCGGCGCCCTGCGCACACAGGGCGCTGTCGTTGTGCTGGCCGATCGACCGCTGCGCTGAGCGGTCACGTCGATGGTGTGCTCTGCGCAGCGAAATAAAGGAGGAGGCCTGCGGCCCTAGGCCGCGCCGGGGGACATTCGCGGAGCAGAGCACGCCGTCGGCGGGAGCGCGCCCTGAACACAGTGCCCGAAACCCAACGCGATGAATCAAGGAGGCGGTTTTCAAACTAGCTCCCCCGCCGCGCAGCAGCCACGACCGTCCGGGCCGCATCGCCCATGTCGTTGGCCGGGATGATCGCCAGGCCCGACTGCCCGAGGATGGTCTTCCCGAGGCTCTCGTTGGTGCCCTTCATGCGCACCACGAGCGGCACCGACAACTGCACTACACGCGCCGCCGCGACGATGCCCCGCGCGATCACGTCGCACTTCATGATGCCGCCGAAGATGTTGACCAGGATGGCGCGCAGGTTCGGGTTGCGCAGCATCAGCTTGAAGGCTTCCGTCACCTTCTCGGCCGTGGCGCCGCCGCCCACGTCGAGAAAATTGGCCGGCGATCCGCCATACAACTTGATCGCGTCCATCGTCGCCATCGCGAGCCCCGCACCGTTCACCAGGCAGCCGATGTTGCCGTCCAGCGGGATGTACGAAAGGTCGAACTTCGAGGCCTCGACCTCTACCGGGTCTTCCTCGTCGAGGTCGCGCATCGCGGCAATCTCGGGCTGGCGGAACAGCGCGTTCGAATCGAAATTGAACTTCGCATCCAGCGCCATCACGCGGCCGTCGCGCGTCAGCGCCAGCGGGTTGATCTCGGCCAGCGACGCATCGCACGCATCGAAAGCCTGGTAGAGGTTCTGCACCAGCGTGCGCACCTGCAGCAGCGACTTGCCCGAGAAACCGATGTCGCGCGCAATGCCGTCCGCCTCCGCCGCCTTCACGCCCGTGGCCGGGTCGATGAACAGCTTGCGGATCTTTTCCGGCGTGCGCGCCGCCACGTCCTCGATGTCCATGCCACCTTCGCTCGAGGCCATCAAGGCCACGCGGCGCGAATCGCGGTCGATCGTCATGCCGAGGTAGAACTCTTTCTCGATCTCCACGCTCTCCTCGACCAGCAGGCGCTTCACCAACCGGCCTTCAGGGCCCGTCTGGTGCGTCTTGAGCGTCATGCCCAGCAACTCGTCCGCATGGCGCCGCACTTCGGCCGCCGACCAGGCGAGCCGGACACCGCCGCCCTTGCCGCGGCCGCCGGCATGGATCTGCGCCTTCAGCACCCATGCCCGGCCGCCCAGGCGGGTGGCCGCATCGGCCGCTTCGTCGGGCGAAAAACATGCATATCCACGCGGCGTGGGCACGCCGTATTTGCGCAAGACTTCCTTGCCCTGGTATTCGTGGATATTCATGGCAATTCAGGCGCCCAGTTCGGCGCCGCGGGTTTCGGCCCAGTTGAAATAGCGCTTTTTGGTGGCGCTGGCGTCCAGCTCGCGCTTTTGATGCGCTTCCTTCTTCTGCTCGATCACCTCGGCGAGGAATTTGGCGTCGTAGGCGCGCAGCAGGTGCGGCTGGTGGTCGTTCAGGTAACGGCAGACGCGCTCGATGCCATCCTGGCTCTGGCGCAGCAGCTGGCAGTAGATCTCGCGGTCCCAATGCCAGCGGAAACCCAGTTCATAGAACGCCGCGTTGTAGGCGTTGCGCTCGGTTTCGCTGCTCCAGTATTGAATTGGCAATTCATCGATCATGAAATTTCTCCTAGAAATTGAACGCCGGGCGACAAATGATTTGTTGTTCGGCATGATCAAAATGTAGATTCGTTGATCGATAAATAATAGTTAAACTATTTTATTGAATGCATTTGCTATAAGTTATACATTGCTGGCAATGAATTCCCGTCGCGGGCGCACCGGCCGCCCGCGCCTTATTGCCATTCAATAAATAGCCGCGCCCTGGCTCAGATCACACCCTCGGCGCGCAGCGCTTCCACGTCGCCCGCCGTGTAGCCCAGCTGCATCAGCACTTCTTCGGTGTGCTCGCCGAGCAGCGGCGAGCGCGTGACCTCGGTCGGGCTGTCGGACATCTTGATGGGGTTGCCCACCGTGAGGTACTTGCCCCGCGCCGGGTGGTCCACCTCGACGATGGTGCCGGTCTCGCGCAGCGACGGATCGGCGGCGATCTCCTTCATCGAAAGAATCGGCCCGCACGGAATGTCGTACTGGTTGAGGATGTCCATGGCCTCGAACTTGTCCTTGGTCATGGTCCATTGCTCGATGCGCGCGAAGATCGGCTTCAGGTGCAGCAGCCGAGCCGCCGGCGTGGCGTAGGCCTCGTCGGTGATCCAGCCTTCCTCGCCGATGACCTTGCACACGGCCGGCCACACCGCGCCTTGCGTGATGAAGTAGATGTAGGCGTTGGGGTCGGTCTCCCAGCCCTTGCACTTGAGGATGGAGCCCGGCTGGCCGCCGCCCGAGGCGTTGCCCGCGCGAGGCACCGCATCGCCGAACTTGCCGTCGGGGTACTGCGGGTACTCGTGCATGGTGCCGGTGCGTTCCAGCCGCTGCTGGTCGCGCATCTTCACGCGGCAGAGGTTCAGCACCGCGTCCTGCATGGGCGCGAGCACCTGCTGGCCGCGGCCCGTGCTGTTGCGCTGGTAGAGCGCCGCCACGATGCCCAGCGCCAGGTGCAGGCCGGTGCCGCTGTCGCCGATCTGCGCGCCCGTGACCACCGGCGGGCCGTCCTCGAAGCCCGTGGTCGAGGCCGCGCCGCCGGCGCACTGGGCCACGTTCTCGTAGACCTTGCAATGCTCGTACTTGCCGGGACCAAAGCCCTTGACCGACGCCACGATCATGCGCGGATTGAGTTCCTGGATGTGGGCCCAGGTGATGCCCATGCGGTCGAGCGCGCCGGGTGCGAAGTTCTCCACCAGCACGTCGCAGGTCTTGATCAGCGTGTCGAGCACCTTCTTGCCCTTGGGCTTCTTGGTGTCGAGCGTGATCGAGCGCTTGTTGTGGTTCAGCATCGTGAAGTAGAGGCTGTCCACGCCGGGAATGTCGCGCAGCTGGCCGCGCGTTGCGTCGCCTTCGCCGGCGCGCTCCACCTTGATCACGTCGGCGCCGAACCACGCCAGCAGCTGCGTGCAGGTGGGGCCGGACTGGACATGGGTGAAATCGAGAATGCGAACGCCCTCAAGTGCCTTGCTCATCAGCTGTCTCCTTTGATCGTGGTCTCTGCTTCTTGCAGACGAGCGCGCAATTTACGCTCCTCGGCAAACCGGGCGGTTTCGTCTCGCACGATGGCAACGATGCCCGTGACTTCACGATTTTCCGAGAACAGCATCGACACCGTGAAGGCGATCGACAGCGTGTGCCCGTCCTTGTGCAGCGCGGGTACGCGCAGCAGATCGGCACCGTACTTGGTGATGCCGGTTTCCATGGTCTTGTTGTAGCCGTCCCAGTGCCGCTGGCGCTGCCGCTGGGGAATGATCATGTCGAGCGACTGGCCCAGGGCCTCGGCTTCGGTGAAGCCGAAGATGCGCTCGGCCGCGCGGTTCCAGAGCGTGATCGCGCCCTTGGCATCGCACACCATGATCGCGTCGCCGGCGCCTTCGACGAGCTGCTTGAAATCTACGTTCGCTTGCATGTTTACCTCTGGCGCTTCATGTCATGTCCCGGCCCGCCCGCCTGCTCACAGGCGGACGGGTCCGGTCGGGTCCGCTAGACGGCCTTCGATTCTTTCAGGTTGTCGATCTGTGCCTGGGTGTAGCCCAGCTCGGCCAGCACCTGTTCGGTGTGCTCGCCCAGGAGCGGCGAGGCGGTGACCTCGGGCTTCAGGTCCGAGAACTTGATCGGGCTGCCGATGGTCCAGTAGCTGCCGCGCTCCTTGTGCGGCACTTCGACGATGGAGCCGCTCTTGCGAAGCGACTCGTCGTGCAGCAGTTCCTTCATCGACAGCACCGGGGCGCACGGGATGTCGTGCTTGCGGAAGATGTCGACCGCCTCGAACTTGGTCTTGTCCTTGATGAAGTCCTCGATGGTGGCGAAGATCTGGTCGATGTGCGGCTGGCGAGCCTTGGGGGTCATGTAGTCCGGATCGGTCTTCCACTCGGGCTTGCCGAGCGCATCGCAGATCGGGTCCCAGGCGTGGCCCTGCACCGTGAAGTAGATGTAGGCGTTGGGGTCCGTCTGCCAGCCCTTGCACTTCAAGATCCAGCCCGGCTGGCCGCCGCCGCCGGCATTGCCGCCGCGCGGCACCACGCCGTCCTTGAAGGCGTCCATTTCGTGCGGGTACTGCGGGTACTCCTCCAGGTAGCCGACGCTGTCCAGGCGCTGCTGGTCGCGCATCTTCACGCGGCACAGGTTGAGCACGGCGTCCTGCATCGAGCAGGCCACCTTCTGGCCCTTGCCGGTCTGCTGGCGGCCGATGATGGCCGTCAGGATGCCGATGGCCAGGTGCATGCCGGTGTTCGAATCGCCCAGCGCCGCGGCCGAGATCGTCGGGGCCGAGTTCTCGCCCTTCCACCAGCCGGTGGTGGAGGCGGCGCCGCCGGCGCACTGCGCCACGTTCTCGTACACCTTCAGGTCTTCGTAGTGGTGGCCGTCGCTGAAGCCCTTGACCGAGGCGACGATCATCTTGGGGTTCAGCTCCTGGATGCGTTCCCAGGTGAAGCCCATGCGGTCCAGCGCGCCGGGACCGAAGTTTTCCACCAGCACGTCGGATTCGCGGATCATCTTTTCCAGCACGGCCTTGCCGTCGGGCTTCTTCGTGTCCAGCGTGATCGAGCGCTTGTTGCTGTTCAGCATGGTGAAGTACAGCGCGTCGACGTTCGGGATGTCGCGCAGCTGGCTGCGGGTGACGTCGCCGGCGCCGGGGCGCTCGACCTTGATCACGTCGGCGCCGAACCAGGCCAGCATCTGGGTGCACGCGGGACCGGCTTGCACGTGCGTGAAGTCGATGATCTTGATGCCGTTGAGGGGTTTGTTGCTCATATCGATAACTCCTGGGTTGCCTTGGATTACTGCTGCTTTTTCTTGGCCGTGCTCGGATTGAGGCTGGTGATCCGGCCGCTTTCCGTTCCGGCCGTCTCGTCGATGACGGCGTTGATCAGGGTCGGACGGCGCGAGGCGACGGCTTCTGCCAGCGCCTTCTGCAGTTCGTCCGCCGTGGTGGCGTTGACGCCCACGCCGCCGAATGCCTCCATCAGCTTGTCGTAGCGGGCGTTCTTGACGAACACGGTCGGTGCCACGTCGGGCGTGCCGCTGGCGTTCACGTCGGTGCCGCGGTAGACGCCGTTGTTGTTGAACACCACGATGCAGATCGGCAGGTTGTAGCGGCAGATGGTCTCCACCTCCATGCCGCTGAAGCCGAAGGCGCTGTCGCCCTCGATGGCGATCACCGGCTTGTCGGTGACCACCGCGGCGGCCACGGCAAAGCCCATGCCGATGCCCATGATTCCCCAGGTGCCGACGTCCAGGCGCTTGCGCGGCTCGTACATGTCGACGATGCTGCGCGCGAAGTCCAGCGTGTTGGCGCCTTCGTTCACCACGATGGCGTCGGGCCGTGCCTTCACCTGGTCGCGGATCACGCTCAGCGCGCTGTGGAAGTTCATCGGCGACGGACGCGCGGCCAGCGTCACAGCCATCTTCGACAGGTTCTTGTCCTTGCGCTCGGCAATGGCGCCGGTCCATTCGGCCGGCGGCTTGGCCCACTTGGCATCCACGCCCGCGAGCAGCGCCGCGACGCAGGAGCCGATGTCGCCGATCACCGGCGCCGCAATGGCCACGTTGCTGTCGATCTCGGTCGGCGAAATGTCGATCTGGATGAACTGCTTGGCGCCCTTGTCCTGGCCCCAGGTCTTGCCCTTGCCGTGCGACAGCAGCCAGTTGAGGCGAGCGCCGACCAGCATCACCACGTCGGCCTCCTGCAGCACATAGGAGCGCGCGGCCGCGGCCGATTGCGCGTGCGTGTCGGGCAGCAGGCCCTTGGCCATCGACATCGGCAGGTAGGGGATGCCGGTCTTCTCGACCAGCGCGCGGATGTCGGCGTCGGCCTGTGCGTAGGCGGCGCCCTTGCCCAGAAGAATGAGCGGCTTCTTCGCGCCCTTGAGCAGATCCAGCGCACGCTTCACGGCGTCGGGGGCCGGGATCTGGCGCGGCGCCGGATCGATCACCTTGATGAGCGAGCGGCGGCCGGCTTCGGCTTCCATCGTCTGCGCGAACAGCTTGGCCGGCAGGTCCAGGTACACGCCGCCCGGGCGGCCCGACAGCGCCGAGCGGATGGCGCGCGCAATGCCCACGCCGATGTCTTCGGCGTGCAGCACGCGGAAGGCGGCCTTGCACAGCGGCTTGGCGATGGCAAGCTGGTCCATCTCCTCGTAGTCGCCCTGCTGCAGGTCGACGATCTCGCGCTCGCTCGAGCCGCTGATGAGAATCATCGGGAAGCAGTTGGTGGTGGCATTGGCCAGCGCGGTGAGGCCGTTCAGGAAACCGGGTGCCGACACGGTCAGGCAGATGCCGGGCTTCTGCGTCAGGAATCCGGCTGCCGCGGCGGCGTTGCCCGCGTGCTGCTCATGACGGAACGAGATGACCCGCAGGCCTTCGGCCTGGGCCATGCGCGTGAGGTCGGTGATCGGGATCCCCGGCAGGCCGAAAATCGTGTCGATGTCGTTCAGCTTCAGCGCATCGATGACCAGGTGAAAGCCGTCGATCGTCGCGTCGTGCGCCGCCGCTGCCTCCTCCGTGGGTTGTTTGAGGGCGACCACGACCGCGTCGCCGTCTGCTGCCCGGTTCTTGGGCTTGAGGGCGTCGTCCAGGGTGGTGGATGCCTCTTTGTCCGTTCTTACTGAAGACATGTCTCTCCTTCTTGCTTGGGTGAATGGCCGAGGCCCGAGCCGGGACTATGATTCGGGGGCATGCTTTCGGGCGTTGACCTCGGTCAACTTTCCGGAAAACGGCACCGGCCAGACGAACCAGATGTTGTTGTTGCGAATTCGAGCAAGACGGGACCCATGACGTTGTTGGAAAACCACCCGGAGAAAAACATCATTCGCGCGCAGCTCCGGCAGAACATCCTTCTCAAGGACCTGAGCGAGAGCGAGCGCGCCGAACTGGAAACCCATCTCGTCATCGTGGACGGCAACAAGGGCGACTTCCTGCTGCATCAGGGCGTGCGCGAGATGGAGCAGTACTTCATCCTGGACGGCATCCTCAAGCGGGTGGTGAGCAACCCCGAGGGCAAGGAAATGATCCTGCGCTTTGCCGATGCGCACGACATGGAAACCAGCTATGCGGCGCTCCGCCTGGGCACGCCCACGCCCTACGGCATCGTGTGCGTGACCAAGGCGCGCGTGGCCAGCCTGCCGCTGAAGGAGTGGATCGCGTTCCTGGACCGCCACCCCGACACCAAGGAGCTGTTCGAATACTGCGTGATGCGCGGCATGAGCGAGATCATGGCGCACACCATCACGCTGCACCTGCTCGATGCACCGGGCCGCGTGCACCGGTTCATGCGCAAGCACCCGGAGCTGGAAGACCGCATCCCGAGCAAGGAGCTGGCGTCGTACCTCAACCTCTCCGCGGAAACCCTGAGCCGCCTCCGCAAGCGCGGAAAAATCTAGGCCGGCGCAGTACGCGACTCAGGTCTGCTTCGACGACGCGAAGCGGCGTGGAACGGTCATCAGGCGCAGTGCGTTCTCCACGCTGGCCACGCCGTCGACCTTGGCGGCAACGTCCTCCGTGAGCGCGCGCTCCTGTGCATTGAGCACGATGCCGCTCAGCGTGACCTTGCCCTGGTCGGCCTCGACGGTGACGCGAATGTCGCCGGTCGCCTCGTTGTCCTTCAGCGCCGACTTCACCCGCGATGCGAGCGCCATGTTGGCCAGGAGCCCCTGCGAGGCCGGGGTCTCGGCAAACTCCGGGCGCTCCACCAGCGTGCGGATCTGCGCCACGCAGCTGTCCACCGACAGGCGGTCGGTGTTGAGCACCAGGTCGTACAGCACCGGGTCGCCCCACGTCACGCCGAACTGCGCATGCATGCGCGCCGCATGCGCGTCGTCGCTGCGCCGGATCTCGGCCTCGGCAAACTCGGCATCGTCGGTTTCCAGGTGCGCCATCAGCCACTCGACGCGATTCTTCATCGAGCGCGTGATGCGCACGCACACCACGTGCGGCACCGGCCGCAGCAGGCACGTGGCGCCCCAGCCGCGCAGCACCACATTGCCGCGGTCGGCCAGTGCAAAGAGTTCTTCGGCCGTGTAGAGCGCGAGGCTGCGGCGGTCGGCGGTGACCCGTTCGACGAAGCCGGCCTTGCCGTCGCGCAGCCGGCCGATGAAGCTGGTCGGCACCTGCATGCGGTCGGCAACGCGCTCGATCGTCTCGTGGCGCATGATCTCGAGGCCGAGCGTTTCGGCAAGCCGATGCGACACGTCCTTGGCGAGGGAACCCATTTCCTGGGTGAGTGCAATCACTGGCATGGTCGTTGTTCTCCGCTCAGTCCACCGGCCGTTCGACGGCAAATTCGTCCGGCTTCTTCGGCTTGATGAAAGCCAGCGCCTTGGAGATCAGCGGCCAGAACAGCAGCAGGAGCGCCAGCGTGGTGATGCCGCCGACCAGCGGGTTCGAGAACATGATCATCACGTCGCCCTGGGAGACCAGCATGGCCTGGCGGAACGAGTCTTCCGCCTTGTCGCCCAGCACCAGCGCCAGCACCAGCGGCGCCAGCGGAAAGTCGAGCTTCTTGAACAGATACCCCACCACGCCGAAGCCGAGCATGAACCAGATGTCGAGCATCGCGTTGTGCACGGTGTAGGCACCGATGGCGCAGATCACGATGATCACCGGCGCGATGATCGAGAACGGAATGCGCAGGATCGAGGCGAACAGCGGCACCGTGCTCAGCACCACGATCAGGCCGACGATGTTGCCCAGGTACATGCTGGCGATGAGGCCCCAGACGAAGTCCTTCTGCTCCACGAACAGCAGCGGTCCGGGCTGCAGGCCCCAGATCAGCAGGCCACCCAGCAGCACCGCGGCCGTAGGCGAACCCGGAATGCCGAGCGCCAGCATCGGCAGCAGCGCGCTGGTGCCGGCGGCGTGCGCCGCGGTCTCGGGCGCCACAACGCCTTCCATCTGTCCAGTGCCGAACTTGGAGCCGCGCTTGGACATCTTCTTGGCCAGGCCGTAGGCCATGAACGAGGCCGGCGTGGCACCGCCCGGCGTGATGCCCATCCAGATGCCGATCAGCGAGCTGCGCAGCGAGGTCACCCAGTATTGGGGCAGCTGCTTCCAGGTCTGCAGCACCACCTTGGGATCGATCTTCGCGGTCTTGCCGGAGAACTTGAGGCCCTCTTCCATCGACAGCAGGATTTCGCCGATGCCGAACAGGCCGATCACCGCAATCAGGAAGTCGAAGCCGCGCATCAGCTCGGACTGGCCGAACGTGAGGCGCAGCTGGCCCGTGACCGTGTCCATGCCCACGCTCGCCAGTGCGAAGCCCAGCGCCATCGACGCCAAAATCTTGAACGGCGACCCCTTGCCCATGCCCACGAAGCTGCAGAAGGTCAGCAGGTACACCGCAAAGAATTCGGGCGACCCGAACTTGAGCGCGAACTTGGCCACCATGGGCGCCAGGAAGGTGATCATGATCACCGCCAGCAGCGCGCCGACGAACGACGAGGTGAACGCCGTGGTCAGCGCCGCACCCGCATTGCCCTGCTGCGCCATGGGGTAGCCGTCGAAGGTGGTGGCCACCGACCATGGCTCGCCGGGAATGTTGAACAGGATGGAGGTGATGGCCCCACCGAACAACGCACCCCAGTAGATGCACGACAGCATGATGATCGCCGAGGTGGGCGACATCGTGAACGTGAGCGGCAGCAAGATCGCCACCCCGTTGGCCCCACCCAGCCCGGGGAGCACGCCGATCAGCACCCCCAGGATGATGCCGAGGAACATCAGGCCGATGTTCATGGGCGTGAGGATCACCGAGAAGCCCTGCATCAGGGCACTGATTTCATCCATTTCGCATTTGCTCCGTGAGATTCAGTAGCCGAGAAAACGGAGAGGATCGAGGGCGCCCTTGAACAGCGGCACCTTGAACCACACCTCGAACATGAAGAAGAACACCGTGTTGACGGCCAGGGCCGCAATGACGCTCTTCACCCACGAGTACTTGCCCAGGAACACCATGAACAGCGCGATGTAGATCGCCGAAGCCACGTACAGGCCGAGCAGTGAAATGAACGCCACGTACACAGTGGCAGGCACCAGCACCGACAGCACGCGCTTGAGCTGCACCGTGTCGACGAAGACCTCGGTCTTCTTGTCCTTGCCGAGCAGCGCCTGGTACAGGATGCCGGCGCCGGAGATCGTGATGATCACGCCGATGTAGAACGGGAAATACCCCGCGCCCGGCCCGTCGCTGGTCCAGCCCGAGCCCAGCCGCTGGCTCTCGTAGATCACCACCAGCCCTATCACCACCAGGACCGCCGCAACCACTGCTTCCACCACGTTGGTGGCTACGCCCCTGCGCGGTGCGCCATCGGAAATCTCGTCGTGCTCCATGGAGTCCCCATCGTTCGTTTGTATGTGCCGGGAAAAAACGAGGGTGCAGCGCCCCGCCCGCCGCCTGGCCGGCGGCAGTCACTTCAGGCGGGAGCCGCTGCAGGGCGCTCGATGCTGCTTACTTGTTGCTGGCCAGGAAGCCGGCTTCGCTCATCAGCGTGCGGTGCGTGGCTTCCGCCTCGGTCAGCCACTTGGTGAAGGGTTCGCCAGTCATGAACGTCGGGTTGAAGGCACCCTTCTCCATGTATTCCTTCCAGTCCGGCGTGGCCGCGATCTTGGTCAGCAGGTCGACATAGAACGCGCGCTGGTCGGGCGTCACGCCCGGGGGCATGAAGATGCCGCGCAGCATGGTGTACTTGGTGGGAACGCCGGCTTCCTTGCAGGTGGGGATGTCGTTCCACGACTGCGTGTCCGTCACCTTGGCCTTGAACGGCATGCGCTCGTCGTCGAACACGCACAGCGCGCGCAGCTTGCCCGCGCGCCACTGGGCCACCGCCTCGATCGGGTTGTTGACCGTGGACTGCACGTGGCCGCCCACCAGCTGCACCGCCACCTCGCCGCCGCCCTTGAACGGCACGTAGATGAACTTGGTGCCGGTGGCCTTCTCCAGCGCCACCGTGATGATCTGGTCTTCCTGCTTGGAGCCGGTGCCCGCCATCTTGAACTTGTTCGGGCCCGCCGCCTTGGCCGCCGCGATGTACTCGCCGGCATTCTTGTAGGGCTGCTCGGCATTGGTCCACAGCACGAACTGGTCGAGCGCCAGCATTGCGACCGGCGTCATGTCCTTCCAGTTGAAGGGCACACCCGTGGCCATCGGCGTGGTGAACAGGTTGGACAGCGAAATGACGATCTTGTGCGGATCACCCTTGGCCTCCTTGATGGCCAGGAAGCCCTCGGCGCCCGCGCCGCCCGACTTGTTGACGACGATCAGCGGCTCCTTCATGAGCTTGTACTTGATGACGATGCCCTGCAGCAGCCGGCCCATCTGGTCGGCGCCGCCACCGGTGCCCGCAGGGATCACGAACTCCACCGGCTTGGTGGGTTCCCAGGCGAAGGCTGGTGTGGCCACCGCGAGTGCCAACATGGCCGCGGTGAAGACTTTTGCCCGACAAGCGCGGGTGCGCGAAAAGAAGTTCTTCATCATGTTGTCTCCTGTGTATGTACGCTCTTTTTTTAATGGAATCTGAGCCGAGATGCGAACAGGGCAGATGGTGCGCGCTGAGAGAACTTCGCTTGCTTGACCATGGTCAACTTTTTGGAGATTTTGTGTTGGGGTTAGCCCGCGCCGAATGCTGCACGAGCGTGTGCGCCATGGTGACCGATGCCGGCGCCGACCAGAGGCGCAGCGCGCAAGAACGCATGCATTCGGGCCTCGTTTTTCGGCCGCACCAAGCGGGATTCGGGTAAACCCTAAAATGGAGGGAATTCAACCGATTCACGAATCCAGGAGTTCCTTCATGCCTACCCTTGACCGATCGTCCGGCGCGAGTGCATCCGGTGGTGGCCTGGCCGGCGCGTTCAAGGCATTGGCCGAAGAGGCCAGCGTGCTCGCTTCGGCCCTGCTGCGCCCCGGCAAGGTCATCGAAGAAGTCGAGCAGATGCGCGCCCTGCAGGTGCGCGCCGACCGCATCGAGGCATCGGACCCCCTGCGCGCCGACGTGCTGCGCTGGCACGCCTCGCGCATCGGGCTGCGCTAGGCAAGAAACCGGGCTCTTGAGTGCTCGGCAGCTGCTCCGGCCCCGTCCCGAACTGGTAAAGTCCGGGCCGCCCTCCGTCTTCGTAGTTCAATGGATAGAACGGGGTCCTCCTAAGACTCAGATACAGGTTCGATTCCTGTCGAAGGCACCATCGGATCCGTTCAGGGGACCACGCTTCGAATCACGGGCGCCTCGGGTTCCGAGGCCGGCGGAATCAATCGGCCTTTGCTTCCGTCCAGTGGGCCTCGTCGGTAGCGCCTTCCCCAAAATTGACGCAGGTCCGCCGCGGATTCTTGTTGACCATGAGGCGTACGACGTCGCCGCGGGCGTAGTGACCTGATGGGTCATAGGCAGCTTTGGCCACCGCGATGTTGGCAAGATCGATGTCAGCGTAGAGCAGACCCTCCTGGTCCTGAGGCATATGTGCCACCAAGGGCTGTCCGTCCGGTCCGAAGATCATCGAGTAGCCGCCACCGGGCTTTCCTCCGTCGGCATTGAGCAGCTCCGCTCGCTCGGGCGTATCGCACAGCACGTCGAACATGTCTTGTCCGGTGACGGCGCTGGAATGAAGCACATAGCAGCCCCCTTCGAGCGCGTAGATCTGGCTGGCGGCAAGGTTGACCTCGTGCCCAAGCGCGAACGCTTTGCCGCGGTACAGCGTGAACGACGGCCAGGATGCGACGTGCACTTGCTCGTGCATCGAGTACATCGCGTACTTGGAAAGCGGTTGAATGTGCTCCGCGCAACACAACGCACCCAGCCGGCCGACGCTGCTGTCGGCAACCTGGAAGTCCGATCCATCGCCCTCGCCGAACAACGTGCGCTCGACGTGCGTGGGTTTGAGCTTTCGGCGCTTGAACACCATCTCGCCCTTGTCGCTGATGAGCGCCTGGCTGATGTACAGGGATCCACCCTCGATTTCGGAAAAACCGATCACGACATTGATGTCGGATTTCTTCGCTGCAGCGGCGATTGCCGCCAACTCCGGCCCGTCGGCTCGCAGGGAGTTTGCGTGGTATCTCGAGACGAACTGCATCCCCCATGCCGGCGTGCCGAGCCACAGCCACCACGGGTAGCCCGGAATGAAGACCTCGGGAAAGGCCACGAGCTTGGCGCCGTTTGCGCCTGCTTCGGCAATCAAGCCGATGGCTTTTTCCGTGGACGCCCTCGCGTCGAGAAAGACCGGGGAAGCCTGGACGACGGCGACCTTGAATGCTGTTTCGGACATCTGGATTTCCTTGACCGGAAGTGAACTGAACTAAGGGGGAGATGAGGTCAGCGGCGAGGCATGTCGCGACGCACGCCGAAAGGATCGATGGCCCATCGCCGGGTGACGAGGCTCCAGGCGCCGCCGGGTGCGAACACCATGGTGGCGATGGCCAACGAGCCGAGCCCGATGAAATACCACGAGCCGTAGGTGGCGAAGGATTCACGCAAGAGGAAGTAGAGGATCGTTCCCAGGATCGGTCCTTCCAGTGTTCCGATACCGCCCAGGACTGCAATGAAGATGGCCGCAGCGGACCAGTTCAACGAGAAGGTCGCATCGGGCGTCACCTGCAGCGTGTTCATGTAGGCCACGGCTCCCGCCAGGCCGGTGATGGATCCCGCGATGACCCAGAGCGCAAGCTTGGCCCGCTGGATCGAAACGCCGGATGCGGCCGCAGCAGCCTCCGAATCCCGCACGCTCATCAGCGCCAGGCCCAGCTTGCCCCTGAGCATCAGGCGCGCGATCACGAGTGCGCCAACGCCCGTGATCAGCGCCGACCAATAGACACCCGCGTTGCGAGTCCAACGATCGAAGCTTGCGAGTGCTTCGAGCGGCATGCCGCCCCCGGCTCCCAGCCATTCGCTATTGAGCGTCAGGATTCGCAGCATCTCCGCAAGAACCCACGTGCCTACCGCAAAGTGGGCGCCGCTGAGCCGAAACATCGGCAGTGCGCTCAGCAACGCAAAAAGCGCAGTCGACGCCGCTGCCAGCGGCAGCATCACCCAGGGGTTGATTCCCAACCTGTTGGAAAGGGCGAAAAGAGCGTAAGCTCCCACGCCGACGAACATCTGGTGCCCCACGACGACCAGCCCGCCGTAGCCTGCGAGGAGATTCCAGGCCAGGGCCATCGCGAAGACGGTGAAGATCTCCACAAGGAGACGTTGCGTTGCGAAGCTCGTGAACCACGGCGCCAAAGCCAAGGCACCCAGCACGACGAGCACGGCGAAGCCAACTGCCGCCCTCCCCGCTTTGCGGCGCCGTGCTCCGTCCATCAATGCGACCGAGTTCATCGGGAACCCTTTCCAAAAAGCCCTTGCGGCCGTGCCAGCAGCGCGATCAAGAAGACCAGGTGTCCGAAGAAGGGGCCAAGCCCCGACGACACCTTGGCACCAAGAAGCTGTGCCACGCCGATGACCAATCCCCCGACGAACGTGCCCCAGACGTTGCCAAGGCCGCCGAGCACAACGGCCTCGAACGAGTACAGCAGGCGCTCGGGCCCCGCCGTCGGGGAAAACGGCGTCCTGATGCCGTACATCACCGACGCCAGCGCGATCACGGCGAGTACAAAGCCGGTGACCAGCGCGAAGAAGTTGCGGTCATTGACGCCAACCAGACGCGCGGTGCCGGGGTCGTCCGCGACGGCACGCGCCTGCCGTCCCAGATGGGAGTGACCGATCAACCAGCTGGTGCCCGCAAAGATGGCCACGCTGATCAATGTCGAGGCGAGCGGCAGCAGCCCTATCGACACGCCGCCCAGATCGAAGCCCCGCAAGGCAAACTCGCCGGCCTGAAGACTGCGCGTATCGGCCGTGTAGACCTCCTGCAGGACGTTCTGCACGACGATCGAGAGGCCGAACGTCAGCAGCAGCGGCGAAAGCGCTCCCCTGCCGACCACGCGATTGAGCAAGACCCGTTGCAGCACATAGCCGATGACGAACATCATGGGAACCACCGCGAGCAACGAGAGAAACGGACCGACGCCCAGGGCTTGCATCACGGTGCTGCACAAATAAGCCCCCAGCACGATCAGATCGCCGTGCGCGATGTTGATCATCTTCATGACGCCGAGGCTCAGGCTGAGTCCCAGTCCGAAAAGGGCATAGAGCGCACCGAGCATCAGCCCGCCTGCGATGGTCTCGATAAATGCTTGCATGTCAGATTCCAAAGTAGGCTTGGGCAACTTGCGCATGGTCCGCATGCTCGGACGTTCCTTCCAGCACCCACGCGCCCCTTCTGGATGCAATAGAAGCGATCGGATTCGGAAAGCGCGCGCTTGACGTTCTGCTCCACCAGCACGACGGCCAGGCCATCGCTGCGGGCCCGCCCCAGGAGTTCGTAAACCTCGTTGACGGCAACCGGAGACAGGCCCAGCGAGATCTCGTCGCACAGCAGATAGCTGGGGTTGCAGACCAGCGCGCGCGAGAGCGCCACGAGTTGCTGCTGACCGCCCGACAAGGCGGTCGCCGGGCGATGCTGAAATGCTTCCATCACCGGAAATTCCTTCATCAGGCGCTCGATGGTCCATGGCCCCTTGCGTCCATTGCGCATGGCCAGCTGAAGGTTTTCACGAACCGTCAGGCTGGGAAACAACCGTCGGCCTTCCGGCACCAGTGCGATGCCGCGATCGAGCTGCTTGCGCTCCGGGTCGCCGCCCACAGGCCGGCCGTCGAGCAGAACCCCGTCGGGGCGTGCGCGGACCGAACCGACGATCGAACGAAGCAGCGTCGATTTGCCCGCACCGTTCGATCCGATCAAGGCCACGGTTTCCCCCGGCTTGACCTCGAATGTGAGACCGAACAACGCCTGGAACAGGCCGTAGTACGCATCGAGTCGTTCAGTGCGCAGCACGGTCGACCTCCTCGCCAATGTCGGAGCCGAGGTATGTGTCCCGCACAGTCTGGTCGTCCATGACCGACCTGGGGTCGCCATCACAAATGACGGCACCGCTTGCAAGCACCACAAGACGATCCGCCGCCGAAACCAGGGCATGCACCAGATGCTCGATCCAGAGAACGGTGACGCCGCTTTGATGAATCGTGACGATCAGCTGCAGCAGCTGCTGCATCTCGCCGTCGGTCAGCCCTCCGGCCACCTCGTCGAGCAGCAGCAGGCGTGGCTGCGTGGCGATCGCACGCGCAAGCTCGAGACGTTTTCGCTGAAGCAGCGTGAGCGTGCCTGCCAGCTTGTTCGCGACGGGAGCGAGGCCGCAGCGTTCGATCGCGTCGACCGCCAATGACTGTGCGGCACTCCCGTTCCCGCTGCTGCCGAAGGTCGCGGCGACCAACGCGTTTTCATAGGCGGTCATGCCTTCGAACGGCTGCGGAATCTGGAAGGTGCGCCCGATGCCGGCACGGCATCGCTGCGCTGCATCCATCGTGGTGACGTCCATGCCGTCGAGAAGCACGCTGCCGCTGTCACAGCGCGTGCTTCCGGAAATGAGCCCGAACATGGTGCTCTTGCCTGCGCCGTTGGGACCGATCACGCCGATGAATTCGCCGTCCGCTACGGAAAGCGAGAGTTTCGGGATGACAACCATGTCGCCGTAGCGCTTGGTTGCGTCGCGCAATTCGAGCAGCATGGCAGTTCCTCAGGCCAGCTTCAGGAGTTCGAACTTGCGCTGCACGGGAATCTCCGGTGCTGTCTTGTTGTTCGTGATGAAGAGCTCCGGCTTGCCTGCGGCGTTCACTCGCCATTGCCCCCCGACGACACGAATCTTGGAGACGTTCTTGATACCGCTCGATGCGAAGTCGAGCCTGCCAATGATGGTGTCGTGTTTCATCACGCGCACAGCGTTGGCCACCTTGACCGGGTCCTTGGGGTCGCCACTGGCCTTGAGCGCCTGGATTCCAGCTTCGAACAGCGCGTGAACGACGCCCAATGGCTGCGTCCACTCGCGCTTCGTGGCGGTGGTATAGGCATCGGCAAACTGCTTGGCCGTCTGGCCGGTGAGGCTCGACTTGAACGGATAGGCGGGCGTCCACCAGATCTCGGTGGACATGCCGTCGGCACGCGGGCCGAGTGCAGCGACCCCACCGGGGAAAAGCAGAGCCTTGGCCACAGTCGCGACCTTCGGCTTGAAGTTCATTTGCGCGGACTGCTTGACGAACGAAGCCCACTCGGGCGGATTGAACAGGCCGGTAACGATCTCGACGTTGTCTTTCTTGAAGGCCTGGATGTAGGAGGAAAAGTCGTCGGCGCCGGCGGGGAACCGCCCGATGTCCACGATCTTGTAGCCTGCCTTGGCAAAGGCGCCGGGCATGCCAAGCTTCATATCGCCCATGGCGTTGCCTGGCACGTCGTTGCTGAAGACCGATCCGACGACCTTGTTCGACGGCACGTTGGACCAGATGTCGAGGTACACGTCGGCGATGTCCTCAAGGCCCCAGAAGAAGTGGAAGACGCTCTTGAAACCCTTGGCCGGATCGCCCTTGAGCGGGAACAGCCACGCTTGCCACGGACCTACCGTCGAGATGCAGGGGACGCCATTGAGTTCGCATTGCTGCGATGCGTTGGGACCGATCGACACCTGCGCCAGCATGAGGTCGATGTTCTCCTTGTTGATGAGCTCGGCCGCCAGGTTGGACTGCCGGTCCGGGCTGCTCTGGTCGTCGCGCGCCAGGATCTCGACCTTGTATTTCTTGCCGCCGACGGTCAGCCCGTCCGCAAGCGACTTGCGCACCTGATCGAGGATGAAGTCGTCGGCCTCGGCAAACGGCGAGAAAGGACCCGTCTTCGGGCTGATGTAGCCGATCTTGATCGTGTCCTTATCGGCCGCCCAAGCCGAACTGGCCTGGCCAAGAGCCGCTACCGCACCCAGCGCCGCCGCGCCGCGAAGCAACTGGCGACGGTTGCCAAGGAGGCCGGTGTAGCTGGCGTTCTGCATGTGAGTCGATGTCTTCAAAGTGCGCTCCGTTGCGGTTACAGCCCTCCGCGAAGGCCTGCCCAACTTTCCTTTTTTCCGGCACGCGCGACTTTGTTGGCTAGGCCAGAAAAGTTGACTGGAACGGCCCTTCCCAGGGGCTACAGACGCGCGCCACCGTGGAGTGACCTAGGGTTTTCTTGGCATCAACCTTGCGTGATTTCGATCAGACTCCGGAGATCCGGATGAATGCACCGGGCCTGCGCTGCCCGGGCACCGAGCAAGTGCAACGTCAGCCCCAGGCGGGCCGCCATGTCGACCTCAACTGCCACCTCGATCCTCGCTTCCACTGCCGACTTCGATCAGCACGACAAATTCGTCTACTGGCAGGAGGTCGTGTGCCGTGCATTGGTCGACCTGGAATGCAGGCCCATGGACGGAACGGCCTTCGAGGCGTCCGTAAGGGGATCGATCCTTGAAGGTTTGAGCGTTGTCCAGATCGAAGCTTCCGCGCATCGCGTCTCGCGTCAGCCTTCGGCCATATCGCGTTGCGGCGAAGAGTCGCTGATCTTCAACTTCGTGCTCTCGGGCACCGCCTTGGCGGAGCAGGACGGAAGAAGCGTCGTGTTGAGAGCTGGCGATGGTGCCGTCTGCGATGCACAGCGCCCTTATTCGCTCAGATTCGACGACGCGTTCAAGCTCATCACGATCAAGCTCGCGCATTCGGCCATCGCGCACCGGGCCGCGAGCATCCATCGCATCACCGCGAGAAACCTGGCGGAATCGAGCCAGATGTGCCCGATCCTCTTTGGGTACCTGGTCAGTTTCAGCAAGCAGGCCTCTCTTCTCGAGCCGGCCACATCGGAAAAAGTGGTCAGGAACTTCACCGAATTGCTGTCTGCCGCCCTGGACGAGGTCATCCTGGCCTCACCGCTGCCGCTCTCGGAATACCGGGCCACCGCATTGATGCGCGTGAGGGACTTCGTGGAGCGCAATCTCGACGTGTGCGAACTCGGCACGTCCATGGTGAGCACTGCATTGAATTTGTCGCCGCGGTATATCAACAAATTGTTCGAAGCCGAGAACACATCGTTGACGCGCTACATCTGGCGCCGGCGCCTGGAACGCGCAGCGACCGATCTGCAAGATCCGGCGCGCGCCGGCCTCGGCATCTCCGCGATCGCGATGGCGCACGGGTTCAACGACCTGAGCCACTTCAGCCGGGCATTCCGGCAACGGTTCGACCTGTCGCCCCGCGCGTACCGCGCAAGCGGCACCGCCTTGACTGCCTGAGGCGTTACCGGCCGTTCGGCGAGCCGGGCAGATCGCGCACGGTTGTCGCGCCGAGCAGGGTCATGCTGCGGACAAGTTCGTCGGCCAGGATTTTCAGGACGGCTGTCGCGCCCTGTTGCCCGCCCACCGCCAAGCCGTAAAGCGTGGGCCGGCCCACGAACACAGCCGTTGCACCTAGGGCCAGGACCTTTGCGACGTCGCCGCCCCGACGAATTCCGCCGTCCATGAACACGGGGATGCGTCCGTCGACGGCACGCACGACACGCGGCAGCGCCGAGATCGCCGAAGGCGACGCATCGTTCTGGCGGCCGCCATGGTTCGACACGATCAGGCCATCGATGCCATGGTCGACGGCCATGCGTGCATCGTCCGCATGGAGCACGCCCTTGAGAAGGAGTGGCCCCTTCCACAATCCACGAAGCCACGCCAGGGATTCCCAGACGAGCGACCGGTCCATGGCGCGAGCCAGCAACGCGGCTTGCATGCTGGTCGAACCCGCGCCGCTTCCGGACGGCGTCAGATTGGCGAAGTCCGGCGCGCCGTGCGGGGCCATCCGAAGCGACCACCTGGGGTGACTCACCAGATCCCAGGCCAGGCGGGGTGTTGGCCGAAACGGCATGCGGAATCCGTTGCGCATGTCGAGTTCGCGGTTGCCGCTGACGGGAACGTCCACGGTCAGCACCAACGCCTGGTAATCATCCTTTTGGGCACGCTCGACGATCTGGCTCGCCATCTCGCGGTGCATGACGTACAGCTGCATCCACTGCGTGCCGCCCGGGGCGGCCGCGCGTACATCCTCCAGTCGCATGTTGGAGGCGGTCGACAGTGAAAAAGGAATCCCCGCACCGGCGGCCGCGCTCGCCAGCAGGCGATCGCCCTCCGGCCGAACCAGGCCGTTGAGCCCGGTAGGCGCAATGCCGAAAGGCAATGCCCATTTCCGGCCGAAGACCTCGATCGACGTATCGACCTGCGTGGTGTCGCGCAGCACGCGCGGCGTGAGTTCGATAGCCGCCAGATCGCCTGCGTTTCGACGCATGCAATGTCCATCGTCGGCAGATCCTTCGATGTAGTCATAGACGAATCGCGGCAGCACCGAGCGGGCTCTGCGCCGATAGTCTTCGATGTTCAACAACATGAGATTTACACGAGGGTCCAGTGAGCGTTTTATATCGATCGCGGTGTCAGGCGATGGCGCGCACTTCCGCGAGGCGCACGAGCGACAGCAATGTCTCCGTGACAGGCAGTTCGATGCTCAGGCGACCGGCCGCCGCCACGACCGCGCCATTGATGCTCTCGACCTCGGTGCGGCGCCCTGCCAGGATGTCCTGCAGCATGGATGGTTTGTGCCCGATGTGTTGCGCAATGGCGCTCGCCACATTGGCCCGGCATTTGGCAGGGTCCACGTCTATGCCCATCCGCAATGCGACGGACAGCACTTCCGTGACGACGTCGTTTGCAAGGCGACTGCCGTCGGCTACCTTGCCGAGTTCATCGACCGTGCACCCGGAGACGGCGCAGATGCTGTTCAGCGCTGCGTTGAACGCCACCTTCTCCCAGATCGCCGCCCACACGGTGCGGTCCGAGGTGCAATCGAGCCCGGCCTCCGTGAGCACCTCTGACACTTGGGAAACAAAGGGGCGCTCGATTCCGTCGGCCGCCATGAGCCGCACGACGCCCTTGCCGTGCGAGTGCACGTGGCCGGGGCCGACCATGTCCGCCGGCCATGTGGTGACCCCGATCAGGATGCGCTCCGGTGACGCGAACCCGGCGATCTTCTCGACATTGCCCAAGCCGTTTTGCAGCGACAGCACATGCACGTTGGGTCCGATCAGATGCCGCACACCGGACAGGGCCGCACTGGTGTGCAGCGTCTTGGTGAACACCAGGAGCAGGTCAGGAAGATCAGCGGCATCTTCCGGCCGCAGCGCCTTGAGCACCGTGACCTGCCGATCTCCACCGTCGGTGGCCAGGCGAAGCCCCTTGGCGCGGATCGCTCCGATGTGCGCGTCGTTCACGTCTATCAGCGTGACTTCGTTGCCTGATTCGGCGAGCAAGCCACCGAACAGGGACCCCATGGCGCCTGCGCCAACTATCGAAATTTTCATGATGGCTTCATCCGTGAAATGTTTGGCCACCGGTCGTCCGCGAATGGCGGGGCAGGAGCACATCGCGCCCGGGAATGTGCCGGCGAACGACGAGCAGCGCGACCATGGCGAAGAACATCGCCGAACCCAGCAACGCCAGATACGCCATGGCTCCGCCTGCCGTGATCACCGCAGCTCCCGCGAAGGCGCTCAGGATGGCTCCCAGGCGCCCGAACGCCAATGCGGATGCAGTTCCCGTCGCTCTCACGCTGGTGGGGTACATGAATGCGCACAGCGCGTACATGGTGGACTGCACGGCGTTCACGAACATGCCGTGCACGCCGAATCCGAAGATGAGCAGGTTTGTATCCTTTCCCACGTTCAGGGTCTGCAAGGCGAACGCGCTTGCAGCGGCACCGGCGCAGCACAGGACCAGCGGCCAGCGAGATCCAAAGCGGGTTATTGCCACCGCACAGGCCAGCGCCCCGATCACGCCTCCGAGGTTGTATGCCGTCAGTCCCGAGCCGGCGACCGCCATCGAAAGCCCCTCCGACGCCAGCATCGTCGGCAGCCAACTGAAGGCGGTGTACACGGCAGTCAGGCACATGAAGAACGCAGCCCAGGTCGCCAGCGTGTCGCGGGCCAGGCCGTTTGAAAAGAGTGCGGAGAAGCCAGCGCGCCTTTCGACGACTTGTTCAGCGACATCGGTGTAGGTAACGTCCTGAGCCATGGGGCGGCCCATGCGTCCAAGCAGTCTGCTCAGCTCGCCCCAGCGCGCCGGATGGCGGGCGAGGAACCGCGGCGACTCCGGCAACGTGAAGAGCAGGAGCACCGCCAGGGCCATCGGGAAAGTGCCGCCGATGAAGAACAATCCGCGCCATCCGAAGGCCGGCAGCACTTCCGCGGCGAAGAGGCCTGCCAGCATGCCGCCGAGGGGTACGCAGACAATCGTCGCTGTCACGGCAAGCGTCCTGCGGCGGGCAGGCGTGAACTCGGCGGTGACCGTGGTCGAGCTCGGCAGTGCGCCGCCGATGCCCAGGCCGGCGATGAATCGAAGCACCGCGACGGTCAACACGTCGGGCGCAAAACCAATCGCGCAGGTAGCGGTGCCGAACAGGAAAACGCTTGCGATGACAGCCATCCGCCGGCCGAAACGGTCGGCGAACAGGCCCGCGCAAGCGCTTCCGATGCCCATGCCGACCAGGCCCGCCGCCACAGCCGGAACGAAGGCTCCGCGCGTGATGCCCCACTCCTTGATCATCGATGGAATCGCGAAACCGATGAGTTGTCCATCGAACCCATCCATCACGATCGAAAGGGCTGCCAGGAAAACCACGACCTTCTGCATGGTTGTGTAGGCGCCGTCGTCCAGTAGCCTGCCGATGTCTGCATTGCCTTTGAAGGGAGCAGTAGCGGTGTTCATGGGCGCCCCCGCAAGTTGGACGGCTCGTCGAGCGCCAACGAAAAATGATGGTTCATGTCTTGTCTCCAGATGGAGCGCCCGGCATTGCCCGGCGCTCAGGGTGTGCAGTGCCAACGATTGGCTGCCGCCTCTTGATGGGCGGTGATGTACGAATCAGTCGACGAGTTCGTCGAATGGCAGCCCAACGTAGTTCTCTGCCAGGGCAGCCGAAGCGGCGCGCGAGCCCGTGACGTAGTCGAGTTCCGCGATCTGCACCTTGTGCTGGAAGTCATCGGCACCCGGGAAGCGATGCAGCATCGAGGTCATCCACCAGGAGAAGCGCTGCGCCTTCCAGATGCGTCGCAGCGCGGTGTCGCCGTAGCGTTCGAGAAGGTCTTCCCGGCCTGACTTGTAGAACGCCGCGAAAGCACGCGCAAGAACCCGCACGTCGGCTATCGCCAGGTTCAACCCTTTTGCGCCCGTTGGAGGGACCACATGCGCGGCATCCCCCGCCAGGAAAAGACGGCCGTACTGCATCGGCTCGGTCACGAAGCTGCGCATCCCGACAACGGTCTTGCTGAAGATCTCGCCTTCGATGGGAGCCCAGCCGTCGCGAGTTGCCAGGCGCGCGCGGAACTCGCTCCAGATGCGGTCGTCCGACCAGTTCTCGATCTTGTCCGTAGGCTCGCATTGAAGGTACATGCGCTGCACTTCGGGCGAACGGGTGCTGACGAGCGCAAAGCCGCGGTCGCTCAGTGCGTAGATCAACTCGTCGGATGAGGGCGGCGCCTTGCAGAGGATGCCAAGCCAGCCGAATGGATAGAGTCGCTCGAAGCCCTTCAACACGCCTTGCGGAATCGAGGGCCGGCTGACACCTTGCGTGCCGTCGCAGCCGGCAACGAAATCGGCCTCGATGGTTTGCAGTTCGCCACCGGGCTGCCGAAAGCGAACGCTCGGCGACTTGGACTCCAGCCCATGCAGGCTCACGTCCGACACTTCGAACCGGATGTCGCCGCCCGAAGCCAGGCGCGCTTCCACCAGATCCTTGATGACCTCGTGCTGGGCGTAGACCATCACGGCCTTGCCGCCGGTCAGTTCCGGAAAATCGATGCGGCGGTCGATGCCGTCGAAACGCAGGATCGTTCCTTCATGCCGAAAGCCCTCGCGTTCCATGCGGGCGCCCACACCGATCTCTTTCATGAGATCGACGGTGCCCTGTTCCAGCACACCGGCGCGGATCGTGGCCTCGATGGCCTCGCGGCTGCGCGTCTCCAGGACGATCGACTCGATGCCCTGGAGGTGGAGGATGTGGGAGAGCATCAGCCCCGCAGGGCCTGCTCCGATGATTGCGACTTGCGTTTTCATGACCTGGGCCTTCAGTCGAGGCGGATCTGGTTCTTGCGGATCACCGCGCCCCATCGGTCGCGCTCCGCACGCACGTAAGAAGTCATCTGCTCCGGCGTACCCGGCAATGCTTCGAGCGACAACGTTTCCAGCCGCGCCTTCACCGGCGTGGAGGCGAGCGCGGCCTGCAGCGTCTTGCTCAGGGCGGCGATGGTCTCGGGCGGGGTTCCCTTGGGAACGACCAGGCCCTGCCAGGCAGACGCATCGAAACCGGCCAGCCCCTGCTCGGAGAGCGTCGGGATGTCCGGGAAGTTCTTCAGGCGTTCCTTGCTGGCCACGCCAAGCGCCTTGAGCTTGCCCGACATCACGTACTGCTGGACCGTGGCGCTGTCCATGAGCGCGAAGGGAACCTGGCCGCCCACGAGGTCGATGACCGCCGGTGCGCCGCCGCGATAGGCCACATGCTGCAGCGCGAGACCGGTGCGTTCCTTGAACAGCTCCGCGGCCAGGTGCTGGGGACTGCCGGCACCCGCCGATGCGAAGTTCGCACCGTTCGGGTTGGCTTTGGCCCACGCGATGAACTCTTTCAGGTTGTTGGCCGGGTTGCTCGGATGAACGACAAGCAAGAGCGGAAATCGCGCAAGCATGCCGACCGGCACGAAGTCTCTCTCCGCGTCGTAGGGCAGCTTGGCGAACAGCGCCGGATTGGCCGCGAGCGTGGCGAAGTCGGCGGTGAACATGATGTTCCCGTAGTCTCTGGATTTCGCAACGTAGTCAGCGGCGATGTTGGTCGCGGCGCCAGGCTTGTTGTTCACGATGATCGTGCGCTTCAACGACTTGCCCATCTCCTCGGCAATCGTTCGTGCCACGGTGTCGGAGCCGCCGCCAGCGGCATAGCCAACGACCCATTCGATCGGCTTTTGATCCTGTGCAAGCGCGACGAAAGGCGCGGCGCCCAGGCCGATCAGGGTGCAGGCCAGAAGCCGGCGGCTCATCGAGCAAAACTTCATTTCTTGTCTCCAGTTTTAAAAATCGGGATGCAGCGGCTCGTTCACCTCGGCGCATCGCCGAGGTGACATGGCGTCCGACAAGGACGCTTGTGCGCTCGTGCGTTGCCTAGAAGGGGTATTGGCGCGGCGTGGTCTGCACGGTCAGCCAACGCAGTTCGGTGAAGGCGTCCACGCCGGCCTTTCCGCCGAAGCGGCCGATACCGCTGCCCTTGACGCCACCGAACGGCATCTGTGCTTCGTCGTGGACCGTGGGTCCATTCACATGGCAGATGCCCGACTCGATGCGCCCTGCCACCTGAATGGCTCGCGCCACATCCCGGCCGAACACCGCGGCCGCAAGGCCGTACTCGTTGTCGTTGGCGCAAGCAATGGCCGCTTCGACACCTCTGACGCGAACGATGCCTTTCACGGGGCCAAAAGCTTCCTCCCGGAAGATGCGCATTTCCGACGTGACGTGATCGAGCAGCGTCGCGGGCATCAGCGTGTCTTTCGCCTTGCCGCCGGTGACGAGCGTGGCGCCCTTGGAAAGCGCATCGTCGATCAGCGCGTTGCAGCGGTTGACCGTGCCCATGTCCACCACCGAACCAAGCACCACGGGTCCCAGCCGCGGGTCGCCCAGCGGAAGACTCGCAGCCCTTGCACCGAGCTTGGCGACGAATTCATCGGCGATGCTTTCGTCGACCACGACGCGCTCGGTCGACATGCAGATCTGTCCGGAATTGGCGAATGCACCGAACACCGCTGCGTTGACGGCGGCATCGACGTCGGCATCGTCCAGGATGACCAGGGGGGCCTTGCCGCCGAGTTCGAGCACAACGGGCTTGAGGTACTTGGCACAGGTGGCGGCGATGAGCTTGCCGACGTGGGTCGAGCCCGTGAAATTGACGCGTCGGACGGCAGGATGCGCCACCATCGCTTCGACGACCGCAGCAGCGTCCGCAGGCGCGTTGGTCACGAAGTTCACCACGCCCTTGGGGAAGCCGGCCTCTTGCAGCGCCTCGACGATCAACCCATGCGTGGCTGGACAGATTTCGCTGCCCTTGAGAACGACGGTATTGCCGCAAGCCAGGGGCGTTGCGATGGCACGCACCGCCAGGATCACGGGCGCGTTCCAGGGCGCAATGCCCAGAACGACGCCGGCCGGCTGCCGCACGGCCATCGCCAGATTGCCCGGTACGTCCGAAGGGATGACTTCGCCGCTGATCTGGGTCGTGAGCGACGCGGCCTCCAGCAGCATGCCTGCCGCCAGGTGGACGTTGAAGCCTGCCCAGATTGCCGATGCGCCCGTCTCGGCCGCGACGACTGCGGCGAAGGCCTCTGCCTTGGCTTCCAGCGCGTGCGAAGCCTTCATGAGCAGCGCGCGGCGTTCGCCGGGCCCGGTGGTCGACCAGGTCTTGAAGGCCTCGGCCGCGGCATCCACGGCGGCAACGGCGTCTTCCGTCGTGGCCGCGGGCGCGGTCGTTGCCACGCTGCCGTCCAGGGGGTTGCGCCGCTCAAAGGTTGCGCCGTTGCGAGCGTTCGTGGGCTCGCCATTGATCAACATCGAAATCTTCATCGGCTTGTCTCCGTAGGGTGGTTTGAAAGAATGCGTCGGCCGTTGGAACGGGAGTGATTGGCTGGGGTCAGGCGACCCGGACCTCCACGACGCATGGCGTGTCACTGGACAAGCCTTCGTCGAGTGCCTTGCGCAGATCGGCCGGATCGGTCACGCGCAATGCCGCGCATCCCATCCCTTTGGCCAGCGACTGGAAGTCCAGGTCGGGGAGTTCGGTGCCCTGCACGACATCGGTGGGCGAAAAGCCAAATACCGGTGCGAAGTCCTGGAGTGCGGCGTAGCGGCGGTTGTTCAGGATCACGAAGGTGATCGGCAGCTTGTTCTGCGCCGCGCTCCAAAGCGCTTGGATGGAGTACATGCTGGATCCGTCACCGATCAGGCAGATGACCCGGCCTCCCGGTTTGCCCAAGGCAACGCCCACAGACGCGGGCATGCCGTAGCCGAGGCCGCCGCTGTCCATCGTGTAGAAGGTTTCGCTGCGCGTGAAGGGCAGATGGGCCTGCATCACAGGCCTTGCGCTCGGTGCCTCTTCGACCACGATGTCTTCCGGCCTTCTTGCTTCGGCGAGCGTCTGGAGCACATAGGCTACCGACATCAACGGCGTCGGCTCTGCGCGCGGCGCGGCCTTTCTCGCGAGTGGAAGCGGACGGGTCTTCTTCGGCGGCAGGGCCAGCAGGTCGAGCACGCCCAACCGGATGCTGCCGACTGCCGAGATGCCGACAGGCGCCCAGGCGGCCGTATCGGGATCCTCGGTCAACTGGCAGAGGGCTGCGCCGGCAGGCACATGGGGTCCCGCACCTTCGACGTGATAAGCGAAGGCCGGCGCGCCGATGGCCACGATGAGATCGTGGCCGTCGAGCAATTCGACGATCCGCTCGCGCATTGCCGGAAGGAAGCCGGCGAACAAGCGATGGTCTTCCGGAAAGCTGCAGCGCCCGGACATCGGAGCGACCCACACGCGTGCGTTGTGAGCCTCTGCCAGTGCGACGACTTCGTTCCACGCGCCGTCCCGGTCGGCTGCAGCGCCCACCACGAATGCCGGGCGCTCGCTTGCTTCCAGCGCAGCCGAGATCCGGGCGATCAGTTCGGGCTCCGCACGCGTTCGGGTGCTCACGACCCGGGTCGGAACCAACTCTGCGCGTTGGTCCCAGTCGTCGACGGGCACCGACACCAGGACCGGGCCGCAAGGCGGCATCATGGCCAGGTAGTAGGCCCGGGCGATCGCAAGCGGCACGTCTTCTGCACGGGCGGGCTCGATGCTCCATTTGACGTAGGGCTTCGGCAGTTCGGTCGCCTGGGCCGAAGACAGGAACGGGTCGAAGGGAAGGATCGAACGCGCCTGCTGCCCGGCCGTGATCACCATGGGCGTGCGGTTCTTGTAGGCGGTGAAGATGTTGCCCATGGCGTTGCCCACGCCGGCCGCCGAGTGAAGATTCACGAACGCAGCGTTTCGAGTCGCCTGCGCATAGCCGTCCGCCATGCCGACCACGCAGGCTTCCTGCAGACCGAGGATGTAGCGGAAGTCGCTCGGGAAGTCGCGGAACATCGGAAGCTCGGTCGACCCCGGATTCGCGAACACGGAGGTCATTCCGAAGCGGCGCATCAAGTCGAACACGGCCTCGCGGACGGTGGTGGTGTTTGTTGCGGGCTGCGTGGCCGTTGCGACGACGGCGTGCGGTACGGGTGCGGTCATTTCGTGCTCTCCTGCTGTGCACCGCGAACTCGCAATGCTGTCTCGATGGCGGGAGTGTGAAACCGCACACCCATCTTGAAAATTGCCTTTTCGAGAAAAAGTCATTACCGTCGTGCATGACTTTCGATCTGCAACAGCTCGTCGCTTTCAACGCCATCGTTTCGTCGGGCAGCCTTGGGCGAGCGGCCGATGCGCTGAACATCACTCAACCTGCGCTGAGCCGCACGATTCGCAGATTGGAGGAGCAAGCCGGCGCACCGCTGTTCGAGCGCCATTCGAAGGGAATGCAGCTCACCGATGTGGGCCGCGCGCTGCAGCCGCATGCACTGCTGCTGCAGCGTGAATCGGAGCACGCAAGCGAGAACATCAAGGCCATGCTCGGGCTGGCGAAGGGCACCATCCGCGTCGGTGCAGTCGGGAGCATCGCTTGCCTTGTGCTTCCCTTGGCCATCGGCCGGACTTGCAAGAAATGGCCGAACCTTCAGGTTCAGATCATCGAAGGCGTGTGGGATCGGCTGGCGGACGCGCTCGTCTCGCACGAGATCGACCTCGCGCTCGGGGTCGACACCGAGGACACGGGCGAGATCGTTGCCGTCAAGGACTGCCGATGGGAAGACACCAGCTACGTCGTCGCGGGCCGTCACCACCCTCTGCGCAAGAAACCGAAGCTGAAGCTGTCAGACACGCTTTCCGAGCGCTGGGCGATCCTTCCAAAGGGAACCGGACCCTTCGAGCACATGAAGAGCGTGTTTGCGCGGCAGAACCTTGCGCTGCCCAACGTGGTCGTCGAGACCCGTTCGGTGATGGCGCTCAAGAGCTTGATCGGCCACTCGGGTTTTCTTGGATGGATGCCGGCGCCGATGTACGACGCGGAGCGAAAGGCCGGACTGATCGATGCCCTCGACATCCCCGGCGCAAGCGACAAAAGAATCTTGACCGCTTTCCGGAGGCGGGCAGGCATGCTGCCCGGCCCTTCGGTCAAGCTTCTCGAGGAACTCCGGGCGGTAACGCTCGTGTCCCTAAAACACGACAGGCCATGACGGATGGAATTTTGTCGGTATTTTGGTCGGTACTTTACGAATCAGTAATCCGAAAACCAAGCATTCACGCGGCTTTCTGGACGATTTTCTATTCCTGTCGAAGCACCAGCAAGCTCACATGCCGTCGATCTCCTTCAAGGCGATCGTCGCTTCGAGCCACCTGCAAATGGACTTCGCTCCAAATAGCGCTCCCACAGATACAACCCCGGCAAGGCAAGCAAATGCGCTACCGCAGTGAGCATGCCCGCGCTGAACAAGGCAATCGCCACCAAAGGGCTCACCGCGACTCCCAATATTGTTCTGAGCATGTTGGTGCTTAAAAGACGGAATGCTCTGGCTAGGGCGGTCGATGCCAGGTAGGAATTTGCCTCGAAGTCTTCGAAGAAAAATCAAGGCCGGCGGCAAGGCAACTTGCTGCTGTCCAGGCGCTGGCTATGCAGGCTGCCCGCCCTCGCGCTTCTCGCCCAACCGATGCCCAAGAAAGAACCGCAGCATCTCCCGGCTCGCGTCCACGCCTTCGGGCTGCGTATAACTGCCGTTCGCACTTCCACCCGACCACGCATGGCCCGTGCCGTGGAGACGCCAATGCTCGGAATCTCCGCAGGCCTTCGACGCGGGATAGAGCGTTCGCGTGAAGCGCCGGCCTGAGGGCGACTGGCCTTCCTTGACTTCGCCCGGGGTCGCCCCCGCGAGGATGGCGAGCCCGTTGCTGGCATGAACGGTGGTGTCCGCGTCGCCATGAAAAACGATGGTCGGTGGCCGCGTTGCGGTTGTACTGGCCGAGGCCCGCGCCGGGCCTGTTCGCATCGCGCTCAGCGCCGATGTCACGTCCTGCGCGGCACCGTGTGGAAGACCTGAATGCACGCCCACGGCGGCGAAGACATCGGGATAGCAATGGCCCAGGACATCGGCCATTGCGCCGCCTGCGGACAGGCCCGCCACGTAGACCCTGCGAGGGTCTGCGTGCTGCTGCTGCGTGATGTGTTGGGTCAGCGCAGCCAACAGCGCGGGTTCGCCGCGGCCGCGTTGCTGGTGCTGGGACTTGAACCAGTTCCAGCACTTCTGCCCATTGGCCCTTTGCGCCTGTTCGGGATAGAGCACCATCGCGCCGCAGGCACGTGCGTGCTCGTTCATGCGCGTGCCGGCCGCGAAGTCGGCCGCGTTCTGGGTGCACCCGTGAAGCATCACGACCAGCGGCTGCGGCGTCTCGCGCTGCTCCGCGGCTGGCCCGGGGACGAAAAGCATGTAGTCGATGGTGCGGCCCTGGTGCGAAAAGGTGCCCCTCGCCCATTGTTCGGTGCGCTCTGCCGGCCGGGGCGACTGCTTCGGGCGCTCCACGTCGATCACCCGGGCTTCGACCTCGATGATGTCCGCGTCGGCCTTGGGCGGGTTCGGTCCTTCGGGCGCCGGGGGCTGCGGCGCTGCACCGCTGCGCAGTGCGCGCTGAATGGCCTCGGTGGCTTCGGCCAGGCGCCCGTGGCGCGTGAGATGGGCGGCCTTGTCCATCAGGCCTGCGAAAAGTGGATTCATGGTGGGGTCCGGAAAATTGGTTGAAAACCTAGCGGATGCGCCCTGCCAGCGCCGCCTTGACGGCGGGCGAGGCGTGAAGCGCACCGAGCACGGTCAGCGAATCGATGGTCGCGCTGGCGAGCGCGGGACTGACAGCCGGATCGATGACCGCAAGGCCAAGCACCCGGATCTGCAGCTTCTCGCCGGCGGCGCGGGCGGCCTCGAGGTCTGCGACCGAAAAACTCTGCAGGCCCAGCACCAGCATCTTGCGTGTCACGGCCTGGCGCAGCACGTCGGCATGGGTCGACAGATGGGTTCGGATGGCCGTGCGAATGAAGTCCGTGCGGTTCGAATAGAAGCCCTCCGCCACGAGCAGGTCGATGTTGCCCAGGTCGACGAAGCCCATGTTGATGGTGATCTTCTCGGACTCCGGGCGCCTTGGCGGGTGGCGGTGCAATGGCGATTTTGGATGGCATAGGACATCCTACCACCATCCATATGGATGGTGTCGATCTCCAAAACCCGTCGCTCTCTCTCTGTCCAAGCCCAAGCACCACGTGTCCGAGACGGCCCGCCTGTGGGAGCTCTCCTACAAAGCGCATACTCGCCCGATGCGCCTCAGCCAATTCATCAAAGACAACATCGAACTGATCTTGGTGGAGTGGGAGATGTTCGCGCGCACCATGATTCCCCCCGCGGAGACGATGTCGGTTGCCGAACTGCGCGATCACGCGCATGAGATCCTCCTGGCGATCGCCGGGGAGATGGAATCGAGCCAGTCCGAAGAAGAGCGCGAGGCAAAGTCCAAGGGCCTTGCCGAGCCGGGCATCAAGGCGACGTTTGCCGCCGTTCATGGAACATTGCGCCAGCGCGTCGGCTTTGACCTGAGTCAACTCGGTGCCGAGTACCGCGCCCTGCGTGCGTCGGTGCTGCGCCTGTGGATGACCCATGTCGGCACGGTCGACGCGGCGGTGCTCGAAGAAGTCGTCCGGTTCAATGAAGGGATCGACCAAGGCCTTGCCGAAGCCATGCTCACCTACTCGGAACACATGGCCAGCTCACGGGACACCTTTCTTGCGGTGCTTGGGCACGATCTTCGCAGCCCGCTGGGCGCGCTCAACTCCTGCGTGCATCTGCTGGGCCACGTTGTCGATGGCAAGCCCAATGAACGCGCGCTACGTATCGCCAAGCAGAGCATCGCGTCGATCAGCGAGATGATCACCGATCTGCTCGAATACACCCGCACCCGGCTCGGGCGCGGGATCGAGGTCACGCCACAGCATGGCGATTTCAGCCTGTTGTGCGAACACGCCTTCGATCAGGTCTGCGCCGCCTACCCATTGCGCAAACTGGAGGCCGACATTGCGCCTGCGGTGGCACTGGACATGGACGCAGCGCGCATGCGCCAGGTTCTGAGCAATCTTCTGAACAACGCCGTGCAGCACGGTGACCCCGCCTTTCCGGTGATGCTGGCGGTTCATGTCCAGGGGCAGGATGCGATCCTGACTGTCAAGAACCGTGGCACGCCGATTCCGGCCGACTCGATGCAGGTGATCTTCAACCCGCTCGTGCAGGTGGTGTCCAAGGAATCAGAGCCCCACGAGCGCCCTGCCACGAGCCTGGGCTTGGGCTTGTTCATCGCCCGGGAAATCGTGAAAGGCCACGGCGGCACGATCACCGTGTCGTCCTCGGCGGAGGAAGGAACGTCCTTCGTGGTGCGACTGCCGCGCTGAAGAATGGTGCGGTCGATTGCGAGTGACGGGAGAAGCTTTCAATCCCCCAGGCCTCGCGACGCGGGATCGTCGTCATTCCGGTCGCCGTGCTTTTTCATTGCAAGCTGATAGAGCGGCTGGCCCGGAATGATTTCGAGGCGGTCTCTGTAGATGGTGGTGAATGCATCGACGGCGATCTTTGGCGAACCGAGTGTCAGCTCGTGTCCCTTGCCGGCGCCGCCCAGATAGTCGTCGCAGATCAGGAGACCGCCGGGCTTGAGCACGCGAAACGCGAGGATCAGGTCTTCGAGCACGTCGGCCGCGCGATGGGAGCCGTCCACATAGACGAAATCGACCTTGCGGCCACTCACGACAAAGTGAGAAAGAAAGTCGAACGAGTAGCCCCGATGGACCTCCACCTTGCTTCCGTGCTCCGAGTCGACGACGTTCTGCTTGAAGCGGGACCAATAGCTGTCGGGGGCCTCGGCATCCGCGAAAACGTCGACGCAGAACAGCTTGCTTTCTGGGTGAGCGAGCGCGTTCTCAAGAAGCCAAACGGACGAGCGCCCTTCATACGAACCGATTTCGATTGCGGTCCGGGGGCTCTCCTGCCATCGATGAAAGAAGCCCGTCCAGGCCGGAATATTTCCACTGAACCAATCGCTACTGAAATTCGGCACGCAGGCTCCTTCGCAAGTTCAGGCGAGTGTAGAGCCGCGAATCAGGGGCGCGACCAGGTGGCCGCGCCGAGCCTGCGGCTGAGACTTGACTGAATGCGATGGAGGGGCCCGAAGACGAAGCGCCGGCAGTTCTCAACTCCCCGGCGCAGCCTGCCCCTGCAAATCTTGCGGCGCGGCCTGCTGCTGTTGGGCTTGCACGGGGCCGACGATGGCGATGGGTGCGGGGCCTTTGCGGCCGACGGCTCTCACGAGGTGTCTGGGCAGATGATGGGTTTTTCGCAGGAGCTCCAGGGCCTCGCTGCGCGCTGGTTCGGACGCCGGTAGAAACATCTGCAATACGCTCATGATGTCATCCCGAGAAGCCAGAAAAAGGGAGTGCGCGCGAGGCTCCATGGGTGGAAGGAGCCTTGGCGCTGGAGCGACCTCTGGCGCGGCCGGAGGCAGATTATGGGCGCCCAAAGCCGGTGCGGGTGGGCAGCCCCTCCGTAAGTAGTGTTGCTGAGTGCTTAGGGCCTATAAGCCCTCTCTGCTACTGGCCTGGCGCCTGCCCCAGGATATCCACCACCACCCTGCGGTCCGGCTGCAGGCAGGCCACCAGCGCGGGCGATCTTGCGGTGCCCTTGCAGCCGGTGGTCACCGGCTCGCGCTCGCCCATGGAGCGCACCTGCATCGGCATCGCGAGACCTGCGCCCTGCAGGTAATCGCGCACGGTCGCCGCGCGGCGCAGCGCCAGCTGCTCGTTGTAGGCGGCGCTGCCCAGCCGGTCGGCATGGCCGGTGATCACGAGGCTCTGCACCTCGACGCCCTCGGCGCGCAGCTGCTGCGCCAGCCGGTCCAGCTCGATGCGGCCCCGGGGCAGGATGTCCGCCGGGCCCGAGCGGTCGAAGGCGAACAGCGCATCGGCGCTGAGCGTGACGCGCCGGGGGGCGGGCCGGGGCACGGGCTGTGGCGGCACGGGCTTGGGCGCCTGCGTGACCACCGGCGCGGGCCGGCAGTCCTGCGCCTGGCACCAGCTGTAGCGCTCGTCGTGCAGGCTGGAGCAGCCCGCCAGGAGAAGAAGGACCAGGGCGGTGGCCGTGGTGGCTGTCGTGGAGTTGAATGCTGCTGTGTTCATGGTGATGTCGATGTGTGTTTCTTCCAGCCGGCCGCTTACCAGGACACCCGCACGCCGGCCTGTCCCGCGAAGCCGTCGCGCCCGCCGCCGCCCAGCGCGCGCTGGTACTGCAGTCCGCCGTAGAGGTAAGTGGACTTGGACAAGGGCAGCTGCGCGCCCAGGCCCAGCTCGGCCCAGGTCTTCTTGCCCCACTGCTCGCGCACTTGGGTGCCGCCCACGGTCACGGTCTCGGGATCGAGGAACTCGTGGACCAGGTTGGCCGTGACGTAGAAGGTGTTGGTGCGCGTGAGCTTGTCGGCGCGCTCGGCCTTGTCGTTCCAGGCCAGGCGTGCCCCGAGGCGCGCGCGCAGGCTCTGGCTGGTGAAGCCGTCCACGGCCGAGACGCGGTCGGCAAAGCCGCGGTAGCGCGTGGCCTGGTAGGTCAGCTGGGCCTGCGGCTCGATGAGCCACTGGCTGTCGCCGATCTGCCAGGGGCGACCGACCTCCGCGCTCAGGCCCAGGCCGGCGCCGCGCTGGGTGGCCTTGTCGGCGTACTTGTCGGTGTACTGGTTGCGCGCCAGGTGCAGCTGGCCGACCAGGTCCAGGTAGCTGCCGTTGTCGGCGTAGCGCGTGTGGTAGGCGCCCAGGGTGAGCATCTCGGCCTTCATGCGGCCGGTGTAGGCGCCCATGCCGGCGGCCTCGCGGCGGCGGTCGCTGAACTCGGCGCCGGCGTTGCCGTAGCCCAGGCTCAGGCCGGTGTGGCTGCGCGACTTGTCGCCGGCCTCGGGGCTGTAGCGCACCATCAGGTCCTTGCCGACCTGGAAGAATTTCTGGTTCTGCGCAAAGCCGAACTGGTTCTGGCCATCGACGTTCAGGCGGCTGGCCTGCACGCGGCCCCAGGCCTGGTCGCCGGGGGCGGCATCGCCGCAGCCGCAGTGGTCCCACTTGAGGCTCTGCTGCTCGCCCACGCGCTTGTGCAGGCTGCCCAGCAGGCTCAGGCCGAGCTCGGTGCTGGCCATGGGGCCCATGGCGTAGCCGGCGACCGCGGGGCGCAGCACCTCGGGCGGGCGCACGGGAATGGGCGCAGGCGCAGGCACGGGGGCGGCGGCAGGGGCCGGTGCCGGTGCTGGCGCAGGGCTCGCGCCGGGGGCCGGTGCGGGTGCCGGCGCAGGGGCCGGTGCAGGAGCCGGGGCCGGTGCAGGCACCGGCGTGTTGTAGGTGCTGCTCAGATAGAAGCTGTTGGCATCGCCATCGGTGCGCCCGCCGCGGTGCAGGCCGTACTCGTAGGCGCCGGCCTGCACGGGGGCGGCCAGGGTGAAGTTGCCGTCGCTGGAGCTGCCGCTGACCTGCACCACCTGGATGCCGTTGACGGTGGCTGCGCCGGCGCCGCCCACGTTGGTGACGAACACGCGGGTGGTGCCGCTGGTGTTGCCGTTGACCACGAGCTTGTCGGTGGCGCTGGCATCGCCGCCCAGCGAGGTGTTCAGCCGCACGATGCCGTTGGTGCCGGCGTAGTTGCCGTACAGGCTCAGCACGTTGCCGGGGGTGGCGGTGCGCAGGTCGATCTGGCCGGCGTTGTGCACGTCGCCATTGATCGTGAAGGCCGGCTGGCCCATGAAGACGCTGGCGGTGGGCTGGATCACGAGGCCCATGGGGTTGCCGCTCGCGTCCACGCCGGCGCCCACGGTGAGGGGGTTGCCGGCCAGGGTGAGGCGGGTGTCGTCCAGGACGAGGGTCTCCCAGTTGCGCAGGGTGTCGCCGCCGGCGGTGACGGTGAGGCCCTTGAGGGTGAGGGTGTCGACCCAGCCGTCGGCCGCGGAGACGTCGTCGCCGCCGTCGAGCATCTGGCTGGCGTTGTAGCCGGGGGCGGAGACGAGCGCGGTGTCGGAGCCGTTCTGGCCGTAGAAGCCGCCCGCGAGGGTGCCGCCGGTCCAGGTGAAGCGGTCGTTGCCGTCGCTGGCGCTGGCGAGCTTGTCGTCGCCGAAGATGCTGCCGGTGTAGCTGCCGCCGGTGAGGCTGAAGCTGTCGTGGCCCAGGCCCAGGATGGCGTCGCCGGTGACGGTGCCGGCGGTGGTGACGGTGGCGTTGCCGCCGAGGGTGTCGGTGCCGGTACGCGCAGGGTCGCCGTCGCGGATGGCAATGCCCGAGTAGGCGCCGTCGACGGTGGCGGCGGCGCCGATATCGATGGTGCCGCCGCCAGCCGCTGCGGTGTGGATGCCGGCGGCCAGGCCAGCGCCGCTCTTGACGCTGCCGCCGGTGAGGCTGACCTGGTAGGTGCCTCCGGCGCTCGAAGCCAGCAGGCCGTCGGAATTGACGGCGACGGCTTCCACTGTGCCGGCGCTCATCTGCACCAGGGCCACGCCGGTGCCGGCGGTGATGCTCGCCACGCCCGTGGAAGCGTCGCCCGATGTGGTGACAGTGCCGCCGCTCACGGTGGCGGTGGCGGTCGCGGTGCTGGCGGCGTTGTCGATCTGCGAGAGCACGCCGTAGCTTCGGACGTTGTTGGTAGCGATGTCGCCGCCCGCCAGGGTGGCGTTGGAAGCGCCCAGGCCCTGGTTCAGGCTGTAGAGGCCGAAGGAGTCGGCGCGAAGTGTCGTCAGGGCGCCGCCGCTCATGCTGGCCGTCGCGGCCGCCGTGCTGGCCGTGTTGGCGACCTGCGCGACGACGCCGTGGGAACCGTCGCCGCTCGTGGTCACGACACCTGTGCCGGACAAGGCCGCATTGGCTGCGCCCAGTCCTTCGTTCAGGCTGTAGAGGCCGTAGGCACCGGCGCCCAAGGTCGTGATATCTCCGCCGTCCAGGGTGGCGGTGGTGGCCGCGGCGCTGGCGGGATTGCTGACGCGCGCGAAGAGGCCCATGGCCGAGTCGCCCTGCGTCGTGACGGTGCCGCCGCTCATGGCGGCGCTCGCCACGCCCACGCCTTGGTTGAGGGCATAAATGCCGTGGCTGGCGAGTCCGCCGGTAGAGATCGTTCCGCCGCTCATGGCCGCGCTCGCCTCGCCCAGGCCCTGGTTGAGGGCATAAACGCCATGGCTGGCCGACCCGCCGGTAGAGATCGCTCCGTCGATGTTGCTGGCCGTCGCGGTTCCGCTGCTGGCCGCATTGCCGACCTGCGCCACCAGCGCGCTGCTGGAGGCACCCGACGTGGTGATGCCGCCGGTCGAGGTTGCCACCGCATTGCCCAGGCCATTGTTCAGGCTGTACATGCCCAGCGCGTTGTCGGCGGTCGTGGTGATCGTGCCGACATTGCCGACCTGGGTGTTGGTGGTGGTGACCGCGGCGGTGCTCGACGGGTTGCTGATCACGCCCCGCACACCGGTGGCGTATTGCCCCGTGGTCGAGATGGTCCCGCCTTCGTTCAGGATGCTCACCGCGCCCAGGCCGTTGGTGCTGCCGAGAACGCCATGGCTGAAGTCCCCGCCGGCCGACACGCTGGCGCCGCTCACCACAACGTCCACCGTGCCCGATCCGCCGGTGTTGTTCGACGTGGCAGAAACGCCCACCGCGCTGGCAGTGGTCACGCTGGATACGCCCGAGACGGTGACCTGGACATCGCCCAAGCCGTAGTTTTGCGCGACGAGGCCGCTGCTGCCCGTGCCCGTAGTGGTGACCTGGCCGGCCGTCATCGTGAGGGTGGCATCCGCCGCGCTTTTCGCGTTGTTGATCGTGGCATATGCACCATAGGCGCTCGAGCCCACGGTGTCGATCTTTCCAGCGGTGACCTGGACGTCGGCATTGCCCAGGCCGCTGTTGATGGCCGAGACGCCGAATGACGACGGACCGGAGGTGCTGATGGCAACGCCCGACATGAGGGCGGTGGCGGCCGATGGGCTGGCCACGTTGGAAACCTCGGCCCTGACGGCATCGCTGCTGGCGCCCGTCGTCGTGACCGAGCCGTCCGTCAGGCTCGCATTGGCTGCGCCCAGGCCTCGGTTGAGGGCAAAGACCCCATGGCTTGTCGCGCCGGCCGTGTTGATGACGCTGATGTTGGTGGCTGTCGCCGTGCCGGGGCTGGTGGCATTGGCCACCTGTGCGACGAGCGCGCTGCTGGTATTGCCTGTGGTGGTGATGCTTGCGTTGGAGGTTGCCACGGCATCGCCGAGGCCCCGGTTCAGGCTCAACACACCCGGGGCGTTGGTCCCGGCCGTCGTGATGCTTCCGTTGTCGGCAGCGGCGGAAACAGTGGCGGTGCTCGCAGGGTTGTTGATGAGGCCGTAGAGCCCCACGGCGCTGCTGCCGGTGGTATTGATGCTTCCGACGCTCACGGCACTGACCGTGCCCAGTCCGTCGGACACGGCCTGCAAGCCGTAGCTGTTGTTTCCGGACGTTGTCACGTGGCCATCGGTATAGACGCTCACCGAGCCGGTTCCGGAAGGATTGGCGCCGAAAGCCACGATGCCCGGGGAGCCCAGGCCGGTCGTTTTGATATCGGCCAGACCAGCTCCTGAAAAGTAGACCTCGGTGCTGCCGAGCCCCAGGTTGTGAGCATAGAGGCCGTAGCTGCCATCGCCCGCGGTGTTGAAACCACCGCCCCTGTTCACCGTGATCGCGGAATTGGCCGTGCTGCCGGTATTGGTCACGGCGGCATACGCGCCGTGCGCCGCTGTGCCTGTCGTGGTGACATCCGCGAAGGTCGTATTGATGTCGGCATTGCCCAGGCCTTCGTTGATGGCCCTGATGCCCACGGCATTCTGTCCGGAGGTGTTGATGACAACTCCGCCCTCCTGCAACAGGACCGTGGCCGAACCGGTACCCACCGGGTTGCTGACGCGGCTGTAGATGCCGGCGGCGTCCGATCCGTTGGTGGTGACCGTGCGAGGAAGCGTTTCAAGGCCCGTGATCACGGCGGCATCGCCTGCGGTGCCCGCACTGTTCACATAGATGCCGTGGTTCCCGGCGCCGGTCGCCGTGACGCCGTTGAACCGGTTGCCATTCACGGTCAGGTTGTTGGCGTTGGTGCCCGACGACTGCAGCTGAATGGCCGGCGCCGCAACAGGTCCGGCGCTGTTCGATTCGAGGGTCAGCGTCAGGCCGTCGGAGTTGATGTAGCTGATACCGCCAGGAAAGCTCGCGCCGGCGCCGCAAGTGACGGTGTCCGCCCCCGCCGCGTCCACCCCGCACTCATTGGCCGCCCACGCGAACGGTGAACCCCCCAATGCCGCCGTGGCCACCAGCGCGGCAACCAGCGTGGCGCCCGACGAAGACTTCTTGCCCCGGGCCGTGCTGAGTTCGCTTGTTGCAACCCAGGCACCCAACGCCTCGTTGTAGACACTTCGATAGGATGTGTTCATCGCCTTGACTCTCTTCAGAAAAAGTGGGGGCCAAGGCGATGCGCTTCGGAGAGCGTTCCGCCTGTTCATGGCCATGGGGGGTGCTGGCTGTTGCAGCACGCGGCGGAGGTTATGGGCGGGGCCGCGATTGGCGAAGGCAGTAGTTCACGCATGTTTTCCCGCGTATTGCCCGGCAACTGGCAGGCAAGCGGAAGCGTGCAAAAAATCGGGGTTCGGGTTTACCCAGGCGATCGTCTGGTGACAGCCCGCCGGCGCCTGGCGGCTGGACAACTAGGGGCGGACTGTAGGCACCCGCCCACGCGCATGGACTGGTTTCTCCCGCACGCGGCGGCCGCGCGCGTGTCCAAGGTAGGGGCCTATCTACTCAACGGAGACGCGGATCATGAAAAGCATCATTCTCTGGCTCTGCGGAGTGCCGCTGGTGGTGATCATCGGCCTGAAGATCTTCGGCATTCTTTGAAGAACGAGAAGAAAAAACCAGTCCCGGTTTCCTCCTCACGGCGCATTCGTGCGTCGTTAAGCGCTCCTTCGGGAGCGCTTTTTTTTGGGCGCGCCGGGGCTGTGGGCGGGGCGGCTCAGTGCGTCTGGCGGCGCAGCTGCTGCACGTCTTCGCGCAGCGACTGGGCCCAGGCGCGGCGCTCGCGGCCGAGCGAGGATTGCGGCTCGCCGAAGCGCACGATGGCCAGGAGCGGCGGCGCGCGCAGCGTGTTCCACAGCGAGGTGAGCAGGTTGTCGTCGTCGATGTAGCGCGGCGCCTGGCTGGTCTCGCGGGTGGCCGCGTCGGCAAAGCGCAGCGCGGCGGGCAGCACCGGCGCGCCGGATGAGATGGCGGCCTGCAAGAGGTTGGCATGGAAGGGCAGCAGGCCCTGGCCGTCGCTGGTGGTGCCTTCGGGGAACACGCCGATGCGGTCGCCGGCCTGCAGCGCCGCGGTCATGTGGTGCACCACGCGCATGGCGTCGCGCCGGCGCTCGCGCTCGATGTAGAGCGAGCCCGCGCCGGTGGACAGCGTGCCGATGAGCGGCCAGTGCTTCACGCCCGACTTGGAGACAAAGCGCACGTGGCACGCGGCATGAATGGCGCTGATGTCGAGCCACGAGAGGTGATTGCAGATGAGCAGAACCGGCCCCTCGCCCGGCGGCGTGCCCTGCACCTCGAGCCTCACGCCCATGATCTCGATCAGGCGGCGCGACCACTGCTGCACGCGCAGGTTGCGCTCTGGCGGGGTCATGCGCGGAAAGGCGAAGCGGATGGTCCACCAGCCGCCGAGCGCGTGTGCCGCCGCATGCAGCAGGCGCCAGCAGGCCTTCAGTGAATGGACCATCGGGATGCGGGCCCTCTTTGCAATCATCCGTGGACTACACGGCCGCCGACGAGGGTGTGACGCGCGCGCCCCTGCAGCGGGTAGCCCGCGAACGGCGTGTGCTTGCCCTGGCTCTTGAGCGCATCGGGCTGCACCTGCCACTCGATGGCGGGGTCGAAGATGCACAGGTCGGCCACGCCGCCCACGGCGAGCGCGCCGATGCCGGTGGCCGCATCGGCGGCCGTGAGCAGCCGCGCGGGCGCGGAGGTGATGACCTCCAGCGCGCGCGGCAGGCCGGCGCCGCTGCGCTCGCCCCATTTCAGCGCAAGCGGCAGCAGCAGTTCGAGCCCGGTGGCGCCGGGCTCGGCTTCGGCAAAGGGCAGGGTCTTGGCGTCGGCCTCCACGGGGGTGTGGTCGGACACCAGCGCGTCGATGGTGCCGTCGGCCAGCGCGGCCGAGAGCGCATCGCGGTCGCCCTGCTGGCGCAGCGGCGGATTCAGGCGCGCACGGCTGTCGAAAAAGCCGATGTCGGTGTCGGCAAGGTGCAGCGAGTTGATGCTGACGTCGCAGGTGAGCGGCAGGCCCAGGGCCTTGGCCGCGCGCACCAGCGCCACGCCCGCGGCGCTGGAGATGCGGCACAGGTGCACGCGCGCGCCAGTGCTCTTCATGAGCTCGACGATGGTGAAGATGGCGATGGTTTCGGCCGACACCGGCACGCCCGAGAGGCCCAGGCGCGTGGCCAGCGGCCCGCTGGCGGCCACGCCCTTGCCCAGGTCGCGGTCTTGCGGGCGCAGCCACACGGTGTAGCCGAAGGTGCTGGCGTAGAGCAGCGCGCGTTGCAGCACCTGCGTGTCGGCCAGCGGCACGTCGGCCTGGCTGAAGCCGATGCAGCCGGCTTCGGTGAGTTCGGCCATCTCGGTGAGCACGCCGCCGGCCAGGCTGCGCGTGAGCGCGCCGAGCGGGAACAGGCGCGCGCCCTGCAGCTTCTCGGCGCGAAACTTGAGCATCTCGACCAGGCCGGGCTCGTCGAGCACGGGGTCGGTGTCGGGCGGGCACACGAGACTGGTGACGCCGCCCGCAATGGCCGCGGCCATTTCGCTTTCGAGCATGCCTTCGTGCTCGTAGCCGGGTTCGCGCAGGCGCGCCGCCAGGTCGACAAGGCCGGGCGCCACGACGCAGCCGGCGGCATCGATGGTGCGGTCGGCCTCGAAGCCGGCCGGCGCGGCGCCGATGCCGGCGACCTTTCCGTCGGCAATGGCAATGTCGGCTTTCTTGTCGGTGCCGGAGGCGGGGTCGATGACGCGGCCGTTGGTGATCAGTGTTCTGCTCATGCTTCGTTTCCTGCGACGATGCTCATCACGGCCATGCGCACTGCGATGCCGAAGGTGACCTGGGGCAGGATCACGCTCTGCTTGCCGTCGACCACGGCGGAGTCGATCTCGACGCCGCGGTTGATGGGGCCGGGGTGCATGACGATGGCGTCGGGCTTGGCCAGCTGCAGCTTCTCGGGCGTGAGGCCGTAGGTCTTGAAGAACTCCTGCGACGAGGGCAGCAGCGCGCCGCTCATGCGCTCGTTCTGCAGGCGCAGCATGATGATCACGTCGCAGTCCCTGATGCCCTCTTCGAGCGTGTGGCACACGCGCACGCCCATGCCGGCCATGTCGCCGGGCACCAGGGTCTTGGGACCGACCACGCGCACCTCGGCGCAGCCCAGCGTGGTGAGCGCATGGATGTCGGAGCGCGCCACGCGCGAATGCAGCACGTCGCCGACGATGGCCACCGTGAGGTTCGCAAAGTCTTTCTTGTAGTGGCGGATGGTGTACATGTCGAGCAGCCCCTGCGTGGGGTGCGCATGGCGGCCGTCGCCGGCATTCACCACATGCACGTGCGGCGCCACATGCTGCGCGATGAGGTAGGGCGCGCCCGATTCGCTGTGCCGCACCACGAACAGGTCGGCCGCCATCGCGCTCAGGTTGGCGATGGTGTCGAGCAGCGACTCGCCCTTGGTGGCCGAGGAGCGCGCGATGTCCAGGTTGATGACGTCGGCCGACAGGCGCTTGGCCGCGATCTCGAAGGTGGTGCGGGTGCGGGTGCTGTTCTCGAAGAACAGGTTGAACACGCTCTTGCCGCGCAGGAGCGGCACCTTCTTGACCTCGCGGTCGCTCACGCTGGTGAAGTTGGCGGCGGTGTCCAGGATGTGCGTGACGATGTCCCGGGGCAGGCCCTCGATCGACAGCAGGTGGATCAGTTCGCCGTTCTTGTTGAGTTGCGGATTTCGCTTGTAGAGCATCAACGGTTCTCCTCGACCTTGAGGCTGAAGGCGCCGTCGTCTGCACGCGCGAGGGCGAGCAACTGCGTGTCGGGCAGCGTGAGTTTTGCGGCCGCAAAATCGGCCGCCACGGGCAGTTCGCGCCCGCCGCGGTCGACCAGCACGGCCAGCCGCACGCAGGCCGGGCGGCCGAAGTCGAACAGCTCGTTGAGCACCGCGCGGATGGTGCGGCCGGTGTAGAGCACGTCGTCCAGCAGCAGCACGTCGGCGCCGTTCACGTCGAATGGGAGCGAGGTCTGCGCGCTGGCCGACAGGCCGCGGCGCGCGAAGTCGTCGCGGTGCATGGCCGACGAGATGACGGCGGGCGCGCCGGCCAGGCCCAGGTCTTTGTGCATGCGCTCGACCAGCCAGGCACCGCCGGAGGTGATGCCCACCAGCCGGGTCGCGGGGCGCATGAGCGATTTCACGCCCTCGAGCAGCTCCTTGTAGAGCGCTTCGGCATCGGGTATTGGACTCACGGGATGCTCCTCAAGAATTGTTCCAGGATGATGCAGGCGGAGGCGGCATCGGCGTCGCGTGCGCCGGAGGCCAGGGCCTCGGTGGTGCTGTAGCGCTCGTCCACCTCGAACACCTGCAGGTTGAAGCGCCCGCGCAGCTGGCGCGCGAACTTCTGCGCGCGGCGGGTGTTCTCGTGCGGGGCGCCGTCGGGGTGGTACGGCACGCCGACCACCAGCGCGTCGGGCTGCCATTCCTTGATGCGGGCCTCCACCAGCGCAAAGCGCGCATCGCCCTCGGCCTTGATGGTGGCCTGGGGGGTGGCGGTGGCCAGCAGCCGGTTGCCGCTGGCGACGCCGGTGCGCTTCAGGCCGAAATCGAAGGCCAAAAAGCTCTGGAAGTGCGCGGGAACGGCGACAGGAACGGAAACGGAAGAAGAAGCGGAGGGTTCGGGAGCGTCCGGCATGGCGTCGGCCATCACGCGTGCCCCGCTTCCGGCGAGAGTTTCCAGGCTTCCAGGCCCAGCAGCAGCAGCGCCTTGTCGTAGCGCTGCTCGACCGGCGTGTCGAAGATCACGGCCGGGTCGGCGCCCACGGTGAGCCAGCTGTTTTCGGCCAGCTCGGACTCCAGCTGGCCCTCGCCCCAGGCCGAATAGCCCAGCGACACCAGCACCTTGCGCGGCCCCGCGCCGGTGGCCAGGGCCTCCAGCACGTCCTTGGAGGTGGTCATTTCGAGCCCGCCGGGAATGGTCATGGTCGAGGCATAGACCGATTCCTCGGGCTTTTCGGCATGGGAGAACACCGGCTCGTGCAGCACGAAGCCGCGCTCGGTCTGCACCGGGCCGCCCTGGAAGACCGGGGCGTTGCCGAGTTCGGGGCGCACGAGGCGCAGTTCGATCTTCTCGAACAGCTCCTTGAGGTTGATGTCGCTGGGTTTGTTGATCACCAGCCCCAGCGCGCCGCGCTCGCTGTGCTCGCAGAGGTAGACGACGCTGCGGTTGAAAGTTTTATCTTCCATCCCCGGCATCGCAATCAGGAAATGATGCGTGAGGTTCATCGGGGCAGAATCGGCAGCCATATGCCGCCGATTTTACTGGCCGTCGACAAGACCTATCCCAAGGGGCTCATGTGGTTTCGCCGCGACCTGCGCGTGGACGACAACGCGGCGCTCTACCACGCCCTGCGGTCCTGCCGCCAGGTGGTGTGCGTGTTCGTGTTCGACCGGGCCATCCTGGACCCCCTGCCCCGCATCGACCGGCGGGTGGAATTCATCCGCGAATCGCTGGTGGAGCTGGACGCCGGGCTGCAGGAACTCAGCGGCGGGCTGATCGTGCGCCACGCCGCCGCGCTCGACGAGATCCCGGCGCTGGCGCACGAACTGGACGTGCAGGCCGTCTTTGCCAACCGCGACGACGAGCCGGACGCGCTGGCGCGCGATGCCCAGGTGCTCGGCGCCCTGGCCAATGCGGGCGTTACTTTTCATACCTTCAAGGATTCGACCGTCTTCGACCGCGACGAAGTGCTGACCAAGACGGGGCAGCCCTACACGGTGTTCACGCCCTACAAGCGCAGCTGGCTGGCCAAGGTCGACTCCTTTTTCCTGAAGTCCTACCAGGTTCGCACCCATGCCGACGCGCTGGCGCCGCCGCCCGGGGCCTACCGGGCGCCGGTGCCTTCGCTGGAGGAGATCGGCTTCGGGAAAAGCAACCTTTCGGCGCTCGAGATCCCGACCGGCAGCAGCGGCGCCGCGGCGCTGTTCGAAGACTTTTTCCAGCGCATCGACCGCTACGACGCGGCGCGCAATTTTCCGGCGGTGCGGGGGCCGAGCTACCTGGGCGTGCACCTGCGCTTCGGCACGGTGTCGGTGCGGCAGCTGGCAGGCGTGGCGCACCAGCTCTCGCTGCAGGGCGATGCGGGCGCGGCGACCTGGCTCAGCGAGCTGATCTGGCGCGATTTCTACTTCCAGATCCTCGCGCACTTCCCGCACGTGCACTCGGGCGGCGAATCGAAGAGCTTCCGGCCCGAGTACGACAAGATCCAGTGGCACCACGGCAAGCACGCCGACCAGCTGTTCGAGGCCTGGTGCCAGGGCCGCACGGGCTACCCGCTGGTGGACGCGGCCATGCTGCAGATCAACCAGAGCGGCTACATGCACAACCGGCTGCGCATGGTGGTGGCGAGCTTTCTCTGCAAGGACCTGGGGCTGGACTGGCGCCGCGGCGAGCGCTACTTTGCGCTGCACCTGAACGATTTCGAGCTGGCCTCGAACAACGGCGGCTGGCAATGGGCCAGCTCCAGCGGCTGCGACGCGCAGCCCTATTTCCGCATCTTCAACCCGGTGACGCAGAGCGAGCGCTTCGACCCCGAGGGCAAGTTCATCCGGCGCTACCTGCCGCAGCTCGCGGGGCTCTCGAACGCCGCGATCCACGCGCCCTGGATGGCATCGCCGGTGGAACTGGAAGCCGCGGGCATCAAGCTGGGCGAGAACTACCCCCGGCCGGTGGTCGACCATGCCGAGGCGCGCGAGAAAACGCTGCAGCGCTACGGGGTGGCGCGGGCCAAGGCGCTGCAGAAATGACAAAGGGGCCCGAAGGCCCCTTTGTTTTGTTCGGATGAACGCGCTGCCGCGTCAAGCCGCTGCCGCCAGCGCCGGTTCGCTGGTGTAGGCGCGCACCAGGCGCAGCAGTTCGTCTTCCGAGTAAGGCTTGCCGAGGTAATGGTTCACGCCCAGCGTGCGGGCGTACTCGCGATGCTTCTCGGCGATGCGCGAGGTGATCATGATGATCGGCAGGCCCGCCATGGAATCGTCCGCACGGATGTTGCGCGCCAGGTCGAAGCCGTCCATGCGCGGCATCTCGATGTCGGACAGCACCACGGCCGGGCGCTCCTGCTGGAGCCGTTCGAGCGCCTGCAGGCCGTCGGCCGCGAGCGACACGCGGTAGCCTTCGCGCTGCAGCAGGCGCTGCGTGACGCGGCGCACGGTGATGGAGTCGTCGACCACCAGCACCAGCGGCACCTGCGGCACCGGCGGTGCCAGCACCGGCAACGGCTGGTGCGGCGCCGCACCCTCGCCGTCGGCCGAGCCCTGCGCCGGCGCTGCCAGCGCGGCGGCCTGGCGCAGGCGGGCCTGCTCGCCGTGCACGGCGGCCAGCGCCACCGGGTTGTAGATGAGCGCCACCGCGCCCGAAGCCAGCACCGAGATGCCAGCCAGGCCCGGCAGGCGCGCAAGCTGCGGCCCGAGGTTCTTGACCACGACTTCCTGGTTGCCCAGCACTTCGTCCACGTGCAGGCCCACACGCTGTGCCGCGCTTCGCACGATCACGACGGTGTTGTTCTTGCTGGTGGATTGCTCGCTGCGGGCCGAGGCCTGCAGCAGCGCGCCGGCCCAGTAGAACGGCACCTGTTCGCTGCCGAACGGATGGCTGTTGTGCAGGTAGGCGGCTTCGAGCTCGGTGCTGCTCACGCGCTGCACCAGCTCCACCAGGTTGGACGGAACGCCGATCGACACGTCGCCGGCGCGCAGCATCACGACGTGCGTCACCGCGGTGGTGAGCGGCAGCACCAGCTTGAAGGTGGTGCCCTGCCCGGCCTTGCTGTGCGTCTCGATGCGGCCGCCGAGCGCCGCGATCTGCGCGCGCACCACGTCCATGCCGATGCCGCGGCCGGCCAGTTCGGACACTTGCCCGGCGGTCGAGAAGCCGGGCTTGAAGATCAGCTCGGTGGCTTCCTCGGGCGTCAGTTCCTGTCCGGGCGCAAGAAGGCCCAGCGTGCGGGCACGCTCGGCAATGCGCTGCTGGTCGAGGCCGGCGCCGTCGTCGCGGAAGCTCACCGAGACGTCGTTGCCCTCATGGTGCAGGTCGATCACGATCAGGCCGTTGGCGTCCTTGCCGGACTTCTCGCGCACCGCCGGTTCCTCGATGCCGTGCGCCACGCAGTTGCGCAGCAGGTGCTCGAAGGCGGGCGTCATGCGGTCGAGCACGCCGCGGTCCATTTCGATGGAGCCGCCGACGATGTCCAGCCGCACCTGCTTGCCGGTGTCTTTGGACGCCTGGCGCACCACGCGGTAGAGGCGGTCGGAAATGCCCTCGAACTCCACCATGCGCGTGCGCAGCAGGCCGCGCTGCAGTTCGCGCGTCTGGCGCGCCTGCACGTTGAGGTCGTCTTCCGTCGCCTGCACCGTCTTTTGCAGCGTGCGCTGCACGGTGGCCACGTCGTTCACCGACTCGGCCATCATGCGGGTGAGTTCCTGCACGCGGGTGAAGCGGTCGAATTCCAGCGGGTCGAAGCTCTGCTGCGAATCCTTGGCCTGCGCGAGGCGGGACTGCATCTGGCTTTCGGCCTGCACCTCGATGTCGCGCAATTGCTGGCGCAGGCGGTCGAGGTTGCCGGTCAGGTCGGACAACGAAGCTCGCAGCTGGCCGAGTTCGGCTTCGAGGCGCGAGCGCGTGATGATGACCTCGCCGGTCTGCGCGACCAGGCGGTCGAGCAGCTGGGTGCGGATGCGCACGGCCTGGCCCGACACGGCGCGCAGGGGCGTGAGCAGAGCGTGCGTCGGGCGCGGCAGGAGCGACGGCGCGGCGGCCGTTTCGGGCGCGGACGCGGCGCCTTCGCCGTCGTCGGCAGCACCGGCTTCCTCGTCGTTGGCGGACACGCCGGATTCGGCGGGAACCTGCACCAGCTGCACGCCGGGCGACGTGGCGGAGGCCACGGCCACCAGCTGCGCCACTTCGGCCTGGGTGGCGTCGTCGGCAGCGCGCAAGGCGTCGAAGGTGGCTTGCAGCGAATCGAGGCGCGTGAGCAGCTTTTCGATTTCGATCCGGTCGGCGCCGCCCTGGGTGCCCAGGGCCTCGATCTCGGATTCCATGCGGTGCGCGCGCTCGCCAAGGCGCATGGCGCCGGCCAGCCGGGCGCTGCCCTTGAGGGTGTGCAGCGTGCGCAGCACGGAGGCGCGCGGCGCGTTGTCGTCGGGGTGGTGCGCCCACTGGCGCAGTGCCTGGCCCAGCTGGGGCAGCAGCTCCTGCGCTTCTTCCTCGAAGATGGGGAACAGGTCGACGTCGACCGCGTCGGCCATGTCGATGGCGTCATCGGAGTCGTCGAGCGCCACGTCGGCCATGCCGTCGGAAGACACCACGTGCTGCAGCGGACGGGTTTCGACGCGCTCAGCGGTTTCGGCCGGCATGGGGGCGGCGGCAATGTCGCGCAGCGCCTGCAGCGTGCCTTCGGAAGGATCGCGCAGGAAGCCGACGGCAAACTGGTGCAGCAGGCGGCGCAGCTCGTCGGCCGCGGCCACGAGCACCACACCCTGTTCACGCGAGCCGCTGCCCTGCATCTGCAGATGCTGCAGCGCGGCTTCGAGCAGGCGCGCCATGCCCGAGAGGCTGTGGAAGCCGACGGTGGCCGAACTGCCGGCCAGCGAATGGGCGAGCGCGATGGTCGAATCCGGCAGGCGCTCGTGGGATTCGAGCGCCCACTCGCCGACTTCGGTGGCCAGCTGGCGGGACCATTCGTCGGCCTCGTTGAGGTAGACGTTGTAGAGCGCGATGCCGATGCGCAGCGGGCCGATGACCTTGACCTGGTCTTCGGCGCTGGATGCGGCTTCGGTGGTTTCGGCGACGTCGGCGGCTTCGACCACTTCGGCAGCTTCGACCATTTCCGCCACTTCGACGATCGGCTCGGGCTCGGGCTGCGGCGATGCCTCGGCCACGGCAGGCGCTTCTTCGGCGACCGGCTCGGCAGGCGCTTCGGGCTCCAGCAGCAAGGCGGGCACTTCCTCGATGGGTTCGGCCGGCGGCACTTCCGCGGCGACCGGCACGGGCTCTTCGGCCACCACCGGCGCCGGCTCGGGCGTCCAGCCGAGGTCGGGCAGGCCGTCCAGCGAGGGCAACTCGGCCGCAGGCTCGACCATCGGTTCGGCGGCGGCTTCGGCCGGCGTCGATGCGACAGGTTCGGCCTTGGCGGGCACCAGGAAATCGAACTTCTCGCCGGTGTCCCAGTCGGTGTCTTCGGGCGGGAGTGGCTTGGATTCGAAGTCGAGGAAGTCGGTCGACGTGAAGTCGTCGTCTTCGGGCTTGACGGGCTTGGCGGCCTTGTCGTCCGCTTGCGGCGCATCCACGGGCCAATCGAAGGTGGCGGCGGGGGCAGGTGCAGGCGCAGGTGCAGGCAGCGCGGTGCCGAGCGAAAGATCGGGCAGGTCCGGGAGTTCCGGCATGGCGAGGGGCGCCACCACGGGCGGCTCGGCGGCGATGTGGCGCGCGGCCACGGCCAAGGCGTCGGCGTCGGACACGCGCGCCGGCATGGTGGGCACGGGTTCGCCCGCCAGCAGGGCATCGGCCACGCGGCTGAAGTGCGAGGACTGCCAGCCATGCGACGAGCCCGAAGCAATGGCTTCGACCCACTGGCTGAACTCCTGCAGCGCCTTGCGAGTGCCGGTGAGCAGGTCGGGGGTGGCGTCGCGCTGGTCGGCGAGCCAGGTGTTGAGCACCTGCTCGAAGGACCAGGCAGCATCGCCGAAGTCGGTCAGGCCGACCATGCGCGAGCTGCCCTTCAGCGTGTGGAAGGCACGGCGCAGGATGGTGAGCTCTTCGGTGTCGTCCGGATGGCCGCCGAGTTCGTCGATGGCGGCCAGGCCGTTCTGCACCACCTCGCGCGCCTCGTCCAGGAAGATGTTCTGCAGGTCGTCTTCTTCGAGCTCGGTGACCTCGGTGTCGGGCAGTGCCGCCGGGCCGGTGATCTTGTTCGTCCAGCTGTCGGCCTTGCGGCTGAATTCCTCGATGGGCGAGACCTTCGACTTGCGGTTGGGCGTGGCCAGCGCAGCGAGCTTCGACGCGATCTGGGCGTCGACTTCCTCGATGCTGAGCACGGCGTCGCTGCCGGCCGCGGCGCCGGGCGCCACCGCTTCGGCAGCGGCGGTGTCGGCGGGCTGGCGGCCCATCAGCGGCTTGAGTTCGCCGGCTTCTGCGTCGAACACGAACAGGCGCTTGGCGAGCGTGGGCTGGTAGCCCAGCATGTCGATGAGGAAACCCAGCGCGCCGAGGTTGTTGCCGAGCGCGTCGAAGCTCTGCATCTCTTCGATCGGCGATGCGTTGCCCACGAGCATCTGCTCGACGTCGTCGCGCATGCGCTGCACGGTATGGGCGGCCTGCTCCAGGCCGAGCACGGAGAACACGCCGCGCATCTGCAGCAGCTGGGTCGGCACGGTGCGCAGCAGGCCCTTTTCTGCGGGCCGGCGGAAATACTGGTCGAGCGATTTTTCGAGTTCGCTCAGGTGGCTGCGCAGTTCGTCGACCACGGTGCCCATGGTCTGGCGATCGCTGACGCGGCGGTACAGGTCCTCCATCCAGGGCTCGAGCGGCTCCGAATGTCCGCCTTCGCGCACGCGCTCGATGCGGCCTGCCAGCTGGAGGGTGCGGGAGGTGAGCTGCGGATCGCTCGGGTCGAGGTCTTCGAGCGCGGCTTCGAGGTAGAGCACCGAGGTGGCGACTTCCATCGCAAGCTCGGTGTCCGGCGGCTGGCCGGAACGCACGGAGGCATCGACGGCATGCGTCAGGGCCTCGACCATGGGCAGGATGGGCGGATGCAGTTTCTGCAGCGACTCGCCAAGCTGCGCGAAGGTGTCCGCCACCTGGCGGGTGCGGGTGATGTCGCCGCCCGAAAGCGCCGACCACATTTCCTTGGCGGTTTCGATGCGCTTGCGCGCCTGTGCGAGCACCAGCGGATCGAAGCGGCCGAACTGCTCGACGGTGTAGTCGATGCGCTGCTCGTTGGCCACGCCCCACGCAACGCGCACGGTGCGCAGCGTGGCGCCCTCGTCGCCGGAGGCGGCGGGAACGGCCTGCGCGCAGAAGAACAGCAGGTCCTGGCCGAGCCGGTCGGAGACGGTGTTGTCGCCGCGCGCCAGCGTGGCGTATTGCAGCAGCACGCGCGAGGCGGCGCGCTTGACGTAGGAGTCGGCCGGGATCAGCCCGAGCGACAGGGCTTCGAAAAAGCCCGCGGCCAGGGTCCAGAAACTTGCGACGCGGGGCAGCAGCGCACCGCGCCCGAGCCCCAGGCACAGCGCCTGCAGGCGGCGTGCGGCCTGCGGGTCGCCGGTCTTGACCAGCTGAAGCACTTCGCGGTCGAGCCGCGAGCGCACGGCCGGGTCATAGGCCAGCGCGGCCTGGGTCAGTGCGGGACGCAGTTCGACCCAGCGCCAGGCAACGCTCCAGAGATCCGCCGGATGCACGCGCTCGTTGCCGACCAGTTCGAGCACGTCGCGGTACTGCGGAAACAGCGCCACCGACGAGACGGCCTTGCCGGCCAGCAGGGCGCTGAGGAAGTCGACGACGGCGAAGCCGGCGCGCTCGATCTTCAGCACCGCACTGTCGGTGCAGCGCTGCGGTTCGGCAATGAAGCCCTGCACCGCGAACTCGATGGAACCGAGCACCAGCGCCGGCGCGGTGTTGCCCACCATCTGCAGCGCCCCGACGGACTGGTGCAGTTGCTGGCGGGCCATTTGCAGCGGGCCACTCTCGAGTTCCGAGACATTGCCCACGTCGCGCACGAAGCGCCGCAACGACTTGCCCACACTGTCGAGGGATTTCTGGATTTCTCCCCAGCACCCAGGCCAGCGGCCCGAGGTCTTCGGTGGCCGGCACGTTGCCGGCAAGGGGGGCCGTGGCAGGGGTTTGGATCGACACGTTGGATGCTCGCCGTTCTTAACTTTTGTCAGGCAATCTTGAATCGGGCCACCGAGCGGCGCAGTTCTTCCGCCATCTGCGAAAGCTCGCGCACCTGCTGGGCGGTGGTGCGGGTACCTTCACCGGTCTGCTCGGTCACCGCGAAAATGTGCTGGATGTTGGCAGCCACCACGTTGGCCGAATCGGCTTCGCGGGAGGCGGACTGCGAAATCTGCTCGATGAGGTCTGCAAGGCGGCGCGACACGCGGTCGATCTCGGTCAGCGCGGTACCCGCGTTGTCGGACAGCTTGGCCCCTTCGACCACACCCTGCGTGGAGCGCTCCATGGCGCCCACGGCATCCTGGGTGTCGGTCTGAATGGCCTTCACGAGTGCCGAGATCTGGCGCGTGGCGTCTGCCGAGCGTTCAGCCAGCCGCTGCACTTCTTCCGCCACCACCGAGAAGCCGCGACCGGCTTCACCGGCCGATGCGGCCTGGATGGCGGCGTTCAGTGCCAGCACGTTCGTCTGTTCGGTAATGTCCGAGATCAGCTCGGTGATTTCACCGATCTCCTGCGAGGATTCGCCCAGGCGCTTGATGCGCTTGGAGGTTTCCTGGATCTGGTCGCGGATGGAGTTCATGCCGCCGATGGCGTTCTGCACGGCCTGCAGGCCCGAGGACGCGGCTTGCAGCGACTGGCGCGCCACCGTGGCGGACTCTTGCGCTTGCGAGGACACGCCGTTGATTCGCTCGGCCATGGTCAGCACCGACTGGCCGGTTTCGCGAATCTCGCGCAGCTGTTCGGTCGAGGCGGCGAGCAGTTCGGTCGAGGTGCTTTCCACCTGCGACGTGGTCTGCGCCACGCGGGTTGCCGTGTTCTGCACGTTGCCCACCAGCAGGCGCAGTTCTTCCACCGTGTAGTTCACCGAGTCGGCAATGGCGCCGGTGATGTCCTCGGTCACGGTCGCTTCCTGCGTCAGGTCGCCTTCGGCCACTGTCTGCAGTTCGTTCATCAGCCGAAGAATGGCGGCCTGGTTGGCGTTGTTGATGCGGCCGGCTTCGTCGCTGGCCTGTTCGGCCGCGAGACGTTCGCGTTCGGCGACGAGGGCGCGTTCGCGGCCTTCGCGCACCTGCACGAAACCGATGGCGCCGGCCAGGGCCAGGGCGGCCAGCGAGAGCACGAACAGCATCACGATCGTTCCGGCACCCAGGCCGGTGCGTGCGGACAGCTTGTCCTGCAGCTCGCCGAGCGACTTGCGCAGGGGTTCGCTGTCGGTCAGGATGGAAGCCTGCGCCTCACGCGCAGCCACCAGGCCCTGCAGGTTGCCCAGAATGGCGGAGGCTTGCGTGCGCATCTGCTCGTAGGTCTTGAGAATGGCCTCGAGCTGCTGGCGCGTCTGCGGGTCTTTCGAGCCGGGGAAACGCTGCTGCGCATTGCCGTCGAGCAGGCCGCGGGTGGTTTCCTGGAAGGTGTTCAGGTCCTTGCCAAGCAGGAACACGGCGTCGGGGTTCACGCCTTCGACCGTGAAGAATTCGTTGGTCGACTTGCCGATGCGCTGGGTCAGCATCACGAGCTGGCCGGCGGCCGAGATTTCAGGCAGCGTGGCGTTCTGCTGCATCTTGAGCGACGCCACGGTTTCCGTCATTTCGAGCAGAGCGGACGATTGCTGGTTGATGTCGCGCAAGGCGGCACCCACCTGGGTCAGGATCTGGCGCTGGGCCAGCACGGCCTTGGCGCTGGCGTCGGCACGGGCGACCAGCGGGTTGATCTTGGCCATGTCGTCGTCGTACTGGTTGCCCACGCGTTCGAGGCGCAAGGCATCGTCGCCGTTGGTCAAACCCTGCACGCGGCGCGACAGGTCGTCGGCGCTGTCCTTCACTTCGAGGAACGCGGGCGCGCTGCCGACGAGGGCCTGCGAGATCGACTTTGCCAGGCGCTGCGACTGCATCAGCGACTGGCCGGTGGCGGCCACCTGCTGCGCGAGGCGTTCGGCGCGAAGAATGGCGGAGCCGGCCACCAGCAACAGCAGCAGCACCACCAAGGCCAGCATGATCGCCAGGATCCGCTGCTGGCGCGCCGGGCTGGAGCCCGCTCGCCCGGTGGAAGCCTGGGTCTGGACGGCGTCGGCGGATGCGGCATCGGCCTCGTTGGCGGCCTCGCCGACCAGCGGAGCGCCATCGGCAAAGCCGGCGGGCGCGGGCGCGTCGTCCTGTTTTCGGGCCAGCCGGACGGTCTTTTCGTCCGGCACCTGGACCGTGTCGACATCGTCGAGCGACAGGGTGGAACCGGAGCCGTCGACACGGGCCTTGTCGTTGCCGCTGGTCGGGGGCAGTAATTTCTTGAACTTGTCGGCGATCGAGCTCACGGTCGGTCCTTCAGGTGGTTATCTTCTGGCAGTGCGGATGCACTAGGCGCCAATACTTAAAAACTGGGGTTGCTGCGAGAGGGCCTGCAGGTTGATTTCCTGCCAGCGCTCACCCGCCGCGTCGGTGTACACATGCCCGAGCCAGGCGGCGGCGTCCGCGGCGGGCGGTTCGGCGCCGGTGAAGGCTTCGGTCCCCCGCAACCCCGCCAGTCGGTCGACCAGCAGGGCGCAGTTGACTTCGAGCAGCTCGTTGAGGGCAACGAGCCGCGACTGCATGCGGGCCGCTTCCGTGGCGGCCAGGCCCTCGGGCGTGCCCGAGGCGAATGCCGACAGCTGCACCACGCCATAGAGGCCGCCGCGAAGGTTGGCCACGCCCAGGAACCAGGGCTCGGTGTAGGGCACGGGCTGCGGGGGTGTCCAGGGGAAGATCTCGCCCGCGTGGCCGAGTGGAAAGAGGTACTTGCCCTCGCCGGCCTCGACCGCGAGCCACGCGGCGGACACGCCCGTCGTGCGCGCAGCTTGCAGGCGGCTTGCAAGCCGGGACTGGAAGGCTCTGAGAGCGTCGCGATTCGCCATGGACTCGGCTGTCTTGCGTTCAGGCCAGCGCGCTGATCTTGGACATCAGCTCGGCCGCGTTGACCGGCTTCACGATGTAGTCGCGGGCGCCCTGGCGCATGCCCCAGACGCGATCGGTTTCCTGGTTCTTGCTGGTGCACAGGATGATCGGGATGGCGGCGTACTGCGGGTCGCGGGCGATGGCGCGCGTGAGCTGGAAACCGTTCTGGCCGGGCATCACGACGTCCATGAGGATCAGGTCGGGCTGCTCTTCCTCGAGACGGCGCATGGCGTCTTCGGCGTTTTCAGCGGTCTTGACGGCAAAGCCGTTCTTGTGGAGCAGGTCGGACAGGAACATCAGTTCCGTCTTGGAGTCGTCGACGACGAGGATTTTTCGAATGGGCATTACTGCGCTTCCTGTTGAACGATGCCAAACTGCTGCACGGCCTGCAGCAGCTGGTCCTTGGTGAAAGGTTTGGTCAGGTAGTCTTGCGATCCGACCATGCGGCCGCGGGCCTTGTCGAAGACGCCGTCTTTCGAGGAAAGCATCACCACCGGAACATTGGAGAATTGGGCGTTGCGCTTGATGATGGCGCAGGTCTGGTAGCCATCCAGGCGCGGCATGAGGATGTCGCAGAAAATCAGATGCGGCTTGTGGTCGTTGACCTTCGAGAGCGCGTCGAAGCCGTCTTCGGCAAGGAGAACTTCGTGTCCGCCCTGCTTCAGAAATATTTCGGCACTGCGCCGGATCGTATTGCTGTCATCGATGACCAGCACCTTGTAACCTGATCCATTCGGCCCCATTGCACACACTCCTGCTGAGATGAGACTTGGATGCCCGCCGCACCGTACATCGGCGCAGATCGCGTAGCCCTATGCCATGCTTCAGATTTCAACCATTTCGAAGTCTTCCTTGCGCGCACCGCACTCGGGACAGGTCCAGTTCATCGGAACATCCGCCCAGGCCGTGCCTGCCGCGATCCCGTCTTCCGGTACACCCACCGCTTCGTCATAGATCCACCCACAAATCAGGCACATCCAAGTTTTCGTATTCATCGGAGCTTAAAGTCCTTGTTCATTAAATGCAACGAGTGTATCTATGCGTATCACATCGGCAGGCGGTAAACGTCGCGCCTATGCCACCATCCAGGGGATTTTGCCCGGCGTATGACCATTTACTTACATTCCGCAGACGACACCCGCAAACCGGGCAATCTTAACGACCCCCCGGACGACGCCGAAGAATTGGCCGAACGGGACCTGAATCCGCCCTGCGTGCTGGTCTTCAATGCCAGCGATCCGAGCGGCGCAGGCGGGCTGGGCGCCGACGCGCTGGCCATGGCGTCGGTGGGCGCCCACATGCTGCCGGTGGTCACGGGCGCCTACGCCCGCGACACGGCCGAGATATTCGACCACTTCGCCTTCGACGAGGAAGCCATCGCCGAGCAGGCGCGCGCCATCCTCGAAGACGTGGAGGTCCAGCTCATCAAGGTGGGCTTCGTCGGCAGCCCCGACGCCCTGAGCACCATCGCGGAGACCGCGTCCGACTATCCCGAGGTGCCGCTGGTGGCCTACATGCCCAACCTTTCGTGGTGGGACGAGAACCTGATCGAGCCGTATCTCGACGCCTTCCGCGAGCTGCTGCTGCCCCAGGCCACAGTGTTGGTTGGAAACCACAGCACGCTCTGGCGATGGCTCCTGCCCGACTGGAGCGGCGAGCGTCCGCCCAGCGCGCGCGACATTGCCAAGGCCGCGGGCGAGTTCGGCGTGCCGTACACGCTGGTGACCGGCATGGTGCTGCCCGACCAGTTCATCGACAACGTGCTGGCCTCTCCGCAGTCAGTGCTCGCCAACGAAAAATACGAGCGCCTGGAGGCCGTCTTCGCCGGCGCCGGCGATACGCTCTCGGCCGCGCTGGCCGCCTTGCTGGCAAGCGGCACCGACCTGGTGGCCGCCACCACCGAGGCCCTGGCCTATATGGACCGCTGCCTGGACGCGGGCTTTCGGCCCGGCATGGCGCCATGTGCTTCCGGACCGCCTGTTCTGGGCCGAGCCGGAAGACGACGACGACGATGAAGACCCCGGCGCCCCGCCCGACTTTGCCCTGCCCCCTCACGACACCCGACATTGATGCCAAACGCTGACCACAACGAGATTCTTTTCGAACGCGCCCGCGCCGTCATTCCCGGCGGCGTCAATTCGCCCGTGCGCGCCTTCAAGGCCGTGGGCGGAACGCCCCGCTTCATCCGCCGCGCCGAGGGCGCCTATTTCTGGGACGCCAACGACAAGCGCTACATCGACTACATCGGCTCCTGGGGCCCGATGATCCTGGGCCATGGCCACCCGGCCGTGGTGGAGGCGGTGCAGAAGGCGGTGCTGGAGGGCTTCTCCTACGGCGCGCCGACCGAACGCGAGATCGAACTGGCGGAAGCCATCCTCGCGCTGGTGCCGTCGATGGAGATGGTGCGGCTGGTGAGCTCGGGCACCGAGGCCGCCATGAGCGCACTGCGCCTGGCGCGCGGCGCCACCGGGCGCAAGCACATCATCAAGTTCGAGGGCTGCTACCACGGCCATGCCGACGCGCTGCTGGTGAAGGCCGGGTCCGGCCTCGCCACCTTTGGCCACCCGACCTCGGCCGGCGTGCCGCCCGAGGTCACGCAGCACACGCTGGTGCTCGAGTACAACAACATCGCGCAACTGGAAGAAGCCTTTGCGCTGCACGGCAACGACATCGCCTGCCTGATGATCGAGGCGATTGCCGGCAACATGAACTTCGTGCGCGCCACGCCCGAATTCGCGGCCCGCTGCCGCGCGCTCTGTACGCAGCACGGCGCACTGCTGGTGTTCGACGAAGTGATGAGCGGCTTTCGCGTCGGCCTGCACGGCGCGCAGGGCGTGCTGGGCATCACGCCCGACCTCACCGTGCTGGGCAAGGTCATCGGCGGCGGCATGCCGCTCGCGGCCTTCGGCGGTCCGCGCGCCATCATGGAGCAGCTCGCGCCGCTCGGGCCGGTCTACCAGGCGGGCACGCTGTCGGGCAACCCGGTCGCCACCGCCTGCGGCCTCGCAACGCTGAAGGAAATTGCGCGTCCCGGCTTCTATGAGGCCTTGTCGAAGAAGACGCGCACGCTGGTCGAAGGCCTCAAGGCCGCCGCCGCGGCCGAAGGGCAACCGTTCAACGCCGACAGCGAAGGCGGCATGTTCGGCTTCTTCCTGATGGACGAACTGCCGCAGAACTACACCACGGTGATGACGACCGACAACGCGAAGTTCAACGCGCTGTTCCACGGCCTGCTGGACCGCGGCGTGTACATTGCGCCGGCACTCTACGAAGCGGGCTTTGTGAGCGCCGCGCACAGCGACGACGACATTGCCGCGACCATCGAGGCCGCGCGGCAGATCTTCAAGGCCTTGCCGCCCCGTTGATCCGGCCGCCTGCGGGCGCGCGGCTCAGTGCCGGAAGTGGCGCACGCCCGACAGCACCATGACCACGCCGCGCTCGTCGGCGGCATCGATCACTTCCTGATCGCGCATCGAGCCGCCGGGCTGGATGACGCAGCTCGCGCCGGCATCGACCACCACGTCGAGGCCGTCGCGGAACGGGAAGAATGCATCGCTCGCCACCGCCGTGCCCTCGAGCGACAGGCCCGCATGCTCGGCCTTGATGCTCGCGATGCGCGCCGAATCGAGGCGGCTCATCTGGCCCGCGCCCACGCCCATGGTCATGCCGCCGGCGCAGAACACGATGGCGTTGCTCTTTACATACTTGGCGACCTTCCAGGCGAACAGCAGGTCTTGCAGCTGCTCGGGCGTGGGTTGCTTCTTGCTCACCACCTTGAGGTCGCTGGCCGACAGCTCGTGGTTGTCGGCGGTCTGCATCAGGAGGCCCGAGCCGACGCGCTTGACGTCGATCGCGTTGCGGCCGTTGTCCCAGTCGGTGGCGCCGCCCTTGGGCAGCGCAATCTCGAGCACGCGCACGTTGAGCTTGGCCTTGGTGGCCTGGAACACTTCCAGCGCCTCGGGCGTGTAGCCCGGTGCCATCAGCACTTCGACGAACTGCTTGTTGACGGCCTGCGCGGTGGCAAGGTCCACCGGCCGGTTGAAGGCGATGATGCCGCCGAAGGCCGAGGTCGGGTCGGTCTTGAAGGCCTTGGCATAGGCTTCCCCGGCATCCTTGCCCACGGCCACGCCGCAGGGGTTGGCATGCTTCACGATCACGCAGGCCGGCACGTCGAAGCTCTTCACGCATTCCCATGCGGCGTCGGCATCGGCGATGTTGTTGTAGCTCAGCTCCTTGCCCTGCAGCTGCTTCGCGGACACGAGCGAGCCCGGCGCCGGATACAGGTCGCGGTAGAACGCGGCCTGCTGGTGGGGGTTCTCGCCGTAGCGCAGGTCTTGCACCTTCACGAAGCGGCCGTTGCTTTGCGCCGGGAACAGCGCACGCGTGGGCGAAGGCTGGCCGATGCTGGCGTCGAAATCGATGGCCGAGAGATAGTCGCTGATGGCGCCGTCGTAGTCGGCGATGCGGTTGAACGCAGCCACCGAGAAGGCGAACCTGGTCTTGTCGCTGAGCTTGCCGACGGCCTGCAGCTCGGCCAGCGCCACAGGGTATTGCGAAGCGTCGGTCAGCACGCCGACGTCCTTCCAGTTCTTGGCGGCGCTGCGCACCATGGCGGGGCCGCCGATGTCGATGTTCTCGATCGCGTCTTCGAGCGTGCAGCCGGCCTTGGCCACCGTGGCCTCGAACGGATAGAGATTGACCACCAGCAGGTCGATGGTGTCGATGCCGTGTTCCTTGATGGCCGCGACGTGCGCGGGCAGGTCGCGCCGCGCGAGCAGGCCGCCATGGATCTTGGGATGCAGCGTCTTCACGCGGCCGTCGAGCATTTCGGGAAAGCCGGTGTGATCGGCCACTTCGGTGACGGGCAGGCCGGCATCCGCCAGCAGCCTGGCGGTGCCGCCGGTCGACAGCAGCTTGATGCCCAGGCCGTGCAGTGCCTGTGCGAATTCGAGGATGCCGGTTTTGTCGGAGACGGAGATGAGTGCGGTCTGGGCCATGGAATATGCCGTGGAGTTATTTCAAAAGTTTGTGTTCAACCAGCTTCTTGCGAAGCGTGTTGCGATTCAGGCCCAACCATTGCGCGGCCTTCGACTGGTTGCCCTCGGCGCGCGTCATCACGACGTCGAGCAGGGGCTTCTCGACCACCCGCACCAGCATCTCGTACATGCCGTCGGGCTCGGTGCCGCGCAAATCGCGAAAGTAGCTGTCCAGACTGGTGCGCACACAGTCCTCGATGTGTTTCTTGCTCATGCTTTTTCTTCTCTTCTTCTCTCTCTCAATCAGCGGCGCAAGCCGCCTCCTCTTCACCTGAGGGCTCTTCGGCCGCCTGGTGTGCGGGCATGCGGTCCATGCGGTCCGCGAGCCCGTCGAAATAATCGCCGACCGCGCGCAGTTGCGCCGCCGAGTCCTCGATGGTGTTCATGCGCGCGCGAAAGGCCTCGCCATCGGGCAGCGTACGCACATACCAGCCGATGTGCTTGCGCGCGGTGCGCACGCCGCTGAACTCGCCGTAGAGCGCGTAGTGCTCCACGAGATGGTCGAGCAGCAGGCGGCGTACCTCGGCGACCAGCGGAGGCGCCAGGTGCGTGCCGGTGTCCAGGAAATGCGCGATCTCGCGAAAGATCCAGGGCCGCCCCTGCGCCGCGCGGCCGATCATCACCGCGTCGGCGCCGGTGGCCGCGAGCACGTCGCGCGCCTTCTCGGGCGAGCGGATGTCGCCGTTGGCCACCACGGGCACGCGCACGGCGGCCTTCACGGCCGCGATGGTGTCGTACTCGGCACTGCCCTTGTAGCCCTGCTCGCGGGTGCGGCCGTGCACGGTCAGCATCTGCACGCCGGCCGATTCGAAGTTGCGCGCGAGCTTCACCGCGTTGCGGTGCTCTTCGCTCCAGCCGGTGCGCATCTTGAGCGTGACCGGCACGTTGAAGGGCTGCGCCGCATTCACCACGGCCTGCACGATCTCGAGCGCCAGCGGCTCGTCGCGCATCAGCGCGGAACCGGCCCACTTGTTGCAGACCTTCTTGGCCGGACAACCCATGTTGATGTCGATGATCTGCGCGCCGCGTTCGATGTTGTAGACCGCGGCCTCGGCCATCATGGCGGCATCGGTACCGGCGATCTGCACCGAGATCGGGCCGGGCTCGCCGTCGTGGTTGGCACGGCGCGAAGTCTTGAGCGTGTTCCAGAGCTCCTTGCGCGAGGTCACCATTTCGCTCACCGCATAGCCCGCGCCCAGCGCGCGGCACAGCATGCGGAAGGGCCGGTCCGTCACGCCGGCCATGGGCGCGACGAACAGCCGGTTTTCCAGTGCGTGATTGCCGATCTGCAAGGTCATGGGAGGGAAGGTGTCGCGCGTTCGGCTGCTGAAAAATGAGGCACGATTGTAGCCACGCGCGGTTTCGGCGACTGAAACGATTTGCGCCCGGGGTACCGGCGCAAACACTCTTGTGCACGGCGTCTTTTCCGACCGCGGATCGAAAGTGCGCTGCCTATACTGCCCCGACTCATTTCACTTTATGCAAGCCTGGCTCGACGCTCTCTTCGCACTGCTCGCGCTGCCGCAGTACGGACTCTCCACGCTGTTCCTTGCGGCTTTCGTCTCGGCGACGCTGTTGCCGGTGGGCTCGGAGCCGATACTTTTCGGCTTGCTCAAGCTCAACCCCGACATGTTCTGGTCGGCCATTGCGGTGGCCACGGTGGGCAACACGCTGGGCGGCGCGGTCGACTGGTGGATAGGGTACGGCGCGCACAAGGTGGCCGACAAATACTCGCACTCGAAACATCATGTGCGCGTATTGGGGTGGCTGGAGCGGCTCGGCCCGAAGGCCTGCCTCCTGAGCTGGTTGCCGATCGTCGGCGATCCGCTGTGCGCGGTGGCGGGTTGGCTCAAGCTGCCGTTCTGGCCTTGCCTCGGCTACATGGCCATCGGCAAGTTCCTGCGCTACGTCAGCATGACGGTCGCGCTTCTCTACGTGTTTCCGTCATGAAGCCGCTTGGGCTTCAGCTCAGGAGACCGTAGGGACCGCCGCGTTCCAATGCGCGCTGGTAGGCCGGGCGCGCGTGGATGCGCTCGAGGTACGCCATCAGCCTGGGCCGCTTCGCATCGAGGCCGCCGCGCGCCTGCGAGGCTTCGACCGGAAAGCTCATCTGGATGTCGGCGCCCGTGAATTCATTGCCGGCGAACCACTCGCTCTTGCCGAGTTCGGCCTCCATGAAGTTCAGGTGGTTCTCGATGTTCGGAACGATGAAGGCCGCCTTGGCCTTGCCCGAGATCATCCTGGCGACCGGCTTGATGAAGAAGGGCATCTTGCTGTTCTCGATCTTGTCGAACACCAGCTTGAGCAGCAGCGGCGACATCGCCGAGCCTTCCGCGAAATGCAGCCAGTAGCGGTAGCGCACCGCCTCGGGCGTGCCCGGCGCGGGCGCCAGCCGGCCATTGCCGTGGCGCTCGATCAGTGTCTCGACCACCGCGCCCGATTCCGCCAGCACAAGGCCGTCGTCGGTCGTCACCACCGGCGACTTGCCAAGCGGATGAACGGCCCGCAGCGAAGCGGGCGCCAACATGGTTTTGGGATCGCGCTGGTAGTGAACGATTTCGTAGGGCAGCCCGAGTTCTTCGAGCAGCCACAGCACGCGCTGGGAGCGCGAGTTGTTGAGGTGGTGGACGGTGAGCATGCGGCGGTCTTCAGGAGCTGAACAGGAAGTTCATCACGTCGCCATCCTTGACGACGTATTCCTTGCCTTCCGAACGCATCTTGCCCGCGTCCTTGGCGCCCTGCTCGCCCTTGTAGGCGATGTAGTCCTCGAACGCGATGGTCTGGGCGCGGATGTAGCCCTTCTCGAAATCGCCGTGGATCACGCCGGCCGCCTGCGGGCCGGTGTCGCCGATGTGGATGGTCCAGGCGCGCACTTCCTTCACGCCGGCGGTGAAGTAGGTCTGCAGGCCCAGCAGCTTGTAGGCTGCGCGGATCAGGCGGTTCAGGCCCGGCTCGTCCTGGCCGATTTCCGCGAGGAACATCTTCTTGTCCTCGTCGTCCATCTCGGCGAGTTCGGCTTCGATCTTGGCGCAGATGGCGACCACGGGGGCGCCCTGCCTGGCGGCATATTCATGCAGGCGGTCGAGGTACGGGTTGTTCTCGAAGCCGTCTTCCGCCACGTTGCCGACGAACATCGCGGGCTTGGCGGTGATGAGCGTGAACGACTTCACCAGCGGCAGTTCTTCCTTCGTGAACTGGAGCGCGCGCACCGGCGTGTTCTCGTTCAGCGCGGCCTGGCAGCGCTCCAGCAGGCCGACGAGCTTCTGCGCGTCCTTGTCGCCCGAACGAGCCACCTTGGTGTGGCGATGCAGCGCCTTCTCGACCGTGGCCAGGTCGGCCAGGCAGAGTTCGGTCTGGATCACTTCGATGTCGGAGATCGGATCGATCTTGCCGGCCACGTGGATCACGTTGTCATCGTCGAAGCAGCGCACCACGTTCACCGTGGCGTCGGTTTCGCGGATGTGCGCGAGAAACTTGTTGCCGAGGCCCTCGCCCGTGCTGGCGCCAGCCACCAGGCCGGCGATGTCGACGAACTCGACGATGGCCGGCACCACGCGCTCGGGCTTCACGATGTCGCTGAGCTGCGCGAGCCGCGGGTCGGGCACTTCCACCACGCCCACATTGGGCTCGATGGTGCAGAACGGATAGTTCTCCGCCGCGATGCCGGCCTTGGTCAACGCATTGAAAAGGGTGGATTTACCGACGTTGGGCAGGCCGACGATGCCGCATTGCAAACTCATTGGGGGGTCCTCTTGGGTAACCGGCGATTTTAAGGGAGGCGGTTCGCCAGCGCTGTTCCGCCCCGGGGTGCCGAGGTCAAGGCAGGCGGGGATCAGGGTTAAACCCGATTAGCAAACGTTTGCGCAAACGTTTTCGTTCGTTATTATCGGCACCCCCGGCCTTGGACCGGCGCACCGCTCAACCCTCAGGAGACAACACCCATGAAGTTCACCCGCCGTACGCTGCAAAGTGCAGCCGCCCTGACATTGCTGGGCGCCTTGGCCGCCACCCCCGTCCTCGCGCAGGACAAGCCCAAGGTCGCCCTGGTCATGAAGTCGCTCGCCAACGAATTCTTCCGCACCATGGAAGACGGCGCCAAGGCGCACCAGAAGGCGCACGCCGCCGAGTACACGCTGGTGGCCAACGGCATCAAGGACGAGACCGACACGGCGGCCCAGATCAAGATGGTCGAGCAGATGATGGCTCAGAAGATCAATGCGCTGGTCATCGCGCCGGCCGATTCGAAGGCCCTGGTGCCGGTGATCAAGGCCGCCATCGACCGTGGCATCCTGGTGGTCAACATCGACAACCAGTTCGACGCCGCGGCACTGAAGGAAAAAGCCATCCAGGTGCCGTTCGTCGGCCCCGACAACCGCGCCGGTGCCAAGCTGGTGGGCGACGAGCTGGCCAAGAGCCTGAAGTCGGGCGACAAGGTCGGCATCATCGAAGGCGTCTCGACCACCTTCAATGCGCAGCAGCGCACCCTCGGCTACCAGGACGCGATGAAGGCCGCCGGTGTGACGGTGGTGGGCGTGCAGTCGGGCCAGTGGGAAATCGACAAGGGCAACACGGTGGCCGCCGGCATGATGCGCGAGCATCCCGACCTGAAGGCGCTGCTCGCGGGCAACGACAGCATGGCGCTCGGCGCGGTGGCTGCGGTCAAGGCCGCAGGCAAGACCGGCAAGGTGCTGGTGGTGGGTTACGACAACATCGGCGCCATCAAGCCGATGCTGAATGACGGCCGGGTGCTCGCCACCGCCGACCAGTTCGCGGCCAAGCAGGCCGTGTTCGGCATCGAGACCGCGCTCAAGGCGCTGGCCGAGAAGAAGCCGCAATCGAGCATGCCCGCCGAAGTGAAGACCGACGTGGTGCTGGTCACCAAGTCTTCGGCCAAGTAAGCCACGAAAAGAAGAGCCGACGTTGAACGCACCCGCCGCCGCCCTGAACGCCAGCCTTGCCGCGCCCGTGCTCGCGCTGGACGCACTCGGCAAGGACTATGCGGCGCCGGTGCTCGACGATGTCTCGCTGATGCTGAACGCCGGCGAGGTGCTCGCGCTCACGGGCGAGAACGGCGCGGGCAAGAGCACGCTCTCGAAAATCGTCTGCGGCCTGGTGCAGCCGACGCGTGGCCAGATGGTGCTGGGCGGCGCGCCGTTCCAGCCCGCATCGCGCCGCGATGCCGAACGCCTGGGCGTGCGCATGGTCATGCAGGAACTCGGACTGGTCACCACGCTGTCGGTGGCCGAGAACCTCCTGCTCGACCGGCTGCCCAACCAGGCCGGCTGGATTCGCCGCGGCACGCTGCACGAACTGGCGGCGCGCCAGCTCGCGAAGATCGGCATGCAGAACATCGACCCGGCCACGCCGGTCGCGCGGCTGGGCATCGGCCAGCAGCAGATGGTCGAGATCGCGCGCAACCTGCAGGACGACACGCGCGTGCTGGTGCTCGACGAGCCCACCGCCATGCTCACGCCGCGCGAAACTTCTCACCTTTTCGAGCAGATCGAACTGCTCAAGGCCCGCGGCGTGGCGATCGTCTATGTGTCGCACCGGCTGGAAGAATTGCAGCGCATCGCCGACCGCGTGGCGGTGCTGCGCGACGGGCGGCTGGTGGACGTGCGCGCCATGGCCGGCGTGCGCGAATCCGAGCTGGTGCAGCGCATGGTGGGCCGCGCGGTGCACGAGCACGAAGGCCGCGGCCGCCGGGTGGCCGGACCGGTGCTGCTGAGCGCACGCGGCATCGGCCGCGCCGAGGTCGTGAAAGACGTCGACATCGACCTGCATGCGGGCGAAGTCATGGGCCTGGCGGGCCTCGTCGGGTCGGGCCGGACCGAACTCGTGCGGCTGCTGTTCGGTGCGGACCGTGCCGACCGAGGTGAAATTCTTCTTCATGACGGCACGCCCGGTTCGGCGCCCGTGCAGCGCGCACGCAAGGGCTGGCGCTCGCCGATGCAGGCCATCCGCGCGGGCATCGGCCTCGTGACCGAGGACCGCAAGTCGCAAGGCCTGCTGCTCACGCAATCGATCCGCGTCAACGCCACCTTGAGCGACCTCGGCGCGATCTCGCGCGCAGGCTGGCTGCAGCGCGCCCGGGAGCGCGGCATCGCGAAGCGGCTGGTCGACGTGCTGCGCATCCGTTCGCGCAGCATCGAGCAGCCGGTTGCCACGCTGAGCGGCGGCAACCAGCAGAAAGTGGTGTTCGCGCGCTGGCTGCACCGCGAATGCAAGGTGCTGCTGCTCGACGAGCCCACGCGCGGCGTCGACGTGGGCGCGCGCGCCGACCTCTATGCCGAGCTCGACCGCATGACCGATGCCGGCAAGGCGCTCCTCATGGTGTCGAGCGACCTGCGCGAACTCATGGCCATGTGCGACCGCATCGGCGTGATGAGCGCAGGCCGCCTGGTCGCGGTGTTCGAGCGCGGCCAGTGGAGCGAGCAATCGCTGCTCGCCGCCGCATTCAGCGATGCGGCCGGGCGTGCCGCCAACCCGAGGGCGGGCTCCGCCATTTCCGATCCGAATCCGGCCCAGCCGGCCACCGCCGAGACACCATGAACGCAGCCGCTGCTACAACCGCCACGACATCTGCCCCGCCGTCCGCCCTCAAGGGCCAGCTGGGCACCTACCTCGGCCTGACCGTCGTGCTCCTGGGCATGGTCGCGCTGTTCGGCGCGCTGAGCGAATACTTCTTCACGCGCGAGACCTTCATCTCCATTGCCAACGAGATCCCCGCGCTGGCGGTGATGGCCGTGGGCATGACCTTCGTGCTGATCATCGCCGGCATCGATCTTTCGGTCGGCTCGGTGCTCGCGCTCAGCGCGGCGGTGACGGCCGCCGCCATCCTCCAGTGGAAGCTCTCGGTGCCCGCGGCGGCCGCACTGGGCCTTGCCACCGGCCTGGTGTGCGGCACCGTGACCGGCGCCGTGTCGGTCGCATGGCGGCTGCCGAGCTTCATCGTCTCGCTGGGCATGCTCGAAGCGGTGCGCGGCGGTGCCTACCTGGTGACCGATTCGCGCACGCAGTACGTGGGCGACGCCATCTCGGGCCTTGCGGCGCCGTGGGTCGGAGGTATCTCCGCGGCCTTCGTGCTCGCGGTGGTGCTGGTGGCCGTGGGCCAGCTGGTGCTCACGCGCACGGTGTTCGGCCGGCACGTGGTGGGCATCGGCACCAATGAAGAAGCGATGCGGCTCGCGGGCATCGACCCGCGGCCGATCCGGATCATCGTGTTCGCGGCCACGGGCCTCCTGGCCGGGCTGGCGGGGCTGATGCAGTCGGCGCGGCTCGAGGCGGCCGACCCCAACGCCGGCGTCGGCATCGAGCTGCAGGTGATCGCGGCGGTGGTGATCGGCGGCACCAGCCTCATGGGCGGGCGCGGTTCGGTGGTCAACACCTTCTTCGGCGTGCTGATCATCGCGGTGCTGGAGGCGGGGCTGGCCCAGGTGGGCGCCAGCGAGCCGAGCAAGCGCATCATCACCGGCGCGGTGATCGTCGTTGCGGTGATCATCGACACCTTGCGCCAGCGCCGGGCCGACCGGCGCCTGGCCTGACGCCGCAACCCAAGGGACACACGCCATGGCCACCATCAAGGACGTCGCGCTGCGCGCGGGAGTCTCGGTCACCACGGTCTCGCACGTGGTGAACGACACGCGCCACGTGAGCGCCAAGGGGCGCGAGCGCGTGGAAGAGGCGATCCGCGAACTGGGCTACGTGCCCAACGCGATGGCGCGCAGCCTCAAGAGCAACACCACGTCGACGCTCGGCATGCTGATTCCGAACAGCTCGAATCCCTACTTCGCCGAGATCGTGCGCATCGTGGAAGACCGCTGCTTCGGCGCCGGCTACACGCTGGTGCTGTGCAACACCGACGACGAGCCCCGCCGCCAGAGCGTGTACCTGCAGGTGCTGGCCGAGCGCCGCATCGACGGATTGATCGTGGTGTCGACGGGCGCGGGAGACGACGACTCGCTGGTCACCCAGCTTCACGGACTGCGCATCCCCACGGTGCTGGTCGACCGCGAGATTGCGGACCCGGCCTGCGACCTGGTCGAAACGGCCCACATGCAAGGCGGGCTGCTCGCGGTGCGGCACCTGCTGTCGCTCGGCCACAAGCGCATTGCCTGCATCGGCGGGCCGGTGGGCGTGATGCCCAGCGAGCAGCGCATCGAGGGCTGGCGCATGGCGCTGGCCGAAGCCGGCGCCACGCCCGACATCGGGAACACCGATGCGCTGCTGTGGCGCGGCGGCTTCACGAGCCAGGGCGGCTACGAGGCGATGCACGCCATCCTGCGGACCCCGCAGGCCCCCTCGGCCGTGTTCGTCTGCAACGACCTCATGGCCATTGGCGCCCTGCGCGCCGCGCATGAAAGCGGCGTGCATGTGCCGGACGATATGTCGATCGTCGGCTTCGACGACATCGAACTCTCGGCCTACACCAGCCCGGCGCTCACCACCGTGGCGCAGCCCAAGGAGCGCATTGGCGCCCTGGCGGTCGACATGCTGCTGGAGCGTGTCGGCGGCAAGCGGCGCGACGCGCGCAAGGTGGTGCTGCAGCCCGAGCTGCGCGTGCGCGCTTCCACGGCGCGGCATGCGAGTTTCCGCGAAGCCGCCGCGCTGGCCCCTGCTCCTTCTTCTTCCACAGAAAAACGAAAGTCCCGCGCCCCGTGAGTTCGCAGCCCTCTTCTTCCAGCGTCGCGCAGCAGCCGCCGCGCATCGTGGTGCTCGGCAGCCTGAACATGGACATCGTGCTGCGCGTGCCGCAGGCGCCGTCCGCGGGCGAAACCCTGCTGGGCCGCTCGATCGCCCACATTCCCGGCGGCAAGGGCGCGAACCAGGCGGTGAGCTGCGCGCGCGAAGGCGGCCGGGTCCACATGATCGGCTGTGTGGGGAACGATGCGAACGGCCAGGCGCTGCGCGATGCCCTCGCGCAGGACGGCATCGACACCGCCGCGCTGCGCACCGACGATGCCGAGCCCACCGGCACGGCGCTGATCCTGGTGGAAGACAGCGGCCAGAACCGCATCGTGATGATTCCCGGCGCCAACGCGAAGGTCGAGATCGACGAGGCGGCGCTGCAGCATCAGCTGCAAGGCGCGGCCTTCCTGGTCGCGCAGTTCGAGTCGCCCATGGACCAGGTCACGCTGGCCATCACGGCGGCGCACGGCGCAGGCTGCAAGGTGCTGCTCAACCCGTCGCCGGTGCAGCCGATCGCCGGGCCGCTGTGGCCCTGCATCGACACGCTGGTCGTCAACGAGATCGAAGCGCATGCCCTGTGCGGCCAGGCCGTCGACAGCCCGCACGAGGCCGCGGCGGCCGGCCGGGCCCTGCGCGCCAAGGGCATTGCGCGCGTGGTCGTCACGCTCGGCGCGCGCGGGGCCGTGGCCGTCGATGCCGATGGGGCGCACCACCATCCTGCGCCGAAGGTGAAAGCGGTCGACACCACCGCCGCCGGTGACACTTTCCTGGGCGCGCTGGCGGTTGCACTGGGCGAAGGCCAGTCGTTCGACGAAGCGGTGCGCCTTGGCATTCGCGCCGCGGCGCTGTGCATCCAGCAGCCCGGCGCACAACCTTCCATTCCGCGGCGCGATGCCGTGCTGCATAGCCCCCTGCCTCCCGACTGGATCGCGCTGTGAAACGTACCGCACTGCTCAACGCCGAACTCTCCCATGTGATCGCCTCGATGGGCCACGGCGACATGCTGGTGATCGGCGACGCCGGCCTGCCGATTCCCGAGGGTCCGCGCCGGATCGACCTGGCCGTGATGCGCGGCGTTCCGCTGCTCACCGACGTGTTGCAGGCGGTGCTGTCCGAGATGCAGGTCGAGGGCGTGGTGGTCGCGAGCGAGGCGCTGGACGGCGACAACGCCCTGCCCGCGTGGTACCCACAGTCGCTCGGCATCGCGCCCCAGGCCGTGTCGCACGAGGAGTTCAAGCGCCGCAGCGCCACGGCGCGCGCCATCGTGCGCACGGGCGAGTGCACGCCCTACGCCAACATCATGCTCATCGCCGGCGTGAGCTTCTGAGGCGCACCGTTCTTATTCGAACCGGTAGTTCGCGCCCACGGGCTGCCCGACCTTGAGCATGTGCTCCACGCCCTGCAGCACGATGCAGTTCATGCCGAAGGTGATGCGTCCGTCGACGCGCGCGTCGGCGCGGTAGGTGCGCAGCATGTCGCCGACCTCGGGGCTGCTGGCGGCGGTGGCGGGGTCGATGTCGGGAATGGGGCAGCGGGTGCAGGGCTTGACCGGTTTGAGTTCGGCCTCGCCTTCGCCCGTCGAGATGTGCAGCCCATCGACCCGATCCTCGTCGTGCGACTCGATGCCGGCCAGCACGATGTTCGGCCGGAAGCGCTCGATGCCGACTGCATCGTGGCCGGCGGCCGCCAGCCGCTCGTTGAGTTCGGCCAGCGACCCTTCGCTGGCCACCAGCAGCGGATAGCCGTCGGCGAACTGGTTCTCGGCCTCGATGCCACCGGTCCATTCCAGGCTCGACAGGCGCTTGTGTTCGGGGTCGAAGCGCACCAGGCGCAAGGCCTGCGGCTTGCCCGGTTCGGAGAGGAAGTCGCTGAACCACTGGGCCGCGATGTCGCCCATGTCGTAGGCGGCCACTTCGTCTTTCCAGACGCGCACGCGCACCGGCTTCTCGACCCGGTCGAAGGCCAGGTGCAGGGCCAGCATGCCCGGCGCGCGCAGCACCACTTCCGTGTGCTTCATCTGCGGCCGGATGAGCGCCATGCGCGGCAGCTCGCGCTGGGTGACGAACTCGCCCTGGGCGTCCACCACCATCCAGGCGCGGTCGAATTCCAGCCCGGTCTCGGTCAGCAGCACCTCCGGAAGCTCCACCCCCGCGCACGATTTGACGGGGTAGACGAACAGGCGCGCAATGGTCGCTTGGAGGTCGAAATCTGGCTGTGGCACGTGGGGTTCCTTGGAATTCGGCAGCGATTGTCCCGCATCGTCCCGGCCGGGGTCATAGTTCTTACAATGGCCCGATGGCCCTTTCCCCTGAAGTTTGCATACGCGGCGCCGGCATCGTCGGCCGCACGCTGGCCCTGCTGCTGGCGCGCGAGCGCGTGCGCGTGGCGCTGGTGGTTCCCCCCGCCGCGGCCGCCAAGGAAGACATCCGGGCCTATGCGCTCAACGCCGCCTCGCGCACCCTGCTCGAATCGTTGCGCGCCTGGCCCGATGCGGCGCATGCCACGCCGGTGCGCGAAATGCGCGTGAATGGCGACGAAGGCGGCCGGGTGCAGTTCAGCGCCGTGCGGCAAAAGGTCGATGCGCTGGCCTGGATCGTCGACGTGCCCGCGCTCGAGCGGCAGCTCGCCGATGCGGTGCGCTTCCAGCCCCAGGTCGAGCTCGTGACGGAGCCCGTGGCCGCCCCGCTCACGGTGGTGTGCGAGGGCAAGGCCAGCGCCACGCGCGACGCGCTGGGCGTGAGCTACGCCGTCACGCGCTATGCGCAGCACGCGATCGCAGCCCGGCTCGAAGCGGCGCAGCCGCACGACGGCGCGGCGCACCAGTGGTTCAACGACAAGGGCGAAGTGCTCGCACTGCTGCCGATGGGCGGCGTGCACAGCCGTTCGGTCGCGCTGGTGTGGTCGGTCGACCAGCTTCGCGCACCCGCGCTGCTGGCGCAGGGTGCCGACGAGTTCAACGCCGCGGTGAGCGAAGCCAGCCACGGCGTGCTGGGCGCGCTCCAGCTCACGAGCGAGCGCGCGGCCTGGCCGCTGTCGCGCGCCATTGCCGACCGCTGGACGGGCACCATGCCCGGGGCCCGGGGCGCATCGCAAGCGGCATCGCAAACGTGGGCGCTGGCCGGCGACGCCGCCCACACGGTGCACCCGCTCGCGGGCCAGGGCCTCAATCTCGGCCTGGCCGATGCCGCCATGCTGGCCGACGTGATCAAAGAGCGCGAATACTGGCGCAGCGTGGGAGATCCGCGGCTGCTGCGCCGCTACGAGCGCGCGCGCCGCGCCGACGTGCTGCAGATGAGCCTTGCCACCGACGGCCTGCAGCAGCTTTTCTCGCACAGCATGGGTCCGCTGCCCGCGCTGCGCAACTGGGGCATGCGCGGCTTCGACCGCACGCGCCTCCTCAAGCACTGGATCGCCGGCCAGGCGATGGGCTTGAAGGCTTGAATCCATCGACCGGACTTTCCATGACACTCGCACGCAACCTTCTTCTCGCCGCCTGCACGCTGGGTGCGGCCGTCACGGCCCTGGCCGGCGAGGCCGAGATCCGCAAGAATCTTCCGGCGCGCATTCCGCAGTTCCCGGCCATCGACGAGGTCACCAAGTCGCCGCTGCCCGGCCTCTACGAGGTGCGCGTGAACGGCTTCCAGATCTACTACACCGACGAGCAGGGCAACTACCTGCTGCAGGGCAACCTGATCGACGTGAAGGCGCGCAAGAACCTGACCGAGGAGCGCATCGAGAAGCTCAGCGAAGTCTCGTTCGACAAGCTGCCCGTGAACGACGCGATCAAGATCGTGCGCGGCAACGGCAAGCGCAAGCTCGCGGTGTTCGAAGACCCGAACTGCGGCTACTGCAAGCGCTTCGAAAAAGACATGAAGACGGTCGACAACGTCACTGTGTACCTGTTCCTGTACCCGGTGCTCGGGCCCGACTCGGCCGTGAAGTCGCGCGACATCTGGTGCAGCAAGGACAAGGGCAAGGCCTGGGGCGACTGGATGGAAGCCAGCACCAAGCCCGCCACCGCAGCCAGCAGCTGCGACGTGACCGCGCTGCAGCGCAACGTGGAGTTCGGCCGCAAGTACAACATCACCGGCACGCCCACGCTGATCTTCAGCAACGGCACCCGCGCGCCGGGCGCCATTCCCGCGGAGCAGGTCGAGAAGCAACTCACCGCTTCCACCAACTGATGGCTGCGCCAGCCGTCTCGCGGCGCGCAGTGCCTGCGCCGGCCGCCGCAGTGCGCTACCGCGTCGAATGCGCGGACCTGCACGCGCACCTCTTCGGCGTCACCCTGACCATCGAGGCGCCCGCCGCGCAGCAGCGCGTGACACTGCCGGTGTGGATCCCGGGCAGCTACCTGGTGCGCGAGTTCGCCAAGAACCTGCAGGGCCTGCGCGCCACGCAAGGGCGCCGCAAGCCGGTGCTGACGCAGCTCGACAAATGCAGCTGGCAGGTCGATTGCGTGCCGGGCCAGCCGCTGGTGCTGCACTACCAGGTCTGCGCCTACGACAACTCGGTGCGCACCGCCTGGCTCGATGCCGAGCGCGGTTTCTTCAACGGCACCAGCCTGTGCCTCCGGGTCGAGGGACAGACGGACGCGCCGCACGCGCTCGAGATCGTCGCGCCCTCGCCTTCGGCCGAAGGCGCGCGCTGGTCGTGCGCCACCGCGCTCGTGCCGTCGAAGAACGACAAGCACGGCTTCGGCGGCTACCTGGCCGCGGGCTACGACGAGCTGGCCGACAGCCCGGTCGAGATGGGCGCGTTCTGGAGCGCCGAGTTCGAAGCCTGCGGCGTGCCGCACCGCTTCGTCATCGCGGGCGCCACGGCCTCTTTCGACGGCGAGCGCCTGATCGCCGACACGCAGGCCATCTGCGAAGCCGAGATCCGCTTCTGGCATGGCGACAAGGCTGGCAAGCGCGGCGGGCCCAAGCTGCCGATCGACCGCTACGTGTTCATGCTGAACGCGGTGGACGACGGCTACGGCGGGCTCGAGCACCGGCACTCCACCGCGCTCATCTGCAACCGGCGCGACCTGCCGCAGCGCGGCGCAAAGAAGCAGCCCGAGGGCTACACCACGCTGATGGGCCTCATCAGCCACGAGTACTTCCACACCTGGAACGTCAAGCGCATGCGGCCGGCGGAATTTGCGAGCTACGACTACGGCTGCGAGAACTACACGCAGCTCCTGTGGTTCTTCGAAGGCTTCACCAGCTACTACGACGACCTGCTGCTGCGCCGCGCCGGACGCATCGACGACGCGGGCTACCTGCGCCTGCTCAACAAGACCATCAACCAGGTGCTGCAGACACCGGGCCGGCTGGTGCAGCCGGTGGCCGACGCGAGCTTCGATGCCTGGGTCAAGTACTACCGCCAGGACGAGCAGACGCCCAACAGCACCGTCAGCTACTACACCAAGGGTGCCCTGGTGGCGCTGTGCTTCGACCTCACGCTGCGCCGCGAAGGCCAGGGCACTCTCGACGACGTGATGCGCCAGCTGTGGACGCACAGCGGCGGCGGTCCGATCACCGAAGCCGACGTGGCGGTCGCGCTCGAGGCGGTGGGTGGCCGCTCCTATGCGGCGGAACTTGCGCAATGGGTCCACTCGACCGACGAACTGCCGCTCTCCGAACTGCTGCGCGCGCACGGCGTGGCGGCGCTCGAGGACCCCTCGCAGCCGGCGCAGGCCTTGGGCTTGCGCGTGGCCGAGGCCAACGGCAGCGTCCAGGTCAAGGTGGTGCTGCGCGGCGGCGCGGCCGAGAAAGCGGGCTTCTCGGCGCACGACGAATGGATCGGCGTGGAGCTGCCGGCCGCCGGCAAGAAAGGCCAGCAACGGCCCGCGCAGGCCTGGCGAATCGCCAAGCTCGACGACCTGGCGCTGTACCTCGGCGACGCCACGCGCTGCACCGCGCTGGTGGCGCGCGACCGCAAGCTGCTGAAGCTGCCGCTGGTGCGGCCCGAAGGCGCGACCACCTGGCGGCTGTTCCTGCACGATGCGGCGAAGGTCGCGGACTGGCTCATGCCGGGGGCTCAGCGCTGACCGCAATGGCGGCCGCGGGGCCTCCTTGCGCTGGGTATAGTGAAACGCGTTTTTTTCTTCCCGGAGACACCATGAGCTACGAAAACATCGAAGTGCGGACCGAAGCAGGCAAGGTCGGCATCATCACCCTCAACCGGCCCAAGGCGCTCAACGCGCTGAACGACGCGCTCATGACCGAGCTGGGCACCGCGCTCAAGGCCTTCGATGCCGACGACGCGATCGGCTGCATCATCCTCACGGGCAGCGAGCGCGCCTTTGCGGCCGGTGCCGACATTGCCGCGATGGCGAAGTACAGCTTCATCGACACCTACAAGGGCGACTACATCACGCGCAACTGGGAAACCATCCGCTCGATCCGCAAGCCGGTGATCGCGGCGGTGAGCGGCTTTGCGCTGGGCGGCGGCTGCGAGCTCGCGATGATGTGCGACTTCATCATCGCGGCCGACAACGCCAAGTTCGGCCAGCCCGAGATCAAGATCGGCGTGATTCCCGGCGCCGGCGGCACGCAGCGCCTGCCGCGCGCAGTGGGCAAGAGCAAGGCCATGGACATGGCGCTCACCGCCCGCATGATGGACGCGGCCGAAGCCGAGCGCGCGGGCCTCGTCAGCCGCGTGGTGCCTTTCGAGAAGCTGGCCGACGAAGCGCTGGGTGCGGCGCTGGTGATTGCGGGCTATTCGCAGATCGCCGCGATGGCGGCCAAGGAATCGGTCAACCGCGCCTTCGAGAGCGGCCTCTCCGACGGTGTGATGTTCGAGCGCCGGCTGTTCCATGCGCTGTTTGCCACGGCCGACCAGAAGGAAGGCATGGACGCCTTCCTGGCCAAGCGCCCGCCAGACTTCAAGAACGCCTGATCCGGGCCTGATCCAGGCCCGATCCGGAAGCTACCGGCGCAAGAACAGCGCCTTCAGGGCGGCGAGCGTCCCCGCGGGCGGCGTGCCGACCGAGGCACCGCCCGCTGCGCCGGATTGCGGCGTCCAGCGCACCTGGTCGCCCGCGATCTCGAGCACCGCGAGCAAGGTGGCGCCGCTGTAGAGCTCCAGCCGCGCCTCGACCGGCGCAGCCAGATCGGCACCCGGTACCGTGGCCGATCGCGCCACCGCATTGACCAGCGCGGCCAGCCCTTCCGTATCGCCGCGCGCCTGGCGCACGCCCTGTCCGGCGCGCACCACGTTCAGCGAGGTCCATTGGTCCAGCGCGGAAAAAGCCGAAGCGTCTTCCCCGCGGGCCTTGGCCGCAGCGGGCGCGGGCGCCCGGAGCGCGGGTGCCTGGCGCACGCTGCCGGAGATCTGCACGTTCGAACTCTGACCGCCCGGGGCGGCTGACAGCGCCGGCGCAGCGCCGCTGTCGGCCGACTCGCGAAGGGGGGCCGGCGGGGCGGCAGGCGCCATGCTTGCGGCGGGCGGTGCGCCTGCGGCATCGCGGCTCCGCTGCAGCTTTTCGGTTTCGGCTTCGCGCCGCTCCTGGGTACGCGGGAAGGCCTGCGGCACAGGTGCGGATGGCTCGGCCACCGTTCCCTGCGATGGAGTCGGAGACGCAGTCGCTGGGGCTGGGGCTGGGGCTGGGGCCGGCGCGGGCGGAGGCGCTACCGCAATCACAGGCGCCGGTGCGCTCGGTTTGTCGGCGAGCCCTGGTGGCGGTGCCGTTCGGCGCACCGCGTCCTCTCTTCGCTGGGGCGATCCTCCGCTCGCCGCCTCTCGCGCTGCTTCGGTCGCAGGCTGCTCTGGTGCTGGCGCTGGTGCTGGTGCTGGCGTCGAGGCGGGCGCGGGCACAGCAGGCGCCGCCGCAGGAGGAACCGGGGCCGGCGTCGGCGCGGACGCAACGCCGGCTTCGCCATCGAGCCGCGCATCGGGCACCGGTTCGCGGTGCCAGAGCACGGTCACGAAGGTGGCGACGAGCACGGTGGCAAAGGCCGCATTCCACGGCCTGCGGGACCGCGTGTCGCCGCTACCGAACAGCCGGCGCCACCACGGCGCGGCCACCGCGGGCGCCGGTGCGGAAGCAGGCGCGAGGTTGTGGGCCATCTTCCGGATGGCATCGCGGGTGCGCGGATCGGGCAGCGCTTCGCGGTCCGGCGCATGGTCCAGCGCGCGGCGCAGCACAGGGTCGCGCAGCGCACCGTCGCCGCCCTCGGACCCTGGCGTGTTTTCGTTGCCGCTGTTGCTCATGCCCGCTGCTCCAGCACCGAGAGGTAGCGTTCCATGCAGCCGCGCAATTTCTGCAGGCCATAGCGCAGGCGGCTGCGCACGGTCTCGAAGCCGATGCCCAGGCTCGCCGCGAGCGCTTCGACGGTCAGGCCGTCTTCATGGTGCAGCAGGAATGCGGCCCGCTGTTCGGCCGGCAGTTCGTCCAGGCAGGCCAGCAGGCGCCGCCCCGCGGCGCGCCAGAACGCCAGCTCTTCGGCTGATGGATGGGCGGCGGCATCGGGCGCCGCGCCGGGCACGCCGCGGTCGAGCAGGGGCACCGCGTCGTCGCCGTCGTCGAAGTGGGCGTCGAGCGCCACTTCACGGCCGCTCACGCGCAACCGGTCCATGGCGAGGTTGTGTGCAATGGTGAAGGCCCAGGTGCGCCAGGCGGCGCCCTGCGGCGAAAAACTGTCGCGCGCGGAAATGATGCGCACCCAGGTGTCCTGGAACACCTCGTCGGCCTGTGCGGCGAGCCGCGCGCCGAGCAACCGCTTCACGAAGCGGAACAGCCCGCCCTCGTGGCGCGCGTAGAGCACGTCGAACGCGGCGCCGTCGCCCTGCGCGTAGGCCAGCATCAGCTGGTCGTCGGGCATGGCATCGCGCCCGGGGGCGGATTTGGCGGAAGGGGCGCGGGGCAGCGCGGACATCGGCGGATTTTCACCCGGGGTTGTACGGTCGGCGGACCGCTTCGGGGTTGGGTGCCGCAAAAAAGACAACGCTTGGACGCGACGGGCTTGAAAACGGCCCTGCGGGCTGCGCTATAATTTTGGGCTCGGCGCAAAACTGCCCGAACGGCTCTTTAGCTCAGTCGGTTAGAGCGATGGAATCATAATCCACAGGTCCGCGGTTCGAATCCGTGAAGAGCCACCAGCATCATCAAAAAGCCTTGCAAGTCAACGACTTGCAAGGCTTTTTTGTTTGTACGTCGCGCGGTTTCCAGGTCTTTTTCCGCCGCTAATTCACTCTGGAACGGCCAGTGCCCGTTCCGCAGGCAATGTGGTGCGAACCCGCGCCGTTGCTGGGTTCGGCGAGCCCGGTCCTCAGACAACCCACAGAGTTGTGCACAGAAAAGCGGGACAAGTCATCCATTTGACTTGTTCCTCCGGCTGGCACGCGCCGCCGGGGCGACCGATGCATCGGCCAGCGTCGGAAACGGCGGCAGGGGACGGCAGGCCACGTCCCTGGCGGCGCCCGCCTCCATGCCGAATGCGCGCAGCAGGCAGGTTGCCACGTCGCGGCCGTGATGGGCCGGCAGGCCTCCCATGGCCACGCTGCGCATGGCCTGCGACACGCTGCCGCTCAACACGTCCATGGCGGCTGCCTCGCTGGGCACGCGAAAGCTCTTCTGCCTGATCGCAAGGCGCATGTCCGCCAACGCATAGTGCTGGATCTCGAGCACCAGCGCGGGCGCTGCCGCCGAGACATCCAGCATCAGCAGCGCCCAAGCGGGGCTTTCCTGCGCGAGCCAGATGTAGCGCTGGATGCCGATCGCCATGCGCTGGGCGCCTTCGGCCACGCCCTGCTGGCTGTCGGAAATGCGCTGGCACAGCGTGTCCGCAAGCCACAGCGCCACGGCGCTGGCCACTTCTTCCTTGGTCTTGAAATGGTTGTAGACGGTACCCGTGGTCATGCCGGCCACGGCGGCTATTTCCTGCACGGTGGCGCCCGCGTAGCCGCGCGCGCTGAACACCGTGATGGCAGCCTGCACAAGTTGCAGCCGCGTGCGCTCGCGCTTCAGCAGGCCGGGCCGGGTCAGCACCAGACTTTCGGCCAGGGCAGCCGGAAGTGGTATGGACGGTGCCATGAAGCCGATCGTACTATCCATTTTTGAACACAGTGTTCATTTTTGATCCACTCATGCAATAACGAGAGTTTGCCATGCGATCCGTCTTTCTCCCCCCTCGCCCGAGCGCCGCCCGCAAATGGGCGAAGCGCGCCGGGGTGCTGGTCGCCGTCCTGGCGGCCGCAGCGGCCGCGGCGCTGTGGCTCGGCAACGAGCTTGCGGCCCGCAAGATGCAGCGCACGGTCGAAGTCGCGTCGCAGGGCGTGGCGTTCCGCAGCGCGAGCGATAGCGCAGCGCTAGCGCGCGGGCGCTACCTGTATGCATCGCGCGGCTGCGTCGATTGCCACGGCGCAGCGGCCAATGGGCGCATGTTCCTGGACGACGGCAAGGGCATGCGCATCGCGGGGCCGAACATCAGCCCAGGCCCGGGGAGCGTGGTGGCGGGCTACACGCCGGCGGACTGGGAGCGCGCCATCCGGCACGGCGTTGCGCGCAACGGGCGGCCGCTCATGATCATGCCCAGCGAGGACTACAACCGGTGGACCGACGACGACCTCGCATCGCTCGTGGCCTACCTGCGCGCCAAGGAGCCGGCGAGCGGCACGGGCGCGGTGGTCGACCTGCCGCTGCCGGTGCGGGCGCTCTACGGCTTCGGCTTCATCCGCGACGCGGCGGCCAAGATCGACCATGCGTTGCCGCCCGAGCAGCCGGTGCCGGAAAGCGTGACGGTGAAGCACGGCGCCTACGTGGCGAACATGTGCCTCGGCTGCCACGGCGCCAGGCTCAGCGGCGGCAAGATTCCGGGTGGCCCGCCGGACTGGCCCGCGGCCTCCAACCTGACGCCGGGCGAAGGCAGCGCCATGGTGCGCTATCCCGACGCGGAAGCACTGATGGCGCTGTTCAAGACCGGCAAGCGGCCCGACGGAACGCCGGTGAAGGTGATGCCTTTCGAATCGCTGCGCGAGATCAACGACACCGACGTGCGCGCGCTGCATCTCTACCTGAAGAGCTTGCCGGCAAGCCCCAGAGGCTAGCCGCGCGGCAAGCGCTTCAGCCAGCCTTGCGAAAGGTGAGATTGATGCGCCGGCTGCCCAGCAGGGCATGCGCCCGGTCTTCGAGCGGCAGCACGCCGTGGTAGCGCAGCCTGTCGGGGCCGCCCCACACCACGACGTCGCCGTGCACCAGCGGAATGCGCGCGGCCTTGTCGCTGCGCGCGAGGCCTCCGAACAGAAAGGTGGCCGGCATGCCGAGCGATACCGACACGATGGGCGCAGCGTAGTCGCGCTCGTCCTTGTCCTGGTGCAGCGACAGCCGCGTGCCGGGTTCGTAGCGGTTGACCAGGCAGGCATCGGGCCGGAAGCCTTCGAAGCCCGCCTCGGCGGCCGCCGCTTGCGCGAGCCGTTCGAACACCGCCGGCATCGCAGGCCACTGCGCGCCCGTTGCGGGATCGTGCTCGCCATAGCGGTAGCCGCGCCGGTCCGAGATCCAGCCGAGACGTCCGCAGTTGGTCATGGCGACCGACATCGTGAAGCCTCCGGGGGTGACGAGATGACGGAAGCCGGCGCGCCGCTCGACCTCGCCGAGCGCCGGCAGAAGCGCGTCGGCGAAAGGCAGCGCGAACCCGCGCAACACGAAAGAAGCGGGGCCGATGGCCTCCTTGCCGCGCGGCGGCTCCGCATCGGGGGCATCGGAAAACAGGTCGCGCGTCACGCCGCGATTGTCCCGCGAGGCGGCCCGTCCGGCGCGGCACCGTTCGCCTCCGCCACCAGGCGGCCGAGCGTCTGCATGGCCTTTTCGCTGTGCGCGTCCCAGGGGTGCCCGTAGTTCAGCCTGAGGCAATGGGCAAAGCCGCGGGTCGCCGAGAAGATCGGCCCCGGCGCCACGCTGATGCCGAGCTCCAGCGCCTTGCGATGGATCTCGAGCGCATTCACCCGCTCCGGCAGCTCGACCCACAGGAAGTAGCCGCCCAGCGGCCGCGTGGCCCGCGTGCCCGCCGGAAAGAAATGGCCCACCGCCTGCGCGAACCCCGCCTGCTGCATGGCCAGCGCCTGGCGCAGCTTGCGCAGGTGTTTGTCGAGCCCGCCCTTTTCCAGGTAAGCCGCCAGCGCGAGCTGCGCGGGCACCGAGGTGCTGAGCGTGGTCGTCAGCTTCAGCCGCGCCACGGCGCGCGTGAAGCGCCCGGCCGATGCCCATCCGATGCGGTAGCCCGGCGCCAGGCACTTGGAGAACGACGAGCAATGCAGCACGAGCCCCTGCGTGTCGAAGGCCTTGGCCGGCGGCGGGCGCCGGTCGCCGAAGTAGAGCTCGGCGTACACGTCGTCCTCGATCAGCGGCAGTGCATGGCGTGCCAGCAGTTCCACCAGCGCCTTCTTCTTCGCATCGGGCATCAGGCTGCCGAGCGGGTTCTGGAACGTGGTCATCAGCCAGCAGGCCTTGGGCCGGTGGGCCGCGATGGCGAGCTCCAGCGCCGCCAGGTCGATGCCTTCGCCGGGGTGCGTGGGCACCTCGATCGCGCGCAGGCCCATGCGCTCGAGCGCCTGCAGGGCCGCATAGAAGGTGGGCGACTCGACGATCACCGAATCGCCAGGGCGCGTGACCGCCGCAAGGCACAGGTTGAGCGCCTCCATCGCGCCGTTGGTGATGACGATCTCATCGGCCGGCACCTGCATGCCGTCGCCCAGGTAGCGCAGCGCGACCTGGCGGCGCAGCGCCGCGCTGCCGGGCGTGAGATCGTCCACGGTGCTCCACGGGTCGAGCGACTTGGCGCTCGACGCCATGAACTGGCCCAGCCGCGCGAGCGGAAACAGCAGCGGGCTCGGAAAGGCCGAGCCGAACGGAATCACCTTGCGCGACATGCTGGCTTCGAGGATGTCGAACACATGGTCGCTCATGTCGAGCGACTTGGGGCCATCGCCCGGGCGAGAGGTGAGGTTGGCCTCGGGCGGCGCGTCGCGCAGCGAACCGCCGGTGACGTAGTAGCCCGAGCGGTCCCGCGCGCGCACCAGCCCGCGGGCCTCCAGCAGGTAGTAGGCCTGGAACACCGTGGAGGGGCTCACGCCGCGGCTCTCGCCGGTATGCCGCACCGACGGCAGGCGGTCGCCCGGCTTCAGCGTGCCGTGGCGGATCGACGCCTCGATGTCGGCAGCCAAGGCTTCGTAGCGCTTCATTTCAGGATGCACCTCTTTCGGTGGGGGAGACTTTATCTGCTCCGGTGATTCAGCTCGAATCTGCATCTGTTTTTTTTGGACCGGATGCGGCACAGTCGGTGCATGTCCAATTTCATGCGCGCTGTACGCGCGGTTCTCTGGAGTTTCATCGGGCTGGGCGGCCGCCGCGCGGATGCCGACCGGCGCACGGAACAGGTCGGCGTGCTGCCGCTGATCGGCGTGGCGCTGGTGCTCGTGCTGCTGCTCATCGCGGGGCTGCTGGCGCTCGCGCGTTTCGCGGCCGGCACATGAGGAAGGCTCTCCTCCGGCTCGCAGGCATCGCGCTGCTTGCGCTGCTCGGCCACGGAATCGCGGCCGCCGCGGGTTCCGCGAGCGACATCGAGCGGCGCGTGGCCGCCTGCATCGCGTGCCACGGACGCGAAGGCGCCACCACCAATGCGGGCTACTTTCCGCGCCTTTCGGGCAAGCCCGCAGGCTACCTGTTCAACCAGCTGCGGAGCTTTCGCGACGGCCGGCGCTTCAACGCCGACATGACCTACATGGTGCAGCACCTCTCCGACGCCTACCTGATGGAAATGGCCGAGTACTTCGCGGGGCTGGACCTGCCCTACCCGCCGGTGCCGCCCGCCAGCGACGCTCCGCCCGCGCAGCTGGCGCGCGGCCGGCAGCTGGCGCTGGAAGGCGATGCCGCGCGCGGCATTCCGGCCTGCGTGCAATGCCACGGCGCCGCGCTCACCGGCGTGCAGCCGGCAATTCCGGGCCTGCTCGGCCTGCCGCGGCTCTACGTGTCCTCGCAACTCGGTGCCTGGCTCACCAGCGAGCGGCATGCGCTGGCGCCCGACTGCATGGCCGACATCGGACGCCGCATGACCACCGCCGACATCAACGCCGTGGCCAGCTGGCTCGCGGTGCAGCCCATGCCGGCCGATCCGAAGCCCGCCGCATTGCTGCCTGCGCCGCTGCCGATGGCCTGCGGGGGCATGCCGAAATGAGGCGCCCATGAGAAAGCTGCGCACCCTCGGCTGGACGCTGCTCGCGCTGGTCCTCGTGCTCGGCGCCGCGGCCGCCGTGATCGCCGCGCTGAACCTGCGGGGCGAAGACCCGCTGCCGGAACGAGCCGCGGCCTTCGATGCCACGCCCCAACTGGTCGAACGCGGCCGCTATCTTGCGTTGGCCGGCAACTGCGCGGGCTGCCACACCACGCGCGGCGGCCAGCCCTACGCGGGCGGGTTGCCGATCGAGACGCCTTTCGGCACCGTCTATTCGAGCAATCTCACGCCCGATGCAAACGCCGGCATCGGCGGCTGGAGCAGCGCGCATTTCTGGCGCGCGATGCACAACGGCCGCAGCAAGGACGGACGGCTGCTCTACCCCGCTTTCCCCTACCCGAACTTCACGCAGGTGACGCGCGAAGACTCGGACGCCATCTACGCCTACCTGCGCAGCGTGCCCGCAGCGCCGGTGCCGAACCTGGCGCACCGGCTGCGCTTTCCCTACGACACGCAGGCCGCGCTGGCAGTATGGCGCGCCCTTTCCTTCAAGCCCGAGCCCTTCGTGGCCAACGCGGGCAAGCCGGCCGAATGGAATCGCGGCGCCTACCTGGTCGGCGGCCTCGGCCATTGCATTGCGTGCCACGGCAGCCGCGACTCGCTCGGCGCCACGCAGGCGAACCTGGGCCTTTCCGGCGGACTGATCGCGGTGGAGAACTGGTACGCCCCATCGCTCGCCGACCCGCACCAGGCGGGCGTGGCCGACTGGCCCACGGGTGAAGTGGTCGCGCTGCTGAAGACCGGCACCGCGCCCCGTGCCTCGGTCATGGGGCCGATGGCCGAGGTGGTGTTTCGCAGCACCCAGTACCTGAGCGATGCTGACTTGGCCGCGATGGCCAGCTACCTGAAAGACCTGCCCGGCGTGCCGGCGCAGGCCACGGCGCATCCTTCCCTGGCGCCTGCGCGCCGCGATGCCGGCACGATGGCACGCGGGCAGAAGATCTACGACCAGCGCTGCGCCTATTGCCACGGCGACCAGGGCCAGGGCGCGCCGGGCGCGTTTCCGCCGCTGGCCGGCAACCGCGCCGTGAACATGGCGCAGACGGCGAACCTCGTCCAGGTGATCGCGCACGGCGGCTACCTGCCGTCCACCGCGGGCAATCCGCGGCCCTACGGCATGCCGCCTTTCGGCCAGGTGCTCGATGCCGCCGACGTGGCCGCGGTGCTCACCTTCATTCGCGGGTCGTGGGGCAACGACAGCCCGCCCGTGACGCTGCTCGACACGATGCGGCGTTGAGCCGGCCCCGGCGCCACGGCACGGGCGAGCCTTTGCGCTTCGGGAAGTCCCGATGCGGCATCGATCCGGTTTCCTGTTCCAATTCTTGCGGGAGTTGTCTGGGTGCCGAAGAATGCGCCGCTCGCAGGAGAGCGACCTTGAACCTTCCCGATACGAATTTCTCGCACGCCAGCGTCGAACGCCTGGGCGACTACGAGTTGCCGGACCCGCCGCCGCATGCGACCCCTTCAACCGCCCAGTTCCAGGACCCTTCCGGCGAAGAGAACTTTGCCCTCGCCTGGTGGCTGTGGATGGATGAAATGGGCAAGGGCATGCTGCGGCAATACGACAACTGGCGGGAGCTGTACCTGGGCCCACCGGCCCGGCGTCCGCCGCAAGACCGCTGAGGCGCGGCCTGCTCAGGCCGCCATGGGCTCGCGCGGCGCGCCGGCCTTGGCGGACGCGGTCATGTGCCGCGCCCAATCGATGATCTCCAGCGTGCCGTCGGCATGCTCGGCCAGCGCCGTGAGGCTTTCGACCCAGTCGCCGTCGTTGCAGTAGAGGATGCCGTCGATGTCGCGCATCTCGGCATGGTGGATGTGGCCGCAGACCACGCCCTGCACGCCGCGCTTGCGGGCCTCGCGCGCCACGGCATTCTCGAAATCGCCCACGTAGCTCACGGCCCGCTTGACCTTGCCCTTGAGGTACTTGGAGAGCGACCAGTACGGCAGCCCCATGCGGGCCCGCAGCGAATTGAGGTGGCGGTTGAGCTTGAGGGTGAATTCATAGAGCGAATCGCCCACGTGCGCGAGCCACTTCGCGCACTGGATCACGCCGTCGAACAGGTCGCCGTGGATGATCCAGAGCTTGCGCCCGTCGGCCGTCTCGTGGATCCATTCCTCGGCCACGTCGATGCCGCCGAAGTTGTGGTGCAGGTACTTGCGCGCGAACTCGTCATGGTTGCCCGGGATGAAGATCACGCGCGTGCCCTTGCGCGCCTTGCGCAGCAGTTTCTGGATCACGTCGTTGTGCGCCTGCGGCCAGTACCAGTGCCGCTTGAGCTGCCAGCCGTCGATGATGTCACCGGCCAGGAACAGGGTCTCGCACTCGGTGTGCTTCAGGAAGTCGAGCAGCGCGCGGGCCTGGCAGCCGGGCGTGCCCAGGTGCAGGTCCGAGATCCAGAGGGTGCGAAAGCGAAGGGGCGGCCGCGCCGGATCGTCGTCCTCCGGCTCGTGGGCCCGGGTCGCGGTGTCGCGCCATGCGCGGAGGAAAGCATCGTCGCGTTGCATGGACGGGTAGGCTCGCACCGCCGCGTGACGGCGCCATGGCGATCCTGTGACACCCCGGTGACGCGTGGCGCACGGGCAACGCGCTGCAACGGGTTCAGTGTCCGCAGCGCTGGATTTCCACCGTGGAGTGGCGGATCTCCTCGTGCATCGAGAAACAGGCGCGCACCTCGTCGGCCGACAGCGTGAGGGAATGCGTCACCACCGTGAGCGCGCAGGCATACGCCTCGCGGCCCACGCGCCACACGTGCAGGTCGGCCACGCGGGTTTCCGAATCGGCCAGCAGGGTCTCCACGCCTTCGCGGATCTCGGCCGTGACGGGATGGTCCATCTCGCGGTCGAGCAGCACGCGGCCGGTTTCCTTGAGCAGGCCCTTGGCCCAGACGGCGACCAGCACCGCGCCGACGATGCCCATCGCCGGGTCGAGCCAGGCCCAGCCGAAGAACCAGCCGCCGAGCAGCGCCGCGATCGCCAGCACCGAGGTCGCGGCATCGGCCACCACGTGCAGGTAGGCGGAGCGCAGGTTCAGGTCGTGGCCGTGCGAATGGCCGTGATCGTGTGCCGAGTGCGCATGGCCGTGGTCGTGACCATGCCCGTGGTGGTGCGCCGAGCCCAGCAGCCGCGCGCAGACCAGGTTGACCACGAGCCCGAGCACCGCCACGGCCACGGCTTCGCGGTAGTGGATGGCCGAGGGCGAGAGCAGCCGTTCGATGGAGCCGACCACCATCAGCGCCGCAACGCCCAGCAGCATCAGTGCGCTCGCGAAGCCGCCCAGCACCTCGATCTTCCAGGTGCCGAAGGCAAAGCGAGGATCGCGCGCATAGCGCCTGGCCGCCGCATAGGCGAAGGCACTCAGGCCGATGGCCAGTGCGTGCGAGCTCATGTGCCAGCCGTCGGCCAGCAGTGCCATCGAGTTGAACCACCAGCCCGCGCCGATCTCGATCCCCATCGCGGCGAGGGTGATCCACATCACGAGGCGCGTGCTGCGCTCGGCCTTTTCGTTGCCTGCGCCGAAGTGGTGGTCGTGCTGCCAGGCACGGAGGTCATGGGTGTGCATGGGTGTCAGACTCCGAAAAGATCCTGTCCGTCGGAGCGGCTCGAAGGCGGTGCCACGCCGAGATGGCGGTAGGCCGCCAGCGTGGCGATGCGCCCGCGCGGCGTGCGCTGCAGGTAGCCCTGCTGGATCAGGTAGGGCTCGATCACGTCCTCGATGGTGCCCGGCTCCTCGCCGATGCTGGCCGCCACGTTGTCCAAGCCCACCGGCCCGCCGTCGAAGCGGTGGATCACGGCCTCGAGCAGCTTGCGGTCCATCAGGTCGAAGCCCTGCGGATCGACGTCGAGCATGGCGAGCGCCTTGTGCGCGATCTCTTCGGTGATGCGGCCGTTGCCCTTCACCTCGGCATAGTCGCGCACGCGGCGCAGCAGGCGGTTGGCGATGCGGGGCGTACCGCGCGAACGGCGCGCGATCTCGAAGCCGCCGGCGGTGTCGGTCTCCACCTTGAGCAGGCCGGCGCTGCGCCGCACGATGAGCGCCAGTTCTTCCGGCGTGTAGAACTCCAGCCGCGCCACGATGCCGAAGCGGTCGCGCAGCGGGTTGGTGAGCATGCCGGCACGGGTGGTGGCGCCCACCAGCGTGAAGGGCTGCAGGTCGAGCTTGATGCTGCGCGCCGCGGGGCCTTCGCCGATCATGATGTCGATCTGGTAGTCCTCCAGCGCGGGGTAGAGGATTTCCTCGACCACCGGGCTCAGGCGGTGGATCTCGTCGATGAAGAGCACGTCGTTCGGCTCGAGGTTGGTCAGGAGCGCCGCCAGGTCCTTGGGCTTCTCGAGCACCGGCCCGGAGGTCTGGCGCAGGTTCACGCCCAGCTCGGCCGCAATGATGTGCGACAGCGTGGTCTTGCCGAGGCCCGGCGGGCCGAAGAGCAGCACGTGGTCGAGCGCTTCCTTGCGCTTGCGCGCGGCGCCGATGAAGATCTCGAGCTGCTCGCGCACCTTGGCCTGCCCGACGTATTCGTCGAGCAGCTTGGGGCGCAATGCCCGCTCGATGGCCTCTTCCTGCGGGGAAGCGGGGGCGGCGGACACCACGCGGGGCGGCGCGGGGGCGAAATCGTCGGTCTGGATGGTCATGGGGTGAGGGGCTGCGCCGGCAAGTTTAGTCCGAGCGCACGGCGCGGGGCAGCGAGGACGCGAAGCCAATGCCCACACTGGCAGAATGCTTCGGCCATATAACGAACGAGGGGAAGCCAAGGGTGTCGATCTACGAACTGAAGCCTCGGTTCCAGGCGCTGCTGCGGCCGCTGGCCGGCCGCCTGCACGCGATGGGCATCACCGCCAACCAGGTCACGGTGGCCGCGTGCGCAGTGTCGGCCGCACTCGGGCTCTGGCTCTTCTTCGCGGTGCCATCGCGCGCGGCCTTCGCGCTCGTTCCGGCCTGGATGTTCGTGCGCATGGCGTTCAACGCCATCGACGGCATGCTGGCGCGCGAGTACGGGCAGCAGAGCAAGCTGGGCGCCTTCCTCAACGAGCTGACCGACGTGGTCTCCGACGCTGCGCTGTACCTGCCTTTCGCGCTGGTGCAGCCGTTCAGCCCGTTCTGGGTCGGCACCGTCATCATGCTGGCGGGCCTGAGCGAGTTCGCCGGCGCCCTGGGCCCCACGGTGGGCGCATCGCGCCGCTACGACGGGCCGCTCGGCAAGAGCGACCGTGCCTTCGTGTTCGGCGCGCTCGGCCTTTACGTGGCGCTGGGCTGGCCGCTGCCGGGCTGGACGGCATGGCTGATGCCCCTTGTTGCGGCGCTGGTGGCCTGGACGGTGGCCAACCGTGTCCGCCGGGCGCTGGCCGAAGCCGCTTGAACCGCACACAGACAAACAAAGAGAAACAGCAACAGGGAATCAATGACCGACACCGACAAATCACGCATCCCGCAAGAGCGGCAGTTCCGCACGCACGACGGCGAATCGCTCTTCTACCGGCACTGGCCGGCCACTGGCGCTGCACGGCGCGGCGCCATCGTGCTGTTCCACCGCGGCCACGAGCATGGCGCGCGCATGGCGCACCTGGTCGACGAACTCGACCTGCCCGACTTCGACTTCTTTGCCTGGGACGCGCGCGGCCACGGCCGCTCGCCGGGCCAGCGCGGCTACAGCCCGAGCTTTGCGACCTCGGTGCGCGACGTGCAGACCTTCGTGCAGCACATCGGCGGCGCGCATGGCGTGGCGGAGCACGACATCCACGTGATCGCACAGAGCGTGGGGGCCGTGCTGGTCTCCACCTGGGCGCACGACTACGCACCCAAGGTGCGCGGGCTCACGCTGGCCTCGCCGGCCTTCAAGGTCAAGCTCTACGTGCCGTTTGCGCGCGCCGGGCTGGGGCTGATGCACAAGCTGCGCGGCCTGTTCTTCGTCAACAGCTACGTGAAGGCGAAGTTCCTCACGCACGACCCCGAGCGCATTGCGAGCTACGAAAGCGATCCGCTGATCTCGCGGCCGATCGCCGTGAACATCCTGCTCGGCCTCTATGAAGCGGCCGACCGCGTGGTGGCCGATGCCAACGCCATCACGCTGCCTGTGCAGCTGCTGGTCTCGGGCGCGGACTGGGTGGTGCACCACAAGCCGCAGCACCAGTTCTTCGAGCGGCTGGGCAGCGCCGTCAAGACCAAGCTGGAGCTGCCGGGCTTCTTCCACGACACCCTGGGCGAAAAAGACCGCGCGCCCGCGGTCCAGGCGATTCGGGCCTTCATCCTGCAGCTGTTCGACCAGCCGACCGCGCCGGTCGACCTGCGTGCGGCGCACCTGCACGGCAACACCGCCGACGAGTCGCGCGCACTGGCCGAGCCGCTCGCGCCACTGTCGCCGCGCGGCGCCTACTGGGCCATGACGCGCGCCGGCCTGCGCCTCGGCGGCAAGCTGTCGAGCGGCGTCGCCCTGGGCCACGCCACCGGCTTCGATTCGGGCAGCACGCTCGACTATGTCTACCGCAACCATCCTGAAGGCAAGGGGCCGCTGGGCCGCTCCATCGACAACACCTACCTGAACTCCATCGGCTGGCGCGGCATCCGGCAGCGCAAGATCCATGTCGAGGAGCTGATCCGCATCGCGATGGAACGCCTGGCCGAAATGCACCGCGAGGTGCGCGTGATGGACATTGCGGCCGGCCATGGACGCTACGTGCTCGACGCGGTGGCCGCGAGCCCCGTGAAAGCCAGCTCCATCCTGCTGCGCGACTACAGCGACATCAACGTGCGCGACGGCCGCGCGCTCATTGCCGAGAAGGGCCTGGAAGATGTCGCACAGTTCGTGCAGGCCGACGCCTTCGACCGCATCAGCCTGGCGACCGTGACGCCGCGCCCCACGCTGGCCGTGGTGTCCGGCCTCTACGAACTGTTCCCTGACAACGAGATGGTCCGGCGTTCGCTGGCGGGCGTGGGCGATGCGGTGGAAGACCGCGGCTACCTGGTCTACACCGGCCAGCCCTGGCATCCGCAGCTCGAGATGATCGCGCGCGCGCTCACCAGCCATCGCCAGGGCGAAGCCTGGGTGATGCGACGCCGCACGCAGGGCGAGATGGACCAGCTGGTGGAAGAAGCCGGCTTCCGCAAGATCGACCAGCGCGTCGACGAGTGGGGCATCTTCACCGTCTCGCTCGCGGTGCGGATGGCATGACCCCGAGGCACGTCGCGCAATGAAGCACTGGCTGGCGCAGCGCCCCTGGAAGCGGGCCGCGGCATGGCTGGTGTTCCTGGGGCCGCTGTTCTATGCGACCTACGGCCTTGCCAACTGGTGGGCCACCACGCGCGCGCAGGTGCCGTCCATGGCCTTTGCGTGGGAGCGGCAGGTGCCGTTCTGGGCCTGGACGATCTTTCCGTACTGGACCATCAACGTCTTCTACGCGCTTTCGCTCTTTCTTGCGCGCAGCAAGCACACGCTCGACCGGCATGCGCTGCGGCTCGTGAGCGCCACCCTCATTGCCTGCACCTGCTTCGTCATCTGGCCGCTGCATTTCAGTTTCGGCCAACCGGCGGTCGAGGGCGCACCGGCCTTTCTCTTCGATGCCTTGCGCGGCTTCGACCAGCCCTACAACCAGGCGCCTTCGCTGCACATCGCGCTGGCGGTGATCCTGTGGGACTGGTACCGGCAGTTCCTGCGCGCCGCGTGGGCAAGGTGGGTGCTGCATGTGTGGGCTTTTGCCATTTGCGCGTCGGTGCTCACGACCTGGCAGCACCACTTCATCGACATTCCCACTGGCGCGCTTCTGGGCCTGTTCTGCGTCTGGCTGTGGCCGCTGGAGCGCACGGTGTCGATGCCGCGGGCCTGGCAGTGCACGCGCGATGCGCAGCGCTGGAAGCTCGCGGGGTTCTATGCCGCCGGGGCGGCGCTGTTTCTTGCTGCCGCCCTGTATGGCGCGGGCCTGTGGCTGTGGCTCGCCTGGCCCGCGGTTTCGCTGGCGATGGTGGCACTCGGCTACATCGGTTTCGGGGCGCGTGGGTTCCAGATGAACGGCCGCGGCCGAATGGGCTGGGCCGCGCGGTGGCTTTTTGCGCCCTATCGCCTGGGCGCAGCGGTCAATGCATGGCTCTGGACACGCAAGCTGCCAGCGTCGGTCGAAGTCGTGCCTGGCCTTCGACTCGGACGCCTGCCGACGAAGGCCGAATGGATCGCGGCCGGCAAGCCCCGGCTCGTGAGCCTGTGTGCCGAACTGCAGGTGCCCGCCGGTGTGCCGCATGCGCGCTGCGTGCCGGTGCTCGACCTGACGGTACCGCCGACCGTGCGGCTGCAACGGGCGGCGGCCGTCATCGAAGCACAGCGCCGCAACACCGAAGGCGCGCCGGTATGGGTCTGCTGCGCCCTGGGCTTTTCGCGCAGCGCCGCGGCGTCGATCGCATGGCTGGGGCGCTACGGCGCGGCAGGCGGCATGGCGCAAGCCGAGGACGCGGTGCGCCTCGCCCGGCCGCAGATCGTGCTGCGCCCGGCCTGGCGGGTTTCGCTCGAGCCGCTGGGCACCGCTGCGCCAGCAGGGCCGCCCCATGACTGACAACGAGCGCGCCACCTGCGCGGCCCTTGCCGGGCTGCTGCGCGCGGCCACGGTGCTGGCGGCGTGGGGCTTCGCGTTGATGTGCATCGCGGCGCTGGTGCTCGCGCTCACCATGCGATCGCTCTCCGCCACCGCCGCCATGAGCTTTGGCGCGGTGGTGGTGCTCGGTGCGCTCGAACGCTATTTCGCTTTCAGGCTGCGGCTCGACCAGGCGCTGTTCGCCGACGTGGCAAGCGGCCCCATCGCATCGCTCGATGCGCTGGACAGCGCGCTCGAGCGGCTCGGCCTGCGCGATGCGCAGCCACCCGCGGCTTCCCGGCCGCTCGCCGACCGCGTGCAAGGCACCCGGCAGCTCATGCAGCGCCATGCCATCGTCGTCGCCTGCCAGAGTGCGATGTTCCTCCTTGCCTTGATGACACAGGACCTGCCGTGACCGAAGAAATCAACGACGACGAAAAAGACCAGCGCCCCGAAAGCACGGTGCTGCGCCGCGCGCTCGCCGTGGTGGCGGGCAAGCTGATCATCGGCGCGGCCGGCCTCCTGACGGGCGTTCGCGCCATCTGGAGCGGCACCACGCCCAAGGCCGAGCAGACGCTGTATTTTGCCAACCACACGAGCCACGGCGACTTCGTGCTGCTGTGGGCGACGCTTCCGCCCGACCTGCGCGCGCTGACGCGGCCGGTGGCCGGGCAGGACTACTGGATGGCTTCCAAGGTGCGCCAGTTCATCGGCGCGGACGTGTTCAACGCGCTGATGATCCGGCGCGACGGATCGGGCCAGGGCGGCAACCCGGTCGACCAGATGAAGGAGGCGCTGGAAGGCGGCGACTCCCTCATCATGTTCCCCGAGGGCACGCGCAACACCGGCGACGAGATCCTGCTGCCGCTCAAGAGCGGCCTCTTTCACCTGGCGCGCGCCTGCCCCAACGTGCGGCTGGTGCCGGTGTGGATCGAGAACCTCAAGCGCGTGCTGCCCAAGGGCACGCTGGTGCCGATCCCGCTCGCCTGCACGGTGCGCTTCGGCACGCCCATCCGGCTGGCCGAAGGCGAAGACAAGGCCAGCTTCATTGCACGCGCACGTGCCGCCATGCTCGACCTGCGCCCCGAGTACGACCGCGTGCCGGAACAAGAAAAGGCAGCCGCCACGCCATGAACATGTTGCCCTCGACCCAGACCACGCTGCAATTGTTCGGCGGTGTTGCCGGCGTGCTGATTCTTGCCTCGGCCATTGGCGCGCTGCTCAAGTGGCGCGTGGCGCAAGGCCAGCCCAACACCGTGGTCGACAACCTCAACGCGCGCGTGAACGCGTGGTGGGTGATGGTGGCTGTGATCGGCGTTGCCTTCGCGTTCGGCAAAGGCGGCGTGATCGTGCTGTTCTACCTGATCTCCTTCTACGCGCTGCGCGAGTTCATCAGCCTGGCCTACACCCGGCGCGGCGACCACCATGCGATTGCGGCGGCTTTCTACATCGGGCTGCCGGTCCAGTATTTTCTGGTGTGGATCGACTGGTACGGCCTCTATTCGATCTTCATTCCTGTCTATGCCTTTCTGGTGCTGCCGATCCTGGCGGCCGTGGGCGGCGACACGCAGCGCTTTCTTGAACGCACCTCGAAGATCCAGTGGGGCCTGATGATCTGCGTGTTCTGCATCAGCCACGTGCCCGCGCTGCTCACGCTGCAGATCCCCGGCTTCGAGGGCCGCAACCTGCTGCTGATCGCCTTCCTCGTGATCGTGGTGCAGGGCAGCGACGTGCTGCAGTACGTGTGGGGCAAGCTCTTCGGCCGGCGCAAGGTGGCGCCCGAGCTCTCGCCCTCCAAGACCTGGGAAGGCCTCGTCGGCGGCGTGGCCAGCGCCACCGCACTGGGCGCCGCGCTCTACTGGGCCACGCCGTTCAACCCCTGGCAGGCCGCGCTGATGGCGCTCACGATCTGCCTCATGGGTTTCTTCGGCGGGCTCGTGATGTCGGCCATCAAGCGCGACCGCGGGGTGAAGGACTGGGGTTCGATGATCGAAGGCCACGGCGGCATGCTCGACCGGCTCGATTCGGTGATCTTCGCGGCACCGATCTATTTCCATGCGCTGCGCTACTGGTGGGTGCCGTGAACACGCGTGCCACGCCAGCAAAGGCTGTCGAGCGCGTCGCGCACGACACACCCGTCGAATGCACCACCGCCGCTTCATGGGAACGGTGGCTCAACCGGCACCATGCCGCCGCGGCGGGTGTGTGGCTGCGAATGGCGAAGAAGGACAGCGGCATTGCGTCGGTCACCCACGCGGAAGCGCTCGAAGTTGCGCTGTGCTACGGCTGGATCGACGGCCAGCGCAAGTCCGAAGACGAGCGGCACTTCCTGCAGCGCTTCACGCCGCGAACCGCGCGCAGCACCTGGTCGAAGATCAACCGGGACAAGGCACTGAAGCTGATCGAAGAAGGCCGCATGCAGCCTGCCGGCCTGGCCGAGGTCGAGCGCGCCCGCGCCGACGGCCGCTGGGAGGCGGCTTACGACGCCCAGAGCGTTGCCACCGTGCCGCCCGACTTGCAGGCCGCCCTCGACGCGAACCCCAAGGCCGCTGCCTTCTTCGCCAAGCTCGATTCGCGCAACCGCTATGCGGTGCTGTTCCGCACGCAGGGTGCGAAGAAGCCCGAAACCCGGGCGCGGCGTATCGGGCGATTCGTGGAAATGCTGGCCAAGGGCGAGAAGCTCTATCCTTGAGTACCGCCGCAGGCGCTACGTATCCGTTCTCTGGAGCGTGTACTCGCCGGGCTTGTATGGTCCCATGGCCACGCCGACGTCCCACAGCTTCAGCGCACCAGGCAAGACGGCCTGGCTGCCAATCTTGGCAACACCGCGTTTTCGGATTTCGCGATTGAGGCGGGACGAGAAGGACGTGATCCTGCCGAAGTCCCAGGCCTCGACCCCGCCGAGAACGTCCACGGTGTCCGACCACGCCTGTGCGCGCTTCATCGAGTTGTGGTTGGTGTGCGAGTTTTCCAGTCGCGCATCGCCCGCGGAGGCCGAGCCCAGGTACAGCTGCACCAGGCCCCAGCCATCGGCGTTGTAGCGGAATGTGGCACCACCGCAAGCCTGCGGGTTCAGGCTTACGCGGCGCGGTACGAAGGCGGGGCCCGCGCCGCGCACATACAGCTGCAGATGCACGGCATGCCACCTCCTGCCGTTGGGATAGCTGCGATCGAACTGCGCCAGCACTTCGGCCGCCGAGCGGAAACATCTCAGCGGTTGCTCGAAGTCGGACGCGAGTTCGTAGACGTCGCAGCTTTCTTCGGCGAACAGCCAAGAGAGCAGGCTGTCGTGGTCTTCCTTCGTGGCGTAGAAGTCGCAGTTGGGCATGCCCTCGGTCCCTTGCCTGTCACGGCCTACTTCGCCAGCGCCTTCAGCGCCAGCTTGATGCCCTCGCTCACCGTCGCATCCTTGGGCAGCGCCTTGAGCGCGAGCGCGGCTTCCTTGTCGCTGTAGCCGAGCGCGACCAGCGCCTGCAGGATGTCAGCCTGCGCATCGGATGCCGCATGCGCGGGCAGGCCGATGTCGGCGCCCAGCTTGCCCTTGAGCTCCAGCAGCAGGCGCTCGGCGGTCTTCTTGCCGATGCCCGGGATCTTCACGAGGCGGCCGAGCTCCTGCGTGGTGATCGCCTGCGCCAGCTCGCCCACGCTCATGCCGGAGAGCAGGCCGAGCGCGGTGCGGGGGCCCACGCCGGTGATCTTGATGAGTTGCCGAAAAGCCGCACGCTCCTCGGCGGTGCCGAAACCGTAGAGAATCTGCGCGTCCTCGCGCACCACGAAGTGCGTGAGCAGCGAAACGCGCTCCCCGGTGCCGGGCAGGTTGTAGAACGTGCTCATCGGCACATCGACCTCGTAGCCGACGCCGTTGCAGTCCACCACCACCTGCGGCGGGTTGCGCTCGGCGAGGATGCCGGTGAGTTTGCCTATCATGGGTGCCCTTTTTCCTTGAAATGTCCGGCGTGATTCTGCGACACACCTTTACCCCACTGAACAATTCGCGCCTCGGCCACTTGTGCGGACCGCTGGACGCGCACCTGCGCCGCATCGAAGAGGCGCTGGGCGTGAAGATCGCGCACCGCCACGAGCAGTTCAAGGTCGAGGGGCCCAAGGCCCCGGCGCAGCGTGCCATGGACGTGCTGCAGGCCCTGTACGAAATTGCCCAGCGTTCGATCGATCCCGCCGTGGTGCAGCTCACGCTGGCGGGCGACGGCTCGATGATCGACGGCGACGAGGATGCGGCGATGCTGGTCACGCGGCGCGCCGACCTGCGCGCGCGCACGCCCACGCAGGCGCTGTACCTGGACAACATCGCCAAGCACGACATCACCTTCGGCATCGGACCGGCCGGCACCGGCAAGACCTATCTCGCCGTGGCCTGCGCCGTCGATGCGCTGGAGCGCGCCGCGGTGCAGCGCATCGTGCTCACGCGGCCGGCGGTGGAAGCGGGCGAGCGCCTGGGCTTCCTGCCCGGCGACCTGACGCAAAAGGTCGATCCCTACCTGCGCCCGCTGTACGACGCGCTCTACGACCTCATGGGCTACGAGAAGGTGCAGAAGGCCTTCGAGCGCAATGCGCTCGAGATTGCGCCGCTGGCCTTCATGCGCGGACGCACCCTGAACAATGCCTTCGTCATCCTGGACGAGGCGCAGAACACCACCGTGGAGCAGATGAAGATGTTCCTGACGCGCATCGGCTTCGGCGCCAAGGCGGTGGTGACGGGCGACGTGAGCCAGATCGATCTGCCCAAGCAGCAGTTGAGCGGGCTGATCGACGCCGAGCGCGTGCTCAGGCGCGTGAGCGGCATCGCGATCACGCACTTCACCAGCGCCGACGTGGTGCGGCATCCGCTGGTCGCCAAGATCGTCGACGCCTACGACGGCCAGCGCAAGCGCGCGGGAGCGCATTGACATGGCGTTGGCCCAGCTTTCGCTCTCCTTGCAATTCGCGCCGCGCTTCAAGGGCATCGAACGGCACCGCGCCGCGCTGCCGCGCCACAGCGTCGCGCGCTGGATCCGCCACGCGCTGGAGTTGGACGGCGAGATCACCGTGCGCATCGTCGATGCCGAGGAAGGCCAGCGCCTGAACCGCGAATTCCGCGGCAAGGACTACGCCACCAACGTGCTGACCTTCGACTATGCGCAGAGCCCGATGGTGATGGCCGACCTGGTGCTGTGCGCACCCGTGGTCGCCAGCGAGGCGAAAGAACAGCGCAAGACGCTGGCCGCGCATTACGCCCACCTGCTGGTGCACGGCACGCTGCATGCGCAAGGCTGGGACCACGAGACCGGCGAAGCCGACGCCGAGGAAATGGAAGCGCGCGAAATCGAGATACTGGCCGGACTTGGCATCCGCAACCCGTACGGCCGATAGATGACCTCGGCTGCCGCACCCGGCACGACAAACACAGATCCGTGGCTTGCGCGCTGGCTGGCGCTGGTCGCCGAACGCGCGGGCACCGCGCCCGTGCTCGAACTGGGCTGCGGCACGGGCCCCGACAGCGCGGTGCTCGCCGGCGCGGGACTGCATGTGGTCGGCATCGAACTGTCGGCCGAATCGGTGGCGGCCGCGCGGGCGCGGGTGCCGGAGGGCGCGGTGTTCCATTGCGGCGATTTCCGCGATCCGCCTTTTCCGCTGCCCGCGGGGGACGCGGAAGGCAGCGTGGGCGTGGTGGTCGCGAGCCTGTCGCTGCACTACTTCGCCTGGGACGAGACACTCGCGCTGGCAAGACGGATCCATGGCGTGCTTCGCCCGGGTGGCCTGCTGCTCTGCCGGTTCAATTCGGTCAACGACTGGCGCCACGGCGCCAGCGGCCCGCCCGCGGAGGGGGAGGATTCCTTCTATCGGGTGAACGGCATGCCCAAGCGCTTCTTCGACCGTGGCGCGGTGGAGCGGCTCTTTGCCGACGGCTGGCGCATGCTGCACCTCGAGGAGCTCACGGTGCACCGCTACGACGAGCCGAAGGTGCTCTGGGAAGCCGTGCTCGAGCGCAACTGACCGACGGCGGCGCTAGGCCACCATTTGCAGCGGAATGGTCACGGGCCCGTCGTTGACCAGGTGCACCTGCATGTCGGCACCGAACTCCCCCGTAGACACCACCGGGTGCGCAGCGCGGGCCTTGCCCACGAAGTAGTCGTAGAGACGTCGCCCTTCGTCCGGCGCCGCGGCCTGCGTGAAGCTGGGGCGGTTGCCGCCGCTCACGTCGGCCGCCAGCGTGAACTGGCTCACGACGAGCAGGCCGCCGCCGATGTCCTGCACGCTGCGGTTCATCTTGCCTGCATCGTCTGAAAAGATGCGCAGCTTCAGCAGCTTCGCGAGCATGCGGTCGGCCAGCGCGTCCACGTCGCCGCGCTCGGCGCAGAGCAGGACCAGCAGGCCTGAATCGATGGCGCCCACGGTCCGGCCGGCAATGTCGACACGCGCACTCGACACGCGCTGCACCACGGCCTTCATGCCTGTTCCTCCATCTGGTTGGCGCGGGCCTCCATGCCCAGGGGCAGCAGCTGGATGGTCACGCGCAGGCCGGGCACGGCATCCATCAGCGCCTGTTCCAGTTCGTCGCGCAGGGCCGCCGCGTGCTGCAGGGTCCAGTCGCCCGGGACATGCATGTGCAGGTCGGCAAAGCGGCGCTGGCCCGCGCGGCGGGTCACCATATCGTCGAAGCGCACGCGCGCACCTTCGGGCCGGCGCGCGGCGAACTGGTCGAGCGTGGTGCGCAGCGCAGCGATGCTCTCCGCATCGAGGGCCTCGTCCATCAGGCCTTGGGAAGATCGCCACACCAGCTTGACGCCTTCGCGCACGATGTTGAGCGCCACGCCGATGGCGAGCAGCGGATCGAGCCAGAGCCATCCGCTGAAGTGCACGGCCACGATGCCGACCACCACGCCGGCCGAGGTCCAGACATCCGTCATGAGATGCCGCGCATCGGCTTCCAGCGCGATCGAACGGTGCGTTCGCGCCGCGCGGAACAGCGCGAAGGCCAAGGCCGCATTGAACCCCGAACTGACGATGGAAAGGCCCAGCCCCCAGCCCAGCTGCTCCAGGGGCTCAGGCGACAGCAGCCGCTGCACCGAGACCCAGACAATGGCCGCCGCGGCGCCCACGATCAGGATGCCTTCGAAACCTGACGAGAAGTATTCGGCCTTGTGGTGGCCGTAGGGATGGTCCTCGTCGGCCGGCCGCGCCGCGATGGTCACCATCGCCAGCGCGAACATGGCGCTGGCCAGGTTGACGAACGACTCCATGGCATCCGCGATCAAGCCCATGGAGTGGGTGACGTAGCCCGCGAGTCCCTTGAGCAGGATCGTGACAAGCGCAACGACAATGGAAACGCGAAGCAGTGTCTTGGGCGTGAATGTCATTCAAAGATCGGCGCAAACAGAAAAAATGAGGCAAAAGCCGCATCTCACGATCGGATTATCCGGGGTAGGCTGAACGTGTAACGCGCTCGATTAATATTTGTCTCACCGCGAGACATTCGCAGAGGTGAAGTGATGAAAAAATTCTTGAGCGTCCTGGCAGGGCTCGCCGTTTGTGCCTCAGCGGCACTGGCCCAGGCGCAGGGTGCCTCGAGTGCCGCAGCAGCCACACCGGCGGCCGAACTCCAGGCGGGCTTTCTCAAATCGGTGCGCGGCAGCGTGCAATTGCTCAGCGCCGCAGGAACCAGCCGCAACGCCAGCGCCGGCGATGCGCTGGCGGCGGTCGACCGCATCGTGACCGGGCCCGATTCTTCCGCCTCCGTGGTCTTGCGGGACGACACCACCTTGATGATCGGCCCGTCTTCCCGCCTGGATCTGAAGGAGTTCCACTTCAATTCCACGACGCAGGAAGGTGGCCTGCTTGTTTCGCTGTTGCGCGGGTCCATGCGGATGATCACCGGGCTGATCGGCAAGACGAACCCCGATGCGATCCGCGTGGAAACGCAGACCGCCACCATCGGCATCCGCGGCACCGATTTCATCGTGCAGGCCGACGGCCAGCCATGAGCGGGTTGCAAGTCCGCGCGCTCCCCTTCCTTGCCGTCCTGATCACGGGATCCCTTGTCGCGTGTTCGGCGCCGGGCACCCGCGTGGTGCTGCTGCCGCAAGCGGACGGCAAGCCTTCTGCGGTGACCGTGCGCGTCAAGGATGGCGAAGAGATCCTCTCCAGGCCCTACCAGCGTGCGACCGCGCCGGCCGGTGCTTCAGGGGCCCCGATGGTCGACCAGGCCGACCCCGCGAAGGTGCAGTCCGAGAACAAGATCCTGTTCGATATGCGGCCGCCCGCGCCCCAGCGCTACACGGTGTATTTCGACCTTGGCAACACCACGCTCACGCCAGCGTCGCAGCAAGTGATGAACGAGGCCCTGATTGCGGCGCAGACCCGCAGCGGCAGCGACATCGTGGTGACGGGCCACACCGACACCAAGGGCGCGCTCGAACAGAACGACATGCTCTCCCGGCGGCGCGCGCAGCAAGTGGTCCAGTTGTTCGTGGAGCGGCAGTTTCCTTCGAAGCGCATCGAAGCCGTGGGCCGGGGCGAACGCGAACCCGCCGTGCCGACCGCCGACGAGGTGGACGAGCCACGCAACCGGCGCGTCACCATCGAGGTCCGGTAAGGACCGCCGCAGGTGGCGTTTTGCCCCTGCGGCCCGCGTCAGCCGAGTGACACGCGCGCGAACTTGCGCTTGCCGACCTGCACCACGTAGCGGCCGGCGGGCAGCTTGAGCGCCTTGTCGCTGATCACCACGGAATCGACGCGCACGCCGCCACCGTCGATCAGCCGGTTGCCTTCGGAGGCCGAGGGCGCCAGCCCGGCTTGCTTGAGCAGTTGCGCAATGCCCAGCGGCGCGCCCTCCAGCGACACCTCGGGAATCTCGTCCGGCACGCCGCCCTTGCTGCGATGGATGAAATCCTGCTCCGCCGCGTCGGCCGCGGCCGTGCTGTGGAAGCGCGCGGTGATTTCCTTGGCCAGGGCCACCTTCGCGTCCTTGGGATTGCGTCCGGCTGCGATCTCGGCCTTGAGCGCCTCGATCTGCGCCAGCGACTGGAAGCTCAGCAGCGTGTACCAGCGCCACATCAGTTCGTCGGAGATCGACAGCACCTTGGCGAACATGGTGTTGGCGTCTTCGCTGATGCCGATGTAGTTGTTCTTGCTCTTGGACATCTTCTCGACGCCGTCGAGCCCCTCCAGCAGCGGCATGGTCAGGATGCACTGCGGCTCTTGCCCGTACTCCTGCTGCAGATGCCGTCCGACGAGCAGGTTGAACTTCTGGTCGGTTCCGCCGAGTTCGAGGTCGCTCTTCAAGGCCACGGAATCGTAGCCCTGCATCAGCGGGTAGAGGAATTCGTGCACCGAGATCGATTGGCCGGCCTTGAAGCGCTTGCTGAAGTCGTCGCGCTCCATCATGCGTGCCACCGTGTACTTGGCGGCCAGCTGGATCATCCCGCGAGCGCCCAGGGGGTCGCTCCACTCGGAGTTGTAGCGGATCTCGGTCTTCTCCGGGTCCAGCACGAGGCTGGCCTGCCGGTAGTAGGTCTGGGCGTTGGCCTCGATCTGCTCCCGGGTCAGGGGCGGGCGGGTGCTGTTGCGGCCCGACGGGTCGCCGATGGTCGTCGTGAAGTCGCCGATCAGGAAGATGACCTTGTGGCCGAGGTCCTGCAGCTGCCGCATCTTGTTCAGAACAACCGTATGGCCAATGTGGATATCGGGGGCCGTGGGGTCGAGCCCCAATTTGATGCGCAGCGGGGTACCCATGGTTTCGGAGCGCTGCAGCTTGCGCACCCACTCGTCCTGCGGCAGCAGCTCGTCGGCCCCGCGGAGGGATATTTCAAGCGCTAGTCTTACACTATCGGACAGGCCATTGGATGTAACAGATGCGGGATTCATAGGCTTTTTGGCTGATTTCCAGGTCGCCGAAGCTATACTCAGCCCGACTTTCAAGCGCCGGATTCTAAGCGGCGCTTTTTTCCGCACCGCCCTGCCGCCCCCAACGTCCCGGGCTTTGCAGCGCGGATTCGCAGAACCTGAGCTGGAATTCAAAGTTTGATCAACGGCATTCTCGCCGCCGAGGAGCTCCTTGCTTCTCGCGTGGCCTATACGTTCCGGACCTACCCCAAGCAGATCACCGCGGCCATCGCGGCGGCACTGCTGAGCGCCGGAACCCTGGCGGTGGCCTCCCTGGGCCCCGATGCGTCCGACCTCCCGGTCCAACAAGTCCTCGAAGCGACGGCTCCGCTGTCGTTCGCGGAACAGAGCGAATCGCTCGAGAACTTCAGCTTCACGCTGTTTCGCACCGACATCACCCGGTCCAGCGACACGGCCGAAGCCCTGCTGAAGCGCCTGGGCATCTCCGACCCCGCCGCCACCGCCTTCGTGCGCGGCAGCGGTGAAGCCCGCAACGCGCTGTTTGCGCGCGCCGGGCGCACGGTCACGGCCGAAGCCACGCAGCAAAACGAGCTCAAGAAGCTCAGCGCCCGCTGGATTCCCGACGGCGACGGCGGTTTCAAGCGCTTCGTCATCGAGCGCACGCCGGCCGGCTTTGTCGCACTCACCGAACGCGACACCCTGACACCGGGCTCGCGCCTGGCCAGCGGCACCATCCGCACGTCGCTCTTTGCAGCCACCGATGACGCGCGCATTCCCGACGCGGTCGCCAGCCAGCTGGCCGACATCTTCGCCGGCGACGTCGACGTGCGCTCGCTGCGCAAGGGCGACCGCTTTGCCGTGGTCTACGAAACCTTCGAAGCCGATGGCCAGGCGCTGCGCAGCGGCCGCGTGCTCTCGGCCGAGTTCGAGAGCGGCGGCAAGGTGCACCAGGCGGTGTGGTTCCAGCCACCGGGCCAGCAAAAGGGCAGCTACTACCGACCGAACGGCGACAGCCTGCGCAAGGCCTACCTGAGCTCGCCGGTCGAGTTCTCGCGCGTGTCGAGCGGCTTCGCGATGCGCATGCACCCGATCCTCAACAGCTGGCGCCAGCACAACGGCATCGACTTCGCGGCGCCCACCGGCACCGCGGTGCGCAGCGTCGGCGACGGCACGGTCGATTTCGCCGGCACGCAGAACGGCTACGGCAACATCGTCATCATCAAGCACCGCAACAACCAGCAGACGGCCTACGCACACCTCAGCCGCGTCGATGTCAAGGCGGGCGACAGCGTCAGCCAGGGCCAGACGGTCGGCGCGGTGGGCTCCACCGGCTGGGCCACGGGCCCTCACCTGCACTTCGAGTTCCGCGTGAACGGCGAATACCAGGACCCCACCTCCATCGCCCAGGAAGGCGGCGCACCGATCACCGCCGCCCTGCGCCCGGCGTTCGAACGCATCGCCGTGGGCGCCCGCACCGAACTGGCTGCGGCGTTCTCGGTCATCCAGGCCAGCGCGGACTGAGTTCCCGCGGCCGAGCGGCAGCAGCCAGCACACCGCGCGCCGCACCGCTCACTCCCCGTTCGATGCCGCCGATGGCCGACGCCGAACTGTTCATCGGGCTGATGTCCGGCACGTCGCTCGACGGTGTCGATGGCGTGCTGGCCGAATTCTCCGGCGGCCGCATGGCTGTGCGGGCCTACGCCACTGCCTCGTTTCCCGACGCGTTGAGAGCCGAACTGCTGGCGTTGAACACGCCTGGCGACAATGAACTGCATCGAGCCGCCCTGGCCGGCAACGGCCTGGCGCGCATCTATGCCGGCGTGGTCGGCCACTTGCTGGCCGACAGCGCCACGCCCGCCGCCCACGTGATCGCCGTGGGCGCGCATGGCCAGACGGTGCGCCACCGCCCGTCGGAGTTCGACGGCGTGGGCTACACGCTGCAGATCAACAACCCTTCGCTGCTGGCCGAGCTGGCCGGCATCGACGTGGTCGCAGACTTCCGCAGCCGCGACCTCGCGGCCGGCGGCCAGGGGGCCCCCTTGGTGCCGGCCTTTCACCGGTCATTGTTCGCGCTTCCGGGCCAGTCGGTCGCGGTCCTGAACATCGGCGGCATTTCAAACCTGAGCCTGCTGCCGGCGGCCGATGCAGCGCAAGATCCGGCGGTGCTCGGATTCGACTGCGGACCGGGCAATGCCCTGATGGACCACTGGTGCCAGCTTCACACCGGCCAGCCCTTCGATCGGGGCGGCCAGTGGGCGGCCACGGGACAGGTCCTGCCCGAGCTGCTCGCCCGTCTCAAGGCCGACCCCTACTTTGCGAAGGTCCCGCCCAAGAGCACGGGGCGCGACCTGTTCAACCCGGGCTGGCTTGCCGCCTCGCTCGGCGCCGGCGCGAACGCCGCCCCGGCCGACGTGCAAGCCACCTTGACGGAATTCACGGCCAGCGTTTGCGCAGCCGATCTCTTGCGCTACGGAAAAGACAGCAAACTGCTGATCGTCTGCGGCGGCGGCGCCTTGAACGACCACCTGCTGGCCCGCCTGCGCGCGCACTTGCCGGGCGTCCAGGTGGACGCCTCCACGAAGCATGGACTGCCGCCCCAACAGGTCGAAGCCGCGGCCTTTGCCTGGCTGGCACGCCGCATGGTGCGCCGCGAGGCGGGCAACCTGGCCAGCGTCACGGGCGCAAGCGGTGCCCGCGTGCTCGGGGCGCTCTACCCGGCCTGAGCGGGACCCGTCGCTGGATCAGCCCTGCCCGGAGACTTCCGGCTGCGCCGGATGCGCGGCGCGCACCTCGGCCGGCAGATGCCAGAAGATCAGGGCCGAAGCGATCGTGACCAGCCCCATGCTCGCAAAAGTCGCCTGGAACGCATCGAGCGTCTGCTTCGCCGTTTCCAGCCCGAAGACGCCGTTGTAGCCTGCCAGCACAGCGCTGGCCACGGCCACGCCCAGGCTCATCGCAAGCATCTGCACCATCGACAGCAGGCTGTTGCCGCTGCTGGCCATGCTGCCGTCCAGGTCCTTCAGGGTGATGGTGTTCATCGCGGTGAACTGGAGCGAGTTGACCGCGCCGAATGCCAGCAATTGCAGCAGGTGCAGCGCGAGTGGTTGGTCCGGCGCCGTCAGCCCGAATGTGGCCATCGTGAGCCCCACCAGCACGGTGTTGACCACCAGCACCTTGCGGTAGCCATGGCGGGTGATCAGCGGCGTCGCGAAGCGCTTCATGGCCATGCCGGCCAAGGCGATCGGCAGCATCATGAGCCCGGCGCGAACCGGCGAATAGCCCAGCGACACCTGCAGCAGCAGCGGGACGAGAAAGGGCATGCAGCTGCTCCCGAGCCGCGAGAACAGGTTGCCGAGCAGGCCGATGCTGAGCGTCGGCACGCCGAAGAGCGAGGGCGCGAACAGCGGTTCCGGGCGTCGCGCGGCATGCAGCCAATACCCCACCACGCTCGCGAAGCCGAACACCAGCAGGACCAGCACGCTCACATGGCGCAGGCCCGAGCCGGAAACGCCGTCCAGGGCGAGCGAGATGGCCACCATGCCGAAGGCCAGCATGGCGTAGCCGCCCGCGTCGAAGCGCCGGCGGACCGCGCCGCGCAGGTCGGGCATGAACCGCAGCGTGGCGAGGCACCCTGCCAGCCCCACGGGCACGTTGATGAGAAAGATCCAGTGCCATGACGCGTATTGCACCAGCCATCCGCCCAGCGTCGGTCCGAGCAGCGGCCCGATGAGGCCCGGGATGGCGACGAAGCTCATCGCCTGCAGGAACTCGCCGCGCGGTACCGTGCGCAGCAGCGCCAGGCGCCCCACAGGCAGCAGCAAGGCGCCGCCCAGGCCTTGCACCACGCGTGCGGCCACCAGCTGCCCAACGCCGACCGACATCGCGCATAAAACCGATCCCGCCACGAACAGCAGGATGGCCGAGAAGAACACGCGCCGCGTGCCGAACCTGTCGGCGATCCAGCCCGATGCGGGGATCAGCATCGCCATGGTGAGCGCATAGGCCACCACCACCGACTGCATGCGCAGCGGGCTCTCGCCCAGGCTCGCCGCCATGGCGGGCAGCGCCGTGTTGATGATCGTGGCATCCAGCGTCTGCATGAAGAAGCCGACCGCCACGAGCCAGAGCAGGCTCTTGCGGGCCGGGTCCACGGCGGTTGCAACGGATGTCATGGGATCGACGAGGGGCAAAACGGCAGGCAACAAAAAGCCGCCTCGAGGGCGGCTTCAGGGCTTCTTTTCAGGCAACGAATGCCGGTGGAAGCATTGGATTTCTACAGACTCAGGCCGAGAAGCTGGACCCGCAACCGCAGGTACTGGTGGCGTTCGGGTTCTTGATCACGAACTGGGCGCCTTGCAGGTCTTCCTTGTAGTCGATCTCGGCGCCGACGAGGTACTGGTAGCTCATGGCATCGATCAGCAGCGACACACCGTTCTTGGTCATCGTGGTGTCGTCTTCGTTCGTGATCTCGTCGAAAGTGAAGCCGTACTGGAAGCCCGAGCATCCGCCGCCCTGCACGAACACGCGCAGCTTGAGGTCGGGATTGCCTTCTTCCGCGATCAGGTCGGCCACCTTGGCGGCCGCGCTGTCGGTGAAGACGATCGGTTCGGGCATCTGGGTCTGGATGTTTTCGGCAACGGCGCTCATGTGGGGTAACTCCTTGAGGGCCGGACATGCGGCCAATAGACCAATGCTACTGCAATGCCGCATTCTCGGCTGGCCGGCGGCAGCGAGCACCCAAAGCAAGTGGGGTCGAACACGCCCGCGCCAAGGTGCTGCAATGAAAAAGCCGCCCGAAGGCGGCTCTTGTGCGTAGCGAACAGGATCAGCGCTTGCTGAACTGCTTGCGGCGGCGTGCGGAGTGCAGGCCGACCTTCTTACGCTCGACCTCGCGCGCATCGCGGGTCACGAAGCCAGCCTGGCTCAGCACCGGCTTGAGGCTTGCATCGTAGTCGATCAGCGCACGCGTGATGCCGTGGCGCGTTGCGCCGGCCTGGCCGGACTCACCGCCACCAGCCACGTTGACCATGACGTCGAACGTTTCGGTGTTGTTGGTCAGCACCAGGGGTTGCTTCGCGATCATGATCGAGGTTTCGCGGCCGAAGAACTCTTGGATGTCCTTGCCGTTGACCGTGATCTTGCCCGAGCCCTTTTTCAGGAAAACACGGGCGACGCTCGATTTGCGACGGCCGGTTCCATTGTTCCATTCACCAATCATTCTCAAGGCTCCTTACAGTTCCAGCACTTTGGGCTGTTGGGCGGTATGCGGGTGCTCAGCGCCACCGTACACCTTGAGTTTCTTGATCATCGCGTAGCCGAGCGGGCCCTTGGGCAGCATGCCCTTGACAGCCTTTTCCAGGGCGCGGCCCGGGTGCTTGGATTGCATGTCGCGGAAGTTGGTCGCCGTGATACCGCCGGGATAGCCCGAGTGACGGTAGTACACCTTGTCGATCGACTTGGCGCCGGTGACGCGCAGTTGCGCGGCGTTGATGATGACGATGAAGTCACCGGTATCGACGTGAGGCGTGTAAATGGCCTTGTGTTTGCCGCGCAAACGGAGAGCAACTTCGCTGGCTACTCGTCCGAGGACCTTGTCGGTCGCGTCAATCACAAACCACTCGTGCGTCACGTCAGCGGGCTTGGCGCTGAACGTTTTGGTCATGAGTTTTTCTCTTGAAAAGAGGGTTTGGCGAGCCCTTTTCCACGGTCGGCGTTCCTCTGACGGGAATCTCTTAGGTGGGTTTCACGCGCCCGCATGACGGGTGAGTGCCTTCGCCGCGGGGCTACAAAAACGCTGCGAAGCCCGCGATTATATGAAGAATTGGCCAAACAGCCAATCCCCGGGCTTCGCAAGCCCTCAGCGCTGGATGCGGACCAGTTCCAGGCTCTCGTTCGTGATGCTGGCACTGGCGCGCCGGTGCGTGGCCTCGAACTTGACGATGCGCCTCAGTTCGGGGCTGTACAGGGCGGCAACGTTGAATGGTGTGCCAACGAGGGAGGCGCCCGTGCCATAGGAGGCGTAGATCCAGCCTTGGTAGCTGATGCGCAGCACGTTGAGTTCCACGCCGTCCACGCGGGTCGTGTGTTCAGCGCCCACGGTGGCGTCGAGTTCATGCCGCAGCCGATCGCCGGTGGTCGTCACATAGTCGAGGTGCCAGCGCATGCCGGACCGGATCTCGTCCTTCGGTGCCCAGCCGCCCGGCGGCGACGCGCTGTCGAACACGCCCCCGATCGGCGACGTGATGGACACCACCTGCCCGTTGGCCTTCTCGACCCTGCTCCCGGCGTTGAACGACAGCTCGTCGCCGGCAACCCGCTCCAACCTGTAGACCACCGGCGTCCGGTTGCCGGTCAGACGGTCGGTGCGCACGTATTCGAGCGCGTCGCCGACGCGCAGCGGCTCGTTCAGCCCGATGCCCCCCAGGTCGGCGCTGCGGCGGGCGCCGCCTTCGGGTTCACGGGCACGCGCCGCCAGCTGCGCCTGGGCGCGGGCCGGCAACTCCGCCAGGAACTCGGCCGGAATCGCGAAATTCAGGCTCCCGCCATCGCGGGCGGCGAAGGTGGTGATGCCCAGCAGGCGGCCGTCGCTGTCGAACAGCCCGCCACCACTCGACCCCGGGGTGACCGCGGCCGTGGTCTGCAGCAGGCGCGCCTCGCCGTCGCCGCCGCGCAGGCCGGACAGGAGGCCTTCGCCCAGGGTGTTTTCCAGCCCACGCGGATTGCCGATGGCGTACACGCGCTGGCCGACGCGCGCACCGCCGGCGGGCGCCAGCGTCACCGGCGGCGCCGTGAAGTTCGCGACCCTGATCTGGCACAGGTCGCGTGCCGGATCCGGGTATTCGAGCGTGGCGCCGTAGGTGACGTTGTCTCGCTTGACCACGAAATTGCTGGCCTTGGCCAGCACGTGGCAATTGGTGACGAGGCGACCGGGCGCGATCACCACGGCGCTGCCGGCGCGCAACGGGCGCTCCTGTGCGTCGAAGGTGCGCACCGCCCAGACGCTGTCCGACAGCTTGGCGAACAGGACGTCGGGCTCCAGCGCGGCGGCGCTGCCGGCGGCCGAGGCGATCGCCAGGAAGGCGGCCGCGGGGCGCAGCCACGGCGCGGGGTTCATCGATCCCGCCTTCATGGCTTGGCAGGCAGCAAGCCGCGCAGGTCGTCCATCGAAACCCGGGCGTCGGGCGCAGCGGACGGCGATGGCGCTGCAAGCGCCGGTGCCGGAGCGGCCGGGGCCGCGCGCGCGACTGACACGGGAGGAGGCACCGCTGCCGGCGCAGGTGCAGGCGCCGGCACCACCGCGACGGCGCTCTTCGGCGCTGGCGCGGCCTCCATCTCGGTCGTCCCGATCTTCATGCCGGCCGTTGCCTGGTCACCGCTCTGCGCGCTGCGGTCGAAGCTGCGCACCTCGCCGAAAGTCAATTGGATCCAGCTCGGGTAGTTGAACCCCGCCCCGGTGCCGGCGTCGATCGCCGCACCGACCACGCCGCCGATCATCACGTTGCCGACCATGCCGATGTTGGCGCGCGAGATCGCCTGGCCGCGGGCAGGCGGCTGGCCGGCCTGGGTGCATTCGATGCCGAGGTTCTCGCCCGAGCGGCGCACCGACAGGGTCTGGCCGGAGCGCACCTCCGCATCGTTGCGGTCGTTCGAAATCCTGCACCGCGCCCCGTCGACGAGCTTGCCGGCGGGCGACAGGGTCTCGATCTTCACGTTCTGAGTCGTCCCATGCGTGACCGAGGCGCAGCCCGTCAAAATAGACAAAACACCCGCACCGACGCACAGGCCCCAAAATCGCCATCCGGCTCCTCGCATTGCTGCCCCTCGTTGTTCGTTTGTAATTTAATGTAGCAGGCGAGTCTAGCGCTCCCCTTTTCACTCTTTCAGGCTCTTTCCATGTTCAGTTACCGCCACGCGTTCCATGCCGGCAACCACGCCGACGTGCTCAAGCACACGGTGCTGATTGCCACCCTCGACCACCTGCTCGAAAAAGAAGCAGCGCTGACCGTCGTCGACACCCACGCCGGCGCGGGCCTGTACCGGCTCGACGGCGACTACGCCGGCACGAGCGGCGAAGCGGCCGAGGGTGTGCTGCGCCTGCTGTCGGACGAAAAAAAGGCGCCGGCTGCGCCTGCGCCAGCGGCAAAGACGGCTTCGAAAAAAGCGGCGCCCGAAGCCGAAGCCCCCTTGGCCGACGCCATTGCGCGCTACCTGAGCGTGATCCACGACTTCAATCCCAAGGGCGGCGCCCGCATCTACCCCGGCTCGCCCTTCATCGTGCAGCACCTGCTGCGCGACCACGACAAGCTCAAGCTGTTCGAGCTGCACCCCACCGATGCCCGCACGCTGGACGCCAACATCGCGCAGCTCGAGGCCGGCAGGCAGATCGCGGTGCTGCGGGAAGACGGCTTCGGCAGCGCCACCAAGTTCCTGCCGCCGCCGTCGCGCCGCGCGCTGGTGCTCATGGACCCGAGCTACGAGATCAAGAGCGACTACGGCCGCGTGCTCGATTTCGCGGCCGAGGCGCTCAAGCGCTTCGCGACCGGCACCTATGCCATCTGGTACCCGATCATTCCCCGGCCCGAGGCACACGACCTGCCGCGCCGGCTCAAGACCCTGGCCACCAAGGCCGGCAAGCCCTGGCTGCACGCCACGCTCACGGTCAAGTCGAGCAAGCTGATCACCAAGGAGTCGGGCGAAACCCAGCGCCCGGGGCTGCCGGCCAGCGGCATGTTCCTGATCAATCCGCCCTACACGCTGAAGCCGCTGCTGGCTGCCGCGCTGCCCCAGCTGGTGGAGCGGCTGGCCCAGGACCGCCACGCCGCGTTTTCGCTCGACGCCGGCGGCTAGGCTTGCGCGCCTTGTCGCCCTAGCGGCGGCGCCGCTGCGGCGCAGCGGCCTTGGGCGCCGCAGGGGCCGGCGCAGGCGCCTCGGCCACCTCGACCTCGGCACCGCCGCAGCGCATGCCCTCGTGGTCGACGATCGTCAAGGCCACTTGCTTGATGCCGAGCCCGATGAGCCCGATGCGCTCGGCCGCGGCACGGCTCAGGTCGATGATGCGGCCCTGCGCATAGGGCCCGCGGTCGGTGATGCGCACCAGCACCTCGCTGCCGTTGACCAGGCTCCGCACGCAGACCCGGGTATTGAACGGCAGCGTCTTGTGGGCCGCCGTCAGCGCCATCATGTCGAAGCGCTCGCCGCTTGCGGTCTTGCGCTGGTGGAACGGGATGCCATACCAGGAGGCGCCGCCGCGCTCGAAGATCTCGCGGGGGCCATCGCCCGGCACGCCGTCGTCGGGCCCCAGTTCACCGGTGCCCGACACCGCCAGGTCGTAACGCACCGACGGCACGTTCGACCGGGCCGGCGCGCCCGGCGGAACAGCCAGCTGGCGCGCCAGGGGCAGGAGCTTCGCGTCCTCCTTGTCCGGCGGCCCGCCCTCGGTTGCCGGAGGCATGGCACAGCCAGCCAGGACGCAGGTTGCAGCCACGAGCAAGACGCGAAACGCCGCGCGCATCGGGCTTCCTGCGCCTGGGCGCGCCCCCTTCAACCGAGGCGCTCCAGTACAGCCAGCGTCGCCGTCGACTGGTTCATCGTGTAGAAATGCAGCGCCGGTGCGCCACCGTCGCGAAGGCGCGCGCACAGGTCGGTCACCACGTCCAGGCCGAAGTCCTTGATGGATGCGGTGTCGTCGCCGAAGCCCTGCAGCCGCAGCCGGATCCAGCGCGGGATCTCGGCCCCGCAGGCATCCGAGAAGCGCATGAGCTGGGTCGAGCTGGTGATCGGCATGATGCCGGGCACGATGGGCGTGTCGATCCCGCGCTTGCGGGCCTCGTCCACGAAGCGGAAGTAGGCCTCGGGGCTGAAGAAATACTGCGTGATCGCAGAATCGGCCCCGGCCTTCACCTTGGCCGCGAAGGCCTGCATGTCGGCTTCGGGCGAGCGCGCCTGCGGATGCACCTCGGGGTAGCAGGCCACCTCGATGTGGAAGTCGCGCCCGGTCTCTTCGCGGATGAAGGCGACGAGATCGCTCGCATACAGGAATTCGCCGCCCATGCCGTAGCCGCTCGGCAGGTCGCCGCGCAAGGCCACCAGCCGCTTCACGCCCATGGCCTTGAGCTCGGCCAGCTGCTCGCGCACCGTGGCGCGCGTGGCGCCGATGCAGGAGAAGTGGCTCGCGGCGTCCACGCCTTCGGACAGGATCTCGCGCACCGCACCGAAAGTGCCCTGGTGCGTGGAGCCGCCCGCGCCGTAGGTGACCGAGCAGAACTCGGGCTTGCGCGCATACAGCTGCTGGCGCACCGCGCGCAGCTTGACCGCGCCTTCCGGCGTCTTGGTCGGGAAGAATTCGAAACTCAGTGGAAGGCGCACCTGCGTCTCCTCAGGAGCCGTCCGCGCGATCGGCGCGCACGGCGTGAATGAAAAACTCGCGGTTGCCGTCGCCGCCGGCAATGGGGCTGTCGAACCACGCCAGCACGCGCAGTTCGAGCGCCTCGCAGGCATCGCGCAAGCGCTTTTCGACCACCGCATACATCGACGCGTCGCGCACGATGCCGCCCTTGCCGACCTGCCCCGGCTGCAGCTCGAACTGCGGCTTGACCAGCATCAGCATCTGGCCGTCATCGGCCAGGAACGGCACCACCGCAGGCAGCACCAGCGTGAGCGAGATGAACGACAGGTCGCCGACGATGAGGTCGAAGCGCAGCTCGGAAGGCTCTTCGACCACTTCGCCTTCTTCCCGGAGGTCGTCCGGCGACAAGGCCCGCGCATTGACGCCCTCGATGGCGACCACGCGCTCGTCCTCGCGCAGCCGCGCATGCAGCTGCCCGTGGCCGACATCGACGCCCACCACCTTGGCCGCACCGCTTTGCAGCAGGCAGTCGGTGAAGCCGCCGGTCGACTGGCCGACGTCCAGGCACAACTTGCCGGACGGGTCCACGCCGCTCGCCGCCAGCGCGCCTTCGAGCTTGAGCCCGCCGCGCGAGACATAGCGCGCCTCGGCCGCGTCGTCGAGCTCGAGCTCGGCGGACTCGGGCACCTCGTCGCGATTCTTCACGACCGGGCGCCACGCGTCCGCGCTGCCGGCATCGCGCCAGCGCATGCCGCCGGCAATCAGCCGCACGGCCTGCGAGCGTGACGCGGCCATGCCGCGTTCGACCAGCAATTGATCGGCGCGCATTCAGTAGCGGTACGTGTCGGCCTTGTACGGACCTGCCTTGTCGACGCCGATGTAGGCGGCCTGCTCGTCGGTCAGCTCGGTCAGCATGGCGCCGACCTTCTTCAGGTGCAGGCGCGCCACCTTCTCGTCCAGGTGCTTGGGCAGCACGTAGACCTTGCCGGCCTGGTAGGCGTCGGGCTTGGTGAAGAGCTCGATCTGGGCGATGGTCTGGTTCGCGAACGACGACGACATCACGAAGCTCGGGTGGCCCGTGCCGCAGCCCAGGTTCACGAGGCGGCCCTTGGCCAGCAGGATGATCTTCTTGCCGTCGGGGAACTTGATGTGGTCGACCTGCGGCTTGATCTCTTCCCACTCGTACTTCTCGATCGACGCGACGTCGATCTCGTTGTCGAAGTGGCCGATGTTGCAGACGATGGCCTGGTCCTTCATGGCGGCCATGTGCTCGTGGCGGATCACGTCCTTGTTGCCGGTGGTGGTCACGAAGATGTCGGCCTTGTCGGCGGCATATTCCATGGTGACGACCTTGTAGCCTTCCATTGCGGCCTGCAGCGCATTGATGGGGTCGATCTCGGTGACCCATACCTGGGCGCTGAGTGCACGCAGCGCCTGGGCCGAGCCCTTGCCCACGTCGCCGTAGCCGGCCACGCAGGCCACCTTGCCGGCAATCATCACGTCGGTGGCGCGCTTGATGCCGTCCACCAGCGATTCACGGCAGCCGTAGAGGTTGTCGAACTTGCTCTTGGTGACCGAGTCGTTCACGTTGATGGCGCGGAACAGCAGCGTGCCCTTGGCGCTCATCTCGTTCAGGCGGTGCACGCCGGTGGTCGTTTCCTCGGTCACGCCGATGATCTCGGCCGACTTGCGGGTGTACCAGGTCGAATCGACCGCCAGCTTGGCCTTGATGGCCGCGTAGAGGATGCGTTCTTCCTCGCTGGTCGGGTTGGCGAGCACGCCCAAGTCCTTTTCGGCGCGCTGGCCCAGGTGCATCAGCAGCGTGGCATCGCCGCCGTCGTCCAGGATCATGTTCGGGCCTTCGCCCTTCGAGCCCTTGGGCGCGAAGTCGAAGATGGCGTGGGTGTAGTCCCAGTAGTCCTTCAGCGACTCGCCCTTGATCGCGAACACCGGCGTGCCGGCGGCGGCAATGGCGGCGGCGGCGTGGTCCTGCGTCGAGAAGATGTTGCACGAGGCCCAGCGCACGGTGGCGCCGAGCGCCTGCAGCGTCTCGATCAGCACGGCGGTCTGGATCGTCATGTGCAGCGAGCCCGTGATGCGCGCGCCCTTGAGCGGCTGCGCCTTCGAGAACTCCTCGCGGATGGCCATCAGGCCGGGCATCTCGGTTTCCGCAATGCGGATTTCCTTGCGGCCCCAGGCGGCCAGCGACAGGTCGGCAATGGCCTGGTCGGCGGAGGAAACGGGGGTGGGCTTGAGAACAGCGCTCATGAGAACTCCAACAAAGCTAGTTTGAAAGGTGCCACTGCGTTCGGGGGAAAAGACTCACCGCGAGAACAGCGGGTGAGCGTGGTTGCGATGTGGTCCGAGCCTCACGCCTGATGGCGCTGCAACGCTCCTCGGAACGGCGGATTGTAGACGGGCAGGCAAGGCGAGCCAAACGCCGGGATATCCCACATGCCGGAAAGCACGTTTGGGCGCCGGGGCGTACATTGATTTGCTCCCAACAACGGAATTTCACCCATGCGTTCCAGAATCTCCCCCGTCCTGCTGGCCTCGGCCCTCTTTCTTGGCGCCGGCGCGCCGGTCCTCGCCTTGGCGCAGGCCGCCTCCGATCCGGTGCGGATCCGCGGCACCATCGTCCGCGTCGATGCGAAGACCCTCGTGGTGCAGGACCGCGGCGGCGAGGTGGTCAGCCTGGCGCGGCCGGCCGACATGGCGGTGTCGGAGGTGTACCCGATCAAGCTGTCCGACATCAGGCAGGGCAGCTTCATCGGTACCGCCGCCATGCCGCAGGCCGACGGCACGCAGAAGGCGCTCGAAGTGGTGGTGTTCCCGGAGGCTGCGCGCGGCACCGGCGAAGGCCACCGCCCCTGGGACCTGCTGCCGCAGAGCACCATGACCAACGCCACCGTCGCCGACCTGGCCGCGGCCCCGAAGTCGGTACGCGGCGGACAGCAGCTCCGGCTGACCTACAAAGGCGGGGAAAAGACCGTCATCGTGCCGCCCGACGTGCCGGTCGTGACCTTCCGCCCGGGCAACGAGTCCCTGCTGGTCCCCGGCGCCAAGGTGCTGGTCAATGCGCAGGAAAAGAACGGCACGCCCACGGCGCTGCGCGTCACGGCCGGGCGCAACGGCTTCGCGCCGCCGATGTAGTCCAAGGGAAATCCCGCAGGCGAATTTGCCGCCCGGGGCACCGCGGCCGAGCCGGTGCGGCGTATCGTGGCGAGGGACTTCGCCGTCCGGCCGGTCCTCGTCATTCCCCCCGTCCACCCCGACACAGGAGATACCGCACCATGGCCACTGCCAAGAAAGCCGCCGCGAATAAAACCACTGCCAGCAGCAGCAACGACGACAGCAGCAGCACCAGGGCGGAGGCCCCCAGTGCCGCCGACATGCTCAATCCGATGAAGAACCTCAAGGCCATGACCGACCGCCTGCAGGAGCTCAACCTGACCGGCGGCGCGAGCAAGCTGCTCGAGAGCGGCCAGAAGGACCTCCAGGCGCTGATGCAGGCGAATGAAAAGTCCTACCAGGGGCTGCAGACCGTGGTGCAGCGCCAGACCGAGATGATCAAGAGCGCCATTGCCGAATGGCAGACGGCCGCCAAGGAAATGCCGGGCAAGGACCCCAAGGCCAATCTCGCCAAGCTCGACGAACTCGGCCGCCAGTCGTTCCAGCGTGCCATCGACGACATCAAGGAACTCGCGAACCTTGCGGCCAAATCGCAGGCCGATGCCTTCGAGCTGGTACGCCAGCGCATCCAGGCGAATGTGGACGAAGTGACCAAGATGCTCAAGCGCAAGTAGGGCGTTTTCGGCGGTCCGGGCGGGCGGCCCGGGACCGCCCTTCTAAAATCGGGCATTCCCCTGCAGATTGCCCACCTTGTCTTTTCTTGCCGAAACCCGCCGCCGCCGCACCTTCGCGATCATTTCCCACCCTGACGCCGGCAAGACCACGCTGACCGAGAAGCTGCTGCTTTTCTCCGGCGCGATCCAGATCGCGGGCTCGGTGAAGGCGCGCAAGGCCTCGCGCCATGCCACCTCAGACTGGATGGAGATCGAGAAGCAGCGCGGCATTTCGGTGGCCTCGTCCGTCATGCAGATGCTGTACCGCGACCACGTGATCAACCTGCTCGACACGCCCGGCCACAAGGACTTCTCGGAAGACACCTACCGCGTTCTCACCGCCGTGGACTCGGCGCTGATGGTGATCGATGCGGCCAACGGTGTCGAGGCGCAGACGCGCCGGCTGATCGAGGTCTGCCGGCAGCGCGACACGCCCCATCATCACCTTCGTCAACAAGATGGACCGCGAAGTGCGCGAGCCGCTCGACATCCTGGACGAGGTGGAGCGCGAGCTCGGCATGCCCTGCGTGCCGATGACCTGGCCCGTGGGCCAGGGCAAGAGCTTCCGCGGCATCATGAACCTGCGCACCCAGGCGATGACGGTGTTCGAGTCGGGCAGCGAGCGGCTGCCGCAGGACTTCGAGACGATTCCGCTGACCGGGCGCGACACGCTCACCCAACGCTTCGGCGCCGATTTCGACGCCGCCATGGACAGCATGGAGCTGGCCACCGGCGCCTCGCCCACCTGGGACCGCGAGGCTTTCCTGGCCGGCAAGCAGACGCCGGTGTTCTTCGGCTCCGGCGTGAACAACTTCGGCGTGATGGAAGTGCTCGAGGCGCTGGTCGACCTTGCGCCCTCGCCACAGTCGCGCACCAGCACCACCATGGTCAACCGCCAGCCGGTGGTCAAGGAGATCCGGCCCGAGGACAAGGATTTTGCGGGCGTGGTCTTCAAGGTGCAGGCCAACATGGACGCCAACCACCGCGACCGCATCGCCTTCGTGCGCATGGCCTCGGGCAAGTACACGCCGGGCATGAAGCTCAAGGTGCAGCGCACCTCCAAGGAGCTGCGGCCCACCAGCGTGGTCACCTTCATGAGCCAGCGCCGCGAGGCGGTCGAAGAGGCCTATGCGGGCGACATCGTGGGCTTCACCACGCATGGCGGCGTGCAGCTCGGCGACACCATCACCGACGGTGCGAGCCTGCAGTTCACCGGCCTGCCCTTCTTCGCGCCCGAGCTTTTCATGACCGTGATCCTGAAGAACCCGCTGCGCACCAAGCAACTGCAGCAAGGCCTCGCGCAGCTTGGCGAGGAAGGCGCGATCCAGGTGTTCCGCCCCGAGATCGGCGGGCCCATGTTGCTGGGCGCCGTGGGGCAGCTGCAGTTCGAAGTGGTCCAGCACCGGCTGAAGGCCGAGTACGACGCCGATGTGCGGGCTCGAAGCCTGCCAGTACACCGGCGCACGATGGATCACGGCCGATTCGCCGGCCGAGCTGCGCGAGTTCGTCAACGCCTACCCGCAGCGCATGGCCAAGGACGCGGCCGACACGCTCGCCTTCCTGTGCACTTCGCCCTACGACGTGCGTCTGGCGCAGGAGCGCTTTCCGAAGATCCATTTCCATCCGCTGCGCGAGCACGCGGGGTTGGCGCTGCAGAGTGCCGGCTGAGCGAGGCATGCGCCAGCCGGATCCGCTGCCCTCGTCGCCCACCCATCTGCTGCCGCTGCCGCAATGGGCGGCGACTGCGCGCAACAATCTCATCGGCGTCTTCACCGACATCGACGACACGCTCACCACCGAAGGCGCCATCACCCCCGATGCGCTGGACGCCCTCGCCCACCTGAAGGCCGCCGGCCTTCACGTCGTGGCGATCACCGGCCGCCCCGTGGGTTGGAGCGTGCCCTTCGTCACTGCCTGGCCGGTGGATTCGATCGTCGCGGAGAACGGTGCCGTCGCCCTGCTGCCGCTGCCCGGCGGCACGCTGCAGAAGCGCTACCAGCAGGATGCGGCGACACGCGCCGCCAATTTCAACCGGATGCAGCAGGTGCTGGCGCGCATCGAGCGAGAGATTCCGGGCGCGCGGCGCGCCACCGACTCGCCGGGCCGGGAGACCGACATCGCCATCGACCACAGCGAGTTCACCCGGTTGAGCGAAGACACCATCGCAAGCGTCGTCGCGCTGATGCGCAGCGAAGGCATGCACGCCACCGTGAGCAGCATCCACATCAACGGCTGGTACGGCGACAACGACAAGCTCGAGGGTGCGCGCTGGATCGTGCGAGAGCTCTGGGGCCGCAGGCTCGACGCCGAGATCGACCGCTGGGCCTACGTGGGCGACTCCACCAACGACCAGCTGATGTTCCGCAGCTTCGCCCACAGCATCGGCGTGGCGAACGTGGCGCGCTTCGTGCCCCAATTGGAGCACCTGCCGCGCTACGTGACCGAGGGCGAGCGCGGCGCGGGCTTTGCCGAAGCGGCGCGCGCCATCCTGTCAAGCCGCATCCCGCGGTGACCGGCAGCGCGCCCTCCATCGTCAGTTCGGCTTCGCCAGCCCCAGCTTCTCGATCAGCGCCTTCTCGCGCAGGAAGGTGTCCTGTGCAAACCTGGTGTAGGTTTCGGAGCTCATGTAGTTGGGCAGCATGTCGTAGCGGCCGAGCGACGCCACGTAGCTCGGCTCTTCCATGGCCTGCTTGAACGCGTCGTGCAGCTTCTTCACCACCTCGGGCGGCGTACCGCGGGGGGCGCCGATTCCGAACGGCGAGTTCTGCACGGTGTCGTAGCCCAGTTCCTTCAGCGTGGGTGCATCGGGGAACTTGGCCAGGCGCTTCTCGCCCCAGGTGTTCAGCACGCGCAGTTTGCCGGCCTCGACCTGCGGTGCGAAGCCGGTGCTGTCGGCGGCGGCCATGAGCTGGCCGCTGACCACCGCGAGCATCAGGTCGGCACTGCCCTTGTAGGGCACGTGCTGCAACTCGATGCCGGCCTTCTGGGCAATGATTTCGGTCGTCAGGTGCGGGCTGGTCAGCGTGCCGGTGGAGCCGTAGGTGAGCTTGCCGGGGTTGGCCTTGGCATAGGCAACGAAGTCGGCCCAGGTCTTGAAGGGACTGCTGGCCGGCACCACGATGCCGAAGGCGTAGCCCGTCACGTTGATGACGTAGGTGATGTCCTTGAGCGGGTCCCAGTTGATCTTGGTGGTGTAGCCGAGGCGGAACACGCCGAGCGGAATCTGAGCGATGGTGTAGCCGTCGGGCTGCGACGTTTGCAGCGCCTGCGCCGGCAGCGTGCCGCCGGCGCCGGGCTTGTTGTCGACGATCACGGGCTGGCCGATGATCTTGCTCGCGTTGTCGGCAAGCTGGCGCATCGTGATGTCGGTGGGGCCGCCCGCGGGGAAAGCGATGACCAGCTTGATCGGCTTCGAAGGAAAGGCCTGCGCGAGCGCCGCGAATGGCGAAAGGAGCCCGCAAGCGGCGAGCGTGGCGGCACAAAGAATGGATCGGCGGGACATGGATGGCTCCAGAAACGGGGGGGAAAACGCGCATTGGGCCTTGGCCCTTCCCTCGAGGCAATCGGTGCTCACCCGACTCGTGTCGCGCAGGCGGCTCCACGGTGCGGCTCATCTGCGCTTCAGCCGCCGACCGATCGAAAACCTTCCAGCACATTGACCGCGTTGACACCCACCTCGGCCACCGCGTAGCCGCCCTCGAACACGAAGACCGTGGGCAGGCCGGCGCGCGCCAGGTCTTCGCCCATGCGCAGGTAGTCGCCGCTCTGGAGGCGGAAGCCCGCGACCGGGTCGCCTTCGAAAGTGTCGACGCCGAGCGATACGACCAGCGCCCCCGCGCCCACCGCGGCGATGCCGCCGAGCGCCGCCTCCAGCGCCGCGCGCCACGCTGCAAAGTCGGTGCCGCGCGCCAACGGCAGGTTGTGATTGAAGCCGAGCCCGGCCCCCGCGCCGCGCTCGTCGGCATGGCCGAGGTAGTACGGGTAGTCGGTCATCGGGTCCCCATGCAGGCTCGCAAAGTGCACATCGCTGCGCTCGTAGAAGATGGCCTGGGTGCCGTTGCCGTGGTGGTAGTCCACGTCGAGCACCGCCACCCGTTCCACCCCCGCATCGCGCAGCGCCTGTGCGGCCACCGCAGCGTTGTTGATGAAGCAATAGCCGCCGAAAAAGTCGGCGCCTGCATGGTGCCCGGGCGGCCGCGTGAGCGCAAAGGCCGCGCGCTCGCCGCCGATGACGCGCTGCGCCGCGGTCCACGCACAGGCCGCGCCGTGGCGCGCCGCGGCCCAGCTGCCGGCCATCAGCGGCGTGCCCGCGTCGAACGCGAACAGGCCCATGCGTGCGGGAAAGCTTCGGGGCAGCACATCGGTGCGCATGCCGCGCACGGGCCAGTACGAAGGCAGCGCGTCGCGCGACACGTTGGCCGGATCGAGTGCGACCCATTCGTTCCACGCGTGCGCGATGAAGTCCAGGTAGCGCGGTGCATGCACCCTGGCCAGCAGCGCCTCTTCGAAGGCATCGGGCGACTGCACCGGACCGAGGCCGCGGCGCTCCAACTCGAGCTTCACATGGTCGACGCGCGCGGGCACCTCGAAGCACGGCACCAGTTCGCCGCGGAACATCTCGACTTTGCCCTGGTGCAATGCGTGCCGGTCGTTGTAGATGGTGAGCATGCCGTCATCATGCCGCACGCCGCAGCACCGCCCGGCGCCGGCCGGAGGCGGTCAGGCCGAACAGGTCCTTCGGGTCGTCCAGCTCGGGCACGAGCGCAATCTGCTGGCCGATGCCGCGCTCGATGGCGAGCTGGTGGATGTAGCGCAGCGCCGTGTAGTCCTCCAGCGCGAAGCCGACCGAATCGAACACGGTGACCTGGTCCGCGCTCTCGCGTCCGGGCACCTTGCCGAGCAGCACTTCCCAGAGCTCGTGCACCGGAAAACCAGCCGGCAGCTGTTGGATCTCACCCTCGACGCGGGTCTGCGGCTCGTACTCCACGAACACGCGCGCCAGGCGCAGCACGTCGGGGTGCAGCTCGGTCTTGCCGGGCGAATCGCCGCCCACGGCATTGATGTGCATGCCCGGCTCGATCATCCCGGGCGCAAGCACCGTGGCATGGCCCTGGTGCGCCGTGACGGTGGTGACGATGTCCGCACCGCGCACCGCCTCGGCGATCGAGGATGCGCGCACCACGTCGAGCGGCGTGCAGGCGGAAAGATGGCGCACCAGCTTGTCGGTGGCGCGCGGGTCGATGTCGAACACGCGCACCTCCTCGATGCCCAGCAGCGCATGGAACGCCAGGGCCTGGAACTCGCTCTGCGACCCGTTGCCGATCAGCGCCAGGCTGCGCGAACCCGGGCGTGCCAGGGCCTGCGCCGCCATGGCCGAGGTGGCGGCGGTGCGCAGCGCGGTGGTGAGCGTGAGCTCCGACAGCAGCACGGGGTACCCCGTGTCGACCTCGGCCAGCACGCCGAAGGCCATGACGGTCGGCAGCCCGACGTCGGTGTTGTGCGGATGCCCGTTGACGTACTTGAAGGCATAGGCGCCATCGTCGGCCACCGGCATGAGCTCGATCACGCCAAGATGCGAGTGGCTGGCCACGCGCGCTTTCTTGTCGAACTCGCGCCAGCGCATGAAATCGTCGCGCAGCGCATCGGCCAGGGCCTTGAGGAATTCCGGAACGCCGGTTTCGTCCACCAGGCGAACCAGGCTGTGAACATCGATGAAGCGGGTCATGACATGGCTCCTTGCGTAGCCCGGCACGGCGCTCACCCCTTCATCGGTCCATTCACTCCACCATGGCTGATCCAGGATGCGCCTGCGCCAGGGGTCCGGGCCATTGTGCGCCTGCCTGCATCAACGTGCCAGTACCGGCGCCAGGGCGACGCCCGTGTGCGTCCCCAGGCGTACCACCTCCTCTGGCGGCGCCGCCGCGACGATGCGCCCGCCGGCATTGCCGCCTTCGGGGCCCAGGTCGATGATCCAGTCGGCCTCGGCGATCAGGTCCAGGTCGTGCTCGATCACCACCACGCTGTGGCCGCCGTTCACGAGCCGGTGCAGCACGTGGATCAGCTTCTCGACGTCGGCCATGTGCAGGCCCACGGTCGGCTCGTCGAGCACGTAGAGCGTGTGCGGCGCCTTCTGGCCGCGGCGCGTGATGTCGTCGCGCACCTTGCTGAGCTCGGTCACCAGCTTGATGCGCTGCGCCTCGCCGCCCGACAGGGTGGGCGATGGCTGGCCCAGCGTGAGGTAGCCCAGGCCCACGTCCTTGAGCAATTGCAGCGGATGGCTGATGTTGGGCATGGCGGCAAAGAATTCCACCGCCTCGTCCACCTCCATCTGCAGCACCTCGCCGATGCTCTTGCCGCGCCAGCTCACGGCCAGCGTCTCGGGATTGAAGCGCGCGCCGTGGCACACCTCGCAGGGCACCTTCACGTCGGGCAGGAAGCTCATCTCGATGGTGCGCACGCCGGCGCCGTCGCAGCCCGCGCAGCGCCCTTCGCCGGTGTTGAAGCTGAAGCGCGCCGGGCCATAGCCGCGCGCCTTGGCTTCGAGCGTGTCGGCAAACAGCTTGCGGATGGTGTCCCAGAAGCCGATGTAGGTGGCGGGGCAGCTGCGCGGCGTCTTGCCGATGGGGGTCTGGTCGACTTCGAGCACGCGGTCGATGGTTTCGTAGCCCTCGACCCGCGCGCAACCCGACCACGCCGGGCGCTTGCCCGCGGCGTCGGCGTCGCGGCCGGCCTTGGTCATGCGCTGGATCACGACCGCCTGCACGCTGGCCAGCAGCACGTCGCGCGCGAGCGTCGACTTGCCCGAGCCGCTCACGCCGGTGACCACCACCAGGCGGTGCAGCGGCAGCGTGGCGGTCACGCCCTGCAGGTTGTGCAGGTCGGCGCCATGCACGGTGAGCCAGTTGCCGCTGTCTTCCGCCTGGGGGTCGGGCGAAGGAATCAGGCGGCGCGCCTGCAGCGGGTGCCTGATCGCATCGCGCAGGTAGCGGCCGGTCTGCGAATCGCCCGCCGCCTGGATGTCGGCCACCGAGCCTTCGGCCACGAGGCGCCCGCCCCGCTTGCCGGCGCTGGGACCGATGTCGATGATGTGGTCGGCGCGGCGGATGGTGTCCTCGTCGTGCTCCACCACCACCAGCGTGTTGCCCTTGTCGCCGAGCTTGTGCAGCGCGTCGAGCAGGATCTGGTTGTCGCGCGCATGCAGGCCGATGGTCGGCTCGTCGAGCACGTAGCACACGCCCTGCAGGTTGCTGCCGAGCTGCGCGGCCAGGCGGATGCGCTGCGCCTCGCCGCCGCTCAGCGTCGGCGCGCCGCGGTCCAGCGTGAGGTAGCCGAGGCCCACCTCTTCGAGAAATTCGAGCCGGCTCTTGATCTCCGGCACCAGGTCGCGCGCGATCTCGGCTTCGCGCCCGGTGAGCGCCAGCCCTTCGAACCACTGCCGCACCTCGGTCACGCTCATGCGCGCGAGCTCGGTGATGCCGATGCCGCCGAGGCCGTCGGCCCGCGAGGCGCCGAAGCTCACCGCGCGCGCCGTGGCATTGAGCCGCGTGCCTTCGCAGGTGGGGCAGGCCACGTCGGCCAGGTCTTCGACCTCGGGCTCCGCAAAGGTCTGCTCGCGGCCCTTGCTGTCATCGTCGCGGATCGAGTCGTCGAAGACTTTGCGCTGGTCCTTGCTGAGCTTGACGCCCGTGCCCACGCAGTCGGGACACCAGCCGTGCTTGCTGTTGTAGCTGAACAGGCGCGGGTCGAGTTCGGCGTAGCTGGTGCTGCAGACCGGGCAGGCGCGCAGCGTGGAGAACACGTTCACGCGGCCGATGCCGTGCGCCGACACGCCCGCCATCATCGCGGCCTTGAGGCCGTCGAGCTGGCTCAGCACGTGCACCACGCCCTTGCCATGTTCGAGCGCCTTGGTCAGCGCCTCGCGAAGTGGGGTTTCCTCCGAAGGCAGCACGTCGAGGCTGGCGACCGGCAACTCGATGCTGTGTTCCTTGAAGCGGTCCAGGCGCGGGAATCCCGTGGTCGGCAAGAACTCGCCGTCCACGCGCAGGTGCGTGAAGCCGCGCGGCCGCGCCCAGTCGGCCAGCTCGGTGTAGACGCCCTTGCGGTTGCTCACCAGCGGCGCGAGCAGGCCGATGTGCTGGCCCTTGAAGTTGCGCATCAGCTGCGCCGCGATGCTGTCGGGCGTCTGCGGCTGGACGGCCGCGCCGTCGTGCGTGCAATGCTGGATGCCCAGCTTCACGTACAGGAGCCGCAGGAAGTGCCACACCTCGGTGGTGGTGCCCACCGTGCTCTTGCGGCCGCCGCGCGACAGGCGCTGCTCGATGGCCACGGTGGGCGGAATGCCGTACACCGCATCGACCTCGGGCCGGCCCGCGGGCTGCACGATGCTGCGGGCATAGGCGTTGAGCGATTCGAGGTAGCGGCGCTGTCCCTCGTTGAACAGGATGTCGAAGGCCAGCGTCGACTTGCCCGACCCGCTGACGCCCGTCACCACGCTGAACTTGCCGCGCGGGATGTTCACGCTGAGATTCTTCAGGTTGTGCTCGCGCGCATTCACGATCTCGATCGCGTTGCCGCCAGGCGCGGTCTTGGCGTTGGCAATGTAGCGCCGCGCCGCGCGCTCGGCCACCTTGTAGGCCTCGGGCCCGATGGCCAGCTCGTAGTCGGCCAGCGCCGCGCCGGTGAGCGAGGCGCGGTTCTCGCGCAGCTGCTCGGGCGTGCCTTCGGCCACCACCATGCCGCCGCCCTCGCCGCCTTCGGGTCCGAGGTCGATGCACCAGTCGCTGGCGCGGATCACGTCGAGGTTGTGCTCGATCACGATCAGCGAATGGCCCGCTTCGAGCAGCTTGCGCAGCGCGCGCATCAGGCGTGCGATGTCGTCGAAGTGCAGCCCGGTGGTCGGCTCGTCGAACAGGAACAGCGTGCCCTTGCGCGCCACCGACTGCCTGCTTGCCGTCGCGCTCTTGGCGGCTTCTGCCAGGAAGCCCGCGAGCTTGAGGCGCTGGGCCTCGCCGCCGCTCAGGGTGGGTACCGGCTGGCCGAGCTTCACGTAGTCGAGCCCCACGTCGGAAATGGGCTGCAGCACGCGCAGCACATCGCGGTCGGCCTCGAACACCGCAGCCGCCTCGGCCACGGTGAGGTCGAGCACGTCGGCCACGTTGTAGCCCTTGCCCTTGCGCTCGACCCTCACTTCGAGGATTTCGGGCCGGTAGCGCTTGCCGTCGCAATCGGGGCAGCGCAGGTACACATCCGAGAGGAACTGCATCTCCACGTGCTCGAAGCCCGAGCCGCCGCAGGTCGGGCAGCGTCCGTCGCCCGAGTTGAAGCTGAACTTGCTCGCGGTGTAGCCGCGCTGGCGCGACAGCGCCGCGGTGGCGAAGATCTCGCGGATCGCGTCCCATGCCCCCACATAGCTCGCGGGGTTGGAACGCGCGGTCTTGCCGATGGGCGACTGGTCGACGAAGACCACGTCGCCGAGGTGATCGGCACCCAGCATGCGGTCGTGTGCGCCCGGCGTCTCGGTGGCCTTGCCGAAGTGGCGCATGAGCGCGGGCGCCAGCACGTCCTGGATCAGCGTCGACTTGCCCGAGCCGCTCACGCCGGTCACGCACACCAGGCGCGCGAGCGGAAAGTCGACCGTGATGTTGCGCAGGTTGTGCTCGCGCACGCCCTCCAGGATGAGCCGGTGCGTGTTCTCGCTCACGAGCCGCTTGAAACCCATGCCGATCTTCTTTCGGCCGCCGAGGTATTGGCCGGTCAGCGTGTCGGCATCGCGCAGCTGGTCGGTGGTGCCATCGAAGACGATCTGGCCGCCGCGGATTCCGGGACCGGGGCCCATGTCGATCACCCGGTCGGCCGCGAGCATCACGGCCGGATCGTGCTCGACCACCACCAGCGTGTTGCCCGCATCGCGCAGCCGCAGCATGGCCTCGGTGATGCGGTTCATGTCGCGCGGGTGCAGCCCAATGCTGGGCTCGTCGAGCACGAACAGCGTGTTGACCAGCGAGGTGCCGAGCGCCGTCGTGAGGTTGATGCGCTGCACCTCGCCGCCCGAAAGCGTGCGGCTCTGGCGGTCGAGCGTGAGGTAGCCGATGCCGACGTCGTGCAGATAGCGCAGGCGGGTGGTGATTTCTTCGAAGAGGAGCTTGAGAGCCTGCGCTTCCCCGCTTCTTGCTCCTTCCCCCTCTGGGGGAAGGTGGGGATGGGGGCTCGCGGCCTCCGCCACCGCCACAGCTTTTACGGAGGCCGCTTGCCCCCACCCCTGCCCTCCCCCAGAGGGGGAGGGAGTCATACGGTCAAAGAACCTGCGCAGCCGCTCGATCGGCAGCAGCATCAGGTCGTGCAGGCAGAGCCCGGGCAGCGCTTCGAGCTGCGCGCGCGTCCACTTCACACCGGTCGGCATGAAGCGCTTGGCGGGATCGAGCACCGCGTCGGCGTCTTCCTTGCTGCCGATGCGCCAGAGCAGGCTGTCGAGCTTCAGGCGCGCACCGCTGCAGACCGGGCAAGGCGTGTAGCTGCGGTACTTGGACAGCAGCACGCGGATGTGCATCTTGTAGGCCTTGCTCTCCAGGTAGCCGAAGAAGCGGCGCACCCCGTACCACTGCTTGTTCCAGTTGCCCTCCTTGTAGTTGGGCGTGCCCTCGATCACCCAGTGCTTCTGCTCGTCGGTGAGCTTGTTCCACGGCGTGTCGCGCGGGATGCCTGCCGCTTCGGCGTGGCGCATGAGGTCGTCCTGCGCCTCCTTCCACGCCGGCGTCTGGATGGTCTTGATCGCGCCGGCGCGCAAGGTGAGCTTGTCGTTCGGAATCACCAGCCCCAGGTCGACGCCGATCACGCGGCCGAAGCCGCGGCAGGTGTCGCAGGCGCCGACGGCCGAGTTGAACGAGAACATCGACGGGATCGGGTCGATGTAGCGGATGTCGCTCTCGGGGCAGTGCAGGCCGGTGGAGAACTTCCACACGTCGGTCGACGCGTTTTCCTCGGCGCCAGTGGCGTGCACGGTGACGCGACCACTGCCCCGCTTCAAGGCGACCTCGATGGCTTCGACCACGCGCGAACGCTCGGCGCTCGAGATGCGGAAACGGTCGGCCACCACGTCGAGCACCTTGCGCGGCCCCGTGGGCGTGGCGACTTCGCGCTCCGACTGCACCCGCGTGAAGCCGCTGGCCGACAGCCACTGCGTGACTTCTTCCGCCGAGGTTCCCGCCGGCAGTTCGACAGGAAAGGTCACCACCAGCCGCGGATCGCCCGCTGCAGCCGCCCGCTCGGCAATCTGCGCATAGATGCTGTCGGGCGAATCGTGGCGCACCAGCAGCGCGGTCTCGCGATCGAACAGCTGGGCCGCGCGTGCGTAGAGCAGCTTCAGGTGGTCGTTCAGCTCGGTCATGGTGCCGACCGTGGAGCGCGAGGAGCGCACCGGGTTGGTCTGGTCGATGGCGATGGCGGGCGGCACGCCCTCCACCTTGTCCACGGCGGGCTTGTCCATGCGGTCCAGGAACTGGCGCGCATAGGCGGAGAAGGTCTCCACGTAGCGCCGCTGGCCTTCGGCGTACAGGGTGTCGAACACGAGGCTCGATTTGCCCGAGCCGCTGGGCCCGGTGACCACCGTCATCTCGCCGGTGCGGATGTCGAGGTCGAGGTTCTGGAGGTTGTGCTGGCGCGCGCCGCGAATCCGGATGGAGCCCTGTGTCATGAGTGCCTTGGGGGGTGGGGCAAACATTCTAGGGAGAGCTTGGTGACGCAATCGTGCAGTGCTTCACATGGTCTGCGGCATCGCAGGGGTTTGTACGGATTCGGCTCCAGACACTTTATGTAACAAATAGCACCTTTGCATACATCCAATCCCTGATCTCCGGAAGTCATTCATGAAAAAGCTGCACGTGCTTTGCGCCGCCCTGCTGTCGCTCGCCGCCACGGCCGCGCCGGCCCAGATCCTCATCGGCCAGACGGCCGGCATCACCGGCTCGGTGGCCGCGGGCGTCAATGAAACCATCGCCGGCTCCCAGCTGGTGATCGACGCCGTGAACGCGCAAGGCGGCATCCACGGCGAAAAGATCGAAGTGCTGCGCATGGACGACGGCTTCGACGTCAAGCGCGCGAGCGAGAACGCCCGCGTGCTGATCGAAGACAAGAAGGTGGCGGCGCTCTTCATGAGCCGCGGCACGCCGCACTCGCAAGCCATCATTCCCTGGCTGGACAAGTACGACGTGGCCCTGGTCGGCCCCTCGACCGGCGCCATGGCGCTGCACAAGCCGGTGCAAAAGCATGTGTTCAACGTGCGCGCCACCTACCAGCGCGAAGCCGAGAAGGCGGTCCAGCACCTGCTGACCACCGGGATCGCGCGCATCGCGGTGGTGTACGTGACCGACTCCTTCGGCCAGGACGCGCTCGAAGGAGCCATGACCGGCTTCGCCAAGGCACAGGCCAAACCCGTGGTCACCGTGCCCGCCGACCGCGAAAAGCCCGACTACAAGGCCATCGTGCCGACCATCAAGGAGGCCAATGCCCAGGCGGTGCTGTGGATCGGCTCGGGCACGGCGGTGGTCGAGGGCATCAAGGCGCTGCGTGCCTCGGGTTCGTTCGCACAGGTCGTCACCTTGTCGAACAATGCCTCGTCGGGCTTCATCAAGCAGCTGGGTGAAGCGAGCAAGGGCGTGATCGTGACGCAGGTGTTCCCGAACGAGCGCTCCATCAGCTACCCGATGGTGAAGGAGGCGCTGGCGCTGGCACAGGCCAAGGGCCAGGCTGAACTCTCACCGGCCGCCCTCGAGGGCTTTGCCGCGGCCAAGGTGCTGGTGGAGGCGCTGCGCCGCGCCGGACCCCGGCCCACGCGCGCCAAGGTGCTTGCGGCGCTGGACAGCATGCGCGCCTACGATCTCGGCGGCCTGGAGGTGAGCTATTCGCCGCAGGACCATTCGGGCATCGATTTCGCCGACCTGGCGATCATCAGCGACGGCCGCTTCAAGCGCTAGCGCTGCCGCGCTGCGCTGCGCTTGGCCCGCTTACTTGGGCGCGGCGGCCGGCGCTGGCTCGTGCGCCGCGTCGACGCCGTGCTTCTCGCCCGACATGTCGATCTTGTCTCCGCCCTTGGAGATGACGAAAAGAGCAACGGCGGCGAAGACGATGAAGCCGACAACGAGTTTCCACATGGGGTATGTCTCCTGAAGATGTGAGGATGCGAGAGTTCAAGAAAAGGGCCTCATGCCGGACGGCATGAAGCCCCTTTGTTGAACGGAGGAGCGGCTCCCGCCGCCTCCTCCAGGCCTTCGATCAGTCGTTCGCGTAGATGTCGACGTCCTTGGTCTCGCGGATGAACAGCGTACCCACCACCAGCGTGATGCCGGCGATGATGATCGGGTACCAGAGGCCGTTGTACATGTTGCCGGTCGAGGCCACGATGGCGAAGGCGGTGGTCGGCAGCAGGCCGCCGAACCAGCCGTTGCCGATGTGGTACGGCAGGCTCATCGACGTGTAGCGGATGCGCGTCGGGAAGAGCTCGACCAGCATGGCCGCGATCGGGCCGTAGACCATGGTCACCAGCAGCACCAGCCAGAACAGCAGGAGAATCGTCAGCACCTTGTTGATCTTCGCCGGGTCGGCCTTGGGCGGATAGCCTGCAACCTTCAGGTCTTCGGCCACGCCCTTCTTGAAGGCGGCGATTTCCTTGGCGGAGTTTTCGTCGAACTTGAGGTTCACGACATTGCCGACCGGTGCCTCGATTGCCTTGGTGCCGATCTTCACGACGGCCTTCGAACCGGGCGCGCCGGCCACGTTCTCATAGCTCACCGAGTTCTGCACGAGGTAGCGCTTGGCGATGTCGCACGAGCTGCGGAAGTCGATCTCGCGGGCCACGGGGTTGCCCTGGAACGAGCAGGTGGCCGGGTCCGCCGTCACCGTGACGCCGGCCGTGGCCTGCGCCTTGGCCAGGTCGGGGTTGGCGGCCTCGGTCAGCATCTTGAAGACCGGGAAGTAGGTGACCACGGCCAGCAGGCAGCCGGCCATGATGATCGGCTTGCGGCCGATCTTGTCGGACAGCGTGCCGAAGACCACGAAGAACGGCGTGCCGAGCAGGAGCGCCGCGGCGATCATCAGGTTGGCGGTGGTCGCATCGACCTTGAGCTGTTGCGTCAGGAAGAACAGCGCGTAGAACTGGCCCGAATACCAGACCACGGCCTGGCCTGCCGTGAGGCCGACCAGCGCCAGGATCACGATCTTCAGGTTCTTCCACTCGCCGAACGACTCGGACAGCGGCGCCTTCGAGGTCTTGCCCTCGGCCTTCATCTTCTGGAATGCGGGCGATTCGCTCAGCGACAGGCGGATCCACACCGAGATGCCGAGAAGCGCGATGGAAACAAGGAACGGCACGCGCCAGCCCCACTCGCCGAACGCCTGTTCGCCGAGCCAGGTGCGCACGCCCAGGATCACCAGCAGGCTCAGGAACAGCCCGAGCGTGGCAGTGGTCTGGATCCACGAGGTGTAGGCGCCGCGCTTGCCGTGCGGCGAATGCTCGGCCACGTAGGTGGCGGCACCGCCGTACTCGCCGCCGAGCGCGAGGCCCTGCAGCATGCGCAATGCGATCAGGATCACCGGCGCCGCGACGCCGATGGTGGCGTAGCTCGGCAACAGGCCGACGATGAAGGTCGACAGGCCCATGATCAGGATCGTGACCAGGAAGGTGTACTTGCGCCCGATCATGTCGCCGAGCCGGCCGAACACGATGGCGCCGAACGGCCGCACCAGGAAGCCGGCGGCAAATGCCAAGAGCGCGAAGATGAAAGCGGCGCCCGCATCGAGGCCGCTGAAGAACTGTTTCGCGATGATCGCGGCGAGCGATCCGTAGAGGTAGAAGTCGTACCACTCGAACACCGTGCCAAGGGAGGAAGCGAAGATGACCTTCTTTTCCTCCGCGGACATGGGCCGGGGGGCCGGGTGCGGCATCCCCCTCGAATCCAGTGTTGCTGCCATATGCGTCGTCTCCTGTGTATGCGTTCGTTCGGCCCCGGCATTCGGGACCGTGACGCATTCTTGGAGCCGCGACTGACCCGAGCCTTTCGCGAAACTGAACCGACGCTTACGAATTAAGGTGAAACCCGCGGGACTCGTTTCAGCTTGTAAGAAATCGGCGGGTTCATCCGTTTTTGCTGCTTCGCAGCATGGACGGCCGCTGGTCCGCGCCGGCCCATTGCGGCCCCTCGAACCACGCATCGCCGCCGAGATAGCCGCGCAGCATCGCCAGGCCGTCGAAGCCCCAGAACAGACGGCCGTCGACCACGCAGGCCGGGGTTCCGAAGACGCCGAGCTGCAGCGCCTCGTCGGTATTGCGCTTGAGCAGCGCCTTGTTCTCGTCCCCGTTCATGTCGCGCCTGGGCGCCAGCTGCGTGGCGAGCGCAGCCAGGCGCGTGGCATCGCCCGCTTCCTGGCCGCCGCGCCACACATGGCGGAAGATCGCCTCGGCCACGTGGCGGCTGATGCTGCCGTCGTCCGAGGTCGCGAGCGCCAGCCGCAGGTGCGGAAGCGGGTTGTAGGGGTGGGAGGCCGGCATCTCGATCTCGATGCCGTTGGCATGGCCGAGCCACAGCACATGCCGGTAGGTCCAGCTGCGCTTGGCCGGGATCTCGGCCGGGCCGAGCTGGCCGTGGTGCTTGAGGATCGCGCCGAGCAGCACGGGTTTGTAGGCCACGCTGTAGCTCAGGCCTTCGAGCGCCTCGGGAATGTGCTCGAAGGCCAGGTGCGCGTAAGGCGAGATGAAGTCCAGGTAGAAGTCGATGTGCTTCATGCGTGCGTGTCTCCTGATTCCTCGGGGATGCGCCAGATGCCGGCGCGTGCGCGCAACTCTATCGCGTGCCACACGCCGCGCCGCGCCTCGTCTTCCATCTTGCTCCAGCCCGCGATCTCGGGGATGGTGCGCAGGCATCCTTCGCAGAAGCCGCTCAGCCGGTCCATGCGGCAGACCGAGGTGCAGGGCGAAGGCACGGCGTCACCGGCCGCGCGCTGCACGGCAGCGGCCCGTTCGGCCAGCGTTTGCGCGTCGTCGAAATTCACACCACGTCCGCCACGGGCGCGCCGGTGAGCTTCTCGAGGTCTTGCGGACGCAGCTGGAACACCGCATGCGGATGGCCCGCGGCGGCCCAGATCTCTTCGAAGCGGAACAGCTCGCGGTCGATCAGCACCACCGGCGGCGTGGCATGCGCCACCGGCGACACGCCGCCGATGGTGAAGCCGGTGCGCGCCTTGACGAATTCGGCGTCGGCGCGGCCGGTCTTGCCGACCAGCGCATCGACCTTTTTTTCGTCGACGCGCTTGTCGCCCGAGGTGATGACCAGCACCGCCGCGTCGTCGCTCTTGCGCCGGAAGATGATGCTCTTGGCGATCTGCCCGACCAAGATGCCGAGCGCGTCGGCCGCCTGCTGCGCGGTGCGGCAGGCGTCGTCGAGCATGCGCGGGGAATGGGGGTGGCCGGCGTCCTGCAGCATGCGTGAAACACGCTGCACGCCTTCGGGGAGTGCTTGAAGTTCAGCGCCGCACATCACAAGGCCCCCAGTGTTTGGCGGGCGCTCATCAGCCGGCCCGCTTGGTGCGGAGCGCCTTCGACGCCCGCGAGTTCGGCTCGCGCCCCAAGGCCTCGCTGATGTACACGCCCGCGTCGATCAACTTGTCGAGATCGATGCCGGTCTCGATGCCCATGCCGTGCAGCATGTAGACCACGTCCTCGGTCGCCACGTTGCCCGTCGCGCCCTTGGCGTAGGGGCAGCCGCCCAGGCCGGCGGAGGACGACTGGAAGTTCCAGACCCCGAGCTCCAGCGAGGCCAGGGTGTTGACCAGCGCCTGGCCGTAGGTGTCGTGATAGTGGCCAGAGATGTGGTCCACGCCGAAGTGCGCCAGCGTGGCCTCGATGGCGGCCCGCACCTTGCGCGGCGTGCCCACGCCGATGGTGTCGGCCACGTCGACGCGCTGCACGCCGATGTCCTTCATCAGCTTCGCCAGCATGCCCACGCGTTCGGGGGCGACCTCGCCTTCGTAGGGACAGCCCACGGTGCACGACATGGCGCCGCGCACGGCGATGCCCTTCTCGCGCGCCGCCGCCACCACGGGCGCGAAGCGCTCGATGCTCTCGGCGATCGAGCAGTTGATGTTCTTCTGGCTGAAGGCCTCGCTCGCGGCGCCGAACACCACGATCTCGTCGGGCCATTCCTCGCGGGGCGCGGCAATGGCGGCCTCGAAGCCCTTCATGTTGGGCGTGAGCACCGAGTAGCGCACGCCGGGCTCGCGGCGGATGCCGTGCATCACCTCGGCGTTGTCGGCCATCTGCGGCACCCACTTGGGCGACACGAAACTGGTGACCTCGATCTCTTTGAGGCCGGCGTCCTGCAGCCGGTGCACGAGGCCGATCTTGACTTCGGCCGACACCGGCTGCTTTTCATTCTGCAGCCCGTCGCGCGGGCCGACGTCGACGATCTTGACCTGGATGGGAAGCTTCATGGCACTTGCCTCGTTCTATGGAGTGGGACTGAGGGAATGAGACCGGTGCGCGATTTTCGCGCGCCGGCCAAGACATCGGGGGACCCGGTGTTTTTCACCGGCGCGACGGATGTTCGTCAGTAGCCCCTGGCTGGATCGACGACACCGCTCACGGGCAGGCCCTGTTCCATCGCGCGGATCTTGCCGGCGATCTGCGCAATCGATTCTTCCCGCAGCGTGCGCGCCGAGGCATGCGGCGTGACAACGATGCGGGGGTGGCGCCAGAACGGGTGATCGGCAGGCAGCGGCTCTACATGAAAGACATCGAGCGTGGCGCCCGCGAGCTGTCCGGCATCGAGCATCGGGATCAGGTCGTCTTCGACCAGGTGGGCGCCGCGCGCGATGCTGATGAGGTAGCCCCCTGGCTTGAGCTTGCCGAGCGTATCGCGGTTGAGGATGCCGCGCGTGGCCTCGGTCAGCGGCAGCAGGTTGACCAGCACGCGCGTGGACGATAGAAACTCGTCGAACTGCGCCTCGCCGCTGAACACCTTCACGCCATCGATGGCCTTGGGCGAGCGGCTCCAGCCCAGCACCGGAAACTCGAACTGCGCCACCGCCCCGGCCACGCGTTCGCCGAGCACGCCCAGCCCCATGATGCCGACGGGAAAGTCGCGCCGCAGCTTCGGCTTGCGATAGCTCCAGCGGCCCTCGCGCGCATCGGCCTCGTAGGCGTCGAATTCGCGAAAGTGGCGGATCAATGCGTGGCACACATATTCCGCCATCTGCACCGACATGCCGGCATCGTCGAGCCGCACGATGCGCGCGTGCGCCGGCATCTTCAGCTTGAGCAGCGCATCGACGCCGGCGCCGATGTTGAAGACGCCGCGCAGGCCGGGCTGCTCGTCGAGCAGCTGCTGGGGCGGCACCCACACGACCGCATGGTCGGCCTGGGCCGCCCCGGGCTGCCAGGCCTCGACCTGCGCATCGGGCAGTTCGGCCCTGAGGCCTTCGATCCACGGTTCGGGGCGGTTGTCGGTGAGGGAGACGATGATTTTCATGAATCGAATCTTATTAGGGCCGCGGCCCGGCCCACGGCTTGTCGCTCTCTGTTCCTTCTTCTATGCTCGTGCGCCAGCATCCAAGAACACACACACCAGGAGACCGAAGCATGATCAAAGTCAGCGTGATGTACCCCTACACCGAAGGCGCACGGTTCGACCACGACTACTACCGCGACACGCACATGCCGCTGTTGAAGGCGCGCATGGGCGACGCCTGCAAGTCCTACACCATCGACAAGGGGCTGGCCGGCGGCGCGCCCGGAACCCCGCCGACCTACGTCGGCATGTGCCACGTGTTCTGCGACTCGGTCGAGGCGTTTCAAAGCGCGTTCGGCCCGCATGCCAAGGAAATCCTCGGCGACATCAAGAACTACACCGACCTCGCACCCGTGATGCAGATCAGCGAAGTGGTGGTGGGCTGAGCCGCGTCACCGCTCAAGCCGCCGCGGCCATCCGCAACAGCTCGTCGCCTTCGGCCACCTGCTCGCCGGGCGAGAACATCAGCTCCTCGACGGTGCCGTCGGCCGGCGCGGCGATGGTGTGCTCCATCTTCATGGCCTCCATCACCGCCAGGGGCTGGCCGCGGCTGACCTTGTCGCCGGCCTTGACCGCAAAGGACACCACCTTGCCGGGCATCGGCGCCGTAAGGCGGCCGCCTTCGGCATGGGTGTCGCCCGCGTGGGCCAGGCGATCGATGGCCGTGATCTTCGTGGCGCCGTTCGATGCGAACACATGGGCCGTGGCGCCATCGAGGTGCACGTTCAGCGTCTGACGCGTGCCGGCGAACTCGACCTCGAACTCGCCCGATGGAAACTGGCCGACGACCAGCGGGCCTTGCACGCCCCCCGCCTCGAGCCACAGGCCGCCGTCGCGCCTGTAGGTCAGCAGGGCGGTCTGCTCGCCGCCGCGGAACTCGAAGTCGAAGTGGCGCCGGTATTCGCCATGCGAGCGCCAGCCGTCGCGCCGCTCGAACGGGTCCGGCGCGCCGACCGGCCGCTCGGTGATCAGCGTGCGCGTGATGGCCGCCGCGGCAGCCAGCGGCAGGCCGAGCGCTTCGCGGTCGAACAGCACGGCGCGCTCGCGTTCGATCAGCGCCGTATCGAGGTTGGCCTTGGCGAACGACTCCGTCGCGAGGATGCCGCGCAGGAACTGCACGTTGGTCGACACGCCCACGATCTGAACCTGCGCCAGCGCCGCATCGAGCCGCGCCAGCGCCTCGGCGCGCGTGCTGCCGTGCACGATCAGCTTGGCGATCATCGAGTCGTAGAAGGTCGAGATCTCGCCGCCTTCGCGCACACCGTCGTCGATGCGCACGCGACTGCGCTGGAAGGCCGTGGCTTGCGGCTTGCGGTACACGCGCAAGGTGCCGGTGGCCGGCAGGAAGTTGTTGTCGGGGTTCTCGGCGCAGATGCGCGCCTCGATGGCGTGGCCGTGGATCTGCAGCTCCTGCTGCTTCGCCGGAAGCGCCTCGCCCGAGGCCACGCGCAATTGCCATTCGACAAGGTCGAGGCCGGTGATCGCCTCGGTCACCGGGTGCTCGACCTGCAGCCGCGTGTTCATCTCCATGAAGAAGAAGTTCATTTCACCGCCTTCGCGCTGCTCGACGATGAACTCGACAGTCCCCGCACCCACGTAATTCACGGCGCGCGCGGCAGCCACGGCGGCTTCGCCCATCTGCTTGCGCATGGCCTCGGTCATGCCGGGCGCTGGCGCTTCCTCGAGCACCTTCTGGTGCCGGCGCTGCACCGAGCAGTCGCGCTCGAACAGGTAGACGTAGTTGCCCTGTGTGTCGCCGAACACCTGGATCTCGATGTGCCGGGGGCGCTGCACGTACTTCTCGATCAGCACCGCGTCGTCGCCGAAGCTGTTGATGGCTTCGCGCTGGCACGAGGCGAGCGCGGCCGCGAAGTCTTCGGCGCGGTCCACCGCGCGCATGCCCTTGCCGCCGCCACCCGCGCTGGCCTTGATGAGCACGGGGTAGCCGATGCGGTCTGCCTCGCGCTGCAGCAGCGACGGGTCCTGGTCGTGGCCGTGGTAGCCCGGCACCAGCGGCACGCCGGCTTTTTCCATCAGCTGCTTCGACTCGGCCTTCAGGCCCATCGCCTTGATGGCGGAGGGCGGCGGGCCGATGAAAACCAGCCCCGCGCCGGCGCAGGCCTGCGCGAACTCCTCGTTCTCGCTCAGGAAGCCGTAGCCCGGGTGCACGGCTTCGGCGCCCGTGGCCTTGGCGGCCTCGAGGATCTTTTCCCAGCGCAGGTAGCTGTCCTTGGGTGCGCTGCCGCCCAGGTGCACCGACTCGTCGCAGGCGCGCACATGGTTGGCATGCGCGTCGGCATCGGAGTAGACGGCCACGGTGCGGATGGCCATCCGGCGTGCGGTGGCGGCGACCCGGCAGGCGATCTCGCCTCGGTTGGCGATGAGGATCTTCTTAAACATTCGGAGTGTCTCCCGGAGGATTCTTTTTCAGTTGAAACGCAGGCGCGACGCCCGGATCGGGGCGGCCGCTGAAGATGCGGGCCACGCGTGTGAAGAGCGCCCTGAGAAATCGCCAGCTCTTGCGGATGAGCCACACGCTGAGCACCAGCACGAGGACGAACAGCAGCAGGAACACCAGCGGATGCGCCACCGCGAGCCACAGGCCCGCGGGCACCATGCTGTCTTCGACCAGCGATGCGCCCACGTTGGAAAACGGCTCGGGCGAGGTGTTGATGGCCGCGCGCGTGGTGGCCTTGGCGGCATGCGCCGTGGCCGCGAAACCGCCGCCCAGCAGCGCCGCCACGATGGCCATCACGCCATGGTCGGCACCGAACACGCTGGCCGCGAGCGCGGCTCCGGCGGGTATGCGGATGGCGGTGTGCACCACGTCCCACAGCGAGTCGAGGCCCGGGATCTTGTCGGCGAAAAACTCGATGAACACCATGAACCCGCTGGCCGCGATGACGACCGGATGCGCCAACAGCTGCAGGCCACTGGGCAGCGGCACCCAGCCGAAGTAGCCGGCGAGCCCCGTCAGCAGCACGACCAGGTACAGCCGCACGCCGCTGGCCCAGCCGATGGCGGCGGCCAGTGCGAGCAGTTGGGGCATGTCGAGCGCGTTCATCGCCTGTGCTCAATGGCCCAGCCACGAAGGCTTGCGTTTCTGCAGGAAGGCCTGCACGCCCTCGCGGCCCTCGTCGCTGGCGCGGATGTCCGCGATGCCTTCCACGGTCTTCGCGATCAGCGCGTCGTCGATCTCTCGCCCGTTCACGTCGGCGATCAACTGCTTGCAGGCGCGTACCGCGGCCGGGCTGGCGCCGGTGAGTGCCTTCACCAGCTCGTCGACCTTGGTGTCGAGCAGGTCGGCAGCGACGACTTCATGCACGAAGCCGATGCGGTGCGCCTCTGCGGCGGTGAAGCGCTCGGCCGTGAGGAAGTAGCGCTGCGATGCGCGGGTGCCCATCGCACGCAGGACATACGGGCTGATGGTCGCGGGCACGAGGCCGATCTTCACTTCGCTGAGGCAATAGAACGCCGTGTCCACGCTCACCGCCATGTCGCAGGCGGCGACCAGCCCCATGCCGCCGGCATACACATCGCCCTGCACGCGCGCGATGGTGGGCTTGGGGCACTCGGCAATGGTGCGCAGCATCCCGGCCAGCTTGCCCGCATCGGCGAGGTTCTCGTCCCGCGTGTAGTCGGCCATGCGGCGCATCCAGTTGAGGTTCGCGCCCGCGCAGAAGGCCGGGCCGTTGGCGCCAAGCACGATGGCCTTCACTTGCGCCGAGGCGCCGGCTTCGGTGAAGGCCTGCGCCAGCTCGGCGATCACGACGTCGTCGAAAGCATTGCGGGCATCGGGCTGGTCGAGCCAGATGCGTGCGACCGCGCCCTCGATCGCGAGGTTCAGCTTGGTGAAAGTGCTCATGCCGCGCCCCTTCGTCACATGCGGAAGATGCCGAACTTCGGCTCGGGAACGGGGGCATTGCGTGCCGCCGCAAGACCGAGCGCCAGCACGCGCCGCGTGTCCGCGGGATCGATGATGCCGTCGTCCCACAGCCGCGCCGTGGCGTAGTAGGGATGGCCCTGGTCTTCGTACTGCTGGCGGATCGGGGCCTTGAAGGCTTCTTCCTCTTCCTTGCTCCAGCTGCCGCCCTTGAGTTCGATGCCGTCGCGCTTCACGGTCGCCAGGACGCTCGCAGCCTGCTCGCCGCCCATCACGCTGATGCGCGCGTTGGGCCACATCCAGAGAAAGCGCGGGCTGTAGGCCCGGCCGCACATGCCGTAGTTGCCGGCACCGAAGCTGCCGCCGATGATGATGGTGAACTTGGGCACGTTGGCCGTGGCCACCGCCGTCACCATCTTGGCGCCGTGGCGCGCGATGCCTTCGTTCTCGTACTTGCGGCCCACCATGAAGCCGGTGATGTTCTGCAGGAACACCAGCGGAATCTTGCGGTGGCAGCACAGCTCGATGAAGTGCGCGCCCTTCTGCGCCGATTCGCTGAACAGGATGCCGTTGTTCGCAATGATGCCGACCGGCATGCCCTCGATCTCGGCAAAGCCGCAGACCAGCGTGGCGCCGAAGCGCTGCTTGAACTCGTGGAACTCGCTGCCATCGACGATGCGCGCAATGATCTCGCGCACGTCGAAGGGCTTGCGCGTGTCGGTCGGGATCACGCCGTAGAGCTCTTCGCGCGGGAATGCGGGCTCGCGCACCTCGGTCTTCCCGGCGACTTGCGCCGCAGCCTGCGCATTGAGATTGGCCACGGCCGAACGCGCCAGCGCCAGCGCATGCAGGTCGTTCTGCGCGAGGTGATCGACCACGCCCGACAGCCGCGTGTGCACGTCGCCACCGCCCAGGTCTTCGGCCGTGACCACCTCGCCGGTGGCCGCCTTCACGAGCGGCGGGCCGCCCAGGAAGATGGTGCCCTGGTTCTTCACGATGATCGACTCGTCGCTCATCGCGGGCACGTAGGCGCCGCCTGCCGTGCACGAGCCCATGACCACCGCGATCTGCGGAATGCCCTGGGCGCTCATGTTGGCCTGGTTGTAGAAGATGCGGCCGAAGTGGTCGCGGTCGGGAAACACCTCGTCCTGGTTCGGCAGGTTGGCGCCGCCCGAATCCACCAGGTAGATGCAGGGCAGGCGGTTCTGCTCGGCGATCTCCTGCGCCCGCAGGTGCTTCTTGACGGTCATCGGGTAGTAGGTGCCGCCCTTCACCGTCGCGTCGTTGCAGACGATCATGCAGTCGACGCCGTTCACGCGCCCGATGCCCGCGATCAGGCCCGCGCCGGGCGCCGACTCGGCGCCCTTGGCATCGAGGTACATCGCATGCGCGGCCAGCGGCGCGATCTCGAGGAACGGCGTGCCGGGATCGAGCAGCTCGGCGACGCGGTCGCGCGGCAGCAGCTTGCCGCGCGCCGTGTGCTTGGCACGCGCGGCCTCGCCGCCGCCCTGCTCTACCTTGGCGAACTGCTTGTACAGGTCGTCGACCAGCGCGCGCATGGCGGCGGCATTGGCCTGGAAGTCGGCCGAGCGTGCATTCAATTTCGTTTCGAGTTTGCTCATGCTGTCTTTTCTTGTTCGAGGCCGAGTTGTTCCGCCATCGCTTCGCGGATCTTGAATTTCTGGATCTTGCCGGTCACCGTCATCGGGAACGCACTGACGAACTGGATGTACCTGGGCACCTTGTAGTGCGCGATCTGGCCCTTGCAAAAATCGCGTATCTCGTCTTCGGTCGCGGCCTGGCCGGGCTTGACGATGATCCAGGCGCACAGCTCTTCGCCGTACTTCTTGTCGGGCAAGCCGACCACCTGCACGTCCTGCACCTTCGGGTGCCGATACAGGAACTCTTCGATCTCGCGCGGGTAGATGTTCTCGCCGCCGCGGATCACCAGGTCCTTGATGCGGCCGACGATGTTGACGTAGCCTTCGGCGTCCATGGTGGCGAGGTCGCCGGTGTGCATCCAGTGCTCGGCGTCGATGGCTTCGCGGGTTTTCTCCTCGTCTTCCCAGTAGCCGTGCATCACCGAATAGCCGCGCGTGCAGAACTCGCCGGAGGTGCCGCGCGGCACGATGGCGCCGGTCTCGGGGTCGATGATCTTGACCTCCAGGTGCGGCTGCACCGTGCCCACCGTCGACACGCGCTTGTCCAGCGGCGTGTCGGTGCTGCTCTGGCAGCTCACCGGGCTGGTCTCGGTCATGCCGTAGGCGATGGTGATCTCGCCCAGGTGCATCTCGTTCACCACGCGCTTCATCACCTCGATGGGGCACGGCGAGCCGGCCATGATGCCGGTGCGCAGCGTCGAAAGATCGAACTCCCTGAAGCGCGGATGGTCGAGCTCGGCGATGAACATGGTGGGCACGCCATGCAGGCCGGTGCACTTCTCGGCCTGCACGGTTTCCAGCACCGTGAGCGGATCGAACCCGTCGTTCGGGTAGACGATGGCCGAGCCGTGCGTGAGGCAGGCCAGGTTGCCCAGCACCATGCCGAAGCAGTGGTACAGCGGCACCGGAATGCACAGCCGGTCGGCCGGCGTGAGCTTCATGCATTCGCCGATGAAGAAGCCGTTGTTCAGGATGTTGCGGTGCGTGAGCGTCGCGCCCTTGGGAAAGCCCGTGGTGCCGCTGGTGAACTGGATGTTGATCGGGTCGGTGGCCTTGAGCGTCTTCTGCACCTGCGCCACGCGCGGGTCGGCCGCGTCGCCGCTCGCGAGCAACTGGCTGAAACGCCGCATGCCGGGTTCTTCGACATCCGCCGCGGCCTTGCCGTCGATCCAGAAGGTGTGCTGCAGCCGGGGCAGGCGCTTCGGTCCGAGCTCGCGCAGCATGCCGAGGTAGTCGCTGGTCTTGAACTGTGCCATGGTCACCAGCACCTTGCAGCCGACCTTGTTGAGCGCGTATTCGAGCTCTGACGTGCGGTAGGCCGGGTTGATGTTGACGAGGACGAGGCCCGCCTTGGCGGTCGCGATCTGCATCAGCACCCAGGGTGCGTTGTTGTGCGACCAGATGCCGACGCGGTCGCCCGGGGCGAGGCCCAGGGCCAGCAATGCGCTGGCGAGTTTGTTGGACTCGGCCTGAAGCTCGCGGTAGGTGAAGCGCTTGCCTTCATGGCGGCTGACGAGCGCCTCGCGGCCGGGGTGCGCGGCGGCCATGTCGTCGAAGAAGTCGCCGATGGTTTGCTCGATGAGGGGGACGTTGGTGGCGCCCTGGGCCAGGCTCTGCGTCAGTGGCATCGTCTTGTCTCCTTGTCTTGCCCCCTCTCCCTTGAGGAGAGGGTTGGGGTGATGGCGCCGGCTCTTCCCGAAGCGCAGCACTCGACTCGATCGCCGCTGCCCTCACCCCCGCCCTCTCCCCAAGGGGAGAGGGAGCAAGAGGAGGCAGCGCATTTCATCCTCAGGTCGTTTCGCTGAACAATTCGCGCCCGATCAGCATCCGCCGGATCTCGCTCGTCCCCGCGCCGATCTCGTACAGCTTGGCATCGCGCCACAGCCGCTCGACCGGAAAATCCTTCGTGTAGCCCACGCCGCCCAATGCCTGGATCGCCTCGCCGGCCATCCACGTCGCCTTCTCGGCCGAGTACAGAATCGCGCCGGCCGCATCCTTGCGGAAGGTGCGCGCATGGTCGTTGCGGTCGCAGGCCTTGCCCACGGCGTACACATAGGCGCGGGTGGCCTGCCAGGTCGAATACATGTCAGCCAGCTTGCCCTGCATCAGCTGGAATTCGCCGATGCTCTGGCCGAACTGCTTGCGCTCGTGGACGAAGGGCAGCACCGCGTCCATGCAGGCGGCCATGATGCCCAGCGGGCCGCCCGAGAGCACCGCGCGCTCGTAGTCGAGCCCGCTCATCAGCACCTTGGCGCCCATGCCCTCGCCGCCCAGCACGTTCTCTTCGGGCACTTCGCAGTTGTCGAAGAACAGCGGATAGGTGTTGGAGCCGCGCATGCCGAGCTTGTCGAGCTTGGTGCCGGCCGAGAAGCCCTTGAAGCTTTTCTCGACGATGAAGGCCGTCATGCCGCGCGCGCCCATCTCGGGTTCGGTCTTGGCATAGATCACCAGCGTGTCGGCATCGCCGCCGTTGGTGATCCACATCTTGCCGCCGTTGAGCACGTAATAGCCGTTCTTCTTCTCGGCCTTGAGCTTCATGCTCACGACGTCGGAGCCGGCGTTGGGTTCGCTCATCGCGAGCGCGCCCACGTGTTCGCCGCTCACCAGCTTGGGCAGGTACTTTGCCTTTTGCGCCTCGCTGCCGTTGCGGTGGATCTGGTTCACGCACAGGTTGGAGTGCGCGCCGTAAGACAGGCCCACGGACGCCGAGGCGCGCGAGACTTCTTCCATGGCCACGATGTGCGCCAGGTAGCCCAGCTCGGTGCCGCCGAACTCTTCCTTCACCGTCATGCCGTGCAGGCCGAGCTCGCCGAGCTTCTGCCAGAGGTCATGCGGGAACAGGTTGTCGCGGTCGATTTCCGCGGCGCGCGGTGCGATCTCGTGGGCGGCAAAGTCCTGGATCGCGCTGCGCAGCGAATCGATGGTGTCGCCCAGGTCGAAGTTCAGGCCGGGATCGTGCATGTGTCTTGTCTCCTCTGAGGGGGGTCGGCGCGCAGGCTTTCCACGCGGGTGGCGCTTGGCAGAAACACAGCTTACGCTTCGCGGCGCCGCAATTGGCGCCACAATGGTTGCAAATTGCGCCACGCCCTGCCCCGACCCGCCATGTCTTCTCCATCGTTCCTCCGGCCCGCCCGCGCCGTCACGCCGATGGCCTTCGTACGAGCCATCGTGCAAGGCTACGCGCACTACGGCGCCGATCCATCCGCGGCCTTGCAAGCGGCACAGATCACGCCGCGTGAACTCGCCCGGGCCGACGCCCGGGTGACGGCCGCACAGTTCGAGACGCTGTCCGGCCATGCGATGCAGGAGCTCGACGACGAGGCGCTGGGGTGGTTCTCGCGGCGGCTGCCCTGGGGCAGCTACGGCATGCTGTGCCGCGCCTCGCTGAGTTCGCCCGACCTGGGCGTGGCCGTCGGGCGCTGGTGCCGCCATCACCGCCTCTTGACCGACGACATCACCTTGGCGCTCGACGTCTCGGGCGGCGTGGCCACGCTGCGCATCACCGAGAACCGCGCGCTCGACGATGCGTTCCGCGAGTTCTGCCTGGTGACCAGCCTGCGCTTCCTGCACGGGTATGTCTGCTGGGCCATCGACTCGCGCATCTCGCTGCGCGATGCCACCTTTCCGTTCGCGGCGCCGCCGCACCGCGACGCCTATCCGCTGATGTTCACGCCCGACGTGCGCTTCGATGCGCCCGCGGCCAGCATCAGCTTCGACGAGCGCTACCTTGCGCTGCCGCTTCAGCGCGACGAGCGCGCGCTGCGCACCATGCTCAAGCGTGCGCTGCCGCTCACCGTGCTGCAGTACCGGCGCGACCGGCTGCTGGGCCAGCGCGTGCGCGAACTGCTGCGCACGCGCGCGAGCGAAGCCACCACCGCCGAGGCGCTGGCCACGCTGCTGAACGTGTCGAGCCGCACGCTGCACCGCCAGCTGCACGAGGAAGGCACGTCGATGCAGATGCTGAAGAACGAAGTGCGCCATGAAATGGCGGTGGAGCAACTGCGCCGCACCACCCGGCCGATCAAGCAGGTGGCCCTGTCTGTCGGCTTCAGGAACGAGAAGAGCTTTTCGCGCGCCTTCCTGCAATGGACCGGTTTCGCACCGCGCGACTTCCGGCAGCAGGGAAAGTAGCCGCGGTCAGGCCGCGGGCGCGTCGATGAGCGCCAGCGCGTCGGCGATGGACTGGCTGTCTTCCGGCCGCACCAGCTTGGCGACCTGCTGGCCGTCGCGCATGAACACCAGCGTGGGCCACAGCCGCACGTTGAACGAGCGGCCCAGCGGACGCCCGCTGCCGTCCTCGACCTTGATGCGCCTGATGTGGGGGTACTTGGCAAAGGCCTCGTCGATGTTCGGCTGCGCGGCCTTGCAGATGCCGCACCAGTTGGTGCCGAACTCGACCACGGCGGGGCCCGCGAGCGCATCGATCTCGGCGCGCTCGGGCTGCTCGGTCTTGTATTCGGAAGTCATCGAATCTGGCTCCTTGTGGACTTGCCCTGCCGCCATTGCAGCAGAAACCCGGCGGGCTTGCTGGCGGCAGGGGCTTGGTTTTGACGGCTGGTTTCTCAGGCCGGCTGCAGGCCATGCGCCGCCAGCAGCGCAGGCAGTTGCCTCATGTCACTGAAGACCTGCAGCGCACCGACGCTGCGCAGGGCCTCGGGGCCGCTGTGGCCCGATTCGCCGGTGCTGTAGCCGAACACCGTCGCACCCGCGGCCACGCCGGCCATCGCGCCGGTAACCGTGTCCTCGACCACCGCGCAGCGCTTCGGATCAACGCCGAGCGCGGCGGCCGCGGCGAGGTACACGTCGGGATGCGGCTTGGAGCGCGGCATCTCGTGCCCGCTGAAGATGCGGCCTTCGAAGCAATCGAGCAGGCCCACCTTTGCCAGTTGAAGCTCGACCTTGTGGCGGTCGGCGCCCGAGGCGCAGGCGATGCGGCCCTGGAGCGCCGCGTGAATTTCGCGGATGGCCGCCGGGGCATGCGGAATCGCCTCCAGAGCGCGTTCGAGTGCTTCGTTGCGGCGGGCCCTGAACGCCTTGAGCCAGTCTTCGGTGATCCGGACGCCGGTCTTCGATTCGATGAGCGCGGTTTCGTCCTTCACGGCCTTGCCGGTGAAGGTGTTCATCGACTCTTCGGTGGTGAGCTGCCAGCCGAGTTCGCCGAGCATTTCGGCGAGGACGCGGTTGGTGATGGGTTCGGAATCTACGAGGACGCCGTCGCAGTCGAAGAGGATGGCGTCGAAGGGGTATGAGGGCATCTTTGTTCGGCTTTGTTCGGATTTGGGGACGATGGTAGCAATTGGGCTTGTTTGTTTCCCGAGGCCGGGACTCGCCCCGGCGGGCGACCTACTTTTCTTTGCTTCGCCAAAGAAACGTAGGCAAAAGAAAGGCGACCCCACTGTCTGCGTCCCTCCGCTTCGCTGCGGGCAACCTGCGGTGCTCGGGTTTCGCGGGGTCTCGCAGAACTCGCTTCGCTCAAACAGCTGCGAGCCCTGATCCGCGAAACCCTGCGCTCCTCGGCGCATACAGAGGGGCTTGGAGACCGATCAGGCCTTCTCTTCGCTCGGCCACCAGGCCACCGCAGGCGCTGCGCGCCTGCGGTGGTTGGTATTGGCTGTTGGATTTGGACTCGGCCGAGCGAAGCGATGGCCTGTCGGCTCCCACCCCTTCTGTATTCGCCGAGGAGCGCAGATGGAGGCGGGATCAGGGCCGCAGCTGTTTGAGCGAAGCGAGTTCTGCGGACCCCCGCCGGAGTCGAGCACCGCAGGTTGCCCGCAGCGCAGCGAAGGGACGCAGACAGTAGGGTCGCCTTTTCTTTGCTTACTTTCTTTTGGCGAAGCAAAAGAAAGTGAGTCCGCCGCCGGGCGGATATCCCGGCCTCGGGAAGCAAACAAAGCCAACAAAAAGCGATTCAACGCGCGTGCGTAACCCCCCCATCCACCACCAACGTAGACCCCATCACATAGTCCCCCGCCCTCGAAGCCAAATAAATAGCCGCCCCCGCCATATCCTCAGGCGTCCCGATGCGCCCCGCAGGAATCCGCTCCTTCACCTCGTCGCCATGGTCGCGCGCCAGCTTGTTCATGTCCGAGGCAAATGCCCCCGGCGCAATCGCGCTCACCACGATGCGGTCTTGCGCAAGGCGAAGCGCCATGCGCCGCGTGAGCTGGATCAACCCGGCCTTGCTTGCCGCGTACGAATATGTCTCCTGCGGGTTCACCGAGATGCCGTCGATGGAGGCAATGTTGATCACCTTCGACAGATGGTCGGTCGCCGCCTTCTTGAGCATCGGCGTCAGCGCCTGGGTCAGGAAGAATGGCGTCTTGAGGTTCAGGTCCACCACCTTGTCCCAGCCGCTCTCGGGAAACTCGTCGTACGGCGCGCCCCAGGCCGCGCCGGCGTTGTTGACCAGGATGTCGAGGGAGCCTTCGTGCTTGGAATAGGCGTCGACCAGCGCCTGTGCGCCCTCCAGCGTCGACACATCGGCCGGCAGCGACACGCAGTGGCCGAAGGCCGACAGCTCCTTGGCGGTCTGGTCGCAGGCTGCGGCCTTGCGCGCCGAGATGTAGACGCGCGCGCCCTGCGCCAGGAAGCCCTCCGCGATCATGCGGCCGATGCCGCGCGAGCCGCCGGTGATCAAGGCGCTGCGGCCCTTCAGCGAGAAGAGTTGGGTGGTGTCCATGGTGCAGGTGTCTCCTGAATGAATGACGAAAGGTCCAGGAAACGAGCTTAGTGCGCTGCGCGCCGGCGGGGCGTCACCTTGGCGGCAGCGACAGGCTCCGCGGGCTCGTGAAGCTGCGCAGTTCGCCGCTCACCGGGTCCTGGAACGCGACCGACTTGGCCAGCAGCTGCAGCGGCTTGTCGAAGTCGTCGCTGTCCGGCGGCAGCAGCGTGGGGTAGATCGGATCGTTGACGATCGGCATGCCCAAGGCCATGCAGTGCACCCGCAGCTGGTGCTTGCGGCCGGTGACCGGCGAAAGATCGAGCAGGGCGTGGCCGTTCGCCGCCTCTTTCACCACGATGCGGGTTTCGGAATTGGGCGCACCGGCCTCTTCCTTCACGCGCATGAAATGTTCGTCGTCCACCAGCCGGCTGCGATAGGTGCCTGGCACCGACGAGACGCCAGGCTGCCACGGCACCACGGCTTCGTAGTGCTTGGCGATGCGGCGCTCCGGAAACATGGCCTGGTAGGCGCCCCGCGTCTCGGGCCGCACCGAGAACAGCACCAGCCCCGCCGTGCTGCGGTCGATGCGATGCAGCGGCACCAGGTCGTCCAGCGCCAGCTTGCGCTTGAGGCGCACCAGGAGGCTTTCCTGCAGGTACTTGCCGGTTGGCGTGACGGGCAGGAACGGCGGCTTGTCGACCACCACCAGCTGGTCGTCCCGGAACAGCACCTGCTCGTCGAAGGGAATGCGCACCTCCGCGTCGAGCGTGCGGTAGTAGTACACGCGCAATGGCGCCTGGTAGCGGCGCTGCGCGGTCACGGGCACGCCGTGTTCGTCGACCACGTCGTTGGCCTCGATGCGGGCCATCCAGGCGTCGCGCGTGATCCCGGGAAAGCGCGCCACCAGGAACTCGACGATCGTGGGCCACGGGCCCTGAGGCAGCCCGACGCAGCTCGGGCCGACGCCGTCGCGCGTGGGCAGCGGCAGGCGCGGGCCGGTCATTGCCCGAGCGCGTCCTGCAGCAGCGACAGTGCGTCGTCGAACACCGGCCGCGCGGCCACGTCCGGCTGCATGCAGCGGTCTTTCAGCGCGGCCATGGCCAGTGGCGGGGTATCGCTGCAACGCGCGAGCAGTTCCTCGAGCAGGCAGCCGAAGGCGCGCATCTCCAGCCGCTGCAATGCGCCGGCCTGCGCCGGATCGAGCGCGCCCGTCATCCAGGCCGCGCCGAAGTCGCCGAGCAATCCGCCGCCCTGCGCGTTCCAGAGGATGTTGTGCGCATACAGGTCGCCGTGCAGGATGCCGCGCGCATGCAGGTGCCGCATGGCCGAAGCGATGTCGCGCGCGATGCGCAGCGCGACGCCGGAGGTCCATTGCGCGTCGGCCGCATAGACATCGCGCGTGCACGATGCAAGGCTCGGCGGGCCGGCCAGCGCGCGGAACGATGGATCGACCAGCGCCATGACCAGGCCTTCGGTGCCGCCGGGGTGGCCTTCGATCCTGCCTTGCGCGGCAACCAGCGTGGGGTGCGCGCCGGCTGCGATGCTGGCGGCCATCTCGCTGTGCGGCCAGCCGTCGCTGGTCACCGCGCCCTTGAAGAGCTTGACGGCCACGGGCTGCCCGGCCGGGCCCAGCGTTGCCTGATGAATCACGCCCGAGGCCCCCTCGCCGAGCTGGACACCCAGCGTCAGCTCGCGCCAGTCGACCCGCGGCACCGACTGCGCCGCCATCGCCGCATCCTCGGCCTGTGCATCGAAAGGATTGCCCGCGCCCGCGAGCCACGAGAGGCGCGGCAGCGAGAGCAGCCAAGGAGGCAGCGCCTCGAAGCGGTTGGCGGAAATGCGCAGCAGTTCGAGCTGGCCGCAGGCCGCCAGCGATGCCGGCAGCGCGCGCAGCCGGTTGCCGGCCAGCATGAGCTTCTGCATTGCGGTGCAGTGGCCCAGCGTCTCGGGCAAGGTCTCGATCTTGTTGTCCGTGAGGATCAGCCAGCGCAACACCGGCAGCCGCAGCGCCGCGTCCGGCACGGTACCGATGCGGTTGGCCTTAAAGCCGACCATTTCCAGGGCCTGGCAGTCGCCGATCGATTCGGGCAGACGGGTGAAGCGGTTGTCGGAGCAGAACAGCACGCGCAGGCGGTGCAGCCGGCCCATGTCGTCGGGCAGTGAATCGAGCGCATTGCCCGAGAGGTTCAGGGTTTCGAGCGAATCGGCCAGGCCAAAGATTTCGCGCGGAAACTCGGTGAGTCCGCACGAGAGATCGAGTCGTTTTGCGCCTGCCAGCCGGCCCGCGCGCAGCTCAGCAAGCGTGTCCATCCCCGAGAGTCTAAAGCGCCCCGGCGGCGGCTCCGGCGCCGAAGCGGTAGACGCCGTCGGCGCCGCGTTCGCGTCTCACCTGCCCCGCGAACCACAGCAGGTGCAGGTGCGCCACCGTCTCGCCCATCGCGAAGGTCATCTGGTGCAGGTCGAGCTCGCGCTTGAACAGGATGGGCAGGCCCTCGGCCGCGGTCAGCGGGCGCGCCGTGCAGGCTTCGAGCAGTTCGGCCAGGCGGTCGCGGTGGTGCTCCTGCAGCTGGTCGACGCGGCGGTGGATGCCGGTGAAAGGCTTGCCATGCGAAGGCAGGCCCAGCGTGTCGGCCGGCAGGGCCTTGAACTTGTCGATGCTGTCCAGGAAGAGCCGCAGCGAATTGGCCTCGGGCTCGCCCGCATGCACGCTCACGTTGGTCGATATGCGCGGCAGCATCATGTCGCCGCCCAGCAGCAGCTTCAGTTCGTCGCAGTACAGCGCGATGTGCTCGGGCGCGTGGCCATAGCCGCTGATGCAGCGCCAGTCGTGCCCGTTGATGGCCACGGTGTCGCCGTCCATCATGCGGGTGAAGCGGTCGGGCACCGACGGCACCATGTTGGCGTAGTAGTTGGTGCGCGCACGGATCTTGGCCACCGCCTCCGGATCGGCCAGCCCGTGCGAGGCGAAGAAGCTCGCGGCCGCATCGCCGCCCGCCAGCGTGTCGCCGGCGGTGCTCAGCACGCGTGCCACGTGGTAGTCGGTCGAGCTGATCCACAGCGGCACGTTCCAGCGCGTGCACAGCCACTCGGCCAGGCCGATGTGGTCGGGGTGCATGTGGGTGACGATCACGCGCAGGATCGGCAGGCCCTGCAGCTGGGTCTCGAAGACCTGCTCCCATTGCGCGCGGGCTTCGTCGTGGGCAATGCAGCAGTCGACCACCGTCCAGCCCTCGACGCCGTCGATGCTGTCGCGCAGCAGCCAGAGATTGATGTGGTCGAGCGCAAACGGCAGCCGCATGCGGATCCAGCGCACGCCCGGCGCGACTTCCAGTGCTTCGCCGGGCTCGGGCAGGGTGTCGCCCAGGGGGTAGTGGAGTTCGCGTTCGAGGAGGTTCATGTAAGATTGACGTTTACGTAAACGTCATGGGTTGGTGGCAACATTGTAGGGAACGCAGGGCAACCCTGCTGTCGCGCCCGCAACGCCCCCCACCGACGGCTTCCAGGCATCCCGCACCCACATGTCCGCGCAGACCTTCACCATCAGCCAGCTCGCGAAGGAGTTCGACCTCACGACGCGCGCCATCCGCTTCTATGAAGACATGGGGCTGCTGACGCCGGAGCGCTCCGGCATGCAGCGCGTCTACACCGCACGCGACCGGGCGCGGCTCACGCTCACGCTGCGCGCCAAGCGCCTGGGCCTGAGCCTGACAGAGGCCAAGGAAATCCTCGACATGTACGACAGCCCGCGCGACACCGTGCCGCAACTCGAGAAGTTTCTGGGCGTGCTGGGCACGCACCGCGCCCAGCTCGAAGCCCAACTGGCCGAGCTGCAGGCCAACCTGGCGGAAGTGCGCGAGCACGAGAAAAAGGGCCGCGCAACCCTTGCCAAGGCGCAGAAAGCCGCCCGCACGGCCTGATTCACCGCATCCCACCATGTCTCATCGACAATCACGCCCATGTCCGACACTCTAGATGACCTGTTCGCCCACAACCGTGCCTGGTCCGCACAGATGGAACGCGACCGGCCCGGCTTCTTCACCAGCCTGGTGAAGCAGCAAACGCCGCGCTACATGTGGATCGGCTGCTCCGACAGCCGCGTGCCCGCCAACCAGATCACCGGCCTGGAGCCTGGCGAGGTCTTCGTGCACCGCAACGTCGCCAACATCGTGGTGCACTCCGACCTCAACGCTCTCTCGGCGATCCAGTTCGCGGTCGAGCACCTGAAGGTCGAGCACATCATGGTGGTCGGCCATTACGGCTGCGCCGGCGTCAAGGCGGCGCTCAGCGGCAAGCGCATCGGCCTGGCCGATAACTGGATCCGCCACATCCAGGACGTGCGCGACCGCCACGCCGTGATGCTCGAGAGCCTGCCCGAGGACGTGCGCGTGGATGCGCTGTGCGAGCTCAACGTGGCCGAGCAGGTGGTGAACGTGGCCGTCAGCACCGTCATGGTGGATGCCTGGGGCCGTGGCCAGAAGGTCAAGATCCACGGCTGGACCTTTGGCGTGCACGACGGCCTGTTGCAGGACCTGGGGCTGAACGTGGACGGCAACAAGCCGCTGGACGCGGTGTACAAGGCCGCGGTGCAGCGCATCCGCTACAAGTGGAGCAAGCCCCTGGGCATCTCGCCTTCGGCCCAGGCCGGCTCCGATGGCACCGAGGTGATCGAAGTCATCCCGGCCGGCGAGGCCGACGTCCCCGTCGGCCAGAGCACCGAAGCGAAGACCGGCTGAACCCATGTTCCCGCAGCGTCTCGATTCACCGCTGGCCTACGACATCGCCAAGGCGATGATCGATGGATTCAATCGCCACTACAGCCTGTTCCGCGCTGAATCGGCGCGCGCCAAGCACCGCTTCGAGACGGCCGACTGGCATGGCCAGCAGCGTGCGCAGCGCGAGCGCATCGAGTTCTACGACCTGCGCGTGAACGAGGCCGTGGCCCGGCTCGAGAAAGAGTTCAAGGCCGGCGACCAGCCGATGGAGGTGTGGCACCAGGTCAAGCTGCACTTCATCGGCCTCCTGGTGGACCACCACCAGCCCGAGCTGGCCGAGAGCTTCTTCAACTCGGTGACCACGAAGATCCTGCACCGGGCGTACTTCCAGAACGATTTCATCTTCGTGCGGCCGGCCATCAGCACCGAATACATCGAGCCCCGCGGCGCGCCGACGTACCGGCCCTACTACCCCACGCACGACACGCTGGCCGACACCGTCGAGCAGATGATCGACGACTTCGCGCTGCAAGGCGGTTTCGCCCACAAGCGGCGCGATGCCGAGCGCGTGGCGCACGCGATCATGGGGCGATTCCACCAGGTCAAGCTGCGGGCCAATTTCCAGATCCAGGTGCTCTCGGGCCTCTTCTATCGCAACAAGGGCGCCTACGTGGTCGGCAAGATCATGAACGGCTTCGTCGAGCTCCCGTTCTCGCTGCCGATCCTGCACGACAGCCATGGCAAGTTCTACGTCGACGCCGCGCTGTTCGGCGAAGACGACCTGCAGATGCTGTTCAGCTTTGCGCGCGCGTATTTCATGGTCGACATGGAAGTGCCTTCGGCCTGCGTGCAGTTCCTGCGCTCGCTCATGCCGCGCAAGCCGCGCGCTGAAATCTACAACGCGCTGGGCCTCGCCAAGCAGGGCAAGACGCTGTTCTACCGCGACTTTCTCTCGCACCTCAATTATTCGAGCGACCGTTTCCGCATCGCGCCCGGCATCAAGGGCATGGTGATGCTGGTGTTCGACTTGCCGTCGTTTCCTTTCGTCTTCAAGGTCATCAAGGATTTCTATCCGCCGCAGAAGGACACCACGCGCGAGCAGATCAAGGGCAAGTACCTGCTCGTGAAGCAGCACGACCGGGTGGGCCGCATGGCCGACACGCTGGAGTACAGCGACGTGGGTTTCCCGCTCGACCGCTTCGAGCCCGAGCTGATCGAGGAGATCCGCAAGTTCGCCCCCAGCCAGCTGGAGATCGCCGACCGAGACGGCAACGGGGAGATGGAACTGGTGCTCAAGCATGTCTACATCGAGCGCCGCATGATCCCGCTCAACATCTACCTGCAGGAAGCATTCGACACGCTGGCCCATCCTGAAAGCCCGGCCCATGCCAAGCGCGCCAGGGAGCAACTGGAGCACGCGGTGGTCGAGTACGGCAACGCAATCAAGGACATGGTGGCGGCCAACATCTTCCCGGGCGACATGCTGTGGAAGAACTTCGGCGTCACGCGCGGCGGCAAGGTGGTGTTCTACGACTACGACGAGATCGAATACATCACCGATTGCCGCTTCCGCAAGGTGCCCGCGGCGCGCAACGAGGAAGACGAGATGAGTGGCGAGGTCTGGTATTCGGTCGGCCCGAAGGACGTGTTTCCCGAGACCTTCGGCCCCTTCCTGCTTGGCAACGACGCGGTGCGCGAAGCCTTCATGGCGCACCATGCCGACCTGCTCGACGCCGCCTTCTGGCAGCACCACAAGGAACGCATCGAGGCCGGGCAGATGCTCGACGTGTTCCCGTACGAGGAAGCGCAGCGCTTCCAGCATGAAGGCCATGCCACCCATTTCTGATTGAGCCGCGGTCCGAACGGCCGCTTTCACTTTCAACTTCCGAAGGAGATCCCCATGTCCGAATCCATCGTCATCGTCGGCGCCGCCCGCACCCCCATGGGGAGCTTCCAGGGCGACTTCTCTTCCCTCTCTGCGCACGACCTCGGCGGCGCTGCCATCAAGGCCGCCGTGGAGCGCGCGGGCATCGCGCCCGACAGCGTGGGCGAAGTGCTGTTCGGCAACTGCCTCATGGCCGGACAGGGCCAGGCCCCGGCGCGCCAGGCGGCCTACAAGGGCGGCCTGCCCGACAGCGCGGGCGCGGTCACGCTCAGCAAGATGTGCGGCTCGGCCATGAAGGCCGCCATGCTCTCGCACGACCTGCTCCTGGCCGGCACGCACGACGTGATGGTGGCTGGCGGCATGGAAAGCATGACCAACGCGCCCTACCTCATGCTCAAGGGCCGCGGCGGCTACCGCATGGGCCATGACCGCATCTTCGACCACATGATGCTCGACGGCCTGGAAGACGCCTACCAGCCGGGCCGCTCGATGGGCACCTTCGGCGAGGACTGCGCGGCCAAGTACAAGTTCACGCGCGAGCAGCAGGACGCGTTCGCCATTGCCAGCGTCGAGCGCGCCAAGGCCGCGACCGAATCGGGCGCGTTCAAGGACGAGATCACGCCCGTCACCGTGAAGGGCCGCGGCGGCGACACCGTCATCTCCATCGACGAAGGCCCGGGCAAGGTCAAGCTCGACAAGATCGCCACGCTCAAGCCCGCGTTCAAGAAGGAGAACGGCACCATCACCGCCGCATCGAGCTCGTCGATCAACGACGGCGCCGCGGCGCTGGTGATGATGACCGAATCGCACGCGAAGAAGATCGGGGCCAGGCCCATTGCGCGCATCGTCGGCCATGCCACGCACGCACAGCAGCCCGAGTGGTTCTCCACCGCCCCGGTGGGCGCGGTCGCCAAGCTGTTCAAGAAGACCGGCTGGACCGTCAAGGACGTCGACCTGTGGGAAGTGAACGAGGCTTTCGCGGTGGTGCCGATGGCGCTGATGCACGAACTCGACGTGTCGCACGACATCGTCAACGTGAACGGCGGCGCCTGCGCACTGGGCCACCCGATCGGCGCCAGTGGCGCGCGCATCATGGTCACGCTCATCCATGCGCTGAAGGCGCGCGGCAAGAAGCGCGGCGTGGCCACGCTGTGCATCGGCGGCGGCGAAGGCACGGCCGTGGCACTCGAGCTAATCTAGATCGAACTATGCGCTTTAGTCTTTATTGTCATTGAATTAATAAACTGGTAGCAGTTGTTAATTGGAAAAAAACCGACTTAATATTTTCACACCTACTCCCTGATACCATCCGCCGAACCACCGATCGCCGCAGCATAGCGAAGACGGATGGGCTCAGGGAGTACGATGGACAAAGAGAGATGGGCAAAGGCCGCGCTGCGCCGCGGACATTTGAAGAGAAAATTCTGGGGTCGAATTTCCGGCGCCTTGACGCTTCTTCTATTGGTTATCGCAGCAGCTCTCGCGCTGCTGATTGCATTGCCGAGCTTCCGCATTGAAGAACTCGCCGACGCCAACGCCGATGAGCTTCTCTTAAGACTGGCAACGCTTGGTCGAGAAGGTTCGGCCGTGCTCTGCGATCCAGACCGCATTGAGAGATATCTCTCTGTTCGTATCGACAAGAGATACTTGAATAAAAATGCGGGCAACTCCCCTATGGGAGTGAACGCGACAAATCAATCGATTGTCGGCAGCTATTGGAAGCATCCGACGAGCACAGGCACCATCTGCAAGCTTCGGCTGCAGATAGTCGGCCATCGTTTCTGTGACACCGATTCCGCCCGGACGCAGCGTTTGATTGGCCGCCGTGTCCAAACTCAAATGCCCGTGCCTGATGAGACCGGCTTCTACGATCACGGGTATGAACTGACGCGCGATTCCAAGGAGAATTCCGTCATAGGGTGGCGTGAACCGAGCCAGTTGTGCCCAGCGGACATTGAAATCGCCGTGGCGATTCATTGAATGTCAACGCGCATGTCGCAATCACTGCCATGGCCTGCGCTGCTCGCGGGGGCCGTATTTTTCTCCGCATCCGCCATGCTGTTGTACGAGTCGGTACGTGGATACTTTCCTCGAGCCAACCTAGCGGCGTTCGACTCCGAACGTGCCGCGGCATTAAGCGACGAACTGCGCGCCGTTTATGAGCGCGAGTTGTTCAGCGAGCTATCCCAATGGAATCGGCCGAGCCATCGCTATCCAACCAAGGCCAGCGGCCGTCAGCGTGACAAGCGATGGAAACAGTTGGCGGAGCAAGGGCTGGAACTCGCTCACATTGCATTGCAGGTGCTTCAACCGGATGGCGGCTTTGTCTACCCCCTCGACGAACCTATGAACCGATTGCTAACGCTGGCGGAGCATGGCGACGCTGGTGCCATGTGCCTGATGAGCGGGCTTGCCACTCAAGTCAAAAGGTCGCGTTTGGCGGCTAAGCATTCCGCTATGGCAGGTAAATGGCTACTTCGGGGTGCTGAGCTCGGTCACGCAGAGTGCCAGTTGCAATTAGGGCGCCGTCTGCTACTTGGAACAGGTGGAATGACTAAAGATGCCGAGCGAGGTCTGTCTCTGGAGCTCGCAGCCCGTCGAGCTGGCTACGCTCACGACGTAGACGGACTGGTGTCCCATTTTCAAAAACGATGGTCAACCGAAATCGGAGATCTAACCAGATTGTATTGTTGGCTGTCGATCGATGCCGAGTCGCGCCGTACAGACGGGCCGCAACACATGCTCAGACTTCTGCGTGCCGACGCGCGGCGCATCAGTTCCGAACGATTGATGGCCGTCGCAAATGAACTCGAGAACTCGCGGTTTTCCTTGCAAGCATGCGTCGACTTGAGTAGCGGCTGAGTTCAACGTAGGTGGCGAGCGCGGTGCCTAGAATGCCTGCTTCGTGCACACTTGGAGAGCTCGTTCATGTATTCGGCCATTCCCCGCAACACTATCGCCGCGTTTGCTGCCGTCGCTTTCCTGGCGCCCGCCCCCGGCTGGGCGCAAAAGCGCGACAACGTGCTGTTCCAGGCGGCCACCGATGCACAGCCCGCGGTGCTCAAGACGTTGGAGCAGTTGGTCAACATCGAAACAGGCACGGGCGACGCCGAAGGCATCGCGGCCGCCGGCAACTACCTCGAAGGCGAGCTCAAGAACCTGGGCTTCACCGTCACGCGCAGCAAAAGCGCGGGACTCGTGGTGGGCGACAACATCGTCGGCAAGCTCAAGGGCCGCGGCGGCAAGAACCTGCTGCTGATGTCGCACATGGACACCGTGTACCTCAAGGGCACGCTCGCAAAGGCACCGTTTCGCATCGAAGGCAACAAGGCCTACGGCCCGGGCATCGCGGACGACAAGGGCGGCAACGCCGTCATCCTGCACACGCTGAAGCTGCTCAAGGACTACGGCGTGCGCGACTACGGCACCATCACCGTGCTGTTCAACACCGACGAGGAAAAAGGCTCCTTCGGCTCGCGCGACCTGATCCAGGAGGAAGCGAAGCAGGCCGACTACGTGCTGTCCTTCGAACCCACCTCGGCCGGCGACGAGAAGCTCTCGCTCGGCACGTCGGGCATCGCCTATGTGCAGGTCAACATCACCGGCAAGGCCTCGCATGCGGGGGCTGCGCCCGAGCTGGGCGTCAACGCGCTGGTCGAGGCTTCCGACCTGGTGCTGCGCACCATGAGCATCGATGACAAGGCCAAGCACCTGCGCTTCAACTGGACCATCGCCAAGGCAGGCAGCGTTTCCAACATCATCCCCGCGAGCGCTACCTTGAACGCCGACGTGCGCTATGCCCGCAACGAGGACTTCGATGCGGCGATGAAGACGCTCGAAGAAAAGGCGCAGCAGAAGAAGATTCCCGAATCCGACGTGAAGGTCGTGGTCACGCGCGGCCGGCCCGCCTTCAATGCCGGCGAAGGCGGCAAGAAACTGGTCGACAAGGCCGTGGCCTTCTACAAGGAGGCCGGCGGCACGCTGGGTGTGGAAGAGCGCACCGGCGGCGGCACCGACGCGGCCTACGCGGCGCTTTCGGGCAAGCCGGTGATCGAGAGCCTGGGCCTGCCGGGCTTCGGCTACCACAGCGACAAGGCCGAGTACGTCGACATCAGCGCCATTCCGCGGCGCCTCTACATGGCCGCGCGCCTGATCATGGATCTGGGCGCGGGCAAGTAACGCGCAAGAACTAGAAAAAGACAGGAGACACGCCATGCTGCTGAGTGCCGACCAGGAAGCCATCCGCGACGCGGTGCGCGATTTTGCGCAAGCCGAACTCTGGCCCAACGCCCCGAAGTGGGACCGCGAGCACAGCTTCCCCAAGGAAGCGCACCAGGGCCTCGCGGCGCTCGGCGCCTACGGCATCTGCGTGCCGGAAGAACACGGCGGCGCGGGCCTCGACTACCTCACGCTCGCGCTGGTGCTGGAAGAAATCGCGGCCGGCGACGGCGGCACCAGCACAGCCATCAGCGTGACCAACTGCCCGGTCAACGCGATCCTCATGCGCTACGGCAACGCGCAGCAGAAGAAGCAATGGCTCGAGCCGCTGGCGCAGGGGCAGATGCTCGGCGCCTTCTGCCTCACCGAGCCGCAGGCCGGCAGCGATGCATCGAGCCTGCGCACCACGGCGCGCAAGGCAGGCGACGGCTATGTGATCGACGGCGTGAAGCAGTTCATCACCAGCGGCAAGAACGGGCAGGTGGCAATCGTCATCGCGGTGACCGACAAGGGCGCGGGCAAGCGCGGCATGAGCGCGTTCATCGTGCCCACCGATGCGCCCGGCTACAGCGTCGCTCGGCTCGAGGACAAGCTGGGCCAGCACAGCAGCGACACGGCGCAGATCAACTTCGACGGCTGCCGCATCCCGGCGGAAAACCTCATCGGCGCCGAAGGCGAGGGCTACAAGATTGCGCTGGGCGCGCTCGAGGGCGGGCGCATCGGCATCGCGGCGCAGAGCGTGGGCATGGCGCGCAGCGCGTTCGACGTGGCGCTGGCCTATGCCAAGGAGCGCCAGGCCTTCGGCGGTTCGATCTTCGAGCAGCAGGCGGTCGGGTTCAGGCTGGCCGAATGCGCCACGCAGCTCGAAGCCGCACGCCAGCTGATCTGGCATGCCGCGACCCTGCGGGACGCGGGCCGGCCCTGCCTCAAGGAAGCCGCCATGGCCAAGCTATTCGCGAGCGAGATGGCCGAGCGCGTCTGCAGCGCCGCGATCCAGACGCTGGGCGGCTACGGCTACGTGAACGACTTTCCGCTCGAACGCATCTACCGCGACGTGCGCGTGTGCCAGATCTACGAAGGCACGTCGGACATCCAGAAACTGCTGATCCAGCGCGCGCTGGCCTGAGCGCACGCGTCAGATAGCCGCCCTGTCATCGGTTTCGATGACAGACAACCAGGCGCGGGCGGCGCAGCATGGCGGTCTCTATCCCGGAGTCCTTGCCATGCCCAGTTTCAAACCCGCTTCCCTCACCTTCGCCCTGCTGTGCCTCGGCGCGGCAGGCTTGCCCGTGCAAGCCCAGACGACCGCTCCCGACCTCGCCACGCTGACCGCGAGCGACGCGGCAAGGCAGCTCTGCGAAGGCACTCTCACCAGCGAACAGCTGGTGTCGGCCTACATCGCACAGGCCCATGCGGGCAAGAACCTCAATGCCTTCATCACCCTGGACGAAGCCGGCGCGCTGAAGGAGGCGCGGGCCGCCGACGCACGGCGCAAGCGCGGCGGCGCCTGCAAGCCGCTCGCCGGCCTGCCGGTGGCCATCAAGGACAACATCCAGGTGCGCGGCCTGACCGCCACCGCGGGATCGCCTGCGCTCAAGGGCTTCGTACCCGCCGCGGACGCCCCGGTCGTGGCCAGGCTGCGGGCGGCTGGCGCCATCATCCTCGGCAAGACGAACATGCATGAGCTGGCCTTCGGCGTCACGGGCTACAACCCCGCGTTCCAGAGCGGCCCCGAGGTCGGCGTGCGCAATGCCTACGACGCGAGCCGCATCGCGGGCGGATCGTCGTCGGGCAATGGCGCGGCGCTGGGCGCGCGCATGGCCCCGGCCGCGCTGGGCACCGACACGGGCGGCTCGGTGCGCATTCCCTGCGCCTTCAATGGCTGCGCATCGCTGCGTCCGACCATGGGGCGCTATTCGCAGCAAGGCATCGCGCCGATTTCGCACACGCGCGACACAGCAGGGCCGATGGCGCAATCGATGGCCGACGTCGCGCTGCTCGACCGCGTGATCGCGGGCGGCGCGCCGCTGCGGCCTGCCGACCTCCAGCGGGTGCGGCTCGGCGTGGTCCCTGCCTTCTACGCCAACCTCGACACGGACACGCGCGCCGTGACGGACGCCGCGCTGGCCAGGCTTCGCGCGGCCGGCGTCACGCTGGTGGATGTGGAGATGCCGAAGCTCATGGAACTCAACGGGGCCATCGGCTTTCCAGTGGCGCTCTACGAGGCGCACGACGACATGGCGGCCTACCTCGCGAAGTACCGCACCGGCATTGACATCGCGCAGCTCGCGGCTGGCATGGCCAGCCCCGACGTCAAGGGCACCTTCGACACCTTCGTGATCCCGCGCAAGCTGCCGGCGCCCAATGGCGTGGTCGACGCCCGGCCGGCCTACGACAATGCGATGCGGGTTGCGCGGCCTGCCCTGCAGAAGCTCTACCGCGAGGCCTTCGCGAAGAACCGGCTCGATGCGCTCGTGTTCCCGACGGTGCCTCGCGTGGCCCTGGTGGCCGCGCCGGAGGCGAGCAGCCCGGAGAACTTCAGCGCGCTGATCCAGAACACCGACCCCGGCAGCAATGCCGGCATCCCGGGCGTGCAGCTGCCCTCGGGCCTGGGGGCCGCCAGCGGCTTGCCGATCGGCCTGGAACTCGACGGGCCGGCCGGCAGCGACCGCAAGCTGCTCGCCGTGGGGCTCGCGGTGGAAGGCGTGCTGGGCCGGCTGCCTGCGCCCAAGGCGAAATAGGGTCGGGTTGGCCGATCAACGCTGTGCGAGCCCGGCCAGCGCCGAGCGGCGCTCGATGCCGAGCTTGTCGAAGATGCGCCGCAGGTAGGTGCGCACGGTGGGAACGCCCACGGCCATGCGGCGCGCGATCTCCTTGTCGGTGAGGCCTTCGCACACGGCCCGCGCGACCTCCTGTTCGCGCGTGCTCAATGTGCGCCACTGCGTGCCGGCGGGCATCGGCATGGCGGCCGCCTTGCACTGCGCGCGTTGCAGCGCACCGATGAACGCCGGCTCGATCAGGTCGAGCAGCGCCTTCTCGTGGTCGCCAAAATCGCCGCGGCCCTTGCGCCGCCAGATGCGCAGGTCGCCCAGCGCGCGGCTGCCCTCGAAGGCATGCAGGTTCATGCCCCAGTGCAGCCCGTCGCGTGAGAGAAAGTCGGTGAAGAACTCGGTCTTCATCAGTTCGCGCTGCGGCATCACGTCGGTCACCCGCGTGGCACGGCGGCGCGACTGCAGCACGAAGGTGATCGGGTCGTGGTGCTGGTGCCATTCGCCGTAGCGGTCGAGGTTGGCGGGGTCCATGTTCAGCGCCACGCGGCCGTCGAAACGGCCGGTTTCGGCGTTCCACACGAAGGACGCGAACTGGTCCGCGCGCAGCAGGTCGAGCAGCGCCCGCCCCAGGCACTCGCGGACGTCGTTTTCGCCGCGGTCCTGCGCCAGCAGCGTGAAAACGCCGCGCAGCGCCTGCTGTTCGGAGCCCGTCAGGTACATCGCCGCCTCGCTCTGTTCGTATGCCGCAGAAGGCTAGCGTCTAGCAAGCGCTGCGCCAAGCGTGGTTCCACGGATTGGGCCGCAGGGCTTGCCCCATCGGAGGAAGCCGCTCGAAGTGTTCCAATAGGGGCTTCATGAGTGCCACCGATCCCACCACCGGACCTTGCCCCTGCGGCCGCACGGACCGCCGAGACAAGCCCATCGGCTACGCCCTGTGCTGCGGCCGCTATCTCGACGATTTCGAGGGCACGCCCGCGCCCGACGCCGAGTCGCTGATGCGTTCGCGCTATTCGGCCTTCGTGCTGGCGCGCGAGGCGTACCTGCTCGCCACCTGGCATCCGTCGAAGCGCCCGGCCTCGATCGAGTTCGAGCCCGGCGTGAAATGGCTCGGCCTGGACATCCGCTCGCGTTCGGTGCTGGACGCCGACCATGCCGAGGTCGAATTCGTCGCCCGCCAGCGCAGCAGCACCGGCACCGCCACGCGCCTGCACGAGCGCAGCCGCTTCGTGCGCGAGGGCGACCGCTGGTTCTACCTCGAAGGCGACCTGCAGACGCCGGGTTGACGCCGCGGGCCAGGGCTCGCACAATCGGCCCCGCTCCGGGGTGCACGCATGTGGCGTGCTGAGATGGCAAGTGCCGACCCGCGAACTTGATCCGGGTCATACCGGCGTAAGAAGAGCTGCACTCCCTGACTCCGGTCCCGCCACCCACCCCTTCGTGGCGGCCCAAAGTCCACCGAGCGATTGCGGAGCACCCTTTCCCTCAACAAGGAGTGCCCCGCATGAATGCCCCCGATAAGTTCACCGCCCTGCTTTCGCTCACGCGCGAGCCGTTTCCCGCATCACACAAGTGCCTGATTCCGGGCAGCCGGCCCGACCTGAACGTGCCGGTGCGCGACGTGCTGCTGACCAACGGCGAGACCGTGTCGCTCTACGACACCTCGGGCCCCTACACCGACGCCAAGGTCGACATCGACGTGCGCCGCGGCCTTCCCGGCGTGCGCGACGCCTGGATCGCCGAGCGCAACGACACCGAACGCTACGAGGGCCGCTCGCACCAGGCGCTCGACGAAGGCCTGAAGCACACGCACGACCACGACGCCCAGCGCCTGGCCGAGTTGCGTGCCGGCGCCTCGGCCCTGCAGCGCACCCCGCGCCGTGCGAAGTCGGGCGCCAACGTCACGCAGATGCACTACGCCCGCCGCGGCATCGTCACGCCCGAGATGGAGTACGTGGCCCTGCGCGAGAACGGCAAGCGCGAATGGATGGCCGAATACCTCGCCAACGAGGAGCGTGCGAAGCGCGTGGCCGGCAACCCGATGGGCGCGAGCATTCCGCGCATCATCACGCCCGAGTTCGTGCGCGACGAAGTGGCGCGCGGCCGGGCCATCATCCCGGCCAACATCAACCACCCCGAGGTCGAGCCAATGGCCATCGGCCGCAACTTCAAGGTCAAGATCAACGCCAACATCGGCAATTCGGCCGTCACCTCGAGCATCGAGGAAGAGGTCGAAAAGCTGGTCTGGGCGATCCGCTGGGGTGCCGACAACGTGATGGACCTGTCCACCGGCAAGAACATCCACACCACGCGCGACTGGATCGTGCGCAACTCGCCGGTGCCCATCGGCACGGTGCCGATCTACCAGGCGCTGGAGAAGGTGGGCGGCGTGGCCGAGGACCTCACCTGGGAGATCTTCCGCGACACGCTGATCGAGCAGGCCGAGCAGGGCATCGACTACTTCACCATCCACGCGGGTGTGCGCCTGCCGTTCATCCACCTGACCGCGGACCGCATGACCGGCATCGTCTCGCGCGGCGGCTCGATCATGGCCAAGTGGTGCATCGCGCACCACAAGGAGAGCTTCCTGTACGAGCGCTTCGAGGACATCTGCGACATCATGAAGGCCTACGACGTGAGCTTTTCGCTTGGCGACGGGCTGCGTCCGGGCTCCGGCGCCGATGCCAACGACGAGGCGCAGTTCGCCGAGCTGCGCACGCTGGGCGAGCTCACGCAGATCGCGTGGAAGCACGATGTGCAGACCATGATCGAAGGCCCGGGCCACGTGCCGATGCACATGATCCAGGCCAACATGGACGAGCAGCTCAAGCACTGCCACGAGGCGCCGTTCTACACGCTCGGGCCGCTGACCATCGACATCGCACCGGGCTACGACCACATCTCCAGCGCCATCGGCGCCGCGATGATCGGCTGGGCCGGCACCGCGATGCTCTGCTACGTGACGCCCAAGGAGCACCTGGGCCTGCCTGACCGCGACGACGTGAAGCAGGGAATCATCGCCTACAAGATTGCCGCGCACGCGGCGGACGTGGCCAAGGGCCACCCGGGCGCGCGCTCGCGCGACGATGCGCTGAGCAAGGCACGCTTCGAGTTCCGTTGGCAGGACCAGTTCAACCTGGGTCTCGACCCCGACACCGCGCGTGAATTCCATGACGAGACGCTGCCGAAGGATTCGAGCAAGGTGGCGCACTTCTGCTCGATGTGCGGGCCGAAGTTCTGCTCCATGAAGATCACGCAGGAGGTGCGGGAGTACGCGGCGAAGAAGGGCGTGGCCGAGGCGGAAGCCATGGCGGCCGGCATGGCCGAGAAGTCGAAGGAGTTCGCGGCGGCCGGCGGGGAGATGTACATCCCGATCCGGGCGGTGTCCTAGTCTTTTCCGGGGCCCGGGCCTCGCCCCGGCTTCTGAACCAGCAGTCTCAAGACCACCGGGGCACGGCCTCGTCCTTGAGCTGCTGCCGCAGCCGGTCGTAGTCCGGCACCACGCTCTCCACCGTCTCCCAGAAACGGTGCGAGTGGTCCATGACGCGCAGGTGCGCGAGTTCGTGCGCGACCACGTAGTCGATCACGGGCAGGCGAAAGTGGATCAGGCGCCAGTTCAGCCGGATCGATCCATCCGCGCTTGCGCTGCCCCACCGCGTGGCGGCATTCGACAGCGAGAGTTTCTTCCACCGCACGCCGAGCCGGGGTGCGAAATGGTCGAGGCGCTCGATGAAGAGCCGCCTCGCCTGGCGCATGAGCCAAGCCTGTGCGGCGTCGCGGATCTGCGAGGCTTCGGCGTTCTGCGCCACGGCCAGCCGCAGGATGCGCGGGCCGTGGCCGTCGTCGCTCGCATCGAGCGTGCCGCCGACGCTTGCAAAGCCGTGCTTCGGATCAAGCCGGATCATCACCGTTTCGCCCATGAACGGAAACTGCGCGCCATCCTTCCACGCGATGCGCGTGGCCTCGACGCGCGCGTGGCGCTGCTGTGTTTCCAGCAGCTTGCGCAGGATCCAGTCGGACTTTTCCTTGATGGCGGCATCGACGTCGCGCAGCGTGACCCAGCGCGGCGCACGCACCGAGAGGCCTTCGGCACCCACCAGGAAACCGATGGTCTTGCGCTTGCCGCGCTTGAATTCGTAGGCCACGCGCGCCGAGCCAAGCACCGTCTCGCGCGTGGCCTGCGGGTGCACGAAGCTCGCGAGCGCCAGCGTGTCGCGCAGCGGCACTGCAGGCAGCGCGGTGCCCGCCTCACGAGACTTGTCTTGCTGCGACTCCGCGGGGACCGAAGGCGAAGGCCCGGGCGGCGCGGCCTTCTTGCCGACCTTGCGGGGCCGCGGCGCGGCTGGCTTGGCCGGCGCAAACTCGTTGCCCAGCCCCTCGAACAGGTCCATCGTGAACTGGAGCAGTCCCCGCATGTCGGGTGGTTCCTTGTTCTTCAGCGCACTTCTTGCGGCACCTGCAGCGGCGGGGCGTCGCGGTAGGCCTCGGGGTCGAGCCGGCGCATCTCGGATTCGATCCAGGCCTCGACCTCGCGCATCAGCTCGTCGGGCTTGCGGCCGATGCTGGGAATGGCCGGGCCGATCGACACGTCGACCACGCCGGGGCGCTTGATGAACGCCTTGCGCGGCCAGACCTTGGCCGAGGTGACCGCGACCGGAATCACCGGCACGCCGGTTTCGCACGCGAGCCGCGTGCCGCCGCTCTTGTAGGTGCCCTTCTGGCCGCGCGGAATGCGCGTGCCTTCGGGGAACATGATGATCCAGATGCCCTGCGCCAGGAGCTTGCGGCCCTGGTTCACGACCTTGTTGAAGGCTTGCGCGCGCTGGCTGCGGTCGATGTGGATCATGTCGAGCCGGGCCATGGCCCAGCCGAAGAAAGGCACGTAGATGAGCTCCTTCTTGAACACGAATGCCAGCGGGTGCGGCATCAGCGTGGGCATCAGGAAGGTCTCGAGCGTGGACTGGTGCTTGACCAGCAGCACCGCGCCCGCGAGCTTGTCGGTCGGCAGGTTTTCCATGCCGGTCACCCGGGTGCGGATGCCCAGCAGCACGCGTGCGCCGCCGATGGCCCAGCTGAGCCATTGCTCCGCCATCCAGTAGAGCGGGATGCCGCGCTTCCAGAGCGAACTGACGCACATGATGATGCCCCAGGGCACCACGGTGACGAGCATCCACAGGGCGTGGAGAACAGAACGGAGGAACGCCATCAGACAGCCACCTGCAATGCGGCCCGCGCTTCGCGCGCAAGCAAGAAGTCGACAAAGGCGGCCAGGCTCTCGTGAACCATGGTGTTCGCCGGATATTCGGGCGGCAGCGGATCGACGCCGCGGCAGGCCGCACCCATGCCGGTGAGCAGCAGGTGCGGCTCGCAGCCGGCTGACGCGCCGGCCTGCAGGTCGCGCAGGCTGTCGCCCGCGGTGGGCACGTCTTTCAGATCGATGCCGTAGCGGTCGCCGATCTGGCGGAACAGGCCCGGCGCGGGCTTGCGGCACTCGCAGCCTTCGTCGGGGCTGTGCGGGCAATAGAAGACCGCATCGACGCGCCCGCCCACGGCCGCGAGCATCTTGTGCATCTTGGCGTGCATGGCGTTGAGCGACGCCATGTCGAACAGGCCGCGGCCCAGGCCCGACTGGTTGGACGCGATCACCACGTGCCACCCGGCATGGTTGAGCTTGGCCACGGCCTCGAGCGCGCCGGGCAGCGGCGTCCACTCGATGTCGCTCTTGACGAAATCTTCGCGGTGCACGTTGATCGTGCCGTTGCGGTCGAGGATGACGAGTTTCATGGCGTCGGCAGAAAAGCCCCGTTTCAAAATCAGGCCGCCAGCCGTTCGAGCTGCGCCACGCGGTTCATCGCCACGTGCAGCGACATCAGGAGGCCCAGGCGGTTCAGGCGCAGGTCGGCCTGTTCGGCATTGACCATCACGCCGTCGAAGAACGCATCGACCGGCTCGCGCAGCGCGGCCAGTGTCTGCAGCGACGCGGTGTAGTCGCCGGCGTCGAACTGCGCATTGGCCGCGGGCACCACCTCGGCCATGGCGGCGTGCAGCGCCTTCTCGGCCGGCTCGTGCAGCAGCAGCTCGCTGACGTGCGCGTCGGCTTCGGGCGCCTTCTTGAGGATGTTGCCGATGCGTTTGTTGGCCGCGGCCAGCGCGGCGGCCGCGGGCAGTGCGGCAAAGGCGCGCACGGCCGCCAGCAGCTTGGGCACTTCGCCCAGGCGCTGCGGACGCGGCGCCAGCACGGCATCGACCTCCAGCGCGCTGGCGCCCTGCTCGCGCAGGCTGCCGGCCAGGCGGTCCAGGATGAAGTCCTGCAACTCGGCCGTGGCCTTGCCGCTGTCGAAGCCGTCGATGTCCTTGAACTGCGCGGCGGTGTCCTGCAGCAGCGCATCGAGCTTCAGCGGCAGGTCTTTCTCGATCAGCATGCGGATCACGCCGAGCGCGTGGCGGCGCAGCGCGAACGGGTCGCGGTCGCCGGTGGGCAGGTTGCCGATGCCGAACATGCCGACCAGCGTTTCGAGCTTGTCGGCCAGCGCGACCACGATGCCGACCTTGTGGCGCGGCAGGCCGTCGCCGGCGAAGCGCGGCTTGTAGTGGTCCTCGATCGCGTCGGCCACGTCGGCGGCCAGGCCATCGTGCAGCGCGTAGTAGCGGCCCATGGTGCCCTGCAGTTCGGGAAACTCGCCGACCATGTCGGTCACGAGGTCGGCCTTGGCCAGCTGGGCCGCCTGCACGGCGTGCGCGGTGAGCGTGGCGTCTCCGAGGTGGGCCGCGATGGCGCGCGCGATGCGCATCACGCGCTCCACGCGCTCGCCCTGGGTGCCGAGCTTGTTGTGATAGACCACCTTGCCGAGCGATTCGACGCGCGACGCGAGCGACTTCTTGCGGTCCTGGTCGAAGAAGAACTTGGCGTCGGCCAGGCGCGGGCGCACCACGCGCTCGTTGCCGCCGACCACCGCGCTCGCGTCGTCGGGGCTGATGTTGCTGACGACCAGGAACTTGTTGGTCAGCCGGTTCGATGCGTCGAGCAGAGGAAAGTACTTCTGGTTGGCCTTCATCGTGAGGATGAGGCACTCCTGCGGCACTTCGAGAAACTCGCGCTCGAAGCTGCAGACCAGCACGTTGGGGCGTTCGACCAGCGCCGTCACTTCGTCGAGCAGCGCGTCGTCGTGGATGGGCACGGTGCCGCCGCCGACCTGCACGGCCGCGGCAGCGAGCTGGCGCGCGATCTCGGTACGGCGGGCCGCGAAGCTCGCGATCACGGCACCGTCGTCCTGCATCTGCAGCGCATAGCTGTTGGCATCGCGCAGCACCACGGGATCGATGGCGGCTTCGAAGCGGTGGCCGTGGGTCTCGCGGCCCGCATGGAGACCGAGCGCCTCGACCGGCACCACCTCGCTGCCATGCAGCGCCACCAGGCCATGGGCGGGGCGCACGAAGCTCACGCTGCTCCAGCCGGGCAGCTCGCAGCCGGTTTCGAGCTGGTAGCTCATCACCTTGGGAATCGGCAGCTTGGCGATCGCCTCGGCCAGCGCCTTCTGCAGGCCTTCGGCCAGGGTCGCGCCCTTGGCGGTGCTTTCATAGAACAGGGCCTCGGCCTTGCCGTCCACCGCGCGCTTGAGTCCCGGCACGGCCGAGGCGTCGGCGCCCAGCGCCGCCAGGCGCTTGAGCAGCGCGGGCGTGGGCTGGCCCGAGGCATCGAGCCCCACGGCCACGGGCATCAGCTTCTGGGACACGGCCTTGTCGGCGGCCCGGTCGGCCACGTGCGTGAGGTGCGCGGCGAGCCGGCGCGGCGAGGCGTAGGCGGTCAGCACGGCACCGGGCGCGGCGAGCCCCTGCGCCACGAGCTGGTCGCGCAGGCCGCCGGCGAAGGCCTCGCCCAGTTTTTTCAGGGCCTTGGGCGGCAGTTCTTCGACAAACAGTTCGACGAGAAGGTTGGCAGACGGCATGGCTCAGGGAGTAGGAAATGGGCCGCGAACGGCACCGGCCACGGGCACGCAACGAAGCGGCGCCGTGGAATGCAAAGAAGAAGAAAGAACGAGCGGATTCATGCGGCGGCGGCGCCGTGGCGCCGCTCCATGCTCCGGCGCCCGAGGGCCACGACGATGGCAGCTGCCAGCAGCGGCGCCCACACGGTGAGCATCTCGTTGAGCAGCACCTGCGCGCCGCGCGGCGAGAAGAAGCGCTGGAGCGCGATCGGCGACACCTCGATGGGCCGCCAGGGGCTGAAGTAGCGCACGCTGTCGAAGGGCCAGAAGAAGGCGATGCCGATGCCGCCGTTGGTCATCATGTCCAGCAGCGGATGCGACGCGGCGCACAGCGTGATCCACGCCCATCCGGCCGCCGGGCGCATGCGCCAGCGGGGCGCCAGCCACCCGCCGGCAAGGCCCAGCAGCAGCGCGAACACCAGCGTGTGCGTGAAGCCGCGGTGTCCTGCCATGCCGCCATAGGCGATGCCGAGCTTGAATGCCAGGCCGTCGAAGTCCGGCACGATGGACGCGAGCATGCCCGCCAGCACCGCCGAGGCGGGCAGGCGCCGCGTGCCCAGCGCAATGGCTGCGCAGACGGGGACGGCAACGTGGGTGAAGACGGTAGGCATTGGGCGGGGCGTCGCGAAGAAGGTGCAGGCCGGCTCAGGCCGCCTTCCTGGGCTGCATCTGCGCCACCCACTCGCGCGGCGCCATCGGGAAGCCGAGCCGCTCGCGGCTGTCGTAGTAGCTCTGCGCGACGCTGCGCGCGAGGTTGCGGATGCGGCCGATGTAGGCCGCGCGCTCGGTCACGCTGATGGCGCCGCGCGCGTCGAGCAGGTTGAAGCTGTGCGCGGCCTTGAGCACCTGTTCGTAGGCCGGTAGCGCGAGCTGCTCGGTCATGAGGTGCCTGGCCTGCTTTTCGTGCGCGTTGAATGCGGTGAACAGGAACTCGGCGTCGCTGTGCTCGAAGTTGTAGGTCGACTGCTCGACCTCGTTCTGCTTGTACACGTCGCCGTAGCTGAGCCCATCGGTCCACGTGAGGTTGTAGACGTTGTCCACGCCCTGCAGGTACATGGCCAGGCGCTCCAGGCCGTAGGTGATCTCGCCGGTGATCGGCTTGCAGTCGATCCCGCCCACCTGCTGGAAATAGGTGAACTGCGTCACCTCCATGCCGTTGAGCCAGACCTCCCAGCCCAGGCCCCAGGCGCCGAGCGTCGGATTCTCCCAGTCGTCCTCGACGAAACGGATGTCGTTCTTCTTGAGATCGAAGCCGAGCGCCTCGAGACTGCCGAGGTAAAGCTCCAGGATGTTGCTGGGCGCGGGCTTGAGCACCACCTGGTACTGGTAGTAGTGCTGCAGGCGGTTGGGGTTTTCGCCGTAGCGGCCGTCCTTGGGACGGCGGCTGGGCTGCACGTAGGCGGCTTTCCAGGGCTCGGGGCCCAGCGCGCGCAGGAAAGTGGCGGTGTGCGAGGTGCCCGCTCCCACTTCCATGTCGTACGGTTGCAGCAGCGCACAGCCCTTGTCGGCCCAGTACGACTGCAGTTTGAGAATGATTTGCTGGAAGGTCAACATGAAGCGGGCCGGCGTGACCGGGCGTTTGGACGGTAGCGCGGCAAGCACCGCGAAGCAGGCGATTTTACGGTCGGAGGGCAACTCTCCCACAGCCGGCCGGGATGCTCGCCGCCGGCAAGCCGCCATCGGGCATGAGATAACGACGAGGCGGGTTGCCCGCCATCGCACCGCAGCCGCTTCCCCGAGCCTTGTTCCCGTGCTCTTTCCGGTCTTCTTGTTCCCCGGCTCGCATGCGCCGGCGGTGCACGCCTCCTTCCCGTTTCACTACACATGCCAGCGCCCAGCATCGGTCCGAATTCCCCGCTATTCATCGTCCTCAATGCCGGCTCCGGCAACGCGGATGCCGCCGAGACACGCCGGATCGTCGAGGAGGGATGCGCAGCCGCGGGGCGCCGGCAGCGCATCTTTCTCGTGGACGAGCGCGCCACGGTGCAGGCGCTCGCGCGCGAGGCGGTCGAGCGTGCTCGCGCCGTGGGCGGGGTGGTGGTGGCCGCCGGCGGCGACGGCACCGTCAATGCAGTGGCGCAGGCCACGCTCGGCAGCGGGCTGGCCTTCGGCGTGCTGCCGCAGGGCACTTTCAACTATTTCAGCCGCACCCACGGCATCCCGGGCGACACGGCCGAGGCCCTGCAGGTGCTGTTGACCGAGCAGCCCCGGCCCGCGCAGGTCGGGCTGGTCAACGACCGCATCTTCCTGGTGAACGCCAGCATGGGCCTGTATGCCGAGCTGCTGCAAGACCGCGAAGACTACAAGGCGCGCTATGGTCGCAGCCGCCTGATCGCATTCTTCGCCGGCCTTCTCACCGTGATGCGGGGGCACCGAAGCTGGAACCTGCGCATGGCCTGGCGCGGCCAGGAGCGCGACCTGCGCACACCGACACTGTTCGTCGGCAACAACCCGTTGCAGTTGCTTCAGGTCGGCATCGAACACGCCGATGCGCCCGAAAACGGGCAGCTGGCGGCGGTGGCGCTGAAGCCGGTGGGCGTGCTCGCCATGCCCGGCCTGCTGGTGCGTGGCGCGCTGGGCCGGCTCGGCGGCGCCGACGAGGTATTGAGCTTTCCGTTCGAATCGATGACAGTGAAAGCCAGCCGCTCGCACGGCCCGCGCCGCGTGAAGGTGGCCACCGACGGCGAGATCGCATGGGCCGAGATGCCGCTGCTGTTCCGCGTCTCGCCCGAGCCGCTCTGGCTGGTGCGGCCCGACACCGCGCCTGAACTGGAGGCCGCCAAGGAATGAGCTGCCTGCTGCAGATCTCCGACACGCACTTCGGCACCGAACGCCCCGAGGTGATGGACGCGCTCGCGCGGCTGGCGCATGCCTTGCAGCCGCAGGTGGTGGTGCTCTCGGGCGACATCACGCAGCGTGCCACGCGCGCGCAGTTCGCAGCGGCGCGGGCCTTCGTCGACAGGCTGGCCGCGCCGGCGGTGATTGCCGTGCCGGGCAACCACGACATTCCGCTTTTCCAGCTGGGGGCGCGGCTGTTCGCCCCGTATGCAAGGTACGCGGACGCTTTCGGCGCCGACCTGGAGCCGGTGTTCGAATCGGCCGAGTGGCTGGTGATCGCGGTCAACACCACGCGCTGGTGGCGGCATGCGGACGGCGAGGTTTCGCGCGCGCAGGTCGACCGGGTGGCGAGCCGGCTCGCCGTTGCCTCGCCCGAGCAGTTGCGCGTGGTGGTCACGCACCAGCCGGTGATGGTGACGCGGCAGGAAGACATGCCCAACCGGCTGCACGGGCGCGAGAACGCCGTGGCCCGCTGGTGCGGGGCCGGCGCCGACCTGATCCTGGGCGGGCACATCCACCTGCCTTTCGTGCGTTCGCTCCACGACGCCTATGCCGGCTGCCCGCGCACCACCTGGGCGGTGCAGGCGGGCACGGCGGTGTCGTCGCGCATACGCGCGGGACAACCCAACTCGGTCAACGTGCTGCGGCTCGGCGAAGCGGAAAGCGGCCGCAGCTGCCAGGCGGAACGCTGGGACCATTCGGCCGCCGAGGAGTCCTTCGTGTGCGCCAAAGTATTGCAGCTCCCGCTTGCCAGCGCCGCGTCGCCCGCTTAGGGTGCGCCCCCATGTCGACGCAAGCCCCTGCCCTCGTTCTTCTCGCCCGCGGCCTCGGCGAACATTCCCTTGCATGGTTCGCATGCGCGCTGGGCCTTTCGGTGCTGGGCGCCGGGCTGGTCTGCCGGACCTGGCAGCAACGCCGCGCCCGGACGTCGCCGACCGGAGAACCGGAAGAACCCCGGCTCGCGGCTGCGCTGGCCATGGGGTTCCTGGCGATCCTCGGGGCGGCCAGCCTGGTGGCGTACATCGCATCGAAGCTCGGCGACGGGCGCCTGCTCGGCCTGGCCGACCAGGCCCTGGCCGATGCCATCGGCGACCATGTGCCATGGGCGGCCCTCGTCGCCTTCAGCTGGCTCACGCACCTGGGCGATGCCGAGTTGCTGGCGCCGGTGTGCCTGGCCGTGGCCGTGCTGCTGTGGCGCAAGGCGCACCATGGCTTGGCGCTGGGCTGGATGATGGCGCTCGGAGGCATCGTGCTGCTGAATCCGGCGCTCAAGCGCATCTTCGCGCGGGCGCGGCCGGTGCACGACCACGGCCTGGCGCTGGAAACGAGCTTCAGCTTCCCGAGCGGCCACAGCGCGGGCGCGATCGTGAGCTACGGCATGCTGATGTATCTGGCGCTGCGCCTGTTGCCGGCGCGCTGGCATGTGCCCGCAGCCATGGCGGCCGCGGCGGCCATCGTCACCATTGCGAGCAGCCGCGTCTTCCTGCAGGTGCATTTCGCCAGCGACGTGGCGGCCGGCCTGCTGACCGGGCTCGCCTGGCTGCTCGTGTGCGTGGGCAGCCTCGAATACGCGCGGCACCGCAGGCGGCGGGCCGCGCGCTGAGCGGGATCAATACTCCCAGAAGATGCGCTGCAGTTCCTTGGTGTCGCTGGTCTTGGTGAGCGCCACCATCGCGAGGATGCGGGCCTTCTGCGGACGCAGGTCGTGCGCCACCACCCAGTCGTACTTGTCGTCGGGCTGCTCGGCATTGCGGATCACGAAGCCGTCGGCCACGCGCGAGCTGCGGATGACGATCGCGCCGTCGGTGCGCGCCTTCTGCAGGTTGGGCACGATGCGGTTGGCGACGGAACCATTGCCCGTGCCGCCATGGACGATCGCCTTCACGCCGCTCTTGGCGAACGCATCGATGGCGATGGACGACACGCCCTCGTAGCCCATGGCGATCTCGACCGCCGGCAGAGCGTTGATGGCGTCGATGTCGAACTCGGAGTTCATGGTGTGGCGCTTGACCGGCGCGCGGAACCAGTAGTTCTTGCCCTCGACCACCATGCCGAGCGGGCCCCACTGGCTCGAGAAGGCGCTGGTCTTGACGTTGACGTTCTTGCTCACGTCGCGGCCGCTGTCGATGTTGTCGTTCATCGTCACGAGCACGCCCTTGCCCGCCGCATCCTTGCTGCCGGCCACGCTCACCGCGTCGTACAGGTTGAGCGCACCGTCGGCCGAAAGCGCCGTGCCCGGGCGCATCGAGCCGACCACGACGATCGGCTTGCTGGTGTGCACGGTGAGGGTCAGGAAGTACGCGGTTTCTTCCAGCGTGTCGGTGCCGTGGGTGATGACGATGCCGTCCACGTCGGCTTGCTTGGACAGCGCGGACACGCGCTTGGCGAGCGTCAGCAGGTTGTCGTTGGTGAGGCTCTCGGAAGCGACCTGGAAAACCTGCTCGCCGCGCACGTTGGCGATCTTGGCAAGCTCGGGCAGGCCGGCGATCAGCTTGTCGACGCCGACCTTGGCGGCCGCGTAGGTGGCACTGTTCACGGCCGAGGCGCCAGCCCCCGCAATGGTGCCGCCGGTGGCCAGGATCACCACATTGGGCAGTGCCTGCTGGGCTTGCGCGAGCGCGCTGGCCGCAAGCAGTGCGGCACCGGCCGCAAAGGCCCTGAATCGGGAGGAAAGGTACATGAAGAAGCTCCTTTGTCGTTAAATGAATGGCTGGAAGCGGGCGAGAAGATACAGGAACCATGCCCGCATGCGCTGCGCATTCATGCCTGCATGGCATGCGGTGATGCGCATTACCATCGCCGTGCGCACCGCCGCAAATCCATGCCCATGAACGCCGACCCCGCCACCCTTCCTCCGACGACCGCCCAGGAAATGCCCGCACCCGAAGGGCCGCTGTCGCGTGCCCGGCCCGGGCGGGAGCGCATCATGGCGGCCATCCGCTCGGCGGCCGTGGCCGAGTTCAGCCTGCACGGGCTGAAGGGCACCTCGACCCAGGCCATTGCCGCGCGGGCCGGCCTCACCAAGCCCCAGCTGCACTACTACATCGCCGGCAAGGAGGAGCTCTACGAAGAGCTGCTGATGCAGGTGCTGCACGCCTGGAAGGTGGTGTTCTCGTTCGAGGACGCGAGCGACCCGGCCACGGTGCTCGGCGACTACATCCGCAAGAAGCTCGACCATGCGTTCGACAACCCCGAGATCTCGCGCATCTTCACGCGCGAGGTGCTGGACGGCGGCCGCAACCTGGACCGCTACTGGCCCAACGCGCAGGCCTGGACGCAGAAGAAGGTCGACGTGATCAACGGCTGGATCGCGCGCGGGCAGATGCGACCGCTGGACGCGCGCCTGCTGCTGATGCACATCTGGGCCATGACCCAGAGCTACGCCGACTACGCGATACAGACGCGCGTGATGCTCGGCCTGCCGCGCGACGCGCCCATCGACCGCGAGCCGATCGCGCGCGAGCTGGTGGCCTTCGTACTGGGCGGCTGCGGGATCGAGGCCTAGCTTCCCGCCTCCCAGGCACGGCCCGCCGGGTCTGCCAGGGCCGCCCGCATCGTCTCGACGAAGCGGCGCAGGCGCGCCGGCTGGAAGCGCGCGGGCGGGTACACCAGGTACACGGGCAGCGCCGCCACCTGCCACTGGGGCACGAGCCGCACCAGCCGGCCCGTGGCGATGTCTTCCTTCATGAGCCAGGCCGAGCCCAGGCAGGCGCCGACGCCCATGCGCGCCGCGCTCTGGAGCGCATAGAGGCTGTCGGTGCTCATGCGCGGGCGGATGGCCACGCGTGCGGTCTCGCCGCTCGGCCGGTGGGTGAGCAGCAACTCGTTGCGGTAGAAGGTGCGCAGCGCGAGCCATGGCAGCCCGGCCAGCTCGGCGGCGTGCGCGGGCGGCTCCTTCCCGGCCAGCACGGAGGGTGCGGCGACCACCACGCGCGGCACTTCCGAGAGCTTGATCGCCACGGCCATGGGGTCGGTGATCTCGCCCACCTGGATCGCGCAGTCGACGCCCTCGGCAATGAAGTCCGGCCGGCGGTCGTTCAGCAGCCATTCGACGGACACCCGTGGATAGGCCTGCAGGTAATCGGCAAGCGGGCCGACCAGCAGCGTTTGGCCCAGCGCATGCGGCACCACCACGCGCAGCATGCCCTCCGGCTCGTCGCCGACGCCGCGCAGGTCGGCCTCGAAGGCGTGCCAGTCTGCAATGAGTTCCCGCGCCCGCTCGTAGCAGCGCTCGCCGTCCTCGGTGAGCTTCATGGCGTGGGTGGAGCGACGCAGCAGGCGCACGCCCAGCATGCGCTCCAGCGCCTGCAGGCGGCGGCTCACGGTGGGCTGCGTCGCGCCCGTCAGCTGGGCGGCGGCCGACAGGCTGCCCGCCTCGACGATGTGGACGAAGGTCTGCATCAGCTCGATGCGGTCGGCCGCGGCGGGAGAAGGAGGATTGGGCATGGGAAGCTCTTTATACGTTCTGCGTATAGACATTGTGCAATCCGCAGGGCTACCAAGTCTTCTCTCTTGGGAGCACATTTCAACCCTTGCCAGATATTCAAGGGTAAACACCATGTCTTCCATTCAACCAGCGCATGCGACAGCCGAAGGCGCCGCCCCGGCGGCCCGCGACCTGCCGGCCTCCCTGGTGCTGCTGCTGGCGACGGGCGCCGGCCTGTCCGTGGCTTCGCTGTACTACGCCCAGCCGATGCTGGGGGTGCTGGGCGCCGACATCGGCGCGTCCGGCCGGGCGGTCGGCTTCATTCCCACGCTCACCCAGCTGGGCTATGCGCTCGGCATCCTGCTGCTGGCGCCGCTGGGCGACCGCTTCGACCGCCGCCGCATCGTGCTGGCCAAGGCGGCCGTGCTGTGCGTCGCGCTGCTGGTGGCGGGCGCCGCGCCGTCGATCGGCGTGCTGCTCGCGGCCAGCCTGGCGATCGGCCTCGCGGCCACGATGGCGCAGGACATCGTGCCGGCAGCCGCCACCCTGGCGCCCGAAGCCTCGCGCGGCAAGACGGTCGGCACCGTGATGACGGGGCTCTTGCTGGGCATCCTGCTGTCGCGCGTGGTGAGCGGCTTCGTGGCCGAGCACTTCGGCTGGCGCTCGATGTTCATCGCAGCCGCGGCCAGCATCGCGCTGGTCGGCGCCGCCGCGTGGCGCGGGCTGCCGCGCTTCCGGCCCACCACGCACCTGGCCTATGGCGCGCTGCTCGGCTCGCTCGCCACGCTGTGGTCGCGCCATGGCACGCTGCGCCGCGCCGCCCTCGCGCAGGGCCTGCTGGCGGTGGGCTTCAGCGCCTTCTGGTCCACGCTGGCCGTGATGCTGCACGGCGAACCCTTCCACCTGGGCAGCGCCGCCGCGGGTGCCTTTGGCCTGGCCGGCGCGGCGGGCGCGCTCGCGGCGCCGCTGGCCGGGCGGCTGGCCGACAGGCGCGGGCCGGAACTGGTGACGCGCCTCGGCGCCGGGCTGGTGGTGGTGTCTTTCGCGGCCATGGGCCTCGCACCGCTCATGCCGCCGCACGCCCAGCTCTGGCTGCTGGCGCTGGCCGCCGTCGGCTTCGACCTTGGCATGCAGGCCGCGCTGATCGCGCACCAGACCATCGTCTACGGCATCGAGCCCGGTGCCCGCAGCCGGCTCAACGCCGTGCTGTTCACCGCCATGTTCATCGGCATGGCCGCCGGCTCGGCGCTGGGCGCATTGGCCCTCGCCCAATGGGGCTGGGTCGGCGTCACGGGTCTCGCGACCGGCACGGCCGCTGCGGCGCTGGCGGTGCGGCTCTGGCCGCGCCAGGCGAACTAGCCGCAGCCCGCAGCGAAGCAGAAAGCGCCCCCCATTCCCCAGTCCGGTGCGTCCGGACTGGCACGTCGCTTGCATAAGCTGACCACTTGCTCTGATTAAGCGGTCAAAAACATGCGCGTGCTCGTCGTCTACTGCCATCCGGTCGAAACCAGCTTCCATTCGGCCCTGCACCAGGAAGTGCTGAGGAACCTGCGCGCGGCCGGGCATGAAGTGGACGACTGCGACTTGTACGCCGAGGGCTTCGACCCGGTGCTCTCGCGCCAGGAGCGGCTGGGCTACCACGACGTGCCGGCCAACCAGCTGCCGCTCCAGCCCTATGTGGAGCGGCTTCAGTGGGCCGAGGGCCTCGTGTTCTGCTTTCCGACCTGGTGCTTCGGCCTGCCGGCAATGCTGAAGGGCTACTTCGACCGGCTCTTCATGCCGGGCGTCGCCTTCGACATCAGCGACCCGGCCCACGTGAAGCCGATGCTCACGCACATCAAGCGCATCAGTGCCGTCGTCACCTACGGCCGGCCGCGCTGGATGGCCTGGTACATGGGCGATCCGCCGCGCAGGATTGTCACGCGCTACCTGCTGCGGCTCACCGGCCGTCGTGCCCGCGTGGACTACCACGCCCACTATCACATGAACGTGGCGACCGAGCCCCAGCGGAAGCGCTTCATGGCGCGCGTGGGCACCGCCATGGCGCGCTTCGCATGAAGGCGCCCGCCCTGCTTCGCAACGCGCGCCTGCCGCGCTGGCTGCTGCCCGCCGGCTGGCCTCGCCACGACGGTGTGCCGGTGCTGGCGCGCATCGCGCTGGATGCCGGCCGCGTGCAGTCGGTGCGGCCCGCGTCGCAGGACGACGCCGCGCTGCCGGCCGACAGCTGGGACCTTGCCGGCACGCTGGTGCTGCCCGGTTTCGTCGATGCCCACACGCACTTGGACAAGGCATTCACGCTGCCGCGCATGAAAGCGGTGCAGCCGGGACTGCTGGGCGCGATCGACGCGATGCTGGCCGACCGTGTGCACTGGAACGCCCGCGACGTGCACGAGCGCGCGTCGCGCGGCCTGCAGTGGGCCTGGGCATGCGGCACCACGCACGTGCGCACGCACGTCGATTGGTGGGAGCCGGATGCGATTCCCCTGGCCTGGCCGGTGATGGCCGAGCTGGCAGAGGAATGGGCGGGCCGCGTACGGCTGGAGCAGGTCAGCCTCATCAAGCTGCCGCTGTTCGAGGATGCGGCGCAGGCCCTGCGGCTCGCCCGGCAGGTGAAGGCCACGGGACCGCATGCGCTGCTGGGCGGCTTCGTGCACTCGACCAATTGGAGCGAGAACGCGCTGCGCAACCTGCTGGTGTCGGCGCAGGCCTGCGAGCTCGACGTCGACCTGCACGTCGATGAAGAACTCAATCCCTCGTCGACCGGGCTGCAGGCCACCGCCCGCATCCTGCGCGAGATCGGCTTCGAAGGCCGCGTGGTCTGCGGCCACATCTGCGCGCTGGCCGCGCAATCCGAAGCCCAGGCCTTCGCCACGCTCGACGCGGTGGCCCAAGCGCCGATCACCGTGGTGTCGCTGCCCGCCACCAACCTGCTGCTGCAGGACGCCGTGACGGGCCGCACACCGCGCCTGCGCGGCATCACGCTGGTGAAGGAAGCGCGCGAACGCGGCATTCCGCTGCTGTTTGCGAGCGACAACGTGCAAGACCCGTTCTGCCGTCTCGGCAGCTTCGACCCCGTCGATGCGCTGGGCACGGCCGCGCTGGTGGCGCAGCTCGACGAACCTTTCGACGACTGGTCGCAGGCACTGTGCCGCGGCGACTGGCTGCAGCGCACGCCCGCCACCACGCCGCCGACGCTGGTCGGCGCCAAGGCCGACCTGGTGCTGTTCACCGAGGCCGACCGCCACGGCTGGCCCTCGCGCAGCGCCGCCCGCGTGGTGCTGCGCGACGGCCGCGTGACCCACGGCGACGCCGCGCCCTTTCATCCCCGCTGACGAACGAACAAGGAACCCCATGCTCCACGGCTACATTCCGCCCCACCGCTTCCTGCCCTACCTGTGCTGGACCGAGATCGCCGCGCTTCCCGACCGCGAGAACACGGTCATCGTGCTGCCCTGCGGTGCCATCGAGCAGCACGGACCGCACCTGCCGTGCTCGGTCGACAGCGTGATCGCCTCGGGCGTGATGGGCAAGGCGCTCGAAAAACTGCCGGCCGAGGTGCGCGCCTTCGCGCTGCCGACCATCACCTACGGCAAGTCCGAAGAGCACCTGCACTTTCCGGGCACCATGACGCTGACCGGCACCACGCTGTTGTCGACCGTGACGGAGATCGGCGAGTCGGTGTACCGCGCGGGCTTTCGCAAGCTGCTCTTTGCCAACGGGCATGGCGGGCAGCCGCAGGTGCTGGAAATGGCGGCGCGCGAACTGCGGCTGCGGCATGGCGACTTCGTGGTGGTGCCGCATGGCGTGTCGCGGCTGCCGAATGCATCGAGCAAGCAGATCAGCGAGCAGGAAAAGCGCCTGTCGATGCACGCCGGCCACTCCGAGACCGCGCTGATGCTCGCGCTGGCGCCCGACACGGTGCACATGGAGCGTGCGGCCGCCAACTTTCCGCCGCCGTTCCCGATCAAGCTGCTGTCGGCCGACGGCCGGCCGGCCTGCGCATGGACCGCGCGCGACTTCGGCCCCAGTGGCGTCATTGGCGACCCGACCAGCGCCACGCGGGAGCAGGGCCAGGAGATCCTCGACACGCTGTCCGACAGCTGGGTGCAGGCGCTCACCGAACTCCATGCGCTGCGCTGGGTGGTGCGCGAGGAAGCCACCTGGGAGCGCGGCCACCAGCAGGGCTTCATCCAGCAGTCGTACCAGCCCGCCTGAGGCGCGCTCCTTGCATCGGTCCCTATTTTTTTCAAGCTGTTCTTCCACCCGACACGAGAGGTTCCCACCATGCGTTCTTCCGCTCTTTCCATGGCCGGCGCCGCCGCGCTCGCACTGTGTGCCGCCGCAACGCCGGCCCAGGCGCAGGACAAGTTCACCTACATGACCAACTGGTATGCGCAGGCCGAGCACGGCGGCTTCTACCAGGCGGTGGCGCAGGGCATCTACAAGAAGTACGGGCTCGACGTGACCATCAAGATGGGCGGCCCGCAGGTCAACATCACCCAGATGATGGCCGCGGGCCAGGCCGACTGCATCATGGGTTCGAGCGACATCCAGATGATGCAGGTGCGCGAAGGCGGCGTGCCGGTGGTCAATGTGGCGGCCTTCTTCCAGAAGGACCCGCAGGTGCTGATCGCGCACGACGACGTCAAGAAGTTCGAGGACCTGAAAGGCAAGACGCTGCTGATCGGCGCGCAGGCCAACCGCGGCTACTGGCCGTGGCTCAAGGCCAGGTTCGGCCTCACCGACGAGCAGACGCGTCCGTACACCTTCAACATCCAGCCCTTCGTGGCCGACAAGAACAGCGCGCAGCAGGGCTACCTGACCTCGGAGCCCTACGCCATCCAGAAGGCCGGCGTGAAGAGCACCGTGCTCATGTTCAGCGACCACGGCTTTCCGGCGTATGCCACCACGGTGTCGTGCATGGAAAAGACCGTGAAGGACCGCAGCAAGCAGGTCGAAGCCTTCGTGAAAGCTTCGGCCGAGGGCTGGAAGAGCTACCTCGCCGACCCGGCGCCCGCCAACGCGCTGATCAAGAAGGACAACCCCAACATGACCGACGACCAGCTGGCCTACAGCGTCGCCAAGCTGAAGGAAATGGGCATGGTCACCGGCGGCGACGCGGCCAAGCTCGGCATCGGCGTGATCACCGATGCACGCTCCAAGGCGAGCTACGACTTCCTGGTGAGCGCCAAGCTGCTCGACCCGGCCAAGGTGGAACTGGCGAAGACCTACACCACCGAGTTCGTGAAGGACGCCAAGGTCCTGCCTTGAGCCCTCTGCCATGAACCGCATCGAACCCCACACCCTCGCGCCGCCCGCGGTGCCTGCCGTTCCCGCGGTGGAAGTGCTCTCGGCCGAGAAGACCTATCCCAACGGCACGCAGGCGCTGCTGCCGGTGGACCTGTCGATCGCCGAAGGCGAGTTCGTCACGCTGCTGGGCCCCTCGGGCTGCGGCAAGAGCACGCTGCTCAAGATGGTGGCGGGCATGCTCGAGCCGACCGATGGTCGCCTGCTGGTGTGGCGCAAGCCCGTCGCCGAAATCCACAGCTGCCCGCACAAGCTGTCGTTCGTGTTCCAGTCGGCCACGCTGATGCCCTGGGCGAGCGTGCGCACCAACGTGCGGCTGCCGCTCGACCTGGCCGGCGTGCCGCGCAAGGAAGCCGATGCGCGCGTGATGGAGTCGCTTGCGCTGGTGGGGCTGGAGAAATTTTCCGATGCGCTGCCGCGCGCGCTGTCCGGCGGCATGCAGATGCGCGTGTCGATCGCGCGCGGGCTCGTGACGCAGCCCGACCTGCTGCTGATGGACGAGCCCTTCGGTGCGCTCGACGAGATCACGCGCCACAAGCTCGACGCCGACCTGCTCGACCTGTGGCGCAAGAAGAAACTCACGGTGATCTTCGTGACGCACTCGATCCATGAGGCGGTGTTCCTCTCGACGCGCGTGGTGATGATGGCCGCGCGGCCGGGCCGCGTGGTGGAGCAGTTCCACATCGACGAGCCCTATCCACGCACGCCCGATTTCATGGTGACGCCGGAATTCGCGCGCCATGCTCGGCGCCTGCAGGACAGCCTGCTGCGCGCAAGCCAGGGCGACGAGGAGATGGCGCGATGAAGAAGAGCCCGCCCCTCCTGGGCCAGCCGCGCGTGCAGCGCGTGCTCTACCCGGTGCTCATCGGCGTGGTGCTGGTGGCGCTGTGGCAGTGGATGGTGGTCGCGATGGAGCTGCCGCCCTACCTCGTGCCCTCGCCCTTCCTCATGGTGCAGACGCTGGTCACCGACTGGGTGCCGCTCGGCAATGCGCTGCTGGTGACGCTCAAGATCACGGTGCTGTCGTTTGCGCTGGCAACGGTGGCGGGGGTGCTGATCTCGTTCCTGTTCGTGCAGAGCAAGCGCATCGAGACGGCGCTGTTCCCGTACGCAGTGCTGCTGCAGGTCACGCCGATCGTCGCGGTGGCGCCGCTCATCATCATCTGGGTGAAGAACCCCGTGGCGGCGATGACGGTATGCGCCGCGCTGGTGGCGCTTTTCCCGATCATCAGCAACACCACACTCGGCCTGCGAAGCATCGACCCGGACCTGCAGAGCTATTTCAAGCTCAACCGCGCCACGCGCTGGCAGCAACTGGTGCGGCTGCGCATTCCAAGCGCGCTGCCGTATTTCTTCGGCGGCCTGCGCATCTCGAGCGGGCTGGCGCTGATCGGCGCGGTGGTGGCCGAGTTCGTGGCCGGCACCGGTGGGTCGGGCGCGGGGCTGGCCTACCAGATCCTCCAGGCCGGCTTCCAGCTCAACATCCCGCGCATGTTCGCGGCCCTGCTGCTCATTTCGCTGACCGGTGTCGCGCTGTTCGTGCTGATGGCCTGGCTCACCAAGGTGGCGCTGGGCTCGTGGCATGCGAGCGAACTTTCCCAGGATTGAAGACCTTGACCATGAACGCTTCCATTTCCGCCATCGAACAGCTGCTGCTCGAACTGCCCGAACTCGACTGGATCACCGACGAAAGCCGCGTGGCACGGTTGTCGCAGGACTTCTCCTGGTTCAGCCCGGTGCTGAACCGCCAGCTGAAGGACAAGCGCGCCGACGTGGTCGTGCGTCCGCGCACCGAGGACGAGATTCGCGCCGTGGTCGGCGCCTGCGCGCGGCGCGGCGTGCCGATCACCCTGCGCGGCAGCGGCACCGGCAACTACGGGCAGACCACGCCGCTCGCGGGCGGCGTGGTGCTCGACATGACGGGGTACAACGCGTTCCTGTGGGTGAAGCCGGGCGTCGCGCGCGCGCAGGCCGGCATCCGCCTGGGCCAGCTCGAGAAGCAGACACTGCCTTCAGGCCAGGAAATGCGCTGCCTTCCCTCCACTTACCGCAGCGCCACGCTGGGCGGCCTGTTCGGCGGCGGCTTCGGCGGCGTGGGCTCCATCAACTACGGGCCGCTCGGTGCGCCGGGCAATGTGCTGGGCATCCGCGCGATGACCATCGAACCGGAGCCGCAAGTCGTCGAGCTGCGTGGGCCCGAAGCGATGCGCATGCATCACCTCTGGGGCACCAACGGGCTCGTGCTGGAGATCGAGGTCGCGCTCGCACCGTCACATCCCTGGCTCGAAACGCTGGTGACCTTCGAACAGTTTGAAGATGCGCTGCATTTCGCCGACAAGCTGGCGAATGCGCCGGGCGTCGTGAAGCGCGAGATCGCATTTTTCGGTGCGCCGATATCGGACCACCTTGCGCAGCTTGCCGCGCATCTGCCCAAGGGTTGCCACACCGTGCTGTCGCTGGTCGCCGAATCGTGCGAGCCCGCCATGCTGCAGTTCGCCGAAGCATATGGCGGCACCGTGAGCTACCGCAAGACCGCGGCCGAAGTGCAAAAGAGCAACCGCACGCTGATGGAATTCACCTGGAACCACACGACGCTGCATGCGCTCAAGATCGATCCGACGCTGACCTACCTGCAAAGCGGCTTCGTGCCGGGTCGCCACGTCGAGCAGGTCATCGAGATGGAGAAGCTGCTGGGCGGCGAGGTGCTGATGCACGTCGAGTTCCTGCGCAACGTGGCGGGCCTCATGACCTGCAGCGGCCTGCAGCTGGTGCGCTTCAGCACCGAGGAGCGGCTGGCGGAAATCATCGGCATCCATCGTGCGCATGGCGTGCACATCAACAACCCGCACGTGAACATCGTGGAGGACGGCAAGGCCGGCGGGGCATTGCCCCCAGAGGTCATCGAGGTGAAGAAGCGCTTCGATCCGATGGGGCTGCTGAACCCGGGCAAGCTGCGCGACTGGCCCGTGAAATCCGCGCCGGCAACGGCCTGACGAGGATTTGCTGCGCCTCAGCCCTGGCGGCGGCGCAGCAGGAAAGCGATGGCCACGATCGCAAGGACCGTGATCCAGAGCGGCCAGAGGCCGAACGGCGCCACCCAGCGCGCGAAGGGCGTGAGGCCGGTGCGGCCCTCGACCGAGGCCTCGAGCACGCCGCGCGTGAGCCGCGGCAGCTGGTGCGTGACGCGGCCGGCCGCATCGATGACCACGGTCGCGCCCGTGTTGGTGGCCCGCACCATCGGCCGCGCGAATTCGAGCGAGCGCATGCGCGAGATCGCCAGGTGCTGGTCGATGGCCACCGAGTTGCCGAACCACGCGATGTTGCTCACGTTGAGCAGGATGGTCGGTGCCGTGGCCTCGTCCTTGAAGTTCGCGCCGATCTCGTCGCCGAACAGGTCTTCGTAGCAGATGTTGGGCGCGATGCGCTGGCCCTGCCACGCGAATGGCGCCTGCGCGAGCCCGCCGCGGGCGAAATCGCCCAGGGGAATGTTCATCATCCGGATGAACCAGCGAAAGCCCGGCGGAATGAATTCGCCGAACGGAACGAGGTGGTGCTTGCTGTAGCTGTAGGGCGCTGCCGCACCGGGCTTGAACCCGAGCACCGCATTGCTGTAGGTGCCTTGACCGCCCGTCGGCAAGCCGACGATGGCGGCCTGCGTCCCTTGGCTGTAGCGCGACTGGATGGCCTCGAGGTAGCCCGCCGGCAATTGCTGCGGCAGCAGCGGCAGCGCGGTTTCCGGCGTCACCACGAGCGAAGCCCCGGCATCGCGCAGCTGTTCTCCGTACCAGCGCAGCGCCAGGTCGATGCCGCCGCCGGGAATGAATTTTTCGTCTTGCGGGATGTTGCCCTGGAGCAAGGCCATGGGCAGGTGGCCGCTCGATCCCTTGGCGCCGCGCGCACCGGCGGGCAGCGGGTCGGCCAGGTGCGGCGCAGCGAAGACCACGGCGACCAGGACCACGGCCTGGACCAACCCCAAGGTGCGGGCGGGCCGCGTCAGCGCGACGAGGGCCGCCGCGAGCGCAGCGACCGCGCCGATGCCGTACACGCCGATCCACGGCGCCCACGCGGCCAACGGGCCCTCCACGTGCGCATAGCCGCCGGCACCCCAGGGGAAGCCGGTGAACCAGCTGCCGCGCACGAGCTCGGCCAGCGTCCACAGGGCCGCGAAGAGCAAGGCGCTGGCCACGGGCCCCTTGGGACCCCGTGCGACAAACCAGGCGCAGGCCGCGGCGTAGTAGAGCCCGAGCGCCGCCGCGAGCGAGAACACCGCGAGGGCCGCGAGTGGCGCTGGCAGCCCGCCATAGGTGTGCATCGAGATGAAGAGCCACCAGAAGCTGCCGGTGAGCCAGGCAGTCGAGAAGAGCCAGCCATGCAGGCCCGCGCGGCGCCATCCCGCCCCTTCGGCGCGCAGCCGGTCGAGCAGGCCGACCAGCACCGCGAGCGAGGCGAGCTGCAGCCACCAGAGCGGGTGTCCATTGGAGGGCCAAGCGATGGCGGCGGCCTGCGCGAGGCCGGCCAGCGCAAAGCCCAGGAGGCGCAGCAGCCCCACGGCCGAAAAGATGCGGGAAGTGCGGAGCGTTGCCGCTGCGGGCAGCGGCATCAGTCGGCCGCGTCGCTGCCGCGGGCCGGGGACACCTTGAACCAGCGCACGGCGCCGCCCTTGGTGTGCAGCACGACGAAGTCGAAGCCGCCGATTGCGTGGTGCTCGCCGCGCTTGGGCACGTGGCCCATTTCGTGTGCGATGAGGCCGCCGATGGTGTCGAAGTCTTCGGTCAGCTGTTCTTCGTCGAAGGTGATGCCGAAGGCCTCGGCCACGCGTTCGATCGGCGTGTCGCCCGAGACGCGATAGGTGTGGTCGGCCAGGCCGAAGATGTCGCCTTCGTCCTCGGCGATGTCGAACTCGTCTTCGATCTCGCCGACGATCTGCTCGAGCACGTCCTCGATGGTGATGAGGCCCGCCACGCGGCCGAACTCGTCGATCACGATGGCCAGGTGGTTGCGGTTGCCGCGGAATTCGCGCAGCAGGTCGTTCAGGCCCTTGCTCTCGGGAACGAAGGTGGCGGGCCGGAGCAGCGCGCGGATGTTGAGCCCCGGCGCGCGCTGCAGCTTGAGCAGGTCCTTCGCGAGCAGGATGCCGATGATGTTTTCTTTTTCGCCCTCGTACACCGGGAAACGCGAGTGCGCGGTGTCGATGACCAGGTGCAGCAGTGCGTCGTACGGCGCGTCGATGTTTACCAGGTCCATGCGCGGAGCGGCAACCATCACATCGCCGGCCGTCATGTCGGCCATGCGCAGCACGCCTTCGAGCATCACGCGCGATTCGGCGCCGATCACCTCGTTGTCCTCGGCATCGGCGAGGGTTTCGATCAGTTCGTCGCGCGAGTCGGGGCCGGGGTGAATGAATTCGGCCAGTTTCTGGAGAAAGCCGCGCTTGTCCTCCCGTTCGACGGGAGCGCGATCAGAGTGAGGTTCGGCCACTGCGGGAGGCGTAGTTGAAGAGCTGCAAGGATACCGGATGCGCGTGACATGCTCCACTGCACGCCCTCATGGCCCTTGCCCCGGGGGCGCTCAAGGGGCGGATTTGCTGCGCGCGTCGCGCATGCCGCTGCGCACTTCCTGCACGCTGGCCAGGAAAGCCCAGAACTGCTTGGCGCGGGTCTTGAGCTGGAAATCGACCGCGGCGTAGTGCTCGAGCGCGATTTCGCTCATGCGGCTGTCGAAGGTGGCGCTCGGCAGCCGCAGGTGCGCCTCGGACTCGGAACCGCTGCGCACCACGGTGGCGCCGGCGTTGCGGGCGATTTTCAGCATGGCGGCGTTTTCGCTCAGCGCATGAATGAACAGCATGCCCACGCCTTCGTTGCGCGCCACGACGACGGCACGCTCGAAAAGGCGGGCTCCATAGCCACGGCCGCGCGCGTGCGCAGCCACCGAAACGCCGAACTCGGCGCAGTCGCTGTGCTGGTCGTCCGGGGCGAAGGCCAGGTGGGCCATCGCAATCAGGTCGAGCCGGCGGTTGTAGATGCCGAACAGCTCGTCGCGGTCGAAGTCGAGCCCGTCCACGTAGCGCTGCACCTGCTCGTCGGCCGCGGCGTAGCCGAAGCGCAGGTAGCGGTCGTGCGGACTCAGTGCGAGCAGGTGTTGCGCGATGCGGTCGCGCTCGCGCGGGCCGATCGAACGGATCGGCACCATGACGGGAGAGGGCGAGGGCGCGGAGCTCGCTCGCGGTTGCGCCTCAACCATGGGCGCTTTCAGGAAAGAGCCGAGGCCGAGAGACGCCTTCAGGAGGGTCTTGGCGGTAAGCATGGCTCAAATATAAGGGTTTTCCCTTAAACAACAAGCCAGTGTGGGTACTTTCGGGCTTCATAGGCGGAATCATTGCCCGATGGCGCGTGGTTTCACAACCCGCGGCCAGCTAGACCGGCAGGGCCGTGGTGGCCTTGACTCGGTCGAGAACGAAACTGGTCTTGCAATCTTCCACGCTGGGGTGCTTGAGCAGGGTGTCCATGATGAAGCGGCTGTAGTGACCCATGTCGGCGACCACCACGCGCAGGAGGTAATCCATGTCACCCGTGAGGGCCGCGCATTCGACGACTTCGGGCCAAGTCTGCACGCTAGCCCGGAACAAGTCCATGGGATTGCGCTTGTGGCTCTCGGTGTGCTTTTCGAGCCGGACGTTGAGGTAAGCGGTGAGCCCGAGCCCGATGACCTCGGGCCGGACGAGCGCGACGTAGCGGTCGATGACGCCGCTTTCTTCCAGCCGCTTGACCCGTCGGAGCACGGCGCTCGGCGACAGGCTCACCTGCTCGGCGATCTGGTCGTAGGTGGCTCGGCCGTCTGCTTGCAGCGTGCGCAGAATCATCCGATCTATCTTGTCCAATGCTTCCATCACATAATTTTCGCAGTTTTACTGCGTGATAGCCAGCATCTGCGCCCAACAACGCTGAAAACGTGAGCGGCATCCGCCCTACAGTGCATGACTGGCCGCATTCACGCCACCCGCCGGCCATTTCATTCATTCGAACCCGCCCTTCTGGAGACCCCACATGAGCCACACCGACGCGCCCCCCTTCACGCCTTGGGAGAACCCGATGGGCACGGATGGCTTCGAATTCATCGAATATGCGGCACCCGACCCGGTCGCGATGGGCAAGGTGTTCGAGCGCATGGGCTTCACGGCCGTGGCCAAGCACCGCCACAAGAATGTGCTGCTCTACCGCCAGGGCACGATCAATTTCATCGTGAACGCCGAACCCGACTCGTTCGCGCAGCGCTTTGCGCGCGAGCACGGCCCGAGCGTCTGCGCCATCGCCTTCCGCGTGCAGGATGCCAAGCAGGCCTACGAACGCGCCACCTCTCTCGGCGCCTGGGGATTTGCCGACAAGGCAGGCCCTGGCGAACTGAACATCCCGGCCATCAAGGGCATCGGCGACAGCCTGATCTACCTGGTCGACCGCTGGCCCGGCAAGAACGGCGCGCAGCCCGGCGACATCGGCAACATCGGCTTCTATGACGTCGACTTCGAACCGCTGCCGGGCGTGGCGTCGAAGGACGCGCTCGCGCCCAAGGGCAACGGCCTCACCTACATCGACCACCTGACGCACAACGTGTACCGCGGCCGCATGAACGTCTGGGCCGCTTTCTACGAGAAGCTCTTCAACTTCCGCGAGATCAAGTACTTCGACATCGAAGGCCAGGTCACGGGCGTGAAGAGCAAGGCCATGACCAGCCCGTGCGGCAAGATCCGCATCCCGATCAACGAAGAGGGCAAGGAGCAGGCCGGCCAGATCCAGGAGTACCTGGACATGTACCGCGGCGAAGGCATCCAGCACATCGCGATGGGCTCGGACAACCTGTACGACACCGTCGATGCGCTGCGCGCCAATGGCGTCACGCTGCTCGACACCATCGACACCTACTACGAACTGGTCGACAAGCGCATCCCCGGACATGGCGAGGACGTGGCCGAACTGAAGAAGCGCAAGATCCTGATCGACGGCAAGAAGGACGCCCTGCTGCTGCAGATCTTCAGCGAGAACCAGCTTGGGCCGATCTTCTTCGAGTTCATCCAGCGCAAGGGCGATGACGGCTTCGGCAACGGCAACTTCAAGGCGCTGTTCGAAAGCATCGAGCTCGACCAGATGCGCCGCGGCGTGTTGACGGCCGCAAAATAAACGCCTCTTTTCACTGGCCAGGAGCCCCCATGCGCAGCACGTTTTCGATCGGCTTGACCCTTGTCGCGGCTGCAGCCGTTCTCTCGGGCTGTGCCATGGCACCAGCGGCGCCGGGCGCCGGCGCCTCGCGCCTGGACGCGGTGCAGAAGGCCTCGGCGCTGCGCATCTGCACGCCGGGAGACTACAAGCCGTTCAGCTTCCAGAAGGCCGACGGCACCTTCGAAGGCATCGACGTGGACCTGATGACGGGTTTCAGCGCGAGCCTGGGCGCCAAGCCCGAATGGGTGAAGACCACTTGGGCCAACCTGCTGCCCGACCTGGCTGCCGGCAAATGCGACCTGGCCGTGGGCGGCGTTTCCGTCACCACCGACCGGCAGAAGCGCGCCTTCTTCAGCACGCCCTACATGGTGAACGGCAAGGCGCCCATTGCGCGCTGCGCCGATGTTGCCAAGTACCAGACCGTGGCCGACATCGACAAGCCTTCGACGCGGGTCATCTTCAACCCGGGCGGCAGCAACGAGCGATTTGCACGCGCCAACTTCAAGCAGGCCAAGCTCACGCTGCACGGAGAGAACGTGACGATCTTCGACGAGATCCTTGCCAACCGCGCTGACGTGTTCGTGACCGAATCCGCTGAAGCCATCACGCAACAGAAGCTCAAGCCGGGGCTTTGCGCCGTCAATCCGGACAAGCCGCTGCAATACGGCGAGATGGCCTGGATGCTGCCGAGGGACGACGTGGCCTTCAAGGCCTACGTCGACCAATGGCTGCACCTGCAGCAGGCCGGCGGCGACTTCCAGCGCGTGATGGACCGCTGGCTCAAATAACCAGAGAACAACTTCCCATGGACATCCTTGCCGCCACCGCGCCTGCCGCTGCCACGCCCGTTGTCTACGGCGCTTCCGACCGCCCGCCGCGCGGCGATTATTCGCGCGGCGGCGTGGTGCAGGCCGACTACACCTGCCCGCAGGACTGGGCCAGCTACACGCCAGCCGACCACGACACCTACAAGCGGCTCTACGAGCGGCAGGCCGCGCAACTGCCCGGCCTGGCCTGTGATGCGTTCATCAACGCCCTGCCCTTGCTGGGGGTGAAGGACCGCATTCCCCGGTTCGAGGAAATCAACGAGCGGCTGCACCGCGCGACCGGCTGGGAGATCGTCGCGGTGCCGGGCCTGATTCCCGAGCTGCCGTTCTTCACCCTGCTGGCGAACCGCAAGTTCCCGGTGACCGACTGGATCCGCAAGCCCGACGAGTTCAACTACATCGTCGAGCCCGATGTGTTCCACGACCTGTTCGGGCATGTGCCGATGCTGTTCGACCCCACCTTTGCCGACTACGTGCAGCGCTATGGCCAAGGCGGCATCAAGGCGCATGAATTGGGTGCAGGCGAGAAGCTGGCACGGCTCTACTGGTACACGGTCGAGTTCGGCCTGATCCGCCAGCCCGACGGCCTGCGCGCCTATGGTGCCGGCATCCTGAGCTCGGTGGGCGAATTGCAGCACGCGGTGCGCAGCAGCGAGCCGCACAGGCTGCCGCTGGACCTGCTGCGCACCATGCGCACGCTCTACAAGATCGACACGTACCAAGCCAACTATTTCGTGATCGAGAGCTTCGCGCAGTTGTTCGAACTCACGGCGCCCGACTTCACGCCGCTCTATCGCGCGCTCGAGGTCGAGTCGGACATCCCTGCGGGGGTGCTGTTGCCCGGCGAGACCGGCAAGGCCTGACAACCACCGCTATCGCGCGCGCGACAGCGCGCACCCTGCTCCTAGGACAAGCCCGCTGGCGGGTGGAGGCATCTGGCTCCCACAATCCGCGCAAAAGGAGCTTGCATGCAGACATCCGCGCGACAGAACTACCCGGCCGACGTGCCGCACGAGATTCACCCGGAGCAGTACCGGTCCCTGCCCCACATGTTCGACGAGGCCTTCGGGCGCTACGCCGAGCGGCCGTTCTCGGTCTGCATGGAGCGGTGGATGTCGTACGGCGAACTCGACCAGCTGTCCAAGGCGCTGGGCGCATGGCTGCAGTCGCTCGGGCTCGAGCCGGGCGCGCGGGTGGCGATCATGCTGCCCAACGTGCCGCAGTTCGCGGTCACGATGTGCGGCGTGCTGCGGGCGGGCTATACCTGCGTCAACGTCAATCCGCTCTACACGGCGCGCGAGCTCGAGCATCAGCTCAAGGACTCGGGCGCGACGGCCATCGTCATCCTGGAGAACTTCGCGGCAACGCTGGAGCAGGTGATCGAGCGCACGCCCGTCAAGCACGTGGTCGTCACCTCGATGGGCGATCTGCTGGGCGGCCTCTACGGGGCCTGGATCACCGTCGCGGTGCGCCACCTCGCGAAGATGGTTCCGCCGTTCAAGCTGCCCATGGGCAACGGCCGCACCGTGACGCCTTTTTCCAAGGTCATCGAGCAAGGCCGCGGGCGGCCGCTCGCGGCGGACCAGAGCACGCTCGATTCGATCGCCTTCCTGCAGTACACCGGCGGCACCACCGGGCTCTCGAAGGGAGCGGTGCTGACGCATCGCAACATCGTTGCGGCCACCTTGCAGGCCGAGGCCTGGTTCACGCCCGCGCTGTCCAGGGCGGGCGACCTGTCGAAGGTCAACAGCATTGCGGCGCTGCCGCTGTATCACATCTTCGCGCTCACGCTCTGCCTGCTGGTGATCCGCCAGGGCTCGCACATGACGCTGGTGCCGAACCCGCGCGACTTCGACAAGTTCATCGCCGTGCTGAAGAAGCGGCCGTTCCACATGCTGCCGGCAGTGAACACGCTGTTCAATGCGCTGCTGATGCATCCCGAATTCAAGTCGATCGATTTCTCCACGCTGTTCGTGTCGCAGGCCGGGGGAATGGCGGCCTCCGAGGGGACGGCACGACGGTGGTTCGAAGCCACGGGCTGCCCGATGATCGAAGGCTGGGGCATGAGCGAAACCTGCGCGATCGGCACCAACAATCCGGTGTCGAACACCGAGTTCACCGGCACCATCGGGCTGCCCTTGCCCAGCATCGAGATCGCCATCAAGGACGATGAAGGCAACTCCCTGCCAGTCGGAACGCCGGGCGAGCTCTGCATCAAGGGCCCCAACGTGATGACGGGCTACTACAACCAGCCGGCCGAAACGGCCGCCGCCTTCACGGCCGACGGGTTCATGCGTACCGGCGACATCGCCGTCATGCAGGAGGACGGCTACAGCCGCATCGTCGACCGCAAGAAGGACATGATCCTGGTCAGCGGCTTCAACGTGTTTCCGAACGAGTTGGAGAACGTGATCTCGCTCTGCCCCGGGGTCGTCGAATGCGCCGCCGTCGGCGTGCCCGATGAAAAACAGGGCGAGGCGATCAAGGTCTTCGTGGTGCGAAGGGATCCGACGCTCACGGAAGACGCGGTGATGCAATACTGCAGTGGGCAGCTCACGGGCTACAAGCGGCCGAAGCACATCGAGTTCCGCGATTCGCTGCCCAAAACCAATGTCGGGAAGATCCTGCGGCGCGAACTGCGCACCAGCACGAGCGCCTGAATGAGCCGTCAAGCTGCGGCCGGGCTGCCGGCGAATCTCGTCGTCTTCGAGCGCGGCTGGCTCTCTTCGAACAACATCCTGTTCATCGGCGCCGACGAGACCGCGTTGGTCGACACCGGCTATGTCACGCATGCCGGTCAGACCTTGGCGCTGGTCGAATCGGCGTTGGGAACGCGGCCGCTCGACCGGGTCCTGAATACGCATCTGCACAGCGACCACTGCGGCGGCAATGCGGCCTTGCAGCAGCGCTATGCCGGGCTTCGCACCGACATCCCGCCAGGCGAAGCGGCACTGGTGGAACGCTGGGACGAAAGCAAACTGAGCTTCCTTGCCACGGGACAGATCTGCCCGCCCTTTCGATTCAGCGGGTTGCTGCGGCCCGGGGCGGAATGCATGCTCGGGGGCACTCCCTGGCAGGTGCACGGCGCGCCGGGGCACGATCCCCATTCCATCATCCTGTTCGACCCCGCTTCGCGAACGCTGATTTCAGCGGACGCCTTGTGGGAGAACGGCTTCGGCGTTGCCTTTCCCGAGCTCGCCGGGGAGCCGTCATTCGACGACGTGGCGGCCACGCTCGATCGGATCGAGGCACTGGCGCCACTGCACGTCATTCCAGGACACGGCCGCGTCTTCGATGACGTGGCGAGCGCCCTGGCCGTTGCGCGCCGGCGGCTCGACGGTCTGCAGCGCGATCCCGTGAAGCATGCGCGGCACGCCATCAAGGTGCTCATGAAGTTCAAGCTGCTGGAAGTGCAATCCATCGCTTTCGGCGACTGGGAAGCATGGCTCCAGAGCGCGGCGTACCTCGGGATGATTCACTCGCGCTTCTTTGCCGGGGTGGAATTGCGCCAATTGACCGACGATATCCTGGCTGAATTGGCCGGTGCGGGCGCTGCCGAAATACACGCGTCTGGCATCCGCAATATCTAGCGTCCGTTTGGCAATAAAAAAAGCGCGCCATCTGATGATGACGCGCTTTCTTGAAGCACCAAAAGAAAAAGCCCAACACGCTGTGTTGGGCTTTTCCAGGCTGTAAGAGCCTGACGATGACCTACTTTCACACGGGAACCCGCACTATCATCGGCGCTGACGCGTTTCACTGTCCTGTTCGGGATGGGAAGGAGTGGTACCACGTCGCTATGGTCATCAGGCATAACTTGTTGCTGTGCTGATCACATGATCAACACAACGAATTCATAGAGTTTGGAATCAGCGCGCAATTGTCTTGCGCTTGCTTGAATGTATTTTGAATGCGTCAACTTGGCATAACACCTTGATCAGACTGATCAAAGTTATAGGGTCAAGCCGCACGAGCAATTAGTATCAGTTAGCTTAACGCATTACTGCGCTTCCACACCTGACCTATCAACGTCCTGGTCTTGAACGACTCTTTAGGGGGCTCAAGGCCCCGGCAGATCTCATCTTGAAACGAGTTTCCCGCTTAGATGCTTTCAGCGGTTATCTCTTCCACACTTAGCTACTCGGCAATGCCACTGGCGTGACAACCGATACACCAGAGGTGTGTCCACTCCGGTCCTCTCGTACTAGGAGCAGGCTTCCTCAAATCTGCAGCGCCCACGGAAGATAGGGACCAAACTGTCTCACGACGTTTTAAACCCAGCTCACGTACCTCTTTAAATGGCGAACAGCCATACCCTTGGGACCGGCTACAGCCCCAGGATGAGATGAGCCGACATCGAGGTGCCAAACACCGCCGTCGATATGAACTCTTGGGCGGTATCAGCCTGTTATCCCCAGAGTACCTTTTATCCGTTGAGCGATGGCCCTTCCATACAGAACCACCGGATCACTATGTCCTGCTTTCGCATCTGCTCGACTTGTCAGTCTCGCAGTTAAGCACGCTTATGCCATTGCACTATCGTCACGATGTCCGACCGTAACTAGCGTACCTTCGAACTCCTCCGTTACGCTTTGGGAGGAGACCGCCCCAGTCAAACTGCCTACCATGCACTGTCCCCGATCCAGATAATGGACCTAGGTTAGAACCTCAAACACACCAGGGTGGTATTTCAACGTTGGCTCCACAAGATCTAGCGACCCTGCTTCAAAGCCTCCCACCTATCCTACACAGATCTGTTCAAAGTCCAATACAAAGCTACAGTAAAGGTTCATGGGGTCTTTCCGTCTTTCCGCGGGGAGATTGCATCATCACAAACATTTCAACTTCGCTGAGTCTCAGGAGGAGACAGTGTGGCCATCGTTACGCCATTCGTGCAGGTCGGAACTTACCCGACAAGGAATTTCGCTACCTTAGGACCGTTATAGTTACGGCCGCCGTTTACTGGGACTTCAATCAAGAGCTTGCACCCCATCATTTAATCTTCCAGCACCGGGCAGGCGTCACACCCTATACGTCCACTTTCGTGTTTGCAGAGTGCTGTGTTTTTAATAAACAGTCGCAGCCACCGATTTTTTGCAACCCATTCATGCTTCGTTGTTCACTACACACTAATAGGGCACACCTTCTTCCGAAGTTACGGTGTCAATTTGCCGAGTTCCTTCTCCTGAGTTCTCTCAAGCGCCTTAGAATACTCATCTCGCGCACCAGTGTCGGTTTGCGGTACGGTCGTATATAGCTGAAGCTTAGTGGCTTTTCCTGGAACCTCGTTCAGTCACTTCACGGACAAGTCCGCTCGATCGTTGGCCTCGGTATATGTGCACCGGATTTGCCTAATGCACGCCTACATCCAACTAAACCAGAATAATCCAATAACTGGATGACCTATTAAGATCCGTCCCCACATCGCACTATATAACGGTACAGGAATATTGACCTGTTTCCCATCAGCTACGCATCTCTGCCTCGCCTTAGGGGCCGACTCACTCTACGCCGATGAACGTTGCGTAGAAAACCTTGCGCTTACGGCGAGGGGGCTTTTCACCCCCTTTAACGCTACTCATGTCAGCATTCGCACTTCTGATACCTCCAGCACGCTTTACAACGCACCTTCACAGGCTTACAGAACGCTCTCCTACCACTTGCAATAAATTGCAAATCCGCAGCTTCGGTAACTGGCTTAGCCCCGTTACATCTTCCGCGCAGGACGACTCGATCAGTGAGCTATTACGCTTTCTTTAAATGATGGCTGCTTCTAAGCCAACATCCTGACTGTTTTAGCCTTCCCACTTCGTTTCCCACTTAGCCAATTTTAGGGACCTTAGCTGGCGGTCTGGGTTGTTTCCCTCTTGAGTCCGGACGTTAGCACCCGGTGCTCTGTCTCCCAAGCTGTACTCATCGGTATTCGGAGTTTGCCTTGGTTTGGTAAGTCGCCATGACCCCCTAGCCAAAACAGTGCTCTACCCCCGATGGTAATACTTGAGGCACTACCTAAATAGTTTTCGGAGAGAACCAGCTATTTCCAAGTTTGTTTAGCCTTTCACCCCTATCCACAGCTCATCCGCTAGTTTTGCAACACTAGTCGGTTCGGACCTCCAGTACCTGTTACGGCACCTTCATCCTGGCCATGGATAGATCACTTGGTTTCGGGTCTACACCCAGCGACTGATCGCCCTATTCGGACTCGATTTCTCTACGGCTTCCCTATTCGGTTAACCTTGCCACTGAATGTAAGTCGCTGACCCATTATACAAAAGGTACGCAGTCACCCCTTACGAGGCTCCTACTTTTTGTAAGCACGCGGTTTCAGGATCTATTTCACTCCCCTCCCGGGGTTCTTTTCGCCTTTCCCTCACGGTACTAGTTCACTATCGGTCGATGATGAGTATTTAGCCTTGGAGGATGGTCCCCCCATATTCAGACAGGATTTCTCGTGTCCCGCCCTACTTGTCGTTAGCTCAGTACCACACAGGTCATTTCACGTACGGGGCTATCACCCGCTATGGCCAGTCTTTCCAAACTGTTCCGTTATGTCTTGTGCTATCACTAACAGGCTTCTCCGATTTCGCTCGCCACTACTTTCGGAATCTCGGTTGATGTCTTTTCCTCGAGCTACTGAGATGTTTCAGTTCACCCGGTTCGCCTCGCATGACTATGTATTCATCATGCGATACCTTTCGGTGGGTTTCCCCATTCGGAAATCTCCGGATCAAAGCTAATTTGCCAGCTCCCCGAAGCTTATCGCAGGCTATCACGTCCTTCGTCGCCTATCATCGCCAAGGCATCCACCACGTGCTCTTATTCACTTGACCCTATAACTTTGACGTTTCTTGCGAAACTACAAAATCATCACAAGGAATATGTCAGGTCTCTCACCTGACGCGTTATGCCGTTACATTCAAAATTCGATTTGACTCGAAATTGAAGTTTCTTTTGACGCAATCAAAAATTCTATGTTGCTGATGGCACGGTCTGCACTAAACCTTTACGAATGTGCAGTTTCCATCAGCAACGCTGATTCGACTCTATGAATTTTTAAAGAACAGCCGATTGATCAAGAGATCTCGATCAACAACAAAGAAGCCTCATGCTCACGCACAAAGCCGCTTTGGTGTTGAATTTTAAGTATCGATTTATTGGTGGAGGATGACGGGATCGAACCGACGACCCCCTGCTTGCAAAGCAGGTGCTCTCCCAGCTGAGCTAATCCCCCAAAACTCTCACACGAGAAATCAGAAGATTTGGTGGGTCTAGTTGGGCTCGAACCAACGACCCCCGCCTTATCAAGACGGTGCTCTAACCAGCTGAGCTACAGACCCAATCGAGAATCAATGAAGACTTCGACTTCTTCCAACAACCGATAAGTGTGGGCGTTTAAATTAAATTGCTTGTTTCCAGAAAGGAGGTGATCCAGCCGCACCTTCCGATACGGCTACCTTGTTACGACTTCACCCCAGTCACGAACCCTGCCGTGGTAATCGCCCTCCTTGCGGTTAGGCTAACTACTTCTGGCAGAACCCGCTCCCATGGTGTGACGGGCGGTGTGTACAAGACCCGGGAACGTATTCACCGTGACATTCTGATCCACGATTACTAGCGATTCCGACTTCACGCAGTCGAGTTGCAGACTGCGATCCGGACTACGACTGGTTTTATGGGATTAGCTCCCCCTCGCGGGTTGGCAACCCTTTGTACCAGCCATTGTATGACGTGTGTAGCCCCACCTATAAGGGCCATGAGGACTTGACGTCATCCCCACCTTCCTCCGGTTTGTCACCGGCAGTCTCATTAGAGTGCCCAACTGAATGTAGCAACTAATGACAAGGGTTGCGCTCGTTGCGGGACTTAACCCAACATCTCACGACACGAGCTGACGACAGCCATGCAGCACCTGTGTTACGGTTCTCTTTCGAGCACTAAGCCATCTCTGGCGAATTCCGTACATGTCAAAGGTGGGTAAGGTTTTTCGCGTTGCATCGAATTAAACCACATCATCCACCGCTTGTGCGGGTCCCCGTCAATTCCTTTGAGTTTCAACCTTGCGGCCGTACTCCCCAGGCGGTCAACTTCACGCGTTAGCTTCGTTACTGAGTCAGTGAAGACCCAACAACCAGTTGACATCGTTTAGGGCGTGGACTACCAGGGTATCTAATCCTGTTTGCTCCCCACGCTTTCGTGCATGAGCGTCAGTACAGGTCCAGGGGATTGCCTTCGCCATCGGTGTTCCTCCGCATATCTACGCATTTCACTGCTACACGCGGAATTCCATCCCCCTCTACCGTACTCCAGCAATGCAGTCACAGATGCAGTTCCCAGGTTGAGCCCGGGGATTTCACAACTGTCTTACATTACCGCCTGCGCACGCTTTACGCCCAGTAATTCCGATTAACGCTTGCACCCTACGTATTACCGCGGCTGCTGGCACGTAGTTAGCCGGTGCTTATTCTTACGGTACCGTCATTAGCCCTCTTTATTAGAAAGAGCCGTTTCGTTCCGTACAAAAGCAGTTTACAACCCGAAGGCCTTCATCCTGCACGCGGCATGGCTGGATCAGGCTTTCGCCCATTGTCCAAAATTCCCCACTGCTGCCTCCCGTAGGAGTCTGGGCCGTGTCTCAGTCCCAGTGTGGCTGGTCGTCCTCTCAGACCAGCTACAGATCGAAGGCTTGGTGAGCCTTTACCTCACCAACTACCTAATCTGCCATCGGCCGCTCCATTCGCGCAAGGTCTTGCGATCCCCTGCTTTCATCCGTAGATCTTATGCGGTATTAGCACAGCTTTCGCTGCGTTATCCCCCACGATTGGGCACGTTCCGATGTATTACTCACCCGTTCGCCACTCGCCGCCAGGATTGCTCCCGCGCTGCCGTTCGACTTGCATGTGTAAGGCATGCCGCCAGCGTTCAATCTGAGCCAGGATCAAACTCTATAGTTCGATCTTGATTTTTGCGCCCCATCTCGCGATGAGGCAAAACTCATAAAAAAAGAATTAAAGTGAACTTCACTTCTATCTCATGAGCGTTTTTAAGTCTTGCGACTTGTCCCGAAGAACTTACGCAATTACCTTCAAACGCCCACGCTTATCGGCTGTAAATTTTTAACGAACCCCGAAGCAAACTTTCGTCTGCTTCGTCTTGCTTTGCTGCGATCAGCGAAGCCTTGTAGTCTATCACGGTTTTTTAAGTACCGTCAAACTTTTTTCGCTTTCAACACCCTCTTGTCGCACCCCGCAACCTTCGCTGCGAGACGCTGAAGCTGTTTCAGCGCAGCCTTCGATTATGCACTGTTTTTTCAAACCGCGTCAACTTCGAAGGAAGTTTTTTTCTTCGGCCTCCGTGGCAGCCTGCTCATCGAGCCTGCTGCCTGGAGCTGCTTCGCGGCGCCTCCGAGGAGACTCTGCGTTGCTTGCCTTTTTGTGTGAACACTTTTTGGGTGCTCACACAAAAAGGA